>NZ_QKWS01000001.1:0-1143547 GCF_004328055.1 Meridianimaribacter sp. CL38 | reverse complement strand
CAGCA
Organism: Meridianimaribacter sp. CL38; assembly: GCF_004328055.1. Taxonomy (NCBI): domain Bacteria; kingdom Pseudomonadati; phylum Bacteroidota; class Flavobacteriia; order Flavobacteriales; family Flavobacteriaceae; genus Meridianimaribacter; species Meridianimaribacter sp. CL38. Next base: position 1,143,542 of record NZ_QKWS01000001.1, on the reverse strand, counting down.
AGGTTATCAATAAATATTTTTGTATGTTTTTCATCTTTGGTTTGGCTTGAATGGTTAGAAATATCTTGGTGATCGTGATACCTTCTTAGGGAAGTTAAGGTCAAACAATAACATAAACTCATGCGATGCTGGTGCATACCTCTTTATATCTGAAGTAACACTATCATAAGCATAACCTATACGTAGCGATGGGGTAATCGCAAAATTGATAAGCCCTGAAAATGAATCATCAAGCCTATAAGAGGCTCCTATCTCGAACTTATCATAAAACAACGCATTTAAGTTTACATCAAAAGAGGTTGGCGCATCAAAGGCTGACTTAACCAAAAACGATGGCTTCAACTTGGTATTTTGTGATAAGTCAAACACATATCCTCCTGTTATGAAGTAATGGCTAACTTCTGAGCCTAACTCAAAACCATTGGCATCAAGGTGTACCGAATTTAAAATATTCGGTACAGATACTGCCAAATAGTAATGGTCTGTATAATAAAATGCTCCTGCGCCTATGTTTGGTGTCACACTGTTGATGTTCTCCGAGAAGAAAGGATCGTTAGGGTCCACGACATCAAGACCTGTGAGTCCTATATCATGAAACGTTGCGCCTGCCTTAACACCAAACGCCAAGCGGTGTTCGCCTCCTAATCGAAGTGTATACGAGAAATCTGCATAAGCATTGGTCTCATTTACTGGTCCTATGTTATCTGATATAATCGATAACCCTAATCCTACTTTCTCGCCTACGGGAAGGTGACCAAAGAATGTTCCTGTCTTTGGTGCTCCTTCTAATCCTGTCCACTGCGTACGATACAGTAAACCAAAACTTAGATTCTCCCTTGAGCCTGCATAAGCTGGGTTAATGACATTCATATTATACATGTACTGTGTGTACTGTGGATCCTGCTGCCCGAAGACCTGAAAGCCTACGAGCGTTAGTATTAGTATTGTGAGTCTTTTCATGTTCTTAGATTAATTTCGGTTAGTCTTATTTGTTGATGTATACCCAAGCACTACGCTTCTTTGCTCCATTCTCATAGATCATCGTATAGAAGTAAGTACCTACTGGTAACTCATCTCCACTATTGCTCTGTCCATACCACTCATTTGTGTAGTTATCTTTAGAATATACTAATACACCATTACGGTTGAATATCTCTAATCGTGTTACACCATAACTACTTAAATCAAATGTGTCATTCTGTCCTGGACTTACTCCTGGGGAAATACCCTCTGGTATTACACAACTCTCTAATTCTATGACTGTTTCTGATACTTCGTAAGTACAACTAGAATCGTTATAAGTAATAATTGCTGTATAAAGACCTTGTGTTAAAACAGGTAAGGTTAATCCTGTTTCGCCACTAATAAGACCTCCATCTTGATACCATTCAACAGTAACATCTGACTCAGAATACCCTTGAGGGGTTAATGCTATTTCTATTGGAACTGTTGCGTTAGGGCAAACCTCATAATCAACATCTGTCGTGTTAAATGTTGCAACAGGAATAGGAAGTACAATTAAATTTACACTAGTAGTAGAGTAGCAATCAAATGCTGAATTGCTTTCAACTCTTACATAAATAGTTTGAGAGTCACTTGTGTAAAGTGAAGAAGTATCTATAGCATTTTGACCTGCTTCAGCATCTGCTTCAGTTTCATGATAAGTAACTGTAAACTCCGTTGGGTCTTGACCATTTAATATATCAGTATCATAAGCTGCTAAATCGAAATCCTCAATACCATCACCTGAATTATCATCACATGCTTCTATATCTATACTTGTTGCTGTTGGTGTTGGTCCTGATATTATTAAATCAAAACTTGTTGTCGCAAAACAGAAAGAAGCATCTGGATTTGCATCTTCTACTCTTACATAAATAGTTTGCGGGTTAGATATGTTAGTGTATGGAGATGTTAAAGCGCCTGTATCAGTTTGAGCATCAGTAAGCGTCAAGTGATACGTTACATTAAATAAACTAGGATCTTGAGCTCCTAATATTCCTGCAGTTTGCATTTCTAAATCAAAGTCTTCGATTTCGTCTCCTGAAGCATCGTCACATGTTACAATATCATCTACAGGGTTAGCAACAGGCTCTAATCCGAAAATAACGGTTACTTGATCTTGAGCTTGTGCATCACATTGATCATCATAAGCAATAACAGTATAAGTACAAGACTCAGTAACTGTTAAAACAGAAGATTCTTCTCCTTCTATTATGAATCCATCACAATACCACTCATATCTATCAGCAAATGGAGAGTCTGCAACTAAATCGTAAGAAGGGAAACCACAGAAACTTTGATCTGGTCCTAAATCTACTTCTATTTCAGCTGTTACGTTACCGTCTCCATCATCTCCTCCATTAGTTTGACTAATTGAGATTGTTCCTGGATCGTCAGAGAAATTAGTAACTAGTAATATGTATATTTCTCCTGTTTGAGCATTATCAATTGTTAAGTTTTCTACTGAAACAAAAGAGTAACTACAATCAACTATATTACCAAATGGATAAAAGTCAGGGTTACTTGTATTGTTTGGGCAAGAAGGACAATCTTCAAAAGCTATTTCAGTACAAGAATCTGCAACTGATTCAAATGGTCCCCAAAGCACAAAGTCTACATCGATACCATTGCCATTATCATCTACTTGAGAAATTTCAATTTCTATTAATCCTGGATCTCCAATTTGAATGATGTTCCATGTAGGGTTTGGTGCAGATCCTAAACATGCAATATCGTTAGGGTCTGGAATTCCTATAATATTTGAAGTTACTAATGCTCCACCTTCTTGACAGAAGTTTTCAGCATTTTCACAGATTATATTTGTTGGTGCATCTTTAATACATAAATCGAAAGTACTTGTTTCTCCTACAGAACCTCCTGAGAATACTCTAATATAGTATGTGTTTCCTACAACTAATTCAGGTGTTACACTTGCTGTGTCTGCTGAACAATATAACTCGGTTAAACCGTCACATGTTCCTTCGTAAAGTCCATGATCTAAGTTTGTAGTTCCTCCTGTGATATTTGTAATTGAAATCAGCTGAACTTCGTTTAATGCTGTAAATTGGAACCAAACATCATCGTCTGGGTCACCACCACATTCGCCATCTGGAACTCCAGAAGGTGTTGCTTCTATTATAGTTCCTGCTGTTACTAAATCACATGAATTGTCCTCATTCACACTAGCCACTATAGCATTACATGGGTTGTCATTTTCAGGCGGACAAGCCAATAACTGAATTGGCGAACTATTAATTACACAATTAACATCATCATCACTACTTACAGTTACCACAACATCAACTAAGAAAGGGAATGGTCCAATTTGGTAAATTCCTTCTGAAGGTACTGAAACAGTTGTTGCATCAATGTTATTACTAATAGTTAATGAGTTAGCGTCTCCTAAAGACGTTACGTTAACATCAATTAAAAACTGATCACCATTATCACAATCATCAACTACTTGATAGGTTGCTTGAGGATTGATACATGTTGCACAAGCAACTGTTACATCAAATGGTGTGTAACCATTGTTCTCACAACTTACTGAAAAATCAGAATTAATGTACCATGATATTGTATCTCCAGAAGATTGGAATGTCAATCCTGCTGGGTTTGGTGTATTTTGGTTGTATAGTATTGTTCCATCTGAATCTATTACAACTAACTCGTCACAACAACCTTCCATTTGACCATCATTAAATGTAATGTTAAGAGGCAAACCATTTGAACTTGTATAAGTAAATGTTGCTACTGACGGGTCGTCATCTATGTCATTAAAGTAACAGAATGTTGTGTTTACTGGCCCTAAGTCGCAGTCAACAATATTATCTAAACAATATTCTTCTGTTAAACTGTTACTTACTAATGTACAATTTGCATCATCATCGTTTGCAACTGTCATAATAACTGGTGTACTATGCGCATATGGACCAAAAGTATAAACTCCTACTGCATCAACTGTTTGTGGCGTACCACCTTGGTCGTCACTAATTGTAATTGTTCCTGCTGAACCTAAACTAGTTAAATCAACTTCTACTAAAAATTGATTTCCATTAGTACAATCGCTAACCGTTGAAAAAGTAGCTTCTGCATTCTCACAAGTTGCACAAGCAACTGTTACATCAAATGGTGTATAACCATTGTTCTCACAACTTACTGAACCATCTGAGTTAATGTACCATGATATTGTATCTCCAGAAGATTGGAATGTCAATCCTGCTGGGTTTGGTGTATTTTGGTTGTATAGTATTGTTCCATCTGAATCTATTACAACTAATTCATCACAACAACCTTCCATTTGACCTGCGTTTATAGTTAGGTTCAATTGGCTACCATCTGTACTTGTATAACTAAAAGTTGCTACTGATGGATCATCGTCTATATTATTAAAGTAACAGAATGTTGTATTTACTGGTCCTACTGCACAATCTACGATATTGTCTAAACAATAGTTCTCAGTTAAACTAGCACTTACCAATGTACAGTTTGAATCATCATCATTTGCTGCTGTCATAATAACTGGTGTACCGTGTGCATATGGACCAAAAGTATAAACTCCTACTGCATCAACTGTTTGTGGTGTACTGCCTTGGTCGTCACTAATTGTAATTGTTCCTGCTGAACCTAAACTAGTTAAATCAACTTCTAATAAAAATTGATTTCCATTAGCACAATCGCTAACCGTTGAAAAAGTAGCTTCTGGATTTTCACAAGTTGCACAAGCAACTGTTACATCAAATGGTGTGTAACCATTGTTCTCACAACTTACTGAACCATCTGAGTTAATGTACCACGATATTGTATCTCCAGAAGATTGGAATGTCAATCCTGCTGGGTTTGGTGTGTTTTGGTTGTATAGTATTGTTCCATCTGAATCTATTACAACTAACTCATCACAACAACCTTCCATTTGACCTGCGTTTATCGTCAGGTTCAATTGGCTACCATCTGTACTTGTATAACTAAAAGTTGCTACTGATGGATCATCGTCTATATTATTAAAGTAACAGAATGTTGTGTTTACTGGTCCTACCGCACAATCTACGATATTGTCTAAACAATAGTTCTCAGTTAAACTAGCACTTACCAATGTACAGTTTGAATCATCATCGTTTGCTGCTGTCATTATTACTGGTGTACCATGAGCATATGGACCAAAAGTATAAACTCCTACTGCATCAACTGTTTGTGGTGTACTACCTTGGTCGTCACTAATTGTAATTGTTCCTGCTGAACCTAAACTAGTTAAATCAACTTCTACTAAAAATTGATCACCATTAGCACAATCGCTAACCGTTGAAAATATTGCCTCAGCGTCTACACAAGTGTTTTCAGTAATTGTTAATGTATATGGTGTACTTTGAGGCGATGGCCATGTTGAAATTACTATATAATAGGTTGTTCCACTTGTAACAGTGTAATTATCTATCAGCATATCTCCTCCGGCAAATCCATTTACAGCTCCTGTTTCACATTGCGAACCTATGTTAGCACAATCTGTATATACAAAGATACCTGTGTAAGTACCTACACCTGATAATGCAATATCAATTGAAGTATCAACTGCTGGTGTATATGAATACACAACATCGTCTCCTCCTAAATATCCTGAAGTTGAACCACAGTTAGCTCCTGGTCCTCCAGTGTAATCATCTCCATAATTAGAAGTATCATCTGTTGTTACATAAGGTAATGGTGTGGTTACCATTATTGGGTTGCTACAAATAGAACCTGCTGGTGGCTCTTCTCTAGTTGTAAAACTTAACTCAGCACATCCTTGAGCATCTCCATTAGAATTATATGGTGTTACATTAACAAAATACTCAGTACTATAAGCTAACGGAGTGCTTGGTGTATAAGTTAACACGTTTCCTAAATCTAGGTCATTTACAATATCGACACCTCCTGTAGATGTTCCTATAGAAATTCTATATCCTGTTGCTCCACCAGTAGCTTGAGTCCAATTGATAGCTGTATCTTCAAGTACATCAATCGAATCGTCAACTGGAGTGGTAAAAGTAGAACAAGATGGAGGGTCAACTAATTCTACAGCATTAAACGCTGTAACGTCAAAATCTAAGTCATTTGGTGATCCCCATTGCCCAATTGCAATGTAAACGGTTTCACCTGCTCCAACATTTGCTAAAACTGTCTGAGACACATTACCTGTTGTTGAACTTGCAGATGCTAAACACCCTTCTAGAGCAGTACCATTACAATCAGAAAAGATACCAATACCATTCCAACCATTTCTGGTAAAAATAGTCATAGATATTTCTTCATCGTTAGCTCCAGCGGTATACCCAAAAAGGTACACATCATCATCCCAGTAGAATGCATTTGAAGTACATGAATCTGGATTTGGGTCATTCCAATCTTCAATTCCAGCTGTTCCTGGTGTAGTTATCCCGTCAGCTGTATAACCATCGGTTATCATAATAGGGGAATCGCAGCTAAATTGCGCTATTGATGTTTGGCAAAACGCCAACAAAAAGCTTAAACTTAGCCAAATAGTAATTTTTTTCATTTGGTTTTAGCAGTTAATAATTGAACAAATTATTTTATATAATCTCAAGATATTGATTGTTAATACCTTAATACTATGTTTATAAAAATTAATCTGGGGTTATAAACAATCATAGTATTTAAGCAATACCTGATAAGCTACCGAAGATAAAAAAAAAGTATCTTAACAACCCATTAACATTATGATAATAGATTAAATGCATTTATCTCCGATAAAATGATTAAGCGCTTTTTTAATATGTTTTTCTTAACTCAATAAATACTGGAAAATGATCACTAAATCCGCCTTTGTATTTTTTTCCAACAAAAGTTCTGTAAGGCTGACCTTTATACTTACCATTATATTGTGTTAAAAATTTTGAGTCAAAAATATTGGCGTCAGAAAATTTTAATGTATTTGGTTTAGTCTCAAGAAAATTTATTGATACCATTATTTGGTCAAAAACATTCCAATTAAAATCATGATTAAGACTTCCTTTGTCAATGCTTCTTAAATTTTGCATTGGATTATAAAGGTTTGCACCTGCCACTAACTCTTCAACACTATCGTCATCTGGGTTATCATTAAAATCGCCCATAACAATAATTTTTGAATTAGGATTGTCTTGTTTTAAACGGTTAACAACTTCAATATTCTTTTGAGCAGCCAACACTCTTTTATATGATGATGCTTTTTCACCTTCTCTTCTTGATGGCCAATGGTTAACTATAATATGTATTTCCTCTCCTCCCAACATACCAGAAACCAAAAGAACATCTCTAGTGAAATCTATTTCACCATCTCCATCTGTGATGAAAATATTGAAGGTTTCAGAAGAGTTTACAGTAAATACATCCTTATTATATATAAGAGCAACATCTATTCCTCGTTCATCAAGTGAATTATAATGCACATAATCGTAATTAATGGATTGCAAATCTTTACTCGCAAGCAAATCTTTTAATACACGCTTATTTTCAACCTCAGCTAAACCAACAATTGCTGGAGGTGTAGTATTCTCATCAGTTCCAATCTGTGAAATTACCGATCCAATTTTGTAAATTTTCCTATCGTATTTTTTTTGAGTCCATCTTTTATCCGAAGTTGGTAAAAAATCATCATCATTAGTAAATGGATCATTATGAATGTCGAATAAATTTTCAATATTATAAAACGCTATCGTGTATTGCATTGAATGTAGTTTTGCTTAAAAGAATAGACTAAAGGAAGCTCTAAAAATAAGAAAATTAAACTGCAAACAATTGTGTAACTTTGTGCTTTAAATTAATATATGCTAGAAAAAAAGGACATAACGTTAGAAAAAGCAGTTTTAATAGGTGTAATTACTAAAGAACAAGACGAGTCTAAATCCAAAGAGTATCTCGATGAGCTTGAGTTTTTAACCTATACTGCTGGTGGCGAAGTGGTAAAACGTTTTACCCAAAAAATGGATATGCCAAACCCAAAAACTTTTATTGGGTCTGGTAAAATGAATGACGTACAAGAATTTATTAATGAAAATGAAATTGGTACCGCAATTTTTGATGACGAATTATCTCCAGCCCAAGAGCGCAACATAAGTAAAATACTTAACTGCAAGGTCTTGGACAGAACCAATTTAATTCTCGATATTTTTGCGCAACGTGCACAAACCAGTTATGCAAGAACACAGGTTGAGCTTGCTCAATGCGAATATTTGCTGCCTAGACTTAAAGGAATGTGGACTCACCTTGAGCGACAAAAAGGAGGAATTGGTATGCGTGGTCCTGGTGAAACCGAAATTGAAACTGACCGACGTATTGTACGTGATAAAATTGCGTTACTTAAAGCCAAGATAAAAACCATTGACAAACAAATGTCTGTGCAACGAGGCAACAGAGGTCAAATGGTTAGAGTTGCACTTGTAGGTTACACCAATGTTGGAAAATCTACCTTAATGAATGTTGTAAGTAAAAGTGAAGTATTTGCCGAAAACAAACTATTTGCAACGCTAGACACTACTGTAAGAAAAGTAGTTATTCAAAACCTTCCGTTTTTAATGACAGACACAGTAGGATTCATTAGAAAACTACCAACTCAATTAGTTGAAAGTTTTAAAAGTACTTTGGATGAAGTTCGAGAAGCAGATTTATTACTTCATGTAGTTGATATTTCACATCCTAATTTTGAAGAGCATATTGAATCGGTTAATAAAATATTAGATGAAATTCATAGCTCTGACAAACCTACTATAATGGTGTTTAATAAAATTGATGCCTATGAAGCCGAACCATTTGATGAAGACGATTTAATGGAAGAACGCACTAAAGCACATTACTCTCTTGAAGAGTGGAGAACCACTTGGATGAATAAAATAGGTGATTATGCTTTATTTATTTCAGCATTGAATAAAGAGAACCTAGAAGACTTTAGAAAACGTGTTTATGATGAAGTTAGAAAAATTCATATCACACGCTTCCCTTACAATCACTTTTTGTATCCAGATTATTCCAACGAAGATTTCGAATCATAAAAAAAGCACGCTAGTTAGCGTGCTTTTTAATTTTATATTCAATTTCAATTAGAATTTATAGCTTAATCCTAATGTCCAATAGGTTTGCAAATCATTATCTACATTACCAAAAGAAGGCTCGTCATCTCCAGATAAAGGATCAAAATTACCTAAAGCATAGTTTAACGCTTCTTGTTTGTTGCTTCTTAAACCAAAGTCAAAACCAACACCAATCATTTTCCAAAGTGTGTAACCAAAAAAATTTGTCCATGTCCAGTTAGAAAGGTCTGAGCTCTTGTAGCTTTGGAACATTGATAAGTTAGATTTAAAGCTTACAGCTCCTATTTGTCTTGTATAGTCTGCTACAATTTTAGCACCAAGAGATGAATCAAAAATTGCATCATTATCAGCAAATACAAAGTTGTAGTTTAAAGGGTGAACAACAACTATTAAATTATCAACAGGAGTCCAAGTAAAACCAACACCTACATCTAAATATCCAGGATCGTTAAAGTTGTTTAAAAGTGTCGTTCTGTATTCTAATAATGCAGAAGCTGCTAATTTGTTGGTGATATTTCTACCATATAAAGATGATAGGTTAAACACATCTGTTGTTGGGTTAAAATCATCATCATCTAAATCAGTGTCTTTATCATCAAGTTTAATCCAGTTAAGGTTTGCAGTTAATGCATTTCTCCAGAAATATTTTTCTTGAATTAAATTAGCATAACCGTTAAAAGATACACCTATACTACCTGATGAGTTATTTGGTGTTCCTTGTGCATACCAGTTGTTAAAGTTTGAAATGCTCCCTCCAATTGTACCAAAAGCACCTACTCTCCATCCTGGAAGCGCATCAATTTGAGCTTGTAAAGCGTTAACTCTACCTTGTATAGCTGCAATCGAGTCCTTTTTTGCTGCTTGTTCAGCCTTTAGTTCTTCCATTGTTTGAGCGTTAGTTGTAAACGCTACTGTAATTAAAGCAATTGTAAATAATAGTTTCTTCATTATACTTCTTTTTAAATCAAATTTTTACTGTACAAAAATAGTCTTTTTCTTAGACTCAACTTTATTACAAAAGTCACATTTTACCTTTCTTATATAAAGGTACAGTTGAGCAAGCTTCACCATACATAATAGATTTTGCTATAGGTTGTAATTTTGAAATAAGCAAGGTGTAAGCAGATTCAGGGATAGGTTTGTTGGCACATCCTTTTATAATAAGAGGTTTTCCAGAATAGTCTGAAACATCTAATTGCGATATAATATCTTGGTAAATTGCTGTTTCTAAAGTTACCAAATCACCAACTACAATTTTTTTGGCATAAGCCGAAACATGTGATGTAATAAGTAAATACGCCCAAGATGGAATTATCGCATCTACCGAACACGTTAATGCTAAATAAGCATCTTGATATTGTGACCAATCGTGCTCCTTAACAAAAGATCTAAAATCAGATTCTTTTAAAATAAGCTCTTGAAACAACCAGTCTTTTATATCAAATAACACGCGTTGCCCTTTTGGATAGTAGTCTTCCAAATCTATAGTAACAAGTTTACTATTTGCGACTCTGTTTATAATTTCTTCTGCCATACTACAAAGATAAATTGTTTTACTCGAAAATCGAGTGTTTAATATGTTGAAAGCTATTGATAACCTTCGGCCTGAAGTGTAAATAATTCAGCATATAACGATTTGTTTGCCATTAAGGCTTCGTGTGTACCTATTTCAAGAACACGACCTTCTTCTAGAACCAAAATTCTATCGGCTTGTCTAACTGTACTAAATCTATGCGAAATAATAATGCTTGTTTTTCCTTCGGTAAGTCCAATAAACCTTGTGAACACATCACTTTCAGCTTTGGCATCAAGTGCTGATGTAGGTTCGTCTAGAATCATTACTTCGGCATTTTTCATATACGCTCTTGCTAAAGCTACTTTTTGCCATTGTCCACCAGAAAGTTCCATGCCGTTTACAAAACGTTTTCCTAATTGTTGGTTGTAACCGTGTTTTAGCTCTGAAATCACATCATTTGCTAAACTTAATTCAGCAGCATTTTCAATTTTTTCTTGATTGTCAAGTTCGTCAATATCACCAATAGCAATGTTTTCTTTTACAGTAAATTCATACTTAAAGAAATCTTGAAAAATCACTCCAAAAAACTCTTGGTATTCGGCTTTATTAAAGCGATTTATATTAATACCATCTAACAAAATTTCTCCAGAAGTTGGTTCGTAAAAACGTAATAACAGTTTGGTTAATGTGGTTTTTCCTGCACCATTTTGACCGACAAACGCTAGTTTTTCGCCAGCTTGTAATGTAAACGAAATGCCTTTTAATATTTCAACTTCAGAACCTGGATACGAAAAACGCACGTCTTTAAACTCAAAACCTTGTTTAATCTGTTTTGGTAATGGCACATCTTCTTTGGTTTTTGAAGCCACAGAAATATCGACGAAATCAAAATAATCTTTAAGGTATAAAGCACTTTCAGAAATACGTGTGAATTTTGAAAAAAAGTCTTGAAGGTTTTTCATAAGCCTATTGAAAGACCCAGAAAGAAACGTAAGTTCACCTAGTGTAATAGCGCCAGAAAGCACACGATAAATGATAAACACATAAGCGCCATAATAACTTAATGAACCTAAAACATTAAACACAAAACCTAAAGCCGAACGTTTTATAGCAAGGGTTTTGTTGAGTTCATAGTATTCTTCTGAAAGGTTTTTAAACCGATTTACAACAAAATCTGTAAGTCCAAAAAGCTTTATTTCTTTTGCTGTTTTATCATTGGCACCAATAAATCGTAAGTAATCTAATTCTCTACGTTCTGCTGTCCAGCTTCTAGCCAATGAATATTGCTGTTGACTAAAGCGAACTTCATTAATAAACGACGGAATTATACTCAATACCAACAAGATGATTAAATACGGTTCAAAATAAATTAAACCAGCCACAAGTGTTGCAATAGAAATGGCGCTTTGTGCTTGTCCTAACACGTTAGACATAAGACCAACACGACCTGTGGTTTGCGTTCTGGCACGTTCTAGCTTATCGTAAAAATCGGCATCTTCTAACAAGCTAATGTTAATTTGATTGGTCTTTTTTATAATAGTAACCGAAGTTGCAATATTATATTCATCGCCAAGTAAACCATCAGTTAATGAAATAGCACGACTTACCAAATCTGATAAAATAACTAGCGTGAATTCAACAGCAACATAGGTCCAAAGTTGGGTGTAATCTGTAACTTCTAATGAGGTCTGAAGAATAATTTCATCTATAATCAGTTTTCCAACCCATAAAATGATAACAGGAAGCAATGCGCCAATTAATCTGCAAAAGGCAGCAAGTATAAAAAGTTTTTTGTTTACGTTCCAGATTTCTCTAAAAAACCTAGGAATGTAAACAAGCGCATTAAAAGACGACTTAAGATTAGTTTTTTTATCGTCTTTTAATGAAGTAGGCGTACGTCTTGGCATTTATAAAACCTTATTAAAGCATACCAAGTTCTAACTTGGCTTCTTCGCTCATTAAATCTTGACTCCAAGGCGGATCAAAAGTAATTTCTACTTCAGCAGATTTTACTTCGTCTATTGATTTTACCTTTTCTTCAACTTCCATAGGTAATGTTTCGGCAACAGGACAATTAGGCGTTGTTAAAGTCATTAAGATTTTTACATCATAATCTTCGTTAACAAAAACGTCATAAATTAATCCTAGTTCGTAGATATCTACAGGAATTTCAGGATCAAAAATAGATTTTAAAACCTTTACTATTTTTTCACCCAAAGCGTTTGTATCTATTGTGGTTTCCATATTAATTTAATTGTGTTTGGTATGCAACTGCATACATTTTTAATTGTTTTATCATACTTACTAAACCGTTAGCTCTAGTAGGTGATAAATGTTCTTTTAGTCCAATCTCATCAATAAAATCTGTATTAGCTTCTATGATGTCTTTCGGATGTTGGTTTGAGAATACACGAATTAAAATAGCGATAATACCTTTGGTAATAATAGCATCACTATCTGCAGTAAAAACAACTTTATCTGTATCTAAATTGGCATGTACCCAAACCTTACTTTGGCATCCTTTTATAATAAAATCGTCGGTTTTGTATTGTGCATCAATCAGTGGAAGTGTTTTACCTAAATCTATCATGTATTGGTAACGTTCTTCCCAATCATCAAACATTGAAAATTCGTCTATAATCTCGTTTTGTATCTCTTGTATTGTCACAGTCTTTCTTTTATGCAAAAATACGAATAGTTATACAGCTTTTCAATTATTTACCCATTTCGGCAATTGCCAATAATTTTTCAATTAAAGGTGCAACATATTTATTAGGGTTTCCAGCATCAAACGCAGGTGTTTGATAGGTTTTTCCTTTATATTCAATTATTAATCGACCTATTGGAGCACCATCATATTGATGAGCTTTTGAAGGTGATTCTAGTGTATTTAATTTTTCTAAATCTAATTCTTGAATCAATTTATTTAAAGTAGCTAAATCTTCTTCAGAACACGTTTTTTTAGCTTCTTTTAAATCTCTTCCTTTTAGAGTAGTCATAATACCATTTTGCAATTTTAACGAATTATGAAATCCTCTTGTAGTTGCAGAGTACTCAATTATATAATCGCTTTCTTGTGCAACTTTATTAGACTTTGTTTCGGTTTTAGAAGCTTTTAATACCACTGTGTCTCCACTCATAAAACTCAACTCTTCATTTGCAAAAACCAACGTTTGGGTTTTAGATAATGCACTTAGCATTTTTCGTTCAATTGCATTAATACTGTCCATACAAAATCGCTTTGTAGACATTAGAGGTCCAAAAGTAATTGAATCATTTTCAAACGTATAATCTCCCATAAATTGATTACAACCAGAATATCCTGATACTTTATTTGTCTTATTATCAAAGGAAATGGTCAAATCGTCAGGTAATGTCTCGTTTTCTTCAATGGCTACTATTTTATAAGTTCCTGATAACGTCACTTTTTCTCTATTCATAGCATTCTCATTACTATTTGTTAGCGACTCTTGTTTAGATGCTCCACAAGAGTTCAATAGTACTAGGTTTAATATGAGTAAAATTAATTTCATCTTCTACGTATTTTTGGTTTAGATAATTAATAATACAAAAAAGACGCCAAAATTGACGTCTTTTAAAAAATTATATAATTTAAAGGTTTAGTTTACCATAGCACTTCTTGGTCCTCCAGATGCAAAAATTGAACGCATTCTTGATTTTTGCCCTTCAGTAAACATATACATACATGCATCGTCTACATAATCCATATAATTCATTGTCATGTCATTTGAACGACAGTTAACCGTTGGATAAGATGGACATCCATAATTTGGACCATCAGAAGAAGGAGTATCAGATACAAAATCGTCTTGACGACATCTTCCATCTCCCCAAATATGACGTAAATTTAAGTAATGTCCTACTTCATGTGTAGTAGTTCTTCCTTCATCAAAAGGAGCAGAAAGATATCCTGTTGTTCCGAAAAAATTAGGCCCTACAACAACACCATCGGTAGCAGTTGGTCCACCAGGAAATTGAGCGTATCCTAAAATACCTCCACCTATGTTACAAACCCAAATATTCAAATGGGTTTCAGGAGTTATAGGAGGATAAGTACTTTTAACTAAATCATTAGTTCCCCAAGATGTTCTTGAGTTAGAATGTCTAAACACGCCTGCTAATGAAAATGTGATTTCAGAATCTGCAACAAGACCTGCAAACTCTGTTGGTACTTGACTAGCATCGCTATTTGTTGCTCTAAAATCTTCATTTAAAACATCAATTTGAGAATTAATTTGATTATCACTAATGTTTTCGTTTGAGTTACTATAAACTACATGTACATAAACAGGAATGTTAATTATTCCAAGGTTATCATCACCAGAGCCACCATCTCCACCATCTCCACCAGAGCCTCCTCCGTTTCCATTTCCGTTTCCATTTCCACCTTTTTTACCAGCAATGAACTTACGGGAATTGAATTCGATATCGAACATATTTTGCTCTAAATTAGGATTTTCATTTAAAAGCCTGTTTAAATTCACCATTGAATAACATGCTTTTGAATTACCTTCAGCTATTCTTGAAGCCTCATCAGTATCAGCATCGGTATAGAGATAAAAATCACTCATATCAACTTTGGATTGATCGGTATTAGAAACCTCATTTTGATCGTCATTACATGACGTAAAAAGTAAAGCCAAAGCAGCCATACCTAAAAGTGTTTTTTTCATAATTATGTAGTATTTAATTTAAAATATTGCCGAATATATAATTATTTAGCAATTTTTTAACATAATTAATAAAAAAATATTTAATTTTTCGACAAAATACATCACCCTCTTTTAGTTAAAAAAGAGTTAAAACAATGTTAATTAATTGATAATTAATGAATTGTTATTAAGATAACATCATTTGTGCTTTTTTGACACCTTCAACTAAAGCATCAATCTCTTCTTTAGTATTATAAAATGCAAATGAAGCTCTAACAGTACCAGGAATTTTGTAGAAATCCATAATAGGTTGTGCACAATGATGACCTGTACGAACAGCTATACCTAGTTTATCTAGAATAGTACCTACATCATAAGGATGAATTCCTTCTAAATTAAAAGAAACAACTGATGTTTTATGTTTAGAAGTTCCGTAAATTTTAAGTCCATCGATAGCTAGTAACTTTTCTGTAGCATAATCAAGTAGCTCATGCTCGTAGTTTGCAATGGAATCAAAACCTATTGCATTCATATAGTCAATTGCAGCTCCAAAAGCAATGCCTCCACAAATGTTAGGTGTTCCTGCTTCGAATTTATGAGGTAAATCAGCGTAGGTTGTTTTTTCAAAAGTAACTTCAGCAATCATTTCGCCACCACCTTGATAAGGAGGTAAAAGGTTTAGCCATTTTTCTTTTCCGTAAAGTATACCAACTCCTGTTGGGCCACACATTTTATGCGCAGAAGCGACATAAAAATCAACGTCTAAAGCCTGAACATCTGGTTTAATATGTGGGCACGCTTGAGCACCATCAACTAAAACTGCTGCACCTACTTGATGCGCTTTTTCAATGATAGCCTCAATTGGGTTAATGGTCCCTAGTGCATTTGAAATATGATTAACGAACACCAATTTGGTGTTTTGAGACAATAGCTTGTCAAATTCTGACATAACCAACTCACCATCTTGGTTCATTGGAATGACTTTTAGCGTTGCTCCTGTACGTTCACACAACATTTGCCAAGGCACAATATTACTGTGGTGTTCCAAGGCAGAAACAATAATTTCGTTACCTTTTTTTAATAGTGATGAAAACCCATTAGCTACTAAATTAATACCATGTGTAGTACCAGAAGTAAAAATAATCTCGTGAGATTTTTTGGCATTAAAATGCGCTTGTATTTTCAGTCTAGCTTCTTCATATTTGTCAGTTGCTTCCTGACTTAGTGTATGAACACCTCTGTGTATATTAGCATTATAACCACTGTAATAATCAACAATACAATCAATTACCTGCTGTGGTGTTTGCGAAGTTGCAGCGTTATCAAAATACACTAATGGTTTGCCATTGACTTTTCTTGAAAGTATTGGAAAGTCTTTTCGTATGTCAGCTACATTTAAAGACATAAACTGTTATAAATCAAAGCCAATATTAACGCCTAATTTTTTAGCGATAAGTTTTGTAATACGCTGTTTTATTTCTGGGATTTTTACCGAATTCAATACATTGTTACTAAATGCATACATTAAAAGTGCTCTAGCTTCTTTTTCTGGTATTCCTCTTGAACGCATATAAAACATAGCACTTTCGTCTAACTGACCAATAGTACAACCATGTGAACATTTTACATCATCAGCAAAAATCTCCAATTGAGGTTTAGAGTTTATGGTTGCTTTGTCACTAATTAAAATATTGTTGTTAGACTGGTAAGCATTGGTTTTTTGTGCTTCTTTTTCAACAACAACTTGACCGTTAAACACACCTGTAGCACTATCTCCAAAAATACCTTTGTAATCTTGATGACTTTCGCAATTTGGTTCTATATGATGTACTAAAGTATTATGGTCTACATGCTGCTTATCTCCAATAATTGTGATGCCTTTTAAAGTAGAATCTATACGCTCACCATTTTGGTAAAAATTAAGATTGTTTCTTGTTAGTTTTCCTCCAAATGAAAACGTATGTACAGACACATGACTTTCTTGCTTTTGCTTGATAAACGTATTATCAATTAATGAAGCGTTTTGATTATCATTTTGTATTTTATAATAATCAGCAATGGCACGCTTGTTAGCAAAAATTTCAGTTACTGAATTGGTCAATACAGGGTTATCTGTAAGACTTTGATGACGTTCTATGATTTGCACATGAGAATTTTCGTCAACAACAATTAAGTTACGTGGTTGCAACATTAAAGCGGCTTCATTTCCTGTTGAAAAATGCACAATTTGAATTGGTTTTTCAACCAACTTATTCTTAGGAATATGAATGTATGCACCTTCACTAGAAAATGCAGTATTTAATGATGGCAAACTGTCTTTTGTTGCAGCTTTATTAAAATAGTTTTCAATAACTAACCTGTATTTAGGCTTAGCCAAAGCAGCAGACATTAAACAAACGTCAATACCATCATGTGTGGTTTGAGACAAATGTGAAGAATACTTACCGTCAATAAAAATAATTTTATAACTATCAATATCGTGGATTAGGTAAGGCTTGATATCTTTATACTCAATAGCATTTTCAGTCTTTGGGAAAAGGCTGTAATCGTGTTTTAAAACACTATTAAGAGAAGTATATTTCCAAGCTTCTTCTTTTTTAGTAGGAAATCCTTTTTGCTCAAATGTTTTTATAGCTTCGTTTCTTATGTCATGAATTGGAGAAGCATCTTCTAAATGATCTTCAAAAGCAAAAAACGATGAGACTAATTTATCTTTTAATTCCATTTTTTACAGTTTGCAGTTCCAGTTTGTGATATCAACTACCACTTACTGTTAACTGATTACTGGCATTTATGCGCCAACTTCTTCTTTAATCCAATCGTAACCTTTTTCTTCTAGCTCGTGAGCTAATTCTTTTGGTCCTGATTTTACTATTCGCCCGTTATGTAAAACATGTACATAATCTGGAACGATATAGTCCAATAAACGTTGGTAATGCGTAATAACAATTACAGCATTGTCTTTACTCTTTAACTTGTTTACTCCATTTGCAACAATACGAAGAGCATCAATATCTAAACCAGAATCGGTTTCATCCAAAATAGCCAATTTAGGTTCTAACATTGCCATTTGGAAAATTTCATTACGCTTTTTCTCTCCACCTGAAAAACCTTCGTTTAATGAGCGTGATAAGAACTTACGGTCAATTTCTAAAAGCTCTGACTTTTCACGAATTAATTTCAGCATTTCATTAGCTGGCATTTCTTCAAGTCCTTTTGCTTTACGTGTTTCGTTGATGGCTGTTTTCATAAAATTGGTAACCGAAACACCTGGTATTTCAACAGGATATTGAAAGGATAGGAAAATACCTTTATGTGCACGCTCTTCAGCAGCTAGCTCATCGATATTTTCACCTTCAAGAATGATTTCACCTTCTTCAACTTCATAGTCTTCTCTTCCAGCAATTACTGATGCCAAAGTACTTTTACCTGAACCATTTGGTCCCATAATAGCATGTACCTCTCCTGCTTTAACCTCTAGGTTAATTCCTTTTAGTATTGCTTTGTCCTCAACACTTGCGTGTAAGTTATCTATCTTTAACATATCTTATTTTGTTCCTAATTTTATAACGTTATTCTCATCTGCTTTAGAAGCAGAAACTTTTAGTATTTCTTTAATCTCGACTCTGTAATCCCAACCTTCTTCATTTTGTGGTTTCAGAATTATTTTCCCTCTAACCTCAACAGTCACATAATCTGTAGCTTCTTTTTTGTATTGTTGAGCCACATCGTTTAGCTCATGCATTTTTTTATCGATAACAACTCCATACACTGTAGTATTGGTTTGAATAACAGCTGCATCAGCATAGTATACAAACTCTCCAACCACAAGTGTCAATCCATCATTTTGCTTTGCTGTTTTACCATCAACATTTTCGGTAGTTATTTCGGTAGAACTTGTATCTTTCTTAGAATCGTTTTTACATGAAAACAATACTGCAGATACTAAAAGTGCTAAAAAGATTTTTTTCATCTGTTTGTTTTTAGTGTTTATCCAACTGAGCCTTCTAGACTTATTTCTAATAACTTTTGCGCTTCAACAGCAAACTCCATTGGCAACTTGTTTAATACTTCTTTGCTAAAACCGTTTACGATTAAGGCGATTGCTTTTTCAGTATCAATACCACGTTGATTACAGTAAAATATCTGGTCTTCACCAATTTTACTGGTTGTTGCTTCGTGCTCTATTTGAGCCGATTTATTTTTAGCTTCAATATATGGGAATGTGTGCGCTCCACACTCATTACCCATTAGCAAACTATCACACTGTGAAAAATTACGAGCATTGTCTGCACGAGAACTGATTTGAACTAAACCTCTGTAAGAGTTTTGAGATTTTCCTGCTGAAATACCTTTGGAAATAATGGTTGACTTAGTATTTTTTCCTAAGTGAATCATTTTAGTTCCTGTATCTGCTTGCTGGAAATTATTAGTTACAGCAATAGAATAAAACTCACCTACTGAGTTATCTCCTTTTAACACACAGCTTGGGTATTTCCAAGTAACAGCACTTCCTGTTTCAACTTGCGTCCAAGAAATTTTTGAGTTTTTCTCACACAATCCACGTTTAGTTACAAAATTGAAAACGCCTCCTTTACCTTCAGCATTTCCTGGGAACCAGTTCTGAACTGTTGAATATTTTATCTCAGCATCTTCCATCGCAATAAGCTCAACAACTGCTGCATGCAATTGGTTTTCATCTCTACTTGGAGCTGTACAACCTTCTAGGTAACTTACATAGCTGCCTTCGTCTGCAACCACAAGTGTTCTTTCAAATTGTCCTGTTCCTGCTTGGTTAATTCTGAAATAGGTTGATAATTCCATTGGGCAACGTACGCCTTTAGGAATGTAACAAAACGACCCATCACTAAATACTGCACTGTTTAATGCTGCGTAAAAATTATCAGTTTTTGGAACAACCGTTCCTATGTATTTTTTTACAAGTTCTGGATGTTCTTTAATTGCTTCTGAAATTGAGCAGAAAATAATACCTTTTTCTGCTAATGTTTTTTTGAAGGTTGTTGCAACAGAAACTGAGTCAACAACAACATCCATTGCTACTCCTGCAAGTTTCTTTTGCTCATCCAAAGAAATCCCAAGCTTATTGAACGTTTCTAATAATTCAGGATCAACCTCATCTAAGCTTTCGTATTTAGGCTTTTTGTTAGGTGCTGAATAATAAGATATGGCTTGAAAATCTGGTTTTTCGTAGTTTACATTTGCCCATTCTGGTTCAACCATTTGTTCCCAAACTCTAAAGGCTTCCAAACGCCATTCAGTCATCCACTCTGGTTCTTCTTTCTTTTTAGAAATAGCACGAACAACATCTTCGTTTAAACCTACAGGAAAGGTATCAGACTCTATATCTGTATAAAATCCGTACTCATATTCTTTGGTTTTTAACTCTTCTCTTAAATCGTCTTCGGTATACTTACTCATTAGTTATCTCGCTTCAAAAAATTACAGTGAAAATGATTCACCACAACCACATGTTCTATTAGCATTAGGGTTGTTAAATACAAATCCGCTTCCGTTTAAACCTCCTGAATATTCAAGAGTTGTTCCTATAAGGTATAAAAAGCTTTTTTTATCAACAATTATTCTTACACCATTATCTTCGAAAACCTTGTCTTCTTCATTCTGAGCTTTATCAAACTTTAAATCGTATGATAAACCAGAACAACCTCCACTTTTAACACCTACACGAACAAAGTCTGTTGCTGAGTTGAAACCATCTTCGGTCATTAACTCTACAACTTTCTTTTTAGCTGTATCTGATACTTTAATCATAATTGTTTTAATTACGTCTAAATTGACTGCAAATATACAATATAAGAAGGGTTTTACCATACAACCTAACATTATATTAGCAAATAGTTGCATAAGCTAAACAGATAACACAGCTGCTTACTCATTAATTTATAAAATGGCATAAGTTTTTACTTCATAATCTTTAAATTTGCAGCATGATAGAAGATAAAAATCAACAACGTACTCCACTTTCAGAATTAGGAGAATTTGGACTTATAGATCATTTAACAAAACACTTCGAGGTTAAACACAAATCAACCATTAAAGGTATTGGTGATGATGCTGCTGTGCTAGACTTTAAGTCTAAACAAATTGTGCTTACAACCGATATGCTAGTTGAAAATGTGCATTTTGATCTTAGCTACATGCCGTTAAAACATTTAGGTTACAAAAGTGTAATGGTCAACCTTTCTGATGTGTATGCTATGAATGCCAATGCAACACAAATTACGGTTTCTATTGCTGTTTCTAACCGCTTCCCTGTTGAAGCGCTTGAAGAGCTGTATAGTGGTATTCAAACTGCTGCTGCTGTTTATGGTGTTGACGTTATTGGTGGTGACACCACCTCTTCAACTACTGGTTTAATTATTTCGGTTACTGCTGTTGGTGAAGTTGCAACTGATGATGTAGTTTATAGATCAGGAGCAAAACCTAACGACTTACTTGTTGTTACTGGTGATTTAGGTGGCGCATACATGGGTTTACAAATTTTAGAACGCGAAAAAGAAGTGTTTAAAGTGAACCCTCAAAACCAACCAGACTTGGACATGTACACGTACATTATTGAACGTCAATTAAAACCTGAAGCTAGAAAAGACATAGTAAAACTTCTAAAAGACTTGGAAGTAAAACCCACATCTATGATTGATATAAGCGATGGTTTGTCTTCTGAAATTATTCATTTGTGCAAACACAGCGATGTTGGTGTTGAATTGTATGAAAACAAAATACCTTTAGACCCTCAAGTAATTTCAACTTGCGAAGAGTTTGATATAGACAGTACAACTGTAGCTTTAAATGGTGGAGAAGATTATGAACTTTTAATGACGGTTTCTCAAGACGATTACCCTAAAATTAAAGCAAACCCAAACTTGAGTGTTATAGGATTTATTACAGAAAAAAGCAGCGGAATGCATTTGGTAACTAGAGCAGAAGCTAAAATTCCAATAGTTGCTAAGGGTTGGAACGCTCTTAATAATCAGGAATAAGCGCTTTTTGTTTTTTGTTGTGAACTCTTCGGTTGTGTATACGCTCTAAAACCGAATTTATTTCTTTGTATTTTGGTGTTAAAGGAATCATTTCTCCTTTACCATTAATGGTCGTTTGTGCATTACAGTTTTTGCACTTGTACTCTTTGACATGATACGTAACTTTTTTAGCTACTTTGTACTCATGACCAAATAAAGAACAGTAGAGATTTTTCACTTGACTTGCTATTTTAGTTATTACTTTAGAGGATTTCTAAATATATGAAAATCAAGTAAAAACTTACAAGCAATTGTTAATATATCGATGAACTGAGTGTTTTTGACTTTAAACGTATCATCCTTCTTGTGTAAATCTCTTCAAGGATAATATTGATTTCTTTGTACTTAGGCGTAAGCTCAGTTAAATTTCCGTTGCTATTCGTGGTAAGTTGCTTTTTGCAACATTTGCAAGTGTATTCTTTTACGTGTGAAGTTACTTTTTTTGATACTTCATATTTGTGACCAAAAAAATCACAAATTAGTTTAGAGGCTGGGTTAGTTGTAGTTTTTTTCATGTTATCGAGATTTGGGACTGTTAACTTAGAAAAAAACAAAACAAAAACTGTTTAAAAGCTCTATTTTTCGATAAAACGTAAAATATTGTAAGTTAATTCTTTCGTATTTTCAATATGACTCATGTGTCCATCAGGAAATTCAACAATTTTTACATCAGAATGTTCAACATGAGATACCGTTGTATTAAACTCTAAAACAGGATCTTTACGTCCAACTATAAGCATTTTCTTTATAGGAAGTGCTTTAAAAAACCGTGTTCTGTCTTTACGGGTTTTCATTCCTTCTAATGCTGCAACAATACCTTGAAGCGAAGTCTCCAAAGCTTGTTCTTTAACAAAATCAATTGCTTCTTTTAACGCTTCTCGATTTTCGGGAGCAAACAAATTGGCAACAGACATACTCACAAAGGCTCTATGATTTTGTTTAACAGCCTTTATAGCTCTGTCTCTGTTTAACTTACGTTCGCCACTATCTTCTTGAGCGGTAGAATTTATTAAACACAAACCTGTAACATCACTAGTGTAGTTTTCTGCATAAGCTAAAGCAACATATCCACCCATTGAATGGCCAATAAAATTTGCTTGTTCAATCTGCAAATGTTCTAATACAGCTTTTACTGCTTCAGCCATCATTTCCATAGTATGGATATAACCGATACTATCTGTTTGTCCATGACCCAGTAAATCTATGGTCACAACTCTATGGTTTTTGGAAATCTCAGGAACTAAATTAGTCCACATTGTAGAGTTTTCTAAAAAACCATGCAACAAGACTACTGCTTCACCATTACCTTCATCAGTAAAGTATAAATTTATGTTCTTATATTTTATTGTCATTATTCTATAAAGAAATGCAAAGATAGTGTTATGGGAGAATACTTAAAACCTTTAATTTTGAACCTATACCTTATTTTATTATGAAATCACTTTCGCTATTTGTTCTTTTATCCTTATTAATGTTTAGTTGTTCAAAAAATCCAACCAATCATTTAATAGACAAAAACGCTACTGCCGAAACCATAAATCTTTTTAATAATTTAAAAGAAACTTCTAAAAAACACATTCTCTTTGGACACCAACATGCCACTGAATATGGTCATGGCTGGAAAGGAGATAAAGACCGAAGTGATGTAAAATCTGTTGTAGGTTCTCATCCAGCAGTTATAGGTGTAGATTTTATAAATTTTTCAGGGATTAGCGAACGTAGGACACAACAAGTAATGCATGAATTGAAAAAAAATGTAGAAGACACTTACAATAGAGGAGGAATTACCACAATTGCATGGCATTTTAATAATCCTGTTTCTGGAGGTGGCTTTTACTGGAAAGATTCTATCTCAAAACCTGCTGTAAAATATATTATTCCTGGTGGTGAAGCTCATCATGAGTATAAAAATATCCTTAAAAGAATTGGGTATTGGGCAAACACCCTAAAAGGAGCTGATGGAAAATCGGTTCCTGTCATTTTTAGACCTTTCCATGAGTTTGATGGCGATTGGTTTTGGTGGGGAAAACCTTATTGCTCAAAAGAAGAATTTATTAGTTTATGGCAATTTACCGTTAGCTACTTGAGGGACGAATTGGGTGTTCATAATTTTATTTATGCCTTTTCTCCTGATAACAGATTTACTACTGAAGAAGAATATTTAGAGCGTTATCCTGGTGATGAATGGGTAGATATGGTTGGAATGGACAACTATGCCGATTTAGGTCGTGACAGATACGATTTGGAAACTGCTGCCAAAAAACTAAAAATTGTTTCAGATTATGCAAAAAAGAAACACAAACTAGCTGCTTTTACCGAAACAGGATTAGAGTCCATCCCTAACACTACTTGGTGGACTGATACCTTACTACAGCTTTTAAAAGAAAACGACTTGGAGCTGTCTTATGTACTTGTGTGGAGAAACGACGAAAACAGTCCTACACATTACTATGCACCATTTCCTGGACAAGCAAGCGAAGAAAATTTTAAAGCCTTTTATAACGATGAATTTACACTGTTTGAAAACGATCTTAAAAGGATGTACGACTAACTTTTAAGACGTTTGATTACCGAAAAGGCTTTGTCAACCACTTCGTCTTCAACCAAAACCGTAAACTCGTTGGTAGTCGATACAACTTCATACAATGCGATACCTTCCCAAGCTAACCGTTTAAAAATTTGGTAATACAATCCTGTAACTTTTGAATTGTTCTCAGGAAGACTAATGCTTATTGCTGAAAGATGTTCTTTTAAACCTAGCAAGGTTTCATCTTTAAAATTTTCTTTTATATAAGCATTTTGAGAACTCGAAATGATAATATTACTCTCTAGAATTCCTCTAGTAAACGCATAAAACACATTACTTTGCGCATCAATATGTTGCAAAACCTTAGAATGACTTAGTATAAGTGTTTTAGAATTTTGAAATGTAAAATCACTTAAATTAGACCTCACAGTAATGTCTCCCAAACTTTCTATAACTCGTTTTAATCGTGGTGAATTTCCTAGATCTTTTGGTGGACTATAACGTCTTAACGCCATCATTATCGCTCCTGTTTTTACAGGCTTTCTAAGCATTTCACTTACAGGATCTGCCAATTCTTCTGCCAAAGCGGAATAGTTAATTATATTTCTAGACAAGGCTTCTTCTAAAAAAGGTTGCGCTACTAAAAGCTCTTCAACACAAGCTGCAATAGTTTTCATTTTGTTAATTATTTAACAGTGTGTGCAAATTTAGTTTAATTTTTTAAATTTCATGTGTTTAAACTGTTTTGAATATAGCTTTGCTTCAAAATTAATTGAACAAGACTATGCAAGTTTTAAAATTTGGCGGAACATCAGTTGGGTCTATTGAAAATATGACCAACGTAAAAAACATCATTAATGATGGCAACAGAAAAATTGTAGTGCTTTCAGCAATGTCTGGAACAACTAATGCGCTTGTGGCGATTTCTGAAGCTATAAAACACAATAATGCCAACCTAACACCTCAACTTATTGAGAATTTACGTTTAAAATATGTGGATGTCGTTAATGGTTTACTGCAAGATTCGCAATTACATAATGAAGCTCAAGATTATGTTCAATCCGTTTTTAAATCTTTGAGTCTTTGGGCTAAAGAAACTCATACTGAGTTATTGTATAACAGAATTGTATCTCAAGGTGAGCTTTTATCTACCTTTTTGTTCAGTAGATTTTTACAACAGGAAGGTATTAATGCACAGTTGATTTCAGCACTCGATTTTATGCGTATCGATAAAAGTCATGAACCAGATAATTTTTACATCAAACAAAACTTAACTCGTTGTATTGAGCAATTACCACAAGCAGACATTTACATTACACAAGGTTTTATTTGTTTGGATTCTGAAGGTGAAGTTGCCAACCTACAACGTGGTGGAAGCGATTATACTGCAACTATTATTGGAGCTGCAATTAATGCTACAGAAGTACAAATTTGGACAGATATTGACGGTTTTCATAATAACGACCCACGTTATGTTGAAGACACGCAAGCCATCTCAAACTTGTCATTTGACGAAGCTGCCGAATTAGCTTATTTTGGTGCTAAAATATTGCATCCGCAAACGGTTATGCCAATTAGAGAGCAAAACATTCCGTTGCGTTTAAAAAACACTATGGCTCCACAAGCTCATGGTACTTTAATCACAAATACTATTCATGGCGAAGGTATAAAAGCCATAGCAGCTAAAGATGGTATTACTGCTATAAAGATTAAATCGGCTCGTATG
Source organism: Meridianimaribacter sp. CL38 (assembly GCF_004328055.1). Taxonomy (NCBI): domain Bacteria; kingdom Pseudomonadati; phylum Bacteroidota; class Flavobacteriia; order Flavobacteriales; family Flavobacteriaceae; genus Meridianimaribacter; species Meridianimaribacter sp. CL38. Next base: position 1,116,980 of record NZ_QKWS01000001.1, on the reverse strand, counting down.
TTGTTAGCTCACGGATTTTTGAAAAAAGTCTTTGAGGTTTTTGAAAAATACGAAACTTCAATTGATATGATTACCACGTCTGAAATTGCAGTGTCGTTAACTATTGACGACACCTCTCACCTACAACACATCTCTGAAGAATTACAAAAATTTGCCTCAGTTGAAATAGACGACTACAGAACTATTGTTTGTTTAGTAGGCAACAACATTGTGTTTCATCCTGATACACCTAAACTGTTCCAGATTTTACAAGATGTTAATGTGCGTATGATTGCCTATGGTGGAAGTAATAATAATATATCACTATTGGTAAACACTAGCGACAAAGTAGAAACTTTAAAAAAGCTACAGCGTTATGTTTTGGAGGAAAGAGCTGATGTGATATTGAATTAAAAAAGGAAAGTCGAAATTGATACTTATTGTATGTTGAATACTGCATACAATAAGTATAGTTTTGATTTATGGTCAATCAATTTATACTTCATGAGTTTGGAGAGCGTATTCGCTTTTTGAGAACTCAAAAAAAACTTAGTCAAGAAGAATTATCCTTCATTACAGGCTTTCACAGAACATATATTGGAATGGTTGAGCGTGGAGAACGCAATATTTCGTTGACCAATATTTTAGTTTTCGCTAAAGCATTTGAATTACATGTTGACGAGTTGCTAGATTTTAAAGGCACTGACTCGAAATTATCCTTTAATGATTATCAATTTAAAAAGGATAATTAGATGAATAGAGCATATTATAAAAACTCAATAACCGATTTTTTAAAAGAAGACTCTAGTTTAATTCTTGGGGAATTAAGTTTAAATCACACAAATCGTTCTCTTGAAGATTTACAAAAAAATGCATGGGTTAAACAGATTGAAATCCTTAAAAAAGAATTGATAGGTTTAAGCGGTTCCTTGTATTTTGAATTTCAGATACCTAGAATGGGTAAACGTGTTGATAATATAATTATAGTTAATGATTATGTGTTTGTCTTAGAATTTAAGGTAGGTGATAATTCATTTGGAAAAAACGCGGAGTTACAAGTAATAGACTATTGCTTGGATTTAAAAAATTTTCATGAAGGAAGTCATTTTGCAAAATTAGTTCCGCTTCTAGTAGCAACCAACGCATATAATTCTGAATTTAATTTGGATGAGGTACTTAATCATAATCAAGTTGTAAAATGTAACCAAATAGGAATAAGAAATGCGATAAATTTAATTGCCAAGTCTTCTAATGAGGTAATTGATGTGTCTGAATGGGAGAATTCAATTTACAAGCCAACACCTACAATTGTTGAAGTTGCTCAAGCACTTTACAAAGGGCATAAAGTAGAAGAAATATCAAGACATGATTCAGGTAACATAAATCTTAATAAGACATCAAATTATATTAGCAATGTAATTGAGGAGTCTAAGCAAAATAGTAAAAAGTCTATCTGTTTTATTACAGGAGTTCCTGGAGCTGGAAAAACTTTGGCTGGTTTAAGTATAGCTAATGATAGAATGCGCTCGCAAGAAGATGAACATGCTGTTTTTTTGTCTGGAAATGGTCCTTTGGTTGAAGTGTTACGTGAAGCTTTAGCCAGAGACTATGTAATAACATCTAAAGAAAAAGGGGAACGCGTTACAAAAGATGAAGCAAAGAGAAGAACGAATGCTTTTATTCAGAATATCCATCACTTTAGAGATGAATACCTAAAATATAACATTGAGCCAACAGAAAAAGTAGTTGTTTTTGATGAAGCGCAAAGAGCTTGGTCTAAAGAGCAGGTACGCTCTTTTATGAAACGGAAGAAGGGTATTGAAAATTTTGAAATGTCAGAGCCAGAGTTCCTAATTGATGTAATGAATAGGCACAAAGATTGGTGTACTATTGTTTGCTTGATTGGAGGAGGTCAAGAAATTAATACTGGAGAGGCTGGTCTAGAAGAATGGATAAGCGCATTTGAAAAAAACTATAAAAATTGGGAAATTCATTTTTCAAACTCAATAATTAATAGTTCAAATTATATAAAAGAAGAAAAGCAAAGAATTTGGTTAAGAGAAAATGGAGTCTCTGAAACTGATTTACACTTAGCTGTTTCTGTTCGCTCATATAGGTCAGAAAAAGTTTCAGAATTTGTCCATCAGTTATTAGAATTAAATAAAGTTAGAGCAAAAGTTCTTTATTCAGAAATAAAAAAACCATTCCCTATTTACTTAACAAGGAATGTGGAAGTTGCTAAAAAATGGTTAAGGCAGCAAAGTAAAGGAACAGAAAGGTATGGATTAGTAGCTTCTTCGGGTTCAAGAAGATTAAAAGCTATAGGAGTAAATGTGAAAAATGAAATTTCTGCGCCAAATTGGTTTTTAAATCCAAGTGAAGATATTCGTTCATCTTATTTTTTAGAAGATGTTGCAACTGAATTTGATATACAAGGTTTAGAAATTGATAGAACATGTTTGATTTGGGGAGCTAATTTCTATTTGCAAAATGATGATTGGGTATACCAAAACTTTAAGGGCAGTAAATGGCAAAATATAAACAAAGAAGTTGATAAAGAGTATCTTAAAAACTCTTATAGAGTCTTGTTAACAAGGGCTAGACAGGGAATGATTATTTGTGTTCCTGATGGTTCTGATACTGACCATACAAGACCAAAGAACTTCTATGATAATACTTATGATTATTTGAAAGAAGTCGGAATAGAAGAATTAAAGTGATAAAAATTCATTTAAAATTGGGATATCAGCTTCTGCCCAATCCAAATCTAGTAATTCTTCTTTTTTGGCTAAAATAAAATTAGAATGTTCTTTCAAAACTAAATCTCCTGTTAGGTAATTAGCAACAAAGGGAATTAATTTTATTTTGAAATTAGGATATTCATGTGTAACAGGAGTCAATCGTTTTAATATCTGAATTTCAATATTTAATTCTTCTTTAATTTCTCTTTTTACGCAATCAATTTCAGTTTCGTTGGGTTCTAACTTGCCACCTGCAAATTCCCATTTTAAAGGAAGTTTCATGTTTTTGCTTCTTTGAAAAGCATAAACTTTATCATCCCTTAAGATGATAGCGCAAGTGACAAATATAGCTTTCAATATTTTTACTACGAATTCATCAACTCCTCAATTTCTTCTGCTTCAATTGGGATATTACCCATTAAGTTAAAAGGTTCACCTTGTTCTTGTATTACTACATCATCTTCCAAACGAATACCAAACCCTTCATCTGGAATATAAATACCAGGTTCTACGGTAAAGACCATGTTGGCTTGCATTGGTTCGTGCAGTAAACCATAATCGTGCGTATCTAAACCAATATGGTGACTTGTACCATGCATAAAGTATTTTTTGTACGCTGGCCAATCAGGATTTTCGTTTTGCACATCGGCTTTATCCAATAATCCAAGACCCAATAATTCAGAGGTCATAAGTTTACCAACTTCCACATGGTAGTCTGCCCAAATAGCTCCTGGAACCAATAGTTTAGTTGCTTCATTTTTAACACGCAACACTGCATTGTAAACCGCTTTTTGGCGTTCGGTGTACTTTCCGTTTACAGGAATGGTTCTACTTAAATCACTTGAATAATTAGCATACTCAGCAGCAGTATCAAACAAAATTAAATCACCATCTTTACACTGTTGATTGTTTTCAATGTAGTGTAAAACATTAGCATTATTTCCTGAAGCGATAATTGGTGTATACGCAAAACCTTTAGAACGATTTCTTAAAAATTCGTGCATCATTTCGGCTTCAATCTCAAACTCCCAAACACCAGGTTTCACAAATCCTAATACTCTACGAAACGCTTTTTCGGTAATATTACAAGCCTGCTGCATGAGTTCAATTTCAATAAGATCTTTTACCGAGCGTAAACGCTGTAAAATAGGATTACTCTTAGCTACTGAATGCGCAGGATATTTATCTTTAAGCCATTTAGTAAAACGGTCTTCGCGTGTTTCAGTTTCTACATTGGCTCTGTAATGTTCATTAGTATTTATATAAACGGTATCGCATTGCGTCATGACTTCGAACATAATTTTCTCTAAGTCTTGTAACCAATACACGGTTTTGATTCCGCTAGTAGTAAAAGCGGCTTCTTTAGTTAGTTTTTCACCTTCCCAAACTGCAATATGCGCGTTGGTTTCTTTTAAGAATAACATTTCACGATGCTTAGGATTTGGACAATCAGGGAAAAGCACTAAAATGCTTTCTTCCTGGTCTACTCCGCTTAAATAAAAAATATCTCTATGTTGTTCAAAAGGCATCGTGCTATCTGCACTTATAGGATAGATGTCGTTGCTATTAAAAACCGCCAAACTACTTGGTTTCATTTGCGACATAAAATTTTTACGGTTTTTTATAAAAAGTTTGCTATCTATTGGGTGATATTTCATAAGAAAAATTTATTTTTTTATTCCCTTGAAAACGGGAATCTTATTAATATTTAGTTATCTGTCACGCTGAATTTATCTAACTGTTTTTCTATTAGATTAAAGCTTTAGATTCGACAAGCTCAACTAGACAATAACGTTTCATTTTTTCAAAAATAAGCAAACAAAAACGCAAGCCCAAGCATGTTATGATATTCTGTTAAACTTTTAATCCAAATTTTGCAACTAGCAGTATTATCGTTAATTTTCATTCCAAGAAAACCAACATCATGAAATTTAAAAACACGCTCTTCTTAAGTACAGCCCTTTTTTCTCTTTTATGCTTTAGCCAACAACCTTCAACCAATGCTGATGTTGTTGAAAAAGCGCTTCAACAAAAAAACAAATTAACTCAAAACTCATTGGTTAAAAACATTGTTTTTGAAAATATTGGACCAACAGTTATGAGTGGTCGTGTTACTGATGTTGATGTCAACCCTAATGACCCAACCGAGTTTTATGTGGCTTATGCCTCAGGAGGTGTTTGGCATACAACAAACAACGGTTCAACCTTTACACCAATTCTAGATAATGCAAACACACAAAACGTTGGAGATATTGCAGTAGACTGGAACAACAAAACCATATGGGTTGGTACAGGAGAAAATAATAGCTCTCGTTCATCTTATGCTGGAATTGGAATTTTAAAATCAACTGACAATGGTAAAAACTGGACCAATGTAGGTTTAAAAGATTCTCATCATATAGGGCGAATTCTTATAAACCCTAATAACCCTAACGAAGTTATTATTGGTGTTACAGGACATTTATACTCTCCTAATCAAGAACGCGGAATTTACAAAACTACTGATGGTGGAAATACATGGTCACAAAAATTATTTGTAGATGATATGAGTGGAATTATTGATGTGCAACATTCTCCTAACAATTTCAATATCATGTATGCTGCATCATGGACTAAAGACAGAAAAGCTTGGAATTTTGATGGAAGCGGAAATAATTCTGCAATATATAAAAGTACTGATGCTGGAGAAACCTGGACTAAAATTTCAACTGAAAAAAGTGGTTTTCCAACAGGAACAGGAGTAGGTAGAATTGGTTTAGCTGTATTTAATGACAATGTCGTTTATGCATTGCATGACAGTCAATTCCGAAGAACTTCTGAAGGTAAAAAAGAAACTTCAAACACGCTTTCAAAAGACGATTTTAAAACCATGACCACTGATGCGTTTTTAAAACTTGACGACAAAAAGCTAAACGAGTATTTAAAAACCAACGGTTTTCAAGAAAAGTACAGAGCACAAAACGTAAAGCAACTGGTAAGCAGTGGTACTGTAAAACCAATTGACTTAGCAAGATATCTTGATGATGCTAACTCCATGTTATTTGACACTCCTGTTGTTGGAGCTGAAGTCTACAAAAGTGAAGATGGTGGAGCAACTTGGAAAAAAACTCACAAAAATTACATTGACGATTTATACTATAGTTATGGTTATTATTTTGGAGAAATACGTGTTGACCCTCAAGATGTAAATGGTATTTACATTTTAGGCGTACCAATTTTAAAATCAAAAGATGGTGGAGCAACTTTTAAATCTATTAGTGCAGAAAACGTTCATAGCGATCACCAAGCACTTTGGGTAAACCCTAAAAAATCTGGTCATTTAATTAATGGTAATGATGGTGGTTTAAACATGAGCTATGACGATGGTGAAAGTTGGGAAAAACTTAATGTAAATTCAGTAGGCCAGTTTTATACTATCAATGTAGATAATGCAAGTCCTTATAACGTTTATGGAGGATTGCAAGACAATGGTGTTTGGGTTGGGTCTCATACTGCAAGAGAAGATAAAAGTTGGCATCAAAGTGGTCAATATCCATGGAAAAGCATCATGGGAGGAGATGGTATGCAAGTACAAATTGACAGTAGAAACCACAATATCGTTTACACTGGTTATCAATTTGGAAACTATTTTAGATTGAATCTAGAAACTAACGACCAAGCTTACATTCAACCAAAACACGAATTAGGAGAAAACCCTTATCGTTTTAACTGGCAAACGCCTATTTTACTATCACCTCACAATCAAGACATCTTGTATTTAGGAGGAAACAAGTTAATGCGCTCCATGAATCAAGGAACCGATTGGCAAGCCATAAGTGGTGATTTAACCAATGGTGGAAAAAAAGGAAATGTTGCCTACGGAACCTTAACAACTATTAGCGAGTCACCTTTTCAATTCGGACTAATTTACACAGGTAGTGATGATGGTCTAGTACAAATCACTAAAGATGCTGGCGGAAGTTGGCAAAACATATCAAGCACATTCCCTAAAGACCTTTGGGTAAGTCGTGTTATTGCTTCGCAACACAAAAAAGAACGTGTTTATGCTACGTTGAATGGTTATCGTTGGGACGACTTTAAAGTGTATGCCTATATGAGTAACGACTATGGAAAAACTTGGGAAAATATTGGTTCAAACATTCCTGCTTCTCCAGTAAACGTTATTAAAGAAGATCCTAAAAACGAAAACATCCTGTACTTAGGAACCGATAATGGAGCCTATGTCTCTTTTGATATGGGAAGCTCATGGGAAGCGTTTAGTAATGGCTTACCTAATGTTGCTGTTCATGATATTGTTATTCAACCTGAAGCAAATGATTTACTATTAGGAACGCATGGTCGTAGCATCTATAAAACCAATATTGCGCATTTACAGCAAATGAATTCTAAAATGCAAACCAATGCTATCACCTTATTTGATGTAAACGATGTAAGACACTCTTCGCGTTGGGGAAGTTCTTGGGGACAATGGTACGACGCTTTTGAACCTGAAATTGAAATTGCATTTTATTTAAACTCATCTGAACCTAAGAACATAAAAATTGTATCAGAAAATAATTCTGAATTAAATACTATTAAAGTCACTTCAAGTAAAGGATTCAATTACGCTAGCTACGATTTAACTATAACCGAAAAAGGCAAAAAAGCATTAGAAAAAGAAAACTCTAGCTTAGACATTAACAAATCTGAAAACGGAAAGTACTATTTACCAAAAGGAACTTATACTGTTCAAATTGATGGCACAAGTACTAAGTTTGAAATAAAATAATGCATGAAAACGAACACTATTTTACTGTAAAACCAAATAATAAGGCTTTACAGCAATACATTGCATATTATTATTTTAATGCCTCTAATACTGAAGGTTTTGTTAAGTCGTACATTTTTTATCCACATTATAGAAATGCTATAACAGTATACAAGCAATCTAAAATTAGTTTCTCTGGTTCAGAGTCAAGAGTAACACCTTGTGCAAAACAATCTTTTGAGATTATTTATACTGGTATTCATTTAACTGCAAGATCAGGAATCATACAAGCGCCTTTTGATAAAATAGGAATTGTGTTTCAACCTCTAGGGTTGAATCATTTTTTGTCACAACCCTTATCAACAGTTATCACAGAGACTCCAAAAGTGAATTTTGATTATTTCGGAAAAGACTTCGAGCAATTACTAACTCAGGTTTACAGCACTAATTCAACTCATGAAAAAACAAACCTATTAGACGCTTTTTTCAGCTCTAAAATTACTCATTTCCAAGATGAGCTATTTTTAAAAGCTGTTGATTTACTATTCAAAACAGAGTTAAATATACAAGAGGTTTCAAATACTTTAGGAATCAACCGAAAAACCCTTTTGCGTTTATTTCAAAAACACTCAAATTGTTCTCCTAAAGCGTTTTCTACGCTCATAAAATTTAGAAAAGCAATTGACATTTATCAAAAGTACAAACCAGCTTTAACCGATTTGGCTTATCAAAACGACTATTATGATCAAGCCGATTTTATCAAACACTTTAAAAAAGTAACTGGATTTAACCCAAAAGCGTTTTTTGGCAATTTATCTCATCTTGGTACAGAAGATACCTTTTGGACTATTTTAAACTCGTAACATCTCAAATTTTATAGATTGAGGCATTGTCCCATTTCTACAATTTTTTAATCATAACAACTGCTAGTTTTGCTTTATGATTATAAACCTCATCCCATCAATGAAACGAACAATTGCATTTATTATCGTGCTTTTTTTAAGCTATTCAACAGCAGCTCAACAATATTCAGGCACTTCAAAAACACATACAATCACATCTAAAGTTTTTGAAGACGCTCGCGAAATAAGAGTGTTTTTACCGTATTCATACACTGCACCGCAAGGGCAAACTTATCCTACTATTTACTTATTTGACGCACAATTTGACGCCATGTTTGATATGACTAGTGGTATTACAGATTACTTGGCTCAAATTGGTGAACTTACCGAGTTTATAATTGTTGGTATTAAAACCAAACATAGACCTAGAGAATTTACACCAAAAAGTATCGATGAACGCACTGTTTCTGATTGGGAAAACACTGAAATTGGTAAAGCCTATCTATTGGAAAATTATTTACTACAAGAGGTGTTCCCGCTTGTTGAATCATCATATAGAACAAAGCCTTTGCGTTTAGCTATAGGTCATTCTTTAGGCGGAACTTTTGTGCTGAATTCTATATTATCGCATCCCGAAATGTTCAAAGGCATTATTGCAATTAGTCCAAACGTTTCCTACGATTATGAGCAATTAGTGCATCGATTTGATGCTTATTTCAAAACTCACGACACACTCAACAAATTCATTTTTGTAAGCGCAGGAACTGTTGGAAATATGGAAAATAGATTTGCTGCATCATTAAAAAAATTGGATGATGTTATTTCCTATCATAAACCAAAAGGTCTTAAATACAACTACAAAGTCTTTCAAGATGAAAACCACTCTACTTCTCCTTTACCAACAATATCACAAGGACTCATGGCTTTTGGCGACCTTTGGGTAATGAGCGAAACTCAAAAACAAAATTATTTAAACGATGATAAACAAAGCTTTTTAAGTCATCTTAAAGCATTTTATTCTGACTTGTCCAATTGGGCAGGATTTGAAGTTTTGCCCACTGTTGATGAAGCTAATATGTTTGGCTATGATTGTTTAAATAAAGATCCAAAAGCTGCTCTCAACGTTTTTGATTGGGCTTTAAATCTCTATCCAAATGATGCAAACTTACATGATAGTAAAGCAGAAGCTTATGAAAAAAACGGAGACTTAAAAAATGCAAAATTATACTACAAAAAAGCCTTAAACGTTCTAGAAAAAAATAAAGCAACATTGCATCCTGAAGACTATGCGTTTTATCTTGAAACGTTCACAGAGCATTTAAAAAAATTGGATTAAACGTACTTTTCTTAGTATTTTAGAGTTATAAAGAAAAACCAAATCTTATGAAAACTCTAAATCTTTTTACTTGTTTAATGTGTTTGCTCTTGTTTGCGTGCAGTGAAGATAATGATGACAACCAACAAGCAAACAACCCTAATTTAGTCATAAAACTAAAATTTGACCCAAACCAAGAACGATTAAACAATATTGGAGAACCAGCAACCATTCCATCAGGAAATGCTGCACAGTCGCCAAACGTAAACCGTATGAGTGCCAACTATATTGAATTGGCTCCTGGAGCATTTACAGCGCTTGGTGATGGTGAAGTTATTTTTTCAGGAGACGAAACAACTGCTGGAGGAAACAATGCAATTAACTTCCAAAATGCTCAGTTTGCTGGTGACAATGAAACCTTTTTAACTATCCCTCTAAGTGATGTCACAGCAGGAACTTATGAGTGGGTTCGTGTCTCATTAGCTTACCAAGAAGGAGAAATTGATTTTCTATTAAATGGAACAGATTATACTGGTACCTTAGGTAGTTTTGTAGGCTACAATACCTATATCACATCTTTTGATTTGAATGGTGAAACCATAGACGTAAACGGAAATAGACTACAAGGTTTTTGGGCTTTTGAAGCCGAAGGGTTTGTTACCCAAGGGCAAGCTCCAGAAGGTGCTACAACAGTTCCAAACCCATTATTTGACTCATCACCTATACCTCAAGGGTCTTGTGTGGTTACTGGTGAGTTTGAAAATGGATTTACTATAACAGGAAATGAAACCCAAGATATTGTAGTAACACTTTCATTTTCAATAAACAACAGTTTTGAATGGACCGAAGTTAATGCTGACGGAAAATACGAACCAAGTGCTGGAGAGCAAGTGGTTGATATGGGACTTCGTGGGTTAATTCCTATGGTTTCAAATTAATTTCTGTTTAAAATCATTCTAAATACACAATTATAACGTTTGAGCTTTGTCTAAAACAGCAATGTAGCTTATCTTTGTTGGGATAAAAATTAAACTTCAACAATGAGCGGAATTCTAAATTCTTCGATTGGAAGAAAATTTGCCATGGCACTTTCGGCATTCTTCCTTATGATTTTCTTATTACAGCATTTTGCAATTAATATTCTTTCTGTTTTTAGTGCAGACGCATTTAACGAAACTTCTCATTTTATGGGAACGTTTTGGGCTGTACAGTATTTATTGCAACCTGTATTAATTTTTGGTGTAATCTTTCACTTTGTGATGGGTTTTGTATTAGAAATTAAAAACAACAAAGCAAGACAAATAAGCTACGCTAAAAACAATGGAGCTGCAAATTCATCTTGGATGAGCCGCAACATGATTTGGAGTGGTTTAGCAATTTTAGCTTTTATAGTGCTTCACTTTATTGATTTCTGGATTCCGGAGATTAATACAAAATATATTGTTGGTGATATGTCTGGTATGCACAATGGTGAGTTCAGATACTTTCACGAATTAGTAGAAAAATTCCATAGTCCACTTCGTGTTGGAGCTTATGTAGTAGCATTTGTGTTTTTAGCATTGCACTTACTGCATGGTTTTAATTCGGCATTTCAATCGGTTGGTGCTAACAACAAGTACACAAAAGGATTGAAAACATTTAGTAAAATTTATGCAATAGGTATTCCAGCAGGATTCATCTTTATTGCATTGTTTCATCATTTAACAGGACATTAAAATATCTAATATGGCTTTAGATTCTAAAATACCTCAAGGTCCAATTGCAGACAAATGGACAAATTATAAAAATCATATCAATCTTGTTAACCCAGCAAACAAGCGTCTTATTGATGTTATTGTTGTTGGTACAGGATTAGCAGGTGGTTCTGCTGCTGCAACTTTAGCAGAGCTAGGCTACAATGTAAAAGCATTTTGCTTTCAAGATTCACCAAGACGTGCGCACTCTATTGCGGCTCAAGGTGGTATTAATGCAGCAAAAAACTATCAAGGTGATGGTGATTCTACATACCGATTATTTTACGATACTGTAAAAGGTGGAGATTACCGTTCTCGTGAAGCAAACGTATACCGTTTGGCTGAGGTTTCAGCAAATATTATTGACCAATGTGTGGCACAAGGTGTGCCTTTTGCACGTGAGTATGGTGGACTTTTAGACAACCGTTCTTTTGGTGGTGTATTAGTATCGCGTACGTTTTATGCAGCAGGTCAAACAGGTCAGCAGTTATTATTAGGTGCTTACTCTGCTATGAACCGCCAAATTGGTCGTGGAAAAATAAAAATGTACAACCGTCACGAAATGCTAGATGTTGTTATCGTTGATGGTAAAGCACGTGGAATTATAACACGTAACTTAATTACAGGAGAAATAGAAAGACATTCAGCGCACGCTGTTGTTTTAGGAACAGGTGGTTATGGTAACGTATTCTTCTTATCAACTAATGCGATGGGAAGTAATGTTACGGCAGCTTGGAAAGCGCACAAACGTGGTGCTTACTTCGCTAACCCTTGTTATACACAAATTCACCCAACATGTATTCCGGTTTCTGGAGATCATCAGTCTAAACTAACGTTAATGTCTGAATCTTTAAGAAATGATGGTCGTATTTGGGTACCAAAACACATGAAAGATGTAGAAGCTATTAGAGCTGGTCAATTAAAACCAACACAAATAGCTGAAGAAGATAGAGATTATTACCTAGAGCGTCGTTATCCAGCGTTTGGTAACCTTGTACCTCGTGATGTTGCTTCTCGTGCAGCTAAAGAGCGTTGCGATGCTGGTTACGGAGTAAATGCAACTGGTGAAGCTGTTTATTTAGATTTTGCTTCGGCAATTCAACGTTACGGAAAAGAACAAGCGCACATTAAAGGTTTAGATGAAAACGATGCTGCTCTGGTTAAAAAATTAGGTCAAGAAGTTGTAAGAGTTAAGTATGGTAACTTATTCCAGATGTACGAAAAAATCGTAGATCAAAACCCATACGAAACACCAATGATGATTTATCCTGCGGTACACTATACCATGGGAGGAATTTGGGTAGATTATAACTTAATGACAACCGTACCTGGATTATATGCAATTGGTGAAGCTAACTTCTCTGATCATGGTGCTAACCGTCTTGGTGCTTCGGCATTAATGCAAGGTTTAGCTGATGGTTACTTTGTATTACCATACACCATTGGAGATTATTTAGCTGATGATATTAGAACAGGACCTATTTCTACAGACTCTAAAGAGTTTGAAGAAGCAGAGAAAAATGTAAAAGATAGAATAGCAAGTTTAATCAACAATAACGGATCACATTCTGTAGATTATTTCCACAAGAAATTAGGAAAAATCATGTGGAACAAAGTAGGAATGTCTCGTAACGAAAAAGGATTAAAAGAAGCTATTGAAGAGATTTCAACACTTCGTAAAGAGTTCTGGGCAGATGTAAAAGTTCCAGGAACAGCTGATGAATACAACGAAGAACTTGCAAAAGCAGGTCGTGTTGCAGACTTTTTAGAATTAGGAGAATTATTTGCTAAAGATGCTTTACACAGAACAGAATCTTGTGGAGGTCACTTTAGAGAAGAATCTGTTGAAGAAGACGGTCCTCAAAAAGGTGAAGCAAAACGTGATGACGAAAACTTTACGTATGTAGCAGCTTGGGAATACAAAGGAGAACCTAAAGATGCAGTGCTTCATAAAGAAGACTTGGAATTTAAAGATATTGAATTAAAACAACGTTCGTATAAATAAGAAAGACTATGAATTTAACGTTAAAAATTTGGCGTCAGAAGAACGCAAGCGATAAAGGAAAAATGGTAGATTATCCAGTAAGTGATATTTCACCAGATATGTCTTTCCTTGAAATGTTAGATGTTTTAAACGAACAACTTATTGAGCAAGGTGAGCAACCTGTAGCTTTCGACCATGACTGTCGTGAAGGTATTTGTGGTATGTGTTCTCTATATATCAATGGAGAAGCACATGGTCCTGATCGTGGTGTAACAACATGTCAGTTACACATGCGTATGTTTAAGGATGGTGACACTATTACAATAGAGCCATTTAGAGCAACAGCTTTCCCTGTAATTAAGGATTTAGTTGTAGATAGAAGTGCTTTTGATCGTGTACAGCATGCAGGTGGATTTATTTCTGTAAATACCTCTGGTAATACGATTGATGCTAATGCCATTCCTGTAAATAAGCACGATGCAGATGATGCCTTTGCTGCTGCAACATGTATTGGATGTGGTGCTTGTGTAGCGAGTTGTAAAAACTCGTCAGCAATGCTATTTGTTGGTGCTAAAGTATCACAGTTTGCATTATTACCACAAGGTCAAGTTGAAGCAACTGATCGTGTACTAAACATGGTGAAGCAAATGGACGAAGAAGGCTTTGGTAACTGTACTAATACAGGTGCATGTGAAGTGGAGTGTCCAAAAGGTATTTCTCTTGAAAACATTGCTCGTATGAACCGCGAATACTTAAAAGCGGCTTTTAAAGGCTAAAACTGAAGCTGTCAGACTGAGCTTGTCGAAGTCTGCAAACGTATATAAAATCAAAAAATCCCAAGGTAAATTTATATCTTGGGATTTTATTTTGAATAAAAATTTAAATGCAAGACCCAAATAAATTTTACAGAACTCAGTTAGAGCAGCATAAATCAGAATCAAAACGCATTTATAAACAAATGGGATTATACAGTGTGCTTAGGCTTACTGTATTTTTGTTGGCTGTCTTTGGTATCTATCTAACCTATCAAAACTGGCAAGTTGCAGCAATTATAGCTGTGGTTGGCATTGCTGTGTTTCTGTTTTTATTATCCAGACATACAGATCTTAAAACCAAACGCGAACTACACAAACGTTTAGCCACTATTAATGAAGATGAAATTAAAATAGCTTTTGGCGATTTTCATGATAGAGCAGATGGAAAAGTATTTCAAAATCCTGCTCATGCCTATAGTTTAGATATCGATTTGTTTGGAAGAGGTTCTTTCTTTCAATACATCAACAGAACAACTATAAATGAAGGCACGCAATCGCTTGTTAATTGTTTGTTGGCAAACGATATTACTAATATAGAAGCACGACAAAATGCGATTAAAGAATTAGCTAATGAGCCTCAATGGAGGCAATATTATTCTGGTGTAGCTCAAGGTGTAAAAGTGGAACATTCTGCAAAATCCATTATTGAATGGCTAAAGGATTACAAACCATTTTTAAACGCAACAATATATTGGTTAACAATAAGTTTTAGTGTAGCTTCAGTAGCGCTGTTGGTCTTAGGTTTTACTGAAATTATTCCAATAAAATATGCTGGATATTGGCTGCTTTTAGGCTTAGCGATTACTGGAAGATTTTTAAAATCAATCAATAATGTTGCCCAAAACACCGAAAAAGCTAAGGATTCGTTTAGACAATATGCTTTATTACTGAAAGAAATTGAACAGAAAGAATTTCAGTCTGAGTTATTGCAACAACAGCAACAAAAAATACAATCCGAAGGTGAAAAAGCCTCACAAATATTTACAAAATTCTCAAAAGCTTTAGACGCCTTAGATAACCGAAATAACTTTATCTCAGCCATTTTTGGAAATGGGTATTTGCTTTGGGATATAAGGCAAACGTATCGCATAGAGCAATGGATAATCAAGTATGCGCACAAGGTTGAGGATTGGTTTGAAGTGGTGACGTTTTTTGATGCGTACAACACTTTAGGTAACTACGCTTACAATCATCAAGACTTTAGTTATCCTGAAATTACTTCAGAAAATATTACAATTAAAGCAGATAGTTTAGGACATCCTTTGTTGAATGCTGAAAAAAGAATTGATAGCGATTTAGAATTGTTACGAGAGCAGTTTTTTATCGTTACAGGTGCAAATATGGCAGGTAAAAGTACGTTTTTAAGAACTGTTGCGCTTCATATAGTTATGGCAAATGTTGGTTTGCCTATTTGTGCGAAAACAAGTAAATACAAGCCGATTAAACTCATTACAAGTATGCGTACTACAGATTCGTTGACAGATGATAGTTCATACTTTTTTAGTGAATTAACACGACTAAAATTTATTGTAGACACTATTGCTGAAGATAAAAACTATTTTGTGATTTTAGATGAAATCTTAAAAGGTACCAATTCTACTGACAAAGCCATTGGCTCAAGAAAGTTTGTAGAAAAATTAGTGGGTCAAAAAGCAACAGGAATTATTGCTACGCACGATTTAAGTCTTACCGAAATTGAAACCGAATTAGAGGCCGTAAAAAACTATTACTTTGATGCTGAAATTAAAAACGACGAACTCTTTTTTGATTACAAACTAAAGAAAGGCGTTTGCCAAAACATGAACGCGAGTTTCTTATTGAAAAAGATGGAAATTGTATAATAAAAAACCCTTTCCAAAAAATTAGGAAAGGGCTCTTAATCAATTTAAAAAAATAACTCAGCGATTATTTTAACTTTAGAGAATCTAAGGCGTGATAGAAAAAGTCCTGTTGGTCATTCATAGATACAAACAATCCGTTTGGAAACTTTTTACCAAGGGATTCTGTTACTACATCGCAACCATCGGTTTCTATCGTTCCTAAGTTTATCGTTTTAACAAAACTATTATCACTTCTTTTAAAAATATTGAAGCTGTGATCTTGCTGGTTAGACACAATTAAAAATCCATTATCTCCACCGTAAGTTGCTATAGCAATACCTTCAATATCATCTTTAAAATACTCACTACCAAACAATGCTATTTCTTTATCTCCTTGTTTTGGATCAGCATGGTATTTTCTAATTCCAACACCTTCATCAGAATAATACACATATCCTAAAGCATCGTCAACAGCAATAGCTTCAATTTCTTTTTGTCCACTAAAAGTTCCTAGCTTTCTCAATAAATTAGCATGTACTCCCAATGAATCACTTACCAAAGCATATTGATAAAGATAGCCTTGAGTTGGTCCTGCTTTTCTGCTTACAAATGCTGAAACTTCACCTGTTTTTGGGTTTTTATAGATTGAAATTCCCATAGGTCTTTTCATTTCAATATTGGTTTCATCAGTAAACACTTTATAACCTCCATTATCTAAAGGTTTCATATCTGGAACTGAGTATAAACGGATTTGGTTTTTCTCTCTTTCAGTAAACATCATAATATCTGTTTCAGTAGAATCAGTCAATTTAAAACCATACTCTATATCAACATTATTAGGATAGCTAATTCCTGTAAGGCTTTTTTCTTTTATAATTTTTCCGTCTAAATCAAAAGCATAAACACCTCCATTTACCTCATCTTTATCGGTTCCAAAGACAATACTTTGCTCAGGATTTTCACGATTTATCCATATTGCTGGATCATCACTATCGTGTGGTAGTTTTTCGGTTTTTAGTGTTGGCGCAACTTCTGGTAATCCGTTTCCACAAGAAAACAGTACTAAAGCAATAGCGCCTAATATAAATGTGTTCTTCATCTTCTTACTTCTTAAACAAATCATACTTTAAACCAAATGTTAAACGCTTTTCGTAGTATTCCATTTGCATAGTTCTACTACTTACACCTTGATAATAACGTAATGGTTGGTTGGTAATGTTGTTGATGTTAAGGTATAAACTCAAGTTTTTGTTGATAGCAACATTTGCATTAAAATCTAAGAAAAGTTGCTCATCATAATATCTATCTTCAAACGCATTTCCACCAATTTCATCAATGTAAGCATCTGAATAGTTAGCTGATAAACGTAAACTAAAGTTTTTACCTGCATACCCTAAAGAACCATTGAACATGTTAGGTGCTGTTTGTGGTAAATCTAAGTCTGTACGCTCTTCACCATCTTCATTACGAATACCATCTGTACTAGATGTTAAGTACGTATAGTTTAAGTAAACACTAAAGTTCTTTGCAAATCCTGGAAGGAAATCTAAACGACGTTGAAAAGAAACCTCAGCTCCAAATACTGATGCATCGTCACCATTTAATGGCTGGTATACTTCGAATCCATCTTCGTTTTCACTTTGGAAAGTGTACACAAAATCTTGAATATCTTTATAGAATAATCCTCCTGAAATGATACCTACTGATTTAAAATAGTGCTCAGCCATAACATCAAAGTTCATAGATGTTGTTGGGTCTAACTCAGAGTTTCCTAAGAAAATTTCTTCGTCTTCGTTATTGATTTCTCTATAAGGTACTAAATCAACATAATTAGGTCTAGCTAAAGTATTCGTCCACGCAAAACGTAATATTGTGTTGTCGTTAAGGTTATACTTAAAATGAACACCTGGTAAAATATTAGTATATGAGTTTTTGTCTTTTACAACGTTAATCCCTGAAATATCTCCTTCAGTATCAAACTCAAGTTCATTTCCTTCACTTTCAATAGAAGTGTGCTCCAATCTTACACCTGCTAATACGCTTAACTTATCTGATAAATCTTGGTTTAACATTGCGTAACCAGCATATACGTTTTCGTTTACATCAAAGTTTGCAGTAATATATTCTTCTGGAAGGTTTTCAGCTTCAAACAAGTTAGAGTCATTTAAGTTTAGACCTCCTAAAAATTCAGGGCTTGCAAAATTACCTACTTGGTATTGACCACCTGCAAGAAAATCAGAATCAGAATAGTTTCTTGTTGGTACCATTCCTAAAAACTCCAAAGCTCCAGTCTCGTCACTATATTCTGTAAAATCGTTTTCACGATTTTTATTTTTTAATCTGGTTTTTGCTCCAAATTTTAAGAACCCATCTCTACCGTTTACAACAGACATTGGTACTTGTGCATTAACAAATAAGTTAAAGTCTTTTTCTTCGGTATATTGGTTTTCTTCAGTTAATTCACCAAACTCAAAATCTTCATAATTAGCATCAGTTGCACTTACAGGTGAAAACAATGGTTTGTCTTGATTATTATTAAAGTTAACTGCATATTCACTTTCATACTCTAAATAACGCTCATTTAAACGCTCTTCTGAAGCTTTTGAAAACGAAGCCATCCAATCCATTTGAACTTTACCAAACAAGTGCTCACCACCTAAGCTGTAGTTTTGCATACGTTGGTCTTCTAATCTTGCATTTTTATTTCGCTTGCTGTCAATTCCTCCTTTTGATTGACGCTTAGCTTCTACAGGAAACATCGTTAAGTTTCCATTAGCATCAACCGAAAAATCTCCTGCTCCAATATCTTCACCATCTAAAATTTCGTGCTCTAACCTAAAGCGGTTTTCTCTATCATCTCTCCAGTTATAGATAGATTTAAAGTAAACTGTGTTATTCTTATCTAACTTATAATCTAAATTAGCTGAAAAACTTCTGCGCACACGTTGCACTAAATACTCTCTAATTTCAAATACGTTTGCATAAGGGTTTACGTCAACTTCTTCAAGGTTATCTTCATCTCCATTGTTAAACTCAAACTCATCAGTCCACTCTGCTTCAACATTGTCACTTCCAAAGTCGTTATCGTTGATAGATGCTGAAACCATCCATCCAAACTTATTGTTTTTGCTACGGTCTCCTACTAAGAAAGATCCGTTTAAAATTCTCTTGTCAGTAATAAAGTTAATACCAGAACCTGCTGTTGCAGATAAACGGAATCCTTGAGGTGACGTTTTAGTAATAAGGTTTACCGAACCACCAAGAGCATCTCCATCCATATCAGGAGTAACTGCTTTGTTTACCTCAATAGTTTGGATCATGTCTGAAGGAATTAAATCCATTTGTACGTTACGGTTATCGCCTTCAGCCGAAGGAATTCTGCTTCCGTTTAATGTTACTGAATTTAATTGAGGAGAAAGACCACGAACAATAATGTTACGCGCTTCACCTTGGTCAACCTGCATTGTAATACCAGGAATACGCTTTACTGCATCTCCAATATTGGCATCTGGGAATTTACCAATTTGATCAGTTGATACAATATTAGTAATGTTTGTTTTATTTTTTTGAGTGTTTAGTGCTCTGGCTTGACTTCCAAAACCATAAGCCACAACTTCTACTTCATCAAGCTCAGTGCTTTTAGAAGTTAGTGTAATGTTCAATTCTGTTGTTTGAGAAGCAGTCACTGTTACTTCTTGCTTAAAATCGGCATAACCCAAATATTTAATTAAAAGGTTATACGTGCCTTCAGGTATATCTACCATAGTAAATTTACCGTCAAAATCGGAAACGACAGCTTTTTTAAGCTCTTCAATCATTACAGTTGCTCCTGGAACTGTAATTCCGTTGTCATCTGTTATAATACCTTGTAGATTTCCTGACTGAGAAAACCCATAAAAGGATACAGATATAAATAATAGTAAAGTAAATAAATGTTTCATTGATAGGTTAATTTTGTTTTAGACAAAACTAGACCTAAGCCATGTTTTGTAGCTTTAGAATGTGTTAACAAATAGTAACTAACCCTTGAAAAACAACTATAAAACATAGCAACATTTACAATTACTTAACACTCGATAAAGATTTGGAAAACATTTCCTATAAATTGAGTAAGTAGGCTTGCAAATCGTCTTTGGAGTCTAACGGTAATTTTTTTCTTAGTCTGTATCGAGCAATTCTAACACTATCAGAAGTAATACGAAGTATCTCTGCGATTTCTTTAGATGATAAATTTAATCTTAGTAATAAGCATAAGCGCATTTCAGAAGAAGACAACTTTTCTAAAGCCGATTGTTTTAAAATTTTAAAAAACGCTGGATGAATTTGACCAAAATAACCCATAAGTTCTGTCCACTCATTATTATTGTTTAAGTCAGCTTCAATTTCACTTGCTAGTTCTTGTAATTTGGTTTTTACTAGCTCACTATTTCTTCCTTTTAATTTGGTAAGTGTTTTTGAAACATCAGAAAGCATTTTGTTTTTATGTGCAATGTGTAAACTATAATTAGTTAACGAAGACACTTTTATATCTATTTCGCGTTTTAGAGCTTGTTCTTCGGCTGTTTTTTTGTCTAAGTCGGCTTGCAGTAACTGTTGTTGATATTCTAAAATATGTTTCTCGTGTTTTCGTCTCTTTTTCCAGTACAAAAACCCAACTATAAGCGCTAAAATAATGGCTCCAGTAATAGTTAAGATAATATACTGTCTTACTTTATTAATCTGGTTTTGTTTGTTTAGAAGTTTAACTTCGGCTTCCTTTTCTTTTACCTCATATAATACTTGCATTGCACTTACTATTTCGGCATTGTTTTGTCTAAGTTCTTGTTCGTTAACTATGCTTTGGTTATTAAGGTAACTGTATGCTTTTTCATAATCTCCCAAATCAGCATAAGTTCTTGCTAAATCTTTTAAAGCACTTTCTATTTGAGATTCATTATTAGTTTTTTGAGCTAGCATTAAAGCTTGCTCAGTATACCCAAGCGCTTTACTATAATTACCTGTTTTACGATTGACATCACCAAGGTTATTAATGATGTTAATTTGAAGGTCGATTTCACTATTCTTAGCAAATGTATTTGCAGTTTTAAAATATTGATATGCTAAGTCATACTGCTCTAAGTCTTCATAAATGCTTCCAATATTTTCATTGGTGCTTGCTAAACCTGTACTGTCATTTAGCACATTAAAAATAGAAAGACTTAACTTTTGAAATTCTAAAGCCTTTTCATAATTACCTTGTTTTTCAGCTACACTACCCAACAAAGCATTTGCTTTTGCTTTTCCTCTTGAGTAATTTATGTCATCAGAAATTGTTAAGCTATTTTGCGCATACTTGCTGGCTTCACTATACTTTTTTAAATCAAGGTTTATTGTTGAAAGTGCATTTTGAATATAAACCAGTCCTGAATCTTTAGTTTTATGAATATCAAGATACGCTTGATAGTTCTTTATCGCTTCACTATAGAGTTCTAAGCGACTAAAAAAATCTCCTAGTTTAACATGTACTTGCGCTGTTTTTGAAGTGTTGGAACTGGTTTTAGCCAACTCAAGTTCCTTTTTTAAATCATATAACTTAGTGTCGATCTCATTTATAGTATTGATTGACATTTGAGCACAAAGAGACACAGATAAAAAAAAAGCAAATATTGTAATGGTTTGTTTATAAGTAGACAAAATGCAAACTATTTTATAAACCTATAAAGAAACGCTACAAGTGTTACCCAAACTTATTGTTTGTATGATGTTAATGTTATGAAATAAAAAAGCGGCTTAGAAATACATCTAGCCGCTTTAATTTTTTAAAAGAACTGTTTCTTAAGCCTCGAAAGGTTCTACAGAAACGTAAGATTTACCACCTTTTTTCTTTTCAAACTTTACAATACCATCTACTTTAGCGTGTAAAGTGTGGTCTTTCCCAGCATACACATTCTCTCCTGGATTGTGAGCTGTACCTCTTTGTCTTACGATGATGTTTCCAGCTACAGCAGCTTGACCACCAAAAATCTTAACACCTAATCGTTTCGATTCTGATTCTCTACCGTTCTTGGAACTACCTACTCCTTTTTTATGAGCCATTGTATTAAGGTTTTATATTGTTAATATTAAATGATACAGAAATTATTTTTCTATACCACCATCTAATTTGTCTTGTAATTCTTTTAATTCATCCCATTTTCCATCAGCTGCTAATTTAGCTTGCTTTGGCCAAGTGTCTGGTACATGACTACCACGAACGTCTGCGATGATTTCTGAAATTTGTTCTGGTTTAGCTTTAGCTAAATCTGCATAAGTTACAATACCAGCTTCAATTAAAGTTTCAGCGATTTTTGGACCAATACCTTCGATTTTCTTTAAATCGTCAGCTTTTCCTGCTGCTTTTTTTGGTGCAGCTTTAGCTTCTACTTTAGGTTCAGCTTTTTTAGTTTCTTTTTTTGGAGCTGCTTTCTCAGCTTTTTTAGCTGGCTTAGCTCCTGAAGCTACGATGCTTTCAATAACGATTTCAGATAAGGCTTGTCTGTGACCATTTTTTACACGGTAACCTTTTCTTCTTTTCTTTTTGAAAACAATAACTTTATCACCTTTTAGGTGCTTAACGACTTTTGCTCCTACTTGAGCTCCGTCTATAGCTGGGGCGCCTACAGTTACATTGTTACCATCACCAATTAAAAGAACGTTATCGAAAGAAACTTTCTCACCTTCTTCTGTTGCTAAACGGTTAACAAAAACTTTTTGGTCTTTTTCAACTTTAAATTGATGCCCTGCTATCTCTACAATTGCGTACATAGCGTAACGTTTAAGTTTGTGTTAATAATTTTACTCAAAAATGAGTGCAAATATACGCCTAAATCTTTAATCTACAAACCTTTTATGCTTTTTGAGAGATATTATAGCTTTTTTTGAGCAATTGCATGAATGTTAAGGTGAGCACAACGGTTGAAGCCAATCCTTCAATTAAGATAATAAACACTAAGATTCCAGTGCCTTCTCCATAGTTACTAAACCATTCTCCTAAAAGCGTTTCAGTAAATTTTGGGTCAATATGAAACATGTAAATAGCCATAAAAGCTGTAAATACAACTGTTCCTACAAAACCTGTAATTAATCCTGTTTTAAAACCGTCAATATAAGTAAAGCTGTCACTAACAGATAACTTATAATATTTTATGCCGTAATAAATACCTGTGGCCATGATAAGCCCATTAAAAAGTCTTAACCAAATATTCTCATGAAGATTAAACAATCTTACAAACAAAAAATAGGCTATTAAAGTTACCGCAATAAAAATTCCATATTTTAATGCTACCGAAAAAGATGTTTTCATAATATAAATGTTTGAAATCAAGTCCTTTAAATTTCGTGAAAATTTGCGTATATAAATAATTTTATGCCTCTTTTTTACATTTATTTCACACAATGCGTAGTATGATTTACTATTTTTGTGAAACTTGTAACATTTTTCGCAACTCGAAGACTTACAATTTATATTATAAACTAAAAACAAACTCACAATGAAAAAAAGCTTATTTACTTTAGCTGCATTTGTATTAGCTGGTTTTGCTACATCTGCACAAGAAGTTGAATTTGAAGAATTTGATCTAGATAACGGATTGCACGTTATTTTGCATCAAGATAATACTGCTCCAGTTGTTATCACCTCAGTTATGTACAACGTAGGTGGAAAAGATGTTGGAGGAACTCCTGATGCACCTCGTACAGGGTTTGCTCACTTTTTTGAGCACCTTTTATTTGAAGGGTCTGAAAACATTGAGCGTGGGGAATTTATGAAAATTATTCCTGCAAATGGTGGTACATTTAATGCTAATACTTCTCAAGACAGAACGTACTACTATGAAATTTTTCCTTCAAATAAATTGGAGTTAGGGTTATGGTTAGAGTCTGAAAGAATGCTTCATCCAGTTATTGACCAGGTAGGTGTTGATACTCAAAACGAAGTTGTAAAAGAAGAAAAGCGCCAACGTTATGATGCTCCTTATGGTGGAATTTTAGAGGCTATTGGATCTAACTTGTTTAAAGTTCACCCATACAAAGACCCAAATATTGGCTACATGGAAGATTTAGACGCTTCTACTTTAGAAGAGTTTAATCAATATTTCAAAGATTATTATGGACCAAATAATGCGGTTTTAGTTGTTGCTGGAGACATTGACATTAATAAAACCAAGAAAATGGTTAGCGATTATTTTAGTGAAGTAAAAAGAGGTCCTGAAGTAGTAAGAAACTTCCCTAAAGAAACTCCAATTACTGAAACTATCAAAGCTCAAGCATTTGACAAAAATATCCAAGTACCAGCAATTATAGCTACTTATAGAACTCCTGGTTTTGGAACAAGAGATGCTTATGTTTTAGACATGATTTCTTCTTACTTAAGTGGAGGGAAAAGTTCTGTATTGTACAAAAAGTTGGTTGACGAACAAAAACAAGCTTTAGCTGTACAAGCTGTAAACCTTGGTCAAATGGATTACAGTGTATTTGCCTTATTTGCTATTCCATTAGGAGAAGTTGATTTAACAACACTTTTAACTGAAATGGATGAGGAAATTGCTGTAATGCAAACTGAATTAATCTCTGAGCGTGATTACCAAAAACTTATCAATCAATTTGAAAATCAATTTGTAAACTCTAACTCAAGTATTGCAGGTATTGCAAGCTCATTAGCTACATACTACCTACTTTATGGAGATGTAAATTTAATCAATAAAGAAATTGATATTTACAGATCAATTACTAGAGAAGAAATTCGTGATGTGGCAAAAAAATATCTTAGCCCTAATCAGCGTGTAGAATTGGAATACTTACCTCAAAAAGACGAAAACTAAGATGAAAACGATATATAATAACATGAAAACAAAACTATCTGTATTAATTGTACTGTTTTTTGTGACAGTAAGTGTTACTGCTCAAATTGACCGTTCTAAGCCACCTAAAGCAGGACCAGAACCAAAAATTTCGTTGGAAGTTCCTAGTGAGTTTGAATTAAAAAACGGATTAAAAGTATTGGTTGTTGAAAATCATAAATTACCAAGAGTATCGTATTCATTACGTATTGACAACAACCCAATAGCTACTGGTCAAAAAGCAGGTGTAGAAAGCATCTTAGGAAGCATGTTAGGAAATGGTACTACTTCTATTTCTAAAGATGAGTTTAATGAAGAAATAGACTTTTTAGGTGCTAGTCTTAACTTTGGGTTTAGTGGTGGATTCGCTAGCTCTTTATCAAAATATTCTGATCGTGTTTTAGAATTAATGGCAGATGCTGCAATTAATCCTTTATTAACTGAAGAGGAGTTTGAAAAAGAAAAAGTAAAACTAATTGAAAGCCTAAAACAAGAAGAAAAAAGTATTGACGCTATTAGTAGTCGTGTACGTAACGTATTAGCTTATGGAAAAAATCATGCTTATGGTGAATACATAACAGAAGAAACTATTAACAATATAACTTTTGGAGATGTAGTTGCTTTTTATGAAAAGTACTTTAATCCTAACAACGCTTATTTAGTTGTTATAGGTGATATTGACTACAGAACTATTAAAAAGCAAATTGAAGCTCACTTTGATGGATGGGAAAAATCTATTGACGTTTCTAATAAAGTCCTTCCCGCTGCTCCAAATGCGCAATACACTCAAATCAATTTTGTAGATTTCCCAACAGCTACACAATCAAGCATTACTGTAACTAACAATGTTGATTTAAAAATGAATGATAAAGATTATCATGCAGCTTTAATTGCAAACAACATCTTAGGTGGTGGTGGAGAAGGTTATTTGTTTAAAAACCTTCGTGAAGAGCATGGATATACTTATGGAGCTTACTCTAGTCTTGGAGCTAGCAGATATGGTTTAGGACGTTTCAACGCTTCTGCTAAAGTTAGAAACATGGTAACTGATAGTGCTGTAGTTGAAGCATTAAAAGAAATCAATCGTATTAAAACTGAACCTGTAGACCCACAAACACTTAGAGACGCTAAGGCAAAATATGTTGGT
Organism: Meridianimaribacter sp. CL38; assembly: GCF_004328055.1. Lineage (NCBI taxonomy): Bacteria > Pseudomonadati > Bacteroidota > Flavobacteriia > Flavobacteriales > Flavobacteriaceae > Meridianimaribacter > Meridianimaribacter sp. CL38. Next base: position 1,091,002 of record NZ_QKWS01000001.1, on the reverse strand, counting down.
AACTTTATTATGGGATTAGAGCAACCACAAACTGTGGCTAACTATGCTTTAAACATCAAGTTAAACAACTTACCTAAAGATTTTTATACTACTTATCTTCAAAAAATCAACGATGTAACTGTTGAAGATGTACAAAGAGTATCTAACAAATACTTTAAAACTGAAAATGCTCGTGTAGTAGTTGTAGGTAAAGGAAGTGATGTTTTAGAAAACCTTGAAAAAACAGGTATTCCAATTAAATATTACGATGCATATGCAAACCCTGTTGAAAAACCAACCTATGATGTAGCAATGCCTGAAGGTGTAGATGTCAAAAAAGTTATTAATGACTATTTAGAAGCTGTAGGTGGAAAAGCAAAAATTGAATCTACTAACTCTATATTAGTCTCTTACGAAGCATCAGCAATGGGAGCAACTATTGTAAGTGAAGAAAAACGTCTTGATGGAAAAGCTTCTCAAAGCATTTCTATGAATGGTAGCCCTATGATGGCTGTTGTAATGACTCAAGAAAAAGTTACAATGAACAAAAACCCATTACCAGAAAATATGGCTAAAGACATGAGCATTATGGCTGGTTTATTCCCAGAATTAAATATGCTTAATGCTGATAATGTAAAATTAGCTGGAATTGAGTCTATTGATGGTAAAGATGCTTATAGAGTTGAAGTTTCAGGAGAAGTAATTTCTCTAGCGTATTTTTATGATGTTGAAACTGGATTAAAAGTTAAAGAGATTCAAACAACTAATATGCAAGGTCAAACTCAAAGTCAAGAAACAGATTTAAAAGACTACCAGTTAATTGAAGGATTAAAGTTTCCTGGAGTTAGATCTGGAAGTCAAATGGGACAAGTTATTGAGTTTAAACTTAAAGAAGTTAAAATCAACGAAGGTGTATCTGATGCTGATTTTGACTAATTAAGTCTTTAAATAATTTTTTAAAAACCGAAGTTTATACACTTCGGTTTTTTTTATGCAATATTGCTGTAAATCACAAAATTCGTTAATTATTTCACTAAAAACAGCAATATTTATTAGATTTGTTTCAGATTAAAATTCACTAAATACCCTAAAGGAGAAAAATTTAATTCATTATGAAAACAATAAAAAATATATTAGTTGTCTCTGTTTTAGCACTTTTTATAGTGTCTTGTAAAAACGATGCAAAACCTGAAGTTAAAACTGTAGATACCAATGTTGAAGAAACTTCAGTAAAATTAGACCCAAATGCTACTTATGCAAAAGCAGAATTTGGTATTGAAGGAATGACATGTGCTATTGGTTGTGCAAAAACCATCGAAAAGAAACTTGCTAAAATGGAAGGTGTAAAATCTGCTACTGTAGATTTTGACAAGCATTTAGCAATGGTTGAGTATGACGAAGCTAAAGTTACCACAAGCTCTTTAGAAGAAGCGGTTACTAAAGCTGGTGATATGTATAAAGTTAATAATATGAAAACGGTTGAATCGTTCTCAAACAAATAAAAAGGTTAGTTACTAACTGCAATTAAATAAAAAAGCCACTCATTTTTGAGTGGCTTTTTTTATTATCGTAAAGGAAACCCTTTTGCTGCCCACCAAGGATGGATTTCAATTTCCAGTCGTCCTGCTTGTACCATTGGATCTGCATTTGCTAAACTGTCGGCCATTTTTTGTGTTGGCACATTATATATGGTAATACCTCTTATATCTCCATCGTCACCAAAAGGTCCTGAAATATCAGCATAACCTAAATCGTACATTTTTTGTAAATGTGCTAAATGCTCTTCTTGTAAAATTGCAGCTTCCTCTTCATTTTGATTTCGTATTGTACCTCGCTTTAAAAAAGCAATAAAATACTGTTGCATGATTATAGTGTCTTGCGTTTTTTCATCAACATAATCAAAGGTCTTAAACCCTTTTTCAGCAAGTTCATTTTTTAACTCACTAATAGACTTTTCAGGTGTTGCCTCTTCCTTTACTTCAATTACGATTGAGTCCTCAACAACTTCAATAGGTTCTTCTATTTCAGTAGTGGTTTGTTTAGGTTCTTCTTTGCATGCAACATATAATAATGCTACAACGCACAATAGTAATAGTCTTTTCATAACTTCCAGGTGTTGTATGGTTTTTTGCTTATTTGTGAATTATAATATTTAATATCTCCTGTTACTTCTTCTCCTAACCAATCGGGTTTTTCAAAATGTTCATCTTTGGAGTTTAGTTCAACTTCGGCAATAATTAAACCTTCATTGTCTCCAAAAAATTCATCAACTTCAAAGATATGTTGTGCAACTTTAATCTCATAACGCATTTTGTCAATTACTCCTTTTTCGCAGAGTTTTAAAAGCGCTTCAGCATCTGTTTTATCGATGTCTTTTTCCCATTCAAAACGCGATAATCCATCACTTGTAGATGGTCCTTTTACAGTCAATACACCTCTATCACCTTTGAGTCTTACTCTAACTGTTCGTGCTTTGTCGGTGCTTAAAAACCCTTGTACTATATGCGTTTTTGAATACGCTTGGTTTTTAAACGCATGAGAAGTTACTAAAAATTTACGTTCTATTTCAATCATAGTTTTGACTAAATGAGCAGGATATCAATTCACGCTTTAAAATACAAATTTTGAGATTCCTGCCTTCGCAGGAATTAGTAAATTTACACTATGCAAAACGATTTACCAATACGAAAGATCATTCATGTAGATATGGATGCTTTTTATGCATCTGTAGAGCAAATGGACAATCCTGAATTAAAAGGTAAACCCATTGCTGTTGGTGGTAGTAGTAAACGTGGTGTTGTAAGTGCTGCAAGCTATGAAGCCAGAACATTTGGTGTAAGAAGTGCTATGAGTGGCGTTAAAGCAAGACGTCTTTGTCCTGAGCTTATTTTTGTGCGTCCGCGTTTTGATCGCTATCATGAAATTTCTAAAAAAATCAGGAAAATTTTTCATGATTATACCGATTTGGTAGAACCGTTATCACTTGATGAAGCTTATCTTGATGTTACCCAAAACAAAAAAGGACACCCAAGCGCAACACTTATTGCTAAAGATATAAGGCAACGTATTTTTAATGAAGTTGGCTTAACTGCTTCTGCAGGAATTTCTATCAATAAATTTATTGCAAAAGTAGCAAGCGACTACAATAAACCTAACGGACAAAAAACCGTGAATCCTGAAGAAGTGATTGAGTTTTTAGAAGCTCTAGACATTAGAAAGTTTTATGGCGTTGGTAAAGTTACTGCCGAAAAAATGTACCAAAAAGGCATTTTTACAGGAAAAGATTTAAAAGCAAAATCGCTGGAATATCTAGATGCACATTTTGGTAAATCTGGGCGTTACTATTACTATGTGGTTAGAGGCATTCATAACAGCGAAGTAAAGCCAAATAGAACCAGAAAATCTTTAGCTGCTGAACGTACTTTTAGTGAAAACCTGTCTTCTGAAGTGTTTATGCTCGAAAAACTAGACCATATTGCTGAAGAAGTAGCTCGACGTTTAAACAAAAGCTCAGTTGCTGGAAAAACCATAACCTTAAAAATAAAATACAGCGATTTTACACTACAAACACGTAGTAAAACCTTACCTTATTTTATTAGTGATAAAAGTATTATTTTAGAGACTGCTAAAGATTTATTATACCAAGACAAGTTGAGCAATTCGGTACGTTTATTGGGTATTTCATTATCTAATTTAAATACTGAAACCTCTAAAAAAAGCACTGTAAAAACACCTGAAAAAGCAGTAAGTGTACAATTGCAGTTTGAATTTTAAGGTATTTGACTTTATCAAAAAAATAGTCGTACTTCGTTTAACATAAGCTAAAAACTAGTCTTTAAGAAAGTTATTAGCTGTAATTTTTTCAAAAACTTAACGCAACCATTTAATAATATTTACATCTATATCATGAGAACCACAAATAACTAAATTATGAGAAAAACATTATTTCTATTACTGCTTAATTCATTTCTCTCTTGTTCTAATGACAATTCATTAGAAAATAATGAAAATATTTTTGTTGGTGATGTCAATTTATTGACTCAAGAGGAGGTAGAGTCTTTTGGTTCAAATAATTATACTGAAATTACAGGCGACTTAAATATTGGTGACCCAGATTTTATAACTGATATAAATAACTTAGGATTTTTATCCTCATTAGAAGAAGTTGGTAATTTATCTATTTCTGTTGATGATTTAGTTAACCTTAATGGACTAAATAATTTAACAGTTGTAAATGGTGATTTTTATATTCGTTCTATTAATACTATGGAAAATTTTAGTGGTCTTGATAATTTAACTGAAATTAATGGTGATTTTAAAATTGTGCGTTCTTTATTTCAAAATCTTACGGGTTTAGATAATCTGAATACTATTAATGGAAATTTAGAGATTTCTTCGGGTTATGCATTAACTTCTCTTTCAGGTCTTTTATTATCAACAATTGGAGGTGATTTAATGATAGAAAACTGTGATTTTCTGACTAATTTATCAGGTGCAGAAACCTTGACAGCTATAAATGGAAATTTATATATTCAGAATAATGATAATTTAACTTCATTAATTGGGTTAGAAAACTTATTAGTAACAGATGATATTATAATTGGAGGTGAAACACAGTTTGGTTGGGATGCACCAAATGAATTATTGTCTGATTTCTGTGATCTAACAAATCTCTTCAATAATGGCATCTATGGAGAATTAGTAATTACAAATAATCTATATAATCCTTCTTTGGATGATATTCTAAATAATAACTGCAGCCTATAAACTATAGCTTACAATTACTGCAATTTATTGTGATCAAAATTCCTGTCGGAATTTCAACGCAATTTTACTGCCTTTCGGCTATTATGGAAAAGGTCTTGAGAATTTTTTCGCAACTTTTTTCATATACAAATATGTTAAACGAAAACCACTTTCTAGCACTCGTCTATGACAAGTTGCTATGTTCCTAAATAAAAAAGCCACTGTAAAAACACCCGAAAAAGTAGTGAGTGTACAACTACAGTTTGAGTTTTAAGGTATTTGAATTTATCAAAAAAATAGTCGTACTTCGTTTAATTGTGATATGGATAATTAAAACTGTCCTTATCTTCAATATTATAGTGCATTTGAGAAAAATGAGGAAATCAATAAGAATTTTGCTTTTATTTTCAATCCTTTTAACAAATTGTAAATCGAGATTGACATTGGATAATATAAAAATTGATAACAATACATTAGTTGTTGTTAATAATGAATGGGTTTTGATTAACCCAAATGATTTTATTAATAAAATAAAAACTGAACCGAATATAGAGCTTGTCGAATTACCTCGTTCTGAAATTAAATACGAAAACAATATTGAGAAAATAATCGGAATAAATAAAGTATCGGAATTTAATACTGAATTAGGAATTGATTATGAATTCTTTAAAGAAATTGACCCTAAAAAATCAATTTTCTATATGATTGACGGAATGCCAACTCACAATTACAATTTTGTCGCTGAATATCTAATTTCGAGAAAAATAAAAGAAATAAATAGAATAGGAATTAATCAAGCAATTGCAATTTGGGGAAAACGAGAAGGAAAAAATGGAGCAATTCAAATTAAAACTTTTGACAAAGGAGACGTTGTGATTCCAATAATAGTAAACTAAAAAAAACACCCGAAAAATCAGTGAGTGTACAATTGCAGTTTGAGTTTTAAGGCGTTTGACTTTATCAAAAAAATAGCCGACCTTCGTTTAACTGTCGATATAGATAATTAAAACTATCCTTATATTTATTATTGTAGGTAATTTAAGAAACTCACTCTGAAAAAAATGAATTACACTTTTTTACTCATTTTAATTCTAATTGTAACTGTAGTTACAATCTACTCGAGTAAAAAGAAAAAAAGAACTACTGAATTTTTAAAATCGTTAGAATCTGAATACCCTAATCGGATTAAAACAAACGGAAAAGTTAAGTTTTCAAGAATACATATTTTGCTCGATGTTGACCTGAACATACTCTATTCCGAAAATAATTTATTGATTTACGGATTTGACTATTATAGACATCGAAAAACAAGGTTTATTTTCCACACAAATCAGAACTTAAAAGACAACAAGGAAAACCGAATTCCAAATTATCTGATTACTAAAATTGACGTAATTGAAAACGAGAAGATTATAATTACGGACGAAAATAATTGTAAAATAACAATTATGTTTAAAAGCTACGGAAAAGAAAAAACGCAACTGAAAGAAGAGAAATTTTTAGAACTGATAAAAAAACTAAATAAAAACTACTGGTAACAACGTGTATAATCTATTACTCGCTTATTGCTAAACCAATAACAAGCTACTATCTCCTAAAATAAAAAAGCCACTGAATTATCAGTGGTTTTTGTTTGCGTTAGCGATTGACGTATTGTTGGAGCTCCTCAAAGAGAGCGACTACGGAAAGCGCAGTGCTACGACGCTAAACGACGTAGCAAACGCCAAAAAATAGTTTAAAAACTACAGCTTGTAATTTCAGTAACTCTTAGTGTGTTTACCATACCTTTTTCTTGTATAGGCATTGCAGCAAGACTTACCAGCATATCTCCTGTTTCTAAATAGCCTTTTTTACAGGCAATAGCGTTTACGTCTTCAATGGTTTCATCTGTACTTACAAACTTGTCGTAAAAAAACGCTTTAACTCCCCAAAGCAAGCTTAATTGCGTTAAAATACGTTTGTTGGATGTAAACACCAAGATGTGTGCGCTTGGTCTCCAAGCCGAAATTTGAAACGCTGTATAACCACTATTGGTCAATGTAGAAATGGCTTTGGCATCAATTTCGTTAGCAATGTGTGCTGCATGGTAACAGATAGATTTTGTAATGTAGCGCTTAGTACGAATGTGTGGTGGCGATTGTGGTACTTGTATAAGTGATGAGTCTTCAACACTTCTAATAATGTTTGCCATTTGCCTAATAACTTGAACAGGATAACTACCAACCGATGTTTCTCCTGAAAGCATTACTGCATCAGCTCCATCCATAACTGAGTTTGCCACATCGTTAACCTCAGCACGTGTTGGCGTTAAACTGGAAATCATGGTCTCCATCATTTGCGTAGCAATAATTACAGGTATTCTTGCTCGTTTTGCACGCAATACCAATTGCTTTTGAATAAGCGGAACTTCCTCGGCTGGAACCTCTACACCTAAATCACCACGAGCTACCATTAATCCGTCGCAATAGGCAACAATTTTATCGATATTCTCAACAGCTTCAGGTTTTTCAATTTTAGCGATAATTGGAATTTTATGCTCGCTATGTTCTTTAATAAGTTCTTCGAGCTGGATTAAATCTTCAGCGTGACGTACAAACGACAACGCAATCCAATCCACTTTCATTTTTATAGCAAAAATGGCATCTTCAATATCTTTTTCAGTAAGTGCAGGTTGCGAAATATTGGTATTTGGAAGGTTAACTCCTTTTTTGGATTTTAACGGTCCACCTTGAATAACGCGTGCTTTTACCTCCTTTTTCTTATCGGTTGAAACCACTTCAAAAATTAATTTTCCGTCGTCCAAAAGTATCCGCTCTCCTGGTTTTGCATCTTGTGGAAAACTATCATAGGTCATGTAAACACGTTCTTTTGTGCCTTCAAAACGTTTTCCGGTTGCAAAAATAATTTCGTCACCTTCATTAACGATGACTTCACCTTTCATTACGCCAACACGAAGTTTTGGTCCTTGCAAATCACCTAAAATTGCTGCATTGTATCCAAACTCTTCATTAAGCTCTCTTATCATTTTTATACGTTGTTCAACATCTTTATAGTCGGCATGTGAAAAGTTAATTCTAAACACATCAACACCTTCCTCAAGCATGCCTTTTAAAACATCTTTTGTACTGGTTGCTGGTCCTAATGTTGCTACTATTTTGGTTTTCTTTCTTTTTGGCATTAATTAAAAAATTAAGTGGTCTTTAGATTTTAGTTGTTCTACATCTACACTGTAAGCTGTGATAACTTGTGGTATAGACTGTATTTTATTGAGAATTATTTTCTCGTTTAAATATTGGGTGTCATTATCTATTTTAAACAGATAGTCAACGTTTTTCAATTCTGGTAATAGGTGATATGTTTTTAGGACTTTGCCTTGAGCTTCAAATAAAGATCCTGTACTTTGCAGGCTGTCTTCTTCTTTTTTACACACGTTGGACATAAGGTTCCAAGTAGTGTATTGTTCTTTGTCTTCCCACTCATAAATAGAGTAAGATGCCGAAAAATACTTGTAGTCTAAATCTTGTGGTTTACGCTCTAAATTTATCTCTAAATTTTTATTAAGAAGATAAGCCAATCTATAATCTTCCAGTCTGCAATGAATAGCTAAAAGCGTGAAAGAAGCATCATAGAAATCGTCAACAAGTAATTTATGCAATGCCATAATTAATCAACTATACGATGTAAATATAGTATAATATAATAATTAAAAAATGAAGTTAACATTAATCTTATCAAGACCTGTTAACGAAAACGTTTGAATTTTTACAAGCGTCTAATTATTCGTTAAAAAATTTGGTGATTTTATTTTGAAACGCAAAAAAAGCACGTTTTGAAGCTTTTTCTTCGGCTTTCTTTTTTGAAGTTGCTCTTGCCTTTGCCACCACTTTATCGTCTATAGATAACTTAACCGAAAAGTGTTTTAGGTTATCGTTTCCTGTGTCTTCATACACATTGTAGTCAAAGGTCTTTTTTTCTTTTTGGCACCACTCAATAAGTAAGCTTTTGTAGCTAATAACCTTACCTTCTAGGGTTTCAATATCAACATGCGGATTAATTACTCTTTTAAAAATAAATTTTTCGCAGTATCTATAACCTCTGTCTAAAAATATAGCTCCAACTAAGGCTTCAAAAAGATTACCATGAATGTTATTACCAAAATTGGATTTTGAAATTTTGCTTTCTACAAAGTCAATTAAATTAAGCTCTTTACCCAATTCGTTAAGGTGTTCTCTACTTACAATTTTAGAACGCATTTTTGTAAGATAGCCTTCATCTCCATGAGGAACTTCGCTAAAAAGATAAGCAGCTATTACTGAGCTTAACATGGCATCGCCAACAAACTCTAGCCTTTCATAGTTAATTGCATTTCCTTTTTTGTCCTTTATATTCATAGAACGATGGGTAAATGCAGTAATGTAGTAGTTCTTGTTTTTGGGTTTAAACCCTAGAATATTTTTTAGTTGCAAAAAAAAATTCCCGTTATCGTTAGAACGGGAATTTAATATGTTACGAATGTAATTCATTCAGGAATTAATCTAATTTTTTAAATAATACACAAGCATTGTGACCTCCAAATCCAAATGTATTACTCATAGCAACTTTAACGTCTCTTTTTTGAGCTTTATTTAATGTTAAATTTAATTCAGGATCAATAGTTTCATCTACTACTTCGTGGTTTATTGTTGGAGGCACTACACCATGTTCTATTGCTAAAATAGCAGCAATAGACTCAATAGCTCCTGCAGCTCCAAGTAAATGTCCAGTCATGGACTTAGTAGAGTTAATATTGATGTGTTTTGCGTGGTCACCAAACACTTCCGAAATCGCTTTAAGTTCAGCAACATCTCCAAGAGGTGTTGATGTACCATGCGTGTTGATATGATCAACTTCTTCAGGGTTTATACCAGCATTATCTAAACAATTTCTCATTACAGCCATTACACCTATACCTTCAGGGTGAGGAGCTGTCATATGATGCGCATCTGAAGACAATCCGCCTCCAATAACTTCAGCATATATTTTTGCACCTCTTGCTTTAGCATGCTCATACTCTTCAAGAATTATTGCTCCTGCGCCTTCTCCTAATACAAAACCATCTCTGGTTGCGTCAAAAGGTCTTGAAGCGGTTTCAGGACTTTCGTTTCTTGTTGATAATGCATGCATAGCATTAAAACCACCCATTCCAGCAATGGTTACTGCTGCTTCACTACCACCAGTTACTATAACATCACAGTGCCCTAAACGAATATAGTTTAAAGCATCAATCATAGCATTGGCAGAGGATGCACAGGCAGATACTGTTGTGTAATTAGGACCCATAAATCCATGTTTAATAGATATGTTTCCTGGAGCAATATCTGCAATCATTTTTGGGATGAAAAATGGATTAAATCTTGGTGTTCCATCTCCAGCCGCAAAGTTTAGTACTTCGTCCTGGAATGTTTCCAAACCTCCAATACCTGCTCCCCAAATAACTCCAACTTTCAATTTATCAACAGCCTCAAGATCTAGTTTCGCATCTGCAATAGCTTCATCAGAAGCTACCATTGCATATTGCGTAAATCTGTCCATCTTTCTAGCTTCTTTTCTGTCAAGAAAATCGGTAGCGTTAAAGTTTTTTAATTCGCAAGCGAATTTGGTTTTGAACTTTTCAGTATCAAAATATGTTATAGGTGCTGCACCACTTTTTCCTTGTAATAAGCCTTCCCAATATTGATCTTTGGTATTGCCTATAGGAGTAAGTGCACCTAACCCAGTAACTACAACTCGCCTTAATTCCATAAATTAACGTGAATTATTTTGCTTCTTCTATATATGAGATAGCTTGACCAACTGTTGCAATGTTCTCAGCTTGATCATCTGGAATTTGGATATCAAATTCCTTTTCGAATTCCATAATTAATTCTACAGTGTCTAATGAATCTGCTCCTAAATCGTTTGTGAAGCTTGCTTCAGTTACAACTTCGTTCTCATCAACACCTAATTTGTCTACGATAATCGCTTTTACTCTTGATGCAATGTCTGACATAATTTTTAAATTTTAAGTTTTAATTAGAGCGCAAAAATAAAAAAACTTTATTTAATACACATCTTTACTTTAAAAATGTGAATGTAATTTACTAAAATTACTTTTAAGTATTTCTATTTTGGCTTCTAATTGTTAATAATTATTCTTTTTTTTGTTTCGAATAATCCTAACATTATATCTGTAAATGAAACGTATTGTAATTTTTGCGTCCGGAAGTGGAACCAATGCTGAAAATTTAATTAAGTTTTTTCACAACAGAGATAATGCGTCTGTTATTCAGGTGTTGACCAACAATCCTCATGCCAAAGTACTAGAACGCGCAAAAAACCTGAACGTTAGCGCTTTATCATTCAACAGAGTTGCTTTCTCAAAAACCGATGATGTCCTAAACATCCTAAAAGCTGCTCAACCAGACTTAATAATACTAGCTGGTTTTTTATGGAAATTTCCTGAGCATATTTTACAACATTTCCCTAATAAAGTCATTAATATACATCCTGCTTTATTACCTAAATATGGAGGAAAAGGCATGTATGGTATGCACGTTCATGAAGCTGTTGTAGCAAATAACGAAACCGAAACTGGTATTACCATTCATTATGTTAACGAAAACTATGATGAAGGTGCTATTATTTTTCAGGCTAAATGTAGCGTAGAATCGTCTGATACTGCCGAAGCTGTAGCGGCAAAAATTCATGAGCTTGAAATGGAGCATTTTCCAAAAGTAGTTGAAGACTTATTAAAGTCATAATACTAAGGCAATGACTGAAATTATAGATTTAAGCCAAGACATTTATGAAGGTATGCCTGTTTATAAAGATTTGCCTCAAGTAAAAATGTCTGTTCATAACACCCACGAAGATTGGGATGGCGATTTTGATTCTAAAACCAAAACGCCTGCTGTACATAAACTAGAATTGGGCGAGCATACAGGCACTCATGTTGATGCTTTAAACCACATGGCAAAACAATATAAAGGTCAGTCTATCGACACAATGCCTTTATCAATGTTTTATACAGAAGGAATTTGCTTAGACCTTTCTCACAAATCTTTTAGAGAATTAATTGAAATAAGCGATTTGGAAACTGCTTGTAAAAAGCAAGGCGTAAGTATTAAAAAAAATGATACTGTATTAATTTATACTGACCATTATAGAAAAGCATTTGGGACGGAAAACTGGAGCAAAGGACCAGGAGTTAGTGCAGAAGCAGCCAGGTGGTTGGGAAATCAAAAAATTGCTGCTTTTGGAGTGGAAACAATGTCTCCAGGTGTTTCAGGAATTTCAAACAAAGAAGTACATCATATTTGTGGTGAATTAGGATTTACGCACTATGAAAACATGGTTAATTTATATAAGTTAATAGGAAGAAAAAGATTTCGTTTTATTGCCTTACCTTTAAAGATTAAAGGAGGAACAGGTTCTCCTGTAAGAGCTGTTGCTGTTTTTGAAAATTAGTAGTTCATGTCCAAAAAAAAGAAAAAATACTACACAGTTTGGAAAGGTCACCACACAGGTGTTTTTGAATCTTGGGATGATTGCAAAGCTCAAATAAAAGATTTTCAAGGCGCTCAATACAAATCGTTTCCCACATTTGAAGCCGCTAAAAAGGCTTTAAAAGGTAATTATTTTGACTACGTAGGAAAAAACAAAACGTTTAAAAGTGAACTTTCTGAAGAACAATTAAAAAAAATAGGTCAACCTAATTACAACTCTATTTCTGTTGATGCAGCTTCTAGCGGAAACCCTGGAAAAATGGAATACAGAGGTGTAGACACCAAAACAAAAAAGCAACTCTTTATTCAAGGTCCTTTTGAAGAAGGCACAAATAATATTGGTGAGTTTTTAGCCATTGTTCATGGTTTAGCTCTGCTAAAAAAGAAAAACAGTAATTGCATAATATATACCGACTCTAAAACTGCAATGAGTTGGGTAAAAAAGAAAACCTGTAATACCAAATTAGAGCGCAATGATAAAAACAAGGTACTCTTTGAACTTGTTGACAGAGCAGTAAACTGGTTAAAAAACAATACTTATACTACTGTAATTGTAAAATGGGAAACCAAAGCTTGGGGAGAAATTCCTGCAGATTTCGGCAGAAAATAATATTCGTTATTTAGAGCTTAAAACCCTATCTTTGCACAAAATTTTGAAATCTCTTTATGAGTAAATTAGTTATTGTAGGTACTGTAGCTTTTGATGCTATTGAAACACCTTTCGGAAAAACCGATAAGATATTAGGAGGAGCAGCAACTTTTATAGGTTTGTCTGCCTCACAGTTTAATGTAGATTCTGCAATTGTATCGGTTGTTGGAGGAGATTTTCCTCAAGAATATTTAGATTTATTATCTGAAAAAAATATTGATATTTCAGGAATAGAAATCATAAAAGACGGTAAAACGTTCTTTTGGAGTGGTCGCTATCATAACGACATGAACTCTAGAGATACCTTAGCAACTGAGCTTAATGTATTAGCTGATTTTAATCCTGTTGTACCACAAGATTATAAAGACGCTGAAATTGTAATGCTTGGTAACTTACACCCAATAGTACAATCTAGTGTTTTGGATCAAATGACTAAAAAGCCAAAACTGGCTATTTTAGACACTATGAATTTTTGGATGGACTCAGCGCTTGAAGATTTACACAATGTTATAAAGCGTGTTGATGTTATTACCATTAACGATGAAGAAGCTAGACAACTAACAGGAGAATATTCTCTTGTTGTAGCAGCAAGAAAAATTCATGAAATGGGACCAAAATATGTAGTTATTAAAAAAGGAGAACATGGTGCATTATTGTTTCATAACGATAGTGTGTTTTATGCTCCTGCTTTACCTCTAGAAGAGGTGTTTGACCCAACTGGAGCAGGTGATACTTTTGCTGGTGGATTTGCAGGTTATTTAGCAAAAACTGGAGATGTCTCTTTTGAAAACATGAAAAACGCTGTTATTTATGGCTCTACACTGGCTTCATTTTGTGTAGAAAAATTTGGTACAGAGCGTATGGAAAACCTCCCTAAAAAAGAAGTTCATCAACGCTTGCAGCAGTTTAAAGACTTAACACAATTTGATATTGAACTAACATAAACCAACGCGCTCAAAACTGAGCGCGTTTTATTTTTGTAACTCACAACAACACAACACAATGAGTGATGCTTTAAAACACGAATGCGGAATCGCACAAATAAGGCTTTTAAAACCATTAGAATTTTATAAAGAAAAATATGGGAGTGCTTTTTATGGCGTAAACAAAATGTATCTCATGATGGAGAAACAGCACAATCGTGGACAAGATGGTGCAGGTTTTGCCAGCATTAAATTAGATACAACTCCAGGAGAACGTTATATAAGTAGAGTGCGCTCTATTGCTCAACAACCTATTCAAGATATTTTTGGGCAAATTAACGATCGTATCAATAAAGAATTAAGTGAACATCCTGAATATGCTGATGATGTAGAAGCACAAAAGAAGAACATTCCTTACATAGGAGAGGTGCTTTTAGGTCATGTTCGTTATGGAACATTTGGTAAAAACAGTGTAGAGAGTGTTCATCCGTTTTTAAGACAAAATAACTGGATGCACAGAAATCTTATTGTTGCAGGAAACTTTAACATGACCAATGTTAATCAGTTATTTGATGGTCTTGTAAGATTAGGACAACACCCAAAAGAAAAAGCCGACACAATTACCATTATGGAAAAAATCGGTCATTTTTTGGATGATGCTGTTTCTAAAGTTTACAAAAAACTAAAGCAAGAAGGTTACAGTAAACATGAGTGTTCTCCATTAATAGCCGAGCGTCTTAATATTGCAAAGATCCTAAAAAAGTCATCCAAAAACTGGGATGGTGGTTATGCTATGGCTGGTTTACTTGGTCATGGAGATGCATTTGTTTTAAGAGATCCTGCTGGTATAAGACCTGCATATTATTATAAAGATGATGAAGTTGTAGTAGTAGCTTCTGAGCGTCCTGTAATTCAAACTGTTTTTAATGTTCCGTTTGAAGAAGTAAAAGAACTAGAACCAGGACACGCTATTATTACCAAAAAATCTGGAGAAGTTTCAATAAAACAAATCATAGAGCCACTTGAAAGAAAAGCGTGTTCGTTTGAACGTATTTATTTTTCTAGAGGAAGTGATGCCGAAATTTATCAAGAAAGAAAAGAGCTAGGTAAACTGTTAATGCCTAAAGTTCTCAAATCCATTAATAACGACACACAAAACACTGTATTTTCATACATTCCAAATACTGCTGAAACGTCGTTTTTTGGAATGATTGAAACTGTAGAAAAACACCTTAACGAAAAGAAAACCCAAGCTATTTTAGATGGCAACGGTATGCTTTCGGCTGAACGTGTTACTGAAATACTATCGGAAAGACCTAGAATAGAAAAGGTTGCTATTAAAGATGTAAAACTAAGAACATTTATTACTGAAGACAGTAGTAGAGACGATTTAGTTGCGCACGTTTATGATGTAACGTATGGTGTTATAAAACCAAATGATAATCTTGTAATCATTGATGATAGTATTGTAAGAGGTACAACCCTTAAAAAGAGTATTATTAAAATGATGGACAGATTAAACCCTAAAAAAATTGTTGTGGTTTCTTCTGCTCCTCAAATACGCTATCCCGACTGTTATGGTATTGACATGGCAAGACTAGAAGACTTAATTGCTTTTAGAGCTATGTTAGAATTATTAAAAGAAAATAACAAGTATCACTTAGTTGAAGAAGTTTATAATAAATGTAAAGCTCAGGTCGATCTTGAAGACAAAGATGTACACAATTTTGTAAAAGATTTATATGATGTATTTACTGACGAAGAAATTTCTGATAAGATTTCAGAATTAATCTCTGACGACACAGTAAGTGCTAAAGTGGAAACCATTTTTCAATCGGTAGAAAATTTACACAAAGCTTGTCCTAAAAATTTGGGCGATTGGTACTTTACAGGCAATTACCCAACTGCTGGAGGTAACAGAGTGGTTAACAGGGCTTTCATTAATTTTTACGAAGGAAATAAAGAGCGTGCTTATTAAGTAAAAAAACCGAGAAAAAATACACTTTATCCGAAAAAATGCGTTGTTTATCTAAAAAAAATGCATTTCATCTAATATTTGTACTTTGTTAACAAATTACGCATACTTTAGTAAGACCATAACATAAGTAGGTTAAGTTCATGGTAGATTTGGGGCAAAAAAAGGTGAACTCTTGTTCACCTTTTTTTATGCAATTCGTTTAAAATTTCCTTTCACATTTTCATTATATCTCATTTTAAGCTCAAAAAATTCCTTAAACTAATTTTTGTGTCGTTTATCTATTTTATTAACACTTTATTGTAAGTAGCTCTATATTAGTCATCACCATAACATAAGTAGGTTAAGTTTATGGTAGATTTGGGGCAAAAAAGGTGGACACTCGTTCACCTTTTTTATTTTTTCAAAGTAGGTCTTCTCTCAAAAACTTTTTCACCCAATAAAACTCAAAATCTTCAAAACCCTTAGATATATCAACACTTTTAACTAACAAAAAATCTTTTAAGCTAATTTATGTGTCGTTTATCTAATAAATTTAACAGTTTGAAACATGTCGCTATATATTTGCTGTCACCATAACATAAGTAGGTTAAGTTTATGGTAGATTTGGGGCAAAAAAGGTGGACACTCGTTCACCTTTTTTCATTTATAGAAATAAAAAAAACCAAGCCTATTCAGCTTGGTTCTTCATTAATTTATTTTTAGAAAAACTATTTTGCTTCTGCGTAACGTCTTTCTACTTCATTCCAGTTAATTACATTAAAAAATGCATTAATATAATCTGGTCTTCTATTTTGGTAATTTAAATAGTATGCGTGCTCCCAAACATCCAATCCTAAAATTGGTGTTCCTCCACAGCCTACTCCAGGCATTAATGGGTTATCTTGGTTTGGCGTAGAGCATACTTCAACTTTTCCGCCTTTATGTACACACAACCAAGCCCAACCTGAACCAAACTGAGTTGCTGCTGCTTTACTAAATGCATCTTTAAAAGCATCTACCGAACCAAATTCTGCTTCAATAGCATCTTTTAATTCTCCTGATAAATATCCTTTTCCTTCAGGATTCATAACATCCCAAAATAATGAGTGGTTGTAAAAACCTCCTCCATTATTTCTTACAGCCTTATTGTCCATATCTAAATTGTCTAAGATATTTTCAATTGTTTTTCCTTCTAAGTCTGTTCCTGCAATTGCATTATTTAGGTTGTTTGTATATCCTTGATGGTGCTTTGAATGGTGTATTTCCATTGTACGTGCATCAATATTTGGTTCTAAAGCATCGTAAGCATATTTTAATTTTGGTAATTCAAAAGCCATAATATTTGATTTTTATGTTGTTATTGTTTATTTCTTCAAATTTACACATAATACGCAAAAAAACAGATGATTTAAAATAATATATTGTTATCAATCTATTGATTGTTTTTATATTGTATCAAAAATTTCTACATGCTAAAAAACAGGGCTTTTACCATTTATAATGCATCTGCAGGTAGCGGAAAAACGTTTACACTGGTTAAAGAGTATTTGAAAATTTTACTGAACTCCAACAGCTTACTTGCTTTTAGAACTGTGTTAGCTCTAACCTTTACTAATAAGGCAGTAAATGAAATGAAAGAGCGTATTATAAATATGCTTAAAGCGTTTTCTGAGACTTCAATTATAGAACACCCTAATAGTATGTTCTCCCTTTTGGTTGAAGAGCTTGATATTTCGCCAAATGAGCTTCATGAAAAATCAAAAGTAATACTGCAAACTATTATTCATAACTATGCGTCTTTTGATATTTCAACTATTGACAAGTTTAACCATAGGCTTATTAGAACATTTGCACACGACTTAAAACTTCCTGTAAATTTTGAAGTTGAACTAGATACGCCTTATTTACTTGCCAAAGCTGTAGATAAGCTTATTGATAAAGCAGGAGAAGATGAGCAACTAACTAAAGTGCTGGTTGACTTTGCTATTGAAAAAGCCGATGACGATAGAAGCTGGGACATCTCTTATGATTTTAATACTATTGCTAAACTACTGGTTAATGAAAATGATATTGAATTTATTGAGCAACTTGAAAGCAAACAATTAAAGGATTTTTCAGATTTAAAGTCTGTACTTATTAAAACCCTCAAAGCCAAAGAGTCAAGCCTAGTAGAAACATCAAATAAAGTTTTAACGCTAATAAATGAAGCAGGTTTAGAACACAACGATTTTTCCAGAGGCTATTTACCTAAGTATTTTCAAAAACTTAGTAGTTCTGATGTAAATGTATCGTTTAATTTAGGTTGGCAAAACGACCTTCTTGAAGGCAACACCTTATACCCTAAACGTGTTTCAAATGAAGTTGCTGACACTATTAATGCTATACAGCCTCAACTTATTTTAGCTTTTAACGATACAAAACAAGCGGTTTCTGAATATAAATTTTTAAACAATTGCATAAAAAACATTACGCCTCTTTCGGTTTTAAACGCTATAAACAATACTTTAAATGAACTGAAAGAAGAAGACAACCTCTTACTGATTTCAGAATTTAATTCTATTATTCATAAAGAGATAAAACATCAACCAGCTCCTTTTATATATGAACGTTTGGGTGAAAAGTTTAAACATTATTTTATTGATGAGTTTCAAGACACTTCGGTTTTGCAATGGCAAAACCTGATTCCTTTAGCAGACAATGTGCTTTCAGGTGAGAATTTAAAAGGCGAAACAGGTTCCATAATGCTAGTTGGCGATGCTAAACAAGCCATTTACAGATGGAGAGGTGGAAAAGCAGAACAGTTTATTGATATGTATACCGAAAAGGTCAATCCGTTTCATATTGAGATTGCCACCAAGCATTTAGATTATAATTTTAGAAGTACTAAAACTGTTGTAGATTTTAATAATGATTTCTTTAAGCACATTAGTAGTTTTGCGCTATCAAGTCCTGAACATCAAGCTATTTATCAAGCGAGTTCACAAGACGTTTTTATTCAAGAAAACGGTTATGTAGAACTCTCATTTTTAAATACCAAAGATCAAGATAAGGATGAATTACATTGCGAAAAAACACTGTTCTCAATTTACAAGGCTTTGGACAATGGCTTTAAGCTAGGTGATATTTGTGTTATTACCCGAAAAAGTAAAGAAGGAATCGCAATTGCCGAATATTTAAGTCAAAATGGAATAAATGTAGTGTCTTCAGAATCGCTTATGCTCAAAAATGCTCCTGAGGTTAACTTTATAACGTCCATTTTACAACTAAGCATACAGCCTCAAAATAATGAAGTAAAATGTGATATTTTACTCTTCATTGCTGAACACAGCTTAAAACTTGAACAAAAACATGATTTTGTTAGTAGTTTGGTGCATTTACCATCAAGCAAACTATTTACTGCATTGAAAGAGTATGGTTTCAATTTTCACTTTGGGACATTTTCTAGCTTGCCAATTTATGAAGCCGTAGAACATATTATAAGAGCCTTTAAATTAAATACAACCTCAAATGCTTATATTCAGTTTTATTTAGATGAAATTCTCGATTTTTCACAAAAACACGGTTCTAGTATTTCTAGTTTTTTAGAGTTTTGGGAACGCAAAAAAGATAAGCTAAGTATTGTATCATCACAAAACGATAATGCAGTACAAATAATGACTATTCATAAATCTAAAGGATTAGAATTTCCTGTGGTGATTTTCCCTTATGCTAATCAGAATATTTATTTTGACATGTCTCCAAAAGTTTGGTTTCCTGTAAATACTGAAGCGTTTAATGGTTTCTCACACATGTACATCAACCTAAATAAAGACCTTGAGGAACTAGATAACACTGGTAACGAAATTTATACAAACTATCAATCTGAATTAGAGCTCGATGCCATTAACTTACTGTATGTTGTTATGACCAGAGCTGTTGAACAATTATATGTCATTTCAGAATATGACACAGACGCTAAAAACGAAGAGAAGCTAAAATACTATTCAGGGCTTTTTATCAATTTCTTAAAATCTAAAGCACTGTGGAATGACACTGAAACCGAATATACTTTTGGAAACCCAAAAAGAACATTGCAGTCGCATGAAGCAGAACCAACTGTTCAACAAGAGCTATTTATTTCTACTTCAAGAGCGCAACACAATTTAAATATCATTACCAATTCGGCTTATTTATGGGATACTGATCAAGAGAAATCTATTGAAAAAGGGAATTTGGTTCATAATATCATGGCTGAAATTAAAACCAAAGAAGATATTGATTTTGTGTTCAATCAGTACATCGAATCAGGAACTATCAATAGTCAACAATACGACGAACTAAAACCAATGGTTTTAAAAATTGTTGATCACCAACTCTTGAAACCTTACTTTGAAAGCGATAATTTGATTTACAATGAAAGAGATATCATTACTAAAGACGGTCAAATTTTACGACCAGACCGTTTAGTAATAAACACCAATAAAGCAATAATTATAGACTACAAAACTGGAGCTGAAAAAAGCTCTCATAAGCAACAATTAGAACTCTACACCTCAGTTTTACAAGACATGAATTACAACGTGACCAAAAAAATTCTTGTGTACATAAATGATGATATTCAGGTAAAAGAATTTTAACTTTGTAAAAAAACCAAAGACGATATGTACGGAAAGATACAACAACACTTACAAAACGAAATAAAAGACATAAAAGAAGCTGGTCTTTACAAAGAAGAACGTATAATTACTTCGCCTCAAGGTGCCGAAATTACTTTAACTACAGGAGAAAATGTTTTAAATTTTTGCGCTAATAATTACTTAGGTTTATCCTCACATCCTGAAGTTGTACAAGCAGCTAAAGACGCAATGGATACACATGGATTTGGAATGTCTTCTGTTCGTTTTATTTGCGGAACACAAGATATTCATAAAGAACTTGAAGAAAAAATAGCTGAGTTTTATGGTACTGAAGACACTATACTCTATGCCGCAGCTTTTGATGCTAATGGTGGTGTTTTTGAACCATTATTAGGAAAAGAAGATGCTATTATCTCTGACTCGCTTAACCACGCCTCAATAATTGATGGTGTTCGTTTATGTAAAGCAGCAAGATACCGTTATGAAAATAACAACATGGAAGATCTTGAAAAGCAATTAATTGCAGCTAATGAAAATGGAGCGCGTTTTAAAATTATTGTCACAGATGGAGTATTTTCAATGGATGGTTTAGTTGCGCCTTTAGATGAAATTTGCGACTTGGCTGATAAGTATGATGCGTTGGTTATGATTGATGAATGTCATGCTGCTGGTTTTATTGGTGAAACAGGTAGAGGAACACTTGAAGACAAAGGCGTTTTAGGACGAATAGATATTATAACCGGAACATTAGGTAAAGCTCTTGGAGGAGCAATGGGAGGTTATACAACTGGTAAAAAAGAAATTATTGAAATACTGCGTCAACGCTCAAGACCATATCTGTTTTCAAACTCATTGGCACCTGCAATTGTAGGAGCTTCTATTAAGGTTTTTGATATGCTTGCCAAAGACACCTCATTAAGAGATACTTTAGAAAGCAATACTGCTTATTTTAAAAAAGGGTTAAAAGACGCTGGTTTTGACATCATTGACGGAGACTCAGCTATTGTTCCTGTGATGCTATATGATGCTAAATTGTCTCAAAAAATGGCAAAAATGCTCTTAAACGAAGGAATATACGTGATTGGATTCTTTTTCCCTGTAGTTCCTAAAGAAAAAGCAAGAATTAGAGTACAACTCTCGGCAGCACACACAAAAGAGCACTTAGATAAGGCTATTGCTGCTTTTATTAAGGTTGGAAAATCTTTAGAAATAATTTAAATTTGTTCCAAACACCTCTATTTTAGGGCAAATAATCAATATTTTTATATATTTGTCTTTGTTAATAAAATTTAACAACTTACTTTTGCTTACAATTAACACTTAAAATTAAAATTATTAGAATATGAAAAATCTTAGCAGATTATTTTTCGCTATGTTGCTTTTATTAAGCTTCAATGCTAATGCACAAGATGAAAACAATCCTTGGGCTGTTGGAATTGGTGTAAATGCAGTTGACTTTTATCCTACTGGAGAAGATGCTCCGTTAGGTGAATACTTTGACGAGTTTTTCAACCTTAGTGATCACTACAACTTTTTGCCATCATTATCTACAGTATCTGTTTCTAGATATTTAAGTGATGGGTTTACATTAACTGCTGCTGGTTCTATCAATGAAATTGATAGCTTTGGTGATTCTACAGTTGACGATTTATCTTACTACGCTTTAGATGGTACAGTAAAATATAGCTTTGCAAAATTAATCAACTCTAAATTAATTGACCCTTACTTAGGAGTAGGTGGTGGTTACACTTGGATCAACGAAATCGGAGCTGGTACATTAAATGGTACTGCAGGTTTTAACCTTTGGTTTAGTGAAAACGTTGGTTTAACTGTACAAACATCTTACAAACATGCATTTGAAGATTATTTAGCTACTCACTTCCAACATTCAGTTGGTCTTGCTATCAAATTTGGTGGAAAAGATACTGATGGAGATGGTATATATGACAAAGATGATGCTTGTCCAGACGTTCCTGGTTTAGAAGCATTCAACGGTTGTCCAGATTCTGACAACGATGGTATTGAAGATTCTAAAGACGATTGTCCTAACGAAGCTGGTTTAGCTGAGTTTAACGGTTGCCCTGATACTGATGGTGACGGTGTTGCTGATAAAGATGATAACTGTCCTACAGTTGCTGGTTTAAAAGCTTTAGCTGGATGTCCAGATGCTGATGGTGACGGTGTTGCTGATAAAGATGACAAATGTCCTAACGAAGCTGGTCCTGCTGCTAACAACGGTTGCCCATGGCCAGATACTGATGGTGACGGTGTATTAGACAAAGACGATAAATGTCCTAACGAAGCTGGTACTGTTGCTAACAATGGTTGCCCAGAAGTTCTTCCTACTGCTGAAGTAATGGAAACTTTAAACAACTACGCTAGAACTATCTTATTTGATACTGGAAAATCTTCTTTCAAAAAAGAAACTGATCCTGTATTACAAGCTATGACTGCTATCTTTAAAGAATATCCACAAGCTAACTTCTCTATTGAAGGACACACTGATAGCGTTGGATCTAAATCATCTAACCAATTATTATCTGAAAGAAGAGCTAACGCTGTAAGAGATTACTTAATCGCTAACGGTATCAACGCTGACAGATTAACTGCTGCTGGTTTTGGTGAAGCTAACCCAATAGATTCTAACTCTACTGCTTCTGGAAGAAAAAACAACAGACGTGTAGAAGTAAAACTTAAAAAATAATTAAGTTTTAAAACACTATAAAATAAGTTTAAAAAACGCTCCGAAATTCGGAGCGTTTTTTATTTTTATGATATGACAAGTTTTATAGAAGAGGTTATTATTGACATACATGAAAAAAGCCTCAACGTTTCAGAATTAACCTTTGTACTTCCTAGTAAAAGAGCTGGTGTTTTCTTAAAACACGAATTATCTAAAGTATTTAAAAGCACTTTTTTTGCACCTGAAATTCTTTCTACTGAAACATTTGTAGAAACACTATCTAACTTACAATACATCAATAATACCGAGTTGATTTTTGAGTTTTATGATGTATATCTTAAGGTAACTCCAAAAGAAAATGTGGAGCCCTTTGACCAATTTTATAAATGGGCTCAAATACTGCTTCAGGATTTTAATGAAATAGACCGTTATCTTGTAGCGCCTCAAAATATTTTTGATTACTTAACTGCTATTAAAGAAATAGAGCATCATCATTGGTCAGTTGATGAAAATCAAACCGATTATATTAAAAACTATCTAGCCTTTTGGAAACGTTTAAAACAATATTATGAGTTATTAAACGACCAACTCATTTCAAAGCGAAAAGGATACCAAGGCTTGGTGTATAGAGAAGCAGTAAATAACCTTGAGCAGTTTACAGCTGCAAACCAAGAAAAGACATTTGTGTTTGTTGGTTTTAACGCACTTAACAAAGCCGAAGAAACCATAATACAAGAACTTTTACAACAAGATATAGCTATTATCTATTGGGATTTAGACCAACGATTTTTTAAAGATTCAATTCATGATGCTGGTATGTTTATAAGACAACATAAAGCGAATTGGCCTTATTTTAGAAAAAATCCTATCAATTGGTTATCGAACAATTATTCCAAACCAAAGACTATAGATATTATTGGTACTCCAAAAAATATTGGTCAAGTAAAATATATAGGTGAGTTGCTACAGCGTTTAAAACACAAGAAGAGCTCATTAAAAAACACAGCTGTTGTTTTAGGCAATGAAAGCCTATTAATGCCTTTATTAAATTCAATGCCTGAAGATATTGGTCCCATTAATATTACTATGGGTTTGCCTTTAAATGCAATTCCATTGGCGTCTTTGTTTGAAAAACTATTTGCAATTCAAAAATCAACTTCAAAAACTCTGTATTACAAAGATGTAATAACAATACTGTCCCATCAATTTATAAAACCGCTTCTTGTTTATAATGATATTGACCATGCAGATACAATAATTGACCATATTCAAAACAATAATATTGCTAATATTACTGCTGAAGGAATTACTGAATTAGCTCCATCTAAAACAGAGTTATTAGAACTCCTTTTCAATAATTGGAACAATAATCCAAGAAGTGGCTTATCAAATTGTAGCAAACTTATCATGTCTATTAAAGCGTTTTTAGACAAGGATAAATCAAAACAATTACTCTCATTAGAGTACTTATATAGGTTTAATGAAATATTCAATACATTAAGACTAATGTTGACAAAACATGAGCATATTGAATCTATAAATACTTTACATGGTTTATATAGAGAACTTATTAAAAACGAAACATTAGATTTTAAGGGAGAACCTCTGCAAGGTCTTCAAATTATGGGAATGCTAGAATCTCGAGTTCTCGATTTTGAGACAGTTATTATTGCTTCGGTTAATGAAGGTGTGCTACCTGCTGGAAAAAGTAATAATTCTTTTATTCCTTTTGATGTTAAAATAGAAAACAACCTGCCAACCTATAAGGAAAAAGATGCAGTTTACACATATCATTTTTATAGGCTATTACAACGAGCTAACACTGTTTTTTTGGTTTACAATACCGAACCAGATGTGTTACAAGGCAATGAAAAAAGTAGATTTATCACTCAATTAGAAATTGATGACACACACAATATTAACCATTACATAGTGTCGCCTAAAGTACCTGCTATTCAACAAAGTCTCACTCAAATTAAAAAGACTGATGCAGTACTATCTCGCATAAAAGAAATTGCAGAAAAAGGGTTCTCGCCTTCTTCATTAACAAATTACATTAGAAACCCAATTGACTTTTATAAGCAAAAAATTCTCGGAATTAAAGAGTTTGATGATGTTGAAGAAACTGTTGCAGCTAATACGTTAGGAACTACAATCCACAACACTTTAGAGGACTTTTATACGCCTTACATTGGCAAAGAGCTTACTTCTAAAGACGTTGAAGCAATGAAGCCTAAAATACATGATACTGTTTTAAAGCACTTTAAAAATGAATATAAAAAAGGGGATACCACAAAAGGTAAAAACCTTATCATTTTTGAAATAGCAAAGCGGTATGTTTCTAATTTTTTAGATTTAGAAATAGATGCGCTTCAGCAAGGAAATACTATAAAAATTATTTCGGTTGAAGAAGATAATAAAGTGAAAATTGATATTCCTGAACTAGACTTTCCTGTTTATTTAACAGGAAAAGTGGACCGAATTGATGAGTTTAATGGTACTACTCGTATTATTGATTATAAATCTGGAAAAGTAGAGGCTTCTAAAGTTAAAATTTCTCAATGGGAAGATCTAACTACCGACTATGATAAATACAGTAAACCATTTCAAATACTGGCTTATGCTTATATGTTAAACTCTAAAAAGCCGTTTACAGCACCTGTTGAAGCAGGAATAATTTCGTTTAAAAACTTAGGCAGTGGGTTTTTAAAATTCACTGAAAACAAAAACACATTAATTTCTCAAGAAACCTTAGAGAACTATACGGTAGAGTTAAAAAATCTTATTTTAGAAATTTGTAATCCAAATATCGATTTTATAGAAAAAGAAGTTTAAAGCCCACTTATGCTATTTGTAGTTTAGGTTTACAGCAGTAATTTATTTTTTCCATTAATAAGTCTTTATTTACTGGTTTGGTCATATAGTCATTCATACCAATATCAAGCACTCGTTGTCTGGTTTCTTGCATTGCATCAGCAGTTACTGCTATAATAGGAATTTCGCCAATAACTTGTCCTAATGTTCCACTTCTAATAATTTTTGTGGCTTCATAACCATCCATTACTGGCATTTGTAAATCCATTAAGACAACATCGTAAACATCTTTTTTTAGAATTTCTAAAGCCTCCTGACCGTTTTGCGCCACAGCAAAATTAATATGCTCTGAACTTCCTAAAAGCTTGCGCATAATCATTTGGTTCATCACATTGTCTTCAACCACCAAGACTTTTAAAGGGTCTTTTTGGTTAACATTTAAAAAAGATTCCTCTTTAGGTTTACTAATAACTTCTAAAGGAAGCTCAACAAAAACCTTAGTCCCTTTTCCTTCGCTACTTTCTATACTAATTGTACCGTTAAAAAGTTCAACTAAATACTTTGCGATGGTCATTCCTAAACCAATTCCTCCAAATTGCCTTTTGTTATCATGCTTCATTTGGTTAAAACTATCAAACATATTCTCTTTCATATCATCAGACATTCCAACACCTGTGTCAGAAACCACAAAAGAAAAACGTGACAGATCATTTGGCTGTTGAGTACAGCTAAGTTTTAAATGAACGCCTCCTTTTATTGTAAATTTAATGGCGTTGTTAAGGATGTTGTTTATTATTTGAACAAAACGCTCTTTATCTCCTTTTACTCTCGTAGGAATGTTGTAATCCATTTCAAAAGCATAAGTCAACCCTTTTTTTTCGGCTTCTAACTTCCAATTTGAGCTTATCTGATTAAGTACTACAGAAGGGTTAAACTCTTCACTTCTTAGCTTAAGTTCTTTCTTTTCAATCTTTTCAAAATCTAGAATATCATTTACGTTACTCAACAAACTAAGAGACGCATTTTTAATGATTTCAAAATTCTTTCTGCTTGTATTGCTTTTATTAGTTTCTAATTGATTCTCAGCAATACCCATAATAGCATTTATGGGTGTTCGTAATTCATGACTCATGTTAGACATAAAATACGTTTTTAGTTTACTAATCTCTTCCGATTTCTTTAACGCTAAGACCTGAGATTTCTCCTTTTCCATACGTAACTTTTTGATAAGATTAGTCATGGAAAGCGATAAGAAAATCACCTCAAACCCTGAACCAAATTTGGCACTATTGAGTGTGTAAAAATTGTTTGGTAATAGGCTTAAATTATTCATTACAAAGCCTAATAAACCTATTACTAAAAAGAAAATTCCAATAGAAAAATAAGGATCTATTTTTATCTTTTTAAAACGTATTATAAATAATGTAGCAAGTATAAAAACTAAGCTTATAAGCCCATTTAAGTTTGCTATTGGATAGGTAAGTTCAAGTGTCTTTTCACTAAAGAACACCATAACAAATAATACAGCAATAAAAACATAAATGCCTTTAAAAACACTGTATATTTTTGGTGTTCGCTGTTTTACCTTTAAAAAGTACTCGCAGTATTTAAGTAAAAAGAAGTTTGATGCCAATGCAGCTATCATTACTGCTCTACTATTTATAAAGCCTCCTTTTGGAAATACGTATTGAAAGATTAAACCATCTAATGCACCTTGCATTAAAGCAATTGAAAACACATAAAGCCCATAATACAAAAATGTTTTTTCTTTTAAACTGGTGTAAAAGAAAAGATAAATTACACCTGCAAGAAATAACAACCCATAAAACAACCCTAAAAATAATTGCTGTTTATAGTTTATTACCCAAAAATCAAACTCACTATAAATGTCTAATGGTATGTTTATGGTTTCACCATCACTTGCTAAATGCAAATAAAATTGCTGGGTTGTATTAGCTGGTAATGTTATTTTGAAAATGGTTTCTCTATGTTCAACCTGCCTTTCATTAAAAGGAATTTGATCTCCACTACTAAACTTTTCAATACCATTTTTTGATATTTGATATAAATCAGCAATATCAGTTATTGGTCTTGCTGTTTGCAGATAGTACGTTTTTGATTCGCTATCTGGATTAAAAAGTTTAAATCTGGTCCAAAAACTCTGTGAAGTAAAACCAATACTATGATTGTCAGAAGCAAGTGGAGTAAATTCTAAATCACTGTTTAAAACCTCTTCAATTGATAATTCAGGTTTGTCAGTTGCAGTAAACTCAGCAAAATTGTAAAGTTTGTTTGAAGACTCTTCTAAGTTATATGCATTTTCTTGCGCATACAATCCTATACTGAGCAGACAGAATAGTAGTATAAATTTCATTTGGGGTGCTATTAATCAGTCGAAACTTACAAAAAAGCCTTATCGAGTATCAAAAAACTCGATTATAAGTCACAAAAATACCGTTAACAGTATAAAGTTGTCAATATCTTAGACAAACTGTGGCGTAAAAGTAATTGACCTTTTACTATCAATTCAAAATTCTAACAATAAGCTAATGCTAAAATTATTTTAATCCGCTAAGTACTAAAACAGGTAGCTTAGAGCTATGAAAATCTCTTTTAAGTATTGTGTTTTTCTCCCAAAGTTTAGTGAAGAACCCTCTTTTACGTCTTACCACACAAAGTAAGTCAGGGTCATTGTCTTTGTAATGCTCCAATACGCCTTGAAATGTAGTAGCATTTTCGCTTTTGGTAGTTTTGGTTATTAATGTTGAAAGTTCTTGATCTACGTCAAAGTCACCTTCATTATAAAAAGGTGTTTTCACCAATAAAAGATTTACAATTGACTTGAAATGGTCTTTAATAGATTTTAGTGGTATTAGTGCATTATGATTTTTAATAACAGCAGATTTTAATGCCATTAAAATATATACAATAGGCTTAAACACATATCCTTCAGGTACTATTAATGCTGGTATATTGGTTTGTTTAATAATCTTTCCAGACGTTTTACCCAAATACACTTCTTCTTTAACCGAATTTGTTCTTGGCTCAATCATTATTAAATCAATATCTAATGATTTACAAACCAATTCAAGCGTATCAACAAGTTTTCCTTTAAAGGTTTTAATCACTACCTCAACACCCTTTTTATCTACTTTATCTACATGAGATTTTAAAAACTCCAAACTCTCACGCTCCAAAATATCATCTACTTTTATCATAGTTCCTGCCTTGGTATACACGTTATAAACTTGTACTACATACAACTTTGCACCAAACGCTTTAGCAAAATCAACTGCATACTGTAAATGACTTACTGCATTTTTGGACGAACCAACAGGAACTAAAATATTCTTCATATTCTATAAATTAAAAGTAAATTTACTCGCAAAAATAAACATTATTAATGATTCGCAAAGCTACGCTTAACGATATTGGCTCTATACTACAGCTCACTAACGCTTGTGCTAAACACATGATAGCTAACAACATTTATCAATGGAATAAGCATTATCCAAGTGAAAATGCTTTTTTAAATGATGTAGCACGATCAGAACTTTATGTATTGGAAATTGGCAACACTATTATTGGATGTGTAGTAATTTCTACTTTAATGGATGAAGAATATATACCTATTGAATGGCTCACTAAAAATGAAAAAAACATTTACATTCATAGGTTAGCTGTTCACCCTAACCATCAAGGAAAAGGGTATGCACAACAGTTTATGGACTTTGCTGAAATATTTGCAAAAACAAACGATTACGAATCAGTTAGACTTGATACATTTTCTCAAAATAAAAGAAATCAAAAATTTTACGAACAAAGAGGTTACAAACGTTTAGGTGACATTTATTTTCCTAAACAAAGTGAATATCCTTTTTACTGTTACGAATTGGTATTTTGAATATAGACATAAGCACAAAACATATTAACCGATTAGCAATACCTGCATTAATTTCAGGGATTTCAGAACCTATATTATCGCTTACTGATGCTGCAATTATTGGTAATATTCCAATAAATACAGCAGAGTCAATCGCTGCTGTTGGTATTGTTGGCACGTTTTTATCTATGCTTATCTGGATTTTTGGACAAACGCGAAGTGCTATTTCGTCAATTATTTCGCAATACCTTGGTGCAAATAAAATTAATGAAGTTAAAAATCTGCCTGCACAAGCTATTTTAATTATAACATCTTTAAGCTTGTTGATTATCGTAGGCACTTATCCGTTTACAAATTCTATTTTCAAACTCTATAATGCCTCTGGTTTAATTCTAGAATACTGTAGTGAATATTACAAAATTAGAGTGTTTGGGTTTCCGTTTACCTTATTTACCATTGCAGTTTTTGGAACATTTAGAGGTTTACAAAACACCTTTCATCCTATGATAATTGCAGTTGTTGGTGCTTTAACAAATATTGTTTTAGATATTGTTTTAGTGTATGGCGTTGAAGGGTTTATTGCGCCAATGCATATTAAAGGTGCTGCATACGCAAGTGTTGTTGCTCAATTGTTAATGGCTTTGCTTTCAGCTTACTTTATACTTAAAAAAACCGATGTTCCGCTTATGGTTAAGCTGCCTTTTAACAAAGAGATTAAAAACTTCTCTTTAATGGTGCTTAATTTATTTGTACGCACCTTAGCGCTAAACATCACATTATATTTTGCAACTAGGTTTGCTACAGCCTATGGCAAAAATTATATTGCTGCTTATACTATTGCCATTAACCTCTGGTTTTTTGGTGCATTTGTTATTGATGGTTATGCGAGTGCTGGTAACATTTTATCAGGAAAACTCTTTGGTGCAAAACAGTATAGTGATTTGATTAAATTAAGTAATACCTTAATTAAATATGGAATTGGTTTAGGTATTGTTTTAGCAGTTTTAGGAGGTATTCTTTATTATCCAATTGGACGATTATTCACTCAAGAAACTGCTGTTTTAGATGAATTTTACTCAGTATTTTGGATTGTATTAGCAATGCAACCTCTTTGTGCTTTAGCCTTTATTTTTGATGGCGTTTTTAAAGGCTTAGGAAAAATGAAAATACTGCGTAATTTACTTTTAGCTTCTACGTTTTTGGTATTTGTGCCTGCGCTTTTTTTACTAGATAACTACAACCTTAAGTTACACGCTGTATTTATTGCGTTAACCATTTGGATTATAGCCAGAGGCATTCCGTTAATTATAAAATTTAGAAAACTATTTTTGCCACTTACACAAAAGCAGTAACTTTAGGGTTTTAATAGTTCAAAAAAACAATTATGGGCAATAGACTGTTTCTTATACTGGCAATCGTATTAATAATTATTTACTTCTATAACCGAAGAAAAAGACGTTAGTCTTATCTGGTTTTTAACCATCCTGTAATACTTAAACGTTCTGTTTCTACAGGTTTTACTTCGTGTTCTATAATTTGACTTTCAAAAATGACTACGCGTCCAGGAAAAGGATAAATGCTTTTTGGAACCTCATTTCCGTTTTCATCAAGATACAATACAAGTTCACCTCCATTTTCAGGCTGCCAATCTTCGTCATTTAAGTAACAAACAAACGACAGTTTTCTTCTATCATCATTTTGAAATGTATCTAAATGACGCTTATAAAACGTTCCTTTTGGATATAATGCATAATGAAATTCCTTGTGTAATATTCCTAAAAAACAAGTTTTGTTTAAGTAGTTTACTAAGCTGTTTATTTTGTTGAAAAACAATTGCTCTGCTGCGTTAGCTTTAGTTTCATCTATCCATAAAATCACATCGCCACGAATAGACTTTACAATCACTTCATTAACGCGATTACCAATAGCTGCTTTTTTAAACCGATCTTCTTCATGTTTTTCTAACAACGATTGCCTTAAAGCATGCACTTCTTCTTTAGAAAAAAAGTCTTCAACAATACTGTATTGTTGCGAAATAATATCGCTGATAACCTTTTCGTACTGAGGGTTTTCAACAAAATCGATATTCTCAAAAATTTGAGATTCAACCATAGTATCTTTCATAATTTTTAAACAAAAGCGCGCAAAAGTAATCTAAAAATCAATTGCTTTTACAAATTCAATATCTTTGTAATGAAAATATTTTTTGATGAGTAATATTAGAATTACAAAACAGTTTTCGTTTGAAACAGGACATGCACTTTACGGCTATGATGGAAAGTGCAAAAACGTACATGGACACAGCTATAAACTATCGGTTACAGTTATTGGTCAACCTATAGCAGACAACACCAATGTTAAATTTGGAATGGTTATAGACTTTAGCGATTTAAAAAAAATTGTAAAAGAAGAAATAGTTGATGTTTTTGATCATGCTACAGTGTTCAACAAAAACACGCCTCATGTGGAGTTAGCAAAAGAACTTGAAGATAGAGGACATAATGTATTGTTGGTAAATTACCAACCAACCAGTGAGATGATGGTCATTGATTTTGCTGAAAAAATCAAAACCAGATTACCAAAAAACATAAAACTGCATTCCTTAAAGCTTCAGGAAACCGAAACCAGTTTTGCCGAATGGTATGCTAGCGACAATTAAATGAAACCATTTTTTAAAAGCATATTTGATTATCATCACTACTTTAACCAAAAGTTGATAGAACTGTTTTTGGAACATTCTGCTTTAATATCAAAAAGAACCATTCCGTTGTTTTCGCATTGCTTAAACGCACATCAAATATGGAATGCACGAATATTGAAAACAGACTCGTTTGGAGTACACCAATTACATGCACTTAAAAAGTGTAAAGACATAGACAAAACCAACTATGTTGATACATTAAAAATTATTGATACTTTTGATTTTGAAGAAACAATAAAGTACACAAATTCAAAAGGCGATAATTTTGAAAACACAGTACAAGATATTTTGTTTCATATCGCTAATCATTTTACGCACCATAAAGGGCAACTTATTTCCGATTTAAGACAACAAGAAATTGAGCCACCAGTAACTGATTACATTTTTTATAAACGATGAACATCCCAAAAGGAAAAAAAATATACTTCGCTTCTGATAATCATTTAGGAGCGCCAAATAAAAAGGCATCGCTTCCTCGTGAAAAAAAGTTTGTAGCTTGGTTAGACGAGATTAAAAAAGATGCTGCTGCAATTTTCTTAATGGGAGATTTGTTCGATTTTTGGTTTGAATACAAAACAGTAGTGCCAAAAGGATTTACTCGTACACTTGGTAAATTGGCAGAAATCTCTGATTCTGGTATTCCTATTTACTATTTTGTTGGCAATCATGATTTATGGATGAATGGCTATTTTGAAGAAGAACTTAACATTCCTGTATACCATAAGCCTAAAGAGTTTACATTTAATAACACGAGCTTTTTCATTGGTCATGGTGACGGATTAGGTCCTGGAGACAAGGGTTATAAACGTATGAAAAAGGTGTTTACCAATCGCTTTTGTAAATGGTTGTTTCGTTGGTTACATCCTGATTTAGGCGTGAAGTTAGCACAATACCTATCAGTTGAAAACAAATTGATTTCAGGTGAAGAAGATGCTAAATTTTTAGGTGAAGATAATGAATGGTTAGTACAATACTGTAAACGCAAACAGTCTGAAAAACATCGCGATTTTTATATTTTTGGTCACAGACATTTACCGCTTGAAATTGCGTTGGAAAACAATTCAAAATACATTAACCTTGGTGATTGGATCAACTACTATACCTATGGCGTTTTTGATGGAACAACAATGGAACTAAAAACGTATTAGTCTTCTTTTTCGTGTTCTTCTAAATCTTTTGTCAAGTCCAATTTTCTAAATGAAGGCGAAACCAATCCTGTTGTAATTACAGTAATCAATGTCATTGTTCCTCCAAAAACTACAGCAGTAACTGTTCCCATTAATTTTGCAGTCAAACCACTTTCAAAAGCTCCCAATTCGTTTGAAGAACCAACAAACATTGAGTTTACCGAAGACACACGACCTCGCATATGGTCTGGTGTTTTTAGTTGCAAAATGGTTTGCCTGATTACCATAGACACACCATCAAACACTCCACTAAAAAACAAAGCTGCTACTGAAAGCCAAAATACGGTTGACACCCCAAAAGCAATAATACTCAACCCAAAACCAAACACAGCTACTAGCAGTTTAATACCAGCTTTCTTTACAATAGGAATATATGCAGTAACCAACATAGTTAAAAACGAACCAATGTTAGGTGCAGCTACCAAAATTCCAAAACCTTCAGGTCCTACTTTTAAAATATCAGTAGCGAAAACTGCTGCCAAGGCAATTGCACCACCAAACAATACCGAAATCATATCTAGGGTTAAGGCTCCCAAAATAGCTTTTGTTTTAAACACAAATGAAACACCTTCTTTTAAACTTTTAACTACTGGTTCTCCAATGTTTGGGTTAAGAATGGGTTTGCGTTTAATTTGATATAACATTATCAGTGAAAACATTACTAAACCAAACACAATACAAAGCGACCAATGCACACCCATTTGTTCATTCTCTCCAAGCCAACCAATTGAAAATCCTGCGAAAGTGACACCTAAAACTCTTGCCATTTGCCATGTAGAACTGTTCCAAGTAGCTGCATTAGGATATATTTTTTTAGGAACAATTAAAGCCACTAACGAAAAAATAGTTGGGCCAAAAAACGAACGTAGCAGTCCTCCAAAAAATACTAAAGCATAAATACAATAGAGTATTTGTTTTGTGGACCATGTTTCAAAAACACTTGGAGACGTAATCCAAAATAATCCAAAACTAATAATTGAAAACAGAGCAATACAAAGTGCTAAAAGATTCCGCTTTTCTTTTTGGTCTACAATATGTCCTGCAAAAAGCGCCATTCCTAATGCAGGAATAATCTCCATAAGTCCAATTAAACCAATATATAATGGGTCTTTGGTGAGTGCATAGACTTGCCATTCAATAATTATAAATTGCATTGACCATGCAAAAACCAAAGCAAAACGAACTAGTATAAATAAATTGAACTCTTTATATCGAAGCGCTGCGTAAGGGTCTTTTTTTGCCATATTCATTTCCTATGGAAACAGGAATTTAAAGAGGTTTTTCAAGATGATAACCTCTCAAAACTGTTGGTTTAGATTTTGACACAAAAGTAAAACATCCAAGTTTCTTATTTTAATTTTTGCAAAGCGTCTCTAAATAATACTCTAAATCTAACTGAAATAATGTGCCTTTTATTAAATCTTCAACTTGAGATAATTCCTTTTCATTAACCGCAATATCTATTTTATTACTTGGTGTTTTAAGCAGAATGTTTTTACTATCAATGTTTGATTGACAACAACTACAAGGTTGCGTGTTTTTTGCGGCACAAACACAATTATAAAACTGCTTTATCTCGTTATGTGTAAGATAAAAACCCATATCTCTAAATATAAGTTGCACTTTACCTTTTACCTTTTCGGTTTGAGGGTTAATCCATTTAAAAGAAATTCCGAAATTATTATGGTATATTTTGTAGATATCTTGTTCCATGAGAAGTGGTTTTATACTACAAAGATAAAATTATTTAGAATAAATCTAAATAAAGAATTTATTTTTTGATAAGTTTAAACTCTACTCGTCGGTTTATTGCTCTATTTGCTTCTGTATCATTACTTACTTTTGGTTTAGAGCTTCCAAACCCAAACCATTTTACTTTATGACTTTCTAACCCTTTTTCAACTAAAAAATTGGAAACAGCTTCTGCTCGTTGCTTTGATAATTCTTCGTTTCTTGTTTCTGTACCAATAGCATCTGTATGTCCATAAACTTCTATGTGGAGTTCAGGATGTTCTTTTAAATAGTCATACAAAGTATTAAGTTCTACTTTAGAAGTTTCTAAAAGAGTGGCTTTATCAAAATCAAACAACACATTTTTAAAGACATAGGTTGTGTTGTTTTTAAATGACTCTTTAGTAGTGTTGTTAGTGTGTGAAGTCATTTTTTCTTCAGTTGATTTCTCAGTTGCTTCAACTGAAACCTCATCAATATAGTAGTAAGAAAACTTATTGTCTTTTCGGCTAACCGTTAATATTTCCTTTAGTTCTGTTTTACCATCTTTATTAAAATTTCCTATGGATAAAAAGTTTTCAAATCCTGAAGCAACAAATTCAAAAGACAGTTCTTCCCATGTGTCTCTTTCCTCTAAAAAACCTTCATTTTTCAAAGAGTGTAACATGAACCTTTGGGTAGTTGCTCTTTTAGGAACTATTACTTTTTCACAACTGTTTTTATCAAAACAGCTTTTTATTTTTTCTTCAGTAAATAACACTTGAAGTTCCTTAATGGCATGCGTAGCCATATCTGCAAGACTTACATAGAATTTTACTTTGTACGTTTTTCCTGCGATTAAAGGCTCTTTTAATTCTCCTTGAATATACTCTCTGTAATTACTATAAGGTGAAAATGTATAAATGCCACAGTATGTATTCCCTTCTTTAGGACTTTGCTGACCGTTGTAGTTTTTCGTTCCCAAGTTAGAACTACAGGTTAGAAAAGAATCTGTACTTCCATTGTTGGGCTTCGACCAATTTAAAGTTTGACTATCAAAGTCTCCCAAAAACACAAAGCACTTGTCTCTCTTTCTATGTTCAAAACTTGGATTTTTAACCAAATTTTGTGAAAAAAGAATTGTTTGAAACAAAAGGGAAAAAGTGAGTAGTTTATACTTCATTTTAGAAAAACGGAAACTGAAAGAAATTATTTTAATTTAACCTTGTCTTCCCATACTACAGCACGAAATCCATCATATAGATTCTGAATCAAGTTCAGAATGACAAAGCTTTATTTTATGTCTCTCAACTTTAACTGTAAACTCACATGCCCTTGCCAATGGTTTTCGTCTATGGAATACACTGCTTTAAACCGTTTTTTATTCGTAATTAAATCGTATTTGTCTCCTAAGCCAAAACCTATACCTACAAGTTTTTCTTGTCCTGTTTGAGTTACTGTAATACGTAAGTGTTTATCATCTTCACCCACACATTTTCCATAACCAGTATCTTTAAGGTTCTCACTCATAAAAATAGGTGTCATATTACTAGGTCCAAAAGGTGCAAACTGACGAATAATACGCCACAATTTATCATTAACCTGAGGCAAGCTAATCAGCATATCTACTTTTATTTCAGGAACCAACAAGGTTTTATCTATTGTCTTAGAAACTTCGTCTTCAAAGGCTTGTTTAAAGGCTTCATAGTTTTCTTCTTTTAAGGTAAGTCCTGCTGCATATTTATGACCTCCAAACTGCTCGATATGTGCGCTACAAGCCTCTAGTGCATTATACACATCAAAACCAGAAACCGAACGTGCTGAAGCTGCAAGCTTATCGCCACTTTTAGTAAAGACTAGTGTTGGTCTGTAATAGGTTTCGGTTAAACGTGACGCAACAATACCTATTACACCTTTGTGCCACTCTTCATGATATACAACTGTTGTGAAACGCTCCTCTTCATTATGCGCTTTTATTTGTTGAAGTGCTTCTTCTGTTATTTGTTGATCTGCTTCTCTCCTATCAGTATTAAACGCTTCAATTTCTTCAGCGTATTGTTTGGCTTGGTTAAAATTGGTTTCTGTTAAAAGCGCTACAGCATAATCACCATGTTGCATTCGCCCTGCAGCATTAATACGAGGAGCCACAATAAATACAACATCAGTAATAGTAAGTTCCTCTTTTTTTACTTGATCGATAATAGCTTGTATTCCTGGTCTAGGATTTTTATTAATCACTTGCAGCCCATAATACGCCAAAGTCCTATTTTCTCCTGTAATAGGAACAATGTCTGCGCCAATTGCTGTTGCGACCAAGTCGAGATATTCAGTTAAATCCTCTGCAGATTTTCCTTCTTTTGAAGCCAATGCTTGTATGAGTTTAAAGCCTACACCACATCCACAAAGCTCCTTGTAAGGATACTCACAGTCGTCTCGTTTTGGGTCTAAAACAGCACTAGCATTTGGTAACTCATCACCTGGTCTGTGATGGTCACAAATGATAAAATCAATGCCTTTTTCTTTAGCGTAAGCTACTTTATCAATAGCTTTTACACCACAATCTAAAGCGATAATAAGTGAAAACTCATTGTCATGCGCAAAATCGATACCTTTAAAAGACACTCCATAACCTTCGTCGTAACGGTCTGGAATATAAGTAGCCACTTGATTAGTTTTTGTTTTAAGATATGAACTCATTAAAGCCACTGAAGACGTTCCATCTACATCATAATCGCCATACACCAAAATGTTTTCGTTGTTAGCCAACGCTTGCTCAATACGATTAACCGCTTTATCCATATCTTTCATTAAAAACGGATTGTGCAAATCTTTTAAGCTTGGGCGAAAAAAGGTTTTAGCTGCTTCATAAGTCTCAATGCCTCGTTGCAATAATAGTGTAGCAACAATCTCATCAACCTGAAGTGCTTCTTGTAGTTGTTTTAATTTTTCAGTATTTGGTTTTGGCTTTAAAGTCCAGCGCATACTTATGAATTGTGATAATGAATTGCCGTTTTTACATTAGCAAATTTGCGAAACATTTCCATCACACCACAGTATTTTTCAACCGATAGGTCTACCGCTTTCTTTATTTTGTCTTCGTTTAAATCATCACCATAAAAATGATATTCAACTGAAACAGTATGGTAATATTTCGGGTGTTCATCGGTCAATTCTCCATAAGTGTCAATTCTGAAATCAGAAATTTTCACTTTCATTTTATCTAAAATAGATACCACGTCTAAACCTGAACATCCTGCTAGTGACGATAACATCATTGCCTTTGGTCGTAACCCTGAATTATGTCCTCCATGTTCTTCCGAAGTATCCATAAATAGGGTTTTTCCGCTTGGGTTATCAGATTCAAACTGCGAATTTCCTTTCCAATGTGTAGAGACTTTATTTGTCATGTTTGAAGATTTTTTTGTTTATTGTAATGAATAAATTTTTAATTACTTAAGACGTAAAAGACCTCTTAAAATTTCATTAAATTACAAAAAAGAGGTGTCTTATTACTTCAAAAATACCACTAAAAAATAGATTATGCCATTAGTCACTCCGTTATCTCCAGACCACGATGCTGAAACTCAAAAACTAGCCGATTTTTACAATGAAACCTTAGGGTTTTGTCCAAATTCGGTATTAACTATGCAACGTCGTCCTGACATTTCAAAAGCATTTATCAACCTCAACAAAGCAGTTATGGCGAATGAAGGTAAAGTTACTTCGGCCTTAAAGCGTATGATTGCTTGGGTGAGTAGCAACGCTACAGGTTGTCGTTATTGTCAAGCGCATGCTATAAGAGCAGCGGAACGCTATGGAGCAGAACAGGAACAACTAGATAATATTTGGGAGTATAGAACGCATCCTGCGTTTTCTGAAGCTGAACGTGCAGCTCTTGATTTTAGTTTGGCTGCTAGTCAAGTACCAAATGCTGTTGACGACTCCATAAAAACACGATTGTATGAGCATTGGAACGAAGGTGAAATTGTGGAGATGTTAGGTGTCATTTCGTTGTTTGGTTACCTAAACCGTTGGAATGATAGCATGGGAACAAGTATTGAAAATGGAGCTGTTGAAAGTGGAGAACAGTATTTAGGAAAACACGGTTGGAATAAAGGGAAACATATTTAACACTCCACATCACATGAAAAAAACACTATGCCTTTTTCTTTTATCACTATTCTTTATTGCTTGTAAAAACCAAACTGAAAAAACAGATAAGTCTTTTACTTTTATAGAGCAAGGACAGTATGTGGTT
Source organism: Meridianimaribacter sp. CL38 (assembly GCF_004328055.1). Classification (NCBI taxonomy): domain Bacteria; kingdom Pseudomonadati; phylum Bacteroidota; class Flavobacteriia; order Flavobacteriales; family Flavobacteriaceae; genus Meridianimaribacter; species Meridianimaribacter sp. CL38. Next base: position 1,051,373 of record NZ_QKWS01000001.1, on the reverse strand, counting down.
GATTCTTATAATGGTCATTCTATTTACAGAGATAAAAAGAATAAAAAAATAATGGATGGTTACTATGTTGTGGGTAATGAACTTACCAAATGGGAAGAGTTTAGTGTAAAAGAAGGCTTGCTAGATGGTGATTATTTACTTTTTCATAATAATGGCGAAATCTTCTCTCATGCCATTTATTCTAAAGGTAAAAAACATGGAGCTGAAAAAACGTATTACCCTTCTGGGACGTTGAAAAAAACCGTTATGTATGCCAATGATGTGATAACTGGAACTGTTGAAACGTATTTTGAAAGCGGTCAAGTTGCCACTAAAGCAACTTATAAAGACGGAAAATCTGTAGAGTCTTCATCTTATGACATTTTAGGAAATATTGTATCGCAAACCTTTATAAAAGACGGTAGAACTATTACCCAAACCATAAGAGGCGGTAAAGTATATAGTGAACAGATTAACTCCAACTACGACAGCTTTGAAGCCACCAAATTTTATAATGAAGACGGGAGTCTTGCTAAGTTTTTACGATTTTTTGAAGATGGTGATACAGCTTACCTTATTGAACTTGATGAAGATGGCAACGAGATAAAACGTTTAAACGCAAAAGAAAACCCACAAGAACTATTAGAATACCAAAAGTATTTTATTGGGTTATAAAACAACTGATTCTTCACTTAATTTCTTTTTAAAATCAAATACAACTTTGTTTGCTGTTGTATTGATTTCCTAGATATATATTGCTCTTCTCGAAGCTACTTGTTGTATTAGGTATTAATGAATCTGATTTGAATTTCAAACAGAAAATATGCCTTTTCGTTATATAAATATGACAACTTAAACCTTGTCACAGTTGTATCTATCAGCTTAGTTTAATTTAGTTTAAAATTTAAAATAATGGCGTTTATTGAGCATTTATGGTTAGCAACTATAATCATTGTTATTATAAAAGAAATAGGTAAATCATATAGAATTAAACAATTTAAAAAAATTAATAATTCAAAAATTGAATCTATTGGAAATTATGAGAAGAACAGTAAATATTCGATACCTAATTGGAAGAAAAACAACAAGAAAAGTTTATAAAACTCTTATAACTCTCTTCTGCAACTCTGGCAACACCTCAACTTCAAACCAAGGGTTTTTGCTTAGCCAAAATCGGTTTCTTGGGCTTGGGTGAGGTAACGGAAAATAGTGTGGCAAATACGTTTTAAAGTCTTTTACTGTTTTGGTAAGTGTTTGCTTCGCCTTCTCTTTTAAATAATACTTCTGCGCATACATACCTATTAAAATCACAAGTTCTACTTTGGGCATTTGCTGTAACAACAACTCATGCCATTGTGGAGCACATTCTTGTCGTGGTGGTAAATCGCCACTCTTCCCTTTTCCTGGATAACAAAAACCCATAGGTATAATGGCAAAATGTTCAGGGTTGTAAAACTCTTGGTCAGTAACATTAAGCCATGTTCTAAGTTGCTTTCCACTAGCATCATCCCAAGGAATTCCAGATGCGTGTACTTTGGTTCCTGGTGCTTGACCAATAATTACAATTTTAGAGTTTTTATGTGCTGAAACAACTGGGTTTGGACCAAGTGGCAAATGGTCTTTACAGATAGTACATTGCTTTATGTTGTTTAGTAGTTCTTGCATAAAACAGTTTTTAATTCTGAATCCAATTTCAGAATTTCAAATTACTTCTTCCCAGCAACCACAATTACAATTTCGCCTTTTGGTGGCTTGTTTGTGTAGTATTCTAAAACCTCTTTTGCAGTACCTCTAACCGTTTCTTCATAGAGTTTTGTTAACTCTCTAGAAACAGATACTTGGCGATCTTCACCAAAGTACTCACAAAAATTAGTAAGTGTTTTTATAAGTTTGTGAGGGCTTTCATAAAAAATCATGGTTCTGGTTTCTTCTGCTAAAAAAGTCAATCGTGTTTGTCTCCCTTTTTTAACAGGCAAAAAGCCTTCAAACACAAATTTATCGTTAGGCAAACCACTATTTACTAAAGCAGGTACAAAAGCGGTTGCTCCTGGTAAACACTCTACTTCAATAGCGTTTTCAACACAAGCTCTCGTTAATAAAAATCCAGGATCTGAAATTGCTGGTGTTCCTGCATCGCTTATAAGCGCTATTGTTGTTCCGCTTTTTAGTTTATTTACTAAATTTTCAACCATTTTATGCTCATTATGCATGTGGTGCGATTGCATAGGAGTAGTTATTTCAAAATGCTTTAGTAATTTCCCTGAAGTACGTGTGTCTTCAGCTAAAATTAAATCGGCTTGTTCTAATACTTCAACAGCCCTAAAAGTCATGTCTTTTAGGTTTCCTATTGGTGTGGGTACAATATAAAGTTTGCTCATAAATGCTAAGTAACAGTCAAATTTACAATCTTTTAAACTATCTTCACACAACCATTTTTATTATTTGACATCTATTTGTAAAAACCAACCTATGTACAAAAGCGTTTTAAGCCTCGTGATTTTTTGTCTCTGTTTTTTTAAATTATCTGCTCAAACGACAGATTTAGCAGTAGTTGTAGAGGCTCAAAACCTGAATGGTACCGATGTTTCTCAGGTTCAAATCTACCAAGAATTTCAGTACATAGTTACAATTATAAATTCTGGAAATGCGGTAAGTAACGCTACTTTTTCTTTAAACCTTAATGATGACGTTGTTGTTAACTCTTATGTTTCGCAAAACAATTTAGGAGGTGCAAGTGATGCTGAAAACTTCAACCTTGACCTCAATAACGTCCTCACAGGAAGTGTTGCTAGTTTACCCAATAACTCTAGTGTTGAAATACGAATTAATGTTAATGCGCCTACAGATATTGGAGGAATTGCTTTTGATGCATTAGTCTCTCCTCCATCAGGCACTACCGACACCAATACATCAAACAACCAGTCTATAATTTCTATTGATGTTATTGACATACCTATTGATTTTTCGGTAGTATATTCACAAATAAGTCCTGCTGAAGGAACAGGAATTAGCGCCTGGAATGATACTGTAACTTATGAATTTACAATCACCAATAATAGTAGTGTTTCATACCCTTTATATGGAATAACTGGGTTTATGACATTGCAATCTCCTTTTGAATATGGTCAACCAGTTGTACAATTACAATCTATAGAATGTGTTGGCTCAACCAACGGAACAGAGTGTCCAGATCTCTCTACTGTAAATGGTCCGTTATCTGTTGTAAATACAACGTCAGCTATTTTTAGTTATGGCACACCTCATGTGTTTACTTCAGGCGGCTCTATAACTTTTCAGGTTGTTTATCAATTTCTACAACCTAGTTGTGCTTTTGATCCACAGCAAATAATTGTAGATAGTTATATTAATATTGAGCTAAACCACGTTAATGAATCTTCGGATAGTTCTAATTTAGTTCAAACTAATTTATTGACTGCGGAATTATGTAATGTGACTGATATTTGTATTGATACTATTCAAACAAATCCTGATGTTTCTACCATTGTTGATTGGGGAGAAGAAGTCACCTTTGAAACTACAGTTTGTAATAATGGACCTCTTGACGCTCCTATTGTTTTCTTTCTACAAAACCTATCTACTACAGTAACTTGGGATATAATTAGTATAACCTGTTTAGGCACAACAGGAGATGTAACATGTGATGATTTTACTATTACTGATATGGATACGTTGTGGGCTAGTGATACGTTTACTATGCCTGTTGGAGCAACCATTACTATTGAAACAACAGTAATTTTCCTAGAACCAGAGTGCTCAACAAGTACACAAAATACACTTGCTCATGTAAGAAGCGGAACCAACATTATGCAAAGTCAGCTTTTTGATTCAAATATTGAAAATAGCGCTCAAAGTGATTTTGTTACATTACCTCCTACTGCATCTTGTCCTGCATCTGATATACAAGTTATAAAAACACAAATTGCACCAGAATTACCTGAAGGTGGAGACGTTAACAACACTACAGATTGGGGACCAATCACTTATGAAATAACCGTTACAAATGCTGGTGATGTAGATACTTTTATCGAGCTTTCAGATTATATGACTTTAGCTGGAAGCATCCCTGTTTCTGCTAGTTTACTTTCTGTTGAATGTGTTTCAACAACTGGTACTGCTGAATGTTTTACTATTACAAACGCAAACATAGATGTGGTTTTTGATGGTGAACCAGAAGATGGTGAGTTTGATGAATTTTGGGGAATTACCGTTGAAGACAATTGGGAATTACCTGCGCAAAGTTCAGTAACATTTCAAGCAACTGTAAATTGGCAACCTGGTTGTTCAAGCGCTGCTATTCCTGTTATAAATAATGTTACAGCAAATCATATTGGTGATGATATTATTGATGCAAGTCCTTCAAATAACAGTTCTCAAGTAACTTCATATTTAGCACCTTGTGTAGATTTAATTGTACAAACCTTTCCTGAGTTTACTCAAGTTACAGTTAACCAGCCTTTTGATTGGATAATTGACATAAGTAATAGCACAACAAGCTCTAACGCTACAAACATATTTTTTGAAGATATATTAGACGCTAACTTTACAGTTGTTGGAACTCCAACATGTAGCGTTACTGCTGGTACTGCTACTTGCATGAGTGGCTTTTCGGTAACCGGAAATACTATTTCGGGAGTGATTCCTAATATGGAATCTGGTTCAACTGTTAGAATACGAATTCCTGTTACTGCACCGAGTTTTGGTGGAGCTTTTAACAATACAGCCGAAGCAACACCTGATATTGCTGAAAATAATGAGTTAACTCCTGAAACAAATATTTCAATAAGCAACGTTCAAGTTATTGCACCTACTTTAACTAAAGCCTTTGATCCTGATACTATTTTTGAAGGTCAAGAAAGCACTTTAACTTTTACAGTTTACAATATTGCTTCAAACCCTTCGCAAACCAACATTTCATTTACCGATAATTTACCTGCTGGTGTAGTACTTTCTGGAGAAGCCTATTGGGTTGAAGACAATGGTTGTACATCAACATTTACAGGAACAGGTGGAGACACCTTTGTAGGCGTAACTAACCTAACCTTTCCTGAAGGTGTTGCAAGCTGTACTTTTGCAGTTTCGGTGACATCTAGTAGCATTGGCACTCATATTAATGACAGCTCTAACTTTAGCGACCAAAACAATATTGACACTTCGCAAGCCTATGCTGAGTTAACGGTTTTACAAGACACTACTGATGTAGATATTGAAATTTTAAAATCTGTTTCGCCAGAAGAAGTTTCTATTGGTGAAGAGGTGATTTTTACAATTACCGCAAGTAACCTAGGTCAAACTACAGCTACACTTATTGAGGTTATTGACAATTTACCTAGTGGTTATGAGTACATATCTTCAACTGTTTCTGAAGGCGTTTTTGATGTATCAAGCTTTACTTGGTCTATTGCTTCACTTACTTCAGGTCAATTAGAAACTTTAACGATTACTGCTCGTGTTTTATCCTCTGAAAACCTATTAAACATTGCTTTATTGGGCACAGTAAATGAAACTGATAGGGACGATACAAACAATAGCGATAATGCCGAAGTTGCTGTAAACAATTGCTTAGAAATACCTCAAGGAATTTCTCCTAACAATGATTCTTCAAATGACTTTTTAGTAATTCCTTGTATTGAAGATTATCCTGAAAACCGAATTAAGATTTTTAACCGTTTAGGAGTTCAAATTTATCAAAGTGATAACTACAGAAATAATTGGGATGGAAAACCAAATATGGGATTCCCAGAAACTTCTAGCTTATTACCTGTTGGCACATATTATTATATACTAGAAATACCAGAACTACAAAAACCTATTATGGGTTGGTTGTACTTAAATTATTAATCAAACTTACTTTCAATAATTTCCATGAAGCGTTCTTCGTAATCCTCTTTTCCTTCCCATTGGTTGTAATCAGGTTTTACGATATTTTGAATTAAATGACTCGCTTCTTGAAAAGAGCTTGATGTATTTATTTGAGAAAGCACTCTATCGTAATCTTCATTTTTACCATCAAACAAATGCTTGATAAATGCAATTTTATCATTTAAACCAATAGTAATTCCTCCTCGCTTTAGCTTATCGTTAAGCGACTTCTTTATGTCTTGTTTAGCTTCGGCAACAGGTTCAAAAATTGGCATCTCTTTAAAATCGGCTGTTAACTCTTCTAAATCGTTTTTATGATAATTGGTTTTAGGAATCGCTTTTTCAAACACTTCGTCAATTTGTTGGGTTTCTTCAGGCATTTGGGCAACAATATCCTTAATCTTTTCCATTACTGGCTCCATAATGCCATCGTCTTCAACATCGTCAAGGTTTATGTAAATTTTGTCTTCAACCTCAATATTGTCACTTACTTTATTATTGAAAGCAACATCCAACATTCCAAAAAACGACGAGTCTCCACCTATGGTTGGCATATCATCTTCAAAGTTTTCTTGGGCAAACTTTAAAACGGTAAGTTTTTCATACAGAGCAGATACTTCAGCATGCATTTTATCAACATCTTCTCTTCCTTTTAGTTTAAGAATTCGATGCGCAATGCTAATTAATTCTGATTCCAATTTCTTCTTCATAACTTTTAAAATTTAATCCAAATTATACTTTTGATTTTTAATAAATTTACGCCACCTTTATGCAAACGGGAATTTTCCCTGTTTTAGTGTTAAAATTACAAAATGTTTCTCGAAAATACAGTAAATCATAAAGAACAATTTGGATGGATTGAAGTTATTTGCGGTTCAATGTTCTCGGGTAAAACCGAAGAATTGATTCGCAGATTAAAACGAGCTCAATTTGCAAGACAAAAAGTAGAAATTTTTAAACCTGCAATTGACATACGTTATGACGATGAAAAAGTTGTGTCGCACGACTCTAACGAAATTCGCTCAACTCCTGTTCCTGCTGCTGCCAACATTCCTATTTTGGCTGATGGTTGTGATGTTGTAGGTATTGATGAGGCTCAATTTTTTGATGATGAAATTGTAAGAGTTTGCAACGACTTAGCTAACAAAGGTATTCGAGTTATTGTAGCAGGTTTAGACATGGATTTTAAAGGTAATCCTTTTGGTCCAATGCCTTATTTAATGGCAACTGCAGAATATGTTACAAAAGTACACGCTATATGCACAAAAACAGGAAATCTGGCTCAGTACAGCTATAGAAAATCTAAAAATGATAATCTTGTATTATTAGGTGAAGTTGAAGAATACGAACCTTTAAGTAGAGCTGCTTTTTATAAAACCATGTTGCGTGATAAGGTAAGAAACATGAAGGTTAATGATCCTGAGGATCTTTCTAATAAACCACAAGACGACAATGCCTAAAGTTCAAGAAACTACGCTTGAGATTAACTTAAAATCTTTAGAGCACAATTATAATTACCTTACTTCCAAAACCTCAGAAAACACTAAGTTTCTTGCTGTTGTTAAGGCTTTTGGATACGGAAGTGATCCTGGTAGAATTGCATTAAAACTTCAAGATTTAAATGCTGATTATTTTGCGGTAGCTTATGTACAAGAAGGTATAACATTACGAGATGCTGGTGTCACCAAACCTATTTTGGTGCTTCATCCTCAACCTACAAATTTTAAAACAATTATTGAACGCTGTTTAGAACCAAGTATATATAGCTTTAAAGTTTTAAAAGCATTTATTGCTGAAGCTGAAAAAGAAAAGCAGCAGCAATATCCTATTCATATTAAATTTAATACAGGTTTAAATAGATTAGGTTTTAATGAGAATGACAGTAAAGAGATTATTGACACCTTAAAAAAAACTAATGCTGTTAAAGTGAAATCTATTTTTTCGCATATGGCAGCTAGTGAAGATTTAAACGAAAAAGAATTTACGCGATCTCAAATACAAAGTTTTAAAAACATCATATCCGTTTTTGAAAACAATCTAGGTTATTCTGTTTTAAAACACATGTGCAATACTTCTGGTATTTTAAATTACCCTGAAGCACATTTTGATATGGTTAGAAGTGGTATTGGCTTGTATGGTTTTGGTAATTCAGCTGAACAAAACAAAAACTTAAAACCCATTGCAAGTTTAAAATCTGTAATCTCGCAAATTCATCATATTAATAAAGGAGAAAGCCTTGGTTACAACAGAGGTTTTGTCGCCAACAACCCAGTTAAAACCGCAACAATACCTGTTGGGCATGCTGATGGTATTGGAAGACAATATGGTAAAGGAAAAGGGTTTGTTACCATAAACAATCAACGCGCATACATACTTGGCAATGTGTGTATGGACATGATTATGGTAGATGTTACAGCTATTGACTGCGAAGAAGGAGATGAGGTTATTGTATTTGATAATACATATACTGCTGAAGCCCTTGCTTCCTCGGCAAGTACCATTTCCTACGAAATTTTAACTGCTATATCCCAACGCATCAAAAGAACTTTTATTGATTAACTCAATGTGTTGTAATAATTTTTTAGTTATTTTAGTAACATACTAACTATAAAACAATTTATTATGCTTAAAGAATTTAAAGAATTCGCAATGAAGGGTAACTTGGTAGATATTGCTGTTGCCTTTGTAATGGGTGCTGCTTTTAACAAAGTAGTAAGTTCGTTTACAGGCGGAATTGTTTCTCCCTTAATTGGATTAATTTTCAAATCAGACTTCAAAGACCAAAAATGGATCATTACCGAAGGCACCTTAAATGATGCAGGTGAAACCGTTGGTGAAGTTGCTGTATTATGGGGAGATTTCTTAACCAACGTTATCGACTTTGTAATTGTTGCTTTTGTAATGTTTATGGTTATAAAAGGAGTTAACAAAATGAAGAAGAAAGAAGAACCTGCTCCAGCAGCTCCTGCAGGACCATCAGATAATGAGTTATTAGCAGAAATTAGAGACTTATTAAAAAAGTAGTTTCTTGTTAATAATTTAACAATTGAAAATTTATTGTTAAAAAGCCTTTGTTGATAAAAAAACGAAGGCTTTTTTCGTTCAATACAAAGGAATTAATACTTAGCTTTGTTAACTTAATTTATAAAAGCATTAAAAAATGAAAGTAGCTGTAGTTGGTGCAACAGGTATGGTAGGAGAAGTAATGTTAAATGTTCTTAGCGAGCGTAACTTCCCTTTAACCGAACTTATTCCTGTAGCTTCAGAACGTTCTGTAGGAAAATCGGTTTTGTTTAATGGTAAAAACTATACTGTTGTTGGACTAAAAGATGCTGTTGCAATGCGTCCTGATATTGCTTTATTTTCTGCTGGTGGAGGAACCTCATTAGAATGGGCTCCAAAATTTGCTGAAGTAGGAACAACTGTTATTGATAATTCTTCGGCATGGAGAATGGATCTAGACAAAAAACTAGTGGTTCCAGAAATTAATGCTAACACACTTACAAAAACCGATAAGATTATAGCTAACCCTAACTGTTCTACAATTCAAATGGTTTTAGCGTTGGCTCCTCTTCATAAAAAATATAAAATAAAACGTATTGTAGTTTCTACTTACCAATCCGTTTCTGGAACAGGAGTAAAAGCTGTAAAACAACTAGAAAATGAAATGGCAGGAGTAGAAGGAGAAATGGCTTATCCATATCAAATCCACCGAAACGCCATTCCACATTGCGATGTGTTTGAAGAAAACGGTTACACAAAGGAAGAGATGAAACTCGTAAGAGAAACTCAAAAAATTCTTGATGATAGAACTATTGCTGTCACTGCTACTGCTGTAAGAATACCTACAGCTGGTGGTCACAGTGAAGCAGTTAATGTAGAGTTTGAAAATGATTTTGACCTTAAAGAAGTACGAAATATTTTAGAAAACACTGATGGTGTTGTGGTTCAAGATGATTTACAAAACAACTCTTACCCAATGGCAATAAATGCACACGGTAAAGACGATGTTTTTGTTGGAAGAATAAGACGAGATGGCTCACAACCCAATTCCTTAAACCTTTGGATTGTAAGCGATAACCTTCGTAAAGGAGCAGCTACAAATACAGTTCAAATTGCTGAGTACTTGATTAAAGAAAATTTAATATAAAAAATAGCATTTTAACTCAAATAAACAGTAAAAACGTGTAGTACAACTAATTAATTCTATTTGCTTTACATGAATAGTTATCTTAGGTGTCCAAATTTTACTGTAAATGCTAAAAAATTACTTACAGCGTATCGGTCTGATTATGTTGGTTTTGGTACAGTTTTCATGTGCCAAAGACGACAATTACATTTCTTTACCTCAAGACGAAGACCCTATTGAAACGTCTCCAGTGGTTTTTGACATTGAGTCTGTTCCTTATCAAACGCTTTCTGAATATAATTTCTTTGAAGGAGACTTATCAAACCTAAACCCTGTTTATGGTGTTTTACCTTATGATTTAATTTCTCCTCTGTTTTCAGATTATGCTCACAAAAAACGATTTGTTTGGATGCCTGAAGATGTAAGTGCTAGCTATGTTAATGACCATTCTGTTCTTAACTTCCCTGTTGGAACAATTCTCATCAAAAACTTCTATTTTGATACTGTTTCTCCTGGTTCGCAAACCAAAATTCTAGAAACAAGGTTAATGATTTTAAAGGAAGAAGGTTGGGTATTTGCAAATTACAAATGGAACGAAGAACAAACTGAAGCCAATTTTGATTTAAACGGAAGTTTTGAAGCTTTCAGTTTTACTGAAAACAATATTGAAAGAAATGTAAATTATCGTATTCCTGCAGAAGCAGAATGTTTAACCTGTCATAAATCATCTAGTGACACTTCAATTCCAATAGGCCCTAAACCACAAAACTTAAACAAAAGTTTTTTATATGAAGATGGTACAAAAAACCAACTTCAAAAATGGATTGAAATGGGTTATTTAACAGGAAGTGTTCCTCAAAACATCTACTCTGTTGTTGACTGGAGTGATGAAAGCGAGCCTCTAGAGCTTCGTGTTAGATCTTATCTAGACATTAATTGTGCGCATTGCCATTCAGACGATAGACACTGCGATTATAGACCTGTAAGATTTGCTTTTAATGAATCAGAAGATATTACCAACCTAGGCGTTTGTGTTGAACCTCATACAGTTATTGATCCTGCGTTAACTTATATTGTAAGCCCAGGAAACATACAACGCTCTGTAATACCAACAAGATTAAATACAACAGAGGAATCCTTGAGAATGCCTCTATTAGGAAGAACACTAATACACAAAGAAGGTGTTGACTTAATAGAAGAATGGATAAACTCGCTAAATACTATATGTGAATAATAATACTACTTATATAACTTAATTATGAAACCTATAATAATATCAATCTTTGCCTTTTTTGTTACTGTTTCAGTAAACGCTCAAAGTTATAACTCATGTACTGATGCGTTTAATGCTCCAACAATTACTGCCGGAACTTACTCTGTAGGAACAATAGATGGCGATGAACCAAGTGATTTTTGTATAACAGGTAGTAGCTCAAGTGTTACTGCTGCTGAGTGGGTTAAATATGTGCCAACTGCTGATTATTCAATTACGGTGAGCTCTGACCTTCCTGTTAATGGAAATAAAGATACTCGCTTACACATTTACACAGGAACCTGTGGAAGCTTAACTTGTGTTAGTGGTGATGATGATTCAGGTACATTTACAGGAACAAATACTGGTTCGTATTTATCTGTGTTAACAGTAGAGGTAACTGCAAATCAAACGTACTACATTGTTTGGGACAACAAGTATACAGATAGTAATGACTTTGACTTTGAATTAACCGAAAATCCTCCAACTCCTCCTGTTCCTGTTACATTTACAACTCAGGCTTCTGGAATGTCTGGTTCTTACAAAAGAGGTATGGTAGATATGAATGGCGATTTTCTAGACGATTTAGTTGCCGTTAATACCGATTCAACTTACGTTTCAGGATATGATATTGAAGGTGACCCTATTTACACAACTGTTGAAAAACCTTATATCTTTATTCGTTATCAATTAGCTGGAGGAGCATTTCAAAAAACCAAAATAGTTACTTCTTATCCTGATTATAAACCGTCTTGGAGTTTAGCTGCAGGAGACTGGGATGCTAATGGGTACAATGATCTTTTATATGGAGGGAACTCTGGCGTAACATTCATGAAAGCTAACTCAACAGGAACTGCATATACCGAAATCTCTGGTCCTGAATATGTTTTTTCACAACGTTCAAACTTTGTTGATATTAATAATGATGGTCATTTAGATGCATTTGTTTGTCATGACACGGCTCCTAGCGTATCCTATATTAATGATGGTTCTAATAATCTCATCTATGAAAACACTAATGGATTAGGAGATTATGCTTCGGGTGGAAACTATGGTTCTATTTGGGTCGATTATGATAACGACAGAGATATAGATATGTTTATGGCTAAATGTGGCGGTAGTACCGAAAGAAGAACAAACCAGTTGTACAGAAACAATGGAAATGGAACTTACACCGAAGTAGGAACTGTAGCTGGTTTAGACGATATAATGCAAACTTGGTCTTCGGCTTGGGGTGATTTTGATAACGATGGAGATATGGATGTTTACATTGGCTCAAGTACTGCAAACGACCATAAAATAATGCGCAACAATAATGATGGTACTTTTACTGATGTTACTGCAGGATCAGGTATAAGTAGCGCTAATCAAGGAATAGAGTGTGTTGCAGGTGATTTTGATAATGATGGGTATTTAGATGTGCTTTCAAATGGATCTATTTTGTTTGGTGATGGCACATTAAAATTTAATGTATATAGTGGTCCTCCTAGTGGCTCAATTGGCGATATAAACAATGATGGTTTCTTAGATGTCTTTACTAATAGCGTTTATGTAAATGATGGCAACAGTAATAACTGGATAAAAATTATTACCATTGGAGATCAAGCTGGTGGTTATAGTAATATTAATGGTATTGGAGCTAGAGTAGAAATTAATTCTGCTTTAGGAACTCAAATTAGAGATGTTCAAAGCGGAACTGGTTTTAGGCACATGAGTACATTAAATACACATTTTGGTATTGGTACAGATAGCTCTATAAACTATATAAGAATTTATTGGCCATCAGGAATTATCGATCAAGTTAACAACCCTTCAATTAACGGAAGCATTACAATTATAGAAGGAGCTAATACATTAGGACTAGAAGATTCAATGGTTAATGATTTAATTCTTTATCCAAACCCAACTAAAGATATTTTAAACTTAGGAAGAATAGACAATTTAGCAGATGCTTTTTACACCATTTTCGATATTACTGGCAAACGTGTAGTAAATGCTAAACTTAGTCAAAACTCTATTGATGTTTCACATTTAAATTCAGGAAACTATATTTTAAGAGTAGTATATGGCGCATCAATTAAAACCCAAAAATTTATCAAATACTAAACTATTTAACAATAAACACATCATATCTTAAAAGCTTTTAGCTTTAAGTAGATATATTTCTTATATTAGGCTTCTTTTCTTACTTATGTTGAAAAAAGCTCTGTTATTAGGAATATTACTTGTTTGCTTTTCTTGTGGTTCAGACGATAATTATGTTTCAAGAGAAATTGAAACAAGTCTTGATACTGCTTCAACTCAAGAGTCTGTTTCTGTTCAAATAGCTATTTTTGAAAACGATGGTTATATTCCCGAACAAGGTTTTTTAACAATAACTACTGCTTCTAATGGTTTTGTGGAAATTTTAAACAATAACACGCAAACTATTTTAGATGACCTTGTGGTTTACACTCCAAGTCCAAACTTTACTGGTCAAGACACCTTTACTTACACAGTTTGTGAAAATGAAAACTCCTCAATCTGTGTTACTGAAACTGTATCTATTACTGTGACTTCAGCCTCAACCGTAAGCTTCAACCTTAACGAAATACCTTATCAAAACTTATCGGAGTATGGGTTTTTTACTGGAACTTTAAAAGACTTAAATCCTAGTTCAGGAGTTGTTCCTTACGATCTTAGCTCTCCTCTATTTAGTGATTATGCTCATAAAAAACGTTTTTTATGGATGCCTAATAATGTTTCAGCTCAATATATTAATGATCACAGTCCTTTCGATTTTCCTGTTGGTACAGTACTGATTAAAAATTTTTATTACGAAAATGTTCAACCAACAAATACAACCGTACTTATTGAAACCCGATTAATGTACATGACTGATGAAGGTTGGGATTTTGCAAAATATGTTTGGAATGATGAACAAACCGAAGCGACTTTTACAGATGATGGCAGCTTTAAAAGTATCGAGTGGATAGAAAACTCACAACTTAAAACGGTTAATTACCGAATACCCTCCAAAAATGAATGTTTTACTTGCCATAACAAATTTGGAACTCCACTTCCTATTGGTCCTAAACCGCAAAATATAAATAAAGAATACAATTACTCCGAAGGTTTAAAAAATCAATTAAACAAGTGGATTGAGGTTGGTTACCTAGAAAACACCATACCTTCCAACATCGTATCAACTGTTAACTGGGAAGATGAGTCGCTTCCTTTAGAAATTAGAGCTAGGTCATACATTGATATAAACTGTGCGCATTGTCACTCAGACGAGAGTTATTGTGAGTACAGGTCAATGCGTTTTGCTTTTAACGAAAACGACAACCAAGAAAACATGGGTGTTTGTGTTGATGCTGATACGCAAGTCGAAGGGCTAACAACAATAGTAACACCAAACAACTTTAACGAATCCATACTACACTTTAGAATTAATTCTGTGCAAGATCAATATAGAATGCCTTTACTGGGTAGAACTTTAAAACATGTTGAAGGCGTTAGATTAATAGAAGAATGGATAAACTCCTTAAGTACAGATTGCCAATAAATTAAAACTAATCATGATATGAAAAAAATTACTCTAGTTTTATTTTTAATTTCGAGCTGCTTAAGTGCTCAAGTTTTAAATCAATCAGCCAATTGGCCAAATACCAACTGGACACTATCAGGAACCTATGATAATAATCCATTAATTTTTGTAGAAAACCCAACAGTAGATTCATCAACATTTTCATTTGATGAAGACGAAGCTGGTGATAACTCTATAAATAATATTGCTGCTGTTTCTCCAGTAATTAATCTCACCAATGCTTATAATGCAGGGGAAACATGGATACTAGTAGACGCTAATTACGTTATTAGTATTTATCAAGATGAATCTTTAAGTTTAGAGTATTGGGATGATGACGCTTCGAGTTGGATTAGTTGGGGAACTCCTATTACCTCTAATTCATCTGGTGCGCCAAACAGCAATTTTTGTGGTGGTCCACCTGAAGCCTTAAATGCAGGTCATTTAAACATTTCAGCTTTTACTGCCAACCAACTGGCAAACTTTCAATATCGAATTCATTATAATGATAATGGTTCTTGGGGTTGGGGCTTTTGTCTTACCTCACCAACCATTTATTCTCAAATGCCTCCTGCTTGTCCTAATATAACTAACCTTAGTGTGAGTAACGTTTCTTATGATTCTGCAGATATTTTCTGGCAAGCTGGTGATGTAGAATCGTCTTGGGAAATAGCTATTCAATTGGCTGGAACAGGAGTGCCAACTGGATCAGGAGAAAGCACAACTTTTAATAACCCTTATGAGGCTAGTAGCTTATTAGACAATACAACTTATGAAGTTTATGTTAGAGGAAATTGTGGAGGTGAAGATTATAGCAATTGGATAGGTCCTGTTAACTTTACTACACCTGTATTATCTAGAGTTAACTTTACTCAAGACCCAATAGATGTTGCCTCTGGTTACGATTTAACTGTTGTAGACATGAACAATGACTTCTTAGACGATATCGTTTCTGTATCAAATACTAATGTAAATATTCATTACCAATTAAGTACTGGAGGTTTTAATGAAGCTAATTTACCGACACCTGAAGCAGACTTTATGCCTGGGTGGAGTATGGCAGCAGCAGACTTTGATGCTAATGGATATACAGACCTAGTTTATGGAAACACATTTGGAGTTACTTTTATGAAGGCAAATGATACAGGTACTGCTTTTACTGAAATCTCAGGTCCTGAAGACGTATTTTCTCAACGCACAAACTTTGTTGACATCAATAACGATGGGCATCTCGACGCTTTTGTTTGTCATGATGTTGCTCCTAACGTTTTCTATATTAACGATGGAAATGGTAACCTAACATTTAACCAAGGTGGATTAGGCGATTATTCATCTGGTGGTAATTATGGCTCTATCTGGATTGATTATGATAACGATAGAGATATTGATATGTTTATTGCTAAATGCGGAGGAGAAGTTGCGAGAAGAACCAATCAAATGTTAACCAATAATGGAGATGGTACTTTTACTGAAAACGCTACTGCCTTAGGACTTGACGACCCAATGCAAACATGGTCTTCTACTTGGGGAGATTATGATAACGATGGAGACATGGATGTGTTTGTTGGTGCAAGTTCAGGAAGTCACAAATTAATGAGAAATAATGGTAATGGTACTTTTACCGATGTAACTTCTGGTGCTGGTGTAAGTACTGCTCCTACTGGTCATGAAAACGTAAGCTATGATTTTGACAATGATGGTTTTTTAGATATTGCTTGTAATGGTACAATTATGTATGGAAAAGGAGACCTCACGTTTGAAGATATAGATAATGCGCAATTGAGTTACGCCAACGGATCGTTTGGAGACTTAAACAATGATGGCTTCATCGATGCTTACTACAACGAAACAATATACTGGAACAATACAACACCTAATAACTGGATAACAATTAATACTGTAGGTACAGTTAGCAATATTCATGGTATTGGGGCCAGAGTTGAAATTCATACAGATTCAGGTACTCAAATAAGAGATGTAAGAAGTGGAGAGGGTTTTAAATACATGAGTACACTTAACACTCACTTTGGTTTAGGCTCTCAAACAAGTATTAATAACATTACTATTTATTGGCCTTCTGGTATTATAGATATTGTTGAAAACCCAACAATAAATACTAGTGTAGTTGTTGTTGAAGGAGAAACTCTTGGATTGGACGATACGCTAACAGATAACTTAATTATCTACCCTAACCCAACAAAAGACTTTTTGAATATTTCTCTTCCTGCTGATAACCTTGAAAGTGCGATTTACACTATTTTCGATTTTACAGGTAAACGTGTTAGCAATGCTAAATTAGATGCTTCAATCATAGATGTATCCTACTTAAGTGCAGGAAATTATGTTTTAAGAATCATTTCTGGAAATTCAATTAAAACTCAAAAATTTATAAAACAGTAATATACTTTTTATATAAAATTTCTAAAATCGCTCAAGTGACTGAGCGATTTTTTTATGGTACTTTTGCAGCATGCTAAGCGTAAAGAACATTTCATTTAAATACAGTAAAGATTTTATACTTAAAGATATTGACTTCACAGTTAAAAAAGGAGAGCACATCTCAATTATTGGTGAAAGTGGTTCAGGTAAATCAACACTGCTGAAGCTTATTTACGGAGAATTGGATTGCACCAAAGGACAGCTGTTTTGGAATACTACCGAAATTTTAGGCCCTAAGTATAATCTTGTTGTTGGCTATCCCTTTATGAAATATGTATCGCAAGAATTCGATTTAATGCCTTTTACTTCTGTTGAAGAAAATATAGGCGCATTCCTATCTAATTTTTTTCCAGAAGAGAAAAAAGAACGCGTTAATGAACTTCTTGAAGTAGTTGAATTAAATGACTTTGCCAAAACTAAAGTAAAACTGCTTAGTGGAGGTCAAAAACAACGTGTAGCTTTAGCTAGAGCTATTGCAAAACAACCTGAAATATTGTTGCTAGATGAACCTTTTAGCCATATTGATAATTTTAAAAAACAAAGTCTAAGACGAAATCTTTTTAACTATTTAAAAGCAAAAAACATTGCTTGCGTTGTTGCCACACATGATAAAGAAGACGTCTTAGGATATGCTGATCGAATTTTAGTCTTAAACGATTCAAAAATTGTTGCAAACAACACACCTGAAACTCTTTTTAAAAATCCTAAAGAACCTTTAATTGCTTCTTTTTTTGGAGAGTTTAATACTATTGGTGGTCAAATTATCTACGCACATCAATTAAAAGTGGTTGAAAATTCAAAGCTGAATGTTACGGTAAAACAGTCTTACTTTAAGGGAACACATGTTTTAATAGAAGCCATATACAATGGAAGTTCAGTGTTTTTTAACCACCATACTAAACTAGAAAAAGGAGCAAACGTGTGTTTAGAAGTTGTTACCCAACCTTAGTGATTTTAAAGGTTTTATCTCTAAAAACAACCTCATCACCTATCCTTTTCCCTGTTAGTTTTTGACCTATTGGTGTTTGTGGAGAAATTGCAAAAAACGCTATTCCGTTAATACGTATTTGACCAGCACTTATTGCTATAAAATAATTTAAATCGCTAGTGTAAACAACACTTCCTAAGGTAATTTTTAAAGTTGTACTTAAAGGATTTACTTTAAAAAGAACCTCTTTTAAAGCTTCAGCATCTCTAAGTTGTTCACCTGCTTTTTCTCGCTCTAACTGAATCATAGCGCGACCTGTTTCGTGCTTATCTCCTGCACTACTTTTGGTTTCAGAAAGTAATGATTGTTGAATTTCTTCTATGTTACGCTTGATAGCTTCAATTCTGTTTTCAACAAAATTTAAACACTGACTGTATAGTTCTTGCTTGATACTCACTTAAATTAACTCTGATAACTCTTTACCTATACTACTACCTATTGCAACTCCCATACCTCCTAAACGTACACCACAAAATACATTATTGGACACTTGTTTAACAATAGCCTTCTTTTGATTACCAACTCCCATTATACCACTCCATCTATGGTCAATTTCAAAAGGTGTTTGAGGTAAAATGGTGGTTTTTAACAACAATTCTAGTTGGTCTTGAATTAATTTGGTTTGATTAAATTCTGTTGTTTCTTCGCCTTTAAAATCAAGGTGTCGACCTCCTCCAAAAAGGATTCTATTATCAATATTTCTGAAATAATAATAGCCCTTATCTAAATGAAACGTTCCTTTTATGGGTAAGTTTTCAATGGGTTTTGTAATTAAAACCTGGGCTCTTGCAGGTTTTACATCTTCATCTAATAATTGAGACGCAAAACCATTTGTGGCTATTATTAGCTTTTTGGTTTTAAACTCAAATGCATTGGTTTTTAGATGAACCGAAGCAGTTGCTTCCTCAAATGCTTCTAGTGTAAGGTTGTTAAGTATTTTAATGCCTTTATGCAACACTTTTTCTAGTAAATCTTGCATCATTAAACCTGTGTCTATTTGACCTTCAAAGGGATTAAAAACGTACTTGTCTTTGATGTTTTTGAACTTAAAGTCGTTACCTCTTAAACCAAATACATCAGCCTTAAAAATAGGGTTTAACAAGCTGTTTACTGATTCTCGCTTGGACAAACAATCTTCATATAATTCATGGTCTGTTTCAGAGAAAAGCTCATAACCACCCAATTGCTGATAATCTATCGCTTTATCAGATAAGTTTTCTCGCAATAACCTTAATCCTTCAATACGTTTTTTTACAAGGTTTACAACCTCTTCTTCTGTATGTGTGTTTAAATCATCTAGAATTTCGCTTAAGCTACCAAAACAAGCAAATCCTGCATTTTTAGTACTTGCGCCTTGAGGTAAAATCCCTTTTTCTAAAATTAAAATTTTAGCTTTTGGGTATTTATTTTTTAAGTGTAGTGCACAGTTTAAACCAACAATACCACTACCAACAATAGTAAAATCGATATTGCTTAACCATGTTTTTATTTCCCAGTAACTAAAATTCAAAAAGACGAAAGGTTTATTACTGTAAATGTACTTATTTTTTAGTAGTATTTTTGACTTGTGTTAAGGATAGAAACGGCATCCTTTTTTTGAGGAACGAAGAAAAAAGATATAGTGAATAGCCTGACTTTTGCGCATGAAATAGCAAAAGGAACACCATAAAAAAACTCCGAATTTTCATTCGGAGTTCTATTATTTATTCTTCAACTTGTTTTTCCATTACAAAATCTTCCATAAACTTAGTAGTATAGTTTCCTGCTAAATAATCAGGATGTTCCATAAGTTGTCTGTGGAAAGGTATTGTAGTTTTAATGCCTTCAATAACAAACTCGTCTAGAGCACGTTTCATTTTATTAATGGCTTCTTCTCTTGTTTGAGCAGTAGTAATCAACTTAGCGATCATAGAATCGTAGTTTGGCGGAATACTATATCCTGCATAAACATGAGTATCTAAACGTACACCATGACCTCCTGGAGCGTGTAATGTAGTTATTCTACCTGGAGATGGTCTAAAGTCGTTAAATGGATCTTCAGCATTAATTCTACATTCAATTGAGTGTAGATTTGGCGTGTAGTTTTTACCAGAAATTGGCACACCTGCTGCTACTAAAATTTGTTCGCGTATTAAATCGAAATCAATAACTTGTTCAGTAATTGGATGCTCAACTTGAATACGAGTATTCATTTCCATGAAATAGAAGTTTCTGTGTTTATCTACAAGAAACTCTACAGTTCCTGCGCCTTCATATTTTATGAATTCTGCTGCTTTTACTGCTGCTTCACCCATTTTTTTACGAAGAGCATCAGTCATAAAAGGCGATGGTACTTCTTCGGTTAATTTTTGATGACGACGTTGTACCGAGCAATCTCTTTCAGATAAATGACATGCTTTTCCACGAGAGTCACCAACAACTTGAATTTCGATATGTCTTGGCTCTTCAATAAGCTTTTCCATATACATATCGTCATTTCCAAAGGCTGCTTTACTTTCTTGTCTAGCCGATTCCCATGCTGCTTTAAGGTTTTCTGGTTTCCATACAGCACGCATTCCTTTTCCACCACCACCAGCAGTTGCTTTAAGCATTACTGGGTAACCTACTTCTTTTGCAAGTTTTTCACATTCTTCAAAATCGGCAATAATACCTTCACTACCTGGTACACATGGTACTCCTGCAGCTTTCATTGTAGCTTTAGCTGTTGCTTTATCTCCCATTTTAGAGATCATTTCAGCTGAGGCTCCAATAAATTTTATATTATGCTCTTCACAAATTTTAGAAAACTTAGCATTCTCAGATAAGAATCCGTATCCTGGATGAATTGCGTCAGCGTTAGTAATTTCGGCTGCGGCAATTATATTAGACATTTTTAGGTAAGACTCTGTACTTGGTGCAGGACCAATACAAACGGCTTCGTCAGCAAACTTTACATGTAAACTATCAGCATCTGCTGTAGAGTAAACAGCTACCGTTTTAATGCCCATTTCTTTACAGGTTCTAATAACACGAAGTGCTATTTCTCCTCTATTGGCTATCAGTATTTTTTTAAACATAACTAGATGAGTTTAAAAGTTTATGGTTTATGTGTTTAGAGTTCTAGCTAAAATAGTTTTGAACTTTTAACTGTAAACTTTAAACTTCGAATTATGATGGATCTACTAAAAATAATGGTTGATCGAACTCAACTGGTGATGCATCGTCCACTAGTACTTTTACGATTTTTCCTGAAATTTCAGATTCAATTTCATTGAATAATTTCATCGCTTCAATAACACACAATACGTCACCTTCTTTAATAGTGCTTCCTACCTCAACAAAAACAGGCTTGTCTGGTGAAGGCTTGCGGTAAAATGTTCCAATTATTGGAGACTTTATAGTTACATATTTTGAATCTTCATTTGAAGCTGCTGGTGCAACAGGAGTTGATGCTACAACTTCAGCTGCAGCAACTGCTGCTGGTTGAGCAACTGGTGTTTGAGCCATTGGAATTTGTTGTACAATGGTTGTTGCTTCTCCTTTATCGTCACTTCCTGTTTTAATGGTGATTTTTATATCGTCCATTTCTAATTTAACCTCGCTTGCTCCAGACTTGGCAACAAATTTGATTAAGTTTTGAATTTCCTTTATATCCATAATAAATTAGATTAGTTAATTAAATTGGTTTTATTAGTTAGGAATTATATGCCCATTTTAAATATATTGATCCCCAAGTGAATCCACCTCCAAAAGCAGCAAAAATTAAATTGTCTCCTTTTTTTAGTTTGTCTTCGAAATCACTTAATAGTAATGGTAATGTTGCAGATGTTGTATTACCATATCTATGAATGTTTTTAAGTACTTTAGAATCTTCTAAATTCATTCTACTTGCTGTAGCGTCTATGATTCGCATATTAGCTTGATGTGGCACTAACCAAGACACATCATCATGTGTTAGGTTGTTTCTTTGCATTATTTTTTCGCAAACATCAGCCATATTAGATACAGCAAACTTAAACACTGTTCTACCATCTTGGTGTACAAAATGTTGTTTGTTTTTTACAGTCTCTTCATTTGGAGGCAATATTGAACCTCCTGCTTCTATTTTAAGAAACTCTCTTCCTGAGCCATCACTTCTTAAGTATTCATCTTGAAAACCTAAGCCTTCGGCATTAGGTTCTAAAAGTACAGCTCCTGCTCCATCACCAAAAATAATACATGTAGCTCTATCAGTATAGTCTATAATTGAAGACATTTTATCTGCTCCTATAAGTAGCACTTTTTTATATCTTCCTGATTCTATATAGCTAGATGCTGTTGACAAACCGTAAAGAAAACTTGAGCATGCAGCCTGCAAATCGTATGCAAAGGCATTGGTAGCTCCTATTTTAGTGGCTGTATAAACTGCTGTAGATGCTACAGGCATATCTGGTGTAGCTGTAGCAACAATTACCAAATCGATTTCTTTAGGATCGATTTGCTTTTTTTCTATTAAGTTTTCTGCTGCTTTAACTGCAAGGTAAGAAGTGCCTTCGCCTTCTTTTTTAAGTATTCTGCGTTCTTTTATACCTGTTCTGGTTGTTATCCATTCATCATTTGTATCTACCATAGTCTCTAAGACTTTATTTGATAGTACAAACTCAGGCACAAAAGCTCCTACAGCTGTTATTGCTGCTGTGATTTTACTCATTGCTTATTAATTAGTTATCTCAAAAAAGGTGGTAAAAGTGTCAAAAACAAGTAACTTTTGTATAAAATCACCACTTTTTTGGTCAAATATTATGCAAATTAAGTTGTTTTTAAGACTTTCAAAAATTAATCATAAAAAAAACGCTCTGTTTAGAGCGTTTTATTGTATGCGCGCATAATAGTTATGCTAAATTTTCTTCTTTTTCAGAATTATCTATAAGTACTTGACCTCTGTAATACAATTTACCTTCGTGCCAGTGAGCTCTATGGTAAAGATGAGCTTCTCCTGTTGTAGGGCATGTTGCAATATGAGGCACTGATGCCTTATAATGTGTTCTCCTTTTATCTCTTCTAGTTTTAGAAATCTTTCTCTTAGGATGTGCCATTTTCTATATTATTTATCCGTTAATAGTTTTTTTAATGTATTCCAACGAGGATCAATTTCCTCTGATTGGGTTTTATTTTCTTCAGCTTTAGGGCTTAATTCTTCTAACTTTTTAAGCATTTCTGACTCTAGTGTACCATCTTCAACTCCTGGGTGAACCCTTTTTGCTGGAACTGATAATACTATTAGTTCATAGATGTATTGTGAAACATTGATTTCGTATTCGCCATGAGGAATAATAAGCACATCTAAATGCTCGTCATTATACTCTTCGCCAAACTTTACAACTAAATCAAAAGTACCTTTTACCTTTTGGTTATAAGGCTCATTTGACACATCACAATTAACGTTAACGTCTCCTTTTATTTTAAAATGTAATTCTAAAAAGGTTGTTTTTTTTTCAAAAAGCAATTCTGCTTTTACGTTAACATCATTAAACTCATCATACTCAAAATGCTCAAAGAACTTTTTATCAATTTGATAATCAAAATGATGTTTCCCTAGCTTTAATCCCACAAAAGGGATTGTATACTCTTTTAACAACTTCATATCCACATTCATTTTGAGCCTGCAAATATATAAATTTTTTATTAAGTAGCCGATGTTATAAACAATTTTTGTTTATATCTTTTTTGGCGCTTTTTTTAATGGGTTTTTTGAAAGCTCGTTATATTCAGTTCTATTCTTAAATATTTTTAATGCTGTAAAGATGGCTTCTTTAAAAGAACTTTCGTCTGCAATACCTTTTCCTGCTATTTCATAAGCTGTTCCATGATCTGGCGATGTCCTTATTTTAGCTAAGCCAGCAGTAAAGTTTACACCATTTCCAAAGGCAATAGTTTTAAAAGGAATTAATCCTTGATCATGATAGGAAGCTACCACAGCATCAAACCCTTTATAGTTGCCTGAACCAAAAAAGCTATCGGCTGAATATGGTCCAAAAACCAATTTTCCTGATGCTTTAATTTTTTGTAGTGTTGGCCCAAGCACTTTATCATCTTCATTTCCAATAACACCATTGTCTCCTGCGTGAGGGTTTATTGCTAAAACTGCAATTTTGGGCCTATTAATTCTGAAGTCTTTTTTAAGTGAGGTATAAACCGTATGTATTTTGTCTTCGATAAGTTGTGGCGTAATATGATTTGGCACATCTTTTACAGGAACATGATCTGTAAGCAAGCCTACTTTTAACGAATCGGTTACCATAAACATGAGGCTTTTACCACCTATAACTTTAGCAAGATAATCTGTGTGTCCAGGAAATTTGAACTTATCAGATTGTATATTGTGCTTATTAATAGGTGCTGTAACCAAAACGTTTATTTTATCACTTTTAAGTGCAGATGCAGCAGCCTCTAAAGACCTTATAGCAAATTGTCCAATTTTTGGGTCTTCCTTACCAAACTCAATATTGACATTATCTTTCCATGTATTAAAGACATTTACTTTACCTTCAACTATTTGGTCTAAATTATTTATACCATGAAAATTTATACTACTATTGAAATGTTTTTTAAAAAAGGACATCACTTTTACTGAAGCAAAAACAACTGGCGTACAAAAATCAAGCATTCGAGAGTCTTCAAATGCTTTTAATGTGATTTCTGGCCCAATACCGTTTAAGTCTCCTATAGAAATTCCTACTGTAATTTTTTCTTCTTTTTTCATTAAAATACTTTCTTAGTGTGTATTTTTACAGTTACAAATTTAACCATTTATTCGACATTATGTTTACAGGAATTATTGAAGAAATAGGTACCGTTACCAAGTTAAGCCATGAAGATGAAAACCTAGTTCTTACAGTAAAAAGTAATATTTCATCTGAACTTAAAATAGACCAAAGTGTATCTCATAACGGAATATGCTTAACCGTAACAAGCATTGACAATAATGAACATACTGTTGTTGCTATAAGAGAAACATTAGCAAAAACCAATCTTGGTAGTTTAAAATTAAACGAAGGTGTTAATCTTGAAAGAGCAATGAAACTTGGTGATAGACTAGATGGTCATATTGTTCAAGGTCATGTTGACCAAACAGCAGTTTGTACTTTTAAAGAATCACAAAACGGAAGCTGGTTATTTTCTTTTAAGTATGACGATTCACTTAACAACATTACAATAGAAAAAGGTTCTATTACTGTTAATGGCGTTAGTTTAACGGTTGTAAACTCTAAAAAAAATGAATTTAGTGTTGCAATTATTCCTTACACTTATGAACATACAACTTTCAAACAAATAGAGGTTGGTGATACAGTAAACTTAGAGTTTGATGTTTTAGGCAAATATATAACTAGGCTTCACGAGTTAAAGCAAGAGTAGTTACTTTATTTTCTTTTTTATTCCATAAAATAAACCTATAGCTACCAGAAAAGCAATACCACCATCAATAGGAAGTCCTGGTGGAGGTGGAGGGATTGGAGGAGGAGGTGTTCCATCTACTTGAGCGTTGCATACAAAACTTATTAATACAAATAAGATTGAGGCTAAAATTTTCCTGTTTTGTATTCCCATTTTTTACTTTTAATGTATAAAAAGTAAGTTATTAACCCTTATTTTAAAAGTAATGATTTATAAAACTATAGTGTCAACAAAATTTTTAATCGCTTCTAAATAAAAGTATTCAAACTTGAACACATATACTGTTATTATTAACAGCATATTTTAATTTAAGTTGTAAATGTATAAAAAAAAGCGAGTTAACAAAATAAAATCCCAACAAACATTCTTTAAAATGCAAAAATCATCGACGAAATGCATCGCCAAAAGATATATTTTTCACTTACTTTAATAGCACTCAAATATAATATAATTAACTTATTTTAAAACAAAATCTAAGTTTAAAACTTCATTAACTTATTGTTATTTGGAGCTTTATCAATAATTTTTAATATATACGTATTTTTTATAAAAGCAGTTTCATTATTTACAATCTTAACAGAAAACAACATTTATTGTAAGAAAAAGGCTTCAATTTTCCACAAACTACATTTTTCACATGACAACATGTGTTTTTAAACTTAATTTATAGACATTTTTAAATATCATTTTATTAGAAACTACTACTAAAAATTCTCATTCTTGATATTTTAATCTAAATTTCACGATAATTAAATTTAATACGAATCAGTACATGATAAATTTAAGCACAATAGATTACGTTTTTATTTTTGGTTTTTTCGCCATTACCTTAGGTATCGGCTTTATGGTATCAAAAAAATCAGGTCAAAATCCAGCTGAATATTTTCTTTCAGGACGTACAATGCCTTGGTGGTTACTTGGTGTTTCAATGGTAGCGACTACATTTTCAACAGATACTCCCAACCTTGTTACTGATATTGTTAGAACTAATGGCGTGTCTGGAAACTGGGTTTGGTGGGCATTTTTAATTACTGGCTTATTAACTGTTTTTGTGTATGCTAAATTATGGCGAAAATCAGGAGTATCAACAGATATTGAGTTTTACGAATTTAGATATGGTGGCAAACCTGCAAGGTTTTTACGCTCTTTTAGAGCTATTTATCTTGGTGTTATTTTTAACATTCTTGCCATGGCAGCGGTTACATTGGCTGCCATAAAAATAGGGCAAGTTATGCTTGGGCTTACTGCGTTACAAACTGTAGGGATTGCTGGTGCTGTAACAGTTATTTTTAGTGCTGTTGGTGGATTTAAAGGCGTGGTTTACACCGACTTTATCTTGTTTTTTGTAGCAATGTGTGGCGGAATTGGTGCCGCGTACTACTGTGTAAACTTGCCTGAAATAAGTGGTTTAAGCGCACTTATTGAGAACGAAACTGTAGCCTCTAAACTAAATATTTTACCTGATTTCAATAATAAAGAAGCGCTTATTACGCTTTTAATTATTCCAATAGCTGTACAATGGTGGAGCGCTTGGTATCCTGGAGCTGAACCTGGTGGTGGTGGTTATATTGCTCAGCGTATGTTGGCTGCCAAAAACGAAAACCATGCTATTGGTGCAACGTTTTTCTTTAACATACTTCATTATGCATTACGTCCTTGGCCTTGGATAATTGTAGCGCTTTGCTCAATAGTTATTTATCCTGATTTAATAAGTCTTAAAGATGCCTTTCCAAATATTACTGATGATAAATTAGGTCATGATATTGCGTATTCTGCAATGTTAACCAAATTACCTAGTGGACTTTTAGGCGTTGTACTTACCTCGTTAATTGCAGCTTATATGTCAACTATTTCTACGCATCTTAATTGGGGTTCATCTTATATCGTTAATGATTTTTATGTGCAACGCGTTAACAAAAATGCTTCTCAAAAAGAATTGGTAAATGTTGGAAGAATATCAACAGTTATTCTAATGGCTATTTCTGCTATACTTGCTTTGTTGCTTAACAATGCGCTTCAGTTATTCAATATTATACTAATGTTTGGCGCTGGCACAGGATTAATCTTTATACTGCGTTGGTTTTGGTGGCGCATTAATGCGTGGAGTGAAATTTCGGCAATGTTTGTTTCTGGGATTATTTCTTTGCTACTGAATTCAAAATCAATTCCACTATCTGCTTGGTTATTTGGCAATGAAAACACTATTGGCTTAATGCCTAGTTGGATGACTTATCCTTTTATTGTTATAGTAACAACAGGTGTTTGGTTGCTGGTTACTTTTTTAACTAAGCCTGAAAAAGACGACACTCTGTTTTCATTTTACAAAAAAATACAACCTGGTGGTCCAGGTTGGAAACACACTGTCAAAAAAGCACAAGACCATGGTGTTGACCTCAACCTTAACAAACAAGAATGGAATGTGCCTTCAGGAGTTTTAGCAACAATTGTTGGATGTGTTACAATATATAGCGTGTTGTTTGCAACAGGTTATTGGATTTATGGACAATACACAAAAGCTACTATTTTAACTTTTGTTGCGCTTGTATCTGCTTTTGCCTTAAAACATCTTTGGAAGAAGATAAAGGCTGTGGTTTTTTAACTATTCTAGGTTGATACCAAAAGCTTTAAAAGCTAATAACTGTCCTGGGTTTTCAATAGATTTTAACTCTAAACTACCTTCAAATTTTGTGTCGTTATCAATTAAGACTTCATAATCAACTGTAGGTTCGTTGTCTTTTTCTGTAATATTAATTTTTAAAGTAGGCCAACTTAAATCATTTTCAACCCATTCAATATTGCTGTCTTTAAGCTCCTCAACTATAGCCTCCTGTTCTGGTGTTAAACTTGTATTAACTATGTTTAGGTTGAACTTCATTTCAAGCTCCGAATAAGGCACTAACTGAGGGAAATTCATATAAAACGCTAACAAATGTTCATTCGCCAAGGCTGCATTATCCTTTTCAAGATAGGCTTTACTTAATGCTTCATGTACTCGAGCTATGAGTAGTTTTTCATTAGTAGCATTAAGATGCTCGTCTTTTAAAACGCCTTCAAGTTTTTCAATCGCTAAGTCATATTCTCCATCTTCTAAATGAAATTGTCCTATAAAATAGTTAAAGTATTTGTGCACGTTTTCACGCTCGTCTTCTTGTAATTTTTTCTCAAATATATTGATGAAGTATTCAGGATTAAAATACTTTATAAGCTCCCAAATCTCATCAAAAAACAAATTGTTTTCCGAAGCAAATAAATTGTAATAGCCTATAAATCGTTCAGGATCTGCAGATAATTCACTAGTTAACAACAAATGCGCATTTTCTTGTTTAAAGTGATGTTTTGAAATCTCGTACAACGTTTTAGGTTTATACCAATAACCTTTGTCTCTAAACTTTAGCTCTTTTATAGATTTTTTATGGTATAAATATTTAAATAAAAGCGTGTTGCGATTATACGACACTTCTCCCCAAGTACTGTTAACGTGTATTTCTTTAAAGTTTGCTGCTTTATCACGAAATTCTTTAGACTTTTTTAAATCTCCTGAATAATAATAAGCTCTACTTAATGCAATATTATTCCATCCAAAACCAGGAGATGGACCAAGATATTTAATAGACCTATCAATAATTGTTTTTGCTGCCGATAAATCGTTTTTAAAAATCTTAACCGCAGATTGCATATAGTCAAACTCTTTTACGCTTTTCTCTTCGTAGTTATCGTTTTTACGTGCTTTTTCATAGCTTTCTTCGGCTTCGTCATACTTTGCTTGTATAAACTGAAGATTACCATAGTTGTTATACGACAACCTATCGTATCTTTCTAATTGTTTGCTGAAATATTCGGCAGAATCTGTTTTAAGTTGGTGGGAGTAAATAATGTTTTTATAGTGATAGTAACTCAACAACGCTCCATTTCCATAATCTGGCCAATAAGTATTTATAAACCATTGGTTGTTTTTGTCACTGTCTTTAATAGAATCGGCATATTTAGAGGCTAGTTGAAGATTTTCTTCAATTGTAGATTTTAAAAACGGATACTTTTCTGGACTGTACATCCTGTTGCGCAAGTAAATCCATGAAATATTACTATACGGATTAATACCGAAATTGAATACAAAGTCACGTTTTTGAAGTCTTTTAACCGCCTTAATCGCTTCACCAGGTTTGTCTATATATTCATAACTTTTTGACAAGTAATAAATGAGAATAGCATACTTTCTTTGGTATTGATAACGGTCAATATATGTTCTAATATCAGTAGTTCGTCTTAGTTCTCTATAAAAATCTTTTTCAAGCAGCTCAACAGCTTTTACAAGCGACTTTATTGCTGACTCATATCCTCTTTTATCCGAAGCTCTGTCGTACCTGTAATTTGCTTCAAAAAAATGACCAACATAGTACGTACTATCTAACTGAATCATTTTTTGTGAAAGCTCATAGGCTTTACGACCACTATAACCTCCTCTAAACTCTCGTTCCAATCGGTCAATTTCAATGCGTTGCGCAAAGAGCGTCATTAACCCCAAAAAGAAGCAAATAAAAGTTAAGCGTATTTTAGTGCTTGTACTATTCACAAATTACTTTTTTAAATTAAGTCTTGACAAACGCGAAATTTCAGTTTTTACTATACTGTCAATAGCGCTACTTTCAGCACTAAGGTTTTTAAATAATAATCTATGCTGAAGTACTGGTTTTACCAAAGCTGCCAAATCATCTTCAATTACATAGTTTCGTTTATGAATTACAGCATAAGCTCTCAAACATTTTAAAAGAATAATTCCAGATCTAACTGATGCGCCTAAAATAATTCCTGAATGTTCTCTCGTTCCTCTAACAATGTTATTTATGCTCTTAATAATTTCGTCGTCAACATGAACTTCTTCTGCTTTACTGCGAAGTGCTAAAATATCTTTCATATTCAACACTGCTTCAACAGTATCTTGCGATCGCTGTATTTCTAATTGTTTTTTATAGATTTCTAACTCTATGTCTTCACTTACATACCCAAAACTAATCTTCATAAAAAAACGGTCCAATTGCGCATTTGGTAAAGGATAGGTTCCTTCCATTTCAATTGGGTTTTGTGTAGCTATTACAAAAAAAAGGTCTTCGAGCTTATAAGTTTGATCTCCAATAGAAATTTGATTTTCTGCCATACATTCTAATAAAGCCGACTGTACTTTTGGTGATGCTCGGTTAATTTCGTCTGCTAATAAAATATTACAGAATAAAGGTCCTTTTTTGAAAATGAAGTCTTTATTGCTTTCATCATATAAATGCGACCCAATCAAGTCCATTGGTAACAAATCTGGAGTAAACTGAATACGTTTAAAATCGGAATGTGCTTGCTCACCAGACAACGAATGTGCCAAGGTTTTTGCCATAACCGTTTTACCAGAACCTGGATTATCTTCTAACAAAATATGCCCTTTAGCAATAAGACAAGTGATAATTTGAATAATCTGCTCTCTATGTCCTTTTACAACCTTTCCAATGTTTTCAATTAATACATCTATATTTTTCCCAGAGGTATCTTCAGCAATGGTTTGTATGTGGTTTGGGCTTGTATGTTCTAGGTCTTGACTCATAATAATACACTATTTTTTTAGATTAAGATTCAGCATGTAGTGAATCCATTTGTTTGGTTTAATAAAATTGAAAAAGCGCTGCGAATTACTATATTTTGAAAACACTTTTTGATTAAAATCAGAATGAAATTCTTTAATTAAATCAACCTCAGCATTAGTAAGTTGATCTTCGCTATATTTTAGTTTTTGATAGGTTTTAACAAAAGTCTCAAAGTGAGTTCCAAACTTAGGATCAACAACATCTCGTGCATAAACCATAGGTGTTTGGTGATCTCTTGGAATACCCATTTGATTAAGTATAAAGTGAGCGTTTTTATAATTGGCTTCAGATAGTTTTGTAATAGAGCTGTGGTTTTTAGCTTTTTTAGACAACCACAAGTAATAGCATATTGGCAGCAACATTAACACCAATAGTATTAACAGAATTGCAGCAAGCACATAAATTGACCAATCTGTTATGGTTTTCATTGCACTATTTTCCTCTTCTTTAGTAGCGTCGTCTAGTTTCTCTTCTTCAATTTTAGGAACATGAACTTCCATAATTGTAATTGGGTCTGGAAAAAGTTTCATGTAATTTTCAATAGTCTCGCTATTGTATTTTTTCCGAATTCGTTCCAGTTTATAATCAAAAGACACCATTACAGCTGTGTCACCAAGTTTTACATTTTTTAAAGCAATTGGTTGTTCGCCAGCGAATACTTTGGCTTGGTTGACGTCAAACGACATGTCTAAAAGATTGGTACTGTCTAGAGCAATACCATTATCGTTGATAATCATTTTATCAACACGAACTTGCATTGTTTTGCTTAGGGTATCTACTTCGGTAATTACACCTTTACCTACATAAGTTTCTTTTGTTGGAGGCGTTGGAGGTGTGCCATCAGGTTGTGGTGATTGTTCAGCATCAGTATTACTTACTGTCATGTCAAAATCTAGCCAACCGTATTCTGGTATATAAACTTGCGTCCAAGCATGACCTTGATCTCCATAAAACCAATACCAACCTGGAGTTTTGTGACTTCTATCAACCGTCATAAATCCAACAGCCACACGTGTTGGTATTCCTAAAGATCGCAACATAAACAATGATGACGTTGCAAAATAAGTACAATAGCCTCTATGTGTGTTGAACATAAATTCATCTAACATACTTGCGTTAGGAATGTTTGGGTCTGTTGGTTTTCCTGGTGTTAAAGTATAGACGTATAAAGGATCTCCTTTTTCATCTTTTGATAAGAAATAATTGCGAATGCTTAATATTTTATCAATAGTTGTATTGTCTCCTTTGGTAAGACTATCTGCCAAATGACCTATTTTATTATAGAGCTCACCTTCAGGAACTTCGGTATAATAGTCCATAAATCGTTCGTTTTCGCCTTCATAACTTTTAGCGCGTCTTAAGGTGCGATAACGGTTTTCTTGATAATTAATAATCGATTCGTCTTGGGTATTGTAAACAAAATAAGCACTGTTAAGTTCTGAAACTTCAGAAAACACGTTGTAAGCAAATTTATAGTCTTTTTTAAACTCTTCTTCAATTGAAATTGGTTGACATGCATAAGCTGTGCTTGGAGCCACAAAAACCTCAGGGCTAAGACCAGCAATGTAAATGGTGCTTTTTACCTCTTTGGTAGCGCGTTCCATTTTATCATAAACTAATACAGAATCATTTACCTGAGTGAAATATTGAGGAATTTTTGTTGGGTTTGGTAAAAATAAATCGCGAACAATACTGTCTGGATCAACTTCAAATTGCTCTAAAGTTGGATTGTATTGATTTAAATGATACAGCGTAATGTACTGCGGATTTGGTGTTGTAGGATTGATAAAGTTATCAATATTGGCACAAAACAATAGTTCTTCTGAAACGTTTAATCGATCTCTAAGTCCTAAATAATCATCTAAATTAAACCTGGTATTAGAATTACTTTTATCAGAATCTTTTTTGTCTTTGTCCTCATTTTCGCCATCAGAATCTTCTTCATCGCTTTCATCACTTTGACCTTGTGTAATCTCGTTTTGAATATGGTCAATCTTTGAGTCTAATAACTGTATGGTTGACCAAAACAAAAACAACGCTATTAACGAAAACAACAAAATTCTTCCAACTACCATAACGTAATTGGTTTTTTCTTGCTTTTGAATGGTTTTAAGCAATTCTTTTACAAACAGTACGTAAAACAAGTAGAGTACCGTTGGTGCAACAAGCCATATCATTTCGTTTACGTTAGACATTTCCATATCTGAAATGAGAATGACTGACAGTGTTGTTAATAGTATTGAAAACACTATTAAATAATACCTCCAACGTGATATTGCAAAGCCCGAAAACCATCCAAACACAAAAATGCTGGTGTTTATTTTAAACCGATTTGCCACATAATAAGCATCAAACTCATTAAAGGACGATGCACTAATAGAGCTGTAAAGAATATTAATAATGAGCAGTAGTAAGCCAAAAATAATTAGAAATCGAATTTTGGTTTTATGTAATAAATATGCTGTAATAATTCCTGCTGAAAACACACCAATTAATACATGCTTGTTGACAAAAAGCAATGAGTAATACTCTGACAGAAAATCGAGCAACGGATACATTATAAGTATCGTAGGAAGGATTAAAAACAGTAACCCAAGTGTAAGTTCTTTGTAGTCTATTTTTCTCATATAATCTGTCCTGTAAAATTAGAGTTAGACACTAATTTTTCTATACCTTTTTCGTTCCTTTTTAGTTTTTTTCGGGTTGCCGAAAATATCCAAGCTAGCTTGTTAAGTTCGCTTTTTTGATCTTGTCTTAAAAATAGGTTTTTGAAATTAAACACGTTTTGATGGTCTAAATGTCGCGATGCTTTTACAATAATAATGTTTGAAGTTCCTTTTTCAATTAAGGTAGTAAGCTCTTCTAAGCTAATTAAGGTCGACACACATATTATAGATTCTCCAGAGGCTTTCAGTTCGTTTACCGAAAAGTTGTTTTGCCAACTTGCCGAACTTAGCTGAAACCCAACACGATCATTCTCGTTTACCGATATAAATTCGTTTACAGCTTGGTCAATATTGAATTCTACTTTTTTGTCTTTTTTCTTAATGTTTAAACAAATGTTGTACACAATATCTTTGTAATAATTGAGCATACTAACCGCATATACCGAAGTAAGATCTTTAGACAAAACGTTATAAAAACTTGTGTAAAATTTGATGTGAGACGCGTAAGGGTTTATAACCTCAGGCGTTCTAATGACAAGCTCTCTATTTTTAGCAAAAATTTTCCAGACAATTCGGCGAACATCATCTCCAACTTCAAAATCTTTATAGTTGAGATAGTCGCCTTGTATTTTACGAGACGTTTTTATTTTTTCTTTTTCTTCCTTAGTTTTTGAAGGGTTAATATCATCAACGGAAAGTTCAATTTCAGAAGAATGAAGATAAAATGCGTTTTTTGATTTTTTATACGTTGTAAAACGGAAAAACTGCAAATAGTCAATAAAACTAATAACAAACCCTTTAACGTGATATTGCTTTCTGTCTGGTAACCAAATTAAAGTTGAACCTTCTTTTGGCAATAGTTTTTCAAACCCTTGAGAAAACTTATTGATAACTACAGTGTCAGAGAGTTTTCCATTTTCAAATTCTATCTTTATTTTGATGTAACCCAATAACGGAAGTATGGCTTTTGGTAAAGAAATTAAAACCAGTACTTGTCCTGCAACTCCTTTTATGTTACCATCTAATCCTATATCAATTTTAGGATTAATGGTTTTCTTATTGATGACAAAATACAGGTAACAAACCAACGTGTATAAAAAACCTATACCAATTAAAATCAATATAAACGTTCCAATTACCCACGCAAACAGCTTAAGATATAAAGCAATATTGGTGTCCTCGATGAAGAACTCCATTTTAACAAAATAGATTGCTGTTATTAGCACTAAAGCAAAAATTATTGCATTTCTTTTAAAAGGTAGGTAACTAATAATTCTATTAAGGCTAAAATTCAAAGTGAAATTTGTTTGAAATGGACATTTGGTTTACAAAGGCTCAATCTACAAAAAATAGGTAAGTATCTAGCAACTAAAAATATATTTTAATTTAAGCGTTGTTTAGCATAAACCTCTCATGTATTATGGCTATTGTTAAAACAAAAAAACCGCTTCAATAATTTGAAACGGTTTGTTTTGTGGTCCCACCTGGGCTCGAACCAGGGACTTTCTGATTATGAGTCAGATACTCTAACCAACTGAGTTATAGGACCCATTAGCTTAACGCTAATTATTAATCTCTTCTAAAAAAGAGTGTGCAATATTACTACTTATTTTAATACTCTACAAGAATTTTTAATCCTTTATGTCTTGGCACAACTCAATTAAAACACCATTTGTAGATTTAGGATGCAAAAACGCAACCCATTTATTGTCGGCTCCTCGTTTCGGTTCTTCGTTTAAAACTATAAAGCCTTCTGTCTTTAAGCGTTCAATTTCTGACTTTATATCATCTACCGCAAAAGCTATATGATGAATTCCCTCTCCTTTTTTCTCTATAAATTTTGCAATAGGACTATCGCTGTTGGTCGCTTCAAGCAACTCTATTTTATTAGGTCCTGATTTAAAAAATGAGGTTCTTACGCCTTCGCTTAAAACGTCTTCTATTTTATAATGTGCTTCTCCAAACAAGCTTGAAAACAGTTTGTTGGACTCGTCAAGGTTTTTTACTGCAATACCAATATGCTCTATTTTGTTCATTTTTAAGGTGTTTTGTGCCTAAGGCATAAATTTTGTGTATTCAAAAATAAAATAATCCTTAAATATCAACTATTTTTGCATCATGGAAAGCAACAGACAAAAAAAGATAAGTGGCGTTTTACAAGAAGATTTAGTAGATGTACTTCAAGGTGCAGCAACTAAAGGTGGTCTTAGAGGTGTTATCATTTCAGTAACCAAAGTTTCGGTTACTGTAGATTTATCTATTGCAAAAGTTTACTTAAGCATTTTTCCTAATGATAAAGGCGAGGAACTTTTAAAAGGCATTCGCTCTAACACACCATTAATTAGGCACGAACTAGCACAACGTACCAAAAATCAATTACGAAGAATGCCTAGTTTAGAATTTTTTATTGATGACTCTTTGGAATATATTGACCAAATTGAAAAGTCTCTTAAAGGAAAAGAAAACCCTATTAGCAACCCTGATCTTCTTAATAAAAGAAAAAAGTCATAATTGAATGTTTCTTTATATATAGCTAAACGTTATCTGTTTTCTAAAAGCAGTAACAACGCTATAAATATTATGACTGTTATTGCGGCTTCAGGTATTGTTATAGCCTCAGCTGCATTGTTTATTGTACTTTCTGGTTTTGCGGGTTTAAAAAACTTTAGCCTTGAATTTTCTTCGTTTGTAGATCCTGATTTAAAATTGACTCCTGTTGAAGGAAAATCGTTTGTGTTTTCTGAAAAAGATTCCCTAGCACTTGCTGGTATTTCAGATATTAAATACTACTCAAAGACTATTGAAGAACGCGTTATTCTTGAATTTGACGGAAAACGAAAACTCGCAAATATAAAAGGTGTTGATGCTAATTACACGCGTGTAACGTCTATTGATACTATGGTTGTAAGTGGTTCTTGGTTAACTGATAGTAACCAAATTGTTTCTGGTTGGGGAATTTCAAATACATTGTCTTTTGGTGTTTTAGATTATGGTAAAAGTCTTACTATTTATGTTCCTAAACCAGGTAAAGGACAAATAAGCTCAGTAAGAGGTGCGTTTAACTCTATAAATGCTGTAAACACAGGAGTGTTTCACATTAACGAAGATTTAGACAATGAGTATGTGTATTCCAATTTAAACACTGCTAAATACCTTATGAATTATAACGATAATCAAATTAGTAGTATTGAGGTTAAACTTACTGAAAAAGCTAATGAAGCAAATGTTAGAGACGCTTTAACTGCTGCTTTGGGAGATCGTTTTCAAATTAAAAACCGAAATGAGCTTAACGATTCACTCAACAAAATGCTCAATACCGAAAATATGGCTGTGTATCTTATTTTTACTTTAGTAATCATTATAGCCTTATTTAATGTTATTGGCGCATTAATCATGATGATTTTAGACAAAAAAGAATCGTTAAATACTTTATTTAACCTTGGGGTTGATGTATCGCAAATTAAAAATGTGTTCTTTCTTCAAGGTAGCTTAATGACTGTTTTAGGAGGTATTCTTGGTTTAGTCATTGGCTTTTTAATTGTGCTGTTTCAATATCTTTTTGAGCTTGTCATGTTAACTCCGTCGTTACCTTATCCTGTCGCTATAAAACCTATCAATTTTGTAATAGTGCTAGTTACTATAACCGTTTTAGGAATATTGGCTTCTAAACTTGCGTCTAGCAGAATAAATAAAGCGCTGGTAAATAATTTTTAAGAAGTTAAAAAAGTTACACAAACTGGTAGTCAGCAAACTTATCTAATACTTCATCAAAGGTATTAAATACATCTTTAGGGTCATCGCTAGTTACCATTTTGGTTCTATACTCCTTAAAGTTTGGAATGCCTTTAAAATAGTTGGTGTAATGACGTCTAGTTTCAAAAACACCTAACTTCTCCCCTTTCCAGTCGATTGACATTTGCAAATGACGTCTTGCAGCATCTACGCGCTCTTCTAAACTAATTGGCGCTAAATGTTCTCCTGTTTTAAAAAAGTGTTTTACTTGCTTAAAAAACCATGGGTTTCCAATAGTAGCTCTACCAATCATACAGCCATCTAATCCATAATCGTCTCTCATTTCCATAGCACGTTCAGGAGAGTTTACATCTCCATTTCCAAATACAGGAATGTGCATTCTTGGATTGTTTTTTACCTGAGCGATAGGTTTCCAATCTGCATTTCCTTTATACATTTGTGCTCTTGTACGACCATGAATAGAAATGGCTTTACAACCAACATCCTGAAGACGCTCTGCAACTTCAACAATTTTTATAGAGTCGTGATCCCAACCCAATCTGGTTTTTACTGTAACAGGTAAATTCGTACGTTTAACCATTTCGGCAGTTAAGCTTTCCATAAGGCAAACATCTTTTAAAATACCTGCTCCAGCGCCTTTACTTACCACTTTTTTTACAGGGCATCCAAAGTTGATGTCAATAATGTCTGGGTTAGATTTTTCAACGATATCAATAGTTTGAAGCATGCTATCTAAATTGGCGCCAAATATTTGAATACCAACAGGACGTTCTTTTTCATAAATATCGAGTTTCATAACGCTCTTAGCTGCATTACGAATTAACCCTTCACTAGATACAAACTCTGTATATACCACATCTGCGCCTTGTTCTTTGCATAACGCTCTAAACGGAGGATCGCTTACATCTTCCATTGGTGCTAACAACAATGGAAAATCTGGAAGTTCTATATCACCTATTTTTACCATACTAAAACTCTATTTCTGCTTCTACTTTATCCTCTCCTCTTTTTACAGTCACTTTAGTTTTATCACCTGAGTTAAAACTTGATAATGCTCGCATATAACTCATCATATCTGTTACCAAACTATCTCCTAATTGTATAACAATATCACCTTTTTGAAGCCCTGCTTTTTGCGCTGGTTTATCTTCGCTAACACCATCAATTCGCATACCTTCTCCATCAAACAAATAATCAGGAATTACACCTAAACCAACTTTAAATCGTGGTGTTTCTTCACTTTCATTTTTAGTTTTTCTGAAGGCTAACTTTCCGTTATCATCAAGGTCTGAAATAATATCAAAAATATAGCTTGAAATGGTTTCCATTCCTTCAAAATTCAACTTTTCAGTATCGTCACCTGGTTTATGGTAATCTTCATGCTGACCTGTAAAAAAATGCAGCACAGGAATATCGCTATTATAAAAAGAGGTGTGATCGCTTGGACCAACACCAGATTCATTTTCAATGATTTTAAATTTAGAATTGTTTGCTTTTACAACTTGCTTTAAAATAGGAGACGTACCAACACCATAAACCGCAAGCGTACTATCTTGCTTTAGTCTACCAACCATATCCATGTTTAGCATGTAATTGGCTTTTTGTAAGTCTATTGTCGGGTTTTTTGTAAAGTAGTTAGACCCTAACAATCCCATTTCTTCGCCAGAAAACGCCATAAACAAATAGTTGTTTCCTGTATTTACGCTTTTAAGTTTTCTAGCTAAATCAAGCAATACTGCTACACCACTTGCGTTGTCGTCTGCTCCATTATGAATCTCATTAGTTTCTCCTCTGTATAACGATCCTTCTGCTCCATACCCCAAATGGTCATAGTGTGCTCCAATAATAATAGTATTCTCTGCTTTATTATCTAAAAACCCAATAACGTTAGTTCCTGTTATAGAGCTGTCTCCATCCTTAACAGTGTAATTAACCTCTTGGTGAGGATCTGTTTTTGGTTTAAAAGAAAACGCTTGGTAAAACCCTTCGGTTCCTTTAGCTGTAAATCCTAAATCTTCAAACCTTTGAGCAATATATTCAGCTGCAGCTTTTTCACCATCGGTTCCTGTTTGTCTTCCTTCAAGCGCATCATCTGCCAAAAAAGTAACATCATCCTTAATTTTACTGCTTAATGTTTCGGTTTGTTTGCAACCTAATAGCGATATAAAAAAAACTAGTAGCGATATTCTCTTCATGATAATAATCTTATTTTTGAGCAAATTTAGTCAATAATAGTATGAAATACACATTACTTTCAATTTTAGCTTTAGCCCTTTTAGGTTGTAAAAACGAAAACAAAACCACTACTAACGACACACAAGATACAACTGTTGCTGTTGAAAAGGAGCAAAAAGAGTCTTTAATATATCCTGAAGAAACACATTTTAAATCCCTTCGTCAAGTAACTTTTGGAGGTGATAATGCTGAAGCCTATTGGAGTTTTGACGACAAGCAATTGGTATTTCAATCTAACAATAAAGGTTGGAATGTAGGTTGCGATCAAATGTTTTTAATGAATGCTACAGACACGTTTACTGATAGTATTGCGCCTAAAATGGTAAGTACTGGAAAAGGCAGAACAACATGCTCTTATTTTCTTCCTGATAACAAACATATTATTTATGCTTCAACACATTTGGGTGGTGAAGAATGCCCAGAAACACCTTTGCGTAAAAACGGAAAGTACATTTGGCCAATTTATGACAGTTACGACATTTTTGTAGCTGATTTAGATGGAAATATTGTAAAGCAATTGACCAACGAAATTGGTTATGATGCAGAACCAACAGTGTCTCCTAAAGGCGATAAAATTGTATTTACATCTACTAGAAGTGGTGATTTAGAATTATACACCATGAATATTGACGGAACTGATGTTAAACAAATTACCAACGAATTGGGTTATGATGGAGGTGCTTTCTTCTCTCCTGATGGTACTAAATTGATCTTCCGTTCATCAAGACCAAAAACCGAAGAAGAAATTAAAGAATACAAAGCGCTTTTAGCAGAAGGTTTAGTAGAACCTACTGAAATGGAACTGTACATTTGTAATGCTGATGGAAGTGATTTACGTCAACTAACTAGTTTAGGAAATGCCAACTGGAGTCCGTTTTTTCATCCTAGTGGAGAAAAAGTGTTGTTCTCTTCAAACTTTGAAGCTGAACGCGGATTTCCTTTTAATTTATACATGATTGATCTTGATGGTAAAAACCTTAAACGCATTACTCATGGCGAAACATTTGATGCGTTTCCTGTGTTTTCAAATGATGGAAAATATTTAGCGTTTTCTTCAAACCGAAATAATGGTGGTGGTCGTGATACCAACTTATTTATTGCTGAATGGCAAGACTAATTGCTTTCTGACTGCAACCTGTTACGCTCTTGAAGGTTACTGGTTCTTGAGTTAGAGCTTAGGTTGGTATTTCCAAACATGTATCTAAACCCTATTTTAATATAACGGTTATCAACATCAGTAAAAAGTTTACTGTTTTGGTTTAAGTAACGTGATCTATCAGTAAAATCTTGTCGGTTAAACAAATCTTCAGCTGAAAGTGAAATGACTCCTTTTTTATTGAAAACAGACTTCGAAATTGACAAGTTTGAAGCTAAGCGTCCATCAACCTCTCTAAGTCCTTGAAGGTTTTTTCCAACCCAATACATGGTTAAGTTAAGGTTGAGCGTTTTGTCTTTTAAAAAGGTAAAATCATTTTGTAAAACACTATACGTGGACCATATATCTCGTTTTAAAACCTCAGTATCAAACGTTTCGGTATCTTCAATATTGTAAACTGAAAATACTCCGTATAAAAACCATCTTTCGGTAATATAAGAGCTAAGAATAAAATCAAAACCATACTCAACAGTGTTGTCAAAGTTAACAGGAACATACGATACTAAATTGGTTTCGTTATCCTGTATTGGTAACTCATAAATGTTGTTTTTTGATTTCTTATAATAGGCTTGAATAGTATAGCTGTCGTTTAAAGTAAATCCTGCATCTACATAATTATCGATAACTGGTCTAAGAGAAGGATTTCCTAAATAAACTGTATTGTCATTAATGAAGAAGTGAAACGGATTTAAACTTTCGTAATCTGGTCTTTGAATGCTTCGTTTGTAATTAGTATAAAAACTAAGGTTGTCAGATATTATATAGTTTATACTTGTTGTTGGAAACCACTCTAAATAGTCTTGTTTGTTAGTTTCGTTATTACTTATAGAAATTCCTGTAACATTGGTTTGTTCTGCTCTTAACCCA
This sequence comes from Meridianimaribacter sp. CL38, assembly GCF_004328055.1. NCBI lineage: Bacteria > Pseudomonadati > Bacteroidota > Flavobacteriia > Flavobacteriales > Flavobacteriaceae > Meridianimaribacter > Meridianimaribacter sp. CL38. Next base: position 1,009,424 of record NZ_QKWS01000001.1, on the reverse strand, counting down.
AGAGCTAAACTAAACTTTTCCCAATCTTGAGAATAGTTTACATAAGCTGCTAAAATAGCCTCTTCATAATCAAACGCATCAGTATTTTCTGGGTTTAAAACTTCACTACCGCCTACAATATCGTATTGCGTAATATCGCTATTGGTGTTTATAAACGAAGCCTTTGCTCCTGCTTCAAAAAGAGAAGAATCGCTAATTGGTAATGTGTAGTCAGCTTTTGAAGTAAAAATTTCAGTCTCTTGGTTGTTGTTTGTGTTATAACTCGTTGACTCAATAAAAGAATCGTCAGCATTGTAATAATTACTCAATACATCTTGTAACCTATTGTAATCATAGTTGGTATAATGTGCATTTAAAGACAACTTTTCTCCAGGGTTTTTAAATAAATGAGTATAGTCTAAATCCAATCCAATATTATGCTTTTCATCTGATGATAAACTGTTGGAATCATAATAAAACATTAAGCTTTCAGTATTATCAAAAGCATTGGTAAGGTTGCTTATTTTATACTTAAAATCAGGCAACCAAAGTACTGTAGAAGATAAACTCAACGTGTTTTTTTCATTGATATTATAATCAAAATTGAAGTTGAAATTATGGGTTTTTGACCATGTGTTTCGATTAAGTTCAGATTTCCAAGTCTCTTCAATATCTAAGTTATCATCTAAAAAATTAACCTCTTCCCTATTGTTTCTATTAATTTTATTCTGCGTATAACTGTAGTTTGCAGAGAAGTTTATTTTTTCAGATTTAAAAAAGTGGCTTGTTCCTGCATTATATCTAGGAAAAACACCTTGAGTGTAATTAGCAAACACATTACCTCTATACCCTGTAATAAGGTTTTTACTCATTACAATATTTATAACAGCTCCACTTTCAGCATCATATTTTGCCGAAGGATTTGTAATAACTTCTACAGCTTTTATGCTATTAGCCGATGCACCTTCCAGTAATTGACTTAGTTCTGCAGCAGTTAAATGTACCTTTCTGTCGTTTATATAAACCGTTGGCTCTGTGTTTTTAACCAATAAGTTGTTGTCTAATACCAAAACTCCTGGTGTACTTTTTAAAACCTGAAGCATATTACCTTCAGTTAATGCAGAGTTTTCAATATTAAAAACGACTCTATCAGCTTCTTTTTTTACTGTTGGCTTTTTATAGGTAAGTGTAATTTCGTCTAAAGATTCTTGTTTTTCTTCTAAAATAACATCTTCAAGAACAAGATCTCCATCTACTACAATAGTTATAATATTGTCTTTGTAACCAATAAAGCTCGTTTTTAAGAGATAAGTATCACTCTCTATATCAAAAAAACTAAAAGCTCCCTTATCATTAGAGGAAACACCTTTAACAATAGTTGAATCACTAGTCATTAATATTACATTAGCGTAGGACACAGGGTTGTTGTCAATATCTAGTACACGACCAGAAATAGTAAACTCTTGACTTAGGCTAAGTAATGGGATAAAAAACAGTAATAATTTTATAATTCGTTGAATAAAATTCAAATTTTTATAATTTAATATTGCAATATACTATTTGTTTTAGAATTTTTTTTACTGAAAAACCGTAAACGTGTATAAAAGAAAAAACTATAAACCTTAATAAATCGATTATATTTGCAAAATCTTAGGATGAAGAATTGCACTATGAAGAACATTAGAAATTTTTGTATAATAGCACATATCGACCATGGCAAGAGTACTCTTGCTGATAGGCTGTTAGATTTTACTGGTTCGGTTACCGACAGAGAAAAACAAGATCAGCTCTTGGACAACATGGATTTAGAGCGTGAACGAGGTATCACTATTAAATCGCATGCTATCCAAATGGAGTATATGCACAATGGCGAACAATATGTTTTAAACCTTATTGATACTCCTGGTCACGTAGATTTTTCTTACGAAGTATCGCGTTCTATTGCTGCCTGTGAAGGAGCGCTTTTAATTGTTGATGCTGCTCAAAGTATACAAGCGCAAACTATTTCTAATTTATATTTAGCTCTTGAAAATGATTTAGAAATCATTCCTGTGTTGAATAAAGTAGATTTACCTAGTGCAAATCCTGAAGAAGTTACTGATGATATTGTAGATTTATTAGGTTGCGACCCTTCTGAAGTTATTCATGCTAGTGGAAAAACAGGGTTTGGTGTTGAAAATATTTTATCTGCAATTATTGAGCGTGTACCTGCTCCTAGTGGTAATCCAGACGAACCATTACAAGCTTTGATTTTCGACTCCGTTTACAACCCTTTTAGAGGTGTTGAAACTTATTTTAGAGTTATTAATGGTAAAATTAGAAAAGGGCAAAACATTAAGTTTATTGCAACTGGCAAAACGTATTTTGCTGATGAAGTAGGAACTTTAAAGCTTAAACAACAGCCAAAGCAAGTTATTAACGCTGGTGACGTTGGGTATTTAATTACTGGTATTAAAGAAGCTAAAGAAGTAAAAGTTGGTGATACTATTACTGATGCTAAAGAGCCAACTAAAAACGCTATTGAAGGGTTTGAAAACGTAAAACCAATGGTGTTTGCTGGTATTTACCCTGTAGATACTGAAGATTATGAAGATTTAAGAGCGTCTATGGAAAAGCTTCAGCTTAATGATGCTTCTTTAGTATTTGCTCCTGAAAGTTCTGCGGCTCTTGGTTTTGGATTCCGTTGTGGATTTTTAGGAATGTTGCATCTTGAAATTATTCAAGAGCGTTTAGAGCGTGAGTTTGATATGACAGTTATCACAACCGTTCCTAACGTAAGCTACCATGCGTTTACCAACAAAAACCCTGATGAAATCATCATTGTTAACAACCCAACCGATTTACCTGAACCTTCTACACTTAACCGAGTAGAAGAACCGTACATAAAAGCAACTATTATTACTAAAGCCGATTTTGTTGGTCCTGTAATGAGCTTGTGTATAGAAAAACGTGGTGTCATCACCAATCAAACATATTTAACACCTGAGCGTGTTGAACTATCTTTTGATATGCCTTTAGCTGAAATTGTTTTTGATTTTTATGATCGTTTAAAAACGGTTTCAAAAGGTTACGCATCTTTTGATTATTCTCCTATTGGAATGCGTGCTTCAAAACTTGTAAGGGTTGATATTTTATTAAACGCACAACAAGTTGATGCGCTTTCAGCATTAATTCATGCCGATAATGCCTACACCATAGGTAAAAAAATGTGTGAAAAGCTAAAAGAGCTTATCCCAAGACAACAATTTGATATTCCTATTCAAGCTGCAATTGGAGCTAAAATTATTTCCAGAGAAACTGTAAAAGCACTTCGTAAAGATGTAACTGCAAAATGTTATGGTGGAGATATTTCGCGTAAACGTAAACTTTTAGAAAAACAGAAAAAAGGTAAAAAACGTATGCGTCAAGTAGGTAATGTTGAAATACCTCAACAAGCGTTTATGGCTGTATTAAAGCTTAACGATTAAAGTCCTTCGGGTTTTCCTAAGTATACTAACTGAAAGCCTTTTTCTATTTCAAAATTCTTATCTAAAGAGCAAAGTATATGTAGCTCTCCTGATAGATCTTTTATAAATAGAGGTATTGCTTTTTGTTCAGCATTTAAGCGCTCAATGGTCTTTAAATACATTTCTTTAGACTCTATATTTATTTCATTAACTACAGGATAGTCTCTTGCAACTTCACTAAAGTTTAAGTAATCGTCTTTCTTAGAGAAAATAATATCAGTTGGAATAGATTCTGGATGCTTTATTTCTTCAGCAGAAATTAAACGATACGCTCCAGATTCTCCCAAATGCTTTTGAAATTTATTGATAGAGTGTCTGTTTACCTCATCACTTCCTGTAAGTGCAAGTAAATATCCAATATCGCTTAGCTCAACATCGTTAGATAAGTCTTCAGAATACACATTAGCTTCCATTGCGTCAATATCTTTTGCTCTGGCTTTATCGATATTCTCTTTGTTACTATCAATTAACACCACATGTCGTCCATTATCAATCAAGTATTTTGCAATAATTCTAGACGCTTCAGACGCTCCAATAATTAAAATTCCGTTGCTTGATTTTAAGTAAACGCCTATCCATTTTGAAAAAGATCGTGCTGTTGTAGCATTAAGTAATACGGTTACTAAAACTGTTGTAAACACTAAAGGAGTAATATATTCAGCTCCTGGTTCTCCTTTTAAAACTAGCTTTGTACCAAATAAAGAAGCAATACCTGCAGCTACAATACCTCTTGGTCCAACCCAACTAATAAATAGTTTTTCGTTGACTTTTAACCTAGAATTTGTGGTGCTTAAGAACACACCTAATGGACGAAGAATAAAAATGATTATTGCCATTAATATGGCAGTGTTCCAATTGAAAACAATTTCTAAATCTTCAATATTTACATTGGCAGATAGCAAAATAAAGAGTATAGAAATAAGTAAAACACTTAACGACTCTTTAAAATATAATAATTCTTTAAGGTTAGGAAGTTTGCTGTTACCTAGCACCATTCCCATAACCACAACAGCTAAAAGACCCGATTCGTGTGCAAAAACATCAGACTCTACAAACACTAAAAGCACAACTGATAATGCTGCAACATTCAATAAATAATGAGGAATTAAATGCTTTTTAATAGCAAAATACAATGCTAATGCTGCTGTTGTACCAAAAGAAAATCCAACAATTACAATTTTCCCAAACTCAATAAATGCCTGTAATGTGTAACCACTATCATCTCCAATACTTATAAACTCAAAAACCAAAACCGCTACTAAAGCTCCTATTGGATCAATTAAAATACCTTCCCATTTTAAAACTGCAGAAACGTCTTTTTTAAGCGGAATATTTCTTAAAATAGGTGCAATTACAGTTGGTCCTGTAACTATTATTAATGCTGAAAATAGAAATGATATTTTCCAGCTTAAGCCAAAAATAAAGTGAGTTGCAATTCCTCCACCAATAAATGTAACAGCTGCTGCAACACTTATCAATTTTAAAATTACTGGTCCTACTTTAGATATTTCATTGCGCTTAAGGGTTAAACCTCCTTCAAAAAGTATGACACCAATTGCTAAAGATACAAAGCTGTAGAGGCTTTCACCAGGAAAGAGTCCTTTGGTTCCGTTCCAAACAGGTTCAATCCATTTTGAGCCATCTTGAGATAGTAATGTAGAAATTGGCCCAACAAATAATCCTATTAATATTAAGGGTAAAATTGCAGGTATTTTAAATCGCCATGCAACCCATTGTGCTAATATTCCTAAAATTACAATTCCTGAAAGTTCAATCATGTATTTTATTTTTTGTTAAAATACTAATAAAAACCATAACCATACATTACTCAACGGTAAAATAATTGGTTTTTAAAAGTATTATAGTGCGCTTCAATCACTTAAATTCCTTAGTATTTTTTTAATTTGCATAAAAATAAAATGTTATGAAATTATATCCTATTGAATCTGGAAATTTTAAGCTTGATGGTGGTGCTATGTTTGGTGTTGTACCAAAATCGTTATGGCATCGTACCAATCCAGCCGATGCTAATAACATGATAGATATTGCTGCACGTTGTTTGCTTATTGAAGATGGAAATCGGTTGATTTTAATCGATACAGGAATGGGAGACAAGCAGAGCGACAAATTCTTTGGATATTATTACTTATGGGGAAATGACACTATTGATAAATCTCTAAAAAAATACGGTTTTCATAGAGATGATATTACTGATGTGTTTATGACGCATTTACATTTTGACCACTGTGGAGGTAGTGTACAATGGAATAAAGATAGAACAGGATATGAACCAGCATTTAAAAACGCGCGTTTTTGGAGCAATAAAGACCATTGGTTGTGGGCAACTCAACCTAATAATCGTGAAAAAGCTTCGTTTTTGAAAGAAAATATTCTTCCTATGGAAGAGAGTGGTCAGCTAAACTTTGTATCGTTGCCTGAAACCGAAATTTTAAAGAATTCTGAATTAGGTTTTGATATCTTTTTTGCAAATGGACATACTGATAAACAAATGATTCCTATAATTACTTATAAGGATATGAAAATATGTTTTATGGCCGATTTACTACCAACTGCAGGTCATTTGCCTTTACCTTATGTTATGGGATACGATACACGACCTCTATTGACCTTAGATGAAAAAGAAGCTTTTTTAAATCTTGCAGCAAATGACAATTTTTACCTATTTTTAGAACACGACGCTCACAATGAGATTATAACTGTACAGCATACCGAAAAAGGTGTAAGACTAAAAGATGTTTACAGTTGTAGTGATTTGTTCTAAAAAACGTAATTGTAAAACATGAAAACAATTAAAGCTTTATTTTTTTACTTACTACTTGTGTTGCTACATAATTGTGGGTCGTCTCCTATTATCTCAACACCAGAAGAGAATATTGACAACATTCCTTTAAAAATCTCTAATTTATCTGAAAGTGAGCTAAAAAAATGGAGTCATTTAGACTTAACAAAAGACACAATTCCAGGTATAAGCCTTGAAAAAGCCTACAGCGAAATTATTAAAACCAATAAAGGTGTTACAACCATAGTTGCTGTTATAGATTCTGGAGTAGATATAAACCATGAAGACCTTTCAAGTTCTATTTGGGTAAATACTAAAGAAATTCCAAACAATGGAAAAGATGATGACAATAATGGCTTTATAGATGATGTTAACGGTTGGAATTTTATAGGTGATACTTATGACGAGCAATTTGAGTTTGTAAGGTTAATTGTAAGTGGAGATTCTTCCAACCCACGATATGCTGATGCGCTTTTTGAATATCAAAAACAGTATCAAAAATACACTGAAGCAAAAACCAATACTGAGAATCTTATTCAACAAGTAACTACTGCAGATAATAGAATTTCAAGTTATTTAAATAAAAAGAACTATACCAAAGAAGACGTATTTGCTATTAGAACAGAAGACCAAAATGTATTGGAAGCGGTTTCAATAATGAGATCTGTTTACACTTACAATTTTGAAACTGTTGATGCCATTAAAGCAGCTTTAAATAAAGATTTGAAATTAATAAACGAGCGATTAACAGTTCATTTAAATAAAAACCTAAAAGGCAGAAAAACTAAAGACAATCCTAACGATATAAACGATATAGGTTATGGAGATAATAATGTAAAACCTTATGATGCTGAAGAAACCCATGGCACTCATGTTTCAGGTATAATAGCAGCTAAAAGAGACAACAACAAAGGCATAAATGGTGTTGCAAACAATGTAAAAATTATGCCTATTCGTAACACACCTAATGGAGATGAATATGATAAAGACATTGCTCTAGCCATACGATATGCTGTTGATAATGGAGCAAAAATTATCAATATGAGCTTTGGTAAATACTTTTCACCTCATAAAGAGTGGGTTAAGGATGCTATTTTATATGCAGCAAGCAATGATGTACTCATTGTTCACGCAGCAGGTAACGATGCATTAAATTTAGATTCTTCTCTTAATTTTCCTACTGATGTTGATAATGGAAAAGAAATTGCGGATAACTTTATAAATGTTGGTGCAACCTATTATCGATATGGTTCCGACCTAGTTGCAGATTATTCTAACTACGGAAAACAAAATGTTGATATTTTTGCTCCTGGTTCTAGTATTTATTCCACAGTTCCTAATAATTCTTATGAGTCTGAAGGAGGAACTTCAATGGCTGCTCCATTGGTTACAGGAGTTGCAGCATTAATTCGTTCACAATACCCTAATTTAACAGCATCACAAGTAAAAAAAGCTATTTTAAATTCTGGTTTAGAAATTAATACCAAAGTAATTGTTGGTGGAAATATTGGAGATATAAAGTCTTTTGATACCTTGTCAAAATCTGGTAAACTATTAAATGCCTACAACGCATTATTAGAAGCTTCTAAACTAAACAACAACTAATTAATGTTCACCTACAACAAAAAAGAAAAATTAAAGAGTAAAAAGCTTATTGAACAACTTTTTGCAGAAGGACAATCGGTTTCAGCTTATCCACTTAAGCTTATATACTTGCCTGTAAATTTTGATGATTCTGTTTCATTAAAAACAGGTGTAACTGTTAGCAAAAGAAAATTTAAAAATGCTGTTGATAGAAATCGTATCAAACGATTAATGAGAGAAGCCTATAGATTAAACAAGGCTGTAATTTTTAACAACATTACAACACAATATGCGTTAATGATTTTATACATTGGTAACGATGGTATAACTTTTGAGGTATTGGACACTAAAATGAAGGTTTTACTGAACAAATTCTTAAACGCATCCTCAAATAACTAAACTTAAGATGAAAACATTACTACGAAAAAGAATATTCATTCCTGTTTTGGCACTTTCAATTTTTGTAACAACAAGTGCTTTTAAAAGTGAGTTTTTTGAAATAGCAAAGCAAATTGAAATCTTCACGACGCTATTTAAGGAACTTAACATGAATTATGTTGATGAAACCAATCCTGGAGATTTAATGGATACTGCCATTAAAAGTATGTTAGAAGATCTTGATCCTTATACCAATTTTATGAACGAGCAAGATGTTGAAGCTGCTCGTATAAACAATACTGGCGATTATACAGGCATTGGAGCAAGCGTTTTAACACTTAAAGACAAGTTGGTAATTGTAGAACCTTACAAGGATTATCCTGCAGATAAAGCAGGCTTAAAAGCTGGTGATGAGATTATAAAAGTTGAAAATGTTGTTGTTGCCGATTTTAAAGATGATGCTGGCAATTTATTACAAGGTGCTTCTGGTACAACAGTAAATGTAACTTTTGTAAGACAAGGAAAAACACAAACAGCAGCTATAAAACGCGAAGCAGTAGAAATTCATGCTGTTCCTCATTTTTCAATGATTAATGATAAAACAGGTTATGTTGTTTTAAGAAAGTTTAATGATAAAGCCTCTAGCGAAACCATTAACGCTATAAGAAGTCTTAAAAACCAAGGTGCCGAAAAATTAATATTGGATTTAAGAGGAAATCCTGGTGGTTTACTGAGTGAAGCTGTAAATATTGTTAACATTTTTGTACCTCAAAACCAGTTGGTAGTTACTACAAAATCTAAAGTTAAAAAATACAACAAAACCTATTACACACAACGCGAAGCTATTGATACCGAAATTCCATTAGTGGTTTTAATAGATGGTAGAAGTGCTTCAGCAAGCGAAATTGTATCAGGTGCTTTACAAGATTTAGATAGAGCAGTTGTTGTTGGTGCAAGAAGTTTTGGAAAAGGTCTTGTACAGCGACCAAAACCGCTTATTTATGGAACTCAAATGAAAATAACCATTTCTAGATATTACACACCATCTGGAAGATGTATACAAGCTTTAGATTACTGGAATAGAGATGAAAATGGTAAAGCAACCAGAGTTAAAAAAGAAAACTATAGTGCATTTAAAACTAAAAAAGGAAGAACTGTTTACGATGGTGGCGGAATTCAACCTGACTTGGAATTAGTAGAATCGGTTTATAGCCCAATTACAAACGCTATTTTAAATGATAACTTAATATTTAATTATGCTACTGAATATTACTACAATAATAGTGTTACAGATTTGAAATCGTTTAAACTTTCAGATAGTGATTTCAATAATTTTAAAGCCTTTTTAGATAAGAATAATTTCAACTTTGAGACCAAAACCGAAAAAGCTTTTGAAGAGGCTATGGAAGTAGCTAATGACGAGCAAATTTATGCTGCTATAAACAATGAATATACAAGCTTAATTAATACTATAAATACCTATAAAAATAGAGCTGTAGATAATAATAAAGACCAGTTACTATCGCTTTTATCTGATGAAATTGTAAAACGTTATTTTTATAGAGAAGGACTGTATGAATATTATTTAGCTAACAACCTTGAAATTCAAAAAGCAAAGGAAATTCTTAAAAATCCTTCAACATATTCAAGTTATTTAAATTAATTATTTGACTGTATTTTATGTTAAAAAATAAAAATAATTTATCTTTAATTCCCCTTTTTTAAAGAAAAATGAAAAAACTAATAGTCTTACTCTTTTTAATATCTCAATTTGTTTGTGCTCAAAAAGAACTTACTCACGAAGTGTATTTTGAAACAGATAAATATGATGTTCCTGAAACTGAGCATAGTAGACTATTAATGTTTTTATCAAAAATTGAAGGGTTAGATATTGAAAAAATATCCATTTACGGCTTTTGTGATGATAGAGGTAGTGATGATTACAACTTGGTTTTATCACAGCAAAGGGCAAATTCTATCAAAGAAATATTTTCAAATAACGAGTTTGACGAGTCAGTCATTACAAATGTTGATGGAAAAGGAGAAGTATTATTAAAACTTGTTAAAGAAGAAGACATTAATAAAATACGTGGTTTAAATCGTAAAGTTCAAATTATTGTGCATCCTTATGATCCACCTAGAGTTGTTGTTGAAGAACCTAAAAAACAAGATGTAAAAGATGCTTTAAAAGGCGAACTTAAAGCTGGTGATAAATTTACTTTAGACAATATTTTATTTAAAACAGGTTATAGTTATTTGCTTCCAGAATCAGTAAAAACATTAGAAGACATTGCTAAAGTACTTGTTGAACGCGATGACATTTACTTTACTATACAAGGTCATGTGTGTTGTACGCAAAATAGTAGAGATGCTATTGACCGAAGAACAAAAAAACGAAATCTTTCTGTAGCTAGAGCTAAATATATTTATGACTATTTAGCTAAAAAAGGTGTGGATAAACGCCGAATGAAATATGTTGGTATGCGTCGTAAATTTCCGCTTGGTGGCGAACCAAAATATGATAGACGTGTGGAAATTTTAGTAACCTACGTTGGTGGTCAAGATAATTAGTTTACGCTTCTTTGTAAACCATAGCTATATGCGGAATGCCATCTTCAAGATACTCCTCTCCTATTGCTTTAAATCCTAAATTATTATAAAACTTATTTAAGTAACATTGCGCTGATATTTTTATGTCGGTTTCGTTGTAGTGTTCTTTTATAGCTTGTATAGAAGCCTCCATAATATCATAACCATATTTATGCTGGCGTTCTTTTTTAGCAACTACAACTCTACCAATACTAGCTTTTTCAAAGTAATCTCCTGGTTTAAAAATACGTGTGTAAGCTACTACAACATTGTTTTTATAACCTAAAACATGAAGTGCTTTTTGGTCTTTTCCATCAATATCTTGATATACACAATCTTGTTCTACAACAAAAACTTCGCTTCGTAATTGTAGTATATCATATAATTCTTGAGTAGTTAATTCTTGAAATGTTTTGGTTGTAATATCTAGCATTAGTCTTGTACGATAACTTCTTTAGGATCTTCTTTATTAAACTCTGGTTGTATGGTTACATGATTTATATTAAACTCGTCATGTAATAGGTTTTCTATTTCTAACAATAAGTCATTAAATTCTGATGTTGAAATATCTTCTTTTAAATCTAAATGCGCTTCTAAATGCAGTTCGTCATCACTTAAATTCCATATATGCACATGGTGTAGTTTATTCACTTTTGGAAGCTTATTAACAACACGAACCACAGCTTTAATATCTATATGTTCTGGTGTAAAAAGCATCAGCATTTTAGTTGATGTTTTTAATAAATGATAGCCAACAAAAATTAAATACACAGCTATTAAAAAGGTAAGCAAACTATCTACCCAAAACAACTGAAAATACTTCATTAATAAGCCACCTATCAATACTGCAACACTTGCTAACATATCTGTTAATAAGTGTAAGTAAGCTGATTTTATATTAATATTATTATCAGAATCTTTTTTTAGCAGTAACACACTATAACCATTACCTGCTATTGCAATAAGAGACAACCAAATAACAAGGTTTGATTCTATATTTTGCGGATCTTGAAAACGCTCAATAGCTTCTTTTATAAGTATTACTGCAACAATTATTAAGGTTGCAGCATTTACAAAAGCCGCTAAAATTTCGGCACGTTTATAACCAAAAGTTCTATTTATTGATGCTTTTTGCTTTGATAATTTTGAAGCTATATAACTTACAATTAAAGACAGTACATCACTAAAATTATGCAGCGCATCACTTAACAACGATAAACTACCAGAAACCAAACCACCTATTACTTGAGCAACTGTAATTACAGTATTAAGTAATATGGTAATTAAAAGCTTTCGGCCTTTTAAATCTTTATGATCGTGGTTATGTGCATGCGAATGACTCATAGTTTACCAACTTAAAAATTGGTAATTAACAAGATAAAGGAATCTTATCAATACGGTTTTGATGACGACCACCTTCAAAAGCTGTATTTAAAAATACATCTACCATTTTAATAGCTTGCGGTATTGATGTAAAACGCGCAGGAATACAGATAATATTTGCATTATTATGTAATCGTGTGAGTTCAGTAATTTCGCTTGTCCAGCAAACGCCAGCTCTAACGTTTTGATATTTATTTGCTGTCATAGCTACACCATTTGCGCTACCACAAATAAGAATACCAAAATCTACCTCTTTATTATTAACATCTTTAGCTACAGGATGTACAAAATCTGGATAGTCTACACTATCTTCAGTATCTGTACCATAGTTTGTAATAGAATACCCTTTAGATTCTAAATGGTTTACAATAGCTTTTTTGTAATCTGGACCTGCGTGGTCGTTACCAATTGATAATTTCATGTTTTTGTTGTGTTGTTGTTGTTGTAAAAGACATAAGATTTTAATGTTGAAATAAACTTCAAAACATTACTATCTTAATTATGGAGTAAAGGTACAAAATGTCCTTATAAACACTTATGTTATGTAGGTAATAGTTAACAATTAATTAGCATTGTTAATAGTTAATCAAATAGTAGCTCATAACTTGTTAATAACTGTTTACTTCTTTCTGAAAGAAATATTTTTAAATCTCAATTTTATTTACAAACAAAAATTGAAACCAATAAACCAAAAAATAACTTCGCTTTTTTTAGCTGACTTTTAAGCCATCTTTTTTACGTTTATAAACATAGAAATTTGAAAATATTATCAATATTTGGTTATTAACATGAGTTATTAACAGCTGTTAATAGCTTTTAAAATAGTTCTAAAAATGAATGTATTAGATGCGTTTCTAATGTTAACTAAATATCAATAGAATGTAAACTACGTGTTTTCAAAATAAAATTTAAAAAAGTTATTCCAGCTATTAACAAACAATAATAATCATTAATATTTTTTTTAAATTTTTAAAAAGAAAAGATATTATATATATAAATGTGAATAACTGCTTTCTGTTCATTTTATCAAATAGTAGTCTTCTATTTATTATTTCATTGTGTTATAAAACTATTAATTAATCTAGGCTGATAATTCATTTAATATTTAAATCGTAGCTTTGTATCAAATAACTTGGTGCAAGCACTTAAGGCATGAATAAGAAAAGAGTTTTAACGTCGAAGCAAGCCTAGGAAGATTTAAATCTCGATTATCGAGTAAACTTATAACCAGTACTTCACTTTTATTAGGTTATAAAATAACAGATTCCTATCTTTAATTAGGAAATGAAAATGATTACATAATACATGGCAAGAAAGAAAAAAAGGAAACCTTCACATAACAAGATTTCCAACCTTACTAATACAATCTTAAGTATTTTAAAAAAAGAGAAAAATAAAACGTTTAACTACAAACAAATAGCTGCTAAACTTGGTGTAAATGATGCCAGTAGCAGAAATCAAATTATAAAAAAACTTCAGCAACTTAAAGCGAAACAAGAAATAGAAGAAGTAGATCGTGGTAAATTTAAAGCCATTGTTACTGCAGAATATCACACAGGTATTCTAGACTTAAACGCTAAAGGTTCAGGTTACGTTATTTGTGACGATTTTGATGAAGACGTTTACATTGCTTCAAACAATATAAATAAAGCGTTAGATGGAGACGAAGTAGAATTCTATGTTTATAAACGTCGTAAACGCGGAAAGTTTGAAGGTGAAATTACCGAAATTATAAAACGTGCAAAAAGCGAATATGTTGGTGTCATTCAGTTACATAGCAACTATGCTTTTGTGGTGCCTGATAGCAATAAAATGTACAAAGATATTTTTGTACCAATTAATAAAACCTTTAAAGCTGAAGATGGTGACAAAGTACTAGTATCTCTTGAAGATTGGCCTGAAAAAGCCGATTCTCCTTACGGAAAAGTGATAAAAGTTCTAGGAAAACCAGGAGATCATAATACCGAAATTCATGCCATTTTAGCTGAATATGGTTTGCCTTACGAATTCCCGTATGAGGTAGAAAATTATGCCAATAATATAGATACTTCAATCACGAAAGAAGAAATTGCTAAACGTCGTGATATGCGAGATGTGTTGACGTTTACTATCGATCCTAAAGATGCTAAAGATTTTGATGATGCCCTATCATTTCAAGTATTAGATGATGGTTTATACGAAGTTGGTATTCATATTGCCGATGTATCACATTATGTAAAACCAGATACAGTTTTAGATGACGAAGCTTACGAGCGTGCAACTTCAGTATATTTAGTAGATCGCGTGGTACCAATGCTACCCGAAATTCTATCTAACAACGCGTGTTCATTACGACCACATGAAGAAAAATATACCTTTTCAGCAGTTTTTAAAATCAATGATAAAGCTGAAGTTAAAGACCAATGGTTTGGTAGAACAGTCACTTATAGTGATGCACGTTTTGCTTACGAAGAAGCGCAAGCCATTATAGAATCTAAAACAAACGAAATTCCTGCCGAAGTATCTTTAACAGGAAAAGCTTACAATACCGATCAAAAAATAGCCGATGCTACATTAAAACTTGATGAATTGGCTAAAAAAATGCGTTCTAAACGTATGCGTTCTGGTGCCATTTCTTTTGATAAAGTAGAAGTGAAGTTCAACCTAGATGAAACCAATAATCCGGTTGGTGTGTTCTTTAAAACTTCAAAAGATGCTAACAAGTTAATTGAAGAATTTATGCTGTTAGCAAATAAAAAAGTAGCCGAATTTATAGGAAAACAAAAACCAGAAAAAACCTTTATATATCGTGTGCACGACGAACCAGACGATAGTAAATTGGCAGCTTTACAAAATATTGTTGGACGTTTTGGTTATAAACTCAATTTTAAAGACCGAAAAAGTACAACAGCTTCATTAAACAATTTATTAAAAGATGTTGCTGGTAAAAAAGAACAAAACCTGGTTGATACGCTTGCGATACGAAGTATGAGTAAAGCAGAGTATACCACGCACAACATAGGTCATTACGGATTAGCATTTGACTATTATAGTCATTTCACATCGCCTATACGTCGTTATCCTGATGTTATGGCACATCGTTTATTACAACATTATTTAGATGGCGGAAAAAGCGCTAATGAAGCTATTTATGAAGATAAATGTAAACATTCCAGTAATATGGAATATTTAGCCACAAAAGCTGAACGTGATAGTATCAAATACATGCAAATTAAATTTATGCAAGATCATAAAGACGAAGAATTTGTAGGCGTTATTTCAGGAGTGACAGATTGGGGAATTTATGTAGAAATTATTGATAACAAATGCGAAGGTATGGTTCGTATTCGTGATATAAAAGACGATTATTACGAGTTTGACGAAAGCCAATACGCTATTGTAGGTCGCGAAACTAAAAATATCTATCAATTAGGTGATGAAGTGATTGTAAAAGTAAAAGAAACCGATTTAGTTAAAAAACATTTAGATTTTACATTAATAGGAAAACACGAGTAATATGATTTTAACAACCACAAATACCATTGAAGGACATCAAATTATAGATTATTTAGGTTTAGTCACTGGAGTAGGCGTAAATAGTAAAAAAGTATCATTCTCCTTCAGTATGGATAAATTTTATAACTCGTTAGAGCAAAGTATAAACGAAGTTAAAGAAGATGCATTTCAAAAATTACAGCAAAATGCAATCAATTTAAAAGCAAATGCTGTAGTTGGAATACATTTAGACATAGAAACATTTCCTAATACAACAGCCATAATAGTTTCAGTAACAGGAACCGCAGTTTCTGTGGCTTAATTCAATTTTTGGTACAATTACTGTAACAATAACGTTTTTATAACATCTTTACTATAATAGTACACGTAAATATAATAAAACACTTACACATGAAAACGTTTATAACCATTGCATTTTTAGCATTAACTTCAATTATAACAGCACAAAATCCTAAAGAAAAAGGAGTAGGAGATTTTACCGAAGTAAAAGTTTTTGATAGGATAGAAGTGAATTTAGTTAAATCAGACGTTAACAAAGTTGAAATCACAGGTGATGATATTGATGATGTAGAAGTTATTAATAAAGATGGAAAACTTAAAATAAGAATGAAGTTTAATAAAATCTTTAATGGTGACAGAACATTTGTTGCTGTACATTACACTAAGTTAGATATTATTGATGGTAACGAAGGTGCTTTTATTTCTTCAAATGAGCTTATAAAACAAGATTATATAGAACTGAAATCTCAAGAAGGTGCTCGACTTAAAATAGGATTGGATGTTAAAAAAGTTGACATCAAAGCAGTTTCTGGTGGAGTAGTTGAAACCAGAGGAAAAGCCGAATCTCAAGATATAGTACTTAACACAGGAGGTGTTTATGAAGGTAAAGCTTTCGAGACCCAAAATACTACTGTAAGTATTAAAGCAGCTGGTGAAGCAGATGTTAATGCATCTAAATTAGTTGATGCTAAAGTTAGAGCAGGAGGAGATGTAAATATTTATGGAAGTCCTGCTACAGTAAACGAAGACACAATGTTAGGTGGAAGAATTAAACGTATGAACTAATTAATACGTCTTTTTTATTAGCTTTGTAGGAAACTTATTTCCTATATGTTTGATGATATTTTAGCTGCAATTCCCTTCGGAATAATCCTAGCATTCACTATTGGTCCAGTATTTTTTGTACTGCTCGAAACTAGTGCTACCAAAGGATTTAAAAGCGCTTTAGTATTTGATTTTGGAGTTATTTTCGCTGATATTGTTTTTATCCTAGTCGCTTTTTATAGTACCAATAAGCTTATCGATAAGATAAAAGACGATCCTAATTTCTTAATTTTTGGTGGTGCTCTTTTAGTGGTTTATGGTGTTATTTCTTTTATAAAAACATCAAAATCCTTCCGAACAATCGTTAGAGAATATCATAAAGTTGAAATGCCTAAAAATGCATATGGTAAATTATTCATTAAAGGATTTTTACTCAATTTTATCAATATAGGAGTACTTTTAGGATGGTTAGGATTTATCGTTATTGGAAGTTCTATTACCGAATCTGAAAATGGAGTTACTGTTTTTATAGCTACAATGCTTACTGTTTATTTTCTTGTAGATTTAGTGAAAATAGCTATCGCAAAAAGATTACGTAACAAATTAACACCAAGACTCATCTACAAAACTAAAAAAATCATTGCTTTAGTGATTTTAGGTTTTGGTGTATTATTATTAGTTCAAGGTATATTTCCTAAAGGAAAAGAACGCATTCAAGAAGAAATTGAACATAGGCTATAAAAAAAACCTCCAAGAAATACTTGAAGGTTTTTGAGGCGTCAAGCGGATTCGAACCGCTGTAGAAGGTTTTGCAGACCTCTGCCTAGCCACTCGGCCATGACGCCAATTATTTCTGCGAAAGCAGAACTCTCAA
This sequence comes from Meridianimaribacter sp. CL38, assembly GCF_004328055.1. Classification (NCBI taxonomy): domain Bacteria; kingdom Pseudomonadati; phylum Bacteroidota; class Flavobacteriia; order Flavobacteriales; family Flavobacteriaceae; genus Meridianimaribacter; species Meridianimaribacter sp. CL38. The sequence continues at coordinate 991,792 of NZ_QKWS01000001.1, read as the reverse complement.
TTTTCTTAAATAGAAAACAAGAGTTGGCAAATGTAAAAAAAATAAAGTTTTTACACTATTTACTACTTATTTTTTCGTCTTTCTGTCATTTTTATCGTTACCATTTCTACGTCACCACCTATTGGAGGGTTTAATTTACTTACACAAACAGTAACCTTTTTAACCTTTTTATCTTCTTTTAAAATACGCTTAATGATGCGTTTAGCAACAGTTTCAAGAAGGTGAGATGGTTGTCCCATTTCCTCTCTTACAATTCTGTTTAAAAACACATAATCAACAGTATCCTGGAGTTGATCTGTTACAGCCGATGTTTGTAAATTTGCCTTAATCTCTAAATCTACACGGTAATCACTACCTATTTTTGTTTCTTCTTTTAAACAACCGTGATGCGCAAACACACGAATGTTTTCAACTTTTATAATTCCCATAAAGCAAAAATACGACACAGATTGGTATGGCAAATAAAAACTAAAAAATTAATTCGTAAAGAAATCAAATACGTTGCTTATCGCGCTAGTTTTGGTTTTATAAAATTCTGTATACGTACAGCGTTCACATGTTACCGCTGTAAATTTCTGATTTTGAATATCAAATATTTTTGATAAAGTACCTCCAGTAGCACGCATTTGTCTTACTTTATATGTTCTGTTGTGACATTTTGGGCATTCGTAATTTCTATGTTGCATGGTTTTTGGTTTTATTTATAGGTAGTAAAAACAATTGATATGTTACATTTTATAAGTTATTACAACATTAAATTCATATAAATTTATCTAATTTTGTACTTCTCATTTTGAAGGTAAAATAGATTATGTCAGAAGAAACAAAATCACTCAATTTTATTGAGCATATTATAGAAGAAGATTTAACAAACGGATTAGAAGCTTCTAAATTACGTTTTCGTTTTCCACCAGAACCAAACGGTTATTTACACATTGGGCATACTAAAGCGATAGGTATTAGTTTTGGTTTGGGTGAAAAGTATAACGCACCTGTAAATCTTCGTTTTGATGATACCAATCCAGCTAAAGAAGAGCAAGAATATGTAGATGCTATTAAGAAAGACGTAGCGTGGTTAGGGTATCAATGGGAAAATGAATTATACTCATCAGATTATTTTCAGCAATTATATGATTGGGCTGTTTTATTAATAAAACAAGGTAAAGCCTATGTCGATTCGCAATCTAGCGAAGCTATGGCAGAACAAAAAGGAACACCAACACAACCAGGAGTCGATGGTCCTTATCGCAATCGTTCGGTTGAAGAAAACCTAGAGTTGTTTGAACGTATGAAAGCAGGCGAATTCAACGAAGGCGATCATATTTTACGTGCAAAAATAGACATGCAACATCCTAATATGTTAATGCGCGATCCAATTATGTATCGTATTCTTAAAAAAGCACATCACAGGACAGGAAACGATTGGTGTATTTACCCAATGTACGATTGGACACATGGTGAAAGTGATTATATCGAGCAAATTTCGCATAGTTTATGTTCGCTTGAATTTAAGCCGCATAGAGAGCTTTACGACTGGTTTAAGGAGCAAGTGTATGAGTATTCAAAAAGCACTTATCCAATGCTTCCTAAACAGCGTGAGTTTGCACGTTTAAATTTAAGTTATACCATTATGAGTAAGCGTAAGCTACTTAAGTTGGTTGAAGATGGTATTGTAAACGGTTGGGATGATCCTAGAATGCCTACTATTTCTGGGTTAAGACGTCGTGGTTATACACCAGAATCTATCCGAAATTTCATTGAACGTGTTGGTGTTGCAAAACGCGAAAATGTTATTGATGTATCTTTATTAGAATTTTGTGTTCGTGATCACTTAAACAAAACTGCACCACGTGTTATGGCAGTTTTAGATCCACTAAAAGTGGTTATCACTAATTATCCTGACGATAAAGTAGAATGGTTAGAGGCTGAAAATAATCCTGAAGACGAACAAGCAGGTTCTAGAGAAGTTCCTTTTTCAAAAGAAATATATATTGAAAAAGCCGATTTTAAAGAAGAAGCAGGAAGTAAGTTTTTCAGGTTAAAACTTGGTGGTGAAGTTCGTTTAAAAAACGCTTACATCATTCAAGCAAATGAGGTTGTAAAAGATGCTAACGGAAATATTACCGAAGTACATTGTACTTACGATACTGATACGTCTAAAAAAGTAAAAGGAACATTACATTGGGTATCCATTAAGCATGCTGTTGAAGCCGAAGTTAGAGAATACGATCGTTTGTTTATGGATGAAGCACCAGATAGTCATCAAGACAAAGACTTTATGGAATTCTTAAATCCTAATTCGTTAAACATTACCAAAGCATTTGTTGAGCCTAGTTTAAAAGAAGCTAAAGTAGGAGATAGGTTTCAATTTCAACGTTTAGGATATTTTAATGTTGATAACGATTCTACATCTAATGCTTTAGTATTTAATAAAACAGTTGGATTGCGAGATACTTGGGAAAAACAAAAACCACAAGAAAAGCCGCAACAACAAAACAAACCTAAACAGCAACAACAGCGTAAAGCTATTAATGTTATTCAGCAATTAGGAAAAAAGTACACGAATTACCCAGAAGATAAACAGGCTAAAGTAAAAGCTGAAATTCTTGAATTAGCCAATGAGGTTAGTTATGACGAGTTAGAGCCTTTATTTGGAACTGCTGTAAAAAAGGTTGGAACACGCATTGCTGCTATGCTTACTTTAAAAGTATTATTAGCAAATGGTTTAGAAAAAAACGATGCTATTAATGAGTTTATAGAAAAAGCTTTAGAAGATAAAAATGCATTGTTGGTAGAAGAAGCTAAAGCGCTTTAATAGATAATAAAACAGAAATTGTATTTCAATAATTACTATCTTTAGTACACTAACTAAAACATTTCATTATGGAAATCAATTTTTTAGCACTTTTAGCAGCTGCAGTTTCTGCATTGATTATTGGTGCAATTTGGTACAATCCAAAAGTATTTGGTACAGCTTGGATGAAAGCTGCTGACATGACCGAAGAAAAAATGCAAGGCGCCAATATGGCTAAAATTTTTATCCTTGCATTTATTTTTGCGTTCTTATTAGCCTTTGCTTTACAGTTTTTAACCATTCATCAAACTGGTGCTTTAGGTATGGTTGGTGGCGATCCTAGTCTTGCAAAACCATCTTTTGAAGCATTTATGGCAGATTATGGTACTGCTTTTAGAACCTTTAAACATGGTGCTTTACATGGCACAATTGCAGGAATCTTTATCGCATTACCAATTCTTGGAACCAATGCGTTGTTTGAAAGAAAAGGCGCAAAATACATTTTTATTAATGCTGGCTATTGGATTGTTACTATGGCAATCATGGGAGGCATTGTTTGCGGATGGCAATAAATTTTGTAATGAATTATAACATAAAAAGACTGACATAAGCGTTCAGTCTTTTTCTTTTTACATTGATACACTTTAAAATATACAATTCTCAAAATGATTTACCTGATTCGTGGCAAGCACTAACCACGCATGATGTATTTCTTCAAAAACCCTATTTAACAGCTGTTGAAAACGCCTCACCAGATAATATGTCATGGTATTATATAGGTGTTTTTAATGCTGAAAATTTAGTGGGTATTGCTATCATTCAGCGTGTACAATTGTATGTTGAAGATATTTTTAGAAACCATAAAGACTCTTGTTTTCAAGAACGCGTAAAACATTATGTTTCTAAAGTGCTTAAAGGAAATGTTTTGGTTGTTGGAAACCTTATGCATACAGGACAACACGGTTTATATTTTAATGCTGAAGCCATATCAGAACGTGATTTTCTTTCTTGTGTTTTCGATGCTGTGTATCAGTTGAAAAAAGACATAAAATCATCAAAAGGAAAAACCATAAGAACCTTAATTTTTAAAGACTATTTTGAAGATGATTCTATTCATTCGTATTCAGAATTGTTTAAAACGAATACATTCAGAAAAGTCTCGGTTCAACCCAATATGATTATGCCAACGCATAAAAATTGGAATACCTTTAATGATTATCAAATCAGTTTAAATAAAAAATATCGACGACGTTTAAAAACAGCTCGTAAAAAGGCGAGTGCTATTCAAAAGAAAGAATTAAACCTTGATGCTATTGAAGCTCATTCAGAATTGTTATTTAGCCTTTATAAGAACGTTTCTGATAATGCAAGGATAAATACCTTTATACTTCCTAAAAATCATTTTTACACGCTTAAAAAAGAGCTAAAAAACCAATTTAAAGTCTTTGCGTATTATCTTGATGGTACTCTTGTAGGTTTTTATACATTAATTCTGAATAATAAGGTGCTTGAAACCTATTTTCTTGGGTATGATAGCGCATATCAATACAACCATCAATTGTATTTGAATATGCTGTATGACATGGCAGAATTTGCTATAAACAACAAATTTGAACATACTGTTTATGCAAGAACAGCAATGGAAATAAAGAGTTCGGTAGGTGCAAAACCTAAAAATATGTTCATATACTTAAGGCATACAAACGTGTTGTTAAATGCTGCTTTAAATTTGATTTTTAGCCTAATGAATCCAACAAGAGATTGGGAAGAACGCCATCCTTTTAACTAATCCTTAATACTGTTTGGCTTATTTTTTTTGTATTTTAAGATAAACTCAAATAGTATGGAAACTGCAAAAGATTTAATAACAGAAATATCAGTATTAACGAGAGAAATTGAAACCAATTATCCTGAAATTTATGAGCATTTGGATGAAAACCCAATGACGATTCCTAATATGGAGCATCCAAAAGTCAATAACAAAGCACTTGAGGATTATTTAGAAAGTTTAAAACAACTAATTAATAAACACAAAAAAGCCTCAAAATAACTTTGAGGCTTTTACTTTATAATATAAATAATTAGTCTTCTTTCTTTTTATTTCTAGCTTCTTTCATAGCTTCACCAATTTGGTTACTTGCAGCAAAACTAGCCACCATATCATTAAGCATATTACTTCCTGCTTGAGGAGCGTTTGGTAATAAAATTAAGTTACTATTGGTTTCTTCTCCTAACGATTGTAATGTGTCGTAATGTTGTGTTACAACTATTAATGCAGAGGCTTCTTGTGAGTTAATACCAACGCGATTTAGTACTTCAACAGATTCTTCTAAACCACGAGCAATCTCACGTCTTTGATCAGCAATACCTTGACCTTGTAAACGCTTACTTTCAGCTTCTGCTTTTGCTTTTTCAACTATTAAAATACGTGCTGCATCACCTTCGTATTGAGCAGCTATTTTTTCACGCTCAGAAGCATTAATTCTGTTCATTGCAGCTTTTACTTGAGAGTCAGGATCAATATCAGTTACTAAGGTTTTAATAATGTCAAAACCATACTCTAACATTGCATCATTTAATTCTGCTTTTACAGCAATGGCGATATCGTCTTTTTTAACGAATACATCATCTAGTTTCATTTTAGGCACTTCGGCACGAACCACATCAAATACATAACTAGTAATTTGATCATGTGGATAATCTAACTTATAAAACGCATCGTAAACTTTATCTTTTATTACCATATACTGAACCGAAACTTTTAAACGCACAAATACATCATCTAACGTTTTGGTTTCAATAATCACATCGAGCTGTTGAATTTTTAAGCTCAAACGACCAGCTACACGATCGATTAAAGGGATTTTCATTTGAAGTCCAGAATGACGAATGCTTTGAAATTTACCAAAGCGTTCAATAATGGCAGCTGACTGTTGCTTAACAATAAAGAAGGAAGAGATTAAAACGATTAATCCGAAAAAAATAATAGGAAATAAGATAAATTCGCCCATAACAAGTTTTTTAATGGTTAGGAAATATTTGTTTACTAATTTAAGTTATATTTTAATGAAGCACCATATTTTTTACGAATTACCAAAGTTTAAATCAAAAAATGATTAGGTTTGTTTATCCCTCAAAAAATAAAATCATGAAAAAACAACTTTTCTTATTAGTAGCATTTAGTATAGCTTTTGTTACAACAGCATTAGCACAACACCAACGATATTCTATAAAAAATGGTATTGGAATATATGGTGGACTTACCCAGTTTGACATTATTACGGATAACTTTCAAACAGTAAAAGGCGAAGGCTGGATAGGAGGTTTAAGTGCAACAGTCGATTTACCTCATAAGTGGTACACGGTTAGTTATAACATTCAATTATCTGAAAATAATGTTGGTATTTTTGCTAGACCATCAAATGTAATTGCTAATGAAGAAGAAATAGATTATAAATTATTTACAGCTCAAGTGGCTTTTTTGTTTCATGCAAAGGTTTTACAGGATTACATTACTGTTGATGTAGGACCAATGATTCAATACAATAGCGAATTGGAATTAAAAGATGACAACCACGAAAATTACATTATTGGAAGCTATAACAATCTTTCAGCTAAAGATATCACAGGAATTTCACAGTTTAATGTCAATGGAGCAGTAGGAGCTACAGCAGGTTTTAAAGGATTTAAGTTAAGAGCGCAATACATTTATGGGTTTACAAACATGCTCAATAAACTTAATAACAATAATGATTTAGACACAACAGGAGGAAACAACAAGTTTAAAGGAAACCAGTCTATGCTTGCTTTTACAGCTATTATTGTGTTTTAAACGATAAAGAATAAAATAAAAAAGCGAGTTGTTACAACTCGCTTTTTTTTACTTTAAATTATTAATAAGGTTTTGTATACGCTGTACAGTTTCGTTTTTACCTATCATGTAAATAATATCAAACACATCAGGTCCTTGTAAAGCACCAACAAGAGCTAGTCGTAAAGGCATCATTACTTTTCCAAAACCAATATTGTTAGAAGTTATCCAACCTTTTATAACGGTTTGAAGGTTTTCAACTGTAAAATCATCAACAGATTCTATAACAAAAATAAGCTCTTTCATTAAGTCCAATGAATCTTCTTTCCATGCTTTTTTAGCTGATTTTTCATCATATTCAGTAGGAGTTACAAAGAAAAAATGACTCAAATCCCAAAAATCACTCACAAAAGTGGCACGTTCTTTAATTAATCCTATTGCTAGTTCAATATACTGTGTGTCAATTTCAGATAATTCAGCTTTAGAATTTTTAAATGCAACAGCTAAATCATAGTTGTCTTGTTCTTGCATATAATGGTGGTTAAACCATTTGGTTTTATCAGGATCAAAACGCGCACCAGCTTTATTAACTTTAGCTAAATCAAACACTTGAGTTAAGTTTTCTAAAGAGAAAATTTCTTGCTCTGTTCCTGGATTCCAACCTAAAAAGGCTAAAAAGTTTACCACTGCTTCAGGGAAATAACCATCTTCTTTATAACCTCTAGATACATCTCCAGTATTTGGGTCTTTCCATTCTAAAGGAAACACTGGAAAGCCTAATTTATCTCCATCACGCTTGCTTAATTTTCCTTTTCCGGTTGGCTTTAAAATTAAAGGTAAATGTGCAAATTCTGGAGCTTCCCATCCAAAAGCATCATAAAGTTGAATATGTAAAGCAAGAGAAGGCAACCACTCTTCACCACGAATAACATGAGTGATTTCCATTAAATGGTCATCTACAATATTTGCCAAGTGATAAGTTGGCATACCATCAGCTTTAAATAATACTTTATCATCTAGCGTATTGGTATCTATTTTAATATCACCACGAATAATATCTTTTAGATGAAGTGTCTCATCTTGAGGCGATTTAAAACGAATCACATAATCTTCTCCAGCGTCAAGCTTAGTTTTTACTTCATCTTCAGAAAGTGATAAAGAGTTACTCAATTTTAGCCTGTTATGCCAATTATAGATAAATGTTTTGCCTTTAGCCTCGTGGTCTTTTCTATGAAAATCTAATTCTTCAGCAGTATCAAACGCATAATAAGCTTTTCCCTCAGCAATTAATCTGTCAGCATATTCTTTATATAAATGTTTGCGTTCGCTTTGTCTGTAAGGACCAAATTTTTCATTCTTTCCTGGACCTTCATCAAAAGGAATTCCGCACCATTCAAGAGATTTTACAATATAGTCTTCAGCACCTTCAACATAACGGTTTTGGTCAGTATCTTCAATACGTAAAACAAAAGTACCATTGTGTTTTTTGGCAAATAAGTAGTTAAAAAGTGCAGTTCTTACACCTCCAATATGTAAAGGTCCTGTTGGGCTTGGTGCAAATCGCACACGAACGTTTTTTGACATTGTTTTTAGTTTATGGCTGCAAAGATAGACTAGAGCAGAAGAAAGAACAAAGAAAATAGAATAAAGAGAAAGATAATGCACAACAGTCTCTTTTCTATCTTCTTTTTTCTCTTCTCTTTTTAAGAAATCATTTCACGTGGAACACGTTTATTCATAATTTTAAACCAAAGTGGAGGCAGCATTGCCAAAACCATTGAAGTTGGATAACCATAAGGCATTTGCGGACTTTCATCATGGCAATCTAAAACTTGATATTTTTTAGAAGATTTAAAATGATGATCGCTATGTCTTGTGAGTTCATAAAGCACAATTCTTCCAATGACATGGTTGGAGTTCCAGGAATGAATTTCTTTAACGCGCTCGTATCTGCCAGATTTAGTTTTTAATCGTAGCAATCCATAGTGTTCAATATAGTTAACCGTTTCAAGAAGTATAAAACCTATAATTGCTGCCGAAAACGCAAATATTAAACCTAAAGTTCCAAACAACGCAAACATTGTAAATAAATAGCCTGTTTGAAGCAAAATGTACCAAAACATGTCATTTTTTGCCGAAAAGAACCCTTTTTTGCCGTTTTTTAGCAATTTTAGTTGAATGTTCCATGCATTGCCATATTGTCTAAATACTGAAGTAATCCAAAACGAATACACGCTTTGATTGTATCTTGCTGTTGCAGGATCCTCAGGAGTTGCTGCATGCAAATGATGTCCAAAATTGTGTTCAATATAAAAATGCATATATAAAGAAGGTAACAACAAGGCTTTTCCAATAAAACGCTCGTTGGTGGATTGTCTGTGACCAAGTTCATGAGCCACATTTATACCATTAACTCCCAAAACAATACCAACAGAGAGTATTAAACCCACAAATTCATAAGTTTCAATTGTTGAGGTTGTCGCTTCATAAATTCCAAAGAAGAGTAGGCCATATACCAAAGGAAGATTAAGATACAGTAACCAATCAAAAAGTTTGTGTTTTAGTTTACTATCAACTTCTTGTGAAGATAAATTATGCGTATCAACAGGAAACACTAGTTCTAGCAAAGGAATAATGACAAAGGCAAAAACAGGAGTTAAGTAAGAAAAATATCCTTTTAAGTAGATGCCAATACACGCAACAATTGGAATTGAAAAAGCAGCTAAGTATTTTAAATCTTTCATAACAAAAGCAAAATGTTAGTCTTAAATTTAATACATCTTCTCGAAATTAACAGAATCTTACCAAAATTTAAGCATTTACAGACCAAAATAAATTTTATATTAGTAAGTTATTTAACCGTATGGCAAGTCATTTTAAAGAAATACAGGCAAAGCTAGAGCAATTTATTAGACGATTTTATACCAATGAGTTGTTAAAAGGCATTATTTTATTTTTTGCCATTGGCTTGTTGTATCTTTTATTTACGCTTTTTGTTGAATATGTACTTTGGCTGAATCCTACAGCACGAACCGTTTTATTTTGGTTGTTTGTTGCGGTAGAGATTGGACTTTTTGCAAAGTTTATTGCTATTCCTTTAGCGAAACTGTTTAAACTTCAAAAAGGTATTAACTATGAAGACGCTTCAAAAATTATAGGAAACCATTTTCCTGAAGTAAACGATAAGTTGCTTAACGTGCTTCAGCTTAAACAGCATGCCGCAGACTCTGAATTACTATTGGCTAGTATTGAACAAAAATCTGCCGAATTGAGCCCAATTCCGTTTAAAATGGCAGTTAATTTCAAGAAAAACGCCAAATATCTAAAATATGCAGCTATACCAATTGTTATTTTGTTGCTCTCTTACGCAACAGGAAAACTAAATTGGTTTAGTGATAGTTATGAACGTGTGGTGAATTACAATGTGGCTTATGAGCCACCTGCACCTTTTCAGTTTTTTGTTGTTAATGAAGATTTAAACGCTATTGAAAACAAAGACTTTAAACTTCTGGTTTCTACTACAGGAAAAGTAATTCCTGAAAACGCTCAAATAAAATACAACAACGAAACTTATTTTTTACAGCAAACAGCTCCAGGACAATTTGAGTATGTGTTTACCCAACCAAAGGATAAAATAGAGTTTAATTTATCGGCAAATAATGTTAACTCTAAAATGTATAGTTTAAATGTGGTAAACATCCCTAAGCTGGTGAATTTTGAAATGGTTTTAGATTATCCTTCGCATACCAAAAAAGCTGATGAAACCTTAAAAAGTACAGGTTCTACAACAGTTCCAGAAGGGACTAACGTTACTTGGAAAGTTAATACTAAGTCCACAAATACTGTAGCACTCTACGCGCAAGATACTATACAGTTTAAGCCTTTAGACAATGGAAATTTTGAAGCTAATAAACGCTTGTACAACAATTTAGAGTACAGTATTAGCACAAGTAATGATGCGCTAAAAGATTACGAAAATTTAGCGTTTTCAATTAATGTGATTAAAGATGATTACCCTGAGTTAACCTTAAAGGTTGAAAAAGATTCAATTGATAACCAATCCTTGTATTTTTTCGGACAAGTTAGTGACGATTATGGATTGAGCAAACTGCAGTTGGTGTATTACCCTTCAAATGATGATAGTGATAAAAAGACCGAAACTATTCCTGTTAGCTCATCTAATTTTGACGAGTTTGTAAGCGCGTTCCCAAATCAATTACAACTTACCGAAGGTGTAGATTATGAGCTATATTTTCAGGTGTTTGATAACGATGCAATCCATAATTACAAAAGCACTAAAAGTTCAGTGTTTAGTTATAGAAAGTTGACTAAAGATGAAGAAGAGCAAAAGCAATTAGAGGAGCAAAACGAAACCATAAAAGACTTAAACAATTCTTTTGAAAAACTGAAAGATCAGGATAAGAAACTCGAAGAAATTTCAAAAAATCAAAAGGAAAAAGAAGAGCTCAATTTCAATGATAAAAAGAAACTCGAAAACTTTTTAAAACGTCAAAAAGAGCAGGAGCAATTGATGCAAAACTTCAACAAAAAACTTCAAGACAACCTTGAGGAATTTCAAAATGAAGAACAAGATCAATTTAAAGAAGACCTTCAAAAACGTTTAGATGAAAATGAGCAGCAACTTAAGGAAGATGAAAAATTACTTGAAGAATTAGAAAAGCTTCAGGACAAAATTCAAAAGGAAGAGCTTACAGAAAAACTAGAAGAACTCGCTAAGCAAAACAAAAATAAACAACGTAGCTTAGAACAACTTTTGGAGTTGACCAAGCGCTATTATGTGGCTAAAAAAACTGAGAAACTTCAAAAAGAATTAGAAAATCTTGCTGAAGAACAAGATAAATTATCTAAGCAAGATGAAGAAAACACTAAAGAAGCTCAAGATGAATTAAATAAAGCTTTTGAAGAGTTTCAAGAAGAGTTGGAAGAATTGAAAAAGGAAAACGAAGACCTTAAAAAACCATTTGCTATTCCTGATGATAAAGCTACTGAAGAAAGCATTAAAAAAGACCAACAAGACGCTTCTGAACAATTAGAGCAGCAAGAACAAAACGAACAACAAGGCGATAAACAAAACTCACAAGAAAATCAAAATAATGCACAACAAAGCCAAAAGAAAGCTTCAGAAAAAATGAAGCAAATGAGTGCAAAAATGATGCAGTCTATGATGTCTGGTAGTGGAGAACAGCTTTCAGAAGACGCAGCAATGCTTCGTCAAATTTTAGACAACTTAGTGCTGTTTTCATTCGATCAAGAAAACTTAATGAATCAGTTTAGAAGCATCGACATTAACCATAATCAATATGGCAAGCACTTGCGTAAACAGAACACTTTAAGAGAACATTTTGAACATATTGACGACAGTTTATTTGCGCTTTCACTGCGTCAACCAATGCTTTCCGAACAAGTAAATAAGCAAATTACCGATGTGTTTTTTAACATCGATAAGTCTATGTCTCAGCTTTCGGAAAATCAAATTTATCAAGGTGTTTCTACGCAACAATACACTATAACAGCAACAAATGAGTTGTCAAGTTTTTTAAGCGATGTTTTAGATAATATGGAAGCCCAAATGAATTCCTCTTCTGGTCAAGGTTCAGGACAAGGTTCTGGTCAATCAGGAAGTGGCGGACAAGAAATGCAATTACCAGATATTATTAAGAGTCAAGAGGAACTTAATAAAGAAATGGAAGAAGGCATGAAAAAAGGAGAGAAAGGAAAATCTAAAGAAGGCGATGAGGGTAAAGAAGGAAATGAAGGGAAGGAAGGTGACCAAGGCAAACAAAACGGAAGTCAACAAGGTAGTCAAGAAGGCGATGGCGAAGGGAATAGTGAAGAGTTAAATGGTGAGTTGTTTAGAATTTATCAGCAACAGCAACAACTAAGGCAAGCACTACAAGATAAGCTAGCTAAAGACGGTTTACAAGGTCAAGGAAAAGACTTGTTGGAGAAAATGGAAGAGATTGAATTGGACTTATTAAACAAAGGATTCACCAATCAAACCTTGCAAAAAATGATGGACTTACAGCATCAATTATTAAAGCTTGAAGATGCTACATTTACTCAAGGGCAGGATAATAAACGAAAATCTGAAACTAACGACAAACAGTTTAATAACACTACTACAGACCAAATTCCAAAGGCTAAAGAATATTTTAATACTACTGAAATTTTAAACCGACAAGCATTACCTTTGCATCAAGTTTATAAAAAGAAAGTTCAAGAGTACTTTAAAAAATCAGATGATTAGTTTTAACTATGAAACCCGGTTTCAATTATCCAATGAAACCGTTTTTGAACAATGGATAAAAGAAACGATACAAAACGAAGGTTGCAGCTTAGGAGATATCAATTACATATTTTGTGACGATGACTATTTGCATAAAATTAATGTAGAATTTTTGGATCACGATACGTTAACTGATATTATTAGCTTCGACTATTCGGTAGGAAAACAGCTACATGGAGATATTTATATATCCGTAGAAAGAGTAGAAGATAACGCAAAGGATTTTAAAGTAGATTTTGATGTAGAATTGTCTAGAGTGATAATTCATGGTATACTTCATTATTGTGGTTACAAAGATAAGACTGATGAAGACGCCAAGGTAATGCGAGCAAAGGAAGAACAGTACATGAAGGTATTGGTTGATTTACAATAATTTCGCTGTATATTTGCATCCCAAAATTTTGAACAGAATCTAAATTGTTTCACGTGGAACACTATGAGTTTATTTAAAGATACATATGATGTTATAGTTGTAGGAGCAGGTCATGCAGGTAGTGAAGCTGCTGCTGCTGCTGCCAATATGGGTGTAAAAACCTTATTGGTAACTATGAACCTTCAAAATATTGCACAAATGTCTTGTAATCCCGCAATGGGAGGAATTGCTAAAGGTCAAATTGTAAGAGAGATTGATGCACTTGGAGGTTATAGTGGTATTGTTAGCGACCGTACAGCTATTCAGTTTAAAATGCTTAACAAATCAAAAGGACCTGCAATGTGGAGTCCACGTGTTCAAAGTGACCGAATGCGTTTTGCTGAAGAGTGGAGAAACCTGTTAGAGCAAACTCCTAATTTAGATTTTTACCAAGAGATGGTGTCTGGTTTGTTAATGGAAGGAGATAAAGTTGTTGGTGTAAAAACATCTTTAGGTTTAGAAATTAAAGCTAAAAGCGTTGTGCTAACTAATGGTACTTTTTTAAACGGACTTATCCATATTGGAGATAAAAATTTTGGAGGAGGAAGAGCAGGTGAACGCGCTGCAACAGGAATTACTGAACAGCTGGTTGATTTAGGTTTTGATTCTGGCAGAATGAAAACAGGAACACCGCCTCGTGTTGACGGTCGTTCTTTAGATTATTCAAAAATGATAGAGCAACCTGGAGATGATAATCCTGATAAATTTTCGTATTTAGATATTACAAAACCATTAACACAACAACGTTCTTGTCACATGACATATACAAGTCCTGAAGTTCATGATTTGTTACGAGAAGGGTTTGATAGGTCGCCAATGTTTAATGGTAGAATTAAAAGTTTAGGACCACGTTATTGTCCTTCAATTGAAGATAAAATTAATCGTTTTGCAGATAAAGATCGTCATCAATTATTTGTTGAACCAGAAGGTTGGAATACTGTTGAGGTGTATGTAAATGGGTTTTCTACATCACTGCCAGAAGATGTTCAATTTAAAGCATTGAGTTCGGTTGCAGGTTTTGAAAACGTAAAATTCTTTAGACCAGGTTATGCTATAGAATACGATTATTTTCCACCAACGCAATTAAAGCACACGCTAGAAACTAAGCTCGTAAGTGGTTTATATTTTGCAGGACAAATTAACGGAACCACAGGTTACGAAGAAGCTGCGTCGCAAGGGTTAATGGCAGGAATAAATGCTGCTTTAAAAGTTCAAGAAAAGGATGCTTTTACCTTAAGTAGAAGTGAAGCCTATATAGGTGTTTTGGTTGACGATTTAATTACAAAAGGTACTGAAGAGCCTTATAGAATGTTTACCTCAAGAGCTGAATATAGAACGCTACTTAGACAAGATAATGCCGATTTTAGATTAACTCCAAAATCATTTGAGATTGGTTTAGCAACTCAAGAACGCATGAAGCAGATGGAAAACAAGAAGGAGCAATCTGAAGCTTTTGTGTCGTTTTTTAGAGAAACTAGTGTAAAGCCAGAAGAAGCTAATCCTGTGCTTGAAGCTAAAGATTCTTCGTTGATGAAACAATCAGATAAGATGTTTAAAATCTTTTCAAGACCAAATATTACTATTGAAGACATGCGTCAATTTGAAGCTGTTGAAGCATACATCCAAGAACATAATTTGAATAATGAAGTGATTGAACAAGCCGAAATTCAAATTAAATATTCAGGATATATAGAGAAAGAAAAGAACAATGCTGATAAATTAAATAGGCTAGAAGGGATTAAAATTCCAGCTAATTTTGATTATTCTAAACTGAAATCTATGAGTATGGAAGCAAGAGAAAAGTTGAATAAAATTCAGCCTGTAACCATATCTCAAGCTTCAAGAATTAGTGGAGTTTCTCCTAGTGATATTTCGGTGCTTTTAGTTTATATGGGTAGATAATATTCCTGCGAAAGCAGGAATCTCATAAATCAAGAATATACATGTTCCACGTGGAACGATTTAATAAAATCACATTTTATCATTCTGAATTGTCACACTGAGCTTGTCGAAGTGTTGTCTGAATCTATTTTAAAATGAATAAAAAACCAACATATTTAACTGTAAAAGACCATTCGGTTTCTGGTGAAGATTTTCAATTAGTGCATAATGAAGAATTGGATATGTTGGAAACAATTCCTCAACCTAGTGCAAATACACTTTCTGAATATTACAAAAGTGAAGACTATATTTCGCATACCGATTCTAAAAGAAATTGGTTTGAAAAAGCATATCATTTTGTAAGAGGAATGGCTCTGAAACGAAAATTAAAGTTGATCAATTCGTTTCCAGTTTCAGGAAAAACTATTTTAGATGTTGGTAGTGGTACAGGAGATTTTTTGCAAACCGCAAAAAACAATTCTTGGAATGTTTATGGTATTGAACCAAACGAAAAGGCAAGAGCTATTGCAAATTCAAAAACAAAAAATCAAGTTTTTGATACCAATACTTTGCAGGAATTTGAATCAGGAACTTTTGATGTTATTACGCTTTGGCATGTACTTGAACATTTACCCAATTTAGAAACCGAAATACAAAACTTAAACAGACTTTTAAAACCCGAAGGAAGACTTGTAATAGCAGTTCCAAATTTTAAAAGTTATGATGCAAAACATTACAATGCATTTTGGGCTGCTTATGATGTGCCTAGACATCTTTGGCATTTTTCACAAACATCAATCTCAAAATTATTTTCAAAAAACAATTTAGAAATTGAAAAAACCTTGCCAATGACATTTGATGCATTTTATGTAAGCTTACTTTCTGAGCAATATAAATCAGGATCCAAAAATCCATTAACAGCTTTTTGGATAGGATTACAATCTAATTTAAAAGCAAAACGCACTGGAGAGTATTCTTCGCTTATTTATGTGCTAAAAAAGAGCTAAAACGCATTTTAAGGCGTTTTAAGCGTTTTTGTTATTTGTGTCCTTGCCATTTATTGGCCTTTTTTTAAATCGTTATTAGGCGCTTTTATATAAAGCCGTTTTTTATAACTAAAATGAATTAATCGTTAATGAAGTATTATTTTTATTAATATGTTCATTTTTTAAGATTTCAGGTCTCAACTTTATTACATTTGCAAAAAATTAAAAACTTTAAAAAATGAAATACCTAGTTTTAATACTTGTAGCAGCGTTAAGTTTTTCTTCTTGTCAAGAACAACAAAAATTAGCTTTTATTGATAACGGAAAAGTAATTAATGAGTATCAAGAAAAAATTGATTTAGAGAAAAAGTACGAGCAAAAAGATTTAGCTTTTCAAAAAAGAAGAGATAGTATGATTAGCAATTATCAATTAGAGTTAAAAGAAG
The DNA here is from genome assembly GCF_004328055.1 of Meridianimaribacter sp. CL38. Taxonomy (NCBI): domain Bacteria; kingdom Pseudomonadati; phylum Bacteroidota; class Flavobacteriia; order Flavobacteriales; family Flavobacteriaceae; genus Meridianimaribacter; species Meridianimaribacter sp. CL38. The sequence goes on along the minus strand of NZ_QKWS01000001.1, from coordinate 975,155 downwards.
CTCAATTGAAAGCTAAAAATATGTCTCAGGCTAATCTTCAAAAATTATCTCAAGAGATTCAGCAAAAAGAACAGTTGTTGACTCAAAGAATTCAAATGGAGCAACAACAAATGCAAAAAGCATTTCAAACTGATATTGATTCATTAATCGTTAAAGTAAAAAACTTTGTAAGCGATTATGGTAAAAAGAACCAATATTCTTACATTTTTGGAACTAGCGATACTGCAGCAAGTGTACTTTATGGTTCAGAAGACCTTTCTCAAACAATTATTGATGCGTTAAACGCAGATTATAAAAAAGAAGAGTAAGCGACTAAAATAATTTTGACATAACAAACGTTATTGTAAAGCTAGATGGATTCCGTCTAGCTTTTTTAGTTTAACTACCAATCATACATCATGCAAATACGTGAGTATTTAAAAGAACCTTTTGATTATTTTGATGACAAGAAATCGAAATGGCTTTACATATTAAGTGCTATTGTATTTTCTCATTTATTCCTTATTATTTTTCAGCCTTACGGTATTTCAGAAGAAATGTCAAACCCTGTTAACAGTACGCTTAATAAGTTTTTGTTTTTCTTTTCCATTGCATTAAGTACGTTTATAGCATTAACACTTTCACAATTCTTTTTTAGACAACTATTTGGTTTTCAAAACATTAAAATTAAAAAATATATATTTTGGCTGTTGATTGAGGCTTTAATTTTGCTGTTTATAAACTTTGGAATGTCTTTTATTATTCCTGATTTAGGTAACGATTTTGAAAAAGAACTAAACATTTGGTTTCAAGTAAAAATGTATCCTAAGCTGTTATTGATTTTAATTTTTCCTTTTTTTGGAACAGTCATTTACATAGCCATAAAACGACTTCAAACCGAAGTAAAGGAACTAGACCAACAACTACTTACATTTAAATACAAATACGATAAAACAAAGCAAAAAGACACGTTGAACTTATTAGACGAGAACAATCAATTAGACATTGCTTTATCTATAAATGAGATTGTATACATAGAATCTAGCAATCAATATGTTGTAGTTAATTTTATAAAAAACAATACTATCAAAAAACACATTGTAAGAAATAGACTAAAACACATATTGTCTCAAACCGAAAACTTACCAATTAAACAATGTCATAGGTCGTTTGCTGTAAACTTAATTCACGTGAAACATTTAACCAGAAAAAACGGAAAAGCGTTTTTAGTGCTTAACACCAATTTTGAGGGGTTAAAAATCCCAGTTTCCAACTCTTTTTTAGAAGCGATAAAGAAGGATTTGGACAATTAAACACTTTTTATTGCTACAATTGATTCTAAAACTAGGACAATTCACTCCAAAACTGTAACAATTCACTCCAAAAGGTCGTCTAGAATATGGATTTCATCAATATTTGAAATTATTTTGCGTTAACAAATCCATAAAGTAAAAATCGATTTTATTCTATTTCAAACCTTAATTTTATCAATCAAAAAACAGAACAAAAACTAATGAAACAATTATGTTTAGTCCTTTTCCTATTTACTAGCTTATGGTGTCAAGCACAGGAACAATACAGTATTAGCGGTACCATTAAAGACCTTACTAATGGCGAAACACTTTTAGGAGCAACCGTTTATTTAAAAGACACCAATTATGGAGCTACAACCAACGAGTATGGTTTTTTCTCATTAACAGCTCCAAAAGGGAGTTACACTTTGGTTATTTCTTACGTTGGGTATTTGTCCGTAACCAAAGAAATAACATTAAATGCCGATCAAAAACTAGATTTCGAGTTACAAGAATCGGCAACTGCATTAGATGAAGTAATCATTGTAGCAGAAGAATCTGAAGTAGTAAGCATTAGAAAACCACAAATGAGTGTTTCTAAACTTAATGCACAAACCATAAAGCAAATGCCAGCGGTTTTAGGAGAAGTTGATGTTGTAAAATCTATTCAATTGCTTCCTGGTGTAACCAATAATGGAGAAGGTTCAGCTGGATTTCATGTTCGTGGTGGAGCAGCAGACCAAAACCTTGTGCTTTTAGATGAAGCTATAATTTATAACACGTCACATTTCTTTGGGTTTTTCTCAGTATTCAATTCAGATGCTATAAAGAACATCAAACTCTACAAAGGAGACATTCCTGCAAAGTATGGTGGTCGTGTGTCCTCTGTACTTGATGTGAGACAAAAAGACGGAAATAGCAAACAATTTGGTCTTACAGGAGGTATTGGTTTAATCTCTAGTAGACTAACAGCCGAATCGCCTTTATTTAAAGATAAAGGCTCGTTTTTAATTGCTGGTAGAGCGTCTTATGCACATTTATTTATGCCACTTATTGAAAATGTAAAAGACGATAAAATTTCGTTTTACGACCTTAATCTTAAAACCAATTATGAGATTAATAAAAACAACAAGTTGTATTTGTCTGGTTATTTTGGTCGCGACGTATTTAATCTATCAAAAATTATAGAAAACAACTATGGTAATGCAACTGGTAACTTACGTTGGAATCATGTGTTTAACGATAGGCTGTTTTCAAACCTATCTTTTATTTATAGCAAATATGATTACAACATTGTGCTAGATTTTATTGAACTAGATTGGGATGCAGACATTACCAATTTTAATGTGAAATATGATTTAGGTTACTACGTAAATAATGACATTACACTCGATTTTGGTATTAGTGGATTAACCTATAATGTTAATCCTGGAGAAGTAAGACCATCTTCAGAAACATCACCAATTAACCCTCTAAAATTAGACGAAAAACGTGCTTTTGAAGGTGCTGCTTACATAAGTGCGGAACATCAAATTTCTGATAAACTTGCCTTTAACTATGGGTTACGCTACAGTGCGTTTTCTAGACTTGGAGGACAAAGCATGACCAATTATGTTAACAATCAACCTGTGGTTTACAATAGCGATTTAGGAATTTACGAACGTGGTGAAGCAGAAAGCGAAACAGCTTACAGTAAAAGCGAAAGCATTAAAACCTTTGGTAATTTTGAACCTAGACTAGGCGTATCTTACCAACTTAACGATGCGTCTTCCATTAAGGCGAGTTACACCAAGTCAACTCAATACTTGCATTTGCTATCCAACACGTCGTCAGTTACACCATTAGATGTTTGGACACCAAGTGGAAAATACATAAAACCTCAAATTTCCAATCAATTTGCTATGGGCTATTACAAGAACTTTAAAGACAACACTTACGCTCTGGAGTTGGAAACCTATTACAAGCATGTTGATAATAGAATTGATTATATAGACGGTTCTGATTTAATAGGAAACAACAATATTGAAACTGAAATATTAAATGGTGAAGCTAGAGCTTACGGTTTGGAAGTATTGCTTAGGAAAAACAAAGGCGATTTCACAGGTTGGTTGGCCTATACACTTTCAAAGTCAGAGCAACGTGCTGTTGGTGGAAATGCTGGTGGACCAGGAATTAATAATGGAGATTGGTACAATACGCCTTATGATCGTACTCATGATATTTCTTTAACAGGAGTTTATAAGCTGAATGACAAGTGGAGTTTCAGTTCAAATTTTGTGTTTCAAACAGGACGTCCTGTAACTTATCCTAATGGGCAGTACAACTACGAAGGATTATCAGTTGCGACCTATTCAAACAGAAACGAAGACCGTTTACCTGCTTATCACAGATTAGACGTTTCTGCAATTTATAAACCAAACAGAAATCCTGATAAACGCTGGAAATCAGAATGGGTTTTTGGTATTTACAATCTGTACAGCCGAAAAAATGCAGCCTCAATTAGTTTTGGTCAAAATAGGGAAACAGGCTTAAACGAAGCGTCTAGAATTTCCATTTTTGGCATTATTCCTTCAGTAACTTATAACTTTAAATTTTAATTCCATGAAACGATATATATTAATAGTATTTACACTAGGTTTTTTATTGACGTCTTGCGAAGACACTATAGACGTAGATGTTCCAACAGCACAAGCTAGATTAGTGGTAGAAGCCTCATTAGATTGGGAAAAAGGCACGATAGGAAATGTGCAGTCCATTTCATTAAGTATGTCAACACCTTTTTTTGATACAGACCAAGACACTAGTGTTACAGGAGCAATTGTAACTGTTACCAATGAAGACTCTGGAGAGGTTTTTCCTTTTGATGACAACAATGACGGAACCTATTCAACAAGTACTTTTGTTCCTATTTTGAATAATACGTATCACCTAGAAATTGTTTATGATGGTGAAACGTATGAAGCAACCGAAACCTTAATGTCGGTTTCAGATATTAATGAAGTTAGTCAAAGCATTGAAGGCGGATTTGACGACGAGCTACTAGAACTCAATTTATACTTTACAGATCCTGCTAATATTGAAAACTTCTACCTAATAAAGTATGATGTTGAAGGTGATTTGTTTCCGTATTTAGAAGATGTGTCAGATGAGTTTACTGATGGTAATGAAATTCATGATTTCCTTGAAAAAGACGATGATGAAGACAGTGAAGAAACGCCTTTTGAAGCAGGAGATGTCGTTAACATTAGCCTTTACGGAATTTCTGAACAGTACTACAACTTTATACGTTTGTTAATTGAGCAACATGGTAGTCAAGGCGACCCATTTAGCTCTACAGCAGCTTTAATAAGAGGAAATTGTATTAACCCAACCAACCCAGATAATTATGCGTTTGGGTACTTTAGGGTTACCGAAGTAGATACTGCTACTTACACTTTTGAATAAAAAATAAAAGCCAGCTATTAGCTGGCTTTTTTATGTAATAAACGTGTGAGTTTTATTGATAAGTCGGTTAAAATAATTTTGGCATTTCCGTTTCGTTCTATATGATATATAGCATCTTGCAGCTCGTTGGAAATATCCATAATATTATTACCATGAACAAAAGGCGCAAACTTTTCTAGCTTAAAACTTTCTGATTTTGGTTCTACAAAAACAAGCTCTTGTGCATTATAATTTAACAATAAAGCTTGCCTAAAATAGTCCATACAAAAATGTAAAAACTGCTTTTGGGTTTCACGACCAGTTTTGGCAATAGTTTCACTCCAAGAAATCAAATCGTGTATTGCGGCTTTGTTTCCTTTGGCTTTAAATGCCGAACGAATCCAATACACAAACCATTCTTCAAACTGAATGTCTTCAGAATCGTGATACACTAAATCACAAGCTTTGTTGTAATTACCATTAGCTTGATGTGCAATTTTAGTAGCATCGGCTTCGGCAATATCAAACTGTTGTAGCAGTGCGTTTTTAATATCCAATTCAGCTAATGGCGGAAAATGCAGCACTTGACAACGTGATAAAATGGTATTTATAATTTGCTCTTCGTCTTCAGCAATAAGAATAAAAATGGTTTTTTCTGGTGGTTCCTCAATAAGCTTAAGCAACTTATTAGCAGCCGAAGTATTCATTTTTTCAGCCATCCAGATAATCATCACTTTGTAACCACCTTCATAAGATTTTAAGGCTAAAGATTTTACAATATCTTGTGCTTCATCAACACCTATTTGACCTTGCTTGTTTTCAATTCCTAATTTTTTGTACCAATCAAATAAATTGCCATAAGGCTGCTCTTTTAACAATTCTCGCCATTCTTCTAAAAAATGAGACGAAACAGGGTGTTTTTTCACCTTGTCATTAGTAGCAACAGGAAAAGCAAAATGCAAATCAGGATGCGAATAGTTTTTAAATTTTAAGTTACAAGCATCATTTCCGCCTGTATTTTCACCATTTAAGTTTTTGCACAAAATATATTGCGCATAGGCAATTGCCATTGGTAAAGCACCACAACCCTCTGGACCAACAAACAATTGCGCATGCGAGATACGACCATTGTCGGCACTTGTGGTTAAATGGTTTTTAATATGTTCTTGCCCTATAACTTCTGTAAACAACATATCAGCAAATATATGTTTTTTAATACTTCTTTTAAGATGAAATCGTTTTCGTTGAAAAACCGATTTTTTGGAGTAATTTAATTAACTACATTTGTGCTATTAGGATATAAAATAAACAACCAATGAAAACAATAAACGACTTCAATTTTGAAAACAAAACAGCTTTAATTCGTGTAGATTTTAATGTGCCTTTAAACGACGCTTTTGAGGTAACAGATACCACTAGAATTGTGTCAGCTAAACCTACAATTATTAAAATTTTAGAAGATGGAGGAAGCTGTGTGTTAATGTCGCATTTAGGAAGACCAAAAGGTGTTCAAGAAGTGTTTTCATTAAAACATATTGTTGACAAAGTTTCAGAAACCATAGGTGTTGCTGTAAAATTTGTGCCTGATTGTGTTGGAGCAGAGGCAGAGGAAGTTGTAAAAAACCTTCAACCAGGAGAAGTAGTGTTGTTAGAGAATTTACGTTTTTATGCTGAGGAAACAGCTGGTGACAAAGCGTTTGCAGAGCAATTGTCTAAACTAGGAGACATTTATGTAAACGATGCTTTTGGTACTGCGCATAGAGCGCATGCTTCAACAACTATTGTGGCCGAGTTTTTCCCAGAAAATAAATGCTTTGGTAGTTTATTGGCTAAAGAAATAGAAAGTATTGATAAAGTAATGACGTCTGGAGAAAAACCAGTTTTAGCAGTACTTGGAGGCGCAAAAGTGTCTTCAAAAATTACCATTATAGAAAATATTTTAGATAAAGTTGACCACTTAATAATTGGTGGAGGTATGACATTTACCTTTGTTAAAGCTCAAGGCGGAAGCGTAGGAGATTCTATTTGTGAAGATGATAAAATGGAGTTAGCCTTAGATATTTTAAAACAAGCCAAAGCAAAAGGCGTTCAAATTCATTTACCTGTTGATGTACTTGCTGCAAATGCATTTAGTAATACTGCAGAAACACAAATTATGGATGTAACTAAAATTCCTGACGGTTGGCAAGGTCTTGATGCTGGACCAAAATCATTAGAAAACTTCAAAGAGGTTGTTTTACAGTGTAAAACTATTTTATGGAATGGACCTTTAGGTGTATTTGAAATGGAAACCTTCTCTAAGGGAACCATTGCCTTAGGTGATTATATTGCTGAAGCTACTAAAAATGGCGCCTTTTCGCTTGTTGGTGGAGGAGACTCTGTTGCTGCTGTAAAACAATTTGGGTTCGAAGACAAAGTAAGTTATGTAAGTACTGGTGGTGGAGCTATGCTAGAAAGCTTAGAAGGAAAAACCTTACCAGGTATTGCTGCTATTTTAGAATAACACAGTTTTTTGCTGTACATTGAATTTCTGTTAAAAAAGTATTGCTATCTTTCATTTTAGATAAAAAAATACGATTTTAGCTTATCTGCCGTTGGTAGATAAATACATGTTTTCGATGAAACTTAAACTAAAAACCCTAACATTAGGCGCATTGTTGTTGTGTGCTATTTGTTTTTCCCAAGAAAAGGCTAAAACAAAAACCACAAAAGACACTTTGGTTAAAACAACTGAAAAAGTAATAGATTCGGTTGTAGATGGAAAAACCATTCCTATAAAACCAATTTCTCCTATAAAAGATTCATTATCCATAAAAGAGCTTAAAGATCATGAATTAGCATTGGAACTTGACGAAAAATGGCTTGAGGAATTGTACAGTAACACGCTGTTTGATACCATTTACAAAACGGTTTCTGAGCTAGATTACAAAGACATTGATTTTCCTGAACTTTCAACAGACACGCTTAAAGCAAGATTAGCAAAGCTAAACGCCAGAACACCTTTTAATGTTGAATATAATACTTCGTTAGAAAGCGTTATAAAGAGTTTTTTAAAACACCGACGAAACTCTTTTGAAAGACTCATGGGATTAAGCCATTATTATTTCCCAATGTTTGAAGCAGAGTTTGATAACTACAACATTCCTTTGGAAATGAAATACCTTTCCATTGTAGAATCAGCTTTAAAACCCAGAGCAAAATCTAGAGTAGGAGCAACAGGTTTATGGCAGTTTATGTTTGCCACAGGAAAGCAATATGGGTTAGATGTAAGTAGTTATGTAGACGAACGTAGCGATCCAATAAAATCAACAAAATCTGCAGCTACTTATCTTTCAAAATTATATGAAATTTTTGGTGATTGGGATTTAGCTTTAGCAGCCTATAACTCAGGACCAGGAAATGTTTCAAAAGCGATTAGACGTTCTGGAGGTTATGAAAACTATTGGAATATAAGACACAATCTTCCTCGTGAAACAGCAGGTTATGTTCCCGCGTTTTTAGCTACAATGTACATTTTTGAGTTTGCCGAAGAGCATGGTTTTAAACCCGAAAAACCTCAGTTTCATTATGTAGAAACTGATACGATAAGAGTAAAGCAAATGATAACGCTCGATCAGGTTTCTGAAGTTACTCAAGTGCCAATTGAAGAGCTTCAGTTTTTAAACCCTTCTTATAAACTAGACATCATACCACATATTGAAGGTAAAGATTATTACTTGCGCCTTCCAAGGCAAGCAGTTGGATCTTTTGTGGCTAACGAAGAGCAAATTTATGGTTATGCAAAAGCTGAATTTGACAAAAGAGAAAAACCTTTACCACAGTTTTTTAATGCAGATACCAAAACAGTATATCGAGTTAAAAGTGGTGATTACTTAGGTAAAATTGCGAGAAAATTTGGAGTAAGAGTTAGCCAAATAAAGCAATGGAATGGTTTAAGAAGTAATAATTTAAGAATAGGACAACGCTTAACAATATACCCTCGAAACCCTTCGGTTTCAAGTAGCCCAAAGCCTACCACAACAGTTACTAAAACGGTAGATGTTGCTAATAAAAAGACCTACAAAGTTCAAAAAGGAGACTCTTTGTGGAGTATTTCTCAAAAATTTCCTGGAATTTCTGTTCAAAATATTAAAGATTGGAACGGTATTAGTGGTACAAAGTTGAAAATAGGAATGACTCTTATAGTTTCAAACTAAAAAACTAAAGTTACACAATGAAAAAACTAACCACATTAGCACTACTTTTATTTGTTGTCCTAGTAGGATGCGATGAAAAAAAATCTAAAGGACAACGTATTGTTCCAAGTTCGTCAGGAAACATCAATGAACTTTTGGTTGTTGCCGACAATTTATTATGGGAAGACAGTGTTGGAGAAAGCATTAGAGGCATACTAGCTGCTCCAGTACACGGTTTGTCTCAAGATGAACCACTGTTTTCTATCAGTCAAATGCCTACTCAGGTATTTTCTGGCTTTACAACAAAAAACAGAACCATTTTAAAAATTGAAAAAGGCAAAGCTGCAGGAACTAAAATTGCACATGATGTGTTTGCAAAGCCACAAACCGTTATTGTTGTTTCTGGTCAAACAGATGCAGAAATTATTGAGCAATTAGAAACTAATGCTGATAAAATTGTTGATGCCTTTAAAAAGGAGGAAATTAAAGAAAAACAACGACGAATTAATCTTTCGCTTTTCGACTCAAAACCTATAGAAGATAAGTTGGGAGTGTCTATTAAATTTCCATCAGTTTATAGAATTGCAACTGCAACAGACGATTTCTTTTGGATTCGTAAAGATATCCAAACTGGAAATATGGATTTAATGATATATGAAGTGCCTCTTGATCGTATAAGAAAAGGCGATAGTGCAGTAATTGATATTGTAAGGATGCGAGATTCTATTGGAGAAAAACACATTCAAGGACGATTGGAAAACACGTATATGATTACCGAAAAGGCGTATGCACCTTACATTTTTGAAACCATTATTGACAATAAACCTACAATAGAGACAAAAGGTATTTGGGAAGTTAAAAACGACTTTATGTCTGGACCATTTATCAATTACGCTATTGAAGATGAAATTAACAAAAGATATATTGTAGTTGAAGGTTATGTTTTTGCGCCTTCAATAAATAAAAGAGATTACATTTTTGAACTAGAATCGATAATACGATCCACAAAAATTAAATAAGAAAAAAGCCAACTTTTAAGTTGGCTTTTTTAATTAGAATATATCAAGTTTATTCTTTCTTGTCGGAAGGTGTTTTTTCGTCTTCTTTACTGGCATCTTTAAATTCTTTAATACCACTTCCTAAACCTCTCATAAGTTCAGGGATTTTTTTACCACCAAATAATAATAATACCACTACAACTATTAAAACAATTTGCCATGGTCCTGGAGCTAAAAATATACTTGCTGCTATCATAACATTTTAATTTGAATTGCAAATTTAATAATTAAAGTTCAATTTAAGCGTTTAAAAGCAAACTTTAAGAAATAGCATTATAACTTGCATTTATTTTAATTAATTTTGCTTTGCAATGGCTAAAAAAAAGAAAGAAAAAAAATTCGCTAAAAAACTGCTTCACAAGTATAGGCTAGTTATTTTAAACGAGGATACTTTTGAAGAACGTTTTGCTATAAAACTAACAAGACTTAATGTTTTTGTTATTGTAGCGCTTTCAACAATATTATTAATTACAGGAACCATTCTTTTAATAGCATTTACCTCCTTAAGAGAGTACATACCTGGTTACTCTTCAACAGCATTAAAAAAACAAGCTACTGAGCTTAATTATAAAACTGATTCGTTACAGCAAGTGATTCATATGAATGAACGCTATTTCGAGTCTATTAAAAAAGTACTTACAGGAGATGTAAAAACGGTCGATTTCAATAAAGATTCTATTATTGAAGCTGTAAACAAAGACCTTAATGATATAAACTTAACACCTAGTAAAGAAGATTCATTATTACGAGAAAGAGTAGATAAAGAAGATAAGTATAACTTATTTGAATCTGCTATTTCTGCATCAAATTTTGTATTGTTTCCTCCTGTTAACGGAACAATTTCTGAAGAGTATAATGTAAAGGACAAACACTATGCAGTAGATATAGTTGTTGCAAAAGACACGCCTGTAAAAGCCACTGCTGATGGTACAGTTATTTTTGCTGAATGGACAGCCGAAACAGGTTATGTTGTTATTATTGAGCATACCTATGAGTTAATATCTGTTTACAAGCACAATGCATCAATAACTAAGCAACAAGGCGATTTAGTAAAAGCAGGCGAAGTTATTGCTATGGCAGGAAACACAGGACAATTTACAACAGGACCTCACCTTCATTTCGAACTTTGGAATAGAGGCTATCCAGTAAACCCAACTAATTTTATCGATTTTAAGTAATGTTTTCAATAAAATCTGCACTTGCTAAACCGTTTGCCAAAAGAGTAAAAAAGTCGATATTAAAATGGGCTAATAACCCTATTGAAACACAAGAAAAAGTGTTTCAAGAACTAATAAGTACTGCAGCAGCTACACAATTTGGAAAAGACCATAATTTTATTGGAATTAATAATCACAACGATTTTGTAAAAGCGGTTCCTGTAAGAGATTATGAAGACCTAAAACCTTATGTAGAACGAGTTGTTGCTGGCGAAGAAGATATACTTTGGAAAGGGAAACCAATCTATTTTGCTAAAACCTCAGGGACAACATCAGGCGCAAAGTATATTCCATTAACAAAAGAAAGCATGCCAACTCATGTTGAAGCTGCTAGAAACGCTATTTTAATGTACATAGCCGAAACAGGAAACAGTAAGTTTGTTGATGGGAAAATGATTTTTCTTCAAGGAAGTCCAATTTTGGAGAAGAAAAATGGTATAGAACTAGGACGACTTTCAGGAATTGTAGCACATTATGTGCCTAATTATCTTCAAAAAAACAGAATGCCATCATGGGAAACCAATTGCATTGAAGATTGGGAAACTAAGGTAAATGCTATTGTTGACGAAACTTTGCCTGAAAACATGACGGTTATTTCTGGTATTCCGTCTTGGGTTCAAATGTATTTTGAAAAGATTAAAGAAAAAACCAATAAAAACGTTGGAGATGTCTTTAAAAACTTCAGCTTATTCATTTTTGGGGGTGTAAACTACGAACCATATAAAGCTAAATTTGAAAGCCTTATAGGTAGGAAGGTTGACAGTATTGAACTATATCCAGCAAGTGAAGGTTTTTTTGCTTTTCAAGATAAACAAAACGAAAAAGGAATGCTACTACAATTAAACTCAGGAATTTTTTATGAGTTTATTAAAGCAGATGAATTTTTTGAAGACAGTCCCAAACGAATTACGATTAAAGATGTTGAGGTTGGTGTAAATTATGTTATGATTATCTCCACCAATGCAGGTTTGTGGGCTTATAATATAGGAGATACAATTGAGTTCACTTCAATAAAACCGTATCGTGTAATTGTATCTGGAAGAATAAAACATTTTATTTCTGCTTTTGGAGAACATGTCATTGGTAAAGAGGTTGAACAAGCATTACAAGAAGCTGTTGAAGGCTCCAATATTCAGGTTACAGAATTTACAGTTGCACCTCAAATTAACCCAACTGAAGGACTGCCATATCACGAGTGGTTTATAGAGTTTGAAAACGAGCCTGAAAACCTTCTTGAATTAGAAGAAAAGATTGATAAATCATTGCAAAAGCAGAATAGTTATTACTTTGATTTAATCGAAGGAAAAGTGCTTAGACCGTTAAAAATCACTCTAATAAAAAAAGAGGGCTTTAAAAATTACATGAAAAGTATAGGAAAATTAGGCGGTCAAAACAAATTGCCTAGACTTTCAAACGGAAGAGATATTGCGACTAGTTTAATAAAGCTTAATTTAACTAAATAATAGTGTTATATTTGCTCGCCAAATAGTTAGTATGAACAAAAGTAAACGCCATGACAGAACGAGAGCTCAAGAAAGCTCGAATGCTATAGAAAGGATGTACATTACCATGAGGCATCTCTTTAATAGAGGATTTTATAAGCCTATGGGAGTTTCTGGTGAAACACTTCGAGAGTCGTTATTACTACTTAGACCAGAAATTTACGGTTCTATTTCAGAAGAAAAAGCAGAGCTTGAAGGTCTTTTATATGTAATTGATAGATTACCTCAAGGTATTGAAGAATGTACGTTTATCAATTTAACAAGCGATGAGGGTTATGCAAACTCGCATTTCAAACCCATAATTCCTCCAAAACGAAGAAGAAATTGCTACAGGATTGATGATGAGCAGATGAATATTGAAATCACTAGAGGTCGTTCAGAGATTTACGATATTCTTACACATCTTACATTTCTTTTTGTAGAGTCTCACAAAATAAGCAACCGTGTTTTAATAGACGAACAAGGAACAACAACAAGAGATTGGATAAAGCTTGAAAAAGCAGTTTTAAAAAGTAGTAAGTTAGATCAAAAAGAACGAGAAATAGCTGTAACTCATACGGCAAATATTTTAGGCAGAACGTTTAACGAGCTAATGTCTATCTACGATAGTTTTTCTATACCTACACAACCAGAACGATTTTTACATATAGTATACTGGTTGGGTAAGCTAGCAATAGAAGAGACAGTTAATAATAACAAACGAACTGTAACTTTTAGTCCTGTTTTAAGAGAAAGATTAGGACATCATATTCATGGAGAAATTTGGGCTGATAACATAAAAAATGTATTAAAGAGCAACAATTTACTAGATCGCGAGATTCATGTTATTAGTGCTAATATGCACAGTGTTATGAACTCTCTATTTATGCCTCAAGCGTTAAAAACGTTTGCAGCTAAGAAAGACATTTTTGATGTATACCAAGCTTTAAGTCAAAAAGAGAATAAGGCATTACGCAATAAAGTAGAAAAAGTTGCGTTGCAGAATGGAATGATTTACATTCCAGATAACTCAGGAGCTAATATTGATGTGCAAATTTTTGACACCTCTAAGATTGATTTCTCAAAGCTAGACATAGATGTTGATAAAGAAAAAGTATCTAAGACTAGCGAATTGCCTGTTATAATTGTAATGGATTATGCATTTGGAGAACAAGCTTACGAAACTATGGATGAGCTTTTAAAACCTTTAAAAGTAGGAGCAACAAACACACACCTTAATGTAGCTTCAATATCTTTAATGGGTAAAGCAGGAATTTTAGAAGGAAAAAAAGGAGATATTATGATACCTTCTGCGCATATTTTTGAAGGTACAGCAGATAATTACCCTTTTAAAAATGAATTAAGTAAGGCCGAATTAGAAGGTAATGATATAGATGTTTATGAAGGATCTATGATAACGGTTTTAGGAACATCTTTACAAAACAAAGAGATACTAAAGTTTTTCTTTAATTCTACATGGAATGTAATAGGCTTAGAAATGGAAGGAGCTCACTATCAAAAGGCTATCCAAGCAGCTTCAAAAGTTAGAGGAAATATAGGGCCTGATGTTAAAGTAAGGTACGCTTACTATGCTAGTGATAATCCTTTAGAGACAGGGAGTACATTAGCTTCAGGAGGGTTAGGAACCTCAGGAGTTAAACCAACATACTTAATAACAAGACAAATTATTAAACAAATATTTAATTAATCATATCATCAAATGAGTAAAAATTTACCAGAGCATACACCTTCTGAAGAAATAGATTTAATTCAAATCTTTAATATGATTGGGAGAGTTTTTAATAAGTTTATAGAATTTATAAAATCTATCTTTAGAGAAGTTTTTTCAATTATTATTTATGCTTTTAAGGCCATAATTGATAATTTTAAAATTATTGCTATTGTAGTTATCATAGCTGGGTGTCTAGGCTTTGCTCTTGAAAAAACAAGACCAGACATTTATAGCTCACAAATGTTAGTTAAACCATATTTCGACTCGAAATTTCAATTAGTTACTAACATAAACTATTATAATGCGTTAATTGGTGAAAGAGACTATGAACAACTAACTCAAATATTTGATATTAATGAAGAGGAAGCTGAAAAGTTAATTAGGTTTGAAATTCACCCTGGTCCAGAAAATGAAAATGATCAAATAAAACAGTATGATAATTTTTTAAAAGGGTTAGATAGTATAAGAGCTCAAGAAGTTGAATTTGATCAGTTTTTAGAAAATAGAAGTATTTATTCAGGAGACATTTTTGAGATAAATGTTCAGTCTTTTAAGAAAGATGTTTTTAGGTCTTTAGAAGATGGCTTGAACTCAACATTTACTAACACCTACTCTATCAAGAAAATGCAGAAAAGAGATTCTTTAATAGCTATTAAAAAGGAAAGAATCTTATCGTCCATTAAAGTTGTTGATTCGTTAAAACAGGTTTATGTTAATGTGATGGAAGAAGAATCTAAATCGCAAGACGGATCTTACACTACAAGAGATGGCTTGTCTTTTATACAAGAAAAAACAAAAACAAAAGAATATGAACTTTTAGAGCAAGAGATAAACCTAAGAAAAGAATTAAGTGAACTAGAGTCTCAAAAAGTTGAAGAAGATGTGTTTTTTGACACCTTATCCAGTTTTCAGGATGTTGGAGCTAAATACACAACAATATGGGAACGTTATTCTATAATTTTTCCTTTTCTAGCTTTTTTAGCTTTAAGTGTTTTTTATTTAGCTGTTAAAGTTGTAAAATATGTAAAATCATATGAGGGATAAAAATATTCTAATTACTGGAGGAGCCGGCTTTATTGGTTCAAACTTTGTTGAGTACTTTTTAAACACTTATACACAAACCAAGATAATAATTTTAGACAAGCTCACTTACGCAGGTGAGCTTTCTAATTTAAGTGAGCACCAAACCAATCCAAATTATTATTTTGAAAAAGGAGACATTTGTGACAAAAGTAAACTTGAAGAAGTCTTCAATAAGCACAAAATCACAGATATTATCCATTTTGCAGCTGAATCTCATGTAGATAACTCTATAAATAAACCCGATGAGTTTATAAACACCAATGTTGTAGGAACATTTAATCTTTTAGAGATTGCAAAAAGAAATTGGTTAGAGCAACCACATAAAATAAAAGCAGGTTTTGAAAGTTGCAGGTTCCTTCATATTTCAACGGATGAAGTCTATGGTACTTTAGGCAAAACAGGTCTTTTTACCGAAACCACTGCTTATGCACCTAACAGTCCATATAGTGCTTCAAAAGCATCTTCAGACTTTTTAGTTAGAAGCTATTTTCATACCTACGGTCTTAATGTGGTAACTACAAACTGTTCTAACAATTATGGACCTAAACAGCACGACGAAAAGCTAATTCCAACCATTATTAGAAAGGCAATTAATAACGAAAATATCCCTATTTATGGAGACGGTCAAAACATAAGAGATTGGTTATATGTAATGGATCACTGTAAGGGTATTGACTTGGCATTTCAAAATGGAAAAGCAGGAGAAACTTATAATATTGGAGGCAAAAATGAACGTAATAATCTATATATAGCTAATATTATTTGTGAAATTTTAGACGAGCTTGTTCCTAAAGATAAGCAGTATAAAGACCAGATTACATTTGTAACAGATAGACCTGGTCATGATTTTAGATATGCAATAGATGCATCAAAAATAGAGAATGAATTAGGTTGGAAAGCTGATGAAAACTTTGAATCTGGAATAAAAAAAACCATAAATTGGTATTTGAAAAAATATAAAGCAATATGAAGGGAATAATTTTAGCTGGAGGATCAGGGACAAGGTTACACCCACTTACTAAAGTTGTTAGTAAGCAACTTATGCCAATCTACGATAAGCCAATGATTTATTATCCTCTTACTACTTTAATGTCTGCTGGAATACAAGAAATATTAATAATTTCAACTTCTAAAGATACTCCAAGGTTTAAAGAGTTATTAGGTAACGGAGAAGATTTTGGGTGCAATTTTCATTATGCTGTACAAGAACAACCTAACGGTTTAGCAGAAGCATTTATAATAGGAGAAGAGTTTATAGGTAACGACTCTGTAGCTTTAATATTAGGTGACAATATATTTTATGGCTCAGGACTAGAACAAAGCCTACAAGCTAATGTTAACCCTAATGGAGGTGTTATATTTGCCTATCATGTTCAGGATCCAAAACGATATGGAGTTGTAGAATTTGACGATAATAACAAAGCAATTTCTATTGAAGAAAAACCCAACCAACCAAAATCTAATTATGCGGTTCCGGGAATATATTTTTATGACAATTCGGTAGTTGAAATTGCCAAAAACATCAAACCAAGCGATAGAGGAGAATTAGAAATAACAGATGTTAACAAATCTTATTTAGAACAAGGCAAGCTTAGTGTGCAAATTTTAGATAAAGGAACAGCTTGGTTAGATACAGGTACATTTAATTCGCTAATGCAAGCTTCTCAATTTGTTCAAGTAATAGAAGAAAGACAAGGATTAAAAATTGGATGTATTGAAGAAGTTGCCTATAAAATGGGATATATAAATAAATCTCAACTTCTTGAACTTGCTAGACCACTCCTTAAAAGCGGTTATGGAGATTACCTTTTAAATTTAAAGTAAGATGAAAGCAGAGGAAACGTATTTAAAAGGAGTATATGTTTTTAGTCCAACTGTTTTTGAGGATCAAAGAGGCTATTTTTATGAGAGTTTTAATACTAGCACCTTTAAAAAGCTTACTGGGTTAGATGTAAATTTTGTACAAGACAATCAATCTAAATCTTCTAGAGGAGTTTTAAGAGGCTTGCATTTTCAAGTAGGAGACTATGAACAAGCAAAATTAGTGAGAGTTATTAAAGGTAAAGTTTTAGATGTTTGTGTTGATCTTAGACCTAATTCGCCAACCTTTAAGCAATACTTCTCTGTAGAATTAACCGAAGAAAACAAAAAACAACTGTTTGTTCCAAGAGGATTTGCTCATGGGTTTTTGGTTTTAGAAGACGATACAATATTTAGTTATAAGTGCGATAATTATTACCATAAAGATTCTGAAAGAGGGCTAATTTTTAATGACCCATCAATTGGAATTAATTGGGATTTTCCCGAAGATGAATTAATTATTTCTGAAAAAGATAAAATATTACCAACCACAAACACTTTTTTTAAATGAAAAAAAGTGTTTTAATTACTGGTGCTAATGGCCAACTAGGAGAATGCATTAAAGAGCTTTCTTCAAAGTTTGAAGAATTAAACTTTATTTTTAAGTCTTCAAAAGAATTAGACATTACCAGTTTCAATAGCGCTAAAGCAATTTTTGAAAAACATCAGTTTAATTATTGTATTAATTGTGCAGCCTATACAGCTGTTGATTTAGCCGAAGACGAAAAAGAAAAAGCATTTGCTGTAAACGCTGAAGGCGTAAAACACTTAGCTATATTGTCAAAAGACTATAACACATCACTAATACATATTTCTACAGACTTTGTTTTTGATGGTTTAAAAAACACACCATATACAGAGACAGACGCACCAAATCCAATAAATGTTTATGGTGCTTCAAAATTACAAGGAGAACAATACATAAAGGAGCTTTTAGATACGTATTTTATATTTAGAACCTCATGGTTGTATTCTGAATATGGAAATAACTTTATGAAAACCATGTTGCGTCTTTCAAAACAAAGACAGGAATTGAATGTGGTCAATGATCAAATAGGGTCTCCAACCTATGCTAAGGACCTAGCTGAGGTAATTCTAAAAGTGATAAAAGAAGATAGCACTAACTATGGTATGTACCATTTTAGTAACAAAGGAGAAACAAGTTGGTTTGGATTTGCTCAAGAAATTTTTAAGCAAAAAAAAATTCAAATAAACTTACAGCCAATAACTTCTGAAAACTATAAAACAAAAGCAAAAAGACCAATGTTTAGCGTATTGAATAATTCTAAAAATGTAAAGGAATTAGGAGTTATTCAAAAGTCTTGGAAAAAAAGTTTAAGTAATTGTCTAAGGTTATCTAATAGTTAACCCTAAACACAATAACCTCAAAATGTTGCATACCACAATAATTATGGTAATTTTGCATGCTTAATAGAAATAAAAAATATGAAAAATGATAAAAAAGTAGCCCTTATTACAGGGGTAACAGGACAAGATGGAGCCTATTTAAGTGAGTTTTTATTAAAAAAAGATTACATAGTACATGGTATTAAAAGAAGATCTTCTTTGTTTAATACAGATAGAATTGATCACTTATATCAAGATCCTCATGTTGAAAACCAAAACTTTTTTCTTCATTATGGTGATTTAACTGATAGTACAAACCTTATTAGAATTATTCAGGAAGTACAGCCAGATGAGATATATAACCTTGCTGCTATGAGTCATGTGCATGTATCTTTTGAAACACCAGAATATACAGCCAATGCTGATGGAATAGGAACATTAAGAATTCTTGAAGCTGTTAGAATGTTAGGGCTTGAAAATAAAACAAGAATTTACCAAGCATCAACATCTGAATTATACGGAAAAGTACAAGAAGTACCTCAAACAGAAACAACTCCTTTCTATCCAAGAAGCCCATATGCAGTAGCAAAAATGTACGCCTATTGGATTACGGTAAACTATCGTGAAGCTTATGGTATGTATGCATGTAATGGTATTTTATTTAACCACGAATCTCCAATTCGAGGAGAAACGTTTGTTACTAGAAAAATCACAAGAGCAACATCAAGAATAGCATTAGGCTTACAAGATAAAATGTATTTAGGAAACCTAGACGCAAAGAGAGATTGGGGACATGCCAAAGATTACGTTAGAATGATGTGGATGATTCTTCAAGCTGATCAAGCAGAAGACTGGGTAATTGCTACAGGTAAGACGACATCTGTAAGAGACTTTGTTAGAATGTGTTTTAAACATATTGGTGTAGAATTAGAGTTTAAAGGCGAAGGTTCTAATGAAAAAGGATTTGTAAAGTCTTGTAGTAACCCTGATTTCAACCTTGAAATTGGCAAAGAGATAGTTTCAGTAGACGAAAAATATTACAGACCAACAGAAGTTGATTTATTGATAGGAGACGCAACAAAAGCTAAAGAAAAATTAGGATGGGTTCCTAAATATGACCTTCAAAATTTAGTTGATGATATGATGTCTAGCGATTTAAAACTAATGCAAAAACAACAATTTTTGCAAGATGGCGGTTACAGAATCAATAACTACTTTGAATAAAAAGCAGTTATGAAAAAAGATTCTAAAATATATGTAGCTGGACATCGAGGTTTGGTGGGTAGTGCTATTGTAGAAAACTTAAAAAGTAAAGGCTATACAAACCTAGTTACCAGAACACATTCTGAACTAGACTTAACCAATCAAGTTGCTGTTGAAGACTTTTTTAAAAGCGAAAAACCAGAATATGTTTTTTTAGCTGCAGCTAAAGTAGGAGGTATTGTTGCAAATAATGTATACAGAGCCGATTTTATTTACGCAAACATGATGATTCAAAACAATGTAATTCATCAAAGTTACCTTAATGGCGTATCAAAATTGTTGTTTTTAGGAAGTACATGTATTTATCCTAAAAATGCTCCTCAACCAATGAAGGAAGAGTATTTATTGACAGACACTTTAGAATATACCAATGAGCCTTATGCCATTGCAAAAATAGCTGGAATAAAAACCTGTGAAAGTTACAATCTTCAATACGGTACAAATTTTATTTCGGTTATGCCAACAAATCTTTATGGACCTAACGATAATTTCGATTTAGAAAAATCACATGTTTTACCAGCGTTAATTAGAAAGATATATTTAGCAAAAATGCTAAATGAAAACAATTTAGATGCTGTTATTAGTGACACTGGTTTTGAAACGATTGAAGAGGCAAAAGTGTATCTTTCTAAATTTGGAGTATCAGAAAACAGTGTAGAAATCTGGGGAACAGGAGCTCCAAAACGAGAGTTTTTATGGTCTAAAGATATGGCTGATGCTTGTGTATTTATTATGGAAAACAGAGAGTTTTCTGATACATATTCCGAAAATGATAGCGAAATTAGAAACACCCATATCAATATAGGTACAGGGAAAGAAATTTCTATTAAAGAGCTAGCCGAAACCATAAAAAGCATTATTGATTTTAAAGGAGACTTAGTGTTTAATACAGATAAGCCTGATGGAACCATGAGAAAATTAACAGATGTTTCTAAATTGAACGGTTTAGGTTGGAAACATTCGGTTGAATTAGAAGACGGAATTAAAAAAGTGTACGATTGGTATGTTAATAAATGAAAACCTACAAACAGCTATCAAAGCATCATTAGAAGCAGGAAAAGTAATCATGCAAATATATGATACAGCTTTTGATGTAGAAATGAAAGACGACAAATCACCTTTAACAGAGGCAGACAAAAAAGCTAATGATGTCATTAATTCGTACCTGATTCCTACGGAAATTCCAATAATTTCAGAAGAGAATAAACAAACGGATTACGCTGTTAGAAAAACTTGGGAAACCTGTTGGGTTGTAGATCCAGTAGATGGCACTAAAGAGTTTATAAAACGTAACGGTGAATTTACAGTAAATATAGCGTTAGTAACCAACGGAAAACCTGTTTTAGGAGTTATTTACGTGCCTGCAGTAAAAACCATCTATTTTGCTAATGTAGAAAACAACGAAGCGTTTAAGGTAGATTTAGAGTCTCATGATGTTGCTGTTGAAAAGATATTAGAATTAGCCCAACCATTACAACCAAAGAAAAACAATTCGGATAAAGTTGAGGTTGTTGGTAGTCGTTCGCACATGAACCAAGACACGTTGGATTTTGTAGAAAGCTTGAAAGCAGAAGGTAAAGAGGTTGAGATTGTATCAAAAGGAAGCTCTTTAAAATTTTGTTTGGTAGCCGAAGGAAATGCCGATGTATATCCACGATATGCACCTACCATGGAATGGGATACTGCTGCAGGTCAAGCCATTTGTAACGCAGTTGGGTTAGAGGTTATTTCTAAAGAAACAAATAAACCATTAGCTTACAATAAAGAAAACCTATTAAACAGCTACTTTTTAGTCAGTAAGTAAATGGCAGATGTTTCTTATAAAAGACATATTGCCAAAACCATTACATGGAGAGTTGTTGGAACGATAGACACAATAATTCTCTCTTGGATAGTTACTGGAGACCCTTTGGCAGGTCTTAAAATAGGATTCGCAGAAGTCACAACAAAATCAGTGTTATACTACTTACACGAACGTGTTTGGTACAAAATTAATTTATCGAAGGATGGTATTCTTCTTGAAAGTAGAAAACGACATATTGCCAAAACTATTACATGGCGTTTTATAGGAACAATAGATACAATGACGTTGGCTTGGATTATTTCGGGTAATCCACTTGCTGCTTTACAAATAGGTTTTGCTGAAGTGATTACTAAAATGATATTGTATTATTTGCACGAACGCGTTTGGTATAAAATAAACTTTGGTTTAAGTAAAAGAAAAAAAGAATAAGATGAAAGAGAACATTATTCCGCACGATTATCAAATATCTATTGAAGATAGACGAAAACAGAATGGACATAATTCTTTTTTATTATGGTTTACAGGATTATCAGGATCAGGTAAGTCTACTATAGCCAATGTGGTTGAACAAAAATTGCATCAGAACGGTATTAAAACCTTTACTTTAGATGGTGACAATATTAGAAAAGGAATTAATAAAGACTTAACCTTTTCTCCACAAGATAGAACAGAAAACATTCGTAGAATTGCAGAAGTGGCCAATTTAATGGTTGATGCTGGTTTAGTGACACTTGCGGCTTTTGTGTCGCCTTACAAAAAAGACCGAGAGAACATTAGAAGTATCGTTAAAGATGTTAACTTTGTCGAAATATTTGTTAATACCAGCGTTGAAGAATGTGAAAGACGTGATGTAAAAGGGCTTTATAAAAAAGCTCGAGCTGGAGAAATAAAAAACATGACAGGAATTTCAGCACCTTATGAAGCGCCAGAAAACCCTGATATTGAAATAAAAACAGAAAACGAATCAGTTGAAGCAGCTGCGCAACGAATCGTAGATTACATAACACCAAAATTGTCAAAGCAACAATGAGTAAGTATTATTTAAATTATTTAGATGAATTAGAGAGTGAAGCAATTTTTGTTTTACGTGAAGTTTGGGCACAATTTGAAAACCCAGTAATTTTATTTTCAGGAGGAAAAGATTCTATCTTGGTAACGCATTTAGCAAAAAAAGCATTTTATCCTGCTAAAATACCATTTCCATTAATGCATGTTGACACTGGTCACAATTTCCCAGAAACCATTCAGTTTAGAGATGACATTATTAAAGAATTAGGCGCGCAACTTATTGTTGGTTCTGTACAAGAGTCTATAGACGAAGGTCGTGTTGCTGAAGAAAAAGGGAAAAACGCTACGCGTAACGCACTTCAAATTACAACACTTCTTGATGCTATTGAGGCAAATAAGATTGATTGTGCTATTGGTGGTGGACGTCGTGACGAAGAAAAAGCAAGAGCAAAAGAGCGTTTCTTCTCTCATAGAGATGATTTTGGACAATGGGATCCTAAAAACCAACGACCAGAACTGTGGAATATCTTCAACGGAAAGCATTTTGAAGGAGAGCACTTTAGAGCATTCCCTATAAGTAACTGGACAGAAATGGATGTTTGGAACTACATAAAACGCGAGAATATTGCTATTCCATCATTATACTTTGCACATGAACGCGAAGTCGTTTGGAGACAAGACTCTTGGATTCCAAATTCTGAATTTTTAGTACTAGAAGACCATGAAGAGGTGGTGACTAAAAAGATACGTTTTAGAACATTGGGTGATATTACTATTACTGGTGGTGTAGAATCTGATGCTGATACATTAGAGAAAATTGCTGCTGAAGTTGCTGGTATGAGAAATACCGAGCGTGGAAACAGAAGTGACGATAAGCGATCAGAATCTGCTATGGAAGACCGTAAGCGTCAAGGATACTTTTAATCAAAATTAAATAAAAAATTAACTGTCATGCCAAATACAATTTGGCATCTCATATAAAGAATAACATGTTAGACAACAATCAATTATTACGTTTTACAACTGCCGGAAGTGTAGATGATGGAAAAAGTACATTAATAGGGCGTTTGCTATACGATTCTAAATCTATTTTTGAAGACCAACTTGAAGCTATTGAAAACACAAGTAAGAAAAAAGGTCATGAAGGTGTAGATTTAGCACTATTTACAGACGGTTTAAGAGACGAAAGAGAGCAAGGTATTACCATTGATGTTGCTTACAGATATTTTACAACACCAAAGCGTAAATTTATTATTGCTGATACACCAGGACATATTCAATATACACGTAATATGGTTACTGGAGCATCAACAGCTAACGTAGCGACCATTCTAATTGATGCAAGACATGGTGTAATTGAGCAAACTAAACGTCATGCATTTATAGCATCGTTATTGCAAATACCACACATTATTGTTTGTGTAAACAAAATGGATTTGGTTGATTTTTCTGAAGAAGTATTTAATAATATTGTTTCAGAATTTGAAGAAGTGTCTTCAAAGATGCTTGTTAAAGACGTTCGTTTTATACCAATGTCAGCGCTTTTAGGAGATAATGTGGTAAACAAATCAGAAAATATGCCTTGGTATCAAGGAGCACCAATGCTACATACTTTGGAAACAATGCATATTAGTAGTGATATTAATAAAGTAGATGCGCGTTTTCCTGTACAAACTGTAATAAGACCACAACGTGAAGGTTTTATAGATTATAGAGGTTATGCAGGTCGTGTAGCAAGTGGTATTTTAAGAAAAGGCGATGATGTTACTGTAATGCCTTCAGGATTTACATCAAAGATAAGCAGTATTAACCTTCATGATAAAGAATTAGAAGAAGCTTACGCACCAATGTCAGTTTCTATAACTTTAGAAGACGATATAGACATTAGTCGAGGTGATATGATTGTGCGTTCAAACAATAAACCAGAGCCTTCTCAAGACATTGAGGTAATGTTGTGTTGGTTAAATAATAGTGCAGCTAAACCTAGAGCAAAATATACTATTAAGCATACTTCTAACGATCAAAAAGCGATGATTAAAGAAGTGGTTTACAAATACGATATCAATACCTTGGAGCGAAATAGTGACGATACTGATTTATCAATGAATGATATTGCTAAAGTTAAAATACGTACTACAAAGCCGTTAATGATTGATGCTTACAGAGAAAACAGAACTACTGGAAGTATTATTTTAGTAGATGATGCAACTAATGAAACTGTTGCCGCAGGAATGATAGTTTAACTATAAAAACAAATAAATTAATGAAAAAATTAACATTAGTATTATTAGTAATTACCTTTTTTTCGTGTAAAAATGAAGAAAATGTAGCCGAAAAAGCTAAGCAACAAAATAATAAACTAGAGCAAAAAATAGAAAAAAAGAATAGACTCGTATTTGAAATAGATTTTAAAACGACTAAACCAGATGATTTTATTTTATTTTCAAATGATGTTTTTTTAAATAACAGTCAGTTTATGAATTTTATCATAACTCATAAAATGAACAGTAATGAAAATCAAAAGGTTATAAAATTTGAAGTGCCAGATGAAATTAAACCTGATGTTAGCTTAGGGTTGATTTTAGGGAGAGAAAACGAGAAAGCCATTACAGTTAAATTAATTAAAATACATACCAATAATGTTGAGTATTTGATTTCTCCTGATGAATTAAATGATTACTTTACTTTTAATAAATTTATAGAATATAATCCTGAAACAGGCATTATTAATACAAAAAGAATAGATGGGAAATATAACCCAACAATGTTTTTAAGAAAAAAAATTATAAATAAACTTTTTCAATAATTGAAACATAATATTGTTAAACTTTTAGAAAAAGTAGGAGTAAAAAGCTCTCGAACAAAAAACATAATAAAGCATTTACTAATTTCTTTTTTATACAAAGGAGGAGCTGTTTTATCTAATTTTTTATTAGTTCCATTAACAATTGAGTATCTCGATACTGAAAACTATGGGGTATGGCTAACAATTACATCTTTTATCTCTTGGCTTTCTTTTTTGGATATTGGATTGGGTAACGGATTAAGAAATAAGTTTGCAGAAGCAAAAGCGAACAATAATTTAGAGTTAGTGAAAGGATATATTAGCTCTGCATATTATTCAATATTCATATTGAGTTCATTTCTTTTTATTGTTTTTTTTGCCATTAATAATTTTATTGATTGGACATTGTTTTTTAATTCTAGCTCTAAGTTAAGAAGTGACCTTAGTTTTTTAATGCCTATTGTTGTTGGGTTTTTTTGTATTCAATTAATTGTAAAACTCATAGTCAGCATATATTTAGCTGATCAAAATCATTCAGTTCAAGTTAAAATTCAGTTTATCACACAAGCGATATTATTGTTTATTGTCTGGCAGCTCACCAAAACAGATAATAGTTCTTTACTTGTTTTTGGCACTTTGTTTTCATGCATACCTGTAGTTGTTTTATTAATATTCAATGTATTTGCTTTTTCAAATAAGTACAAAGCAATAAAACCATCATTTAAGTATTTTAATAAAAAATATTTAAAAGATGTAATGGGTATAGGAGTTAATTTTTTCATTATACAAGTTGCAGCAATAATTTTGTTTTCTACTGATAATTTTATCATTAGTCAGTTATTTAGTCCTGAAGAAGTAGTCCCTTACAACATCGCTTTTAAATACTTTTCTATACTTACCATGCTATACACAATGATTGTAGCTCCTTACTGGTCTTCATTTACTCAAGCATTTACCCTAAAAGATTTCGAATGGATAAAGAAATCTGTAAAAAATATTTTAAAAATTTGGTTTATTGTACCAATACTGCTAATTATAATGTTGATATTGGAAGATTGGTTTTATAATATTTGGATTGGAGAAAAAGTTATTGTACCATTATCTCTTTCTATTTCAATGGCTTTATTTGTTTTGTTGTTTACGTTTAACATGGTTTTTACTCAATTTATTAATGGTGTAGGGAAAATTAAGATTCAATTAATTACTGCAATCACATCTATGATTATAAACATACCGTTGAGTATATTATTCGCAAACTTTTTTAATATGGGAACAACAGGAGTTATAATTGCTACTTGTGTTTCTATGTCTTATGCAGCTGTATTAAGACCAATGCAATATTATAAAATAATAAATAACAAAGCTAAAGGGATATGGGCAAGTTAAGTTTTTTCGAAAAAATATTTTTAAAACTCCCTCATTCACTAATATATAATCTATATAGGTTTTTTAGAAGTAAAGAGTTTAACAAGAAGCAAGAAGAAAGAAAAATAATAGTAAAGGGAAAAGAAAAGTATTCATTAAAAGGTTTTGATGATAATGAATGTATTTTTATTCATATCCCTAAAGCAGGAGGGGTTTCATTGGCATTAAATCTTTTTGGAAATTTAGGTTATGGGCATAGACCAATTTACAAGTATTTATACATTTTCAACCAAAAAGAATTTAAAAAATATTTTAAATTCACATTTGCAAGAAATCCATGGGATAGATTAGTTTCAGCCTACTTCTTTTTAAAAGCAGGAGGGTTTCATAAAGAAGATGCAGAGTGGTATGAAATGCACCTATCAAAATATAAGGATTTTGAAGATTTTGTCCTAAATTGGGTTAATGAAGATAATATATATAAAGGGATACATTTTATTCCTCAATATGAGTTTATCACAATAAACTCAAAAGTTGCAGTAGACAAAATATATAAAATAGAAGAATTTAACAATAGTGTTAAAGAAATTAATGAGGTGTTGAATAAGGATATTCTTCTTACACACGAAAATAAATCTAAAAGGG
Organism: Meridianimaribacter sp. CL38; assembly: GCF_004328055.1. Classification (NCBI taxonomy): domain Bacteria; kingdom Pseudomonadati; phylum Bacteroidota; class Flavobacteriia; order Flavobacteriales; family Flavobacteriaceae; genus Meridianimaribacter; species Meridianimaribacter sp. CL38. The sequence goes on along the minus strand of NZ_QKWS01000001.1, from coordinate 947,638 downwards.
AAAAAGATTATAGAACATATTATTCTTCAAAAACGCAAAAGATTGTAGAAGAAGTTTATAAAAAAGATATTTTACTCTTTGGCTATAGTTTTAGTGATACAAGCCATAAAAGCAAGATTTGAGTGTAAGATAATGAAAATATTGATTGTAAATTTTAGTGATATAGAAGGTGGTGCTGCTAGAGCATCTTATAGACTTCATAATTCGCTCCTTAAAGAAGGGGTTAGCTCTACAATGTTAGTTAAAACAAAAAAAAGTGATGACTATACAGTTATTTCTCCTACTTCAAAGATTGGTAAATTTACAGCTAAAGCACAGTCTATAATAAATCCATACCCATTACTTAAATATAAAGAACATGATTTATTTTCACCGTCATTTTCACCGTCATTTAGAATTGTAAAAGCAATTAATGAAATAAATGCTGATATTGTTCATTTACATTGGATTAATGCAGGAATGTTAAAAATAGAAGACTTTTCAAAGATAAAAGCACCTATTGTTTGGTCCTTACATGATATGTGGGCATTTACGGGTGGGTGTCATTATTCAAAAGAATGCGAACGATATAAAGAAAACTGTGGGAAATGTATTATTTTAAAGTCAAATAAAGAAAATGACTTAAGTCGTAAAATTTTTAATAGAAAGAAAAAAACTTTCGCCAAAACAAATTTAACAATTATAGGTTTAAGTAAGTGGCTCGAATCTTGTGCAAAATCTAGTACTCTATTTAGGGATAAAAGGGTGGTTAATTTACCAAACCCAATAGATACAAATTTATTCAAACAAGTAGAGCAAAAACATGCAAGGAAATTATTTAATTTGCCGAATGATAAAAAATTGATTCTTTTTGGAGCGATGTCTGCCACTAGCGACAAAAGAAAAGGGTTTGATCAACTAAAGAAAGCATTAAAAAGTATAAATAAAGAATGTGTTGAGCTTTTAATATACGGTAGTTCTAAGCCCCAAAACCCTGAAAACTTAGGTTTCAAATCTCATTATTTAGGGAGACTATATGATGATGCTAGTTTAACAGCAATTTATAATGCAGCTGACGTCATGATCGTTCCTAGTTTAGAAGAAAATTTATCTAATGTTATTATGGAAAGTCTGTCTTGTGGAACACCTGTCGTTGGGTTTGATATAGGAGGGAACAGCGATTTAATAGACCATAAAGAAAATGGATACTTAGCAAAACCTCTTGATACTAATGATTTAGCCAAGGGCATAGAGTGGGTTTTAAATAATGAAAACTACTTAGGGTTAAAAAATAAATCTAGGGCAAAGGTTTTAAAAAATTTTGATACTACTATAGTAGCTAAAAAATATATACAACTATATAAAAGTATTAATTAATTTTGAAGAATACGTTTAGAGCAAATGCAAGTATTGTTAAGGTAATTCTTTACCTTAACTTGTTTTATGTATTCTTTTATGTGCTCTTAAAACCTCAAGGAATTAGTTTTTCAAAAATTGCTATATCATGCCTCTTGTTGTCTTCTTTGGCCTTACTTATTTATTTTAGTGCTAAGAACATAAAAAAGCTCAAACAAATAAATAGAACACCCAGAGTTATATATTTTTTATTAATTCTCTGGTGTGTTATAACTATTATCAGAGGTTTTTCGTTGAACTTACAGGATTGGATTACTAATTTAGGAAACATCTACATGGCACCAGCATGGTTAACGCCACTTTTTTTAATTATAGGAGTAAATTTAAGTAATTGGTCCAAGGCATATAAAGCAATAAGTTTTATGTTGGGTTTAATGGTTTTCTTCTTTTTTTTAAGCTTTATATTCCCATTCAAATATCCTCAATGGTCATGGCTATTAAGACCTGTTAATTTAGCTTTTATAGTTTTTTTCTATAGGTCGAATATATTAAATAAAACACTTTTTTTTTTAGCGACTATAGCATATTTGTTTATAACTGATGCTACAAGCCACCGAGTAGATTATATTTTCTTTGCATTATCCATAACTTTTGTTCTAATAGATAAAGCAAGCCAAGTTAATTTAAGAAAATTACTTTTCTGGCAGGTTATTATTATTTATGTTTTAGTTCTTTTAGTTATTTTTTTAATGGGTTATGCCTATTTTGCGGATACAGTTAACTTACTCGTGGAATATCAGGACTCTAGAACCTTTTTATTTACAGAACTTTTTACAGAGCTTAATAAAAATGAATATTATTATGGAAGAGGTTCTCTCGGTACATACTACAGTGATTTTTTTGAAAGAACAACAAGATATTATCATCTGAAAGGTAATACAGGCTGGAAAGGAGATGAACCGGAGAGAATTACAATTGAAGTAGGTTACCTTCAAATGATATTAAAAGGAGGTTTTATTATGTTTTTCTTACACTTATATTTTATGTTGTATGGTGTTTATTTAGGTATTTTCAAGTCAAAAAATAAATTCACAAGAAGATTAGGGGTTTTCATATTAATTATAACCATTTTAAGTATAATTTCATTTAGGCCAAGATTTACTCCAATTTTTATTTTTTTATGGATGGCAATAGGCACTGTGTTAAATAAAAAAAACAGAGAAATGAATGATGAGGAAATTAATAATTTATTAAAATGATAGAAACTCCTAAAATTAGTATTATAACTGTAGTATATAATGGTGAAGCTTACCTACAACAAACCATAAACAGTATAAAAAAGCAAACTTACAAAAACGTTGAGTACATAATTATTGATGGAGGCTCTACTGACAAAACAATTGATATAATAAATGACAATGAAAAAACTATTTCAAAATGGGTAAGTGAACCAGACAATGGCTTGTATGATGCTATGAATAAAGGAATCAAAATGGCCTCTGGGGAACTAATAGGAATAGTAAATAGTGATGATTGGTATGAAAACAATACAGTTGAGCAAGTAGTAAATGCATACATAAAAAACAAAGAGAAAAAAATATTTCATGGTGATAAAAACTGTATTAAATTAAACGGAGATATAAAATTAAAAAAAGCTAAAAACAATCCTTTTTTGATCAAATATTATGGTATGGTTTTAAATCATCCAACTATGTTTGTACATAAAGATATTTATAAACATTATCAATATAATACCCAATTAAGGTCTGTTTCTGATTACCAATTTACTTTAACAAATTACTTAGACAATAAAAATAAGTTTCATTATATACCTCAAGTTTTATCTAATTTTAGATTAGGAGGAATTAGTGGAAATTTAAAATTCAAGAAGATTTTATCTGAAAATTATATCGCAAGAAAAAATGCAGGTATGAATTTTGCTAGTAGGTCTTTTGCATTAGTATTCAGAATTTTGGTAGAAGTTTATTTTAAATTATCTAGAAAGAACAATGATTATTAAAAAAGAAAATAGCAACTATAATATACCAGATTTTTTAATAGTTGGTGGAGCAAAATGTGGTACAACATCTTTAAGTCAATACCTCTCTAAACATTCTAATATTTTTATACCAAAGGTTAAAGAGTGCAGATACCTTTCAAAGATGACGCCAAACTTTAATGGTCCAGGAGATCATGTTGTAAATATTGAAATGACCACTTCATTAAAAGAGTATTCAGACTTATTTAAAAAAGCAAAAGCAGGTCAGTTTTTGTGTGATGCTTCCGTAGATTATCTTTACTATTATAAAGAAACAATTAGCAGCATTAATGACTTGTATAAAGATGAACAGCCTAAGATTATAATTCTTTTAAGAAACCCAGTTAAAAGTGCTTTTTCTATGTATTCTCACCTTAAGAGAGACCTAAGAGAAACGCTTCCTTTAAATCAGGCTATTAGCGCTCAAAAAGATAGGCAAAAAAATAATTGGGAATGGGTTTGGCAATATACTGAGATATCTAAATACTACAATCAAGTAAAGTTTTATAAAGACAATATTGATAAAGAGAATTTAAAAATTATAATTTTTGAAGAGTTTATTAAAGACCCTCAAAAAGAGCTAAAAGAAATACTTGCTTTTTTAGGTTTAGAAGACCAAGACTTAAAAGGAGATAAAGTTCATAATAAATCTGGAAACGCTAAATCACCCTTTCTACAAAAGATAATCTTAAACAAATCACCTTTAGTGATGTTTATAAAAAAGCTTATACCAAGAGGTTTAAAGCAAAAAGTGTCTCAAGTAAACATAGAACCAGTTGCAATTTCACAAGAAGACATAAAATTATTAAAACCTTATTTTGTAGAAGATATTGTCAAGCTTGAAAAGCTATTAAATAAAGATTTATCTCTTTGGCATAACAATTAAGCAATGCAAAATAAAAGTAAAATTCTAATATGTGCATATGCCTGTCAACCTCACAGGGGCTCTGAACCTGGAGTTGGATGGAACATGGTTTCTGAGCTAGCAAATAACTCTCAATACAAATACTTAGTAGCTACAAGGAGTTATTATAAAACGTATATAGAAAAAGAAACTATCCCTGATAATTTAGAGTTTTTTTACTACGAACTTCCTCAAATTTTTATAAGATTAAAAGAAAGGTTTAATCTGCTAAGAATTTATTATTATTTATGGATGTTAGGGGCATACATTAAATTAAGAAAACAAAAAAACAGCTTTTATATTATTCATCATCTTACTTTTGTAAATGATTGGCTACCATCACTTTTTGTGTTGTTTAAAACAAAATACAATCATTTTATTTGGGGGCCTATAGGAAGTCATAGCCGTGTTAATTCAATATTTTTAAATTCAAGAAAAGAAAAGGTAATTGAGAAAATAAGGATTTTTTTACAGACTTTTTACAGAACATTTGACCCTTTTTTTATGATATGTAAAAAGCAGTCAAGTAAAATAATAGGAATAAATAATAATGTAAAAAATAAGCTTAAACTTAAACATAAACTACAACACAAGTTCATTAGTTTTCCTGCAATAGCCTTGAGCCAAAAACAAATTGACGAAGCAATATATCAAGCTAAAAAGAAGAGAATATCTAAAGAAACTTTTAATATAATATCAGTAGGCAGATTAATGTATATTAAAAATTTCCATTTCACTATTTCAGTATTTGCTGAATTTCTCAAGAGCATACCAGAGAATGAGAAAGAAAAAATAATACTAACGATAATAGGAGAAGGAAGTCAAAAAAATGCATTAATTGAGAAGTGTAAAACTTTAAATATTTATAAAAACGTACAATTTTTAGGTAATATTCCGCAAAAAGAAGTTATGAATTATTTTTCTAAAGCTAATGTTTTCTTGTTTCCAACCTTAGAGAGTGCAGGATTTGTAATCTTGGAAGCTATGGTTAATTTTTTACCTGTTTTAGCATTAAATACAGGAGGACCAAAACAATTTTTGAAAGAAGAAACAGAAAATCAGTTGGTGGAGTATGATAATAGAATGAGTAAAATGGAGATTATTAATTCAATGGCTTCAAAACTTAAGAAGCTTTATAATAACTCAGATTTAATAAATAAAATAGGATTGGTTAATCATAATGAAATAGTTAATAATTATACTTGGGATAAAAAGGCAAAAAAAGTAATAAGCATTTATAACTCTTTAAAATAAAATGAATAAAGCTCTTTTTATTTTACACTATTCGCCACCAGTTCATGGTGCTTCAAAAGTAGGAGACTCTATTTTAAATAGCTCAATTATAAGACAAGAACTGGATGCTAAATTTATAAAAATAAAATCTTCAGACAGTATCGATGTTATTGGTAAGTTTAATGGTAAAAAGATTTTATATTTCATTGAGTTGTTTTTTAAAATTTGCTGGAGCTTATTATGGTTTAGACCTCAAATAATATATTACACAGCATCACCTTATGGTTTTGCTTTTTATAGAGATTTAGTGGTTTCAGTTCCTATTAAATTTTATAGAAAATTGAGTAAAACAAGCTTGTTTTACCACTATCACGCAAAGGGAATAGATAGTTTTGTATCACAATCTAGCATAAATAAAAAATTAACTAATTTCCTTTTAAAAAACACAACGATTCTGCTAATCTCTAAACTAATGAAAAGTGAAATAAGGCAGGTTAACACCTATAAAAATGTGGTTTTTATAAATAATGGTGTAGAAACTACTTTAAACAAGGAAGATTTTTTAAATGTTGTGTCTCAAAGAGTATCTAGTAATAAAGCATCTGTTTTGTATCTTTCAAATATGATAAAAGAAAAAGGCTATGATACTATTTTAGAAACTGTAAGAAAAGTAAAAGAATCAGGTTTAGACAATATAGAGTTTAACTTTGCAGGAGGTTGGGCAACAAATGAAGATGAGCAGTTTTTTAATAACTATGTAAAAGAATATAACCTGCAAGAATATGTTACATTTCATGGTTTAGTACAAGGTGAGAAAAAGAAATCTTTGTTTTCAAACGCAACCATATTTGTTTTTCCTTCAAGATATAAAAAAGAAGTGTTTCCTATTTCTGTACTAGAGGCATTATCTTATGGTTTGCCAATTTTAGGTTTTAATGCAGGTGCGGTTTCAAAAATTATTAATGCTAAAATAGGTGTAATCAGCAATAAAGAACTTATTTTTGAAGACTTAAAGAAAATGATAGTAAATTACCAATCTACTGATAATTATAAGGTTTGTAGAGAGGAATATTTAAGTAAATACACTATTGATGTCTTTGAAAGAAAACTAACAGACATATTAACTTCAAGCTAATGCCCAAATCAGTTAAAATAAAAGAGTATAATATTTATGCGTCAGATATTAATAGTCTAACAGTTGAAAAGGACAAAAAGACTATTGTAAACACAATAAATGCGCATTCTTATATAGTAGCAAAAAACGATTCAAAGTTTAAAAAAGCATTGGTAAGTAGTGATATTTTATTGCCAGATGGAGAAGGTGTTGTTTTGATGGCAAAAAAGTTGAAAGGCGAAAAAATTAAAAAGATAGCAGGAGCAGACATTCATGACTATTTATTAGATCTATCAGAAAAAAGAGGTCTTAAATGTTTTTATTTAGGAGCAAGCCAGGAAACATTAGACATTATCAAAAACAAACAAACTCAAAAATATAAAAATGTAGCGTTTGGTTTTTATTCGCCACCATTTAAACCGGTTTTCTCAAAGGAGGATAACGCACAAATGGTATCAAAAATTAACGCGTTTAAACCAGATGTGTTATTCGTTGGAATGACAGCTCCTAAACAAGAAAAATGGGTTTTTGATAATAAAGAAAGTATAGATGCTAACATCATTTGCTCTATAGGTGCTGTTTTTGATTTTATAGCCGAAACAAAAAAAAGAGCACCACAATGGGTTATAAATTTAAAGATGGAATGGCTATATAGAAGTTTCACTGCTTGGAGGTTAACAAAACGATACCTTTATTCTACCCCTCTTTTTCTTTTAGAAGTTTTTAAATTAAAATACTTTAAAAAATCGATATAAATAAATAATGTTAAATAAGCCACTAGACATAATAAAACTAGTTGTCAAAAAAGGAGACTATTCTTTTTTGGCATTAACATTATCAATGTTTCTGCTACCCCTTTCAATCAACTTGAGTACGTTTACGTTAATTGCCTCTATTGTTTTAAAGATTATTCAGTCAATTTATCATAAAGAGCTAAAGTATGGTTCAAAAGCTTTAAAACACAGTGTAATAATAGGATTTGTTTTTTTAGTTTATATAATTATAAACTCAATTATACAAACCAATTTAAGGCACACTTTCGTTTTTTTTGAAAAACAGTTTTCACATTTTACTTTATTATTTATCATACCCTTTATAATGGGAAACAAAAAGGAAAATAAGTTGCCTTTTTATGCATTGTTAATTGGGAGTCTAGTGGCAATTATAGAGGTGTTTGCTTTGAGTGTGATAAATAAAATACCATTTGATAAATATGCTTTTTTAAGATTTTTAGATATTCATCACACCTATTTATCAATTTATCTGTTAACCTTAGTTAATCTCATGTTAATTAAGTTATTGTCAAAAAATAAACTAAAAATAAATACTAAGCTATTTATATTAATAATAATTAGCTTACTCTTTTGGTTTGTATTTTCTTTAGACAGTAAGGCTTCTATGGTCATTTTTGCGCTTTTGTTTGTTGTCCAAGCCTTACCTAAAGTAAATAAAAAAAACATAAAATTTCATATTCCTTTTTTAATAGGAATTATTATTGTTTTTGTAGTGTTTAATACTAAAGCATCAGTTAATTATGAGAAGGCTTTAGATTTTAGGTTACAAATATGGGAAGAGTCCTTTAAGATTTTTGAAAACAACCCCTTCTTTGGTAATTTAAAATCATCAGAGAAAGACTTACTTAACTATAATCATTACCTAAGCGGTAAATATTATTTCTTAGATTCTGACTTAAATAGCCACAATCAGTACCTTTCTTTTTTAATGAAGTACGGCTTAGTTGGAGTTTCAATCTTTTTTCTTTTTATGATAAACATGTTTAAAAAAGTTAATGTTAAATCACAAAAATCAAAAATCAGGGAGTTTTTAGGTTGGACAGTTATTATAATATTGGTGTTTTATATTGAAAACCTATTAGATAGGCATCATGGTATTGTTTACTTTTCATTCATGTATAATTATTATTTAGTTGCAGTAGAAAATGAAGAAATTTAAGTTAATATTTCTATTTGGACTAATAGCAACTATTGCATTCTCACAAGAGTCCGAAACTGTTATAAAGACAGATTTTGGTATTCGAGATTTTATAGTACAAAAAGATTCTATCATTTACATAAAAAAAAGAAATGCCTATTTAAAAGATATAAAAACAAAGACAACTAAAGACTACTTTATTGGAGGATATGGCCTTAAGTTTTTACAAGATAATAAGCCCAATACTATAATTACAGTGTCCAATGAATTAGTTAACAATGTGTCTTCAGTAAGATTTTATGACAAAAAGAAGGACCGTTTTGAAAGTGTTTTTTATAACGATGAAGGAAAAATTATAGACGCCGTTATTTTACCTGAATTAAACTTATTCATACTTAGTTTAATAAGTGAAAAAATAATCATAGTTAATTATTCAAAAAAACCTAAATTTTTAAAAATAGCAGAGATAAGTTTAAATACATTTTCTAGGAAAATGGTTTATGAAGAAGGAGCTCTATTATACTGTACAGATAAAGGAAAGGTTTATAAATACAACATAAATAATTACCAAAATGAATTAATTTATGATGGTAATGAGTTAATCACCGATTTTTTTATTGATGGAGAAACAATATTTTTATCTACAAACTCAGGGATACTCAAAAAAGTTAATATTGAAACCAATAAAGAAGAGCAAACAAAAATCAGTGATAATTTTATTAACACTTTTATAAACTCTAAAGAGAATCTTGTTTGTGGGAGTTGGAATGGAGATATATATATAATTAATAAGAAAGACCTAAAGCTTAAACAGAAGTTAAGCATTCATAAACGAAGTGTTTTAAAAATTGAAACCCAAGATGATTCGATTTTTTATTCAAGTAGTTTAGATAAAACAATAAAAAAATGGTATTTAAACCAGAATTAAATTAAATGAAAATATCAGTAATAGGAACAGGATACGTTGGCTTAGTTACAGGAACATGTTTAGCAGAAACAGGTAACGAAGTTCTTTGTATAGACATAAATGAAGAAAAAGTAAAACAAATGCAAGAAGGTATAGTTCCAATCTATGAACCGCATTTGGACGTGCTTTTTGAACGAAATATAAAGGCCCAAAGACTTAAGTTTTCAACTTCACTAGAAGAAGGTATTGAGCATGGAGACATTATCTTTTTAGCATTACCAACACCTGAAGATGAAGACGGTTCTGCAGATCTTTCATATGTATTGGGTGCAGCAAAAGATATAGGAAAACTTATAAGAGAGTACAAAGTTATAGTAGATAAAAGTACAGTACCTGTTGGTACAGCTGATAAGGTGACTGAGGTTATGGCAAAAGAAACTAACGTTGACTTTGATGTAGTGTCAAACCCAGAGTTTTTAAGAGAAGGTTTTGCAGTTGATGACTTTTTAAAACCTGAGCGTATTGTAATTGGATCAAGTTCAGAAAGAGCAACAGCTTTAATGCAAAAGCTCTATAAACCTTTTGTAAGATCTGGTAACCCAATTATAGTAATGGACGAAAAGTCTGCTGAGCTTACTAAATATGCTGCTAACTCGTTCTTGGCTACTAAAATTACTTTTATGAACGAAATTGCCAATTTCTGTGAGAAAGTTGGTGCAGATGTTGATATGGTAAGACGTGGTATGGGAACCGACTCTAGAATTGGTAAGCGATTCCTTTTTCCAGGAATAGGTTATGGTGGCTCTTGTTTTCCAAAAGACGTTAAAGCACTTCACAAGTCAGGTAAAGACAGTGATTATACGTTTGATATCCTTAATTCGGTTATTAGTGTTAACAATACCCAAAAAACAATCTTAATACCTAAGATAGAATCATACTATAATAATGATATAAACGGTAAAACTTTTGCTGTTTGGGGATTAGCATTTAAGCCAGAAACCGATGATATTAGAGAAGCACCTTCTATTTACATGATGGAAAAACTTCTTGCTGGAGGAGCAAAGCTTAATGTTTTTGACCCAGAAGCGATGCCTAATATTAAAAGAAAGTTTGGAGACACTTTAAATTATGCAAATAACATGTATGATGCAACAAAAGATGTAGATGCATTGATTATCTGTACAGAATGGAGTATATTTAGAACACCAGATTTTAATAAGCTTAAAAAAAACATGAATAGACCTGTTATTTTTGATGGTAGAAATCTATATGATATTCAAGAAATGAAAGGAGAAGGGTTTTACTATAACTCAATTGGTAGAGTCACTGTTAAATAATTTATGAAAAGAATATTAATAACAGGAGCTGCAGGATTTCTTGGTTCGCATCTCTGTGATAAATTTATAAACGAAGGATTTCACGTTATAGGAATTGATAATCTTATAACAGGGGACTTAAAAAATATAGAGCATTTATTTCCTCTAGAACATTTTGAGTTTTATCATCATGATGTTTCTAAGTTTGTACATGTGTCAGGTGAGTTAGATTATATTCTTCATTTTGCATCACCAGCAAGCCCAATAGATTATTTAAAAATTCCAATACAAACTCTAAAAGTCGGTTCTTTAGGAACACATAACCTTCTTGGATTAGCTAAAGCTAAAAATGCAAGAATATTAATTGCATCAACTTCTGAAGTCTATGGAGACCCATTGGTACATCCCCAATCTGAAGGTTATTACGGCAACGTTAACACAATAGGCCCAAGAGGTGTTTATGATGAAGCAAAACGCTTTCAAGAATCTATAACAATGGCATATCATAGATTTCACGGTTTAGAAACGCGCATTGTGAGGATATTTAATACCTATGGACCAAGAATGCGATTAAATGACGGAAGGGTAATACCTGCTTTTATAGGACAAGCGTTAAGAGGTGAAGACTTAACGGTTTTTGGAGATGGCTCTCAAACACGTTCGTTTTGTTATGTATCCGACCAAGTAGAAGGAATTTACAAGCTATTGTTTAGCGACTATGTGTATCCAGTAAATATTGGTAATCCTAATGAAATTTCAATTAAAGATTTTGCAGAGGAGATAATAAAACTCACAGGAACAAATCAAAAAATAGTTTATAAACCATTGCCTCAAGATGATCCACTACAAAGACAACCTAATATAGATTTAGCAAAGAAAATACTAAATTGGAAGCCAAAAGTAGATAGGAATGAAGGGATGAAGTTAACATTTAATTATTTTAAAGGCCTTACAGAAGAGGAACTGTACAAAAGTGAACATAAAGACTTTTCTAAACACATAAAACGATAATTTGAGTACGTTTAAGCAAGGTAGATATTCAGGGTATTTAAGACCAATTTCTTACTTAATTGATTTGAGTATAATTAATGGTTTGGCAATATTGTATTTTTTCAAAGCATTCATTGCTTATCAGCATTTTACTATTATAATTTCTGTCTCCTGGGTTATATTATCTATTTCATCAAAATTTTATAATGTATATAGGTACACTAGAGAGGTTACAATGGTATCAATGATAATTAGACAATTAATATTATTTTTATTAATTGTTTTTGCCTATTTTGGGTATAGCAATGATGTAGGAGTTAACCCTAAAGTTGTAATTAACTACGTCTTTTCTGTTTTTTCTCTTATAACTATTTTTAAGTTTACGGTTTATTATTTGCTTCAAAAATATCGTACAGCTTTTGGAGGTAATTATAGAAAAACAGTAATCTTTGGAGCTAATAAAAAGACCCTAGCTTTAGAGAATTTTTTCAATAAAAATCCTGAATACGGATACATTCATAAAAAGACATTTTCATTTAAGGAGAAAAAAGAAATAAACTTAGAAAAATGCTTCAGTTTCATTCTTGATGAAGGTATTGATGAAATATACTGTTCAATATCAGAATTAACTAACAACCAAATAGGAGAAGTTATTGATTTTGCAGACAATAACTTAAAAATACTTAAGTTTTTGCCAGATAATAAAGAGATTTATTCTAAAAAGCTTAAATACGATTATTATGATTATATACCAATTTTGTCTCTTAGAAACATTCCTCTAGAAGATTCAATAAATATGGTAGTAAAGCGAGTGTTTGATATTGTTTTCTCAAGTATGGTGATAATATTCGTTCTTTCTTGGTTAACACCAATTATAGCACTACTTATTAAACTAGAGTCTAAAGGACCTGTGTTTTTTAAGCAATCTCGTAATGGGTTTAATTACAAAGAATTTGATTGTTATAAATTTAGATCTATGATGCCTAATAAGGATGCTCACTTACAACAGGCAACAAAAAATGATATGAGAGTAACAAAGGTAGGCCGTATAATACGTAAAACAAGTATTGATGAACTACCTCAGTTTTTTAATGTGTTATTTGGAGATATGTCTGTAGTTGGACCAAGACCTCACATGGTTAGCCACACAAACATGTATGCGAAAAAGATTGACAAATTTATGGTTCGTCACTTTGTTAAACCAGGTATTACTGGTTTGGCACAAATAAGTGGATTTAGAGGAGAAGTAGAAACAGATAAAGACATAATAGGACGAGTTAAATATGATATTTTCTATATTGAAAACTGGTCTATTTTCTTAGACCTTAAAATTATTTTCAAAACCTTTATGAATGCAATTCAAGGTGAAGAAAAAGCATATTAAACTATAACTATTAATTCATTTAATTGCTTATTAAAATTAAAATGCTGTAATGCCGTTTTTTGGATTATTGTTTTAGAAGTGATTGTCAAATCTTCTTTTTTAATCTTGTTTAGAATAGAGTTTAAATCTTTATAATTACTAGATTCTGCTGCCCAACCCAAGTTATAGCTTTTTATAACAGTTTCGCCTTCACCACCACCAAAATAAACCATAGGAAGCCCTAAGCGAGCATATTCAAATATTTTGGAAGGCACTGACCCATAAATCCTATTAACTAAAGGAATAATGGTTAAATCGTATTTTAAAAGCTCTTTATGAAGTAACTCTCTCGATATTTCTCCATGATAGATTATTGGCAGGTTAGGGTTTTTTGAAATAAAAGCTTCAATCTTTTCCTTTTCAGCTCCTGCGCCATAAATATGAAACTCAATATTACTGTAGTCTAGTTGTTCGCATAATTTATAAATACCTTGGGCTATCCCAAGTAAACCAGCATAAACCACTTTTATTTTTTCATTAGAAACAGCCTCTTCAATTGTTGGAGGATTAAAATCAGGAAAATTTCTATAAAGGAAAACATTTTTACTAGGACATAAAGACATAACATGTTTTAAAATCTCATTGCTTTGGCCTAAAACTAAATCGGCTTTCTTATAGTTGAAATGTTCAATTCGTTCCAAAATTCTATAACTAAAATTCTTTTTAAAAGCTCCTAACTCCAAGCCTGCAATAGGCCATAAATCGCTTACGTTTAATATCAGTTTTCTTTTTTTTCGACGCAAAAACAACATACATGTAAACGCAACAAGTAAAGGAGGAGACTGTACAATAACTTTGTTTGGGATTTTATTGCTTATAAAAAACCAGATTAAGCTAAAGCTATACGATAGCATTGCAAATAAACGTAGAATCTTGTTTTTAGAGTTGCTTGCATAAATCCACAAACGATGAATTTTGATATTGTTTTCTGTTGAAGTATGCCTGAATTTACCTTTATACGCGTCAAATATTTTTCCTTTAGGATAATTAGGTAAAGGTGTGATTACCGAAACATTAAAATGATGCTGTTCTAAGCCATTTGCCAAATGAAAAATTCTATTAGAAGCAGCTCCTGTCTCAGGTGGAAAATAACTTGTTATGATAAGAATATCTGCCACTATAAATTATAAATTTCAATGATATGATTTGCAATTCGCTGTGCTGCATTCCCATCCCAAAGTTCAGGAATTTGCCCTTGTTTCCAGTTGTTAGACAATAAGGATTTAAACGCAGTTTCAATTTTTTCAGGGTCATTGCCAACCAACACATTAGTTCCAATATCACAGGTTTCAGGTCGCTCAGTGTTTTCGCGAAGCGTAATACAAGGGATATTCATAACTGTAGTTTCTTCGGTTATTCCTCCAGAATCTGTTAATACTCCCAAAGCATGTTTCACTAAGTAATTAAATTCCAAATACCCTAAAGGACTTATATAATGCAAGTTTTCAAAGTTTAAATCCAAACCTTCCAATAGCTTTTTTGTTCTTGGATGAACAGGAAATACAATTGGATAGTCTTTTCCTAGAGTTACAATTTGGGTAATGATTGATTTTAATTGTTGCTCTTCATCAACATTACTTGGTCTATGTAGCGTTATCACAAGGTATTGTTGGTTTTTTAAACCTAGTTCGTTCCAAATTTTGGGTTGCTTTAAGCGTGATTCGTTTTTTCTAAGCGTATCAATCATCACATTGCCTACAAAATAAATATGTTCATTTTTTACACCTAAATTTTTAAGATTGTCATTAGCTCTTGTTGAGGTTGTGAAAAAATAATCGGTTAAACTATCAGTTACTATTCTATTTATTTCTTCAGGCATTGTCATATCACCCGATCGAATTCCAGCTTCAACATGCGCAACATCAATGCCAGCTTTTTTGGCAACAATAGTACAAGCCATTGTTGAGGTAACATCGCCAACAACTATTACGAGGTCACAAGGGTGTTGTGCTAGTTCTTTTTCAAAACCAATCATTATTCCTGCAGTTTGTTCAGCCTGTGAGCCACTTTTTACCTCTAGATTAACATCAGGAAAAGGGATGTTTAACTCTTCAAAAAACGTATCGCTTAAATTTTTATCGTAATGTTGACCTGTATGCACTAACCGAAAGTTTATATTAAAACCTTTGTTTTTCTTTTGTTTGATAGCCTCAATTATTGGTGCTATTTTCATAAAATTTGGACGTGCTCCAGCAACTATGGTAATGTTCATGTGTTATGTTTTACAAATGACGAAAACTGTTTCAATTTACCACTTTTTGTGCGGTTTAAAACGTCTTGTCGTTCAAAAATAATATGAAGCCCTTTTTCAAGATAAGTCTCCATTTCTGCTTTAATTATCGCTTCTTTTTTAGCCGATAAAATCGTTTTACTTACGTAAATAACTTTAAAAGTATCATGCTGTAATTGCTCAATAATAAATTCTTTTACATTGCCATCATCTTCAATAATACTTTTGGTGATGTAGTAAAAAGTTAATCCAGCAGCTTTTTTACCACTTGGTAAAATCGCAATGTCATTGGTTCTTCCAATAAGTTGTTTTAAAATAGGTGTTTTAGCTGTGCTTTCTTTTGAAAGGATGCCAATATCTCCAATATCATAGCGAATAAAAGGATGCGCTTTGTTGTATAATGAGGTAATGACTATTCTGCCTTCATTTCCGTTTGGTAATATGTTGTTTTCTTCATCTAAAATTTCAACAAACAAGGTTTCGCTATTAACCTGCCATTGGTTGTTTTTATTTTCAAAAGCAATTAAATCTAATTCAGAGGCACCATATTCGTTAATTACAGGAACACCAAACTGCGTTTCCATAAGTGTTTTGTCATCTTCAAAAAGCATTTCAGAAGTTACAAGACAAGCTTTTAAACTTGGACAAACTGTAGTTAAAACCAATTGTTTTCGCTCTAAAAACTTTGCAAACTGAACTATTGAACTCGTGTAACCGTTAATGTAATCAAAGGAGGATGTTTTAAATTTTTTAAGGCAGTTTTCAAAAGCATCATCACTTAAATCAAAAACCGAAAACCGATAACGATGTCCTAACCAGTCTTTAAATCGTTCTTTATAATACCCTTTTTTATCTAATGGAATACCATAAAAACGCGCTTGCTTGGACTTGTTGAAGTCTAAACCAAACCATCCAAATCGATTTTGAATAACAGCCCATGTTAATGCATGTGAGAATTTATCTTTAGCAAACACAAAAGGGTCTCCAGAAGAACCAGAAGTTTTATTAATGTATACATTACCTTTACTAAAACCTTTTGAGAGTCTTTGCTCCAAGGGTTGCTGCAAATCACTTTTAGTCATTACAGGAATTGAATTCCAGTCTTCAATGGTTGTGGTTTTGGATAAATTCTTGTAAAAGGGATTATGCTTTAAATGATAGCTAACAATGTTTCGTTTTTCTTGTTCAATGTAAGCCTTAAATTCGTTATCATTTTGTTGTTGAACAGCTTTTAAAACAGCTCTTGCCTTTTTAATAGGATAACCGTTGAGTTGTAATGAAAGGTCAAATAAATTCAAACGAAAAGCATATTAGATGTTTTCTGTAAAATAATTATTTTTTGAGCGTAAAAGCAATTATTTTTGCGGCAAACAACACAAACTATGACAATTTTAATCCTAGGTTCTGGAGGAAGAGAACACACATTCGCTTGGAAAATAGCTCAAAGTCCTTTATGTAAATCACTTTATGTAGCTCCTGGTAACTCAGGAACTGCTGAAATTGCTCAAAATGTAAACATTGGAGTTACCGATTTTCTTGCTATAAAAACCTTAGTTTTAGATAAACAAATTGACATGGTTGTTGTTGGTCCTGAAGACCCATTGGTACAAGGCGTTCACGACTTTTTTTTAAATGACGAAGCACTTAAACATATTTCTGTAATTGGACCTCAACAAGCTGCTGCTGAGCTTGAAGGCAGTAAGGAGTTTGCAAAAGAGTTTATGATGCGCCACAACATTCCTACTGCTGCTTATCAAAGTTTTAATGCAAGTAATGTTGAGGAAGGTTATGCGTTTTTAGAAACTTTAAATCCACCTTATGTATTAAAAGCAGATGGATTGGCAGCTGGTAAAGGTGTTTTGATTTTAAATGATTTGAACGAAGCTAAAGCCGAATTAAAAAACATGTTAGTTGATGCAAAATTTGGTAACGCAAGTTCAAAAGTTGTTATTGAAGAATTTCTTGATGGTATTGAATTGAGTTGCTTTGTACTAACAGATGGTAAAAACTATAAGATTTTACCAACTGCAAAAGATTACAAGCGTATTGGTGAAGGTGATACAGGTTTGAACACAGGAGGAATGGGAGCTGTATCTCCAGTACCATTTGCAACACCAGAGTTTTTAAGTAAAATAGAAGAACGTATTGTAAAACCAACTGTTGCAGGATTACAAAAAGATAATTTGCCATACAAAGGATTTATTTTTATTGGCTTGATTAAAGTTGGTGATGATCCTAAAGTCATTGAATACAATGTACGCATGGGAGATCCTGAAACCGAAGTAGTTTTACCACGATTAAAAAATGATTTAGTTGAAATTTTCCAAGCTATTTCAAACGAGACATTACATACAATAGATATTAAAATAGACGAGCGTGCAGCAACAACTGTAATGTTGGTTTCTGGTGGTTATCCTGAAAGTTATGAAAAAGGAAAAGAAATCACAGGAATTGAAGCTATTACTGATTCAATACCTTTTCATGCTGGAGCAACTGTAAAAGATGAAAAAGTGGTAACCTCAGGAGGTAGAGTTATGGCAATAACGTCTTATGGAAACACGTATCAAGAGGCCATAAAAAAATCTTATCAAAATATAGAAAAACTACATTTTGATAAGATGTATTATCGAAAAGATATTGGTTTCGATTTATAAATATCTGTGAGCTGTAACGCTTTTGTCTTCTTCGTTGTTATTGTTGAATTTTTTAAGCTGACCCATCCAGTAAACAAATGCTACAAAACAAATTACCATAAAAATCCAGTTAAGACCATTTGCAGCCCACCAATTTTCTAATTCAAGTGCTCTTAAACCATCAAGTGGAGTAAATAATACATTTACAAATAAATCTTGTATTGCGTAAAAAAAATCTTTCATTGTGTATAAATTAATGCTCTTATATGAGCTTAAAAAGGATTATCAATATATTTACAAGGCAAATATACAAACATTATAAATGATTTCAAGTTTTTTTAGCAAAGCAAAACCAATACATTTTGCTGTTATAAGTGTCATACTATTGCTGGCTTTTACTCTAGCAAAAGTTTTTATGGCTAATATTTCAGGAAATTTTGTTGCTATTTTAAAGCAATTGCTACTTTTTGGAGTTGTTTTGTTATCGGTTTTTGTGTTTGATTTTGTTACAAGCAAAAACAATCTTACTAAAAAAAACAGCTATAGGATTTTGTTCTTTACGTTGTTTATGATAATGGTTCCGCAAACATTTTTAAACTCTAGTATATTGATTGCTAATTTGTTTGTCTTACTTGCACTAAGAAGAATTATTAGCTTACGAAGTCAAAAAGAAATGAAAAAGAAACTTTTTGATGCTGCGTTTTGGATTAGTCTAGCTACGTTACTCTTTTTTTGGTCGAGTTTGTTTTATGTGTTAATATTTGCAGCATTATTTCTTTTTAGAATTACCGATATTAAAAACTGGATTATTCCATTAATAGGAGTGCTAACGGTTGCAGTAATAGTTGCCAGTGTACTAATAGCAACAGGTTATGACATATCCAACTATGTGACCTCTATAGATTATACAATAAGCTTAGACTTCACTAATTTAAATTCGGGTCAAATTATAATCGCTTCAACTATTATTTTGTCTTATTTCGTCTGGTCTTTGTTTTACTACGTTCGAAATATTAAAAACAAGGCAAAAAGTTTAAAACCGTCTTACTTTTTAATCTTAATAGCTACACTTCTTGCAGCGATTATCATTATCATTTCACCTATTAAAACAGGAGCAGAGTTTATTTTCCTTTTCGCTCCATTGTCTATTGTACTCACAAATTATATTGAAGTATCTTCTGAAAAATGGTTTAAAGAAGTATTAATTTGGATATTAATAATCACGCCTTTTGTAAGTCTAGTGCTGTAGTTTTGCTCCAAAAGCTAAATCACCTGCGTCTCCTAATCCAGGAATAATATAACCTTTTTCGTTTAGTTTCTTATCAATAGTAGCAATCCACAAATGCGTGTTAGCATCAAAATGTTGTGAAACATAATCAACACCTTCTTGAGCGCCAATAACACTAACTAAATGCACATCTTTTGGTGTTCCAAAAGGTTTTAAAGCTTCAAAAGTTGCAACCATAGATTGTCCTGTAGCAAGCATAGGATCTGCTAAAATAAGTATTTTGCCTTCCAGGTCTGGACATGCTAAATACTCTACAATGATTTCAAAACTTTCAGGGTTGTCTTTATGATGCCTGTAAGCCGAAATAAATGCGTTTTCAGCTTTATCAAAATAGTTTAACAAACCATTATGTAATGGTACTCCTGCTCTTAAAATAGAGCATAACACAATATCATCATTAATCAACATAGTTTCTGAAGTGCCCAATGGAGTAGTGATAGATTGTGTTATAAAATTAAGAGACTTACTTAACTCGTAACCCAAAATTTCTCCTGTTCGTTCAATATTTCTTCTAAATCGCAATGGGTCTTTTTGAATGTTTTCATCTCGCATCTCAGAGATAAATGTGTTGAGTATTGAATTTTGAAGTGATAAATTATGGATGTGCATCTGCTTTGGTGTTTTTACAACTGTAAAGTTATTAAATAGGCTTATATTTGCAGTCATAAAAATACCATAATATGTTTTCAGATAAAGCCAACAGCATTTTTCAAGATGCTATAAACACGTACAAAATTAAAAATACCGTAGATCAACCATTTACTAACAAGTATGATAAAAACGAAGATGTCATTGCACATTTATTATACAGAAAATGTTGGATTGATACTGTACAATGGGCTTACGAAGATATTATTAGAGATCCAAATATCGATCCTGTTGACGCATTAGCTTTAAAACGTAAAATTGATGCTTCAAACCAAGATAGAACAGATACTGTTGAATATATTGACAGCTACTTTTTAGATAAATATAAAGATGTTACTCCAAAAGCAGATGCTACGATAAATACCGAAAGTCCTGCTTGGGGAATCGATAGATTGTCAATTTTAGCATTAAAAATTTATCACATGAATGTAGAGGCAACAAGAACTGACGCTAGTGATGCGCACAGAGCAGCTTGCCAAAAGAAGTTAGACGTGCTTTTAGAGCAACGTGTAGATCTTTCTACCGCAATTGATACACTTTTAAAAGATATTGAAAACGGAGACAAGTACATGAAAGTGTATAAGCAAATGAAAATGTATAACGACGATGAGCTAAACCCAGTTCTTCGCGCTAGTAAATAAACAGCATTGCTAGTAAAGCAATCTAATGCAAGACGCGCCTAAACACATACTCGTTATTCGTCTTTCAGCAATGGGAGATGTTGCTATGACAGTAAATGTGTTACGTGCGTTTACACAGCAATATCCTGATGTAAAACTTACCGTATTAACACGCGCTTTTTTTAAACCTTTTTTTAGAGATTTAAAAAATGTTAGCGTGTTTCATGCTGACGTAAAACATGAACACAAAGGCATTTTAGGGCTTTACAAATTGTCTAAAGAGTTAAAAGCATTAAAAATAGATGCTGTTGCTGACTTGCATAATGTGTTGCGTTCTAATATTTTAAAAACGTTTCTCTTCGGAATAAAAACCGTACAAATAGATAAAGGTCGTGCTGAAAAGAAAGCCCTTGTTTCAGGGCAGGAATTCAAGCAACTTAAAACAACACATCAGCGATATGCCGACGTTTTTAAAACACTAGGATTTCCGATAGATTTATCAAACCCTACTTTTCCTGAAAAGAAGCCATTAAGTAAAAAAGTAATTGAAACTATTGGGAATGCGCAAAAAAAGCGCATTGGTATTGCGCCTTTTGCTGCACACGAAAGTAAGATGTATCCGCTTGATTTAATGCAAGAAGTGATAGGGCAACTTGCTGAAAAGTATACTGTTTTATTATTTGGTGGCGGAAAAAAAGAAATACAAACACTTACCTATTTTGAATCTCAAGAAAAAGGCATTATTAATCTAGCAGGAAAATTAACGCTTGATGAAGAATTGGATGTTGTTTCAAATTTAGATGTTATGCTTTCTATGGATTCTGGTAACGCTCATATTGCTGCTATGCTAGGTGTAAAAACCATGACGATTTGGGGTGTTACACATCCGTATGCTGGTTTTACTCCTTTTAACCAACCAGAAGATTTTTGCTTATTAGCAGATAGAACACAATATCCAAAAATTCCAACGTCGGTTTACGGTAATAAATTCCCAGAAGACTATAAAAATGCCGCAGGAAGTATTCCTGTTAAAACAGTTGTAGAGAAAATACAGTCAGTTATTCCTGTGTAGGCAAGGAGTCTAAAACTTTTCGATACAATTTTTTGTGCCTCAAAATCACTCGAAGTGACTATGAGTTTTTTAGAAATTATGAGATTCCTACTTTCGTAGGAATTTTTTAAATATCATCATAATCCACAACAATTACTGGTGTTGTAGGATGCGCTTGACACGTTAAAATTAAACCTTCAGCAACTTCATTATCGGTTAAAATATTATTTTGGCGCATGGTAGCTTCGCCTTCTTTAATTCGCGCTAAACAACTGCTGCAAATTCCGCCTTGGCAAGAATATGGTGCGTCTAAATCTTCATCTAAAGCTGCTTCAAGAATAGATTGTTTTTGAGACATTTCAAAAGTTGCTTCTTCATCATCAACAATTACAGTGATTTTTGTTTGTCCTTCACCAATTGAACTATTATCAACTTCGGTTGGTTTTGCAGCTTTAAAAAGTTCAAATAAAATTTGGTCTTTTGCTATTCCATTTTCGGTTAATACATCTTTAACGGTGTGAATCATAGCTTCTGGACCACATAAATACACAGCATCAACATCTATGTTTTTATGTTTGTTTTTCATAACATAATTCACTGTGCTTTTTTCTATTCTACCAAAAATAGCATCGTCTTCATCAGCTTGACTAAACACAAATTGGATAGAAAAACGCTCGCTATATTTATGCTGTAGTTCTAAAAGTTCGTTTAGAAACATGGTGTCTTGTGTGGTTTTGTTTCCGTAAACCAAAATCACTTCACTATGAACTTCTTCTTCTAGTGCACATTTTATAATACTTAATATAGGAGTAATACCGCTTCCTGCAGCAAACGCAGCAATGTTTTTGGTTTTTTTATCATTAGGAACAAATGTAAAATGTCCTTTTGGTGGTGCAACATCTATAGTATCTCCTGCTTTTAATACATTATTTGCGTAGGCAGAAAATGTACCGTCTTTTACCTCTTTTACGGCAACTTTTATCTCACCACTTTTAGGCGACGAACACAAGGAGTAATCACGACGAACTTCGTTACCATTTAAGGTAGTTCTCAACGTAATGTATTGTCCTGCCGTAAACGAGAATTCGCTTTTTAATGTTTCAGGAATATGAAAACTAATAGTTACAGATTTATCAGTTTCTCTTTGTATATCTTTTATTGTGAGTTTATGAAATTGCGCCATATTCTATTTTTTACAAAAGTAAGAAAAGCAGTTAGGAATTAAGTTTTGATTGTAACAAAAAGTGTTTTAATATTACTAACAGTTTAAACCAATCTTTAAAAAATGAAATTAAAACACTTTTTAAATCTTGAGTGGAAACAATACTTTAGGTCATCGTATTGGCAAAAAAGTATGGCGTTAAATATTTTACTTGTGTTTTTTGCCTTGTACTTTGTAGTAATGTTTTTGATAGTAGGAGTAGCAATTTATCCGATTCTAAAAGACCAATTTCCAGATCAAGATCCATTATTTATAGTTAATAGTTATATTTTTTATTGGATTATTGTTGATGTACTCATGAGGTTCTTTTTTCAGAAGCTACCAGTAATGAGTGTTAAACCTTTGTTGACATTGCCTGTTAAACGCAGTAAGGTGGTAAACTATGTGTTGGGGAAATCTGCTTTTTCTTTTTTCAACTTTTTACCAATGTTTGCTATTATTCCTTTTGGGATAATGCTGTTAATAAACGACTACCCAACTGTTTCTGTCCTAGTTTGGGTTCTAACCATACTTTGTATAACGCTAATTATTAATTTTCTAAATTTTATTTTAGAAAGTTTTTCAGCTGAAACAGAATTGTCTTTTCTTCCGGTAATTGCAATTTCAGGAGGATTATTTGCTTTAAACTATTTCAACATTATTTCGTTTACCGATTTAGTAGCGCAAGCAGTAAATGGTGTTTACAACAATCCTGTTTTATTGTTAGTTCCGATATTGATTTTGATAGCATTGTATTTTGTAAACTTTAAAATGCTAAGAAAAAAACTGTTTTTAGATAGCTCATTAAAATCAAATGTTAAAGAAGTAAATTCTTCTAATTTGGAGTGGACCAGAAAGTTCGGTGACTCAGCACCTTTTATGCAGTTAGATTTACGTTTAATTTGGAGAAATAAGCGTCCGCGTTCTTCGGTATTTATTTTAATTATTGGATTGTTGTATGGGTTGTTTTTCTATCCAAACCCAACCTATAGCGAAATGCCTTGGATTTTTGGTTTTGTAGGTATTTTTGTAACGGGAATTTTCTTAATCAATTTTGGACAATTCGTTCCTGCTTGGGATAGTGGCTATTACAAAATGTTAATGAGTCAAAATATTCAATACAAACAGTACCTTAAATCTAAGTTTAATTTAATGGCTTTTAGTGTGGTTGTTATGCTTGTATTGAGTATTCCTTATGTGTATTTTGGGTGGAATATTCTGTTAGCACATGTAGCTGCAGCAATATATAACATTGGTGTAAACACACACGTGATTTTATTAGGAGGTTCGTTTAACAGAAAAAAAATAGACCTCAATCAACGTGCTGCGTTTAATTATCAAGGAACAGGAGCTGTTCAGTGGTTAATTGGGCTTCCGCTTATGCTATTACCATTAGCTATTTTTGGAGTTTCTTACTGGTTGACCAACTTTGAAATAGCCTGTTTAATATTAGCACTTATAGGTGTTGTGGGAATTGTTTTCCATCAAAAATTAATGAAATTAATAGTCGATAAATATTTGGCTTCAAAATATAAAATGATTGACGCATTTAGTCAAGATTCTTAAAAACTAAAAACTATGATTGTAACTTCTAATCTTTCAAAATCTTACGGTAGCAAATCTGTTTTAAACATTGCTGATTTAAATATTCCAAAAGGTCAAAGTTTTGGTTTGGTTGGTAATAATGGTGCAGGTAAAACCACATATTTCAGCTTGCTATTAGATTTAATTCAACCTACTACAGGCTACATAAAAAACAATAATATAAAAGTAAATGAAAGCGAAGACTGGAAGCCTTTTACTTCGGCATTTATTGATGAAAGTTTTTTAATAGGCTACCTAACACCAGAAGAATACTTTTATTTTATTGGCGAACTTCGTGGTCAAAACAAAGCCGATGTTGATGCTTTGGTGGCACAATTTGAAGACTTCTTTCATGGTGAAATACTTAACCAAAAGAAATACTTAAGAGACCTTAGTAAAGGAAACCAAAAGAAAGCTGGTATTGTTGCTGCTTTAATAGGCAATCCAGAAGTTATTATCTTAGATGAACCTTTTGCAAACCTTGATCCAACGACACAAATAAGACTAAAAGCTATAGTTAAAAACCTAGCCGAAAAACAAGGTATTACGGTTTTAATCTCTAGTCATGATTTACTTCATGTTACCGATGTTTGCGAACGTATAGTTGTACTCGAAAAAGGAGAAGTAGTGAAAGACTTAGTTACTAGTGAAGCCACATTAAAAGAGCTGGAAGCACATTTCTCGGGTTCGGAAACCGTTTAAAAACCATCCGTTTTTTCAATATAATTCAAAAAGATGCTTATTTTTACAGCAATACATAATATATGTAGCTGTTTTTAGTTATCTATAAACCAAATACAACCAACGTTGAACACATCTTTTAGAACTATATTGATCCTATGTTGTGCAGTATTACTTGTAACATCTTGTTCTCGTAAAAAAAATAAGTTTTTAAACAGAAACTTTCATGCACTAGGAACAAAGTACAATATTCTTTACAATGGTGACATCGCTCTAGAAAAAGGTAGAGAAAGTGTCGATAATGCTTTTACTGATAATTATTGGGAGCTCCTTCAGGTAGAACGTATGGAAGACCTTGAAGAAGTGGTGCTTCCGGGTCAATCTAAAAATCAGGATTTTGAACGTGCCGAAGAAAAAGCCATAAAGGCAATTCAAAAACACGGAATGAATATTCAAGGAAAAGAATACAATCCGCAAATTGATGAAGCTTATTTGTTGCTTGGGAAAGCAAGATATTTTGATCAGCGTTTTGTACCTGCATTAGAAGCCTTTAATTATATTCTCTACAAGTATCCTGCTAGTGATAAAATCAATACTGCAAAAATATGGCGCGAAAAGGCAAACATAAGGTTAGAAAACAATGAGCTAGCAATAAAAAACCTTAAACGCCTTTTAGAACAAGAAGAATTAGAAGACCAAGATTTAGCTGATGCTAATGCAATACTTGGTCAAGCTTATATAAACATTAAAGCTAAAGACAGTGCTTTAACAAGGTTAAATTTAGCTGCTGAAATAGCAAAAAAACATAACGAAAAAGCACGTTACAATTACATTGTTGGGCAGTTGTATAATGAATTTGGAAAAAAGGATAGTGCAAACTTAGCCTTTGACAAAATCATTGATATGCACAGAAAAATTCCAAGACCGTATTACATAAATGCGCATTTGGAAAAAATAAAGAATTTTGATGCTAACGACGAAAATGTATTAGAGTTTGAAGAGTATTTGGTCGACTTAGAAGAAAACAGAGAAAACAGGCCTTTTTTAGATAAAATCTATTATTACATTGGCGAGTATTACAGAGGAAAAACTTCTGATAGTATTGCAGAATACTACTATAACAAATCACTTAGAACCAACAGTCAAGACAAGCAGCTAAAAGCATTTGATTATTCCATTTTAGGAGACATGAGTTTCGATAGAGCTGAGTATAGTATTGCAGGAGCATATTATGACAGCACCATGAGTAATATGGTATTAAATTCTAAACCTTACAGAATTATTAAACGTAAGAGAGATAACCTTGAAGACGTTATTCATTACGAAGATATTGCGCAACGTAACGACAGTATTCTGGATTTAGTAAATATGTCTGACGAAGATAGACTAGCGCTTTTTAAGGCATTTACTGATGACTTAAAATCTAAAGCAGAGGAAGAAGCCGAAAGAAAAGAAATTGCTGAACGAAAATTATCTGCAGCAGCAGCTTCAAACGATCTTAATTCAAAATCATCAAACAGCAAGTTTGCAACAAATAAAAGTGGAGGAGAAACTTTTTACTTTTACAATTCCACAACTGTGGCTTATGGAAAAAGCGAGTTTGCAAAAACTTGGGGAGACCGAACTCTTAAAGATAATTGGAGATTATCAGCAGGAATTGGCGCATCAACAACTTCGCAACAAAATACCGACATAACTCAAGGTGCTTCAGAAGAAGAAATTTACAACCCTGAGTTTTACATTGCTAAAATTCCAACCGATCAAAAAGTATTAGATAGTTTAGCTAAGGAACGCAATTTCGCATACTATCAATTAGGAATAATCTATAAAGAAAAGTTCAAGGAATATGTATTAGCAAAAGACAAGCTTCAACAATTGTTGAAAAACAATCCTGAAGAACGGTTGATTTTACCTTCTAAGTATAATTTATATAAAATTTACGAAGAGCTAAATTTAAACGATGAAGCCGAAATAGCTAAAAACGATATTATTGCTAATTATCCTGACTCTAGATATGCTGAAATACTGCTGAATCCTCAGTCAGAATTTTCAAAAGATGAGAATAGTCCTGAAAGCTTATATGAGAGCCTTTATCAATTATTTACAGAACAAGAATATGCTGAGGTCATCAATGGCTGTGAAGAGAATATAAAGCTTTTTGAAGGTGATATTATAGTGCCTAAGTTTGAATTACTTAAAGCATCTGCAAGAGGTAGGCTTTATGGGTTTGAAGCTTATAAAGAAGGAGTAAATTATGTGTCGCTTAACTATCCAAATTCCGAAGAAGGAAAACAAGCGCAGGAAATAATGACCAAAGTAATTCCTGTGCTCTCTAAAAAGGAGTTTGTAGATAATGCAACAGCTAAAAACTTTAATGTAATTTACAGGTTTAATGCCGATGAGGACATTAAGGAGTTTGTTGAAAAACTCAATAAGGCTGTGTCAAATATTAGTTATTTTGATTTAACCACATCAGTTGATGTTTATGATGAAAACACTAAATTTGTAGTAGTTCATGGTTTAAAAAGCGTTGAAGGAGCTTCAGGTTTTGCCGAAATACTTGAAGAAAATAAGCATAAAATTGTAAAAGAGCACTTTGCAATATCTTCGCCTAACTATGCCATAGTACAAATGCACAAAAACATAAATGAATACCTAGAATCTCAATAAAATTTAACCTATGTTTTCGGATCAAAAAAGAGGAAGGATGGCAACAGAAACAATTTCACAACAAAATAGCATTGCTAAAGGCACCACAATTACAGGTGATATTATTAGCGATGGTGACTTTAGGATTGAAGGTACTGTTCAGGGTAATATTAAAACACCTGGTAAAGTTGTATTAGGAAGAACAGGAGTCATTAACGGAACTCTAAAAAGTTCTAATGCAGATATCGAAGGGAAATTTTCAGGAAAGCTTATTCTTTCAGACACCTTATCATTAAAATCCTCTGCTTTTGTAGAAGGTGAAGTTGAGGTTGGTAAACTTGCTGTAGAACCTGGAGCTACTTTTAATGCTACATGCGCAATGAAAGGAGCAATTAAAGAACTAAGTAAAGGTGGCGAGTTACAACGACCAGCACAAGAAAAGCAAGGACAAGGGCAATCAGCTTAATGCTTATGCTAAACTTTCAGGTTTAGTTATTCAAATGGCTGCTATTATTGCAATAGGAACTTTTTGTGGTGTCAAACTTGACGAAAAATTCCCAAACGAACACAACCTTTATACAATTGTATTATCATTTGTATCTGTAATTGTATCAATTGTTTTTGTAATAAGACGTATTATTGCAAATTCAAAAGACAATTAAGTTATGAATTCAGCTTTTAAATCTAGGCAACTTTCTTTTTTAGTACAAAACATAATTTTTACGCTAGTACTTTTTGGTTTACATAGCTATCTATTATCATATTTTGCAACAGACATTTCTTTTTTCTTCCCTGTTTGGCAAATCTATGTGTTTCATTTTGTTATCACTACGTTGCTTTATACAGTAATAAACTATAAATACTCTAGTGGAAAGACTGAGGTTTTTAATGTGTTTATGATGAGTACATTTTTAAAAATGATATTAGCTATTGTGTTTTTATTGCCTCTTCTGCTTTCTGATAAAGAGAATAGACAACCCGATGTTTTCAATTTCTTTATTCCTTACTTTCTGTATTTATTTTTTGAAGTCTTTTCACTTACAAAGTTTCTTCAGAAAACCCCTTAAAAATGAGTTGTTTCGCCGAAAAAATCTAGGGTTTAAATAATCCTTAAAATAGTGTTGGACAATTAATATAATGTACGTACATTTGCACGGAATTTAAAGCAAGGTATTTTTAAGTAATACACAATGACATTAAACACCTTTAAAAGCGCACTATTTTCTGTTCTGTTTTTAACCGTATCATTTTTTGGTTATGCTTCAGAAGATGCTCATTCTGAGAACAAAGAGGAATTCAATCCTAAAGAGATGATTTTGCATCACGTAAAAGACGCTTACGGTATGCACATCATAGATATCAATGGACACCCAATTTCTATCCCACTTCCTATTATACTTTATACTGATAGTGGATTAACAACATTTATGTCTTCAGAGTTTCACCACGATTATAATGGAGAAGTAGTTGTTGAAAAAGATGGGCAACGTTTTGTAAATGTTCATGAAAAAATTTACCGATTAAATGATGGTGAAACAACAGTAAAATACGATGCAGAACATCATCCTATTAATGCTGAGCGTCCTTGGGATTTTTCAATAACAAGAAACGTTTTTATGATGTGGGTTTCAGTTATTGTATTGCTTTTCATTTTCCTTACTACTGCAAAACAGTACAAAAAATCAGGTAACTACGTGCCAAAAGGAATTGCAAGTTTCATGGAGCCTCTTATTGTATTTGTAAGAGACGAGATTGCAAAGCCTATGATTGGTGAGCACAAGTACAAGCGTTTTATGCCATACTTGTTAACTGTATTTTTCTTTATATGGATTAACAACATTTTCGGTTTAATTCCAATTTTAAATGGCGCTAACCTTAGTGGTAACATTGCGTTTACGTTTTCTTTAGCATTTTGCACATTTTTAATAACAACATTTAGCGGAAACAAACATTACTGGAAACATATTTTCTGGATGCCTGGTGTACCAGTACCAATGAAAATATTTTTAATGCCTATTGAAATTGTAGGTATGTTCGTAAAACCAATTTCATTAATGATTCGTTTGTTTGCAAACATTACTGCTGGCCACATTATTATACTAGCTTTAATGTCGTTAATATTCATTTTTGAAACCATTGCTGTTGCACCAGTATCTATAGCGTTCTCATTATTTATTGGGATTATAGAAATTGTAGTAACTGCAATACAAGCATATATTTTTACAGTATTATCAGCGCTATACTTTGGTATGGCAACAGAAGAAGCACATTAATTAATTTAAATTTTATATTATGACTATTACAGGAATCGCAGCAATTGGAGCTGGTTTAGCAGCAATTGGAGCTGGAATGGGAATTGGAAGAATCGGTGGATCAGCTATGGATGCTATGGCTCGTCAACCAGAAATCCAAGGAAAAATCCAAACTTCAGCACTAATCTTAGCAGCCTTCGTAGAAGCAGTAGCTTTATTTGGTGTTGTTGCAGCATTAATCGTTTAATGATTAACAAGAAACTACAAAAGTAGCGGTTGGCTGCTTTTGTAGTTTATTTTAAAATTTAAGTTATAAAGACATAAAACCATGGATTTAATAAAACCAGATTTTGGACTCGTATTTTGGTCGTTAATTACATTTGTAATTTTACTTTTTGTTTTAAGAAAATTTGCTTGGAAACCTATTCTTGGTGCAGTAGAAGATAGAGAAGAAGGTATCAAAAGCGCTTTAGCATCAGCTGAAAACGCTCGTAAGGAAATGGAAAACCTTAAAGCAGATAATGAGCGTATCTTACAAGAAGCTCGTAGCGAACGTGAAGCTTTGTTAAAAGAAGCACGTGAGATTAAAGCCAAAATTATTGCAGATGCTGAAGAAGATGCACAAGCTAAGGCTAGCAAAATGATTGAGCAAGCACAAGCTGCAATTGAAAGCGAAAAGAAAGCTGCAATGGCAGAGCTTAAAAACCATGTTGCAGGTTTATCATTAGAAATTGCAGAAAAAGTAGTTCGTGAAGAACTATCTAACAAAGACAAACAATTACAATTAGTTGAGTCTATGTTAGGTGAAGCAACATTAAACTAAAACAAGTATTAACTAAACAATAAAAGTCCTTTCCTTAAAAAGGGTTTAGTATTAGGAAAATGGCAGGAGCAAGAGCAGCAGTACGTTACGCAAAAGCAGTTTTAAGCTTAGCATCAGATCAAAACACAGCAGATGCTGTAAATAATGATATGAAGCTTATAGTAAACACTATTGCAGAAAACAAAGATTTAAGCAACATGCTTCAAAGTCCTATTGTAAGGTCTTCGATAAAAAAAGAAGTATTGTTAGAGGTGTTTAAAAACACAAACTCAGTTACAAGTAATTTAATTGATACACTGATTGCTAACAAAAGAATTTCTCTTATAGGCGAAACAGCTTCTAAATACAATCAGTTATACGACGAGTTAAAAGGAACACAAGTTGCAAAAGTTACAACTGCTGTGCCTATTACTGATGATTTAAAAGTAAAAGTTTTAGCTAAAGTAAAAGAACTTACAGGAAAAGAAGTTGAAGTTGAAAATATTGTAGATGAAAGCATTTTAGGTGGTTTTATCTTACGTGTTGGAGACATTCAATACAATGCAAGTATTGCAAATAAATTAAACAAACTAAAAAGAGAATTTACATTAAACTAAAGATAGTTTTATCTTAAATAAATAATAAGATGGCAGAAGTAAAACCAGCTGAAATATCAGCAATCTTAAAACAACAACTTTCAGGTTTTGAAGCAGGTGCTTCATTAGATGAAGTAGGAACAGTATTAACTGTTGGTGATGGTATTGTACGTGCTTATGGACTTTCAAATGCGCAATACGGAGAATTAGTAGAATTTGAAGGCGGATTAGAAGGTATTGTACTAAACCTTGAAGAAGATAACGTAGGTATCGTATTATTAGGTCCTTCTAAAGAAATTAAAGAAGGTTCTACAGTAAAGCGTACAGGACGTATCGCATCTATTAACGTAGGTGAAGGTATTGTTGGTCGTGTGGTTGATACTTTAGGTAACCCAATTGATGGTAAAGGTGCTATCTCTGGTGATACTTATGAAATGCCATTAGAGCGTAAAGCTCCTGGTGTTATCTACCGTCAGCCAGTAAACGAACCATTACAAACAGGTATCAAATCTATTGATGCAATGATTCCTGTAGGTCGTGGACAACGTGAGTTGGTAATTGGTGACCGTCAAACTGGTAAAACAACAGTTTGTATTGATACCATCTTAAATCAAAAAGAATTTTATGATGCAGGTGAGCCTGTATACTGTATATATGTTGCTGTAGGTCAAAAAGCATCTACTGTAGCAAATATTGCTAAAACTTTAGAAGATAAAGGCGCTTTAGCATATACAACAATTGTTGCTGCAAACGCATCAGATCCTGCTCCAATGCAAGTATATGCACCTTTCGCAGGAGCTGCAATTGGTGAGTATTTTAGAGATACTGGTCGTCCAGCTTTAATTATCTATGACGATTTATCTAAGCAAGCGGTAGCTTACCGTGAGGTATCTTTATTATTACGTCGTCCACCAGGACGTGAGGCGTACCCAGGAGACGTTTTCTACTTACACTCTCGTTTATTAGAGCGTTCTGCTAAAGTAATTGCTGATGATGCTATTGCTAAGGACATGAATGACTTACCAGAGTCGTTAAAGCCAATCGTAAAAGGTGGTGGTTCTTTAACAGCATTACCAATTATTGAAACTCAAGCAGGTGACGTATCAGCATATATCCCAACTAACGTAATTTCTATTACAGATGGTCAGATATTCTTAGAGTCTGATTTATTCAACTCTGGTGTGCGTCCAGCAATTAACGTAGGTATCTCTGTATCTCGTGTAGGCGGTTCGGCTCAGATTAAATCAATGAAAAAAGTAGCAGGTACATTAAAATTAGACCAAGCACAGTTCCGTGAACTAGAAGCATTCGCTAAGTTTGGTTCTGACCTTGATGCTGCAACTCTTAATGTAATTGAAAAAGGTAAACGTAACGTTGAGATCTTAAAGCAAGCTCAAAACGATCCATTTACTGTAGAAGATCAAGTAGCTATCATCTATGCAGGTTCTAAAAACTTATTAAGAGATGTTCCTGTAGAAAAAGTAAAAGAATTTGAAACTGATTATATTGAGTTCTTAAAAGCAAAACACAGCGACGTGTTAGCTACTTTAAAAGCAGGTAAATTAACTGATGAGGTTACAGATACATTAAGTACTGTAGCAAAAGAATTATCAGCTAAATATAAAGCATAATAATTACGCTCACGCAAGTGAGTTCATATTTACAATATGGCAAACTTAAAAGAAATACGTAATAGAATATCTTCGGTATCTTCAACGATGCAGATTACTAGTGCTATGAAAATGGTATCTGCTGCAAAGTTAAAGAAAGCACAAGATGCTATTACTGCAATGCGACCTTATGCAGATAAGTTAACTGAACTTTTACAAAGTTTAAGTGCAACTTTAGATGCAGACTCAGGAAGCAAGTTTTCTGATCAACGTGAAGTTAAAAAAGTATTAATCGTTGCTATTACTTCAAACAGAGGTTTGTGTGGTGCTTTCAACTCAAATATCATTAAAGCTGTAAGCAAACTAACTTCTGAAACATACGCAAATCAAGAAGTATCTTATGTAGCTGTTGGTAAAAAAGCAAATGATGCTTTTAAAAAGACCAATAAAGTTATTGCTAATAAGAGTGAAGTTTTTGACGATTTAACTTTTGATAACGTTGCTGAGATAGCTCAAATGCTTATGGATAAATTCGTAGCAGGAGAGTATGATAAGATTGATATTGTTTACAACAAGTTTAAAAATGCTGCAACGCAAGAAGTAATGACTGAACAGTTTTTACCAATTGTTCCTGTTGAAGCTGATGCTAATGTAAACTTAGATTATATTTTTGAACCTTCAAAAATTGAAATCGTTGAACAATTAATTCCTAAGTCATTAAAAACACAGTTGTATAAAGGTGTAAGAGACTCATTTGCGTCTGAACATGGAGCGCGAATGACTGCAATGCACAAAGCAACTGATAATGCTACTGAGTTAAGAGATCAATTAAAGTTAACTTATAACAAAGCACGTCAAGCTGCAATTACCAACGAAATCCTTGAAATTGTTGGTGGTGCTGAAGCATTAAACAATTAGACGCAGTCAAATGTGTTTTGAATAAAACTAAATACTGTCATGCTGAACTTGTTTCAGCATCTCATAATACAAAAGAAACCTCACCAAATCGGTGAGGTTTTTTTATGGCATTGATTTTGAAATAGTATCTTTATAATCGTTAAGTTTTAGAAATGAGATTAATAAAACACACTTTATATTTAATAGCTTTATTAGTTATGTTAGGATTCTATCAATGTTCTAGTGCGCAAAAACTGCAAGAAAAGGCTCCAGTTAACTTTGGAGAGGTCTACTATCAAACATGGAATGCTGGTGTAAAAGAAGGAGGATCAGGTACAAACGTTTTTATCACTGTAAAAGAAGATAAAATCGTATTGGACAGTATCTATTTTAGAGGACAAGGAGTAAAGCTTGAACGCTTAGAGAAAGACACTTTAGTTTATGTTGGCAGGTTTAAATCTATACAAAACAAAGACATTGTATTAAGTAGCGAAATGAACGAAGAGCATAAAAATCAATTGCCTTATTTACCATCTCAACTGCCTTTTAAACTTGAAAATGACGAATGTGTTATAACTTACAAACAACACGGAAAGACAAACTATTATAAGATTTCAAATATTATTGAAAAACCTACGTTAAATTACCCAAGTCCTCCTCCCAAAAGGGACTAATCCCAAATCTTAAAATCTTAACCTATGAGACCTCTTAAACCAATCCTTCTGTTTCTCATTATTACCTTAATGGGATGCTCAAATGCTTATAAGTTACAAAAGCAAGCACCTTTTCAGTATACCAGAGCCTATTATCAGGTATGGATATCCAATATTAAAATAGGAAGTGAAGGTATCGATTTTCATATTGCCAACTTAACGCCTAACAATAATGTAGTTATTGATAGTATTTATTTTAGAAACTTAAAAGGAGCATTAACACCTGTTAAAGGAAAATACGTTTCAAGATTAATTAAACGCAACCCAATTTCCGAAGGTCATCAACTAGCATTAATTAAGGAATTTCCATTCAAAATTTCTAATAGAGAATGTGTGGTAAGCTATAGAGAAAATGGAGAAAAAAAATATTTTAAAATAAGTAACCTTGTAGAAAACGAAGGTATTTATTATGAAAACGGACCTCCAAATTCCCAATCAGATTGACATTGCATTTCCTTTTTTAAAACAGTATCTTTAGCAGAGTAAAAAATCACTCTTGGGCGCATTAAAAAAGTTTTTTAAAGACACTATTATCTATGGTTTAGCAACAGTTTTACCTAGATTAATGAACTTTGTTTTAGTGCCACTACATACCGATACTTTAGAAACCACAAGTTATTCTGACAACACAACGTTTTATGTGTATGCTGCTTTTTTTAATGTATTGCTAACTTATGGTATGGAAACTGCTTTCTTCAGGTTTTTTAGTAAAAGTGAAGAAAAGCACAAGGTCTTTTCTACAGCATTAATAAGTTTAGTAGTTTCTACTGTCTTGTTCTTTGCAATTGTCTTTAGTTTTAATCAACAACTTTCAGAGCTAGTAAATTTAGACCAAACCTACTTTAATTTGTTATTGGGTGTATTGGTTTTAGATACACTTGTTGTAGTGCCTTTTGCGTATTTAAGAGCAACAGGAAGACCAATAAGGTTTGCTTCAATAAAACTTTCTAATATACTCATATATGTTGCGCTAAACTTCTTTTTTCTTTGGGCAATACCAGAGTTTGGAATAGAGTTTTCTAGTTATGACAGTAGCAACTTAGTAAAGTACATATTCATTGCTAACCTTGTAGCGAGCATAGTAACGCTATTGTTACTGTCACCTTACTTTTTTAAGACAAAGCTTCAATTTAGCACGACAGTTTTTAAACAACTTCTCAATTATGGTTGGCCAATAATGGTTGCTGGACTAGCCTATGTAATTAATGAGAATTTTGATAAATGGCTTTTACCAGAATTGTTAGGAAAAGATATTAATGGAGCATATA
Organism: Meridianimaribacter sp. CL38; assembly: GCF_004328055.1. Classification (NCBI taxonomy): domain Bacteria; kingdom Pseudomonadati; phylum Bacteroidota; class Flavobacteriia; order Flavobacteriales; family Flavobacteriaceae; genus Meridianimaribacter; species Meridianimaribacter sp. CL38. Next base: position 911,723 of record NZ_QKWS01000001.1, on the reverse strand, counting down.
GTGGTTGCTATAAAATTGCAGTTTTTATGACCATTTTTATTCAAGGATTTAGGTTAGGAGCAGAACCGTTCTTTTTTAATCATGCTAAAGAACACAATGCAAAAGAAACTTATGCGACTATAATGAAATACTTTGTGATTTTTGGAAGTTTCATGTTGGTCTTTATAGTAGCTTATCTCAATATATTCAAAGAACTTATTGTTAGAGATGAAAGTTACTGGATAGCAATAGATATTGTTCCTATAGTGCTTTTAGCAAACCTGTGCTTAGGTATTTATTTCAACCTTGCTATTTGGTATAAGTTAACTGATAAAACGCGCTACGGAATGTATTTATCAATCGTAGGAGCTATAATCACAATTGGGTTCAATTATATAATGATTCCTAAAATTGGGTTTATGGCTTCCGCTTGGGCAACTCTAGCAGCTTATGCTGTTATGATGTTATTGTCATATATTTTAGGACAAAAGCATTACCCAGTTCCGTATGATTTAAAAAAGATAGCTCTATACTTAATTCTAGCAGTAGTAATGTCAATAATAGTATTAAAAACCAATAGCAACTATTACCTAAATACAGGCTTAGTTTTATTATTTTTGGCGATAGTATTTGTTTCTGAAAAAGAACAAATCAAACAACTCTTAAAAAGAAAACAATGACCATAAAAATAATTAACAAATCCAACCACGCTTTACCTAACTACGAAACCATTGCATCAGCTGGAATGGATTTACGTGCTAATTTATCTGAATCTAGAACCTTAAAGCCATTAGAGAGAAGTATTGTAGGTACAGGGTTATTTATGGAACTTCCTATTGGTTATGAAGCTCAAGTAAGACCACGTAGTGGTTTAGCAGCCAAAAAAGGAATTACAGTACTCAATGCTCCTGGAACTATTGATGCTGATTATAGAGGAGAGATAGGAGTTATTTTGGTAAACTTATCTAATGAAGATTTTACTATCCAAAATGGTGAGCGTATTGCACAATTGGTTATTGCAAAACACGAACGTGCAGAATGGGAAGAAGTTCAAGAACTTTCTGAAACCTCAAGAGGTGAAGGTGGTTTTGGAAGTACAGGGACGAAATAAATTCCTGCGAACGCAGGAATCTCTTTTAGCAATTGTATGAAACTGTGGTATGTGTATATAATGAGCAATAGAGCTAATGGAGTTTTGTATATTGGTGTTACTGATAATATTGAAGAAAGGGTAAAAGAACATAAACTAAAAGTTTACCCAAAATCTTTCACAGCCAAGTATAATTGTACTATGCTTGTCTATTTTGAAGAGTTTGAAAATGGAAAAGATGCTGAAAAGAGAGAAAGACAATTCAAAAAATGGAAAAGAAATTGGAAAATTGAATTGATAGAAGAAATGAATCCTAATTGGATAGATATTAGTGCCAATTGGAATCTAAATTTTAACAAACTAAGAGAATAAAGAGACTCCTACTTTTATAGGAATTAAGTTTAACACAAAAAAGATACCTGCTTTCGCAGGCAGTAATATGAAAATAATAGTACCAATGGCTGGTCGAGGCTCTCGACTTCGTCCGCACACATTAACAGTTCCAAAACCATTAATTCCTGTTGCTGGACAACCAATAGTACATCGATTAGTAAAAGATATTGCTAAAATTTTAAAACAACCAATTGAAGAAGTCGCTTTTGTTTTAGGGGATCCTGCTTTTTTTGGCGACGATGTTGTAGATAGTTTAACTGCATTAGCGACCGATTTAGGTGCTAAAGCGTCAATTTATAGGCAAGATCAACCTTTAGGGACAGGACATGCGATAATGAGCGCTAAAGCATCACTTTCAGGACCTGCAGTTATTGCCTATGCTGATACATTAATAAGAGCCGATTTTAATTTAGATCCTGAAGCTGATGCTGTAATCTGGACAAAACAGGTTGAAAACCCTCAAGCGTTTGGAGTTGTAAAACTTAACACTAACAACGAAATTATTGAACTAGTTGAAAAACCTCAAGAATTTGTTAGTGACCAAGCGGTTATTGGTATTTACTATTTTAAAGATGTAGGTGTTTTAAAAAGCAAACTACAAGAAGTTCTTGATGAAAATATTATGAATGGTGGCGAGTACCAAATAAATGATGGTATAAAACGCATGATGGCAGAAGGAAAAGTCTTTAAAACAGGAACCGTTGATGAATGGATGGACTGTGGTAACAAACCTGTAACGGTTCAAACCAATAGTAAAATGCTCAATTTTCTTAAAAATGATGGTGAGCACCTAATTAGCGATTCTGTGACACTTCACAATTCAAAAATCATAGAGCCTTGTTTTATAGGAGAAAACGTGGTGTTAAACAATACAACAGTAGGTCCAAACGTTTCTATTGGCAATAATTGCGTTATTGAAAATTCAACCGTTAAAAATAGCTTAATTCAAACGCATACAACCGTTAAAAATGCTAATTTAGAGGATGCTATGATTGGTAATCATGTTTCCTATGACGGAAACTTTAAAACCATTAGTATTGGAGATTATTCGGTTTTGGAATAAATTCCAGTGAAAACAGGAATCTTTTAAACCTAAGTTTGGAATAACAATTGCAATAGCATTCAAGACAAAGCAAAGAAACACTAATAATGAAATACAATACCTACATCGTTGCCATACTATTTGGACTATTTTTTATTCCACAAACTAGTATTGCTCAAGTCGATTTTAACAAACGACCAGACGATGATTTAGGTAATGTCGAAGATGCATATCAAGAATTATTTTTTGAAGCCCTAAAGCAAAAAGGTATTGAAAACTACCAACGTGCAGTAGATGCTCTTTTAAAATGCATAAAAATTGACGATTCTGATGCTGCTTTGTATTTCGAGTTAGGTAAAAACTATAATAAGCTTAAAAACTTTGGAGCTGCTGAAGATGCTCTAAGAAAAGCCATTTCAAAGTCACCAGAAAACGAGTGGTACATGGACGAGCTTTATGATGTTTACATTCAGCAGAATGATGTTGACAAAGCGGTAAAAACCGTTAAGCAGCTTGTTAAATACCATCCAGACTACAAAGAAGACCTAGCAGGATTATACATAAAAGCCGAAAAGTATAAAGACGCTATAAAACTTCTTGATGAGTTAGATGAAGAATTTGGGATTAGTCAGAATAGAGATTATATGCGAAATCAAATCTATAACATAACAGGGAATGATGACGATCGCATTGAAAATCTTGAAGACCGAGTTAAAAATAATCCTCAAAACGAAGACAATTATTTAAAACTCGTGTACAGATATAGCGAAATAGGAGACACACAAAAAGCGTTTGATACAGCGCAACGCCTTTTAGAAATCAATCCAGAATCGCAATTGGTTCATCTTGCATTATATAAGTTTTATTTAAATGATAATGACACTCAAAATGCCATTAACTCTATGAAAATTGTACTTACAAGTGCATCGATTAATCCTGAGGCAAAAACTAAAGTGTTTAACGATTTTGTAGAGTTTGTGTCTAAACATCCTGAGTACGAATCGCAATTAGTAGATGTTACAGCTTTGGTGGACAATGATAAAAGCAAAAAAACACTATTAGAATTAGGTCAGTACTACTTAAAATCTGGAGATAAAACCAAAGCACTAAGCTACTATGAGGAAGCTTTAAAGCAAGAACCTAGCAACTACAACATTATTAAAGATGTATTGTTACTTCAGTTAGAACTTAATCAGAATGATAAAGTAGTTGTTAAGAGTAACCAAGCGTTAGAACTTTATCCTGCACAACCCATATTCTACCTTATAAATGGTGTTGCAAACAATAAGTTAAAGCAACCAAAGCAAGCAATTGAAAGTTTAGAAACAGGATTAGATTATATTATTGATGATCCTAAAATGGAAGCCGATTTTTACACGCAGTTAAGCACTGCATATAAATTGAATAATAATATATCAAAATCTGAAACGTTTGCTAAAAAAGCCCAAGCTATTGCTGGTGGTCAACAATAATGTTCCTGAAAATCTATGATGAAGCAAATTAAAATATTAGTTGTTACAGTTGTGGTATGTGCTGTTTATGGATGTAAATCAACCAAAAGCGTTACTGAAACTGGAACGCTTAATACAAGCATTACTGCAAAACAACTTATTAGAGAAAATTCTAAACAGGAAATCCGATTTAAAACCTTGCAAGCCAAAGTAAAAATAGACTATACTCAAGGTGACGACTCTCAAGGCTATACAGTAAACCTTAGAATAAAAAAAGATGAAACCATCTGGTTGAGTGCTACTTTGGGTTTAGCTAGAGCCATGATAACACCAGATAGAGTTCAGTTTTACGACAAAATAAACAATCAGTATTTTGATGGTGACTACACCTTGCTAAGTAATATTTTAGGAGTAGAATTAGATTTTAAAAAGGTTCAAAACCTACTTGTGGGAGAAGCTATTTATAATCTAAAAGATGACACCTACAAAGCATCAACTCATCAAGAATCTTATGTGCTTGAGCCTAAAAATCAAAAAGCAGTATTAGAGCTGTTTTACTTAATTAATCCAGGACATTTTAAAATGGATTCTCAACAACTGTATCAACCATTACAGCAACGTATGTTGCAAGTAGATTATAAATCCTATCAGGAAGTACAACGTCAAATTGTTCCAGAAAATATACACATTTCTGCAGTTGAAGCAACCAGTGAAGTCACTATTGATTTGGAGTACAAATCAGTGTCGCTTAATGAAGAAGTACGTTTTCCATTTAAAATACCTTCAGGGTTTAAAGAAATAATATTATAACATGTATAGTAAGCCAACCTTAATAGTAATGATATGTTTCTTTATGAACATTGGTTTCGGTTTTGCGCAAAGTGATAAGCAAAAGGAACTCGAAGCGCAACGTAAGAAATATCAAAATGAATTAAAGCAATTAAATGCGTTGCTGTTTTCTGATAAGAAAAAGGAAAAGTCAGTAATTTCATTGGTAGAGGACCTTAACTACAAGGTAAATGTTAGAAAAAACCTGATTAAAATTACTAATGACCAAGCCAATTTATTAACTAGGGAAATCAACGATAACCAAAATGAAATTTCCAGCCTTAGAGAGCAATTAAAACAGCTTAAAGCAGATTATGCTGCAATGATTGTAAAGTCTTATAAAAGCAAGTCAGAGCAAAGTAAAATCATGTTTCTGTTATCGGCAGATAATTTTCAGCAAGCTTATAAGCGTTTACAATACTTAAAGCAATATAGAAATTACCAAGAAGAACAAGGCGAAGCGATTAAATCAAAAACTGCACGTTTACAAGAATTAAATACGTCTTTAATACAACAAAGAGAAGACAAGCAAAGGCTTATTGAAGAAAACCGAATTGCCAAAAAGCAGTTGGAAGGAGAACTCAAAGAGCACGAAACACTTATGGCTTCTATACGCCAAAACATGAGTAAATATGCGTCTCAAATAAAAGTAAAGCAGCAGGAAATAGATAAAATAGACAAAGAGATTGACAGGTTAATTAAAGAAGCTATTGCTGCGTCTAATAAAAAAGCAGGAAAATCTACCACATCTAAAGGGTTTGCATTAACTGCTGAAGCTAAACAGTTGGCTGCTAACTTTCAATCTAACAAAGGACAATTACCTTGGCCTGTTGAAAAAGGAGTTGTTAAAGTACGTTATGGTAATCAACCATCACCAATTGACAGAACTGTAACGTTTAATAGTCCTGGAGTTAGAATTGCAACCGAACAAGGTGCAAAAGTGCGAGCAGTTTTTGATGGTGAAGTTTCTGAAATTTTAGTCATACCAAATGCTAACCCTGTAATTATGATAAGGCATGGTAACTACATTACAGTTTATAAAAACCTATCAAAAATTTACGTCAAAAAAGGCGATAAAATTACTACCAAACAAGAAATAGGAGAGGTGTTTACCAATAAAAATACAGGTGAAACTATGCTAGGTTTTGGAGTTTACAAAGATTCCCAAACTCAAAATCCTGCAAGCTGGATTTACAAAATGTGATAGCATTTTGAAAACTATTTTAGGATTTACAAATGTGATAGCATTTTGTAAACTCTATCATTCTGTACTTGATAGGGAACCCAAAAAACTAATTACTCAAACAATGCTTTAAGTTCAGTTGCGTCGTTTGGTTTTAGCTTTCCTGCAAGTACTAAACTTAACTGTTTACGTCTTAAAGCAGCATCAAAGCGTTCTTTTTCTAAATCGGTTTCAGGAACAATTTCAGGAACAGATACAGGTCTTCCAGTTTCATCTACAGCTACAAAAGTGTATATAGCTTCGTTAGCTTTGGTTTTAATTCCAGACTCCCTATCATCAATCCAAACGTCAATATAAACTTCCATAGATGTTTTAAAAGCTCTTGATACCTTAGCCTCAACAGTCACAACACTCCCTAATGGTACTGACCTATTAAAAGCCACATGGTTAACCGAAGCAGTAACTACAATACGTCTGCTGTGGCGTCTTGCAGCAATACTAGCAGCACGATCCATACGAGCTAAAAGTTCTCCTCCAAAAAGGTTGTTTAATGGATTGGTTTCACTTGGAAGTACCAAGTCGGTCATTACAGTTTTAGATGCATTGGGTGTCTTTGCTTTCATGTCTATGAATTTGAATGCAAAGGTAAGGTGCTTTTAAAAACTAAAGAAAGAAAATATTAGTTTAATGTTTTTACTAATAACCAAGCGTCAGGATTGTGAGTTCTTTTTATGTCACGCAAGGTTTTAAGAGCTTCAAGCCTATCAACATGACTAGAATATACTACCTCGTGTAAACCATATTTGTTAACACCAATTTTTCTAGCTTTATAACCAAGTGCTTTTAATTGCGCTACTTTCTTATCAGAGTTTTCTTCAACTCTAAAAGCACCAGCAATAATGTGGTAGTTGCCTTGTTGTTTTTCAACAGTTAGTGTTGCAGCAGGTAATGGGTTTTCAATTACAAACGTAGCCTCTTGTACTTTGTTGTCTAGTTGGGTGTTAGCTTCTTCTTGTGCTAATTGATTTTGAGATTCTATTTCATTAATGTAGTAGTTAGAAGCTACAAAACCACCAAGACCTAAAAATAGAACAGCAATGGCAGCATATTTTAAATATGGTCTAGATTTGCGTTTTTCAGGAGTTACGGTAATTGGAATGACGTTCTCAATAGTTTCAATTTCTTCTTTGTATACTTCTCTAGTAACTTGATTTGATACAAATTGAGATAAACCAAAAGCATCAGTTAAGTAATTAATGTGATAAGAAGGGTCAAAAACAATTTTTCCTTCAGCATTTAAAACCAATTCACCAATATTATCAAAGGTTAAAGTTTCACCTTGAACCAAATACGATTTAATAGATTTAACGTGCTTGTTTAGTTTTTGAGAAGCAACCTCATAAGGGATTTTTTCTACCTCAGCAATATAAGATGATAATAAACCATCATTATGTTGTAGTTGTTCGTTAAAAGATAATACTTTTTTTGGAGGGTAAAACGAGTTAGTAGACTCATGTACTTTTGCAGAAACGCTTTTGGTTAAAAACGCTCCAAACTCTGGTATAGTTACACAATCATATCTGTATAACAAATCACTTATGTAGGTTTCCAATTGCATAAAAACAAAGTTAAAAATTTTTGTATGCGAATAAAAATTCGGCTTAACTATTTATTAACACTTTAAAATTTAGTTTATTGTAGGTTCAAAACCAGCGTGATAGTTATGAATACCGAACAATTAATTTATACATTGGCGTTACAACACGTACCAAATATTGGTGATATTACCGCTAAGAAGCTTATAAAAAGTTGTGGTTCTGCTGAAGCTGTTTTAAAAGAAAAGAAGCAAAACCTTTTAAAAATAGATGGTATTGGTAGTGCTACAATTAGTGATTTGTTTAATTCATCGCATATTGTAGCTGCTGAAAATGAAATTAAATTTATTGAAGACAACAATATTGCTTGCTTATATTTTATGGATAACTATTATCCAGAACGTTTAAAACATTGTATTGATGGACCAATTGTGTTGTTTCAGTCTGGAAATATCAACCTTAAAGAAAAACGCATTATTAGCATTGTTGGAGCAAGAAAAATTACTACATATGGTATAGCGTTTTGCGAAAAGCTAGTTGAAGAATTAGCAGTTTTTAATCCTGTAATCGTTTCAGGGTTTGCTTATGGAACAGATATTACTGCCCAAAAAGCAGCATTACAACATAATTTGCAAACCATAGGCTGCTTAGCTCATGGTTTAAATCAAATTTATCCTAAAACCCATAAAAAATATATGGTTGATGTTGAGAAGCATGGTGGGTTTTTTACCGATTTTTGGAGTACTGACGTTTTTGACAGAACCAATTTTTTAAAACGCAACAGGATTATAGCAGGACTTAGTGAAGCTACTATAGTTATTGAATCTGCAGAAAAAGGAGGTAGCTTGGTTACTGCTGATATTGCAAGTTCATATAACAGAGATGTATTTGCTGTTCCTGGAAGAACTACCGATTTGCAAAGTGTAGGTTGCAATAATTTGATTAAATATCAAAAAGCACACACATTAACTACACCATTAGATATTCCATATATATTAAATTGGCAGTTAGAAGGCGAAAAAAAGCCAGCAGTACAAAAGCAATTGTTTGTTGAACTTGATACTACAGAAAAAGCAATATATAATTACCTAAAAGAAAACGAAAAGCAACAACTAGATGTCATAGCCATTAACTGTAATTTGCCTATTTTTAAAGTAAGCAGTACGTTGCTAAATATGGAGCTAAAAGGCGTGATAAGACCTTTACCAGGAAAGCTGTTTGAGGTTATTTAATAACCAGCTTTTTCTCTAACTCTTTTTAAAACATCGTCAGCAACTACTTTGGCTTTCTCAGCACCTAAAGCAAGTGCTTTATCAATTTCGCTAAGGTTATTCATATAGTAGTTGTATTGCTCACGTTGTTTCGCAAATTTTTCAATAATTAATTCAAACAAAGCCTGTTTAGCATGTCCATAACCATAACCACCTTTTTCATAATTGGCTTTCATGGTTTCTATTTGACTTTCAGTAGCTAGTAAACTATAAATCGCAAAACAATTACAAGTTTTCCAGTCTTTTGGCTCTTCAAGAGGTGTGCTATCCGTTTCAATAGACATAATTTGTTTACGCAACTTTTTATCAGCTAAAAAAATATTGATAAAATTACCTCTACTCTTACTCATTTTTTCACCATCGGTTCCAGGAATGAGTTTGGTACTTTCTTGAACTTTAGCCTCTGGTAAAATAAAAGTTTCACCCATTTTAGTATGAAAACGAGTCGCTACATCACGTGTCATTTCAAGGTGTTGTAGTTGGTCTTTTCCAACAGGAACAATATTGGCATCGTATAATAAAATATCAGCAGCCATAAGCATTGGGTACATAAACAAACCAGCATTTACATCGTCTAACCTATCAGCTTTGTCTTTAAAACCATGCGCTAATTTTAAACGTTGATAAGGAAAAAAGCAATCTAAATACCAAGCTAGTTCGGTTACTTGCGGTACATCGCTTTGTCTGTAAAACACAGTTTTTTCAACATCTAACCCAAAGGCTAACCAGGTTGCTGCAACAGAGTAGGTATTGTGTCGTAATTCTTCAGCATTTTTTATTTGTGTAAGTGTGTGCATATTAGCAATAAATAAAAACGATTCGTTTTTTTGATCGTTTGCCATTTCTATTGCTGGTATAATTGCACCTAAAATATTACCTAAATGTGGAGTTCCTGTACTTTGTATTCCTGTTAAAATTCTTGCCATATCAACTTCCCGCTTAAGGGAGAATCTCATTAAATTAAACTTGATTATATCGTCAGCAAAGGTAATTTTTTTAGTAGAATTGTTGAATTAATTTGAGTAGTTTTGAGGCTTATGAAAATTTTTAAGTACATTTTTTGGGTTTTATACAGGATTTGGTTCTACATTTTAGTAGCACTACCTATAATTGTGCTCTTTCCTGTACTTTTAATTTCTATCTTAAAAGAGTCTTGGTATCCATTTTTTTTCAAGTTAGCACGCATTTGGGCTAAGTTTATTTTAATTGGGATGGGTTTCAATTACAAAATTGAAAGAGAGCAAACACCTGAAAAAGGAAAAAGCTATATGTTTATTGCTAACCATACCTCTATGACAGACATTATGCTAATGCTAGTGGCTGTTAAAAATCCATTTGTGTTTGTTGGAAAAGCTGAATTAGCTAAAATACCTTTGTTTGGATTTTTCTATAAACGTACAAGTATATTAGTAGACAGAAGTAGTGAAAAAAGCCGAAAAGCAGTTTTTTTAAGAGCGCAACGAAGACTCAAACAAGGTATGAGTATTTGTATTTTTCCTGAAGGTGGTGTTCCTGATGAAAGTATTGTTTTAGATGAATTTAAAGATGGCGCTTTTAGAATGGCTATTAACCATCAAATACCAATTGTACCTTTAACTTTTGCTGATAATAAAAAACGATTTTCTTATACTTTTTTTAGTGGAGGACCAGGGAAAATGAGAGTTAAAGTACATAAGTTTTTAATCACTAATGGACTTAAAGTTGACGCAACAAAACCATTGAATTCTAAAGCGCATAGCATTATTTTAAATCAGTTATCAAAGTATCATAAAACCTAAAAAGCTGCCCTTGGCACAGAGCAGCTTTTAGTCATCATTGCGAGTTTGCAATAACTAATCTAACCAACTAAAAAAACCTAAAACTTATAACTTAAACCTGTATATACGCCAATAAAGTAAGGTTGAAAATCGCCTGAACTGTTAGAGAACGTATTTATTTGGTACTTGAACATAGGTTCAAGATTTATTTTTACTTTTTCTGATAAGTTATAGTTCATTCCTAATCCAAAATTGGCACTATAACTCATGTCTTTTATATTAGTAGCTTCACCTATAAGAGTTCTACCATTTTCATTAACAGCATAAATTTCATTTTTGTTTACAAACAACGTACTGAAACCACCAATAACATTAATTCCTACCTTTTTATTTAACAATGTGTACTCCAATTCAATAGGAACTTCTATAAACCCAAATTGCTGATCGATGGAACTATTTGCTTGAGCTTTTATAAGTTCTGGTGAGTGAACATTGTTTAAACTTTGAGCGCTTATTAGTGTATTGTTAGAGGCACTATTGTTAAGTTTTACATTGCTTAACCTAGCACTCATAGAGTCAATGTTTTGGTAGGCAATAACATTGTTTGTGCCATAACCTAAATCTACTTTATTTACACCAACCCTTACTTTTAGTTTATCGTTAAACGCATAGCTACCGTTAATACCATAACTCATGCTGATTTCACCAGTTTTGGAGTTGTCCACAAACTGCTCGTCAATAGCAGAACCTTTACCTAGTGAATTGAAATAAACAGGCGCCACATTTGGAGAAATGTTCCACCTGTTTAGTTTCGATTCTTCTTTTTCTTCTTCATTTGTATTATTAGCTTCAGCAATAGCGTCTTCTATAGTTTTGTCTTCTGTATTTTCGTTTTCTTCATCTATAGCATTAGTTTTAGGATCATTGTCCTCTGCTGTATCACTATTATTGTCCTTAGTTGATGATTGAGCAACAGTAGTTTCAGAATCTTTAGCTCCTTTTATAAGATTATCTAAGTCTTCTTTGTTTTTCAAATGGCTTTCAGGCTTTTGATTGCTATTTGATGATTTAGTATCATTTTGGGCAACTGTAGTTGCTTTATTTGGATTGGTAGTTGGGTTGTTTTGATTTTTAGAAAAATGCTTTTGATTTTCTTGAGTTTTATAATTGATGTCTTTGGTAGTGTTGGAGCTTGCTACTTTAGATGTTGAATTTGATGAGTTATCACTTATAACTTTTGATGTTTTATTTTTATCTTCTTCAAAAGTACTGGTGTTTTCATTTGCAACTTCAGAGGTATTACTTATTGAGGTGCTGTTGTTTTCAAAATTACTATTGTCTTTGTTAGAATCTTCGTTGTTTGAAGCTCCATTAGGAGTTTCAGTATCTACAATTTCAGAAGGTGTGTTTGTAGTGCTAGAATCTGACAAGATACTATTACCTACAGTAAATAACAGCACTAAAAATGCTGCAACACCTGCAACTTTCCACCAAATAGGAATAACTCTGCGTTTACGTTTTTTATTATTTAAGTTAGCCTGAATGTTTTCCCATACAGCATCATTAGGAGTGGCTTCAAAGTTTTTGAGCTTCTCCTGAAAAAGTCTGTCTATGTTCTTTTTTTCACTCATTATAATGTTTGCGAGTTTATGCTCGCCTTGTATTGTTCAATCTTTTCTTTTAAAATCAATCTTGCTCTGGCAAGATTAGATTTTGAGGTTCCTGTTGATATGTTTAGCATCTCTGCTATTTCTTTATGCGAATAACCGTCTAGAGCATAAAGGTTAAATACTAACCTATAACGATCTGGTAACTCTTGAATAATGATTAGTAAAAAGTCAATAGTTACTGCGTCTTCATCAATTTCTACACTAACATCTTCAATTTGCTCTTCATTAACAATATCAAAAACACCAACACTTCTATACCTTTGTAACGCAGTGTTAATAGTTATTCGTTTCATCCAGCCTTCTAAAGAACCTTTACTTTTATATTGTGATATTTTGTTGAAAATAGTCACAAAAGCATCTTGCAGATTGTCTTCTGCCTCTACATAATTTCTTGAGTACTTAAGGCAAAGCGAAAATAGTTTGCTCGAATAGAGCTTATATAATTGACTTTGAGCTTTAGTATCATTTTTTTTACAATGTTCTATGAGTTGCTCTAAACTCACATTATAAAGGTATTAGTTAGTCCAAATTAATTACTCAACAACAGGAATTTCTACTATGTAGTACAAATCGTTACCATTTTCGTCTTCACCTTGCCAAAATCTAAACACATAAGTACCATTACTGTTTACCATAAAGTTAAAGGATACTTCCTCTAAAGTAGCTGATTGGGTACAGTTTTGCTCTGGGTATACTGTGTTTATGACAGCAATAGTTCGTTGGTTTAACTCACTATCGTAATAAAAGTCATTAAACACATAACAGCCTGATGGTTTGTAGTAGCTCACATATATTGTGTAAGTTTCACCTAATACAAATTCTTCTGGCATATCCACACTCTCTATAGGTAATATCTCATAGTAAAATGAGGGAGCATCATCTTCTAGCGAACATGACGTTAGTGATAGGATAAAAACAAATAGAAATAATATTTTTTTCATAGTTAAATTTGGTTTTGGGTAATACCTTTTTCAAAAGGTAGATACATAAAGTGTAAAAAGGTTGCGTTAAAAAATAAAAAAAATCCCGTTTTAAGGGATTTTTAAGTTTTAATTAGCTTCTTTTATGGTATTCCTAACTTTCTCTTCGAGTTCATCCATAAGTTCAGGATTGTCTTTAATTAGGTTTTTTACAGCATCTCTACCTTGACCAAGCTTGGTGTCATCATAACTAAACCACGAACCGCTTTTCTTTATAATTTCATGTTCAACAGCTATATCCAAGATTTCACCAACTTTTGAAACTCCTTCTCCATACATAATATCAAATTCAGCAGTTTTAAACGGTGGAGCTACTTTATTTTTAACCACTTTAACTCGTGTTTTATTACCAGAAACATTTCCGTCAGATTCTTTAATTTGAGTAGAGCGTCTAATGTCTAATCTAACTGAGGCATAGAATTTTAAAGCGTTACCACCAGTTGTAGTTTCAGGGTTTCCAAACATAACACCAATTTTTTCACGTAATTGGTTAATGAAAATCATTGTACAATTAGTCTTACTGATAGAGCCTGTGAGTTTTCTAAGTGCTTGAGACATTAATCGTGCGTGTAGTCCCATTTTAGAGTCACCCATTTCCCCTTCAATTTCACTTTTTGGTGTAAGAGCCGCAACAGAATCAATTACTATAATATCAATAGCTCCAGAACGCACTAAGTTGTCGGCAATTTCAAGTGCTTGTTCACCATTGTCAGGTTGAGAAATGATTAAATTTTCTAAGTCAACACCTAATTTTTCAGCGTAAAATCTATCAAAAGCATGCTCAGCATCAATAAAAGCAGCAATACCTCCAGATTTTTGAGCTTCAGCAATAGCATGTAACGTTAAGGTTGTTTTACCAGAAGATTCCGGACCATAAATTTCAATAATTCTACCTCTTGGATAACCACCAACTCCTAATGCAATGTCAAGCCCTAATGAACCAGAAGGGATAGAATCAACATCCGCAACCGCTTGGTCACTCATTTTCATTACAGTCCCTTTTCCATAGGCTTTATCTAGTTTATCTAAAGTAAGCTTAAGTGCTTTTAATTTAGCGTCTTTTTCAGTACTCATCTACACAGTGTTTTTCTTAAATTAATCATGCTAAAATACGATAACTTTTGATTTTTTTCAATCATACGACGCAACCTTTTTACACTTTTTGCATCTACTTAATAATTAAGGGAAATCTTGCTATGAAATTCTTTAAAAAAACAATTGTAAACAATGCATTAGGTGTTTCAGTTGCTATACATATAAATAGTAACTGTAAAGCCGATGGAGGTTAACTCGTGTTATATTTTGGATTTTTAAATGAAAAAATATTAATAACGAGTTAGTCTACTAAAAGCACTTTATGAAAACCATAAAGTGCTTTTTGCATTTTAATAAGGCTAATCCTTAAAAAATAGTACCTTTGCCCAAAATTAATCTTTAACCTTAAAAAAATAGTATAGCATGCAACTGTACAATAACTTAAGTGCTAAAGAAAGAGCAGAACTTATTGAAAAAGCGGGAAAAGAACGCTTAACGATCTCTTTCTACAAATACGCCAAAATTGGCAACACTCAACTTTTTAGAAATCACATGTTTTTAGCTTGGGACGATCTTGACGTCTTGGGAAGAATTTATGTTGCACACGAAGGTATTAATGCACAACTTTCTGTTCCTGCAGATAATTTTGATGCTTTTAAAACGCATTTAGATACCATAACTTTTCTTGAAAACGTACGTTTAAACATTGCAATTGAACACGATAATTATGCGTTTTTAAAGCTGAAGGTAAAAGTGCGCGACAAAATTGTAGCTGATGGATTAAACGACAATACTTTTGATGTTACTGATAAAGGAGTTCATGTTGAAGCTGAAAAGTTTAACGAGCTTATTGAAGACCCTAATACTGTTTTGGTAGACATGCGTAACCACTACGAAAGTGAAATAGGACATTTTAAAAATGCCATTACTCCAGATGTGGATACCTTTAGAGAATCTTTAGACCTAATAGAAGAAGATTTAAGAGAGCACAAGGAAGATAAAAAGCTAGTGATGTATTGTACTGGTGGAATTAGATGTGAAAAAGCTAGTGCATATTACAAACATAAAGGCTTTAAGCAAGTCTATCAGTTAGAAGGCGGTATTATAAATTATGTAAGACAAGTTGAAGAAAAAGGGCTTGAAAATAAGTTTATTGGTAAAAATTTTGTGTTTGATCAAAGACGTTCAGAACGTATAAGTGATGATGTTATAGCGCAATGCCATCAGTGTGGTGAACCTGCTGATATGCACACTAACTGTGCTAATGAAGCTTGTCATTTACTATTTATTCAATGTGATGCTTGTAAAGAAAAAATGGAAAACTGCTGCTCTACAACATGTATGGAAATAAACCGTTTACCACATGAAGAACAAAAAGCATTACGTAAAGGACAAGGCAATAGCAATGATATTTTCAAAAAAGGAAGAGCAGACCATTTACCGTTTAAAAAAGATTTGCGCAATATTTTTGAGACTATAGGCAAAAAAGTATAAATGAATACGTATAGGCTTTTACAACTTAACAGAAAAATTGAAGATCATAGAATAAAATTTTTTTGGATCTATTTGTTGCATAAGCTTAACAAACGTTATTTGGCTGTCAATTTAGACCCTGTAATGGCATGTAATTTACGTTGTAAAATGTGCTATTTTACAGATGCCGACTATGTAAAAACTCTTAAAGGCCAATTTAAGGAAGAAGACTTAAAGCTTGTCGCAGACACAATTTTTAATAGAGCTTTAAAACTTCAAATAGGTTGTGGAACCGAACCAACACTTTTTAAGGATTTACCAAAAATTGTAGCATTGGGTAAACAATATAATGTACCTTATATTTCGTTAACTACAAATGCGAATTTATTGACCGAAGAAAAGATTGAAGAACTTGTTAAAGCAGGCTTAAATGAGTTTACTATTTCATTGCATGGAGTCACTAAAGAAACCTATGAAGGCTTTATGAAAAAAGCCAGCTATGAAAAGTTTCACAATGCATTTAAGGCTTTTGCTAAGTTGAAAACTAAATATAATTTTAAGGTTCGAATTAATTATACATTCAATAAAGACAATTTTTACGAGCTAAAAGAGTTTTTCAATCACTTTAATCCAAATAGTTTTGATATTCTTCAAATACGACCTATTCAAAAAATAGGAAATACAGAGTATAATGATTTTGACATTTCGTCATTAACTCAGGACTATCCTGAGGTAATAGCTAGCATAAAAGAGGTTTGTAAAACAAATAACATAACTCTATTAGCACCTAATACACTAACGGGTTTAAATTCTGAAAATCAATCTAGCTTTGTGTTTGACTATACATTTTGCTACATTTCGCCTCAAAAGTTTTGGAAAGAAGGCTTTAATTGGAGAGAAGTAAGTTTTAATGAGTTTTCCAAACAAATAAACTGGAGTCAAACACTGTTTTCAAATATTTTTAGGTCTAAAAAACAACTTAAGTCACTGTCTAATAGACTTAACTATGAAATTGAGTTTAATTAAAACTCGGTTAAATAGTGCTTTTTAAGTCGATATAATAATCTTATATTTACAACTTAAACGATTTTTTAATTTCCTTCTGAAGAACGTGTTTTTCAGAATCAATATATATATCAAAAATATGGCTTGTAACAGTTGCTCAACTGGTAAAGATGGTCAACCAAAAGGATGTAAGAATAATGGAACATGCGGAACAGATAGCTGCAATAAACTAACTGTTTTTGATTGGTTGGCGAATATGTCTTTACCTAATGGAGAAGAACCTTTTATTGGTGTTGAGGTTAGGTTTAAAAATGGAAGAAAGCAATATTATAAAAACACTGAGAACTTAACATTAAGTATTGGAGACATAGTTGCTACTCAAGCTAAGTCAGGACATGATATAGGTATGGTAACGCTTACAGGAGAATTGGTAAGAATTCAAATGAAGCGAAAAAAGGTTGACATTAATGACGAAGAAGAAGTCTTAAAAATTTACCGCAAAGCCAACCAAAAAGATATTGATGTTTGGTCTTCTGCAAGAGATAAAGAAGAAGCTATGAAAGTTAAAGCAAGACAGTTTGCGATTGACTTAAAGCTAAAAATGAAAATCTCTGATATTGAATATCAAGGAGATGCCAGTAAAGCTACGTTTTACTATACTGCTGAAGAGCGTGTAGACTTTAGAGAACTTATAAAAGTATTTGCTAAAGAGTTTAGAACACGTATTGAGATGAAGCAAGTAGGTTTTCGTCAAGAAGCTGCAAGACTTGGTGGTATTGGCTCTTGTGGTAGAGAATTATGCTGCTCAACTTGGTTGACAGATTTTAGGTCTGTAAGTACTTCAGCAGCACGTTACCAACAGTTGTCGCTTAATCCATTAAAATTAGCAGGACAATGCGGAAAGTTAAAATGCT
Organism: Meridianimaribacter sp. CL38; assembly: GCF_004328055.1. Classification (NCBI taxonomy): domain Bacteria; kingdom Pseudomonadati; phylum Bacteroidota; class Flavobacteriia; order Flavobacteriales; family Flavobacteriaceae; genus Meridianimaribacter; species Meridianimaribacter sp. CL38. Next base: position 894,057 of record NZ_QKWS01000001.1, on the reverse strand, counting down.
GCTTAAACTATGAATTAGACGCTTATCTAGAAGCGCTTAAACAATTTCCTAAAACTGAAATTAAACTTCATACAGAAAAAGGAACAGCGGTTTGTCAAAAAACTGATATTTTTAAAGGTCATATGTGGTATGCCTATGAAGGCGAATGGATGAATTGGCATAAGCTCACTACTGACCAAGCTAATGAAATCATAGAAAAAAATAAGAAAAAGCAAAAGGTTGCAAGCCTTGAAGAATATGCGGTTGAACTACTTGAAGATACTAAAGTTGCTTTTGAAAACGTTGTTGGTCAAGATAGTTTAACACGCTTTGATAGTCCAAAACGCAAAAAGAAACGTAGAAATAATAGAGGGAAACAAAAACGAAATAACAAGTCTCGAAATAATGCTAAAAAATAGTTGTATTGCACTTATAATGAGTATCCTTTGTTACTCATGCGATTCTAACCTTGTTTTTGATGAGTACCAAACTGTACCTAACCAATGGAATAAAGACTCATTAGTTTCGTTTAATGTAACACCTCCAGATTCAACCAATACTTATAATTTATTTCTTAATTTAAGAAACAACAATAGTTATAAGTACAGTAATTTATTTCTTATTGTTGAAATGAACTACCCAAACGGTAAGGTTCAAAAAGATACTCTAGAGTATGATATGACTGCTCCAGATGGCACTTTTTTAGGAAAAGGATTTACCGATGTTAAAGAAAATAAACTTTGGTATAAAGGTTATGAAAAACCATTTGTATTTAATGAAGTAGGAGAATATACGGTTAAAATTCAGCAAGCAATGAGAGAAAACGGTAAAGTTGATGGAGTAGAAAATCTAGAGGGAATTACTGAAGTAGGATTTAGAATAGAACATTCAAATACTAATTGATTATGGCTAAAAAAGCAGCTTCAAAAAAGCAAGAAACGAACGATTTCTCAAAGTATATACGTTGGTTTTGGATCGTATTTTTAGGAGGAATCCTTTCAATAGGTTTAATATTTCTATTAGCATCTTGGGGCGTTTTTGGTGAAATGCCTGATCATACGGTTTTAGAAAACCCTAAAACAAATTTAGCAACCGAAATTATTTCTTCTGACGGAAAAACCCTAGGTAAATTCTATTTTGACGACAACCGTACACCTGTTGATTATAGCGAGCTACCAAAAAACTTGGTTGATGCTTTAATTGCAACCGAAGATGCGCGTTTTTATGACCATTCAGGAATTGATGCTAGAGGAACATTAAGAGCTGCAATAAAACTTGGAAGTGGAGGAGGAGCAAGTACAATTTCGCAGCAATTAGCGAAGCAGTTATTTCATGGAGAAGGTTCAAAAAACATTATAGAGCGTGTATTGCAAAAAGCTAAAGAATGGATAATTGCTACAAGATTAGAACGTCAATATACTAAAGAAGAAATCATCGCTCAATACTTCAATATTTATGATTTTGGTAATAATGCTGATGGTATAAGAAGTGCATCAAGAATTTATTTTGGAAAAGAGCCACAAGACTTAAACCTTAAAGAGTCTGCAATGTTGGTAGGAATGTTCAAAAACTCATCATTGTACAATCCTAGGCGAAATCCTGTTGGAGTTAAAAATAGACGTAATGTAGTCTTAGCTCAAATGAATAAATATGAGTTTATTGATGAAACAGTAAAGGACTCATTACAAAAAACAGAATTAGATTTAGATTACACTCCAGAAACCCACAATGCAGGAATAGCGACTTACTTTAGAGAATACTTAAGGGATTTTATGAAGCAGTGGATTAAAGATAATCCAAAACCAGACGGTGAAAAGTGGAGTTTATACAACGACGGATTAAAAATTTATACCACAATAGATTCTAGAATGCAACAGTATGCCGAAGACGCTGTGCAAAAGCACATGCCAAGGCTGCAAGCTGAATTTGACCATCAAAACACACCAGATAGAAACCCAACAGCTCCTTTTTTAGAATTAGATTTGGATGAGATTGATGCTTTAATGAAACGTAGTATGCGTCAGTCAGAACGATGGAGACACATGAAGTATGATTTGAAAAAATCTGATAAAGAAATTATCGAGTCTTTTGATAAACCTACCCAAATGGAAGTGTTTTCATGGAAAGGAGAAATTGATACCATCATGAAACCAATAGACTCTATGCGTTACTACAAATCATTTTTGCATACAGGTATGATGTCTATGGATCCTCAAACAGGACATGTAAAAGCATGGGTTGGAGGAGTTAATTATAAACACTTTCAGTATGACCATGTAAAACAAGGAAAGCGTCAAGTAGGTTCAACTTTTAAGCCTTTTGTATATGCTACAGCAATTGACCAATTGCACCTTTCACCTTGTGACACGCTTCCAAATACCCAAATTACAATTGAAGCAAATAAGTATGGAAATCCAGAGCCTTGGACTGCTAAAAATTCTGATGGAAAATATGGAGGTTTTAAAACATTAAAGAACGCTTTAGCCAATTCTACAAATACTATTACTGCAAGACTAATGGATAAAGTTGGTCCGCAACCAGTTATTGATATGGCAAAAAACTTAGGCGTTGAAGAAGAGATTTTACCAGTACCTGCAATTGCATTAGGAACACCAGATTTAAGTGTTTATGAAATGGTTGCAGCATACTCAACCTTTGCAAATAAAGGAGTTTATAACAAGCCTGTTTTGGTGACCAGAATAGAAGATAAAAATGGCACAGTATTATTTCAGTTTACTCCAGAGTCTAAAGACGTTTTAAGTGAAGAAGTAGCCTATGTAACTGTTAATCTTATGGAAGGAGTTACCCAAGGTGGTTCGGGTACTAGATTAAGACATACTTGGGCAGGAAATACTCAAGTATATAAAGAAATAATCACAGGTTATCCTTATGGATTTGATAACCCAATTGCTGGAAAAACAGGAACTACACAAAACCAAAGTGATGGTTGGTTTATGGGAATGGTCCCAAATTTAGTAACAGGTGTTTGGGTTGGTGCCGAAGATAGAGCAGCTCACTTTAGAACCATTACCTATGGTCAAGGAGCGTCTATGGCATTGCCAATTTGGGGATTGTATATGAAGAGTTGTTATGAAAATCCTGAGCTAGGAATTTCTAAAGGTAATTTTGAAAAACCTAATGAATTATCCATACAAGTTGATTGTGACAATTATCAACCCGATGAAGGTGCAAGTCAGTCCATTGATGAGGATTTAGATGGAGTCATAAACTTTTAAAAAAATCAAAAGCCATTCATTTTAGAATGGCTTTTTTATTTTGTATTTTTCGGTAGAAAATATTCTTAAAAATGATAAATAAAAAAGTTGCAGATGTCACAGAAGCGCTCAAAGGTGTTTCTGATAATATGACATTTATGCTTGGTGGTTTTGGGCTTTGTGGTATTCCTGAAAACAGTATTTCTGAATTGGTTAAACGCAATGTAAAAGGTGTGACTTGTATTTCTAACAATGCAGGTGTTGACGATTTTGGATTGGGATTATTACTTCAAAAACATCAAATAAAAAAAATGGTGTCTTCTTATGTAGGAGAAAACGATGAGTTTGAACGCCAAATGCTAACTGGAGAACTCGAAGTTGAGCTTATTCCTCAAGGCACTTTAGCTGAACGTTGTAGAGCTGCTCAATCTGGTTTTCCTGCATTTTACACTCCTGCAGGTTATGGAACCGAAGTTGCTGTAGGCAAGGAAACAAGAGAGTTTAATGGAAAAATGTATGTGCTAGAACAAGCCTTTGAAGCCGATTTTGCTTTTGTAAAAGCTTGGAAAGGTGATGAGGCTGGTAACTTAATTTTTAAAGGTACAGCAAGAAACTTTAACCCAGTAATGTGTGGTGCAGCCAAAATAACTGTGGCTGAGGTTGAAGAGCTGGTACCTATTGGAGAATTGGATCCAAACCAAATACATATCCCTGGAATTTTTGTACAGCGCATTTTCCAAGGAAAAGACTATGAAAAACGAATTGAGCAACGCACAGTAAGACAAAGAGATTAATTATGTTAGACAAAAACGGAATTGCAAAACGCATAGCAAAAGAAGTGCAAGATGGTTACTATGTTAACCTTGGTATTGGAATACCAACTTTGGTTGCCAATTATGTAAGAGATGATATTGAGGTTGAATTTCAAAGTGAAAATGGTGTTTTAGGTATGGGACCTTTTCCTTTTGAAGGCGATGAAGATGCTGATATTATAAACGCTGGAAAGCAAACTATCACCACACTACCAGGAGCTAGTTTTTTTGACTCTGCTACTAGTTTTTCAATGATTAGAGGTAAGCACGTTCATTTAACAATACTTGGTGCTATGGAAGTTGCTGAGAATGGAGATATAGCCAATTGGAAAATTCCTGGACGTATGGTAAAAGGTATGGGAGGCGCAATGGATCTTGTTGCAAGTGCCGAAAATATTATTGTAGCAATGATGCATACTAATAAAGCAGGTGAATCTAAACTTCTAAAAAAATGTTCATTACCACTAACAGGAGTGGGCTGCGTAAAAAAGATTGTGACCAATATGGCTGTTTTGGAAGTAACCGATGAAGGTTTTAAACTTTTAGAAAGAGCTCCAGGTGTTTCGGTTGAAGCTATTAAAAATGCAACCGAAGGTCGTTTAATTGTTGAAGGAGATATTCCTGAAATGGACGTTTAAAATTCAATATAAACTATAATAAATTGAGCCACTTTTTTAAGTGGCTTTATTTTTTTACAACTTATATTTGTAAGAAAAATCTTCAGACAATCGTTTAAATGTTAAAAATTTATGTTTTTTATCGATTTTTTATGTATTTAAGCCGATTTATTCAAAAGTTTATTTCATATTAGCAAAACCAAATCGAAACTAAATAATTAACCAAATCTGTCATAAACTTAATTTATGATTTCCCCCAAATCTATCATAAATTTCTACTTATGAAAAATGTAGCCCCAAATCTACCAAGACCTACTTTTTTTGAAAGCAAGATTTTTTCAACCTTTCAAAGCACGTTAAGATTAATGAGAAACATCTTAGCGTTAACCAAAAAAATATTCATGCTATAACCCTTTTGGGATGGCATGAATTAATTTTTTTGTGTACTCTTTCTGAGGAGAGTTGTAAATTTCATCAGCATCATTCATTTCTTCTATTTCACCTTTATTCATAACCACTAATTGGTCTGACATATATTTCACTACAGATAAGTCGTGCGAAATAAAAATATATGTAAAGTTGAAGTTTTCTTTCAACTCGTTTAAAAGATTCAATACCTGTGCTTGAACCGAAATATCTAAAGCCGAAACCGATTCGTCACAGATAATTAACTTTGGTTGTAATGCTATAGCTCTTGCAATACCTACTCGTTGACGTTGCCCACCAGAAAACTCATGTGGATACTTATAAAAAGAATCATTATCTAAACCAACCCTTTCTAGTAAGTCCATTACTTTCTCTTTCCTTACATTATTTGAAGTTCCTATACGATGCACTTTCATGGGTTCCATTATGGCTTTACCAATAGGTAGTCTAGGATTTAACGAAGCATAAGGGTCTTGAAAAATAATTTGGATGTCTTTTCTAAGAGCTCTGATTTTAGATTTTGATAAGGTATTAATGTCAACTCCATTATATAGGATTTTACCAGCTGATGCTTTGTCTAATAATAAAATGGCATTTGCTAATGTTGACTTACCGCAACCAGATTCTCCAACAAGTCCCAAAGTTTCTCCACTGTACAATTTAAAGCTTACATTATTAACCGCTTTAAAAGTTGTAGGCTTAGAAAACCATCCAGATTTTGAGAAATACTCTTTTTCCAAATTAACTATTTCAAGCAATGGAGGTTTTGAATAGATATTCTTGTGAGTTTTTTGCCTTTCTTCAGTAGATACAATTGTATAATCAGTAGTTTTATTAATAAAATCACTAATGGTTGGTAGGGTTTTAAGTCTAACATCCAATGAAGGTTTAGAATTTATTAATGCTTTTGTGTAAATGTGTTCTGGTGTTTTAAAGACTGTATTAACATTACCTTGCTCAACAATTTCACCCTTGTACATAACAACAATTCTGTTCGAAATTTCTGAGACCAAAGCGAGATCATGAGAAATAAAAATAATGCTCATACCTTCGTTTTTTTGAAGCTCTTTTAAGAGTTTAATAATTTCTTTTTGAACAGTAACGTCTAGAGCTGTTGTAGGTTCGTCAGCGATAAGTATTTTGGGTTTACATGCAATAGCCATGGCTATCATTACACGTTGCTTTTGTCCACCAGAAATTTCATGAGGATATGCGCTAAACACACGTTCAGGTAATGGCAGTTTTACTTTTTCAAAAAGAGATAAAGTTTCTGCTTTAGCTTCAGCTTTTGAAAGCGAGGTATGTTTTAAAATAATTTCAGAAACCTGCTTGCCACAAGTCATAGAAGGGTTTAGCGAACTCATTGGTTCTTGAAAAATCATAGCAATATCATTGCCTCTAATATGTTCAAAAGCTTTTGGTTTTAATTGTGTTAAATCAAGATTATTAAATACAATTTCACCAGAAGTTATTTTGGATATTTTATTAGGCAAAAGCCCTAAAATAGCTAGAGAAGACACTGATTTTCCAGAACCAGACTCTCCAACAATTCCTAAAATTTCATTTTCATAAAGCGTATACGAAATGTGTTTGATAATGTCTTTTTCTCCTGAATTTGAAGAAAATGAGATAGACAAGTCGTTAACCGAAAGTAATTTTGATTTGGACATGTGTAAATGTAATCAAATTTTAAGATGAAATTTTGAGGTTTAAGATAGCTTATTGAAATATGTAAGACATTTCTTGTGATGAATTACGGAAAAACCGTAAAAATCAATTTTTATTACGAAGTTATCAACAAAACAGTTAATTTTTTGAATTTTAATATTATTTTGAACAAATAATTAATAAAAAAAGCTATCAATAACCCTTAAATCCCTAAATGATGAAAGTAAAATTACTTTTGCTCATTTTTACAATGAGTATGAGCATTGCTATGGCTCAAAACAAATCTTTATGGCAAAAACAATCACTTAATAATAGTGAAAAGATCAAACCTTCAAAAGCAAATTTGCCTAGAGCAAATAGCTATGTTTTAGACATTGAAAGTTTAAAACATGCGCTTAAAAGAGCACCATTAAGGTCTTCTTCATTAAATTCATCAAGTGTTGTTTTATCTTTTCCTAATTCTGAAGGACAACTCGAACGCTTTAAAATATTTGAAGCTCCTGTCTTTAGTCCAGAGTTAGCTGCAAAGTATCCTAACATTAAATCTTATATAGGAAAAGGTGTTGAGGATCCTTCTTTAACAATACGATTTAGTGTTTCTCATTTAGGCTTTCAATCTATGAGATTAGCTGCTGATAAATATGCAACATTTATTGAAGCTATAACTGACGATTTATCATATTATACAGTTTATAAAAGAGCAGATAAAATTGATTTTTCAGATGATTTTGAATGTGAAGTTACAGCACAAATGAACTCTAGTTTAAATGGTCAAAACCCTCAAATGGCTATGAGAAATGCCGATGATGGTATACTACGAACGTATAGGCTTGCGGTTTCTGCTACTGGAGAGTACACACAATATCATGGTGGTACAAAGGCTTCAGCATTGGCAGCAATAAACGCAACTATGACTAGAGTTAATGGTGTTTTTGAAAACGACTTTAATGTTAATATGGTTTTAATTGGCAATAATGACGACGTAATCTATACAAACGCTAATACTGATCCATATAGTAATGGAAGTTATAACAGTCAGTTACAGTCTACCCTTACTAGTGTAATAGGAGAATCTAATTATGATATAGGTCACTTATTTGCAAGAGCTTCTAATAATGGAAACGCAGGATGTATAGGTTGTGTTTGTGTAAATGGTCAAAAAGGTAGTGCATTTACATCGCGAACTGATCCTGAAGGAGATCCTTTTGATATTGATTATGTTGCTCATGAAATTGGGCATCAGTTTGGGGCAAATCACACTTGGACTTTCAATGGAAATGAAGGCACAAATGCACAAATGGAACCAGGAAGTGGTTCAACAATTATGGGTTATGCAGGAATTACAGGTGCAACAGACGTACAATCAAATAGTGACCCTTATTTCCATGCAGTTTCAATTGAGCAGGTAACAGACTATATTAAATCTACAAGTTGCCAAACAAATACAAATACAGGTAATGCTGTTCCGGTTGTAAATGCGGGAGCTAATTATACTATTCCAAGAGGAACTCCATTTGTATTAGAAGGTTCAGCAACCGATGCTGATTCTGGAGATGTACTAACCTATTGCTGGGAACAATATGATGAAAACAATGCATCTACAACTTATCCAAGTGTTAATGCAACTAGTGGAGTTGCGTTTAGATCATATAACCCAACAACTGATAATAAAAGATACTTTCCAAGATTATCTACCATAAAAGCAGGTAATACATCGTGGCAATGGGAAGCGGTACCTAATGTAGCAAGAACTTTAAATTTTAGATTGACCGTTAGAGATAATCAAATAGGAGGAGGAACTAATAATAGTGACGACATGGTTGTTTCTGTAAACAGTAACGCAGGACCATTTGTGGTTAACTCACCAAATACTAATGTTACATGGAACGCAGGTACAACTCAAACCGTAACTTGGGATGTTGCAGGTACAACCGGAAATGGAGTTAATACTGCTAATGTTGATATTTTCTTATCCACTGATGGCGGAGACACTTATCCAATTTCGTTAGCATCTGGTGTTCCAAACGATGGTTCACATGATATTATAGTTCCTAATAACCAAGGAAATCAAAACAGAGTTATGGTTAGAGGTTCAAATAATATATTTTTTGATATCTCAAACAGCAATTTTACAATTGCAGGACAAGTGGTTTGTAATGCAACAGTTCCAACTGGGTTATCAGCATCAAATATAGGCTCTAACTCAGCAACATTAAGCTGGGATGCAGTTCCTGGAGCGTCTTACGATGTTCAGTATAGGGAAACTGGAGCGTCAACATGGACAACCTTATCTGTAAATGGAGTATCTACTAACTTATCTGGTTTAGCTACATTAACGCAGTATGATGCAAGACTAAGAAGTGTCTGTCCTGATAACGCTACATCGTCTTATAGTAGTATTATTAATTTCACAACTACTGATGTGCAATTAAACTACTGTTCATCTACAAGCTCAAATGTAAATGATGAATATATAAGTAGAGTACAGCTAAACACAATTGACAATAGCTCAGGAGCTCAGTTCTATTCAGATTTTACTAGTATATCAACTACCTTAATTAAGGGAAATCAATATACAATTACTGTAACACCAACATGGACAGGAACTGTGTATAATGAGGCATATTCGGTATGGATAGATTACAATAGAGATGGAGATTTTAATGATGCAGGAGAACAAGTGTGGACACAATCACCAACCCAAACAACACCAGTTTCAGGAACATTTACTATTCCAACAAGTGCAGTAGAAAACGCAACAAGAATGCGTGTGTCTATGAAATATAATGGAGTTCCAACTGCATGTGAGTCGTTTACTTATGGTGAAGTTGAAGATTACACAGTTATTATTCAAGGTTCAGGACCAGATGTTGAAGCTCCTAGTGCACCAACTAGTCTTACTGCTTCAAATACAACTCAAACTACAACAGATTTAAGCTGGAATGCTTCAACCGATAATGTTGGAGTTACAGGTTATGATGTCTATCAAGATGGAAGTGTAATAGCAACAGTTACTGGTACAAATTACCAAGTTACAGGATTAACGGCTAGTACAACTTATGCGTTTTATGTGGTTGCTTTTGATGCTGAAGGAAATGAATCGAATAATAGTAATACAGCTAACGTAACTACCTTAGACCCACCAGATACACAAGCACCAACAGTTCCAACAAATTTAGTAGCGTCTAATACAACACAAACCACAACAGATTTAAGTTGGAGCGCTTCGTCAGATAATGTTGGTGTTGCTGGATATTACGTATACCAAGACGGAGTTAATATTGCAACAGTTTCAGGAACTACATATCAAGCTGTAGGCTTATCACCAGAAACATCGTATAGTTTTAATGTAGCTGCATTTGATGCTGCAAGTAACACCTCTTCACAAAGTAATACAGCTAATGTAACAACGTTAGTACAACCAGATACCCAAGCACCAACTGCACCAACAAGTTTAACAGCGTCCAATACAACTCAAACTACAACAGACTTAAGTTGGAATGCTTCAACTGATAATGTAGGTGTTTCAGGGTATGATGTGTATCAAGACGGAAGTGTAATAGCTACAGTTACTAGTACAAGCTATCAAGTAACAGGTTTAACAGCGAGTACATCCTATGCATTTTATGTGGTTGCTTTTGATTTAGCAGGTAATCAATCTAGTGCTAGTAATACAGCAAATGTAACTACTTTAAGCCCACCAGATACTCAGGCACCAACAGCACCTACAAGTTTGACTGCATCAAATACAACAGATACATCAACAGATTTAAGCTGGAATGCTTCAACAGATAATGTAGGTGTAACTGCGTATAATGTTTATCAAGATGGAAGCTTAATAGCATCTACGCCTTCAACAAGCTATCAAGCAAATGGATTGAGTCCTAACACAACGTATGCGTTTTATGTTACTGCGTTAGATGCAGCTGGAAATATGTCTTCGCAAAGTAATACAGTTAATGTTACTACTCAAGATGTACAGATTACATACTGTTCCTCTGCAAGTACAAATGTAAACGATGAATACATAAGTAGAGTACAGCTAAACACAATTGACAATAGCTCAGGTGCTCAGTTCTATTCAGATTTTACTAGTATTTCAACTACCTTAACTAAGGGAAGTCAATATACAATTACTGTAACACCAACTTGGACAGGAACAACCTATAACGAAGCATATTCGGTATGGATAGATTACAATAGAGATGGAGATTTTAATGATGCAGGAGAGCAAGTGTGGACACAATCACCAACACAAACAACACCAGTTTCTGGAGCATTTACTATTCCAACAAATGCAGTAGAAAACGCAACAAGAATGCGCGTGTCTATGAAATATAATGGAGTTCCAACTGCATGTGAGTCGTTTACCTATGGTGAAGTTGAAGATTATACAGTTGTGATTCAAGGTTCAGGACCAGATACAGTTGCGCCTGTTATAACACTTAATGGAGCTTCAATAATTAATTTAGTAGAGGGTTCAACATATAGTGAGTTAGGAGCTACTGCTACTGATAATGTTGATGGCGATATTACAGCAAATATTGTTATTGGAGGAGATGTGGTAAATACAAGTTCTGTTGGTACTTATGTAGTAACGTATAATGTTAGTGATGCTGCAGGTAATGCCGCTGCAGAAGTTACTAGAACTGTTACTGTAACCGAAGCACCTGATGGCTGTTCAGGAGGAATTACGTCTTTCCCTTATACCGAAGGGTTTGAAAATACTTTAGGTGCATGGACACAATCAACTGGCGATGATGTTGATTGGACAGTAGATGCAAATGGAACACCATCAAGCAATACAGGACCTTCAAGCGCTTTCCAAGGATCTTACTATGTGTATGTTGAGGCTTCTAGCCCTAATTATCCAAATCAACGAGCAATATTAAACTCACCTTGTTTTGACTTAAGTAGTTTATCTGATGCTACGTTTAGTTTTAAATATCATATGTATGGAGCTGCTGATATGGGAACTCTTGATTTAGAAATTAGTACTGATAGTGGAAATTCTTGGAGTAGTATTTGGAATCAATCAGGAAACCAAGGAAATGCATGGCAAACTGCTAGTATAGACCTTTCAAGTTATGTAGGTTCAGCAGTTCAATTACGTTTTAATCGTTTTGTAGGCGGAACATGGCAAGCTGATGTTGCTGTTGATGATATTAGTTTATCTGAAAGTGGAAGCACAGGAGGTAACGGTTGTGTTAGTGGTATTAGCTCTTATCCTTATTCTGAAAGTTTTGAAAACACAATTGGAGCTTGGAGTCAATCTTCTTCTGACGATTTAGATTGGACAGTTGATGCAAATGGAACTCCATCTAGTGGTACAGGACCATCAAGTGCTGCTCAAGGGTCTTACTATATCTATGTTGAGGCTTCGGGTCAAAATACGGGTTACCCTAATAAACGAGCAATTATCACATCACCTTGTTTTGATTTAAGTGCAGTTGTATCAGCTTCGTTTAGTTTTCAATATCACATGTATGGAGCTGCTGATATGGGAACTATTGACTTAGAAGTTAGTAATGACAATGGAGCTAGTTGGACTAGTCTATGGAGTCAATCAGGTAATCAAGGTAACTCTTGGCAATCACAAACGGTAAACTTATCTGCATATATTGGTGAAAGTATTCAATTACGCTTTAACAGATTTGTAGCTAGTACTTGGCAAGCCGATTTAGCAATAGATGCTATTAATTTAACAACAGCAACAAGTGCTAAAACTGAGACTTCAAAAGGAGAAGATATAGCAGATGTTTTTGATGATATTAAATTGTATCCTAACCCAGTAAAAAGTAATGTGTTAAATATTCAAACTAGTCATAACAATATTGCATATGAAATTTACAATACTATTGGTCAAACAGTAGCTAAAGGAGAGGTAGTCAACAATAAAATTGACGTTTCAAATTTAAAAGGAGCTGTTTATCAAGTTAGGTTTACTATTGAAGATAAAATTGTTGTAAAACGATTTATTAAAGAGTAAAATAAGTGTACCAACAAAAAAGTCCGAATTTAAAATTCGGACTTTTTTATTTTTTACAATTTTTAAATATGAATAATCTCATTATCATGCAGCAGTTCGTCACCACGTAATCGAAGTAATATTTGTGCTACTGCAATCGTATCTTTTTCACAATAAGTGACAATTCGGTCAATATCATTTTCTTCATAATACACTCTGTAAACTTCACTACCATCAATATCATCCTTAGGCGAAGGAATACCTAAAACATTGGTTAAAAGTTTTAAAGAAGTGTAGGTTTTGTAGTCACCAAATTTCCAAAGTTCAAGAGTATCAAGATGAGGTACTTCCCAAGGTTTTTTTCCAAAAAGGTTGAGTTTATAAGGTAATTCTATATTATGAATAATCATTCGTCTTGCTATGTAAGGAAAATCAAATTCTTTTCCGTTATGAGCACAAAGCAAATGCTTATTTTGACTAAAATGAGTAATCAATAAGTTTTTAAAATCTTTTAAAATTTTGATCTCATCACCATGAAAAGAGGTTACTCTAAAGGTTCTAACATCTCCTTGCATTTTAAAATAGCCTACTGATATGCAAACTATTTTACCAAACTCTGCCCAAATTCCTGCGCGATCATAAAATTCTTCAGCAGTGTATTCGTCTTGTCTTTGGTATCTCGATTTTGCTTCCCAAAGAGCTTGCTTAGTATCGTCTAAATCTGAAAAACGAGGTGTCTCTGGAACAGTTTCAATATCCAAAAAGAGAATGTTTTCAAGATTTAGTTTACTAATCATAATTTATTGTTCTAACATTTTATAGGCTTCATCAATATACGCTGAAATATCAGGTGTAAAAGACGCTATAGCATCTCCAGGACCTTTAGAGTGTCCTAAACGAACTATAATAACATTGTCATTTGGTTCAACAATAACATATTGTCCTAGATGACCACGCATCATAAAAAAGTGTTTATCGCCAACTGTTTTTAACCACCATCCATATCCATACTCTGGGCTTTCAGCAAAACGAGGCGTAATGGATTTAGCTATAAATGCCGAATCCAATAACTGCTTCCCATTCCATTTACCATGGTCTTTATACAATTTACCCATTCTTGCAAAGTCTTTAGCATTACTTGCTATACAACAATAGGCTTTTACTAAATCATGGTCTTCACTATCAACTTGCCAAAGTGCTTGGTTTTCGCTACCTAAAGGTTCCCAAAAACTTTCGGTTAGATAGTCATATAATTTTTTTCCAGATGCACGTTCTATTGCAATAGCTAGCATTTGAGTATCACCACTGGCATATTTATAAGATGTACCAGGTTCTCTAACTACTTTTAAACCTGTCATAACTTTGGTTAAATCGTCGTCAAAATACGCACGAGTAGTTATTGAAAAAGGAGAGTAGTAACGTTCGTCCCAGTTGGTTCCTGAAGCCATACTAGATAAGTCGCCAACGGTCATTTTTGCAGCTTCGCCTTCACAAAATTCTGGTATAAAATCGCAAACAGGTTGGTCAAGATTTTTTATGTAACCATCCATAATCGCTTTTCCTAATAGAGCAGACACATAACTTTTTGCCATAGAAAAAGAGTTGGATTTAGAATCTTCATCAAAACCATCATAATAGTTTTCAAACCAAATACTGTCATTTTTTATAATAACGTAAGCAATCGTACCGTTTTGAGCATTAACATTTTTAAGGGTTTCAGTTTCTTTTACTGAGTTATAGTCTTTGTGATTTGGCCAAGGCTGAGGTGTTCCAGTATCTAGAGGTTTATTGTCAAAATGTTTATAATCTTCTAGATAAGCAGTTGTATGACCTTTCATATAAATGGTTCTTACAGCTTTTAAAAGATAATCAGTATCAGTGACGTAAAGTGTAATTATGAGTAAACCAAATAGAATAGCAACCCATTTAAGGAGTTTTTTGAGGAATTTCATTCAGTGATTATTTAATATTTAAATATAACTAAAAATTTAAAATAACGATTGTTGTTTATAAGGACTTTCGTGTTCTAAAAGCCATTGTTTTCTATGAAGTCCTCCAGCATAACCTGTTAAACTGCCATCAGTTCCTATAATTCGGTGACATGGAACAATAATCCATAATGGATTTTTACCATTAGCATTAGCCACAGCTCTAATGGCTTTGACGTCTCCAAGTTGTTTTGAAAGTTCAAGGTAAGACATCGTTTTTCCATACGGAATAGTTAAAAGGGCTTCCCAAACTGTTTTTTGAAAATCGGTACCTTGAGGATTTAAGTTTAAATCAAAAACCTGTCGTTTGCCTTCAAAATATTCGTTAAGCTGATACACGCAGTCCTCTAAAGGCTCAGGAATAATATCAGAGATTTGCTCTTTAGAATTTAAAACCGTTACACTTGCAATACCATCATTATCACCAGTTATTTTGGTGTAACCCAAAGGTGTTTTGATGATACATGCTTCCATTATTGGTTGTCGTCTTTAGTGTCTTCAAAAAGCCCAAGATGTTTTGCTCTTGTTTCCCAACTTTTTCTGGCAAGTAGTTGTAAGTCAGGAACATTGTCGCTTTCGTCCATTATTTCTAAACCAAGTAAAGTTTCAATAACATCTTCTTGGGTTACTAAACCACTTACGCTTCCATATTCATCAACTACCAATGCCATATGGTTTTTACTTTCAATAAGTTTTTCAAAAAGATCAGGAATTGGTAGGCTGCGACCAACTATAATAATGTTTCGTTTAATGTCAGACAGCTTTTTGTCGCCATTATCAAAGGCCATTTCTTTAAAGACATCGTCCTTTAAAACTAATCCTGTAATATTATCAGGATCGTTAGTGTATACTGGAATTCTTGAAAAGCGAATGTTATGATTTTCAGCAAAAAAAGACGAGATAGTCGTGTTTTCATTTTCTGTTTTAATCACAGTTCTAGGCGTCATTACATCTTTTGCCATTACGTTTTTAAAGGTCAAAAGATTTCTAATTACTTTACTTTCAGATTCATGAAAAACGCCTTCTTCGTGCGCAATATCAGTCATTGCAAGAAACCCTTCTCTACTTAAAACACTACCATGGCCTTTGCCACCAATAAGTTTTGTGGTAAGTTGTAATAACCATAAAATTCCTGTCCATTTTAATGGAAAAATTAAAACGTTTAAGGCTTTTGCGGTAAAGTTTGCAAGTTGTTTCCAGTAAGTTGCACCAATGGTTTTTGGTATAATTTCAGAAGCTACAAGAATTAAAACCGTCATTATAGAAGATACAATACCAACCATTACATCTTCGGTAATTGTAAGTCCAAAAACAGTACTAGGGTTGCTTCCGTAAAGTTCGGCATAAGCAACTTTGGCTTGTACACCAACTAAAATTGCACCTACAGTATGTGCAATAGTATTAAGCGTAAGTATGGCAATAAGAGGCTTGTCAACATCTTTTTTAAAGGTTTCTAAAGTAAGCGCATAGGCTTTGCCTTCTTTCTTTTTAATATTAATAAACGTTGGTGTTACACTTAAAAGCACAGCTTCTAGTATTGAACATAAAAAGGAAAAGAAAATAGATACGAGAGCGTAAAGTATGAGTAAACCCATTAGTGTGTTTTAGTTTGATTAATGCGAAGTTACGAAATAGAATATTTAAATTAAGGGTTAAATTATTTTTCATAAATTGAAGTATGAAAAACCTGTTTTATATTTTATTGTTTTTGACTTCAGGAGCAATAGTATCTCAAACCAAAGGGAAGATTACCTATTTGGCTAGTATGAATAAAGATAGTATTAAAAAACCTACTGAAGACATAAAAGACCAAGCTAAATATGATGCATTACAACTCATTCATGGGTCGCATCCTGTTGAAACGTATTTAGTATTTAACGATAGTCTTGCGTTATACTCTGTAGAGCCTAAAATTGAAATTCCTGGATGGAATACTACTGATGGTCAAATAACTATTTCAAAGGCTAACTTAAACTTAACTTGGATTTTTGCAGGAGGAGAATCGTTATACTATACCGATTGGAGTAGAGATTGGAATATTTCACAGAAAGATGTGTATTTTGAGCGTAAACGAATTAAGTACGAAGAAAAGCCTTGGGAACTCACAAAAGAGACTAAGGAAATTTTAGGATATGTTTGTTATAAAGCTGTATCAGAAGACTCTAAACTTGAAGTATGGTATGCTCCTGAACTTAATGTAAAACATGGACCACAAGGAATTAATGGTTTACCTGGATTGGTTTTGGAAGCAAAACGAAATAGGTTTTTAATTAAAGCCACAAGCATTGATTTAGAAAACAATGAATATGAAATTATAGAAGAACCAGTTGAAGGCGAACTCATGCAAGAAGCTGAATACAAAAAACTAGGTAAAGCTATATTTTCAAAAGAATAATATTACTTATTCAAAATTTTCACAACATCCTTAGCAAAATAAGACGCAATAACATCAGCACCAGCGCGTTTTATGGCAGTAATTTGCTCCATCATAACAGCATCGTGGTCTAACCAGCCTTTTTCTGCAGCTGCTTTAAGCATAGCATATTCACCAGAAACCTGATATACAGCTACAGGAACATCTACTTCATTTTTGATTTCGCGAACAATATCCAAATAACATAAACCTGGTTTTATCATGACTATGTCTGCACCTTCATCAATATCCATTTCGGTTTCTCTAATGGCTTCAAAACGGTTAGCAGGATCCATTTGATAGGTTTTTTTGTCTTTTGGAATATTTTGAATATCCACAGGAGCAGAATCTAAAGCATCACGAAAAGGTCCATAAAATGCCGAAGCATATTTAGCAGAATAACTCATAATCCCAGTATCTGTAAACCCATTATCTTCTAAAGCTTCGCGAATGGTTAAAATACGACCATCCATCATGTCGCTTGGTGCTACAAAATTTGCGCCTGATTCAGCATGAGATAAGCTCATTTCAGCTAAAACATCAGCAGTTTCATCATTAAGAATAACACCGTTTTCAATTATACCATCATGTCCATAAACAGAATAAGGGTCTAAAGCAACATCAGTCATTACCAACATGTCTGGACAAGCGTTTTTAACTGTTTTTATAGCGCGTTGCATAAGTCCGTTAGGGTTTAACGCTTCCGTACCTTTGTTGTCTTTAAGGTTGTCAGGAACTTTTACAAACAACAATACTGATTTTAAGCCTAAACGCCACAGTTCTTTAACCTCGTTTTCCAAAAGGTCTAAACTATACCTAAAGTAATTTGGCATAGAAGCAATTTCTTCTTTTACACCTTTACCTTCAACCACAAAAAGTGGTACTAAAAAATCATTTGGTGAAATTATAGTTTCTCTAACTAGGCTTCGAATAGCTTCGTTGGTTCTAAGTCTTCGGTTTCTTCTTAGTGGGAACATAAGTATAAGTTTTAAGCTCTTTAAACCCAATTTTTAGGGTTTTGTAATACTTTAATTAGTTTTTCTTCTTCACTTCCTGTTTCAGGATGATGGTCATAAATCCATTGCACATGAGGTGGTAAGCTCATTAAGATGCTTTCAATACGACCATTTGTTTTTAGTCCAAACAACGTGCCTTTATCGTGCACCAAATTAAACTCTACATAACGACCACGTCTTATTTCTTGCCAATTTCTTTGAGTTTCAGTGTATGGAAGCTGTTTGCGTTTTTCAACAATTGGAACGTAAGCTTCTAAAAAGCTATTGCCAACTTCGGTTACAAAATCATACCAATTTTCCATGCTCATTTCATCTGTTGCTTTGCAATAATCAAAGAATAACCCACCAATACCACGTGCTTCGTTACGATGTGTGTTGTAAAAATATTCATCACATCGTGCTTTGTAGTTTGGGTAAAACTCTGCATTGTGTTTGTCGCAAGCCGTTTTACAAGTTTGGTGAAAATGTTTTGCGTCTTCCTCAAAGAGATAGTATGGTGTTAAATCTTGTCCGCCACCAAACCATTGGTCAACAATATTTCCGTTTTGGTCATACATTTCAAAGTATCGCCAATTGGCATGAACCGTTGGAACCATTGGGCTTTTTGGGTGAAGCACTAAACTCAATCCGCAAGCAAAAAAGTCGGCATCTTTTACACCAAAATAGTTTTGCATGCTCTCTGGTAAAGCACCATGAACAGCAGAAATATTTACGCCACCTTTTTCAAAAACAGCTCCATTTTCAATAACACGAGTGCGTCCTCCACCACCTTCAGGTCGTTTCCAAAGGTCTTCTTTAAATTGAGCAACACCATCAATAGTCTCGAGTTTTGAGGTGATAGTGTTTTGTAAATCTTGTATATATTGATAGAATTTATCTTTCATAATTATTGTTTTAAATGGCTTCTTTATGCAATTCATAAAGTTCCATATCTAGAGTAGATTTCCCAGAAACATACTCTTTTGGTAAGGTTTTAACCCAAGTAAATCCAGAACGCTCAGCGACATTTACACTTTCGGTATTAGTTTTATGTACTACTATTTGCAACGTGTTTAATTGTAATTCTGAAAAGGCAAAATTTGTTACTGCTTTAATGCTTTTGGTCATCCAGCCATTACCAGAATATTTGCTTCCTAAGCAATATGCGAATTCACCTAATTTAGATTGATAATCCAAGTGTTTTAAAATCACTAAGCCAGCAATAGCATTGGAGTCTTTATCTTTTATGGCAAAAGTGAATTCGGTTTTATTCTGTATTTCACTATTCTTTTTTTTGATATAGTCTTTTGAAGCGTCTTCAGAAATATTCTGAGATAGTGTTATTGGTAAATACTTTTGAAATCGTTTTCCGTTAGAAATCATTAATCTGCTTAAGTTTGAAGCGTCTGAGGGTTGTAATGTTTCTAATCTAAATATGTCAGTAACCAATACCATTTTTAAGCGTTTGATGAAATATGATTATTGGCTTTTAAAATAGAAACGGTTTCTTTTGAAGCTGCTGTAACCGAAAACGGTAATACCAAAATAACTCCCAAAACAGGAATTAACAAAAACAGCATAAACACAATACCATTACCTATGGCAACACCTCTATTTTTACGAACAAAACGTAAACTTTCGGCATATTTAAAATGACGTTCTAAGGTATAGTCCATGTTTCCAAATCCAGCATAGTAGGCTTGTACTAAAAACAATATAATACTAGACAAGAACCCTATTACAGGAATAAAACTTATAAGAAGAATAGGAATGGTAAGTAAGAGCTCCATACATAGGTTTCTGAGGTTAATTCTAATACCTCTCCACAGTTGCTCCTTAAACGAAGTGTTTCTATGAGAATGCTCCTCAATATTAAGTAAGTAAGCTTCAATTTTTTCAGACACAGGACTCATAAAAGGCGCAGACAATGCCATAATAATATGCTTGTATAAAATAAGCCCTAAGACAATAATAGTAAGACCACCTATAACATTACTAATTGTAGTAAAAGTTTCTTTTCCCCAATCCCAAACCCAAATTTTTGAGATGTAAAACCCTAAATTATCAGAAAGCCCATAAGCAGAAAGTCCTATAACTATTGCAGTAAATAAGCTAATAGCCATAGGAATAGCAAAATATTTCCAGAGCTTAAGTTTTGAAATTAAACCCAAAGCTCCAAAGTATGCTTGTATGCCTTTTGCTATGTTTTTAAACATGATACTCTTTTACTGCATCAACAAACGCTTTAGCATTATCTAAAGGAATGTTTGGTAGTATACCATGACCTAAATTTACGATATATTTATCCTTTCCAAACTCATTTATCATTTGCTGCACCATTTTTTTAATTTCAGCAGGAGGAGACAATAATCTTGAAGGATCAAAATTTCCTTGTAGTGTAATATTTCCACCTGTTAGGTAGCGTGCATTTTTAGCGGAACATGTCCAGTCTACTCCTAAAGCCGAAGCACCAGATTTTGACATTTCATTAAGCGCAAACCAACAACCTTTTCCGAAGGCAATAACAGGAGCATCGTCTTTTAATGCATCAATAATTTGCTGAATATATTGCCATGAAAATTCTTGATAATCTACAGGAGACAGCATGCCTCCCCAAGAATCAAATACTTGAACTGCATTACAACCTGCTTTTACCTTTTCTTTTAAGTAAGCAATAGTAGTGTCGGTAATTTTTTGAAGTAATTGATGCGCAGCAATAGGATTGGTAAAACAAAACTCTTTAGCTTTATCAAAATTTTTGCTGCCTTGACCTTGTACACAATAACATAAAATGGTCCAAGGAGAACCCGCAAAACCTATTAAAGGAATCTCATTGTTTAACTTTTCTTTGGTGGCTTTTATAGCTTGGTAAACATAATCTAATGCAATGGTTACGTCAGGAACAATAACATTATCGACATCTTTTTGAGAGCGAACCGGATTAGGTAAATACGGACCAAAATTAGGTTTCATTTGTACCTCAATGTTCATAGCTTGAGGAATAACCAAAATATCTGAAAACAAAATTGCAGCGTCCATAGCATACCTTCGGATTGGTTGTACGGTAATTTCACTTGCTAACTCAGGTGTTTGGCAACGTGTAAAGAAATCGTACTTAGCTTTTATTTCCATAAATTCAGGAAGATAACGTCCTGCTTGACGCATCATCCATACAGGAGGACGGTTAACAGTTTCTCCTTTTAATGCTCTTAAGAATAAATCGTTGCGAATACCTTCGGAAGAAGGTATCTTATTAATGTTGTTTTCCATATTTATGTTATTCCTGGATTGTCAGGAATTTAGTTTAATTGTAACTTTATGTTTTAAGATTTCTGCTTTCGCAGGAAATACTCATTCACCAATTCAATAACGCTTTCAACAGTTGGCACTTTTGCAACACGAACATCTTTAAAATGCTTTTGTGCTTCTTTAGCTGTGGTTTCTCCAATGCAAAACGCAACAACTTCAGCGTTGTTTTGCTGTATAAAACTCTCTACTGTTGAAGGGCTATAAAACATGACACTTTCAATAGCATTATCAACTTTTAAAGCATCGTATTTTGTTTGGTAGGCTTCAACTTCGTTAAGTTTTATTTGGTGCTCGTTTAAAATATTTGGTAAATCATCAAGTCTTATGTCACTACAAAAAAATGTAGCTTCAGTGCCATCCATAAATTCAACCATATATTCAGCTAAAGCTTTAGCATTCTTTTCAGAATGGGTAACTTTTCCTATTCTTTGCTCTATTAATCGCTTGGTACGACGACCAACACAATAAATGTTTTTAAATTTTAATTCTTCAGCTGGACAATTGGTTAAAATAGCTTCTACTGCATTTTTACTAGTGATAATCACGTTTTCTATTGGTGATTTTAAAACAGTAGGCGGAATTCTATTCAAGCTAATTTTAATGGCATCGTTACTTTCGACCACTAAATTTTCATTAAACAGAAAACGTTGGTCTTCGGTTAAAGACTTGGTAGAATAGATGTTTGTAGGTTTGCCTGAATGTTTAATATCGTCCATAAGACGTTTGCCACCACGCTCAATAATATAATCGCTTGCATATTGTGCAATGTCATGATGGTTGCCTAATTTTTCTGAACGTGAAACTTCAATTTTTTTGCTTCCGTCAGGACTTAACAATACACCTTTAAAATGAACTTCTTCATTTTTGATAACTGCTAATGCGCCAATTGGAGCAGAGCAACCACCTTCTAGTAGTCTTAAAAACTGACGTTCAATAGTGGTGCATATTTCAGTATCTTCGTGGTTTATTTGTTGGCAAATGGTTTTAGTTTCTTCGTCATCGTCTAATGCAACTACCATTATCGCACCTTGTGCTGGAGCTGGAATCATCCAGTCTAGATTGATTGAAGTTTCAGGTCTTATCCCTAATCGTCCTAATCCTGCAGCAGCAAAAATGGCTCCATTCCAATCGTTGTTTTCAAGTTTTTGAAGTCTTAAATTTACATTTCCTCTTAAATCTACAACGTTGTGAGTTGGATAGCGGTTAAGCCATTGCGCTCTCCTGCGTAAACTTCCTGTTGCGATAACACCTTCTCTTTGTGATAAAAACTCTTCATTGTTTTTAAATACCAAAAGGTCTTTAGTATTACCACGTTTTAAAACAGCAGCTTGTACAATACCATTAGGTAAAATTGTTGGTACATCTTTTAGAGAATGAACAGCAATGTCAATATCTCCATTAAGCATAGCAATGTCCAATGTTTTAGTGAAAACACCAGTGATTCCTAGCTCATACAATGGTTTGTCAAGCACTAAGTCGCCAGTTGACTTTACAGGTACAAGTACAGTTTTGTGTCCTAATTGTTCTAGTTGTTGTTGTACAGTTTTGGCTTGCCAGAGTGCAAGTTCACTATCGCGAGTTCCAATTCTAATGAGTTTAGACATGGTTTTTTGAAGGTTCTTCTAACTGAAATACTTTTTTAATTAATTCAAGGCTTTCAATGGTAGAAATGCCATCATCTTTTAAATGATGTGCAAAATGATTGGTTATTTTTTGAATAATATTGTTGCTGATGAGTTCAGCTTGTGCTTCATTAAAATCGACTAATTTTTTACGTTGCGAATCTAGTTCAGCAATTTTAAAATCGTTGAGCTTGTGTTTTAATGCTTTTATGGTTGGTGCAAATTTTCTTGTTTCTAGCCAATTATTGAATTCAATTTTAATCTCTTCTATAATGGTTTCGGCATAAGGAACTTGACCTTTACGTTTTTCAAGCGTTTCGTCAGTAATTTGAGATAAATCGTCGAGGTGTATTAATGTAATATTGCTCAAGTCTTTTACATTACTGTCAACATTTTTTGGGATAGATAAATCTAAAACTAACAAAGGTTTTTTGCTTTGTATTAAGTGTTTGTCAACCGTTGGGTTTTGTGCTCCTGTTGCTACAATTAATATGTCAGATGCGTTTATTTCTTCTTGAAGATTAGCATAATCTTTAACCAACACATTAAACTTTCCAGCAACTTCTTCGGCTTTGGTTTTTGTTCGGTTAATTAATGTAATGTGTTCGTTTTTGGTGTGTTTAATAAGGTTTTCGCAAGTGTTTCTACCTATTTTTCCTGTTCCAAAAAGCAATATATTTTTGTTTGAAATATCACTTACATTATTCAAAATATATTGAACTGAAGCAAAAGAAACCGATGTTGCTCCTGAAGAAATATCAGTTTCGGTCTTAATACGTTTACTGGCTTGTATTACTGCATTTACCAAACGCTCTAAATAGGCGTTAAGCAACCCTTCTTTTTTAGCAGATTTTGCGCTAACTTTTAATTGGCTTATAATTTCAAAATCACCAAGAATTTGACTGTCCAGTCCACAACCTACTCTAAAAATATGAGAAATAGCTTCGGTATTTTTGTAGATATAGGCAACGTTTTGAAACTCTTCAACAGTACCTTTTGTGTTGTCGCAAAGCAATTTTATTAATTGGTATGGATGTTCAGCAAAACCGTAAATTTCGGTTCTGTTACATGTAGAAATAACTATTAAGCTTTCAACTCCATTGATTTTAGCTTGTTGATACAAGGCTTGCTTACCTTGTTCGTCTAAGCTAAAATGTCCTCTAATTTCAGCATCAGCCTTTTTGTAGCTTAAGCCAATAGCATAAAAGTAGGTCGTCTTTGATTTATTATTGTATTCCATTAAATCTATTTGGAAAAATATGAAAACAAAAATATAAGTATCATCGACAAAAAAATAACGCTCAAAGAACAATAAGTATCGCTTGTGGTTTTTTAACGTAGTTTTTTAATAAAATGTGATAATTGTCATATTTTTGTAGAATTAACAGTGCTTTTAAAGCTTTTAGTTTAGAATCAATCTAAATAATATTAAAATGAATTCAAGTTTTAATACCATAAAAAATATCGCTAAAGGGTCTTTTAACGAAGTTGAAATTGATAAAGATTTTTATGTGCTTACTTATCAAAACAATAATGATGAGGTTGAAACACTTGAGCGAGAAATAGATAGTAGTTTTATACAATTTCACTTTTGTTTAAAAGGCTCAAGTAATTTTATTTTTAACAACGGAAATTACACCTTAGAGATTAAAGATGAAAATTCGTTGTTGCTTTACAATCCTCAACGCGATTTGCCTATTCACCTTAAAAGTAATCCTGATAGTTGGTTGGTTTCGGTTTTAATTTCTATTAAAAAATTCCATAGCTTGTTTTCTCAAGAAGCCGATTATATTACGTTTTTAAGTGATGATAACAAGGATAAAAAATATTATAAAGATGGAAAAATTACACCATCAATGGCTGTTGTGTTAACTCAACTTATTCATTACAACCTTAATAAGTCAATCAAAAATCTTTACTTTAAAGGGAAAGCTTATGAACTTTTAAGTTTGTATTTCAATAGAAGTGAAGATGCAAATATTGAACAATGTCCATTTTTGGTAGATGAAACCAATGTGATAAAAATTAGAAAAGCTAAAGATATCATTATTGCTCGTATGACAGAGCCTCCAACACTGCAAGAGTTAGCTGATGAAATTCAACTTAGCTTAAAGAAACTAAAAGAAGGTTTTAAAGAAATTTATGGCGATTCAGTTTTTAGTTTTTTGTTTGATTATAAAATGGAAGTTGCTAGAAAATTACTAGAGTCTGGAAACAATAATGTTAACGAAGTAGGACTTAAAGTTGGGTACAGTACTGCAAGCCATTTTATTTCAGCTTTCAAGAAAAAGTATGGAACAACTCCAAAAAAGTATTTAATGTCATTAACCTAAAACTTGAATAATACTGTCGTATTTTTGCTAAAAACAAATTTAATAATGAAGCACTTTTTAACGCTTGCCCTTTTTTACCTTATATCTTTTTCAACATTTTCTCAATCTCATAAAGAGGTAATCACCAAAGAAGTCAATGTGTATTTCAACAATATGACAACTCAAAATTTTGATGGTGTTTTAGACTACATGTATCCAAAAATATTTGATATGGCTCCAAGAGCTCAAATGAAATTAGGTATGGAACAAATGTTTAACGCAAAGGATATGCGTATTGAATTTTTGGCTAATGATATTACTAAAATTTCAGATAAAATGGAAGTGGATGATATTGCATACGCAGCCGTTTTTTATGATAGTAAAATGAAAATGACCTTCTTAACAGAAGACAACCAAACCCAAGAAGACAAAAAAGGATTTTTAATGTTTATGAAATCCACCATGCAAACCCAATTTGGTGAAGATAATGTTACTGATGATTTAGACACGATGTCGTTAATTATAAAAATGAGTGCAACAATGTATGCGATTAAGGATCCTCAATATCAAGGATGGAAGTTTTTAGGCAATGACGATGCACTTAAAATGTTAGTGGACAAAATTGTTCCAGAAACCGTTAGAACACAATTGCTAAATAATTAAAATTGATTTATGAAAGGCGTTTTACTTGTAAATCTAGGTTCTCCTGATAGTCCAAACCCAAAAGATGTAAAAAAGTATTTGGGTGAGTTTTTAATGGACGAACGTGTTATTGATATTCCTTATCCTGCAAGAGCAGCTTTAGTAAAAGGAATTATTTTAAAAACAAGACCAAAGGCATCGGCAGCTGCTTACAAAAAGATTTGGTGGGAAGAAGGTTCTCCACTTATTGTAATTTCTGAACGTTTACAAAAAGGAATTCAACAGCATACTGATATTCCTATTGCATTAGCAATGCGTTATGGAAGTATGACTATAAAAAAAGGATTACAAGAGTTGGTAGATAAAGGTGTTGATGAGGTGTTACTATTTCCTTTGTATCCTCAGTTTGCAATGGCAACTACCGAAACAATTACGGTTTTGGTTGATGAACTTCAAAAGGAATTTTTTCCAAATTTAAAGATTGAATCTGTTCCTGCATTTTATAATAAGCCAGATTATATTGAGGTACTTTCAAACTCTATTCAATTTCATTTAAAAGATAAAAATCCTGAACACATATTGTTTTCTTATCATGGTGTTCCTGAACGTCATATTAGAAAAAGGGATGTTACAAAATCACATTGTAAAATTGATGGAAGCTGTTGTGTTACACCATCAAAAGCGCATGAGTTTTGTTACAGACATCAATGCTTGGAAGTTACACGATTAGTTGCTGAAAAATTACAGCTTAAAGAAGGTACTTACTCTACATCGTTTCAATCGAGATTAGGATTTGACCCATGGTTGCAACCTTATACTGACCGAACTATTGAAAGAATGGGAAAACAAGGCACTAAAAATATGGCTATTGTTACACCTGCCTTTGTTAGTGATTGTCTAGAAACTCTTGAAGAAATTGCTATGGAAGGCGAAGAGATTTTTCATGAAATGGGAGGCGAAGAATTTACTACAATTCCTTGTTTAAACGATGATAAAGAGTTTGTTGAGCTATTGGCTAAATGGATTAATACTTGGGTAAGTAAAAACTAAAGCAATGAATGGCTAAAATAAAAGCTACAGATTTAGGGACGCAACCTATAGGTAAGCTATTGATTAGACAAGCTGTACCAGCATCAATAGGTATATTGGTAATGTCTTTAAATATTTTAGTAGATACCATATTTGTAGGAAACTGGATTGGCTCTATTGCTATTGCTGCCATTAATGTAGTATTGCCTGTATCATTTTTTATTGCAGCTCTAGGAATGAGTATTGGAGTAGGAGGTTCTTCAATAATATCAAGAGCGTTAGGAGCTGATAATAGAGAAAAAGCCTTAAAAACCTTTGGTAACCAAATAACCTTAACGCTTTTATTTACTTCAACTTTAGCAGTTTTTGGATTAGCTTATGTAGATAGTATTATTCCTGCTTTTGGAGGTAAAGGAGCTATTTTTGAACCTGCTAAAATTTACTACACAATTGTGCTATATGGAGTGCCATTTTTAGCACTGAGCATGATGGGAAACACTGTCATAAGAGCAGAAGGTAAACCTAAATTTGCCATGTATGCAATGATGATTCCTTCAGTTGGAAACCTTATTCTAGACTATGTATTTATTAATGTTTTAGATTTTGGCATGCAAGGAGCTGCTTGGGCTACTACTGGATCTTATGTTTTATGTTTAGGATTTATTATTTGGTTTTTCTTTTCTAAACACTCCGAATTAAAAATAAACCTATCACATTTTAGGTTGCAAAAAAGTATAATTTCAGAAATTGGTTCGCTTGGATTTGTCACTTTAGCAAGACAAGCTGTGGTGAGTATTACTTACTTATTTATGAATAACATATTATTCAATTTAGGAGGAGAAACTTCGGTAACAGCCTATGCTATAGTTGGTAGAATGCTCATGTTTGCGCTTTTTCCTGTGTATGGTATTACACAAGGATTTTTACCTATTGCAGGCTATAATTATGGTGCATTAGCTTATAGTAGAGTTAGAGAAACCATTAATACAGCTATTAAATATGCTGTAATTTTAGCAACAATGGTTTTTGTGTTGCTTATGGTGTTTCCTGAGTTTATTACAAGATTATTTACGCACGATGCTGAAGTTATTAAGCAAACACCTAGTGCAATGCGTTGGGTATTTGCTGCAACACCAATAATTGCAGTACAGTTGATAGGAGCAGCGTATTTTCAAGCTATAGGAAAAGCGACTCCAGCATTATTATTAACCTTAACACGACAAGGCTTTTTCTTTATTCCTTTGATATTTATTTTACCAGAGTTTTATGGAGAATTAGGTGTGTGGATGTCATTTCCAATTGCTGATGTGTTATCTACCTTGGTTACAGCCTACTTTTTACATCGTGAAGTCAAGTTAAAATTGGTGTCAGAATCTAATTAACCGTATTTAATTATTATTTTTAGTCCACATTGATATTAAAACCAACCAAAATGAAACGCTCTTTTCTGTTTTCGCTATGTCTAATTTTTACAACCTTAAATTTTAATGCTCAAGATTTTGAACAATCTGATTTTTCTGCTTTAGAGTATCGTTTAATCGGTCCTTTTAGAGGAGGAAGAAGTGCAGCAGTAACAGGTGTGCCAAACCAACCTAATCTATATTACTTTGGAGCAACAGGAGGAGGAATTTGGAAAACAAAAGATGGAGGACGAAGCTGGGAAAATATTTCCGATGGTTTTTTTGGTGGAAGTATAGGAGCCATTACAGTATCTAAAAGTGACCCAAACGTGATATATGTTGGTGGAGGAGAAAAAACCGTTCGTGGTAATGTATCTTCAGGATATGGTATTTGGAAAAGTGTTGATGCAGGAAAAACATGGACATCTTCAGGATTAAAAACGTCTCGTCATATACCAAGAATTGCAGTAGATCCAACAAACCATAATATCGTTTATGCAGGTGTGTTGGGTAACATCTATAAACCAACCCAAGAAAGAGGTGTTTATAAAAGTACAGATGGTGGAGCAACATGGAAAAAAACCTTATTTGCTAACAACCAAGCAGGAGTTGTCGACTTATTGATTGACCCAACCAATCCTAGAATTTTATATGCTTCCACATGGAATGTACAACGAACACCTTACAGCTTAAGTTCAGGTGGAGAAGGATCTGCGCTTTGGAAAAGTACTGATAGAGGTGAAACCTGGACAGAAATATCAATCAATAAAGGCTTTGCCGAAGGTACTTTAGGTATTATAGGAGTGTCAGTATCGCCAATAAACAATCAACGTATTTGGGCTATGGTTGAAAATAAAGATCAAGGTGGTTTGTATAGAAGTGATAATGGAGGAGAAACTTGGACTAAAGTTAATAGTGATAGAAACTTGCGACAAAGAGCGTGGTATTATACTAGAGTTTATGCCGATACCAAAGACGTAGATGTGGTATATGTGCTAAACGTAAGATACCATAAAAGTACTGATGGAGGTAAAACGTTTAGTTCGCATAATGCACCACATGGAGACCATCATGATTTATGGATAGCACCTGAAGATCCAAATAGAATGATTATTGGAGACGATGGAGGAGCTCAGGTAACTTATGATGGTGGAGAAACCTGGAGCACCTATCACAACCAGCCAACATCACAATTTTATCGTGTTACAACCGATAACCATTTTCCGTATCGTATTTATGCAGCACAACAAGACAATTCTACAGTAAGAATTTCGCATAGAACAGATGGACGATATATTACTGAAGATGATTGGGAGTCAACTGCTGGTGGAGAATCGGCTCATATTGCAGTAGACCCAGAAGATAACGACATAGTTTATGGTGGAAGTTATGACGGATTTTTAACACGATTAAATCACAAAACAGGTACTGTAAGAGCTATAAACGTATGGCCTGATAACCCAATGGGACATGGAGCTGAAGGTATGAAATATCGTTTTCAATGGAATTTTCCAATACTGTTTTCTAAGCATAATCCTAACCGACTATACACGTTTTCTCAACATGTTCATGTTACTGAAAATGAAGGGCAATCTTGGGATATTATAAGTCCTGACTTAACACGAAATGATCCTGAAAAATTAAAATCTTCAGGAGGACCTATTACTCAAGATAATACTTCGGTAGAATATTACTGTACCATTTTTGCTGCTCAAGAATCTCCAATTACCGAAGGTTTACTTTGGGTTGGTAGTGATGATGGATTAATTCATGTTACCAAAGATGGAGGAAAAAGCTGGGAAAATGTTACACCTAAGGGAATGCCTGAATGGATGATGATTAACAGTATTGAACCAAGTGCTTTTGATGCTGGTACATGTTATGTTGCAGGTACAAAGTATAAAACAGGAGATTTCACACCTTATTTGTATAAAACAACCGATTACGGAAAAACTTGGAAAAAAATCACTGATGGAATTAATTCAGAACATTTTACCAGAGTTCTTAGAGAAGACCCAAAACAAAAAGGATTGCTGTATGCAGGAACAGAAACAGGAATGTATATTTCGTTTAATGATGGAAAAAACTGGCAACCATTTCAGTTAAATCTTCCTATTGTTCCTATTACAGATTTGACGATTAAAGATAATAATTTAATTGTTGCAACTCAAGGACGAAGCCTTTGGATTATTGATGATTTAACAGTATTACATCAACTGTATGGTTCTTCTTCCGAAGGAAATAAATTATTCAAACCAAAAGACACCTACAGGATGAGTGCTGGTTATAGAACAGGAAGTAAAACAGCAGGAACCAATCATCCTAATGGAGTAATGACCTATTTTGATTTAAACAAATATGATAAAGAAAACGATGAGGTGTCTTTGACGTTTTTCAATCAAAAAGGAGATACTATCAATTCGTTTTCTACTAAAAACAAAAAGAAAAATACATTAGAAGTTAAAGAAGGAATGAACCAGTTTGTTTGGGACATGACATACGATGGAGTCGAAAAACTAGATGATATGATTTTATGGTGGGCAAGTCTTGATGGTCCAAGAGCAATACCAGGAACTTATAAGGTAAGCTTAAATGTAAACAGCAATGTTACTTCCCAAACATTCAATATTGTTGCTGACCCAAGAGCTGAAAGTTCTCAGGCAGATATGCAAAAACAGTTTGATTTTATTACTGATGTGAATAAAACTATGGACAAAGCACATAAGTCCATTAAAAAAATAAGAAACATAAAAGAACAGCTCACAGCCTTTGAAACGCAATATAAAGGGAATGACGATTTAAAAGAGTTGCTAGAAGCTGCCAAAAAACTAAAAGAAGACTTTACTAAAATTGAAGAAGCATTATATCAAACTCAAAATAGAAGTGGACAAGACCCTTTAAACTTCCCAATAAGACTAACAAATAAGCTGGGACACCTTAATGCCTTAGTTGGTATGGGAGATTTTGCACCAACTGATCAGGATGTAGCTGTAAAAAATGAATTGACTAAAAAAATCAATGTACAATTAGATGCGTTTAATCAATTAATAAATACTGAAATCAGGGCTTTTAATACAGCGTTTAACGAAAAACAATTAAATTATCTATTTGTTGAAGATTAATGGAATATTATAATTACATAAAGGCATTACACCTCATTTTTGTGGTCACTTGGTTTGCAGGTTTGTTTTACATTCCTAGGTTGTTTGTGTATCATATTGAAGCGTCTCAAAAACCATCTCCTGAAAAGGAAATTCTTTCTGAACAACTCAAGTTAATGACCAAACGATTATGGACTATCATTACATGGCCTTCAGCTATTTTAGCTACCATTTTTGCGGTTTGGTTGCTTATACTCATACCAAGTTGGTTACAACAACCATGGATGCATGTAAAACTCACATTTGTAGTGTTACTCTTTATCTATCATTATAAAACGCATGTGTTTTACAAACAGTTGCAGCAAGACGATATAAGGAAGACCTCTAACTTTATGCGATTATGGAATGAAGGAGCAACATTTATCCTTTTTGCTGTGGTGTTTTTAGTCATTTTAAAAAACGCTATTTCATGGGTTTTTGGTGTTATAGGTTTGGTGGTTTTAGCAATACTTTTAATGCTAGGATTTAAAATGTACAAGCGCATTAGAGAAAAAAATAAGAGGCCTTAAATGCATTTTTCTGTTTTTTAAAACACCTTAGGTGGTTTGGTGCGATTATTGTTATCTTTAGCTTCACAAGCTATTACATGAAACTAAAAAAACTCTCCTTACGATTTAGAATTTTTATAGCCATGATACTATTGGTATTATTGGCTTCTATTTTAATAGCTATTGTT
The DNA here is from genome assembly GCF_004328055.1 of Meridianimaribacter sp. CL38. Classification (NCBI taxonomy): domain Bacteria; kingdom Pseudomonadati; phylum Bacteroidota; class Flavobacteriia; order Flavobacteriales; family Flavobacteriaceae; genus Meridianimaribacter; species Meridianimaribacter sp. CL38. The sequence continues at coordinate 861,825 of NZ_QKWS01000001.1, read as the reverse complement.
ACCATTTATCAGTATAATGAAGAAGCTCAAGACTATCACAAAGAACGACTAGAGCGTAAAGAAGAAAACATAAAAAGTAGTATTGACTTTACTATAAAGGAAACTACTTATCCTGTAAATACTGAGAATATTCCGTTGATATTTAAGGAAAAAATCCATGAGATTGCAACCATTCATAAATTGCAAATTAACCTTTATGATTTAGATGGAACTATACTAAAAAGCTCTAAAGAAAGTTTTTCAAAAAACGATACCATAACTAAATGCATTGATGTTGAAATACTGAATGCTATTTCTAATACTGCCGAACATAGATATGTAATTAAACGTGTTGAAAACGGAAAGAATTATCAATCGTCGTACTCGTACATTACAGACACTAAGTTCAAGCCTTTAGCTATATTGAATTTACCTTATCTTGAAGATGACGATTTCTTAAACAAAGAGCTTAGAGAGTTTTTAGAGCGTTTGTCGTATGCGTATTTGGTTATGTTGCTTATTGCTATTGGATTGGCGTATTTGCTGTCAAAATACATTACAAAATCACTTAAAACCATAAGTGATAAAATGAATGAAACACGACTGGAAAAGCGAAACAAGAAAATTGAAATAGCGTCCTCTAGCGAAGAAATTGAAACGCTTGTAAAATCGTACAATAGTATGATTGACGAACTCGAAGAAAGTGCAGTAAAACTAGCCACTAGCGAGCGTGAACAAGCTTGGAGAGAAATGGCAAAACAGGTAGCTCACGAAATTAAAAATCCGCTAACACCAATGCGACTGAGCGTACAAAGTTTTCAACGTAAGTTTGATGCCAACGATCCTGATATCGATAAAAAAGTGAATGAGTACAGCAAAACACTTATTCAGCAAATTGATACCATGAGTTCTATAGCTTCGGCGTTTTCAAACTTTGCTAAAATGCCAGCTCAAAAAAATGAAGTACTTAATGTGGTTGAAATTACTAAGCTAGCATTGGATATTTTTAGTGAAGAGTACATTCATTTTAGTTATGATAAAGAAGTTATTAAAGCTAAATTTGATAGAACCCAACTTATAAGAGTTATTACTAACCTTGTAAAAAATGGCACACAAGCCATTCCTGAAGAGCAAGAAGATAAAAAAATTGTGGTGAATGTTTCAGAGGTTGAAGACCAAGTGCTTATCACAATATCTGATAATGGTGTAGGTATTTCCGAAGAAAATAAAGAGAAAATCTTTGAACCAAAATTCACGACTAAGTCAAGCGGAATGGGTCTTGGATTAGCAATGGTAAAAAACATTGTGGAAACTTATAAAGGAAATATTACCTTTACAACACAAAAAAATAAAGGCACTACTTTTAAAGTGTCTTTTCCAAAACAATAACCATGGATTTCCAAAATATTCTTTTTCAAGTCAATAACAGTATTGCACAAATAACCATAAACAGACCTAGCAAACTCAACGCTTTAAACAAAGCAACCATACAAGAGCTTCACGAGGCTTTTGATACTGCTGATAAAGACAAAGCAGTTAAAGTTATTATTGTTACAGGAAGTGGTGAAAAGGCATTTGTTGCAGGAGCAGATATTAGTGAGTTTGCGCATTTTGATGTTGAAAACGGAAGCAAATTGGCACAAAAAGGACAAGAATTATTGTTCGATTTTGTTGAAAACCTATCCACTCCTGTTATTGCCGCAGTTAACGGTTTTGCACTTGGTGGTGGACTAGAGTTGGCAATGGCTTGTCATTTTAGAGTAGCGAGCGACAATGCAAAAATGGGCTTACCAGAAACCTCTCTTGGTGTTATTCCTGGTTATGGTGGTACGCAACGTTTACCGCAACTTATAGGTAAAGGTCGTGCTATGGAGTTGGTAGTGACTGCTGGTATGATTGATGCGCAAACAGCCTTAAACTATGGTTTGGTAAACCATGTCACTACACAAGACGACTTATTGCCATTAGCTGAAAAAATTGCAGGTAAAATTATGCGAAACTCCTCTGTGGCAATTAGTAAAGCTATTAAAGCCGTAAATGCCAATTTTAAAGATGGTGTTGATGGTTTTGCTATTGAAATTGAAGAATTTGGTAACTGCTTTGGAACCGAAGATTTTACCGAAGGAACTACCGCATTTTTAGAAAAGCGTAAAGCTGATTTCCCTGGGAAGTAGTTTAGAATGAGCTATCCACATTTTTGTGTTTTAGTACTTTTTCTTTTTTATTAATTCCTTTAATTCAACACATTTTTTATCCATAAAATGAAAATTTGGTAGTTTTAATTTTGATTCAATTCCGCCTGATTTGTAAATAATCCGATTATTTTTTATTTCAATAATTTTATCTAATTCAATCCGCTCAATTCCATTTTTCAAATAAATATAACTGTCGTCAAATTCAATTTCATTTGGTTTGTCAAAAACCCTTTTCATTAGAATCAGCGTATAAATCACAAATAAACAACAAAAAATAATTGCTCCGATTTCTTTAATCCAGATGCTATAAATCAGAAATCCTATTCCACCAATAAGAGCAATTCTTGCGCCTATATATTGAATATAATGCAGAGTTGTATCAATTCGTTTTTTTGTCATTTATTTTTGTCCGTAATCGTTTTGAGCATTACTCACAACCAGTGGTTATTGATAAATATACAATAGTTTTTGGTTAAAGGTTGAGGCACATTCTAGTACTTGTTACTTATTTAAATTTACTATGGAGGCTTTAGAGATTAACAGTCTATTACGCTTTTCAATTAGTTCTATATTGAGTAGGACATTATCCCAATATGTGGTTTTTGCTCCATAAATGCTCACATATTTAACTTCTATTTTTATTGTGTCATTATCAATTTTTCCTTTGGTAATCTCATAAGATTCAGGTTCTTCTTGAGCATTAAGCCAATACATGTAATCGGCAAAACAACTTTCAGGTTCCCAAATACCATCGTAGTTATCGTCCTTTTTTACTTTCATTTTTTCAAGATCATCAATGCAAGGTTTCATTCTGATAGATTCATCTTCATAAAAGCTAGAATCAAAAATATTTAGGGAGTCTAACTTTTTAAAATAGCTTGACATATCTACTTGATAATACCCTTTGTTATTAATAGTCCATTCAGGACTAATATTTCCAAGAGCAATTTCTTTGAAAAATATCATAACAGTAGCGTCTACCTTTTCTTTAGTTTTCTCAAAATCAAGCGTAAAAAACTTTTTTGTGGATACTTCGTTATTTGCGGTTGAATCAATAGATTCAGGTATTGATGATTTAAAATTAGCTTTTGTTTCAGATAATTTTTCCTGTTTCTTAGTATTACAAGAGAAGAAAAGAAGAAAAGCGAAAAAGTAGATTATGTATTTCATACTATTTAATTGGGTAAAATGGTCTTTGGTTAAGGGTTATGGGCAAATATTTTTGGAAACGTACTTTATTTCCATTTTTTATCCAAGTTAAGAGTGTCTATTCCGTATGATTTGTAAACTCTAAAGATTCCAATATCCTTAACATGATTATTAATAAATTCTTTTTCATTAGTTTTCCAATTCACGTAAGATTGACGAATAATCTTTTCATTCGGATTCTGTCTATTTATAAATAGAATTTCTGAATCTCTAAACTGCACATCAGGATCGATATTATTATAAAACACAAATAATGTCAAAAATGAAGCAATAAGTCCAAGTATATTTATAAAACTCAAAATACTATGTGTTTTTCTGTTTTCAGTATTTTTTATTAAAATAAATAGTAGTATACAGAGTATGGCTGAAATTAATCCGAAAACCATACTGAACGTTCTATTCATTTCAAAAGTTCTGAATTGAAAATTTGGCATAAAAAAGTATACTAATATGCTCAGAACTATAATCAACGCAAGTATTCCGCATATAGATTTCAATATTGCTTTTCTATTCACTTAGTTTCTTTTAAAGGCATTACAAATCTTAGGTAAGCCCACGTTCTCTTATCCATTCCCTACGAATTTCGACTATTTATTTTTTAAATTCAAGAGTATAAGTGATTTAATGCTCTTTTTCACGTTTGTTAATAACCCATTTTGGTTTTAACAGTTTTAAGGGCAATTAATTCCTAATTTTAAGTCACCACTTTTTTAAGTACTCACTTTATACTTTACGGTTATGAACCCAAAACCTACCATAAAAGGACGTGGTGCGCAACTAAACGTGCACAATAAATTCTTTGAACTCAGTCATGAAATACGAGACGATTTTTTAGAATATTGTGCTAAAGAAGGCGAAGAAGCCGATAAAAACAAAACACTTTATTTACCTGTATTTCCTAAAACCATCGTTAATAAAGTTGAGAGTCCAGATGTTGGTATGGCGTATTCCATGAACATGTATCAAGGTTGTGAACATGGTTGTATTTATTGCTATGCCAGAAACAGTCATGAGTTTTGGGGTTATAGTGCAGGATTGGATTTTGAACGTCGCATTTTGGTGAAAAAAGATGCTCCTAAACTTCTAGAAGCACTACTAAAAAAGAAAAGCTGGAAAGCGCATCCTATTGTTATGTCTGGTAATACGGATTGCTACCAACCAGCTGAAAAAGAGTTTGAACTTACAAAGCAGTGTTTAGAGGTGTTTTTAAAATACAAGCATCCTGTGGCAATCATTACTAAAAACGCATTAATATTAAGAGATTTGGAGCTTTTAAAAGCCTTGGCAAAAGATAATCTTATCAACGTTAATATATCCATTACCTCATTGTCTGAAACTACAAGACGCGTTTTAGAACCACGAACAGCAACAATAAAAAAGCGGTTAGAAACAGTAAAAGTGTTATCGCAAAACAACATTCCTGTAAATGTGATGATGGCACCTATAATTCCGTCCATAAATAGTCATGAAATTTTACCATTGGCAAAAGCAGTGTCTGACGCTGGAGCATTATCTATAGCGCATACTATTGTACGATTAAATGGTGCTATTGGTGAGATTTTTACCGATTGGATTAAAAAAACACTACCAGACAGAGCAGATAAAGTATTGCACCAAATTGAAAGTTGTCATGGTGGTAATCTTAACGATTCGCGTTATGGGACACGCATGCGAGGAGAAGGTAAAATTGCTGAACAAATAAATATGCTAGTGCGATTAGCGCGTAAAAAATACTTTAAAGACAAGGCAATGCCAAAGTTGAATACTGAACTGCATGAGCAGTATAAAGACGGACAGTTAAAGTTGTTTTAAAAAGTAAGCGGCAAACCTTTGGTTTGCCGCTTTACTAACTAACATTCTAACATTATTTAAATAATCAATTTAAATCATTTTTACGGTTTGGGTAAACTCTCTTCCATCTGTTTTTATTACAACTTTGTAATCTCCTGTGTTACCCTTCATTAATTTATAAACACGTTCAAAAATTTGAGAAGTGCTATCTATGTTTTCAGAATAGATTAATTCAAAATCTTTATGAGTAGCTTCATTATTTGCATAATGAATTTCTAAACTTAAAGGCGCATTGTTTAACGAGAACTTTGATACAAACAAACGGTTATCTTCCATTCTCAAAATTGGTTTAAAGACCTTAGACTCTAAACTCTTATTAAATTCTACTCTGTTTTCTACAACTTTAAACGGAATGACATTAATTTCAACATCCTTGTTCAACTCAAAAAAGTAGTCTCCATTAGGAAGCTGAGTAAGGTCAAACAAATTATTGTATGTTCCTGTTGCGTTTATGGTTTCTTTATATAGTATAATACCATTAACATCTTTTATTAATAGTTGCTGTCCTTGTTTAACATCGTCTAATGCTAACATTGTTTTTTTCTCCTTACCAACTATTAAAGTAGCAGTTGCATTTGCGTTGGTTACCATGGCAGCAATAATAGCTACCATAACGATACTGTTTTTAATTGCTTTTTTCATGACATATAAATATTTAGGTTAATAATTTTGGACACTTCAAAAGTACACTGAAACGCAAGGTTTAAAAACATCGATTTTTCCCAATTTATATACAGAATTAACTCTATTAACAATACTATAACTATAGGTTGTTAAAATAGTATATAATTGAGGTAATTTTAAATAGGTTTTTAATTTCATTACTTGTAATTTTGCATTGAAAGTTATGGGTATGATAACACGAAAACCTACACTCGAAAAAATTAGTCCAGAATTTGGAAGTTCCATTTTTGTGAGACGACATGAAAACTACACGTTTCAAGAAGAAGTAAAACCGTTTTGGCATTTTCATCCTGAAATTGAACTGATTTACGTAAACAAAGGAAAAGGAAAACGTCACATAGGTAATCACTTATCATATTTTAATAATAGTCAATTACTGTTAATTGGTCCCAACTTACCTCATAATGGATTTACTGACCGTTTAACCATTAACGGTTCGCAAACTTTAATTCAATTTAAACCTGATTTTTTAGGAGCACATTTTTTTAATATTCCTGAAATGGAACGTATTAATAATTTGTTTGAACGTTCTAAGAAAGGTATTTTGTTTGGAGTTAAAACCAAGAAAAAGTTAGGCGATAAAATTGAAAGGTTTGCTAAAAAAGAAGGATTTAAAAAAATACTGGTTCTACTTGAAATTTTACACACTTTAGCTAAAGCCGAAGATTATACACTTTTAAATGCTGATGGGTTTGCTTTTGAAACTGAAGCTCAGGATAGTGCAAAAATTGACATTATTTTTAAACATGTCAATCAAAATTTTACTGAGCACATAAGCTTAGATGAAATTGCTGATAAAGTGAGTATGACAGTACCTGCGTTTTGTAGATACTTTAAAAAGGTAACAGGAAAAACCTTTACTAAGTTTGTTAATGAGTATAGAGTAGTGCATGCTACCAAGCTACTTTCTGAAAGTCAAATTAGTATTACTGATGTGTGTTATGAGTGCGGATTCAATAACTTTTCACACTTTAATAAAGTCTTTAAGGAAGTAACAGGTAAAAGTGCATCAAAATATAGAGGCGAAGTAAAACGTATTATCCACAATTAATTTAGCTGCTTTTCAAACACTATTTTGGTTTGACCAGTTTCATTTGTGTAAACACTTTTAATGTCAAAGCCATTTTTAAGGTTTAAAATCATCATAGGTTTAAAACGATTCATGGATTTGGTTCTTAACGTATTATAACCTTTGCGCTTTATAACTTGTTCTTGCAATTGCGATAGTTGTTTTCCAATACCATTTTTTCTGTGATCTGGTAAAACGCCACCAACCCAACTGTAAAAAGTACTAGCATTATATTTGTAACCAATTTTAAAACCAATTAATTGCTTTTGATGATAACAAAGTAGAGTTAATAGGTCTTCTTTTTGTTGAATTCGGTCGTTAAAAAAATCGATATTATAGTCTTCAAAAACAGATTTATAAACGGTTAAAATTGCATTTAAGTTGTTTTTAGAAGGAATGCCTTCTAGTGTTTTAAAAGTAAATTTAGCGTTCTCCATCCCATTCTGCATAAAATTGCTCTAGATAGGTTTCCATAAATTGATGTCTTTTAGAGGCAATTTGTTGTCCTGTTTTGGTATTCATTTTGTCTTTTAACAACAATAGCTTTTCATAAAAATGATTTATCGTAGGTGCCGCTGAGGTTTTGTATTCCTCTTTGGTCATGTTCATGTTGGGTTGTATTGAAGGATCAAACAACGGTCTGTTTTTAAAACCACCATAATTAAAACAACGTGCAATACCAATAGCTCCAATGGCATCTAACCTATCAGCATCCTGAACAACTTGTAATTCTTTAGATGTAAATTCAGTGTTTCCACTTAGGGAGTTTTTAAAGGAAATGTGTTTTATAATATTTACAACATGCTCAATAATTAAGGAATCAACATTTAGTTCAAACAAAAATACTCTTGCCATTTCAGGACCCACAGTTTCATCTCCATTATGAAATTTACTATCAGCAATATCATGTAGTAATGCTCCAAGTTGTACTACAAAATCATCAACAGGTTCTTTTTTAGAAATCAATACAGCGTTGTTGTAAACTCTTAAGGTATGAAACCAATCATGACCTCCTTCGGCATTTTTAAGAGTTTCTTTTACATAAGCTTTAGTAGCGTCAATTATTTGTTGATTAGTCATGATTTTACTGAAGAAGTTATGGTCTGTTCAATATTGTTAATAAGTGCAATGTGGTCTTTACTGTCGCTTAAAATTATAGGTTCATGAACGGTAAACGTAATATGAGCTCCAAGTCCCATTGGAAATTTACCATAACGCAAGGTTTTCCATGAGTTATTTATGGTTACAGGAACTATGGTTGCAGAAGGAATATGCTCAAACAAGGTAAGTAGTCCTTTTCTTTGAAAAGGTTTTGGTGTTCCAGTTCTACTTCTTGTACCTTCAGGAAAAATCACAGCTGCACGCTTGGTGGTTTCAATATAGTGCGAAAAATCTTCAATAGCTTTTATGGCTTGCTTTGGGTTTTTTCGGTCAATCAATGCAGAACCACCATGACGTAAATTAAACGATACACTTGGGATGCCTTTACCTAATTCTTTCTTGCTAATAAACTTTACATGATGTTTTCGCATGTACCAAATTAAAGGAGGAATATCGTACATACTTTGGTGGTTAGCAATAATAATAACTGGTTGGTTACTGCTAATTTGATACGGATTGGAAAACGAAAAACGAGTACCTAAAACATTAAGGCATCGCATAATAAAAAACTGTAACCAATCTACACTTATCTTATGAGCTTTATACCCAAATACATTAAGACACAGCCATTGTATTGGATGAAAAATAACTAGCGTTAATCCAAACAATATGAAGTAAATAACCGTTAAAGGGTAAGCTAAAAGTTTTGTCATATTACAAAAGTAATTCAATGAAATGTATGCACAAAAAAACCACGACTATATCGTGGTTTTTTCATAATTCTTTAATGTTGTAGCAAATTAACAGTGCTCGTTATAAGCATCAACTAGGTTGTCAGCAATCATGTCAGCTGGACGACCTTCAATGTGGTGACGCTCTAACATATGAACCAATTCACCATCTTTAAATAAAGCCATACTTGGAGAACTTGGAGGAAAAGGAACCATGTAAGCTCTAGCTTTATCAGTAGCTTCTTTATCTACACCTGCAAAAACAGTTACTAAGTGATCAGGACGTTTAGCATTTTGTAAACTCATTCTTGCTCCTGGACGTGCATTTGCTGCAGCACAACCACAAACCGAGTTTACAACTACTAAAGTTGTTCCTTTTTTTGCTAAAGCAGCATCAACAGCTTCAACAGTATGTAATTCTTCAAAACCAACATTGGTCAAATCTTCGCGCATTGGTTTTACTAATTCTGCTGGATACATATATCGTAAATTTTATAAGATTAATAATTTATTGTGCAAAGATACGGAAAAATAGTAGGCAATCGACAGATTGTAGTTGTTAGAATAAATAGAACCATTTAGGTTTTCAATGGGTAATTTCAGTAACAAAAGCTGTTAAAAAACTACTAACTATAGTATATTTGAGTCCCTTATAAAATTAAAATACACATATGAGTTTTTCAAAATGGATTGGAGCTTCAATTGGTTGGTCTGTTGGAGGTCCAATAGGAGCAATTGTAGGTTTAGCTTTAGGTAGTATTGTTGATGCTATGACCAATGGCAATGGTGGTCCGCTTTTAGGACAAAGTGAACCAAAACGTACAAGACAAGGTCGTTATAGCTCAAGACCAACTAAGGCACCAAAACAAACACAATCTGGCGATTTTGAAGTAAGTCTACTCATTTTAGCGTCTATAGTTATAAAAGCCGATGGTAACCAAGACCAAAGAGAACTGGATTTTGTAAGGCAACAGTTTACCAATATGTATGGTAAAGACCGAGCAAATAATGCCTTTAGACTCTTTAAAAGTATTAGTAAGCAGAATATTTCTACAAGACAAGTTTGTATGCAAATACGCAGTATGATGGATCATGCGTCGCGTTTACAACTACTTCATTTTTTATTTGGAATAGCAAAAGCCGATGGACACGTTACTGAAGATGAAGTAAGACAAATTTATACCATTTCAGGGTATTTAAGTATTAGTTCACGCGATTTTGAAAGTATTAAGGCCATGTTTTACAACAGTACCGATAGTGCTTATAAAATACTTGAAATCACTAAAGATGCTACTGTTGATGAAATTAAAGCAGCCTATCGTAAAATGGCAAAAAAATACCATCCTGATAGAGTAGCGCATCTAGGAGAAGAACACCAAAAAGGAGCTGAAGAGAAGTTTAGACGTGTACAGGAAGCGTATGAAAAGCTACAAAAGGAAAAACGATTTTAAATGTATTGAAGAGCGATTTCGTCTTCGGTTTCGATTTTAAGTAGTAATTTTTTACTACGCTCTAAATGATAATCAACCTCTAAACAAAAAGAAATCATCTTTCATGTCTTCAATTTGGGCATCTTCGTTTGTGATAATATAATCTATTGCTTTTGAAGTAAACTCGTCGCCTTTTTCGGTAAGTGACACAATCTTATTGTCAATTTCAATCATGTTATTTTTTTGAGCCAAATCCAATACGGTTTTACTGCGCACTTTTTGCCAATTGATATGTTCGTTGAGGTGATTGACATGACGTTCTTCAATATCGTCATGGTTTTTTAAATGCAGTAAAAATGTAAGTAAAGACACTTCAATACGTTGTTGTTTTTCTCGGTACATTACTGCTATTAAACCTTTACTTGGTGCAAACAAGTACGCGATTAAAAAAAGTAAACCTACCATAGTTGTTATTGAGCCTGCAATTGAGGCATCCAACCAATGCGCAAACCAATAGCCTGAAATAGCACTAAATACACCAAATATTATAGCGAGTAAGAGCATTTTCTTTAAGTCGGTAGTTATTAAATAGGCAGCTGCAGCAGGTGCAATCATTAAAGCTACGACCAAAATAGCACCAACAGCATCAAAAGCACCAACAGTAGTTACCGAAGACACAGTCATTAGTCCATAATGAATTAAAGCAGGAGAAAACCCGAGTGAAGCTGCTAATCCAGCATCAAAGGTGCTTATTTTTAGTTCTTTAAAAAAAGCAAAAAGTAACCCTAAGGTAATAAGTAGAATAGCGCCAATAATCCATAACGATTTTGGACCAACATCAGTTCCTGCAATAAAAAGTCTGTCAAAAGGCGCAAAAGCCAATTCGCCCAAAAGTACAGCATCTACATCCAAATGTACATCGTTGGCATTTTTAGCAATCATAATCACACCAATACTAAACAATGCAGGAAATACCAATCCAATAGCAGTATCTTCTTTTACCAAGCCTGTTTTTTGAATGTGCTCTACCAAAACCACTGTAATAATTCCTGTGATGGCTGCTAATAAAATAAGCAATGGCGAGTTGAGGTCTTGCGTTATGAAAAATCCAATTACAATTCCTGGTAAAATAGAATGACTGATAGCATCGCTAATCATTGCCATTTTTCGAAGCACTAAAAACGTTCCTGGAATGGCGCAAGCCACAGCAACCAAACTGGCAATGAGCTGTATTTCAATTTGAGCGCTATTCATCGGTCTTGTGTTGTTGGTTATACAGGTTAGCAGCTTTTTCAAAACCTTTTTGGGTTAAACTCCACATCGTGCCATCAATGGTGACATAGTCTTTATCAACCAGTTTTTGCAAGGTTTTACGTGTAAACCCTTGGAAGTTATTTAAGATTTTAATGGTATGAGGATGCGAAATATCTTCATGGGTTTCAGCGATATGGTACATAAAGGCTAGGGTTTTTTGCTGTTCCAAATCGCGTCTATTGGCAATAAATCGGATTTGTCGAAATAGTAATCCTCTGCTTGGAGAAAAGATAAAAGACACAACAACAAACACTGATGCTACAATAACAATAACAGGACCAGTAGATAGGTTGTTCTGACTTGCGCTAATGGCAGTACCAAACACTCCTGAAAAGGCGCCAAAAATAGCAGCTAAAAGCACCATCTTACTCAAGCTATTGGTCCATTGTCTTGCAGCAGCAGCAGGTGCTAATAACATAGCACTCATTAAAACCACACCTACAGTTTGTAAGCCTAAAACAATAGCTAAAACAATAAAACTCGTAATTAGGATGTCAATGGTTTTGGTGTTGAAACCTAATGTTTTTGCATAGTCTTTATCAAACAATAATATTTTGAATTCCTTCCAAAAGAGTAAAAGCACCAATAAGCACAGTCCAGTCACGATAGCCATTAACCACACATCACTTTCCACTAAGGTTGCCGCTTGACCAAACAGGTATTTGTCTAATCCAGCTTGATTGGCATTGGGTTGTTTTTGAATAAAGGTGAGCAATAACATTCCAAAACCAAAGAACAAGGACAAAATCAAGCCCAAAGCAGTATCCGATTTTAAATGTGTTTTGGTAATGATGCCTCTAATCCAGAACGTGCCAAGTAACCCACTTACTAAAGCACCTAACAAGAGCGTATTGCTGTCTTTTGCTCCAGTAATTAAAAAAGCGATTGCAATTCCAGGTAAGGCAGCGTGGGAAATAGCATCTCCAAGTAAACTTTGTTTTCGGAGTACAGCAAAACTACCCAACATACCAGTAACAGCACCAAGAATTGCGGTTCCAAGTGTGATGGTTCTTAAGGTGTAATCGTTAATTACGAGTTCTATGTATTCTAGAAAGTCTATTGGGATTTTGTTGTTAGAGGTTAGACATTAGTTTTTGTTTTTTTTCATTCCGCAATATCACACTGAGCTTGTCAAAGTGTTGATGCGGAATCCATTAATTTTAGACCCTGAATCAAGTTCAGGATGACAGTTTTTAATATTACTCTTGTATACTCACTTTATAATTAATGCCGTAGGTTTTAGTCAGGTTGTCATCATTAAAAATATCCTTGACAGGACCTGTGGCAATTTTTTTCACATTCAAGAAAGTTACCCAATCAAAATATTCAGGAACAGTTTGTAAATCGTGATGTACGACAATAACGGTTTTTCCAGCTTTTCGCAATTCCTTTAAAATATTGATAATGGCAATTTCAGTAGTGGCATCAACGCCTTGAAAAGGTTCATCCATAAAATATATTGAAGCGTCTTGCACCAAAGCTCGTGCTAAAAAAATACGCTGTTGTTGTCCTCCAGATAACTGGCTGATTTGCCTGTTTTTAAAAGGCAACATACCCACTTTTTCCAAAGCTTCAAGAGCTGCTTTTTTTTCTTTTTGACCAGGACGTTTTATCCAGCCTAAACTGCCATAAGTTCCCATCATGACAACATCCAAAGCTGTTGTTGGGAAATCCCAATCTACACTTCCTTTTTGAGGTACGTAAGCAACCAAAGCACGTTGCTTGTCATAAGGTTTTCCATAAATGGAAACACTACCAGCAATGGGTTTTAAAATACCTAATATGGCTTTGATAAGTGTCGATTTTCCTGCGCCATTTGGTCCAACAATAGCCATAAGAACACCTTCAGGAATTTCTAAATCAATATCCCAAAGTACAGGTTTGTAGTTATAAGCAACCGTTAAATCATCGACTTGTACAGCTATTTTTTTCATTATTTCAACGCATTAACAATAGTATTTACATTATACTCAAACATGCCAATATAAGTGCCTTCATCAGTTCCTGCATTTCCAAGCGCATCAGAATATAAAGTTCCGCCAATTTCAACGTTGTGACCTTTAGATTTTACTGCTGCTTGTAGTGCTTCAATTGTGCGCTTTGGCACTGAACTTTCTACAAATATAGCCTTAATGCTTTTTTCAATAATAAAAGCCGATAATTTTTGAACATCTTGAACACCAGCTTCAGTTGCTGTTGAGAGTCCTTGTAGGCCAACAACTTCAAAATTGTAAGACCTTCCAAAGTAATTAAACGCATCATGAGCTGTCACTAAAATGCGTTTTTCTTTTGGTAATTCCTCAATCTTTAATGTGATATCAGACTTTAAGCTTAAAAGACGCTTGTAGTAGTTTTGCCAATTTTCCTCATACAGTTGCGCATTTTCAGGATCTTTTTCTTGTAAAACTCTAGAGACTTCACTTCCAAAGCTGATAAAATAATCGATATTAAACCATATGTGAGGATCGTAATTTGAAGCAAAATAATCGGAACCTATTAAGGTAGATTTGTCAATGACATCAGTCAAGGCAATTGGCGTTTTTCCACTTCGTTCCATTTTTTCAAAGACTTCAACGAGTTTACCTTCCAAATGCAATCCGTTGTAAAAAATAATATCGGCATTTACCAGTTTGGTAACATCGCCTTCGCTTGCTTTGTAAAGGTGAGGATCGACACCACTTCCCATTAATCCTTGAAGGTTGATATTATCTCCACCAATGTTTTTAACCAAATCGGTAATCATGGTTGTTGTGGTAACCACATTGAGTTTGTTATTGTTTTTTTCGTCTTTTTTACAGCCTAACAATGTTACTGCTATTACAACAAATAGTATTTTTTTCATGGTTTATTTTTTTGCTCTGTAACTAAATCCTATGCCTAATAAAATGTCTTGTCCTTCAGTAATGCTAGTGCCTACATAAGCGTCTAATTGCAAGTCATTAGACATTAAATAGGTCATGCCAGCATCCCAATAGTGATTTGCCGAATGGTCTTCAGGTAAATCGCCATAAACTTCAGCATACATTCCAAACCTGTCTGTGATACTGTAACCATAAGCTAAAGTGTAAACACAAGCGGCTTCAGGAGAATCATTTCCCCATTCTGCACCAATATTGTATCCTAAGCTTGATTTTTCACTTAATGTGTGTGACAATGAAAATCTAAAATCTACTCCTGTATGTTCTGGTCTATAGTCAGTTGAAGCACTAAAAACAGGAAACACATGACCAATAAGTGCAATTTCAGGCATTAATCCATTTTCTTCAGTAATATCCACTTTCACACCCAATAACAAAGGCGAAAATCCGCTAGTAATATTATCCAGTTTGTTGCCATTTACTTTGGTGATGCCTTCTACAAAATCCCAACCCAAGCGCAATTCCATGTTATCGAGAATTCCATAACGAATCAACATGGTGTTGTAGGTATAGTTTTCGTTTTTTATGTTGTTGTTTTCGTAAGATTCATAAATTCCGCCAGTTTCAAATTGTAAAACACCTTTGCCAACGGTTGAAGACGACTCGGTTGCGTCTGGTCTGTCGGTTACTAATGGTTCATCGGAAAAGCTAATTAATTTCCCTTCTAGAGCAGAAACAATGTTTAAACTATCATTTTGTGAATAGACAGCACATGATAACATACCAGAAAACAAGGCTGTTATAATTGTATTACGCTTCATTGACATAGATAATGTTTGTAAAATCTTCATTTAAAAGAATAGTGTTAGTGTTGATGGTAATTTGTGTCATTTTGTTTTTACTGAACTGCTTTGTCACGACTATAGCGTTGCCATATTTTAAGCCATTTAATGCACAAAAATCAAAGAACTCTTTGTCGTCACTCATCAAACGTGAAATAATGTATGATTTTCCTTCCTCAGCATTTGAAAGCGAAATAGAATGATCTTCGGTAGTTATTTCACCACGTTCATTTGGAATTGGATCACCATGAGGATCAAATTTTGGATTGCCTAAATAAGCACTGATTTTATTTGCTAAAAAATCGGAGGTTTCGTGTTCCAACAATTCTGCTTCACGATGAATTTCATGTAAACTCATGTCAAAAAGTTTGAACAAAAATGCTTCCCAAAGCCTGTGCTTTCTCACGACGTTAAGAGCCATTTTTGTGCCAGCTTCGGTAAGTTGAAGTGCTTGGTATTTTTCATATTTCAACAAATCTTTAGAGGCTAATTTCTTAGCCATATCTGTTGCAGCAGCATTAGATATTCCAAGTTTTTTAGCAATGTTACCAGGTTTGGTATCATGATGATCTTGTATGTTGTTGTTGTAAATGGCCTTTACAAAATTTTCAATAGCTACAGACATTTATAATTGCTTTAAATTAAATTTAAGTATACTTAAATATTTTTCAAAGATAGCTAAAATATTTAATTTAGGAAGAGATTTTAATAATTAGTAACTTTCGCTTTTAATATTTAAATACACGCAATGAACCGTTTTTTAGTCTTCTTAATTAGTGTTATGAGTTTTGGATGTTTAACCGCACAAAACGAAAAAATACCATTTCAACCTTTAGATGTTTTTGAATTAGAATGGGTTAGTGACCCTCAAATTTCACCTGATGGTACACAAATTGTTTACCGAAGAAACGGATTTGATATCATGAAAGATAATTCTAGAGGCAACCTCTGGATTATTAATACTGACGGAACATCACATCGAAAATTAACCTCTAGAGAAGTAGGTGAGTCAAAAGCAACATGGTCGCCAAGTGGAGATCGTATAGCGTTTGTAAGTTCTACCAATGAAGGTGCCGAAATTTATATGTATTGGGTAAGTTCTGGTCAAATTGCCAAATTATCACAATTAGAAAAATCACCAGGAAACCTAACTTGGTCACCAGATGGTTCACAAATAGCATTTACCATGTTTGTTGATGAAAAGCCACCTGTTGTAGCACAAATGCCATCAAAACCTAAAGGCGCTAAATGGGCTGAACCAGCACGAATTACAGATAGACTAAAACACGAAGCCGATGGTAGAGGTTATATGCCAACAGGCTTTACACATATTTTTATGATTTCTGCTGAAGGCGGAACAGCACGTCAATTAACATCAGGAGATTACAGTCATGGAGGAAGCTTGTCGTTTTCACCTAACGGAAAAGAGATTTACTTCTCCGCAAATAGAGTAGACGATTGGGAATATAGATTTAGAAATAGCGAAGTCTATAAAGTGAATGTGAATACCCAACAGATAATCGCTTTAACTACTCAAGATGGACCAGATTATTCGCCAAAAGTATCACCAGATGGAAAAACAGTTGCATTTTTAGGCTATTTAGACAAAGTTCAAGACCATCAAAATACGGTTTTGCATTTAATGAATACTGATGGTTCTAACCGAAGAATTATTTCTTCTGGCTTGGATGAAAGCGTTTCAGATATTACTTGGGACACTTCAGGAAAAGGCTTGTACTTTATGTATGACGAAAAAGGAAATACCAAAATAGGTTACATTACAACCTCAGGAAAAATTTCAAAACTTACTGATAATGTTGGAGGCACAACCATAGGAAGACCTTATGCGTCTGGGTCGTATTCGGTATCAAATAAAGGTGTTATTGCTTACACGCAAACACGACCAGAATATCCTGCAGAATTGGCTGTAATTCAAAATAAAAAAACGCCAAAACTTATTACCAGTTTAAATGCTGATGTTTTAGCACACAGACAACTTGGTGAAGTAGAAGAAGTGTGGTACAAATCGACGTTTGATGGAAGAGATATTCAAGGATGGATTGTAAAGCCACCTTTTTATGATGCTTCTAAAAGCTATCCGTTATTGGTTGAAAATCATGGAGGGCCGATTTTAAACTATGGAGATCGTTTTACAGCTGAAATTCAATTGTATGCAGCTGATGGTTATGTGGTGTTTTATCCAAACCCTAGAGGAAGCACTAGCTATGGTGAGGAATTCGGGAATCTATTGAAGAACAATTATCCAGGACAAGACTATAACGATGTGATGGATGGTGTGGATTATTTAGTTGAAAAAGGCATTGCAGATAACGACAAATTGTTTGTAACTGGAGGAAGTGCAGGAGGAATTATGACTGCGTGGATGATAGGAATGAACAATCGTTTTAAGGCAGCAGTTGTGGTAAAACCTGTAATGAATTGGATTAGTAAAACGTTGGTTGCTGATAATTATTTTTATTACAAAGACACACGTTATCCAGGACATCCTTGGGAAAACTTTGAAAACTATTGGAAGTTTTCACCAATTTCTTTAGTAGGAAATATTGAAACACCAACAATGGTTATGGTTGGAATGAATGATTTACGAACACCACCTAGTGAAGCTAAACAATTATATCATGCTTTAAAGCTACGTAAGATAGAAACCGTTTTAGTTGAAATTCCTGAATCGTATCACAATATTGCTGCAAAGCCTAGTAACTTGATTAGTAAAGTAGCACATACTTTGGCGTGGTTGAAGAAGTATAATAAGTAATAGCTATTTTTTTATAAAACCCTTAATAGTAAATAAGAGTATTATTTCAATTCCAATAGAAAATATGATGTATAACATATTTATGTTGAATTGATATCTTAAAATTAAAGCATACAAGACGAAACAACCAAAAATCATTAATCCAGACTTTAAATCTGATATAAAAGTGTCAGGTCTTGATTTGTAGTCAAAAAAATAAGCAATAAGAATAATTATTATAGCCAATTTAGGTTTTTAGCTGCAGCCACAATCACTGTTGCCACAAGATTTAGTTGTCGCTTTTTTTGGCTTCCAAATAAATTTTTTGACCAAAAATAATATTGCGATTCCTAATGTAACAAAAACCAATATGTTTTGAATAGTATCGTTCATCTTATTTTAAAAATTGAAATGCCAATAAAGCAACAATATACGCAAAAGCACTCATAGTTATAAGTTGTAGCATTGGCCATTTCCAAGAATTAGTTTCTCGTTTTACTATAGCTAATGTACTCATACATTGCATTGCAAAGGCATAAAACAACAATAAAGAAATCCCTGAAGCTAGCGTGAATACCTTTGTGCCATCGTTGTGTGTTTCGGCAGCCATTTTGTTTTTTATGGTGTCTTCATCTTCGTTATCATTGGCGCTACCAACACTGTAAATTGTGGCAAGTGTACCCACAAAAACTTCCCGAGCTGCAAAAGAAGTGACTAGTCCAATACCAATTTTCCAATCGTAACCTAATGGCTTAATTATAGGTTCAATGGTTTTACCAACAATACCTATATAGCTATACTCTAGTTTATGAGCAGCAATTTTATCATTCAATTCTTCTTCAGAAAGTTGAGGACTTTCAGTTTTTACTATGTTTTCAGCGTCGTTAAATCGTTCTCCAGGACCATACGAAGCTAAAAACCACAATACAATAGAAATGGCTAAAATGATTTTACCAGCTTCGAACACAAAGGTTTTAGTTTTTTCCAAAACGGTCAACCCTACATTTTTCAACAAAGGAAATTTATAACTAGGCATTTCAACCACAAAGTAGGATTTGCTCTTTATTTTCAGTACTTTGTTTAATATATAAGCTGAAAATATAGCAGTTAAAAAACCAATAATATATAAAGACATTAGGGTTAATGCTTGATAGCTTAAACCTAAGAAACGTCCGTCTGGAATAACCAAAGCAATAATGATAACATACACTGGTAATCGTGCAGAACACGTTGTAAAAGGTGTAACCAATATGGTAATTAGACGTTCTTTCCAGC
This sequence comes from Meridianimaribacter sp. CL38, assembly GCF_004328055.1. NCBI lineage: Bacteria > Pseudomonadati > Bacteroidota > Flavobacteriia > Flavobacteriales > Flavobacteriaceae > Meridianimaribacter > Meridianimaribacter sp. CL38. The sequence goes on along the minus strand of NZ_QKWS01000001.1, from coordinate 842,532 downwards.
TTTCAATATTTCTTGCAGCCATAACAGCTGGAATAGCACAAGCGTTTCCTGAAATTAAAGGCACTACGCTTTTTCCGCTTAGTCCAAAACGACGCATTACACGATCCATTAAAAATACAACGCGACTCATGTAACCACTTTCTTCTAGTAAAGCAATAAAGAAAAAGAGGAATGCAATTGGTGGGATAAATACCATAATACCACCTATTCCTGCAATAATACCTTCGGCTAATAAATTTGTGAATACGCCTTCAGGTAAGGTGTTTTTTACCCAATCGGCTAAAGTAGCAAACCCTTCATCAATCAAATCAGTTGGGTAAGCTGCCCAGTTATAAACCGCTTGGAACATTAATAGTAAAATGGCAAAGAAAATAACATAACCCCAAACTTTGTGCGTTAGAATCCTGTCTAGTTTAATACGAAGGTCCTTAGCGTTTTTAAGGTCTATGGTTTGTCCTTTTTTAAGCACATTGTTTATAAACTGATAGCGCTTAATGGTTTCCTTTTGCTGAAGTCGTTTTAAATCGGCTTTACTTTTGGTTTTAAAATCTTCTAAACTATCAAACTCTTGTCTTTCAACAGTGCCAAAATTAACATCTTGTGTAATGACTAACCAAAGTTTGTATAACAGTTGGTCTGGAAATGCGTTTTGAAGGTTTTCAAAATAGGCTTTGTCAATTTCAGAAGCGTTTAAACATCCTTTTGTAGATAGCTTTTTATAATCTGAAATGAGCGTTTTAAGCTCAGAAATACCAGTATTTTTTCTGGTACTCACTAGTGCTATTTTTGTGTTAAGCTCTTTTTCTAAATACTCAATATCTAAAGAAATACCTTTATAATCCATTCTGTCAGACATGTTAATTACCAAAATAGTTGGTATCTCTAAGTCTTTAATTTGGGTAAATAATAAAAGGTTACGCTTTAAATTTTCAACATCGCTAACAACAACAGCTACATCAGGAAAATCTTTGTCGTTTTTGTTTAAAAGTAGCTCAATAACTACATTTTCATCTAGTGAAGAGGCGTTTAAACTATAAGTTCCAGGAAGGTCAATAATGTGGGCTTTTACACCACGAGGTAACTTGCAAACACCTTCTTTTTTATCGACAGTAATTCCTGGATAATTACCAACTTTTTGGTTGAGTCCTGTTAAGGCATTAAAAACCGATGTTTTTCCAGTATTGGGATTACCAATAAGCGCTACGTTAATTTGCTTACTCATATTACAATATCAATTAAAATATGAACAGCAGTTTCTTTTCTAATAGCTAAATGCGATCCATTAATATTCAAATACATTGGGTCCGAAAAAGGCGCAACATGTAACAGCTCTACACTATTACCAGGTAAACAACCCATCTCCAATAATTTTAAAGGAATATGAACAGATGAAACATCTTTTATAATTCCTTTTTGACCACGTTTTAAATGTGCTATAGTGTGTTGCAAGCTTATTTAGATTGATTTTAAAGAAGCAAAAATAAGAGAAATATTCAGGGTAAAAAAATGCTTAACAAAAATCTAAGGTTTTTCCTGTTTTAATGTTTCAATGTCTTCTAATAATTGTGTAATATCTTCAGGTTTTGTGCCATCATAAAAACCTCTTATTTGGCGTTTTTTGTCAATAAGCATAAAGTTTTCGGTATGAATCATATCATACTCATCACCACTCCCAACGGTTTTAACTGCTAAGTAACTTTTTCTAGCAAGCTCGTAAATTTGCTTTTTGTCACCTGTTACCAAGTTCCATTTTTTGTCATTAACGCCTTTTTGTTTTGCATAGCGTTTTAACTGCGCAACAGAATCAATTTTTGGAGTAACCGAATGCGACAATAGCATTACTTCATCATCATCAATTATTTCCTTTTGTATTTTATACATATGGTCTGTCATTATTGGGCAAATGGTTTGACAGGTTGTAAAAAAGAAATCCGCCACATAAATTTTATCCTTGTAATCGTTTTGGGTTATGGTTTGTCCGTTTTGATTTGTTAAGGAAAAGTCTGCAATTTTATGATACTTTTTTTGGTGCTGAATAGTGCTGTCAACCATTTCATAATTCACCATTGCAGGTTGATAAATAGGAAGTACTTTTTTAGGTTTTAGAATAGAATAGAATATTGAAATTATAATTGCCGAAACGATTAATAAAACAATTCCGAAAAATTTGTATTCTTTAAAAAAAGACAGCATTTTGCTTGATTTTGAGGTGAAAACGTAAGATTTGAATGCAAAAATACGACACAATACCCATAAAAGTGGTATTTTTAACATGATAAATTAAAGCTATGAGAACATTTTTACCTTACCTGTTTTTTGTCCTTTCAATTACTGCTTTTGGGCAAGATTTTAATGAAACTTTGAACACTATTAGAGAAGCTGAAGCCAAAGCAGCGCTCAACCAAATGTTCTACAGAGCAAATCTCAATACAGGTAATTATGATTTAAAATATCATAGATTAGAGTTAAATGTTGACCCTTCAGTATCATTTATTTCAGGAGATGTCACTACTTATTTTGAAGCTAAAGAAGCGTTAACCGAAATTACTTTTGACCTTGCTGATAACATGACCGTTTCGCAAGTGTTACATAATGGTAATACACTATCATATACACAAAACTCTGATGACGAACTCGTAATTACACTTCCTGCTGTACAAAATGCAGGTGTGCTAGATTCTTTGACTATAAGTTACTCTGGTAATCCCATAAGTTCTGGGTTTGGTTCTTTTGAACAAACAACTCATAATGGAGACCCAATAATATGGACATTATCCGAACCTTATGGAGCTAAAGGTTGGTGGCCTTGTAAACAAGATTTAATTGATAAGATAGACTCTGTTGATGTGTATTTAACAACGCCTCAATTTAACCCTTCAAACGAAGCATATGTTGCTGTGTCAAACGGTTTGGAAATAAGTCAAACCACAAACGGAAGCGATAAAACCACACGATATAAGCATCGTCATCCAATTCCTGCATATCTAATAGCAATTGCGGTTACTAATTATGAAGTGTATTCGCATACTGTATCCAACAATGGTAACCCATTTGATATTGTCAATTATGTGTTTCCTGAAAACTTAACAAGCGCTCAAGCTAGTACTCCAGTTACTGTTGATATAATGAATATTTTTTCTGATTTATTTGAAGAATATCCTTTTGCTGATGAAAAATATGGTCATGCTCAATTTGGTTGGGGAGGCGGAATGGAGCATACAACGGTTTCATTTATGGGAAATTTTAGCCGAAATCTTATTGCACACGAACTAGCACATCAATGGTTTGGAAATAAAATAACTTGTGGTAGTTGGAAGGATATTTGGCTTAACGAAGGCTTCGCAACTTACTTGTCAGGTATTGTTTACGAAGAATTAGACGGAAACGAAGCCTTTATAAATTGGAAGCAACAAAACATAAATACAATTACTTCTGCTCCAGATGGAGCAGTGTATTTATCAGATGCTGATACTCTAAGCGTAAGTAGAATATTTAATTATAGATTATCTTACAGTAAAGGCGCAATGGTTTTGCATATGCTACGTAAAAAACTTGGAGATACTGAGTTTTTTGGCGGTCTTCAAACTTATCTAGTAGATGAAGACCATGCCTACGACTATGCAAAAACAGAAGAGTTTATTAATATTATCGAAACTACTAGCGGACAAGATCTAACAGAGTTTTTTAGCGATTGGTTGTATAACGAAGGATATCCTAGTTATACCATAAACTGTACGCAACAGTCACCTACAGAAATAGATATTGAAATAAGCCAAACCCAAAGTCATGCATCTGTATCGTTTTTTGAAGCTCCAGTACCTATTCGATTAATTGGGACTGAAGGTGAGACGCTAGATTTAGTATTGGATAACACAACAAACAATCAGGTCTTCAATGAGAACGTTAATTTTATTGTAGATACTGTTATTTTTGATCCTGAAGCCGATTTAATTTCAAGAAACAACACAGTATCATTGAGTATTAACGAAGAAGCATTCAATAATAAACTACTTATTTATCCGAGTCCAGTTTCTGAAACGTTAAACATAAAAAAACCTGACTTTTTACAAGTAGAAGAAGTAAGGGTTTATAATGCCTTGGGTCAACTATTGTACAATAGCGAATGGACCTCCACAATTGACACAACTCCTTTTTCAACAGGATTACTTTTTGTTCAACTTCAAACCAACGAAGGAATAATTAATAAATCTGTGTTAAAAAACTAATGAATAGTTTACATAATGTTTTCAAAATGCGGTTAAAAAGTTATTTTTGTGGCTTAATTTTTTAAGAGATACATGGAGTTTGTAATTAAAATATCTCAATTTTTATTGAGTCTTTCACTTCTAATCGTGCTTCACGAATTAGGACACTTTATACCAGCAAAAGCATTTAAAACCAGAGTAGAAAAATTCTACTTATTCTTTGATGTAAAATACTCGTTATTTAAAAAGAAAATAGGAGAGACTGTTTATGGTATTGGTTGGTTGCCACTAGGAGGTTATGTTAAAATCTCAGGAATGATTGATGAGAGCATGGACAAGGAGCAAATGGCACAACCACCACAACCTTGGGAGTTTAGGTCCAAACCTTCATGGCAACGTTTAATTATTATGCTTGGTGGTGTAACGGTTAACTTTATTTTGGCTTACGTTATTTATGTATTTATTTCATTTGCTTATGGTGATATTGATATTACATCAAGTAGTGTGAAGGATGGTTACATGGTGACTAACCCAATATTGAAAGATTTAGGTATAAAAACAGGAGATAAGGTTATAGCTATCAATGACGAAGAGATTGAAACCGTATCACAAATAAGAAGAAAAATTATTTCTGCGGAAAAACTTACAATTTTAAGTGGTAACGAGACTAAAGAAGTTGTGCTTCCTGAAGATTTTTTAGGTCAATTCAGTTCTAGTGAAAGCAAGAGTTTTTTCTCATTACGCTATCCTTTTATCTTAGAAAAAATTCCTGATACATCTATAAACGCTTCTGCAGGTTTACAACCAAAAGATGTTATTGTTTCTTTAAACGGAAAATCCTTAAAGTATTATGACCAGTATGATGCAATAATGGATTCTTTAACTGCAACACACAAGACAATTGATGTTGGTATTTTAAGAGATGGCCAACAATTAACAAAGACACTTAAGGTTGAAGACGGTAAATTTGAAATTAAAGCAGGAGGCGATCTTAATGACTTAGAACGCTTAGGCTATTATGATATTGTTAAGACCGATTACACTTTTGGTGAAAGTTTTGGAGCAGGACTATTAAAGTTTAAAGACCAAGTTGCTAGTTATGGCGAACAGCTTAAAAAAATATTCAATCCAAAAACAGGAGCATATAAAGGTGTAGGAGGTTTTAAGGCTATTTACGACGTGTTCCCAGACACTTGGAGCTGGCAAGATTTTTGGGCGCTTACAGCGTTTCTATCAATTATGTTGGGTGTATTAAATTTATTGCCAATACCAGCTTTAGATGGAGGTCATGTAATGTTTTTACTCTATGAAATGATATCAGGAAGAAAACCAAGTGAAAAGTTTTTAGAGCGTGCTCAAATGGTTGGTTTCTTCATTCTTATTGCTTTAGTATTATTTGCAAACGGTAACGATATCTTTAAAGCATTATTTAAATAGAAATATTTTTCAAATAAATTTGTTGAAATTAAAAAATAACATATATTTGCGCTCGCAAAAGCGAAAAGAAACACTCCTCCTTAGCTCAGTTGGTTAGAGCATCTGACTGTTAATCAGAGGGTCCTTGGTTCGAGCCCAAGAGGAGGAGCAAAAAAAATCCCATCGATATCGATGGGATTTTTTATTTAATGCTATTTCTTAATAATTATTTTTCAGAACTCTGATACTTCTTTTGTAGTTGGGTAATCATTTCAGAAGTCATTTTTTCCATATCAAAGGTATGGTTCCAATTCCAGTCTTTTCTAGCTTCAGAGTCATCAATAGATTTTGGCCAACTATCAGCAATTTGTTGTCTAAAGTCTGGGTTATATGATATTTCAAAATCAGGAATATGTTTTTTAATTGCGCTATAAATGTCTTTAGGAGTAAAGCTGATAGCTGCTAAATTATATGAAGAACGAATACTGATGTTTTCAGCAGGTGCTTGCATTAATTTTACCGTAGCCTCAATAGCATCGTCCATAAACATCATTGGAAGCTCTGTGTTTTCAGATAAAAAACACTCGTAAGTTTTGTCAGTAATTGCTTTATGGTAAATTTCAACGGCATAATCAGTTGTTCCACCACCAGGTAATGTTTTCCAACTAATAATTCCAGGGTATCTTATGCTTCTAACATCAACACCATATTTGCTATTATAATATTCGCACCAACGCTCACCAACTTGTTTTGTAATACCATAAACTGTTGTTGGTTCCATTACTGTGTATTGAGGTGTGTTGTCTTTAGGTGTCGTTGGTCCAAAAACTGCAATACTAGAAGGCCAAAATACACTTTTAATAAAACCTTCTTTAGCAAGATTTAATACATGAAACAGTGAGTTCATGTTTAAATCCCAAGCTTTCATAGGATATTTTTCTCCAGTAGCACTCAACATAGCAGCCATAAGATATATGGTGTCTATTTGATGTTTTTCAACACAAATTTTAACTGAAGCATAATCTTGGGCATCGACAATTTCAAAAACACCAGAGTTAACAACATCTAAATTGTTGTAATTAATATCGCTAGCAATAACATTATTGTTTCCATGGGTTTCTCTTAGTTTTGAAGTTAACTCAGAACCAATTTGTCCACATGCACCAATTACTAAAATTTTTGGCATTTTTTTGAAATTATTTGTTCGTTCAAAAATAATAAGAATAAAGAGTACCTAAAACTTAAAACAAAAAATTATTCTCTAATTTTATACTAATGTTTAAACCATCAAGTTTAGTTATATTTACACCTTGTTGTATTAAAACCTATAAGAAATACTATGCGTGCTTTAAGCCATATACTATTACTCATTTGTTGTGTTATTATGCTTAGTTGTAATTCTAGATCAAAAAAAGAATTACAAACAACAGATGATGTAAAAACAGAAGATACAAATAAAATAAGCTCAAATGACATTGAAGCATTAGCTTTTGATGATTATATTTTAAGTAATGCTTCTAAAACTAAAATCATGGATTGGCAAAAACTTCATGAGCTTAATACGCAAGTTGAGTTTTTAAAAAAAGGTGATTTGTCTTTCTTTTCAGCTAACGATTCTATAGTTAAATCATTTGTATTTCAACTTAAAGAAGAAACACCTGAAAATGTTGATACAGATATTATAAAATCTAGAGTTACTGCTTTGGAAACAAAAATTCTAAAGCTTAACAATACAATTGAATTAACAAATATCCCAAAGGAAGAGGTTTTAATGAATATTAAAGAGGTTTTGGTTGCTATGTCCAATCTCAACTTTCAAATCAACAAGAAGTTTGAACTGGATGCAAATAATATTGAGAAGCCGCTTTAATAAAGCTTATTTACTCCTTAGCAGCTCTTGCTTGTAAAGCCTCTTTACTAATTTTAGCTAAATTAAAGTTTGGATCAGTAGCTAAAGCTCTGTTTAATACAGCTACAGCCTCATTAGTATTCGCTTCTTTGTCTTCGTTAAAAATTAATATTGCTCTTAAGTAAGTTAAAGCAGCACTTAATGATACTTGATAAGGTGTTTGCATTTCGTAGTAAGTGCGCTTCATATCGCTAGTTGCATTGGTTAACCCATATTCAATAGCTGTTTTTGCTCCTGCTAAATCGTTTAACTGAATTTTTAAATCGGCAATTTCATAAGCTAAATAGGCATTTGCTTGTCTTTGAAAAAGGACTTCATAATGCTCTAAAGCGCGTTTAGGTTGATTAAGTGCTTTTAAGGATAATGCTTTTACTTCTACATTGATATTAGAGTCTGTTGGGTTTTTATCAATACCAATAGTGTTTAATGCTTCTAGGTGTCTTCCTTCAGAAGCATAAACGTATGCCAATGTGTCTTTTCTTGCCTGAGTAGGGTTAAGTACGTCCAAATGAGTCATGGCATTTATAATACCTTGAATATCACCTTGTGCTGTCATTTGCTTGTAATACTTTTCAAAATGTTTTTCAAGCTCAGACTTAGTTTGCGCGCTTGCACTAAGAGTAATCATTGTTATAGATAGAAGTAAAAACTTTTTCATGTCATAAAATTTAAAGCGTTAAAACTATAAAAATATATGGGAATAGGTCTTAAAAACTTGCTAATATTTAATCAATTTGTATGGTTTTTTTAATAACCACAGCATCATTTAATACAAATGGCTTTGGAATCATGTCTGCTGGACGTTTTGGAACTCTAAATAGAGGATTATCTAACATATCAAATGAGGCTTCAAGTAAATCAATTTTTGTGCTTTGATTTTCAGGAACAGTAAACTCAAGTTCTAAAAATTTATCATCTGCAACAAAATAACTAAATAGCCTATTGAACCTTCTGTTTTCAAAAACATAGGTTTCACTTTCAGCTTTAGGAATAGTGTAACCGTTAACGTTAAAGGATAAAAACACGTTGGTAGAATCAGAGAAAAGTTCCAACCTGTTCACATTTCGTTGAGGTGAAATAAATAGTTTTATTTCTCTTTTACCATCTACAATAGTATCCTTTTTAACATCAATGTAAGGGTGTTTTAAGGGTTTAATGTTAGCTTTTTTAGTAAACGTAAATTGAGTTTTATACTTACTGGCAATGGTGAATTTTGACAGTGAATCTATATGGTCTGGATTGTCAGTAAGGTAGCTTTCAGTCCAAGGGTCTAAAATATTGTCGTAAGTAGCCCAAACAGCTTCGTTTTTGTCGCTATCTAAGATGTAAACCAAACTATTTGGTTTTGGACGCTCTTCATTAAAATCAGATTTTAAATGTGCTGAAATAAAGCAACAAATAGCTAAGAAAAACAATAAGTAAGACCATCTATTTTTATATCTAGAAAACCCAAATAGCGAGATACAAAGTGAAAATATAAGCGACACTAAAAGAGTAGTAGCAATAATAGTTTTTAGGCCTAATCCTACAGGAAACATTTTCACAAAAGGCGATAAAATCATTAATGCAGGAAACAGCAATAGTGCCATTAAAAATAAGTTAGGGTGTTTTTGTCTTACCAGTATAAATAAGCTCACTAAACCAAAATACACAGGAATAATCAAGAAACTAGCACCTTTAAGCTCAAAAGCCATAACTGCTGAAATAACTATCCAGAGCAGTAGAGGAGGAGCAACCAAGCTTGCAGTGTTTTCGGGTTTGTATACTTTGTTGTACAACCACATACACACACCAGCCGAAAGGAAGGTAAATGCTAAAATATAGATGTAACCATTGTAAGTAAAACCATGTAGTATTTCATTATACTGAGGATATATTGCTTTTAAAACACTCCACCCAAAGTACCCAATTACTCCATTAATAACTAAAGCAGCAATTCCTGGTAAAATACCAATAAGCATATGTTTTGAGTTAAGCATTCTTTTTTTAATGCCATAAAATACCAATGCAATAAATAATACAATAGCAATAATAAGCATTGGAAAAATCCATGTATTAGGATAGCTTACAGTTTTAAATAGCGGTACATTAAAATAGACATCGTCTACATCACTTTTTAAATTATTTAAGTTAGTATCACTAAAATAGTGGAGTAGAGGCATTAAATAACTACCTTGGTGCTCCAGTGTCTCTCTATCTAAGCGTTCATAATTGTCTAAAGCGGTATGGTAATCAAAATGGTCATCAATAAATGCAAAATTAAAGCCTTCAATGTCTCCATCTTCTCTAAAAATAGTGAGATCAGTATCATTAGGCAGTTTTTTATAAACGCTGTAAGCAAGGGAGTTTGCTACAGGATATTTAGGATTTGCTTCAATAAAACCTTTAACCATATTTTGGTTGCCTCCATTGGTTTCAATAAGCATGTAACTTGGTCCTCCACTTCCTCTAGCTTCAAAATTTAATACTAAACCAACGTCTTTTGCCCAAGCATGATTATTTACAAACAGTTCAGCTCCATTAAGTCCTAATTCTTCAGCATCAGAAATTAAAATAATAATATCATTTTTAGGCTGTTTACCTTCGTGTAAGTAAGCTCTTAATCCTTCTAAAATTGTTACCACACCAGATCCAGCATCACTTGACCCAATTGATGAGTGCGGATTACTATCGTAATGCGTAAGCAGCATAAGCGCTTTGGAGTTGTCAGTCCCTTTTAGTCGTGCTAAAATGTTTTTAGGTTTGGTTAAACTTCCCCATTTTTTATTGTAGCTGTAACCGTCTTGAACTTGAGTTTCTAAACCTAATTTTTCTAATTCTTTTACAATGTAGTTTCTTACATTTTCGTGTTCGGGTGAACCAACATAATGTGGTGCTTTTGAAATTTCTTTTAAATGAACCAATGCACGTTGAGTAGAAAAGGTATTGTCATCGGCATCGAGCTGACTTATTTTATTAGGCATTAGGGCAGAAAAGCTCCAATAAATAGCAATAATTATAAGTAAAAAAGCTATAATTTTTTTAAACATAGGAAAGCGTGTTAGTTAGTCTTCTAAATTTACAAAATTATTTCCTATAAAAATATAGTTAGGTTAAGTCGTTTTAAATCAGTAAATTTAAGACTAACATTATTAATAATTAGTTATGGGAATTAAGAGTTTTCAAGGTGCCAGAAAGCAACAAATTAACGCTTCTGAAAGCACACAGTTAAAAGTGAGCGATTACATGTCAACCAGTTTAATAACTTTTAAACCAGAACAGTCAGTTGAAGAAGTTATTGAATCTTTAATACGAAATAAGATTTCTGGAGGACCTGTGGTTAATGATAAAAACGAACTTGTAGGTATAATTTCAGAAGGAGATTGCCTAAAGCAAATAAGTGATAGCAGATATTACAATATGCCAATGGCTCAAGACAATGTTGAAAAGCGCATGATAAGAGATGTTGAGACTATAGATGGCAACATGAACGTGTTTGATGCTGCTAATAAATTTTTAAATTCTAAAAGGCGTCGTTTTCCTATTGTTGAAAACGGTAAGCTAGTAGGTCAAATTAGCCAAAAGGATATTTTAAAAGCAGCAATGCAGTTAAAAGGACATAACTGGAAGTAGCTTAATGTCTTTTAAAGTTAACGGTTTCAGGCAAATCTGTAATTATAATTTTTTGTTTAACATCACTTTCTAAAGTTGCTATTTTAGAGTAGTTATATTCAGGAATAGGTTCGCTAAGGTTTTTCCATTTTACTATTCCAGCAACCGTTATGGTTTCTCCAATTTCAATTATACCTTCTTTGTAACGAAGCGTTTTATTGAATCCAAAATACCCTGTTGAGTCTATATTATACTTTTTTAAAAGAGATTCAAATTCTGGAGTAGGATTGTTAAAAGTACCTGAAGATGTTTTCTTGTCAATTACTAAATGACTTTTATAGTTTTTTGGATGTTGAGTTGGCTTAATAATAACCATATTGCCATTACTCTCAATAAAGAAATCCTGAAATCGCTCTTCTTCAATTAAGGTTTTCCAATACGAATTTTTGCCATTGCTTTTCTTCTGTTCAATTTTAATATAATAGAAAATACACTTTCTTTTTTACTAAGTGGAGCAATCAAAGGATTTTGAACATGTAACGCTTTACCACTTACCTTAACAAATTCATTGCTTTTAAAACTACTTACAGGTTTATATGTTGTCTTTGCTAAAATTCGTAGTATAGTTTGTTTTGAACTGAAGTAGTATGATGTTATTCCAATTATACTAAGAATAAGAATAACAATACCTATAATCAGAAATGGTGAGGTTGATAAAAATGGAAGCATGAAAATTTAATTGTTGAATACACTATTAGTTGGACATTTACTTTAAATGTTACAGTTTAACTTTCTCGCTTTACCAGTGCGTAATAGTCGCCTTCAATAGGTAAGTAGCCTTGGTCGTAAACAAAGTAATAAACAGTACCTGCTTTGGTTGTATAAATACTTGTTATGTAATTAAAGTCAAACCCTTTTTCAATAAGTTTTGCTCTAGAGGTTTTAGTTTTTTGCTCAGGGTTTAATGCTTCAAGAATTCTGTAGTTTTTTCTAAGTCGGTTGTTGGTGTTTCGTATTAAGTTTTTACTGTCTTTATTCACTCTGTTATTATATGAATTCCGACAAGCATCGCTACAGAATTTTTTATCAATTCTGCCAACTATTTTCTCACCACATTCAGGACAAGTTTTTTTCATAATCGTTTAGTTTTAATTCATACCAAGAAGCTCTTTCACCTTCACAGTCAAAATCTTCAATATGTTGTAATCCTATTTTTTGAAGTACTTTATTTGAGCCAATATTATCTGTAAGAGCAACTCCTACAATGGTTTCGTATTGTTTTACTTTAAAGCCATAATTCAATGCAACAATAGACGATTCGGTTGCGTAACCTTTTCCCCAATATCGAGGAATAAAGCGATAACCAATATCATAAAAATCTTGTTTTCCGTTTAAAGAATCTTTTTCACCTGTATTAAGTTTTAACCCTGACCAACCTATAAAATCTCCTGTAGATTTTTCAATAGCAGCCCAACGACCAATTCCTCTTTCTTCGTATTGTTTTATAATGTTTTGTATTATTTTTTCTGAATCATATTTAGTCTTTACAGGTTTATTGCCCAAGTATTTGTGGACTATTGGGTTAGAATCTAATTCAAACATACCTACAATATCAGTAGGTAATATCTCTCTTAGAATTAAACGTTCAGTTTCTAATAATGCTTTCATTTATAAGTGATTATTAATAGCGATTTAGCTTGTATACAATATACAAATTATTCGTTTACAAACGACTACAAACATTTACAAACGAATTTAAACAGTTAATAACCGAATAAATTTTGGTGTCTGTTTCATATTTGCAGTGTCGAATTAATACTGGATGCACTTCAGTAACATAAGAACTCGATAGTATTAACTGTTTAACATTTAAAAAATTAAAATTATGAACACGCTTAGAAACAAAGTACAGTTGATTGGTAGATTAGGACAAGATCCTGAAATTGTAAATTTTGATGATGGTAATAAAATTGCCAAATTTTCTTTAGCTACAGATGATAGCTATAAAGACAAAAACGGAAACAAAGTAGAACGCGCTTACTGGCATAATATTATTGTTCGTGGTGGTCTTGTAAAAGTAGTAGAGAATTATATTTCTAAAGGACAAGAAATTGCGGTTGAAGGGAAACTTACCAATCGCTCTTGGGAAGACAAAGAAGGTAAAAAACACTATACTACTGAAATAGTTTGTAATGAACTTTTGATGTTGAGTAAATAATCTTAAAATAAAAAAACCGCTCAATCGAGCGGTTTTTTTTATTATTCAATATTTTGATTAAGCCTCACAGCTTGTACATTCTTTTTTCTGTTTGAATTTTTGTGCAGCATTCATGCTGTGTTGGTAGTACAATGATTTTAAACCAAGTTTCCAAGCTGTAACATGAATGTTGTTTATTTCTTTTACAGGCATTTCAGGATGCACAATAATGTTTACAGATTGTCCTTGATCTATAAATTCTTGTCTTGCTGATGCTTGATAAACTACATCTAATTGGTCAATTTCAGAGTACGTTTTAAACACGTTTTTTTCTTGCTCTGTTAAAAACTCTAAATGTTGTACAGAACCATCCATATCTCTAATGCTTCTCCAAACTTCAGTTGTGTTTTGTCCCTTTTCTTCTAATAAATTTTCCAAGAAAGGATTCTTTATTGTTGTTTTTATTTTAGCAATATCTTTTACATAAATATTTGACCATATTGGCTCAATACCTTGAGATACTTGTCCTAAAATAAACGCAGAAGATGTTGTAGGTGCTACAGCGTTTAATGTTGTGTTTCTACGACCGTAACCTTTTAATACTTTAGGCTCTCCAAATTTTACAGCCAACTCTTCTGAAGCTTTGTATGAACGCTCTTTTATAGTTTTAAAGATTTCACGGTTTAAGTTAAATGCTTCTTGACTATCAAAGGCATGCATTCTAGACTGTAATAAAGAGTGCCATCCTAAAACACCTAATCCTAAAGCACGGTTTTCTTTTGCAAAGTTGTAAGCACGCTCCATAAACAAGAATGTTTGACGGTCATCTCTGTTATCAGAATCACGATATACTTCTAGTTTTTCAATGAATTCTGTTATTACAGCATCCAAGAAATAAATCATAGTTTCTACTGCGTCTGTGCTTTTCCACTTATCGTAGTGTAATACATTTATACTAGAAAGTACACATACAAACGACCAATCATCGTTTGATGGTAACATAATTTCAGTACATAAGTTACTTGCGTGTATGCTATGGTTTTTATCTTTATAAACTTCTGGTTTACCATTGTTAGCATTGTCTGTAAAGAATACATAAGGGTAACCCATTTCGCCACGACTTTGTAATACTTTTGCCCAAATAGTACGTTTTTCAACATCACCAGCAATCATTTCTTCCATCCATTTGTTGGTAACTGTTACACCATGTGTTAATTGCTGTATTGGGTTACCTTCAGTACCTATTTCTAAAAACTCTTTAATATCTGGATGCTCAATTGGTAAATATGGAGAAAAACGACCACGACGTACAGAACCTTGACTAACCACATCAACCATAGACTCAAACAACTGCATAATATGAACTGCACCAGATGCTTGCCCATTGTTTTTTACAGGAGCTCCTCTATGACGAATTTTACCAAAAAACCCAGAAGTACCACCACCTAATTTTGACATCATACCTACTTCAGACTGTGTGTAAAGAATATTACCCATGTCATCATCAATATGAGAACCAAAACAGCTTATTGGTAAACCACGTTCTTTACCAAAGTTAGACCAAACAGGAGATGCTAAAGAGAAGAATCCTTCAGACATATAGTGATAAAACTTATCTGCATATCCAGGAATTTGAAGAATATGTTCTGCGCGTTCAGCAATTTCTCTAATACGTTGCTTGGGCGTTACACCTTCGGTTAAGTATCCTGATTCTAAAAACTGTTGACTGTATTCATTTAACCACTCAAATCCTTCCTCCTTTTTCGTGTTGGTTAAAAATTCTTTTCGGGCATTTACTAGTTCATCAGTTGTGTTTTTTTGATCTTGTAGTTGCGGCTGGTGTATTGTTTTGTTCTCCATAGGTTATAAAAAATAGTCTGGTTAAAATAAGTCGTCGCTTGTTATACTTTGTGTTCTTTTACTGTAATTGATAGAGCGTTTTACAAAGAAATCGCCATGTTTTGTACCAATAATCTCGTCATCAAACCATTCGGTTTGTGTAAGTAGTGTTTCGTCTATATCAAATACTTTTTCAATACCAATGCTTTCTAAAGATTTATTGAAACGGTTTTTAATAAACTCGTTTACAACTGCTTTTGGTAAGAAATCTAATTCGCCTTCTTCAAAAATCCAATCTACAATCTTGCTTTCAGCAACATAGGCTTCTTTACACATATCTTGAATCATGGTATTGTAGCTTGCATCAAACCACTCTGGGTGCTCATCTTTGATAATATTGATGATATCTATACCGAAATCTCCATGAATTTGCTCTTCTTTTGATGTTGCTTCAACCACGTTAGAGATACCTTTAAGCATATTTTTATGCTTGTTGAATGCCATAATGATTAAGAATTGAGAGAATAAAGACACGTGCTCAATAAATAATGAGAACAATAATACAGACTCTGCATATTCTTGATTGTTTTCACTTTTAGCGTTTTTTAATGCAGTTTCTAAATACTGCACACGCTTCATGATTACTGGCTTTTTCTTTAGCTCTTCAAATTCTTTGTTTAGTCCTAAAATTTCAAGAAGGTGCGAGTATGCATCAGCATGTCTTACTTCACTTTCTGCAAATGTTGAACCTACAGATCCTATTTCAGGCTTTGGCATTCTATGGTAAATATCTCCCCAAAAAGTTTTTACTGCAATCTCAATTTGAGAAATTGCAAGCATCGTATTTTTTATAGCAGATTTTTCTACTTCAGAAAGATTTGATTTGAAATCTTGTATATCACTTGTGAAATTAAACTCGGTATGTATCCAATATGAATGACGAATTGCTGGAACATATTCGTATAATTGAGGATACTCGTAAGGTTTTAAGTTTACACGTTTTTCAAAAATGTTACTCTTACGACTTAAAGCTTGTTTGTTTCTGTATAAAATGTAAGCTTTTGCAACATCGTGAAAAGAACTTTCCATTAATTTATCTTCTACAACATCTTGCACTTCCTCAACCGTAGGTAAATAATCTTTATCCTGATTTTTCCTTTGTAACAATACGTCATAAACGTTATTTGCTATAAGTTGAGCGTCTCCAAATTCTCCATTTTCAACCGCTTTCATTGCCTTTAAAATAGCGTTTGTGATTTTGCTTAATTCAAAAGGTTTCTGGCTAAAATTTCTTTTAGTAATGTGTAAAATTTCCATAAGTAATAACGAATTATAGTGTATCTAATAAGATAATGTAAAAGTGATAAATTATTCTAAATGAAATGAAATGTGTTAAATATTCTTCTTAACAATTTATCAACATAAAGATATTTTTTGCTGTTTATAAAAGGAAAGTAAAGCAGATTTTTTTAGACAAAAATTAGTGTTTCGTTAGTTACAATAAGGTGTGAAATGTTATTTTGAATTAAGTAGAATTAGAAATAAAAAAAGCCTCATTATTATTATGAGGCTTTTATGCAACTTTTTTAAGTAAATCAAAGCAAGGACATTTGCCACAACGCTTGTTTTCACTTTTTTTATATTTTTCACAACATTTGCTTTTTACCTTGTTAGCATTAATAATACCTGCTTTATGTAAGGTTTTTAAAGCTTTTTTCTGTTGTTTCTTTTCTTTTTTCTTCTTGCCCAACGGTTACTAACTTGTAGAATATGAGGCAAAAATAAATTATTTTAATTAATTCTAAATAAAATTAACTGTTAAAAATTATTCAGGACTTTCAGAAGCAGCTGTGCTTATTGTTATTTGTTGAATATCTCTGTCAAATAAGTACAAGCCACCTTTATCGTCTCCTATCATATTTATTTTATCAAGAATTGTACGAGCCATTGCTTCTTCTTCTATTTGTTCGCTTACATACCATTGTAAGAAGTTGTGAGTAGAATAGTCTTTTTCTTGTAACGCAATATGCACTAACTCATTAATGCTTTCTGATACAAATACTTCGTGTTCAAATAGTTTTTCAAACATTTCCTTAAACGATTTAAAGGTTACATTTGGTGCATTTAAGGCTGATACATGAGCGTGTCCACCACGTTCGTTTACATATCTAACTAGTTTAAGCATATGAGCACGTTCTTCATCAGATTGTGAGTACATAAAACCAGCAACTCCTTCAAGTCCTTTTACTTCAGCCCAACAAGCCATAGCTAAATAGATTTGAGAAGATTCGGCTTCAACTCTAATTTGATCATTTAACGCTTTTTCTATTTTTTTTGATAACATAATGTCTTTCTTTTTACGTAAAGTTAAGCATTTTTAAGCGTTAAAGATGTTAGAATAATTTTAAATTAGAACTTAATGTTGAGACACAAATTTTAGTCCAACAATAGAGATAATTAAGGTTGAAATAAAAAAGACACGCCAAAAATTAGCAGGTTCGTTAAACACAAAAATGCCAACCAAAACAGTGCCTACAGCACCAATACCTGTCCAAACCGCATAAGCAGTTCCTATAGGTAAGGTTTGGGTGGCTTTTACCAAAAGCCACATACTAATAGCTAAACATAATAAAAACCCTAAAAACCAATAGGTAGACGTGTTTCCTGAGGTTTCTTTTACTTTTCCTAAACAAAAAGCAAAGGCAACTTCAAATAATCCTGCGATAATTAAAATAATCCAATTCATGATTTATGTAGTTTTAATTGAATGCGCTTACGCGGAATATCAACCTCTAAAACTTTTACAATGACCTGTTCGTGTAAACTAATATGCGCACTAACATCACTTACAAAACCATCTGATAAGTTTGAAATATGAATTAAGCCGCTTTCTTTAATTCCAATATCAACAAAAGCTCCAAAATTGGTTACATTATTGACAATTCCGGGAAGCAATTGACCTTCCTGCACATCATTGATGGTTTTTATGTTTTGATTAAAAGTAAACACTTTGGCTTGTTCTCTAATATCTAATCCTGGTTTTTCAAGTTCTTTTACGATGTCTTTAAGTGTTGGCAAACCAACGGTATCTGTACAATAGGGTTTTAAATCAATACCATTTAAAACGGCAGAATTTCCTATAAGTTCAGAAACACGTTTTCCTTCATTTTTTGCTATAGCTTTTACAATACTATAGCTTTCAGGATGCACAGCAGAATCGTCTAACGGATTTTTTGCATCTTTAATTCTTAAGAATGCTGATCCTTGCTCAAAAGCTTTATCTCCTAAACGTGGTACTTTTTTTAAATCGGTTCTTGATGAAAATGCACCATGTTCATCACGATAACTCACAATGTTTTCGGCTAATTTAGGGCCAATTCCAGAGACATAACTCAACAAACTTTTACTTGCTGTATTTAGATTAACACCAACAGCATTCACGCAACTTTCTACAACAGTATCTAGTTCGGTTTTTAGCTTGGTTTGATCAACATCATGCTGATATTGACCAACACCAATAGATTTTGCATCAATCTTAACCAACTCTGCCAACGGATCTTGTAAACGACGACCAATAGAAACAGCGCCTCTTACCGTAACATCGTAATTAGGAAACTCGTCTCTAGCAATTTTTGAAGCCGAATAAATACTAGCTCCTGCTTCACTTACCACAAATACTTGAATATCATTTTTAAAACGAATACGCCTAATCAGTGATTCTGTTTCGCGCGAAGCGGTTCCGTTTCCAATAGCAATAGCTTCAATATTATATGCTTCGGCAAGTGTGCTTATTTTTTTTATTGCGCCTGTGCTATCGTTTTTAGGTGCATGCGGATAAATGGTTTCATTGTGTTTAAGTTGCCCTTGCGCATCTAAACACACTACTTTACAACCGGTTCTAAAACCAGGATCGATGGCTAAAATGCGCTTTTCGCCTAATGGTGAACCCAGCAACAATTGTTTTAGGTTTTTGGCAAAAACAGTTATCGCTGCTTCATCGGCTTTTTCTTTGGCATTTTGCAATGCTTCATTGCTCAATGATGGTAACAATAAGCGCTTGTATGCATCTTTTATAGCAATCTCGATTTGGTCGGAACACGCATTGTCAGATTTTATAATACGTTGTGCTATTTTATCTAAAGCACGTTCATCATCAATTTCAATTTTCACTCGAATAAAGCCTTCGTTTTCGGCACGTAAAATGGCTAGCAAACGATGTGAAGGAATACGACTCAACGACTCGCTCCAATCAAAATAATCACGGAATTTTTGAGCGTCTTCTTCAGTGGCTTTCTTTTTAGCAACTTTAGTTGCAATGGTTGCAAAACGTTCTAATTGATAACGAATATTGTTTCTTACATCAGTACGTTCATTAATCCATTCGGCAATAATATGTCGAGCGCCTTCTAGAGCATCATCTACAGAATCAACAGCATCTTTTACATATTTATATGCAATGCTTTCAATATCGTGAGCGTTTTGACTCATTATGATTTTAGCTAAAGGTTCTAATCCGTTAGCTTTAGCAATATCAGCTTTTGTTTTTCGGCTTTTTTTGTATGGCAAGTAAATATCTTCAAGTGTTGTAATATCTTGAGCGTTGTTTACTTTTTGTTCTAATTCTGATGTTAAAACATCTTGTTCTTCAAGTGACTTTAAAATGGCTGCTTTACGCTTTTCAAGCGCCTCAAAGAGTTCTTTGTATTTTACAATATCACCTATTTGAACTTCGTCCAGATTTCCTGTAGCTTCTTTTCTGTAACGTGAAATAAATGGAACAGTACACGCATCGTTGAGCAAGCTAATGGTGTTTTTTACTGATAATTCTGGAAGGTTAGTGTTTTTGGTAATATATGAGAGTAGAGACATAAAATGACTTTCTTTTTTGTAGGCTGTAAAAATATAAAAGATAATGATAGAAGTAGGGCAAATGTCGTATTGTAACAAATAAGTTGAGCATATATTTTTACAGATTATATACAAAAATTATGGTACTTAAACACATTTTGCTGACTTTCAGCTTTTTTTTAATCTCTTTAAATCATCTGCAAGCGCAATCGCTACCAAAAGTTACTACTCAAGATTATGGGTTTTTACAACCTGTTAATATAGTAGAAACTGTTAGCTATAATCTTGATAAAGAACCAATAGGGAAATCAACGTATCGATTCAGTAAGGATGGATTTATAGACAATTATCACATTCAGAATTTAAAAGATAATACGTGGTCAACATCAAAAAACACTTATAAAAAAGGTAAGCTACATAAACGTGTTTTTGAGTTTAGTAATTCAAAAGAAAACAGAAAACATACTTACAAATACAATGGAGAAGGGCAGCTTGTGGAAGAAACCATTAAGTTGAAAAATGGTAGTAGTCATAATACATTTAGCTACCAAAACGGGTTACTATACCAAACGACATCTATAGAAAACAACACAGTCACTACATATTATTACTCTAATAAAGGGAAACTTTATAAAGCTATTAGAACTCAAAAGAATGAAAATCAAACAGAGATAACTACAAACTACTATTATCTTGAAAATAAAGAAATTACTTCGTATGTATCATCTGAACAACGTTTTGAAGTGACTTCTTATTTAGAGAATTTTATACTAAAGTTTGATTTAAGTGACAACGAAAATGCAACCAAAAGACTCATGAAAGGTATGCAACGATTTGACAAAGAAGCGCCTTTAGATAATTTACCTTTTAATTTAGAGCAGTATTCAAATCAAACCACACAGTTTTATGGAAAACACAAGGATAAACTAACACTTACACAAGTATTGTTGTTTGATTATAAAACCGATGCGCAAGGAAATAAAATTGCTTATGCCGAAGCTGATATCGATTTAAACACAAATACTATTGCAGGTATTAGATTTTATAAAACAACCTTATCTAATGGAGAAGTTATAGGTGATACCAAATATGATGATGAAGTACAAGCAAAGTTTGAAGATATGTTGTCGGCTATAAATTCGTTTTAATAAGCTTATGGTACCTCAAAATCAATATGAAATTAAGCCACTAACATTGCAAGACAGAAAAATGCTCAGGCGACAATTTTTGTTTTTAATTGCATTTGGTGTTTTTGTTGGAGCTATTTTTTTCTTCATTTTTAAATTTGTGTTGCCAACTGGTGAAATGGGATATATTCCTGTTTTTGTTTTTACTGCTTTTGCTCTAATTTTTGGAGCCTTTATATCCTATTTTTTCTGGGGAACTTATATCGATTTGAAAAAAGGAGTAAAACAATGTTATACGGGTATTGTTAATGATAAGCGGGTAAACAAACACACATCATCTTCTACTAGACACAGTAGAGGTGGTTCTCATGTCTATGGTTCTTCACGAAAAAGTACTCAAACCTACTATTACATTAGTATAGAAAACATAGAGCACAGTGTGTCTTACAAGCAGTATTCCCAAGCTAGATTAGGTGATAAAGTTTCTATTGAAATTAGCCCTAAAAAGAAGGAAGTTTTAGACTTTAAGGTTTTAGAAAAAAATAATGACACAACAACCTTGTCTCATTATACAATAAGTAAAAAGCGTTACGAACGTGATGAGAAGTCTTTTCCTATGACAATTAAAGAGATTGAATTAGTCAAAAAAATGTTTTTTAAAACGATTAGAAAAGACCTAATGTATCTTATCCCAATAATTATTCTACTATTTGTACTTTGGAAAGGCATATTCATATTTCTAATTCCGTTAATTATTGCATTTATATACTACTCATTTAAACTGTTGATTAAGTACAATAGATATGCAAAGTTTAATCGTAATGGTTATTTAAAAACGATTACTAAGGTTCAAGTGATTGATAAATTGAAAGCAACGTCTAATCGAAGTTCTACAAAATTTCAAATTGAAACTAATCACGGAAATATTAATGTTTCAGAGCATATTTATAATCAAGTGCAGGCTTCTCAAGTCATAAATTTACACAAAGCCTCATTTATAGATCTATTGTTTGAAGTGAGTTTTGATTATGACAATTAACCATCCAGAAAAATAAACCCAATGAATAACTTTTCATCTCTTATAGATAAACCACTTAAACATTATTCCCAATGGGACTTTTTAGTGTTTATTTTGCTTACTGCTTTATCCATTTGGAGTGGGCAAACTACAGTGTTTTATATTATTTACTTTTTTTGGTGGAATGAACTTATTAGAATTATGGTTGACAGAATTTGCTTTAAGCATAACAAAAATGCGGTGAATATAAGTCAAGGAAAAACATCTGTATTCGGTTCCTTTATCCAAATGGGTGTGTATTTTGTGTTTATAGTGGTATTTTTTGCATTTATGGCCAATTGGAACAATGATACGCTTATACTAATTAACATGAGAATTTTATTTTTCCAGAATTGGTTTTTTAACATTAACCTAGTGTTTGTGGCTGTAGAACGTATACTGTTACATAGCACTCAGCAGCCTTTAAAAGTAAGTTTTGGAAACTTCACACCTAACATGCTTATCCTTCATGTGTCAATAATATTAGGTGTTGTTTTAATGCTTTTTGTGGTTAGAAATTTCCCTGAAACTTTCACACCCAATAATTTATGGGGTTCGGTAATTATTATTTTACCTTTTTTGCTCATAAGAGCATTTGCACTGCGTTTTAAATTGACATCCTAACTGAAAATAAAAAACCTCATAGTCTTATACTATGAGGTTTGTAATCTGTTATTAGGTGTAATTAACTTATCTGTAAACCGTTCGCAACGTCTTGGTTGGCATCAGGGTTTACAAACACCAATTTGCCTTCAGGACTTTCGGTCATTAAAATCATACCTTCGCTTTCAACACCACGTAATTTTCTTGGTGCTAAATTCACTAAAACGGTAACGCGTTTTCCTATGACTTCTTCAGCAGTAAAACTTTCAGCAATACCAGAAACTATGGTTCTGGTGTCAATACCTGTATCAACTTTTAAAACTAAAAGTTTTTTAGCTTTCGGCATTTTTTCGGCTTCAATAATCGTTCCTACACGTAAATCTAACTTTGTAAAATCATCAAAAGTGATTTCTTCTTTTTGAGGTTCGGCTGCTTTATTGGCAGCTTCATTGGCCTTTTTACTCGCTTCTAGTTTATCTAATTGTGCTTGAATGTCTTTATCTTCAATTTTATTGAACAACAATTCAGCTTTTCCTATTTGATGTCCTGCAGGAAGCAAAATATCTTTAGTTGAAATATCTTCCCAAGAAGATTCCGTATCAAGTGCGGAATGAGAAAGGATAGATTTCAATTTTTCTGAAGTAAACGGTAAAAACGGTTCGCTTATAGTTGCTAAAGCAGACGCTATTTGTAGTGCTACAAACATAATTGTTTTTGTACGTGCTTCATCTTCTTTAATGACTTTCCAAGGTTCTTCATCAGCTAAATACTTATTACCCAATCGTGCAAGATTCATCAATTCCTGGCTTGCCTCACGAAAACGGTAACGCTCAATAGAGCTTGCAATAACATCTGGATAAGCTTTTACAGCAGCAAGTGTTTCTTCGTCAACTTGAGAATAGTCGCTTGGCTCAGGAACAATACCATTGTAATATTTGTTGGTTAAAACAACAACACGGTTTATAAAGTTTCCAAAAATGGCTACCAACTCGTTATTGTTTCTTGCCTGGAAATCTTTCCAAGTAAAATCGTTGTCTTTGGTTTCTGGTGCATTGGCTGTTAATGCATAACGCAATACATCTTGCTTATCAGGAAAATCTTCTAAATATTCTGGCAACCAAACTGCCCAGTTTTTAGACGTAGATAATTTATTGCCTTCTAAATTTAAAAACTCGTTAGCTGGCACATTATCTGGTAAAATATATGAGCCTTCTGCTTTTAGCATACTCGGGAAAATGATACAGTGAAACACAATATTATCTTTTCCTATAAAGTGAACCAATTTGGTGTTTTCGTCTTTCCAATATGGTTCCCAATCTTTTCCTTCGCGTTCAGCCCATTCTTTGGTTGCCGAAATGTAACCAATTGGCGCATCAAACCATACGTAAAGTACTTTGCCTTCACCACCTTCAACAGGAACAGGAATTCCCCAATCTAAATCACGCGTTACAGCACGAGGTCGTAAACCATCATCAATCCAAGATTTTACTTGTCCGTAAACATTAGGTTTCCAATCTTTTTTATGACCCTTTAAAATCCATTTTTTTAAAAAATCTTCGTGCTTATCTAATGGTAAAAACCAGTGTTTTGTTTCTTTTAGTGTTGGCGCATTGCCAGTAATAGCCGATTTTGGGTTAATTAAATCGGTAGCATTATGGCTGGTTCCACATTTTTCACATTGATCACCATAAGCTTCTTCATTACCACATTTTGGGCAAGTCCCAATCACAAAACGGTCTGCCAAGAACTGTTTAGCTTCTTCATCATATAACTGCTCGGTAACTTCTTCAATAAACTCACCTTTTTTATACAACTCCAAGAAAAACTCTGAAGCCGTTAAATGGTGAATTTGCGCTGATGTTCTTGAGTAATTATCAAAGGTAATTCCAAAATCTTCAAAAGATTTTTTAATAATGGCATGATATTTATCAACGACATCTTGAGGTGATACACCTTCTTTTTTTGCTTTTATAGTAATAGGAACACCATGCTCATCGCTACCGCAAACAAAGGCCACATCGTTTCCTGTTAAGCGTTGGTAACGCGCATAAATATCAGCAGGAACATACACACCAGCTAAATGCCCAATATGAATTGGACCGTTTGTGTAAGGTAATGCTGCAGTAATTGTATATCGTTTAGGATTTGTTGACATATCAAGGTTTAATTTGATGGCAAAAATAACTATTAAGTTTTTTATTCTCTCAATTCTTAATCCTTCAATTGAGTTTTGAGGGCTATTTTTTATTAGATTTGATAGAAAAAGCTATGAAAAAGTACTATTATGTAATTTTAGTATTCTTTTTTACGTGCAATAGTTTTGCCCAAAAAGAAAAAGATTCTACCGAGGTAAAATCTAATCCAATAGTTTATGTTGACTTTTTAGTAGGCGCCTCAAATAGCGGAAATGAAGTAAACGGATTAACTTTTGGATTTAGTGCAAATTATCAAATAAATAAAGATCTATTTACTTTTAGAAGCACATATATTGCTGAGACAAACCCTGATGCAGGATTAGCTAGTGTTTTAATCGTTCCATTATTTATTGGAGGAGATTCATTGAATGAGTTTGCCTTACTCTATGGAAAACGGTTTGTTTTTAATGGTTCTGCTATTAGTATTTCAGCAGGTGTATCTTCTAATTTGTTAAGGTATAGTAGAACTGTAGATGGTGAAAAATTTAGATATAATGAATCATATATAGCTGTTCCTTTTGAGTTAAATTTTAATTTTTTTAAAGCTAAAAAAAAGCGGTTTAGAGTATTGTATGGGATAATCCCTGTAGGGCAACCAACTGCATTTGGTAGAAGTTTTGGGGTTAAAATATTTGGTAGCTTAGGAGAGTTCAATTATTTTGGTGTAGGTTTAAACTTAGGTTTAGGATGGCATAAAAAATATTAATATGGCATTAAAAAAAATAACATTGTTTCTCTTGTGTATTATAGCAGGTGAAATGTATTCTCAACAAAAAATGACACAACCACCATATTTAAAAGTAGGTGATACAGTGGCTATTGTAGCACCTTCAGGAATTTTAAAAAACAGACAACGTGAAGTTCAACAAGCTAGCGATTTACTTAAAAGTTGGGGTTTAAATGTGGTTGTTGGCAAGCATGTGTTTAGTCAAGACAATCATTTTGCTGGAACTGATAACGAGCGTTGTGAAGATTTTCAAAATGCGATGGACAACCCAACTATAAGTGCTATTTGGTGTGCTCGTGGTGGTTATGGTGCTGTAAGGATTTTAGACAAACTCGATTTCACAAAATTTAAAACACAACCCAAATGGCTTATAGGTTATAGTGATATTACTGCCTTACATAGTTTGTTTCATAACCAAGGATTTGAAACTATACATGCTATGATGTGTGTGAGCTTAACAAAAGATCTTGAAGGACTTGAACAAACCGTTGCTACATTTAAGTCGGCAATTTTTGGAGAGACTTTGACCTATACTTTAACAGGAACTAATTATAACAGAGTAGGAACAGCATCAGGTGAATTGGTAGGAGGAAACCTAACCATGTTACACACTATGTTAGGTTCAGAAACTAGTATTGATACTTCAGGAAAAATTTTATTTATTGAAGAAATAGGTGAGTATAAATATCATATAGACCGCATGTTACAAAGTTTAAAACGCGCTGGTTATTTTGATAATTGTGCTGGCGTTATTGTTGGGGATATGACCAAGCTTCGTAAAAACACAACGCTTTGGGGAACATCCATTGAGCAACTTATTTTAGATGCTTTGGCTGATTACAATTTCCCGATTGCATTTAATATGCCTGCTGGACACGAAGATGATAACAGAGCAATGTTTTTGGGTCGAACAGTACAGTTGACGGTTGGTACTGAGCAGTCGACAGTGGTTTTTGAGTAGGTTTCTTTTATCATTAAAGAATGTAAAAAAAGTGTCAAAGAAGTGTCAAACGCTCAAGTAATTGACATATTTATGTTTTATTTACAAAACATATGAAAAGGACTATTTATTCTATATTTTTTATCTTGTTGTTGAGTTGTTCAATGTCTTGTGGCGATGAAAATTCATTTTCTGAAATCACTAAAATTGCATTGCGAGATGTAGGGAATTCACTTTTACTGTCTCAAAACGATTCTACCTCTTTGGTTTTACCAATTACTAATATTGATACTAACAAATTTGAATTAACCTTTCAAGAAGAACTAAGTATTGTTCCAGATAGTTTAGTAGATGCAGTAAAGAATAGCTTTGCAAAAGCCAATTTGCCTGATAATTATAGAATTGAAGTATTGCATTGCTCAGATAATGAAGTAGCGTATAGCTATGAAATGAAAAATGAAGAGCAGAACAGTATTATACCTTGTATGGGTAGAGCATTACCTGTTGGGTGTTATATAATTCAAGTGCAATTTACTGAGCTTAAACAAACTTCTTGGGTAATCTATGTATTACTTTTTGGTGGAGTAATTTTGGCTTTATGGTTTTTAATGAAACTTAGAAAACCAAAGCTCAAGGAAGACACGTTGGAATCTTACATTATTGGAAAATATGAGTTTTACCCTGACCAAAATAAATTGGTAAAGTCAGCTTCTGAAATTCAACTTTCCAAAAAAGAGTGCGAACTGCTTGAAATTTTCTATGAAAACTTGAATACTGTAGTTAAACGAGATGAGTTGGTTAAACGAGTTTGGGAAGACCAAGGCGTGTTTGTTGGTAGGAGTTTAGATACCTATATTTCTAAACTGAGAAAAAAATTACAGGAGGACGATTCTATAAAAATAACCAACATTCATGGTGTTGGATATAAGTTGGAAGTCTTAGATTCATAGCATTTTAATTATTAAATAAGATGGCACAACACAACGAACTTGGTAAAAAAGGCGAACAACTAGCAGTAGATTTTTTGTTGCAAAATCACTATGAAATTGTGGAACGCAATTATCGTTTTGACAAGGCTGAGGTTGATATTATAGCCCAAAAAGAAGCTATTCTTGCCATTATTGAAGTGAAAACACGCTCTACTACCGATTTTGGAAATCCGCAAGATTTTGTAAAACCAAAACAAATTAAAAACCTGGTAAAAGCAGTAGATGAATACGTAACCGTAAATGGTTTAGAGGTAGAAGTGCGTTTTGATATTATTGCAATTGTAAAAAACGAAAAAGACTACACGATAGAGCATTTAGAAAATGCATTTTTTCATTTTTAATTCCCACGAAAGTGGCAATCTCAAAAATTAACGCAAGATTTTCATTAAAGTAATACCAGTAATTTCAAAAGGTATATGGAATAAGTCTTAAAGCTAAGAGATTCCTGCCTACGCAGGAATTTTACCTATAAAAATTCATTTCGTCAACATATTCCCAAACGTGTTCAGGAAGCATTGGCCTTATGTTTTTACCTGCTTTTATTGATTTTCTAATAAATGTAGAAGAGAGCTCCATTATTGGAGCAGCAACATGATGAATTTTTGGGTGACCATCAAACTGGGTTTCAACAGTTCCTTCAGAAATACGAGGATACACATAAATATCATGACCTTGAAGAATCAATTCATAGTTTTTCCACTTATGGAAACTCTTTAAATTGTCTTCACCCATAATTAAAGCAAACTCATAATCAGGATGTTTTTCTTGTAAGTATGTAAGCGTATTTATAGTATAATTTGGTTGCGGCAAGTTAAACTCAATATCGCTTGGTTTTAGTTTGGTATAGTCTTTAGTAGCACGATATACCATTTCTAAACGTTGGTGGTTATCTAGTAAAGAGTTCTTTTTTTTAAACGGATTGTGAGGCGTAACTACTAACCATATTTGGTCCAAATCACTATATTCAGCCATGTGGTTGGCAATGGTTAAATGTCCAACATGAATAGGGTTAAACGTACCAAAATAAAGACCTATTTTCATTTTTTATCGATACCTAAATAGTTTGAAACTAGTTTGTATGCTTCGTCTAAAGCTTTATCTAAATCGTCGTTAATTACAATTTTGTCAAACAATGGTGCAGTTGCCAATTCAGCAGATGCCTTTGCAATACGCATGTTTATTTTGTCGTCGCTTTCGGTCTTACGTTTTTTAAGTCTTATTTTAAGTTCGTCAATACTTGGAGGTTTTACAAAAATGGCAAGTGTTTCTTCTGGGAATTTTCGTTTAATGCGTAATCCTCCAGAAACATCAATATCAAAAATAACGTGTTTCCCTTTGGCCCAAATACGCTCCACTTCGGTTTTTAAAGTGCCATAAAAGTTATCACGATATACTTCTTCCCACTCTAAAAACTCATCGTTTTTTATTTTCTTTTTAAAGTCTTCAAAACTTAAAAAATAGTAGTCTTTACCATGTACTTCTTCACCTCTTTTTGCACGCGAAGTAGCCGAAATAGAAAACTCTAAATCCAACTCTTGCTGTTTAAGCAAATGTCTTACAATAGTGGTTTTTCCTGAGCCAGAAGGCGCTGAAAACACAATAAGTTTACCTTGCTTCATTATAATACGTTTAAGAGTTGTTCTTTAATTTTTTCGAGCTCATCTTTCATTTGAACTACCAGTTTTTGCATTGGTGCATAATTAGATTTTGATCCAATGGTATTGATTTCGCGTCCCATTTCCTGACTGATAAACCCTAATTTTTTACCGTTAGAATCGCTAGATTTTAATGTTTTCAAAAAGTAGTCCAAATGATTGCTTAATCTTACTTTTTCTTCAGTAATGTCAAATTTTTCTATGTAAAATACCAGTTCTTGCTCAAAACGATTTTCGTCAACTTTTTCTTTTATATCGGCAATTCCTTTTTGCAAACGCTCTCTTACTCCTTCAATACGCTCAGGATCCATTTTTATAACTTGCTCCAATAGGCTTGAAATAGTATTGACACGTTCTATAAAATCGGCTTCCAAAACTTGTCCTTCATCTAATCTGTACTGATAAATTTTTTCTAGGCTGCTATCAATTTCTTTAGCAATTTGGCTCCATTCGTCTTCATCAATTTCATCACGTTCAGTAGCCACTGCATCAGGAAGTCTAATAGCCATTTTAAGCATTTCGGTTTCATCACCATCAACAACTTCTTTAAGTTGTTTAATGTACTGTTGCACAACTGTTTTATTGATTTGAGTAGAGGTTTCTTCACCAGTAATTTCCATGTACAACGAAAAATCTATTTTACCTCTTACCAGTTTAGAAGCGATTTGTTTTCTTATCTCAAGTTCCTTTTCTCTGTAAAGCGAAGGCATGCGAGTATTTAAATCTAAATTTTTGCTGTTAAGGGATTTTACCTCTATTGAAATCTTTTTTGTTGGAAGCTGAATTACAGACTTCCCATATCCTGTCATTGATTGTATCATGAACCTACATTTATATAAAAGTTGAGCAAAGGTAAGGAAAAACATATAGTTATGGGTTATTATAAAAAGCGGAATAACTATTATGCTTGCATAATAAAAATCAATAAATTTGTAGCACTTAAAAACCTATGTTATGTATAAAAAACAATTTGAAATTAGATGGAGTGATGTTGATGCTAATAGGCATTTGGCAAATTCTGCTTATGTAAACTTTATGAGTCATACTCGAGTGGCTTTTTTTGAAGATCATGGCTTTTCGCTTTCAAACTTAGCTAAGTATGATATTAGTCCTGTAATTTTTTATGAGCACATCTATTATTTTAAAGAAGCGTTTTTAGGCACGCCAATTACTGTAAGCTTAGAAATTATGGGCTTAAGTGATGATGGTATGTTTTTTCAAATAGAGCACAATTTTTACAATCATAAAGGTGAAAACTTAGCTAATTGTGAAATTTTAGGTGCTTGGATTAATTTAAAAACAAGATCGTTAACACCACTTCCTGAAAACTTTAAACAGGAAATGGACACTTTCCCTAAGTCCAAAAACTTTAAGGTTTTAACAAAAGAAGATACTAGAAAGTTCGGTAAAAAGCCAGTAAACCTAAGCTGATGCTTTAGGCTTTTTGGTAACCAAATACACTCCAGTAAAAATTAAAGCAGCAGCTAATATTTTTACAGTGTTTACAGTATCGCTTCCCATTAGTATTGCAAAAATACCAGCAATTACAGGTTGTATGTACAAAAATGTACTTACTGTTGATGCTCTTAATTTTGTTAGTGCTAACGGATTTAAAAGATATGTACCAAAAGTTGCGCCTACAATAACAAATAGTATTGAGAAATAGATGTAAGGTGTAAATGTGCTAATATCAACACTTAATACTTCGTTATATCCAAAAGGTAATACCAAAATAAAACCAAATAAAAACAACCATTTTATAAATGTAAACGGATGGTATTTATTGGTTAGTTTTTTAATGATTATTAAGTAAATACTATAAGACACAGCATTAATAAATACTAAAAAGTTACCTAGCAAAATATTGTCTCCAACAACTTTTGACCGTCCATAAACCGATAGTACAATAGCTCCAGCAAACCCAAGTATAACGCCTAAAATTTTAAGAGAGGTTAATTTTTCGTTCAGCAAAAAAGAAGACAGCACCAAAACCACAATAGGTACAACAGTCATAATTACTGATGCATGTATAGGTGTTGTAAATTCTAAACCTTTAAAAAAGGTAAGCATATTAAGAGCAATACCAAAAATAGAGGCAAAGAAGAAGGTTAAAAAGTCCTTTTTATCAATTTTTTCTTTAGGAGCGAAGATGCTTAAAATCCAAAAAAGCACAGCAGCTCCTAATACTCTAAGTAAGATAAATCCAAACGGTTTTACATGTCCTTCATCAATAACATCATTAGCAAATGTAAAAGTAAGACCGTAAATAACTTGAACTATAAAAGCGGCTATTAAAGCCAAAATTCGGCTATTCATGTATTGCTTTTTTTGCAGCCTCAACAGTTTTAGCACTATTACCAATAAAAATCTGATTATTTGCTAGTATCACAGGTCTGCTTAAAAAGGTGTAATGCTCAAGGATGTACTGTTTATAATCTTTTTCAGAAAGGCTCATGTCTTTTAAGCCCATTTCTTTATAAAGTTTTGCACGTTTGCTAAACAACGCTTCATAACTACCAGCTAGAGCTTTCATTTCGTCGAGTTGCTTAACAGTTATTTCTTCGGTTTTAATATCCTGTAAGATAAAACCTGAAGGTAGGTTAAGCGTTTTTAAAATTCGCACGCAAGTGCTACAAGTTTTTAGGTAGTAAACTTTATTCATGAGTTAATAGTTTTACACTGCAAAGTAAACGGATTTGAAGCAAAAATTAATTACTTTTAAATAAAATTTAAACTATGGAATGGGATTTTGATATTACGTTAAAAAACAGAGCTGTTCTTAAAACCTTTATTGAGAATTACTCCTTAGAAGAGCTTAATAAAGTACCTAAAGGGTTTAAAAACAATATGATTTGGAATATAGCTCACACCATTGCTACTCAACAATTGTTGGTGTATAAGCTATCGGGTTTACCAATGATTGTTAACGATGATTTTGTTGAAGCGTTTAGAAAAGGTACAAAACCTGAACGCGATTTAACACAAGCCGAAGTTGACGAAATAAAAGGATTACTTTTCTCAACTATTGAAAAAACCAAGGAAGATTATAACAACAAAATCTTTCAAACCTTTAATGAATATACAGTAACCACAAAAAACAGGTTAACAAATGTCGAGGAAGCCATTGCCTTTAACAATTACCACGAAGGCTTGCATTTAGGTTATATTTTGGCATTAAAGAAATCTATTTAATTACTCTGAGAGTTTTAAGAACTCACTAATTTCACTGTAAGGTATAGTAAACTCAGTAACACCTTGAGCATAAGCAGCTATTTCGTAGGTGTTGTATAAAAAGATGATGCCTTCATCGCTAAAACCAATATTTTCAGGCATTTTAAAAAACTCGTCAAAAAAGTAATCATCAGTATTTTGGTTCTTAGAGATATTCAATTCTTTTTCAAGATAAGTTTCAGCAAGTTCAGTAACTTTTGTAGGATTATTAAAAATATCATCAAAACTATATAATGCTCCAGTTTTAGGGTTAAAATTCAATAAAGTAATAACACTATTGCCATGAGCTCCACCAGTAAACGTGTAAGAGTCAATTGCAATGGTAATCACGTTTTCAGAGTTGTAAACTACTTCGCCACTTACATTTGCATCCCATTTAATTGAGCTGTCTTCAAATTCTTTTTTAAAATTTATATATCTGTTTTCAAAATCTTTAATTGAAGCTTCTAATGATAATTGTTCGGTATCATCTTCAAAAAAGGCTATGTTTTTTGAAATGGTTTGCTCTATTTCAGAATTTATTTTTGAAGCAATATCTGATTTGGATGTAACTTTTGGGTAGATAATTTCAATATTAACATGCTCTTGGTTTTCAATAGCTGTTTCAGAAAATTCAATAGGAGTTACTTCATTTTTACAGCTGTAAAAGAGGGTGAATATTACTATAATTAGGCTAAGTTTTTTCACAGGGAAAAGGATTTTGTTAAACATACTATAAAGGTATTACATAGATTTGAATACAACGAATTAAAGGTTAAATTTGTTGTAATTATAAAAATAGAAAGACATTCAGTACTATGAAATTTAATACTAAAACAATACATGGAGGTCAAGAACACGATCCTGCTTATGGTTCGGTTATGCCTCCAATTTATCAAACATCTACTTACGCACAATCTACTCCTGGAGGACATAAAGGATATGAATATTCAAGAACTCATAACCCAACACGTAATGCACTTGAAAATGCTTTTGCAAGTATAGAAAATGGAAATCATGGGTTAGCATTTGGGTCTGGTTTGGCAGCTATTGATGCAGTAATTAAGCTTTTAAATCCTGGAGATGAAGTTATCTCAACTAACGATTTGTATGGCGGAAGTTATAGATTGTTTACAAGTGTTTTTGAACGCTTTGGAATAAAATTTCATTTTGTAGGAATGGAAAATGCGTCTAGCATTGAAAACTACGTAAATGAAAACACAAAGCTTATTTGGGTTGAAACACCTACTAACCCAATGATGAATATTATTGATATTAAAGCAGTATCAGCAATTGCTAAAAAGCACAATTTGCTATTAGCAGTTGATAATACTTTTGCTACACCATATTTACAACAACCTTTAGATTTAGGAGCTGATATTGTAATGCATTCGGCAACTAAATATCTTGGTGGACATAGCGATGTTGTTATGGGAGCATTAGTTGTAAAAGATAAAGCGCTTGCTGAAAAATTGTATTTTATACAAAATGCAAGTGGAGCAGTTTGTGGTCCTCAAGATAGCTTTTTGGTATTAAGAGGCATAAAAACACTACATGTACGTATGCAACGTCATTGCGAAAATGGTAAAGCAGTTGCTGAGTTTTTAGCAAATCATCCTAAAATTGAAAATGTATATTGGCCTGGGTTTACGAGTCATCCAAACCACGAAGTTGCAAAGTCGCAAATGAAGGATTTTGGAGGAATGGTATCGTTTACCACAAAAGGGAACAATTATGAAGAAGCTATAAAAATTGTTGAGAAATTAAAGGTGTTTACGCTTGCTGAGTCTTTAGGAGGTGTAGAATCTTTAGCTGGACATCCAGCAAGTATGACACATGCTAGTATACCAAAAGAAGAGCGCGAAAAAACAGGAGTAGTAGATTCGTTAATTAGACTTAGCGTTGGTATTGAAGATGAAGCCGATTTAATTGCCGATTTAGAACAGGCTATAGGATAGTTTGAACTTTCAAGAATAAAAAAGACCAACAATTACTGTTGGTCTTTTTTATTATATATCTTAAAATGATTAATCTAAGTAGTAAATGTATCCAAAGTTTAACCATACTAACCAATCGTTGTATTTGTTGTAGTCTAGTTTATGGTCTAAACCGTCAATCCAATCACTAAAATAGTATTGCCAACGAAGGTCTAGCATTAAATCGGATAATTCGGTTAATTTATATCTAACACCAACACTAGTTACAACAGACCACGCATTGACTTTATCTAAATTAATAGGATATTCAGTATCAGTTGCAGGATCAAACCAATAGGAATAAATATTGTTTTGGTTAAAGATGTTTCCGTCACCATAATCAGTACTTCCTTGTGGACTAGATGAGGTATAATGCGCTCCTAAACTTATAAAGGGAGCAAACCTATAACTAAACGCTTGAAACGAACGAATACTCAGTGGGAAATATTCTAACTGCATACCAACATCAAAATTTTCAGCCACACCACGTTGCGCTCTTAATCTATCAGCATTATCACTTACGTTATCTGGTCCTACCCATTCACCATGATGTTGTAGGTTGGTTTTATTCCAAGATATTTCACTACGAAGTTTAAAGTGATCATTGAAGTAGGTGTCAGTAGAGTAGCAGTTACAGTCTGCTCTGTAAGCAAAATTGATGTAGTGAACTATACCAATACCAATACCAGAGTTTCCAAAATTGGTTTCTTCTTCGTTTCTACTACCAAAATCTGATCTAAATTGAACTGGTCCAACTATAGCACCAATTTCGTGGGAAAAACCTAGTTGAGAAAACACATTATTTACATTTGCAAGAAGAACAAATATAATGGTTAACTGTTTCAAATTAAGCGCCATATGGTTTCTTTTAGTGAGGGCATAGATATCAACAAATATATAAAAACTGCTTTAACTACCAAATAATTAGTGTTTAAGCTATAATTATAATTTAAACGTTCTGATTTATAAGATTGTTACTCTCATATTATTTTTTTGAGAATAATAAAAAAATAAGTTGTATTTTTTAGAGATAACGTATCTTTGTGCCTTGAAATTATCAATGCATTATTAAATAAATATATAATGAAAGAAAAAATTGAAGCTTTTTTAGACCTTGTAAAAGAAAGAAATGGTCAAGAACCTGAGTTTTTACAAGCAGTAGAAGAAGTAGCTGAAACAGTTATTCCTTATATTGCTAAACACGATATTTATCATGGAAAAAACATTCTATTAAGAATGGTTGAGCCAGAAAGAGTGGTGACTTTTAGAGTGTGTTGGGTAGATGATTCTGGTGAAATACAAGTAAATAGAGGTTATAGAATTCAAATGAACTCTGCAATTGGTCCTTACAAAGGAGGATTACGTTTTCATCCATCAGTAAATATGAGTATTCTTAAGTTTTTGGCTTTTGAACAAGTATTTAAAAACAGTTTAACAACTCTGCCAATGGGTGGAGGTAAAGGAGGAAGTGATTTTGATCCTAAAGGAAAAAGTGACAACGAAATTATGCGTTTTTGTCATTCTTTTATGAGTGAATTATTCCGTCATATTGGACCTCAAACAGATGTTCCTGCAGGAGATATTGGAGTAGGTGCTAGAGAAATAGGATTCCTTTTTGGAATGTATAAAAAATTAAGAAACGAGTTTACTGGAGTTTTAACAGGAAAAGGAATGTCTTGGGGTGGTTCTTTAATTAGACCAGAAGCAACAGGTTACGGTAATGTTTACTTTGCTCAAAGTATGCTTAAAACCAAAGGAGATGATTTTAATGGAAAAACAGTAGTGGTTTCTGGATCTGGTAATGTGGCACAATATGCTGCTGAAAAGGCAACTCAATTAGGAGGAAAAGTAGTGACATTATCAGATTCTTCAGGTTACATTTATGATGAAGAAGGTATCGATGCTTCTAAATTAGCGTTTGTAATGGAGCTTAAAAACGTAAAAAGAGGAAGAATTAGTGAGTATGTTGAGAAATATCCTAACGCTAAATTCTTTAAAGGTGAAACGCCATGGAATGTAAAATGTGATGTTGCTTTACCTTGTGCAACACAAAATGAACTTAATGGTGATGATGCTAAAGCATTATTAAATAACGGTTGCATTTGTGTAAGTGAAGGTGCTAACATGCCATCAACTAAAGAGGCGATTGCAGAATTCCATAAAGCTAAAATATTGTTTGCTCCAGGAAAAGCATCTAACGCAGGAGGTGTTGCAACTTCTGGTTTAGAGATGACTCAAAACTCGTTACGTTACAACTGGACGAGAGATGAAGTAGACAATAAGTTAAAAGAAATTATGGCTAACATACATGAAGCATGTATTGAGTATGGTAAAGATGAAGATGGTTATGTTGACTATGTTAGAGGAGCGAACATTGCAGGTTTTGTAAAAGTTGCTGATGCTATGCTAGCTCAAGGAGTAGTGTAATTTCAAATAAAAAATAAAAAGAGTAATAAGGCCTATGAAAATCATAGGTCTTTTTTTATTTGGACAAGTTTTCAAACAAATTACGTTCAATCATCTCAAAAATGACAATATCTGGTTTTTCCTTATTTATTAACTCTTTATTTAGTTTATAACCTCTTAAGTATATAGTAGTTCCAAAACTTTCATTGAAAAATCCCATCCAAGCATTGGCAAAAGAATCTCTATGCATTAGTAATGTTTTAGTTTTGCTGGGGTTTGAAAAGACTTGTTTATGATATTTGCTAAAAATAATTTTGGTTGCTATTGTATCTTTTTTCTGTAAAAAAATAGCATCTTCTTTGAAAGTTAGGTTTATCTGCTGCGTAACATCATTTACTTTTATAGGTTGAATAACTTCTTCATACTCTTCAATGCCTGCTATAGGTAAATCATGAGTTTTATTTATAATTTTCATAGTATAGTTATAGCCTATATATGCACCATAGTCGTTCCAATGTGTGTTGGTTTTATAGTATAGTAGCTTTTCGCTTTTCGCCTTAACTAGTGTGTCTCTTAAATAAACAATTTCAAAATCTATTTCTTTTTTTAAATAGTCATTTAGTATTTCTAAACGTGTTTTCTTTTGAGGATGACTATAAGGTAAGTATTCAGGATAAACTCTGTGTTTATTAGGAGGTACAACTATTTTAAAGTCTATTCCTTTTGAAGTTAAAAAGCTTCTCATAGACTCAATGTTGTTTTTTATCGTCTCTAACTCTTGAGAATCAATAACAGTATTATAACCAAAGCTGTCATCAAATAAGTTGTTATATTCATTTCCTAAGAAATACCAGCCACTTTTTCCTACTACGCAACTATTGGGTAATGGGCTGACATTGATGTTGTTTTTAAATTTAAAATATGAATCTATTAGCTCAGTTTTTAAGCCAAATTCTTTTTGAAATAACTCATTAACTCTATCAATTTCACTAAGCTCTTCTTCATTTTTATTTTGTTTTTTCTCTTTAGGATTAAAAAACATTATAGTACTAGGAACAATAAGCAAAGCCATAAACAGTATTATGGTGAGTAGTTGTGATATTTTTTTATAATTACTCATTAAAACCTAAAGTATATAAAAGGATTGTAAGAGTCTGAAGCAATATACATACAGCAAATTATAAATAGAACAGTTAGTCCAACAGGTCTAAGTAGCAGTAAGCTCTTATTTAGTTGATGTAATTGACTGTGCAGTAACCTAGCTTTAATAAATTTGTAAATAGGCATAGAAAACACAAGAGCTAAAATTAGAGCTATAGCAACCTCTTTGTTAAGGTAGTATGCTATAAAATCAAGGTTGATACTACTATTAAAGGAGAACATGCTTGTTAAGTAATTAAAAGCATAACTTAAGTTGTCACTTCTAAAAAAAACCCAAGAAACAGTTACAATTAGTAGTAAATAAAAATGGGAAACAATACGGTTTTTGACAAGCACTTTTTTAAGCCCAATACGTTCTATTATAATGAATAAACCATGAAACAAACCCCAAACAATAAATGTCCAACTTGCGCCATGCCAAAGACCAGTAACAAAAAAAACAATCATTAAATTAAAATAAGTGCGATTATTTCCTTTTCTGTTTCCACCTAGAGAGATGTAAACATAATCTTTAAACCAATTAGACAAAGTCATGTGCCAGCGTCTCCAAAACTCTTGAACAGTCTTGGATATATATGGAAAATTGAAATTTTCGGGAAAGTTAAACCCAAGCATTTTACCTATTCCTATTGCCATATCTGAATAACCTGAAAAATCGTAATAAATTTGGAAACTATAGGCTATAACTCCTAACCAAGCAGTAATAGCACTCATCTCTCCGTCTGGTAAGTTAAATATAGCATCAGCTAAATAGGCACAGTTATTAGCTATAATCATTTTTTTTGCTAATCCAATAATGAAGCGTTCAACACCTTTAGAAAAAGAATCTACTGTAACTTTTCTGTTTTTTAATTCATGTTGTATTTCACTATACCTTACAATAGGTCCAGCAATTAATTGAGGGAATAAAGTTACATATGTAGCAAAATCAATAAAGTTTTTATTAGCTTTAATAGTTCCTCTATAAACGTCAATAGTATAAGACATAGTTTGAAAAGTATAGAAACTAATACCTAAAGGTAAAACAACATCAGCAAATCTAGTACTGTTCTCAATGCTTACATTAAAAACACTGAGTAAATCACAAAGATTTGAGAATACAAAGTTTGAATACTTAAAATAAATAAGTATACCTAAATTGAAGAAAACAGAAATAAATAAGCCTACTTTTCTTTTGCCAGAATTAATAATTAAACCACAACAATAATCAACTATTGCAGAAAGTAAGATAAGTATTACCAGTTCTTTTTCTCCCCAAGTATAAAAAAGAACACTAACAAGCAATAAAAAAAAGTTTTTTACCCTTTTGGGAATGATTAAATATAGTAGAATTACTAAAGGTAGAAAAGCAAATAAAAAAACAGGGCTACTAAACAGCATTGACTGTATTGTTATTAATGAGTAATGAAGTCAAAAATACAATAATTAATATTATTTTTGGTTAATATTATTTTGAACTTATTTTGTCTTATGAAGTTAAATTTACACATTGCTGTACTTGCTTTAATTTTCTCTTTTAATTTATCGTTTGCTCAGGACTATTCTGATTTGTGGGCTGAACATTTTTCTTATTTAGAGATTACTGATGTCGCAAATGATGAAGACAAGATATATGTAGCTTCTCAAAATTCTATTTTTGTTTACAATACGATTACTTCTGAAATACAAGAAATAACTACCATTAATGGACTTTCAGGAGAAGATATTACTACAATTCATTATAGCTCAGAATTTGATTATTTATTTCTTGGTCATGAAAGCGGTTTAATTGAGATTGTTAATATTCAAGATGAAATAGAAGTTATATCTGTTGTTGATATTGTAAACAAAGAAACAATACCACCTAATATCAAGAGAATTAATCATTTTTATGAAGATGATGGAACAATATATATATCAACTAATTATGGTATTTCTGTTTTTAATTTAACAAATATTGAGTTTGGAGATACTTATTATATTGGATCAGGCAACACATTTGTTGAAGTAACACAAACAACGACTAGTAATGGCATTATTTACGCTGCATGTAAATCAGGAAACGGTATGAAAATGGCTAATCTTTCTAATCCTAACTTAATTGATGCTACGCAGTGGTCAACAATAATAAGTGGTAACTATGTTGCCGTTTTAAGTGTTTTGGATAGTGTATATGCAGTTAGACTCAATGGAACTGTATATGAAATTGATGGAAGTACATTGACCCAATTATTTATCATTAATGGAGAAATAATGG
Organism: Meridianimaribacter sp. CL38; assembly: GCF_004328055.1. Lineage (NCBI taxonomy): Bacteria > Pseudomonadati > Bacteroidota > Flavobacteriia > Flavobacteriales > Flavobacteriaceae > Meridianimaribacter > Meridianimaribacter sp. CL38. Next base: position 802,245 of record NZ_QKWS01000001.1, on the reverse strand, counting down.
ACACACAAATAGCTCAAGATAAAATAGTAGTAACAGTTAGCACTATGTCTAATGTTTACAATGAAAATTTTGATTTGATTTTTTCTCAAACTATTCCTGTTGATTTAGAGACAAAATACACCACAGGAACTATTGACGCAAACGGCACTATATTTATTGGAACAGAGGGGATACAAAATATAGGTAAACCTGCATACGGGTTACTCAAGTTTTCTAACGATGATACATATCAGTTTATACATCCTGACGGACCTCTCAGGAATGACGTATTTGAGGTTAATGCAAATAATAATGAAGTTTGGACAGTTTTTGGAGGTTATTCAAATTCGTTTGCTTTTAGTGGAGGATTGGCTAGGTCTGGAATAAGTCACTTTAAAGATGAACAGTGGATAAATAAACCTTATGATTCAATTTTGTCTATTGTTGATTTTCCAAGATATTTATCTCACATAGCAATTAACCCTTTTAATAATTCTCAAGTATATATATCATCTTATTATTCTGGTTTATTAGAGGTTTTAGACGATGAAATTGTTGGAATATATAATCAAGATAATAGTACTATTGTTCCTTTTGCAGCAAGTTTGCATTTAACATTGGTTAATCATTTTGATGATAGAGGTGTGTTGTGGGTCGCTAATGGAAGAGTAGATAGACCACTTAATAAATTTGTAGATGGAAATTGGACATCATATGATTTCTTGTCGCTCATTAATCCATCTGATAGTAATTTAGGCTTTTCTTCAATTCAAGTTGACTCTCAAAATAAAGTTTATTTAGGGACTTTTAGTTATGGTTTAGTAATTTGTGATACTGAAAGTGCAGATGCTCCAGTTATAAATATTGTTTCATTAGAACAAAATATGCCAGTTGAAGATGTGAGAGCCTTAGCTCTAGATAGGAATAACGCATTATGGATTGGAACTAGAAAAGGGTTAAGAGTTTTATATAATACTTCAAATGTTTTTGAACAACAGTCACTTTCGGTTAATGAAATAGTAATTTTAGATAATGGAATCCCTCAAGAATTATTGTCTAATCAATTAATTACTGACATTGAAGTAGATGGTTCTAACAATAAATGGGTAGCGACATCTACTTCAGGAATTTTTTACTTTTCTCCTGATGGGCAAGAAACAATTTATCATTTTACAAAAGACAATTCTCCTTTACCTTCAAATACTATTAATGATGTTTCAATTGATAATAGTAACGGAGAAGTGTTTATAGCTACAGACAAAGGAATGGTTTCTTTTCTTTCTGGAGGATCAAAGCCTGAAGATGAGTTAAAAAATGCCTTTGTGTATCCAAACCCTGTTAGGCCTGAATATGATCTTTTAGGGTATAATGATTTAAATAATATTACAAAAGGAGTCAAAATAAAAGGGCTTACTGAAAATGTAAACGTAAAGATTACTGATATTGAGGGCAATTTGGTTGCCGAGGCTCAATCTAACGTTAACCAAAGGTCTTCTAACTATAATTTTGCTATTGATGGTGGAACAGGAGTGTGGAATGGTAAAAACCTAGCTAATAATGTTGTTGCAACAGGTGTGTATCTAATTATGATTTCCGATTTAGATTCTTTTGAAACAAAAGTTTTAAAGCTCCTCATTGTAAGATAATCCAATTACACAGTTTATGCTTATAAAAACTAATGTAATTGTTCTTTCAAAACTCAAATACAGAGATAACGATCTTATTGTAAAATGCTATACCAAGCATAGAGGTTTGGTGAGTTATATTTTAAGAGGTGTTCTCAAATCTAGAAAAGGTAGTGCTAAAACTGCCTATTTTCAACCGTTAACTCAGCTTCAAGTTGAAGAAAACTATCGACCTAATCAATCTCTTCAAACCCTTAAAGAAGTTAAACCTAAGTATGTTTACGAAAGTATAAATACCAATGTTTTAAAAGGGTCTGTTGCTATGTTTTTGTCAGAAGTGTTATCAAATACATTAAAAGAGGAGGAGAAAAATGATTTGTTGTTTGAATATTTAGAGACTACACTACTTTGGTTGGATAATGAAAGTAGTTTTTCAAACTTTCATCTATTATTTTTACTTAATCTAACAAAGCATTTAGGGTTTTATCCTCAACAGTCAAATATTGATAATAAATACTTTAACTTAAGCAGTGGAGAGTTTGAGGTAAACAAGACTAACATGTATTCCATTTCTGGAGAAAATTTAGTGCTCTTAAAACAGCTGTTAGGCATAAATTTTGATGCATTAAGTACGATTAAATTAAACTCAAAACAAAGGCAATCGTTTTTAAATATGATATTACTTTATTATGAGTTACACTTAGGAGATTTTAAAAAACCTAAATCGCTAACTGTTTTTAATCAAGTGTTTAACTAACTAAAACCAACAAAAAAACGTACAATGAAACACAAATTTCTATTTGTATTAATTTGCTTTACTTCATTTTTACAGGCACAACAAATTCAAGTTCTTGAAAAAGGGACAAATTTACCCATTTCTGGAGTTACAATTTATAATTCTGATAAATCTAAATCGGTAATTACTGATATCGATGGATATACGACTTTAAGTCAGTTTGATGATAATGAAACAATCTTTTTTCAAAACTTGTTATATCAAAAACTAAAAACAACCAAAGAGGAAATAGCAAGTAACAATTTTATTGTGTATTTAACTCAAAACGTTGAAGGGTTGAATGAGGTAGTAGTTTCTGCCTCAAAATTTGAACAAAGCAAGAGAGATATTCCTCAGAAAGTGATCAGCTTTGATGCTGAAAAAATTCAGTTTTCAAATCCGCAAACAAGTGCAGATTTGTTGGAAAACACAGGGAATATTTATGTTCAAAAAAGCCAGTTGGGTGGTGGAAGCCCAATGATTAGAGGGTTTTCAACTAACCGATTGCTGATAACAGTTGATGGTGTTAGAATGAATAATGCCATTTTTAGAGGAGGTAATCTTCAAAATGTAATCTCTATTGATCCTTTTTCTATTCAAAATACCGAAGTTAATTTAGGAGCAGGCTCTGTTGTTTATGGTAGCGATGCTATTGGTGGAGTTATGAGTTTTTATACTAAAAAACCTCAGCTTTCGTATTCAGACTCTTTGTTTTTTAAAGCCAATGCAATAGCAAGATATGCAACAGCAAATAGTGAAAAAACAGGACATTTAGACTTAAATTTCGGACTTAAAAAATGGGCATTTTTAACAAGCGTAAGTTATACTAATTTTGACGATTTAAGAATGGGAGCTCATGGTCCAGATGAATACATTAGACCTGAATATGTTGAAACCATTAATGGCGAAGACGTTATTGTTGCTAATGATGAACCCTTAGTACAAAAACCAACAGGCTATGATCAAATTAATCTTCTGCAAAAAATTAAGTATCAACCAGAAGATAGCCAAAGCTTTGATTTAGGGCTGTATTATACTGAAACTTCAGAGTATTCTAGATACGACCGATTAATAAGATATCGAGGCGACGATTTAAGATCTGCCGAATGGAATTACGGACCACAACGTTGGTTTATGGCAAACTTACAGTACACTAAACTGAGCAGTAACTCTAGCTTTTATGATAAAATACAAACGAATGTTGCTTTTCAAAATTTTCAGGAAAGCAGAATTGATAGAGATTTTCAGTCTGTTGAAAGAAATACAACCGAAGAAAGTGTAAACGCTATATCATTTAACCTTGATCTTGAAAAGCAGTTGGGTTCAAAAACAGAGTTGTTTTATGGTGTAGAATACGTTTACAATAAAATTAAATCAGACGGAAACACATACAACATAGAAACCAACGAGACTGCTAACGCTGTGTCAAGATATCCTGATGGTTCCGATTGGCAATCTATGGCAGCTTACACAAGTTTGAAATATAAGCCTAATCCTAAATTTGTTTTCCAAACAGGAGTGCGTTATAATCATATTATTTCAAATGCTGATTTTACTGAAAACAATCAGTTTTTGAACCTTCCGTTTAATGAATCAAAAATTAATGCAGGAGCATTTACTGGTACAGCAGGAATAAGTTGGATACCAAACGAAACCATCCAATGGAAATTAAATGCCTCTTCGGCTTTTAGAGCTCCAAATATGGATGACATTGGTAAAGTGTTCGACTCTGAACCTGGTTCAGTAGTTGTGCCTAATAACAATTTAAAACCAGAGTATGCTTATGGTGGTGAACTTGGGCTTAATTTAAATTTTGATCAAACATTTATCATTGACCTTTCAACGTATTACACCTATTTAGATAATGCACTTGTGCGAAGAGACTTTAATATTAATGGTGAAACTGAAATAGAGTATAATGGTGAATTAAGTAATGTGCAAGCTATTCAAAACGCATCTAAAGCTTGGATTTATGGTTTTGAAGCAGGAGCTCAACTTAATTTTTCTGAAAAGTTTAAACTAACCACACAATATAATATAATAGGAGGGACAGAAGAAGATAATGGTATTGAAGTTCCAGTAAGGCATGCTGCTCCAAACTTTGGAAACACGCATTTAGTTTGGCAAAATGATAAGTTACAGTTAGATGCATTTGCGGTTTATAACAATGAGTTGTCATTTAATCAATTGGCGCCTTCTGAAGCTGAAAAAGATTACATTTATGCTTTGGATGCTAACGGAAATCCTTATTCGCCTTCTTGGTATACTCTTAATTTAAGAACTAAGTATAAGATTACTGATGCAGCAACATTAATAGCGAGTTTAGAAAACATTACTGACCAACGCTATAAAACATATTCATCAGGTATTGCTTCTGCTGGAAGAAATTTAATTCTGTCCTTGATGTACACATTATAAATAAAAAAGCCTCCAACTTAGGAGGCTTTTTTGTGTGATGATTATTTTATTTTCGTTTCACTGCTTTCTTAGTAATTACTTGTCCGTTTGACAATGTTACTTTAGCCAAATAGGTAGCTTGACTTAAAGCCGAAAGGTTATAAATTTCTGAATTGCTATTACCATTAAAGTTGTATAGCGTTCTTCCTAAAAGATCAATAATTTCAACATGTTCAATAGTAATATTTGCACTTATAGTGAATTTAACATCATTGTCGTTAAGCTCAATGATTGTTAAATCTTTAGGACTAATATCTTTATCGTCAATTGATAGCGCTTCTGGCATAAATACAATTTCAAAGCGTTCATTAAACTCACCAGCTTCTGATGTAAAAGTATAATCAGTTTCTGATAAATTATGAGTGATATTTAATAATTTATCTTTTACATAAATAGTATTAGTGGTTAAAAACTCACCTTCTAGTTTTGAGATAGTTAAGGTATAAATTGTAGGTGTATTTATTAATGTACTAAATCCTAAAGGAATTACTTCGTTTAAGGTTAAACTCTCTGGCGCTTTTCCTTGAATGGTGTACTTTTTATCAGAACCTTCAATAATTGAATACATCACAGCATTAACGTTTGGCGAAGCCATAGGAGCATCAAAATACATTTTGTCCAAACCGTTAGTTGCATTATTGACATAACCTACTAAAATTTGATTAAACACTCCATTATCAGTTGTTAAATCTAACCATAATTTATTAGGTGTGTTGGTTGTGTTTTGTCTAAAGAATTGAGAGTTATCGTTGGTTCCTCTTACACGCATTGAATTATTAAAAACAACACGTTTTCTTTGTATATCTCCTGCTTGTGCTGTTGGGTTTGAAACATATTCAGTAGTAGGAGCAGTATCAGACATTGCAATAAAAAATGCTTGACCCGAAGGAATCATTCTATTTGTTGGGTCACTGCTATCTCCACCAGCACTAGTAGCTGTTTCTCCTACACCATTAATGATAGCATAATCACTTTGAGAAAAGTTTAGCTGCTCATTACCGCTTGTATTGCCATCAGGAGGAGTGTTTTGTGACCATAAGTAAATAGCTCCATCAACAACTCTGTTTGTAGCGGTACCTATATCAGCATTGTAATTTAAAAATGCATCAGCACTTATTGCAGAAGGGTATGGGTTTCCAAGTAAATTCCAATTATTATCGTTGGTTTCCTCATCATTTCTATACATCCAAACTTCAATAACACCATTATTAAAAAGACCTCTAAAAGAATAAGTAAATTGACAGTTAGGACCATTATTACAAGGAAGTGCACTAAATAAGCCAGAATCGTGAGTTGAAGCGTATCCAACACCAGGAGTCATAAAATCACTATTGTTTGTTTGTTGCCAATCGTACCCTGTCCCATCAGCAAATGAGCTTGGATCATCTATATTGTCTTGACCAATTATAAATGTGTTAGTATTGTTAATTTCTTGATTAGAATCTCTATAGTCTTGAGCGCTAAATTTAAAACGCCTGTTACTCGAAGCATCTACTAAAGCATCTCCAATACTTTCTTCAAAAACAGGCGAACTCCAGTAGGTGTATTCATACCAGTTATCCATCATTGCAGTTCTCTTATTAACTTGAATATTGTCAGGATTATCGGCAGTTACTAAACCATCATCATTAATTTGTACAAAAGCACCTTGAGGATGAACTAATATTGAAGCTGTACCATTTAGTATAAGGTCATTACCAACTTCTACATACGTGTTAATACCACCATTGTTAGCATCTGCAATAATAAGTTCTGCATCATTAATGATTAAATTACAAGCCTCAAAGCTTGTTTCTCCATTAACATTTACACTAGTGTTATAATCGGCATTTAAAATTGCAGTCTTATTAGAAGCAGGAGCAGATGACCAGTTTGTTCCGTCCCAAATTGCTGTTTCAGCACTTATTTTAACAGCATTACTAGCTGTATAACAAGTGCTAGAATTTTCCCTAACTTGACAATAGAATTGATAATCAATATAAGTAATTGGGTTAATTATATCTAGTGTTGCTGATGTTGAATCATTATTAAAATCGACATTATTAGGAACAACAACAAAAGTAGTAGCGTTTGGTGCAAGGTAGTACCATTGATAACTTAAAGGTAGACCTCCTGCAACACCTTCAGAGCCATTTACTGTAAGTTGAATGGAGTTATTACAGTCAAAAGTAGGTGTGTTTAATACAGAAACTGTTGGTGGAATTCCTAAAGAAAAATCAAATAGCCCAATGTCTACATAATCAGAATCAGAACAATCAGTCCAGTCAATCATATCCCAATCATTAATGTCAAATGTGCTAGAAGGCAATGGAGTAGCATTATTTTGTCTTCTAAAATTAACACCATCACCACCAATACCTAGTCCATTAGCCCATGTGCTACTTCCATAAACTCCAAATGCATCAATAATAGAAGTTGTGGAAATTCTGTAAAGAGCAATCATATCAGAGCTATTATTGTCAAAATTAATTCCACTTGATGAACTAAAAGTTTGGTTAGGGCTCACACTCAAATTATTTAATGGACTACAAGATGTTGTCCCAAGCGCTACAACATAAACGCTACCAGATGTTAAGTTACCAGATAATACATTTGAACTAGAAGGGCTTGCATTACCATTATTGTATACATTTATTCTATAATCTGATAAATTTATTGTGCCTGATGTACCATTAAAAATCTCAACATAGGATGAACTTCCACTTGTTGCATCTGTAACCTCGCTTATAAATAAATCATTTGGAATTGTTGATGACAGAGCAGTTTCACAACCACTAATTGCATTATCAATAAAAGTAAAAGTATTTGTAGAAGAACAGCCAGTTGGAAATTGAACAACTAAATTTCCTGATGTTGAACCAGCAGGTACTAAAACAACAAGCTCAGTAGAAGTTGAAGAAACCGTCGTCATAAGTAAGCCATTTAATTCAGCGTAGGCTCCAGTTAAATCTTCAGCAGAAGTGATGGTTACTTCAGTGTTTTCAGGTCCTTCAATTGGCCAAATAGAACTAACTAAAGTTGCTGTGCATACTCCTGTGCCTTCAATATCAAAAGTATAAGGGTTCTCGTCGCTATCAGAATTAATTATGCTCACAGTAGCTGTTCTTGTTCCATCAGCAGTAGGAGAAAATTCTATTCTAAATTCAGAATCAGAAGATGAAGCTATAGAAGCATTAGGTTGTAGGGTTACTGTAAAATCACTTGCGTTTGCACCTGTAATTTCAACGACAGGTGCTCCAGTAAGGTTTAAAGCAGTTGCTCCAATGTTTTCTACAAAATAACTTTTTTCAGCACTAGTTGACCCTACGTTTGTTGATCCAAATAATGTGTTGTTTAAGCCATAAGGAGCGTTAAAGCCGTTTGGTATAGTAATATTATTACCTATTACATTTATTTCAGCATTTGTTGGTTGAATAACATTAATGGTGTAATCTTCAACCTCACCAAAATTAAAATCTTCACAAGGTGTTGCGTAAGGTCCTCCATTATCTGATTTTGCACTTACTCTCATTCTTATATTTCCAAGTGCAGCGTTTGTAGGAACTGTAATAGATAAAGGAGATAAAGATGGTTGAGCGTTTGCACTATTGGTGGTTGTTCCTAATTCAAAGGCTTCGTTTCCGGAATTATTAAAAGTTCCGTCCTGATTCCAATCTATCCAAACTTTTACATAAGACGTATAATTACCTGAAGTGTTAACATTAACACTTAAATTATAACTATCACCTAAAGTCAAATTGGTTGTAATTGCTGTGTAATTCGAATAACTATTAGTAGAAACAGTTGTATTATCAATAGTATTTAGATTAACATTTAAAATACCAGACGCATTAGTTCCACCATCAGAACTACAATATGTTAATGTAGGTACTGAACAAACTTCTACTCCTTCGGACCAAGTTGTGCCTCTTCTTATAAATACTTTAAAGCAATAATTTAAGCCATTAACTAAACCAGTAACTGATTTGTTGGTAACATTTGCTGTTGTTTCGTAAACAAGCTGATTAGGTGTAGTATAAACATCATTGTCAGCTCCTGAATAAGCTGAGCCATCACCTGTTGGAGTAAAGGTAACTGAACCTTGGTTAGCTACTATAATTAATTGATCCCAACAAGAAGTAGGTGTTGGATTATTCCAACTTAAATTGACTTGGTTAGTAAGTGGTGTAGCAGTTAGGTTGCTAATATCTCCCTGAGCAATACCATTGGTAACAGTACTTCCACCTGTGCCTCCACTTGACCATCCAGTAAGTGATTCGCCAACATAAGAATATACTGTAAACGAATAATTGTTATTCTCAGTTAATCCTGTAATAGTAGCAGATGTAGCATTACCTTTATAAACGACGCGACCTAATGAAGCAGGTGTTACAGGAGTAGCTAATGAAAAATCTGAATTAGCAGTATAAGTGTTAGCGTCAGTTTTGGTTCCTGCAGGATCGGTTCCTCCGTCGATTGCAAAAACAACATAACCTGTTGGAGTAGTTCCTGTAGCTGGAGGTGTCCAGCTTAAAATAACACTATTATCTTCAAAACAACCTGAAATACCAGTTACGTTATTTGGATTAGGATTAGAAAGATTTAAAGTGGCACTGTTTGATGTTGTTGAACCACAAGCATTACTTAATACACATCTGTAAAGATTACCATCCATTGTCGTGTTTGTAGCTCCTGTTGTATAGGTGTTAGTTGTTGCTCCAGTACCATCTGTTACATTGTTCCAACCCGAACCAGAGTTAACTTCCCATTGGTATGTTGTAGCATTACTAGAAGCAACAGAGAATGTTGCTGTATTTGGTATTATAGCATTTTGATCGGTTGGTTGTGTAGTTATATTAGGAGCAGTAATTCCTGTACCAGTTAAAATGCTTGTAGCATCATCTGTTATTGTTGTGCTACTTATTGTTAAAGTAGCTATTTGCGCTCCAATAGCAGTAGGAGTAAATGTAACATCATAGGTGGCTGTACTAGAAGGAGCAATAGTAGTTGAAGATAAATTGCTTACTACAAACTGAGGGTCATCTGAAACCACATTAACATCAACAGCAGGCACAGTACCATTATTGGTTATTGTATACTGTAGTGTTGTAGCAGATGTATTTAAGCAAGAAGAACCATGGTTTGTTGAAGCGCCTGAAATGGCAAGGTCTGAGGTTGGAGTTACTAACTTATATAATTGCAATTCTTGTTGTCCGGAATTTCCATATGCTGCAAATCTAGGAGCTCCAGCGTTGTAAGAAAGTTGTCTCGATGAATGATCAACATTTAATACTGTAAATTTGCCACTACTATATGAAAAGACCCATCTTTGTTCATCACTGGATACAGCAGTAACAGCATAAGCATGATTACTTGTACCAGTATAAGACACATATCTACTACTAGCTTCATTATAAATGGTTCTACCTGAGCCATTGACTTCAATTCTCCATATAATAGCGGCAGCGGGATTTGAGATTTCACCACTAACTGGTGAAACATTGGTATAACCAAAATAAGATCCGCCATTGTTGTTGTTCATAGCATATTGGTCATCTTCGTTTGTGACAACATAATAACCATCTGTGAGTTCTGCTAAACTTGTAATTTTGGTATAAGTCTGCCCAAACCCAGTTGCGGTTAGGAATAAAAAGGCTATTAATACGAGGGAGTATTTCTTTTTCATAAAGGGGAAAATTATATAACGCTAAAAATACAAGCTGTAAATATAAGCTAAATTACTTAATTTTCAAGGGGTTGAGTTTTCGGTTTTATTAACAAATTGTTACTATTTTTGCACTATGCATCGACCAAAAACATATACTTTAGACGAAGCGCAAAAACGGATGGAACGGTATTGTGCGTATCAAGAACGTTGTCATCAAGAAGTGACCAAAAAGTTATATGAAATGCGAATGATTCCTGAGGCAAGAGACAAAATTATTGTGCATTTACTTGAGCATAATTTTTTAAACGAAGAGCGTTTTACAAAGACGTTTGTTTTAGGGAAGTTTAGAATAAAAAAATGGGGTCGTAAGCGCTTAGAGTTAGAGCTTAAAAGACGGGAAATTAGTGCTTATAATATCAAGTTAGCGTTCAAAGAAATTTCTGATGCTGAATACCTAGAAACCTTTAACCAACTTGCCGAAAAAAAAGTAGCACAAATAAAGGAATCTAATCTTCAAAAGAAAAGAAAAAAACTAGCAGATTATTTACTGTATAGAGGTTGGGAAACCCATTTAGTATTCGATAAAGTAAATGAGCTGATATAAAAAAAGCCCTTGAGTAAATTCTACAAGGACTTTTTTAAAACCAAAGGTGAAATTTAAAACTGCTTTATGAATTTTTTGGTTAATCTAGTATGGTTTGTTAGGGTTGTTTCAATAATATAATTGCCTTTAGAAAGTTGTGAAGTGTTAATAACAACTTCATTGTTATTGGCTTTAGTTTCATTTACTACTTGACCTAAAACGGTATAAAGTTTTACTTGTGTTATGTCTTGAGTTTTGTGTTTAACTTTAATACTCGTTCTGTCTAAATTGTAAATTGAAAAATCATTTATTTCAGCTTCAGAAACACTTAGAGTACTGTTCTCTGTAAAAACTATTTCAAATCTGTTATCATGTTCTCCTGCTATAGCATTAAACGTATAATCAGCTGATGATAAATCATGTTCTATACTTAAAAAATTATCTCTTAAATAAATAGTGTGTGTATTTAAAAAATCTCCTTCAAGCTGAGGTATTGAAATGGTAAATTGAGCGTCTTCAGTTGCTATAAATCCTAATGGGATTATTTCGTTTTCAGTAAGTGTACTAGGCGCTTTACCTTGTATAGCTAGTTTGTGAACATCTGTTTCGTTAATTAGTGAATATAAATAAGCATTAGCACCACTTGCTAGGTTTTTTTCAGCATCATAAAAACTAGAGTCTTCACCGTCAGTTGCACCATTAACATAAGCCACAAGAGTTTGATTAAATGCACCATTGTTATTGGTAAGGTTAACCCATAATCTACTTTCGGCTGAAGGACTACAAGAACCTGCATCTCTAAAAAATTGATTGTTACTAATGTCGTCTCCCATACGCATGCTGTTGGTAAAGGTTACATTGGCGTTTGCTAAACCTTGAATAAAAAAGCTCTGTCCTGAAGGGATGTATCTACAAGGTACAATGCCTGATCCACCTGCAATTTGTCCGCTTCCGTTAATAACAGCATAATCATTGGTGTTAAAGTTTAGCGTTTCATTACCTGTGTTATTACCACTAGGAGGTGATGCTTGTGACCATAAATAAACTGCGTTAGAGACTATACCTGTATTTTCAGTAAAAAAGGCATCAACACTTATTGCTGAAGGATATGGATTTCCTATCATATTCCAATCGTTATCTCCATTGTCTCCATTATAATATATAGGTGTCGTTATATCTCCTGTGTTAAATGGTCCGCTAAAGGTGTATGGATATGAAGTTCCAGATGAAAACCCACTTGCTGTATGTGTTGCTGCATATCCTGTTCCTGGTTGTAAAACTGTTGCGTCAGAAATACTTTGCCAATCGTTACCATCATCATCAATATTATCATGTCCAGCAACATATGTTCCAGTATTTCCAATTTCATCTAAAACATCAAGATAATTTTGTGCATTATAAACAAAACGATATTGAGATGATGAAAGCGCATCTCCAGCAGTTTCACCAACAACTGGCGAACTCCAATAGGTATAATTGTACCAGTTGTTTAATTGTGCAGTTTGCTTTACAACGTTAGAAGTACCACCTACATTAACAGTAAATGTACCTGTATCTTCAACTTGCACGAAAGCACCATAATGAGCTACAGTTATTGTTCCATCAACTACTACGTCAGTAGTTACAGAGACATGTGTGTTATCACCAACTGATAATGTATGACCTGCATTAACTTGAAGACTCCACGAGTTTATATTTCCTTGAAGATTAGTAATATAATCAGCATTTATCTCAACAATACTGTTTTCGTTAGGTTGAGAGTTGCTCCATGAAGTTCCATTCCATGTCGTAGAGTGTCTAACAACTTCACCACTTACAGAAACAGATTCAGAAACAGAAGGGTTTGGTAATAACTCAGGGGCTGAAATTGCTATAGTTCCATTATAGTTTCCAATAACTAGTCCGCTTTCAAGTCTAATGTAAACGATTACGGAGCCTGAGCTAATTAATGCTCCTGGAATAGTAATTTCAGAACTATATCCTGAGTTTTCATTAGTAGAAACCTCATAACCAGTTGGGGCAGTAATGGTGTAAGGTCTACTTAATGAAAACGCATCGGATACTAAAAAAAATTGTGCAGCTGAGGGACCATTTTCATATTCGTATGAAAATCCACTAATTGAAGGAACGCTAACAGTGTAGGCTAAAGCTTTTGCTTGTGTTAATACTCCAAAGCAAAAAGCAATGGTCAATACACGTATAACTCGTAGGTTAAGTAATTTAATTATCATAGGTTAAGTTTGGATTTGGTTAATCGTTGAGTAATTATACAACTTTAGATTAACTCACCTATGAAATGCAATTTGTTTTCGATTAAACGATTATTTATGTAGGATAAATCTTAATTTGTGGTGAATAAACTTACAAATTAAATGAAGCTCCAATATTTAAAGCAAACTGATTATGAATGTAATAACTAATGTCAGATTTATCATCGTTATATTTTGCTAAAGGGAATGATGCTTCTGTAAAAATTCCAAAACCATCAGTGAAAAAATACCGAGCTCCAACATGACCTCCAAAATTCTTTAAGCTAATGTTTAAACCAGGATAAAGATCAAAGTTTTCATCAATATTTACCACATTACCTAAGTTAGCATTAAAACGCCCTTTAATATCAAAGCGATCACCAAAACCAGCATCTAAACGATCATCAATTCCTAAAGCATAGGTAGAGGATACACCAATAGAGATGTTTTCGCCTAAACCATAGTCGTAATTTACGTTAATTCCTGTAGCTTCATCTTGCAAATTCAGTCCGACTTGAAATTTCTGGTCTCCTTTTCCTTTAAATGCTTGTGCATTTACTAATGAAAATGAAATTAATGCAATAAATAAAAATAAGTTTTTCATAATTAAAATGTCTTAAAGTTTTAAGCCTGTATATATTATAAATTCTTAAGATAGTTATTGGTCTTTGTTATGGCTTTTTCGTTTTTCCAATCTATCCAGTTCTGTCCTTTAATTCTACGCATTACATTATCAAAATGTCTCATGATAAAAATATTGTATAGCGCTTTTGATAAATTTTTAGGACGCTTTGCTATAGATCTTAGACTCATAGAAAAGCCTGGGGTCACATATTTCATGTAATGCCAATAGCCTTCAGGCATATAAAGGACTTCTCCATGGTTGAGTTCAGTAGTGTAACCTTTTGCATGTTGTAATGCTGGCCATTTTTTGAAATCTGGATTGGAAAAATCAATATCTTCTCTTGTGATTAAAGAGTGAGGTACTTTATATAGATACTTGTTTTGTTTTTGGTCAAAAAGGATAATTTGTTTTTTACCTTCAAAATGAAAATGAAAAATGTTAGCCAAATCAATATCATAATGCATAAAGGTATAAGAGTCTTCTCCACCAAAAAATAACATTGGTAGTCCTTTCATTAAGCGAATACCAAAATTAGGATAGCTAAAATCTTTTTGAAGTTGAGGTACTTCTTTTAAAATGTTCCAAAGAAAAATACGATAACGTGTAGGTTCTTTTTTAAGTAAATCTACATAGTCGCGCATTTTCATTTTAGCATGTGGCTCGTTAAAACCGTCTTTATAATCAACAGGTCTGTCGTCATAAAGTGGTACGGTTTTATCACCAGCAACCGACTTCATATAGTCTAAATTCCATTTGGAATACGCAGGCCAATCTTCGATAAAACGCTCTATAACCACAGGTTTTTGTGGTTTGTAATAGTGTTTTATGAAATCCTCTTTAGTGATGGTTTTTACTCGAGGGATGTCCTGAAGTTGTAATTTCAATGCTATTAATTTAGAACGCCAAAGTTAAGAAAACGTTACGAAATGAATTACATTGTATATTGAAAAATTTTACACTGAAAAGAATTACAGCCATTTAGATTCATTTTCGGTTGCATCCAAAATATCAATTTGCAAGACTTCGGCTAAATGTTTAGCTACTTCAAAAGCATCGTCTTTGTCAGTTGTTATGTAGGCTTCAATTTTTTTGTTAGAATTATAAAATAAATTCAATTTGATAATTTGATTTTCCCAAACTGCTGAAGCTCCCATTCCTTGTACTCGCTTGTTTTCTTTTGTTTTGAATACAGATACATATTCAATATCAGGTAAAGGTTTCCATTTACCTATATCAATTCCCAATGCGGAGTATAATTGACGATAGGTTTTATTGGCTAAGTTAATTTCAGAACCTTCTCTTAGCATAAGAAATACACCGATTCCTGAAAGAATTAAATTGAAGTAATTATTAAATATAAATCCATAGATTCCAAAACAAAACAATGTAACTCCTAGTACTTGTTTCATCACTGGTGCTTTTCGGATGTATTTTATCTTTTTATTCATAAAGTAAATTATAGTTTTTAGTAAAGAAAGAAAATCCGCTAAGTAGCGGATTTTCATTGTTTAGTTTTTATCATCTTCCTTTTTGCTAGGTAGAGATTTTGTCTCTTCTGGATCTTTTTTGTCTTTACCTTTAAGATACTCAGGTAAATCCATTCCTGCCATATTAAACATTTCTTGTAGAGGTGGTACAGCTTTGTACATTCCTGAGATAAAGTTAGATGTTGAAGATTTTCCGTCTTTATTACCTCCATTTTCCCAAACAGTTACTTTATCTATCTTAATATTTTTAATGGCTTCAGCTTGTGTTTTTACTAGTTCTGGTAACTTATCAGCAATTAATAAAAGTACAGCGTCTTTAGAGTTGTTACCAGCAGCTTTTACGATTTCATCTAAACCTGCAGCTTGTTTGGTTAATACTTCATAAAGCCCTTTTGCTTCTGCTTGCGCTTTAAACAATATAGCATCTGCTTCACCTTTTGCACGTCTTCTAATGCGTTCCGCTTCAGCTTCTGCATCAATTTCAGCTTTCTTTTTAGCAATTTCGGTTGGTACAATAACATCAGCCATTTGTGATGAGCGTTCACGTTCTGCTCTGGCAGTTTCAGCTTCTTGCTCAGCAGCATAAGACTCTTGTAATGCTTTTGCAGCTTGTACTTTCTCTGAAGCAATTGCTACACGCTCAGCTTCGGCTTCACGTTGACGACGTAAGGAATCTGAATTTGCAACCGAAATTTTAGCTGTATTTTCTCCTTCAACAGCTTTAGCATTTGCAGCGGCAACTTGTGTTTTTTCGTCCTGTACTGCATTAGCTTCACCAATAGCTCCATCTCTGTTTTTCTCAGCAACCGATTTACGAGCAGCATTAATAGCGTGTGCTGCAGCTTCTTTACCTAAAGCTTCAATGTATCCTGATTCATCAACAATATCAGTAATATTTACGTTGATGAGTTTAAGACCAACTTTTTTTAGCTCAGATTCTACAGACTGTGAAATATTGGTTAAGAATTTATCTCTATCTGAATTAATTTCTTCAATATCCATAGAAGCAACTACCAAACGTAACTGACCAAAAATAATTTCTTTAGCAAGTTCTTGAATGTCTTGTAAGCCTAAACCTAATAAACGTTCTGCTGCATTTTGCATTACTCCAGGTTCAGTAGAAACACCAATGGTAAAACGCGATGGTACATTTACACGAATGTTTTGTTTAGAAAGTGCGTTTACTAAATTTACTTCAATAGAAATTGGTGTTAAATCGAGATATTCATAATCTTGAATTACAGGAACTATAAAAGCAGCTCCACCATGAATACATTTGGCAGATTTTCCGCCTCCAACTTTTCCATAGACTACAAGTATTCTATCTGATGGACAACGTTTGTAACGCTTAATAAGGATAACTAAGGTTAAAACTATAAATAGTGCTACAAAAATAAGTAGCATTGGACCGCCTAAACTTTCAACGTTGAAGCTTTCCTGAAGGGTTAGAAATTTCATTTGAGTCATTTTAAAGATTTAATAGATTGTGTTATGATTTTATGATAGATTAATAGTGTGTGTTACTCAATTAAGTTGTTGTTACCGTTATTGAGTTTTTGATGCTCAGCAACTGAGGGTTCAATTGGTTTTCTGGTTTGGTCAACAATAAGAATACCATTAGAAGTAACGTCTACAACTTTAATTATTGTTCCAGATTTTAATTCGGTTAACGAGTCGGTTAAAGCGTCTAATTCACGCACAGTTCCTTGTACATTTACGCTTACTTTACCCATACTAGAGCGATCTGCACCAATAGTAAGGTAAACTTCACCAACTGCATCTATAGCATTTTTATAGTTAAGAGTTCCGCTATCGCTAAGCTTACTTATAAAATGAAACATTGCAGCCATGATTAGCATCATGAGTAAACCGCTAATCACAGAAATAATTATGGTTGTAGGCTTAGAATATCCTGCATTTAAACAAGCAATTCCACTCCAGCCAAAAATAGTAAAGAACCCAACCAAATTTTTGAATGTGATAAACTGAAAACCTGCACCTATGTCGCTATCGATATCAGTGTCAATATCGCCTAATTCATCAGCATCACCTCCCAAAAAGGCCATAAACATTACTGCCAAAAATACAACAGAACCTATAATGGCAACTACCCAATATACTTTAGGCAAAAATTCTAAATTTGAAAACCACTCTGTCATATTTTAAAGATTTTAAATGCGTTAATAAATATACAATCATTGTAAGATTATTCTATCTTATTTTTGAAAGTTTTCGACAAAGTTTAGCCACCTTATAGACTTACATAGTCTTGGATGTTTTTTGAAATCTTTTTTTGGATAGTGAATTATCCAAAATTTAGGAATGTCAATAGTATAAATTTAAGATGGTTAGTCTTGGCGGTTTTTAAACCATATTTTTTGAGCTCAAAAAAAGGAAGGTGTAAAAACTACTTTCAATATATCAGTAGTTTACAATTTAATTTTGTTACATTTTTGAAATAAATTAAATAAAAAATTCCTGTCTGAAATAGACAGGAATTACATTTAATGCGTTTACTTGTTTTTATCTAAAGTTATAACGCAACCCAAATAATACATTGCTTGGAGGCATTGGAACAAATCCTGACTCAATGTAATCTACATCAAAAATGTTGTTTGCAGTTACACTAAACTCAGCAGATTTTACTTTTACAATAACTGATGCATCCCAAACATTGTAAGTTTGTCCTGTAGTACGTTCGGCATATTTATAAACTATGTTTTGTCTTACATTTTTAAATAATTGAGAGCTAAACCTAGTAATGTATTGATGCTTCAAGGTATTTAATGAGTAACGTGATAAATCTTCGTTTTGATCTAAAATGTTATCATCTAAGTATGAATAGCCAAAGCCTAATGTTTGTTTATAGTTATTAATGTTGAAGTTATAGGCAGCATCAAACTCTAGTCCTTTGGTATTAACTTCGGTAATATTGGTAGCTGTGAAAGTGTCTTCAGACACGTCTGTTCTTACATAATCAATTAAATTTTTTGCGTCTCTGTTAAACGCTGCAATGCTAGCTGTAAGTTTTGCTGAAGTATATTTAAGACCTACTTCTTGTGCAAAAGCTTCTTCGGGTTCTAAGTTAGAATTTCCTTGGGTAACAGGGTCGCTATAATACAAGTCAGTGTAAGTAGGAATACGATAGGTATATCCAATATTTCCGTAAGCTTTTAAACGGTCTGAAATGTCATAACCAATATCTAAACCAGGAAATGCATGAAACTTAAAATCGGAAAAGTAAGTTAGTGCAACACCAGGAGTAACATCTAGTTTGTCATTAGCAAATTTAAATTGATGTTCAACAAAAGCTGTAGCCATAAAGCGGTTACGTTGTCCAAGGTTATTACTGCTAATGTAAACTTGGGATAAATCGATACCAAATCCTGTTACACCTGCTTTTGAAGTATAAGACGCATTGGCTTCAGCTCCTATTTTGTTTGTAATATGAAGGTTTCTGTAAAAACTAGGTTCTTCTCTACGTAGTAAAAAGAGGTCTTGGTTTCTTTTCCAGTAAACCCTTGGTTGTATCTTTAATTTGTTTGATGCAAATTTTGTTGTAAATGCTAAAAGGCTATTTTGGGTTTCTTCGTATTCAAAAAATGTTGGGTTTGTGGTATAAAAATTTTGAGCACCAAACTTTCTATCCATAAAGGTAGCAAGCATTTCAATAGGTTTATGTTTGGTATTGAAAATGCTTTTCAAAAAGAAATTGGTGTTATCATAATCGGTATTTGTACGATATCCATCCGAAGTCATTTTTCCTGCATGTACTAGGTGTTGAGAATTTTCAAGCGCACTAGCAGCAGTTATTGAACCGTTAAGTTGACCGAAAGAACCTGCTTCTGCATTAACAGACACTGATGTGTCTAACTTATTTTTGGTAACAATATTGATGGCACCATTAAAGGCGTTTTGGCCAAATATTCTAGCAGCAGGACCTTTAACAATTTCAATACGCTCAATAACTTCTAGCGGAAGTGCAGCATTCATAGTATGATGACCTGTTTGAGCATCGTCCATTTTTATACCATCAATTAGTAATAAGGTTTGATCAAAACCACCACCTCTTATGTATAAATCGGCTTGACTGCCTCCAGTACCACGACGTCTAATATCGACTCCTGCAAATTGCTGAAGTAAATCAGCAACATTAATTGCTGCGCTATTTTTTATATCCTTACTTGATATAACAGTAATGGTTCTTGAGTTTTCTTTAAACGGAACATCGATTCGTGTTGATGTTATTACAACCGAGTCTAGATTTTGTTCCTCTAGTTCTTGAGCTTGTATTGATAATGAAAAAATAAAAAGTACAGTAAATAAAGAGATTGCTCTCATAATATAAATGATTTTCGTGTTTTTAACGCTGCAAAAGTCGTAACTTTCCGGATCATTAAAATAGTCCAGTTTTAAAACAATGAGTAGTCCGGTTGAAGACAATCTTAAATCCTTAATTGCATTTGATAAAGCGTCAAGCACTTCGGTTTATATTCAAATTGCACAGCAAATGGTAAATGCTATCCAAAGAGGTTATTTACATGAAGGAATAGCACTTCCAGGAACACGAAAATTTGGTGAGATATTATCTATTAATAGAAATACAGCTGTTGCTGTTTATGATGAGTTAGCATCGCAAGGTTGGGTTGATATTGTACCCAATAAAGGAACGTTTGTACTGATGCCAGAGCAAAAAACGGCTGTCATTAAAGCTGCATCGCAAAGTATTGAACACTTAACAGCATATCCTGAAACTACAGGTTTTCCGTTTCAACCGTCTTTCAATTTGGCTTCTACCGAAGAAACAACACAATGTAATTATGTGATTAATGATGGTCAACCAGATTTAAGGTTGCATCCTACGCATCAGTTTTCAAGATGGTATAGTGCTTCTATGAAACGAACTGCTTTAATTTCTAAATGGAATCAAACCCATGAACAATCGCATTCAACATTCAATACACAATTGTGTAATTACCTTAATGCTACACGTGGGTTTCATATAAAACCGCATAACATTTTAAGTACAAGAAGTACTGAAATGAGTTTGTACATTGTATCTCGACTACTTATTCAACAAAATGACATTGTGCTTGTAGGCGATTTAAGTCACTACAAGTCTAATATGATTTTTCAACAGGCAGGAGCAACGCTAAAGACAATTCCTGTTGATGCTAATGGTATTGATGTAGATTTTATTGAAAGACATTTTACTAAAGGAAGCATACGTTGCGTTTATGTTTGTGCGCATAGGCAGTATCCAACTACGGTAACGCTTTCTGCGGAAAGACGTTTAAAACTGTTACAGTTAGCAAAGGTTTATGGTTTTGCTATCATTGAAGATGATTTTGACTACGATTTTCAATTTGATGGGTCTGCAATGTTACCAATGGCAAGTGCAGATGCTGAAGGTGTTGTTATCTATTTAGGACGATTGGGTCAGTCGTTTTTCCCAAGTTTTCAAGCTGGTTTTATAGTAGCTCCTCAAACTATTATTAAAGAAGCGAACAATTACTTGCAAATTTTGGATAAGCAAGGAGATTTAATTCAAAAGCAAATGCTTGCAGAACTTATTAATGAAGGCGAGATACACCGTTTAATTAAAAAGAATATTACCATTTATAAAGCACGACGAGACTATTTAATTTCTTGTTTACAACATCATTTTTGCGATGATTTGTATTGGAAAGTGCCTTCTGGTGGCTTAGCCATTTGGTTGCATTTTAAACCTAGTATATCGCTTGCTAAACTTGCTGAAAAAACTAAAGCGCGAAATTTATTGTTGCCAAAAACAATACTGTATCAAAGCAAAACTATTTGCGCTATTAGGTTTGGCTATGGACATTTAAATGAAGATGAAATAACTGCAGTCGTTACTATTTTAAAAGAGTCTTACACGGCAATTAAAGGTTTGTAGTTATTTTATATCAAATTCAGTATTGCATTCCTGACATCTGTATTTGTCTTTTGCATAAAATGGGAGAGTACTAAATAAAAACCCAATAAGGAAAGAGAAAAATGATTTAAAATCTTTAATAGTTGAAAACAACATTACTTTACTACTATTGCAGTTAGGGCATTGTATAGCGTTACCATCGTCATCTATAGAATATTTATTAATGGTTTCTAAAATATGTTGTGCTTTTAAAGCATCTTTAGCGAGTACTTTTAGCTTAACACCACCAATAGCATTGCTAACCAAAGGATCAGTATCTATAGTTAAATGATCACTTAAAAAGACTTCAATACCTTCAGATTCTAAACGTCCTTTTATAATTTGCGCTTCTGTAGAATACTGAAATTTTGCAATGGTTTTAAAGGTTGATGACATATTTGTTTTAAATGGATTATAAATATAGCTTTTTAGATTTTAGTTAAAATTATTGTTTTTCGATAATTTTTAATACATTTGTTATCGTTAAACGATAATTTAAGAATGAAGTCATTACAAGTTTTTAAAATAATGCATGTGATATCGTGGATTATTTTTATAGGATTAAGTATTAAGGCAGGTGCATTAATAATCTCATTTATTGTTAGCATTTTTGTGAATGAATTTGCGTCAAAGAACCTTTACCTTGGGTTAGATTTATTAAATGTGTACAATTTTAGTGTGTTTCATTACGCGAGCATAATTGTGTTATATATTCTTACCGCAATACTGAAAGCCTATTTATTCTATCTGTTGATTAAAGTGTTTAGACATTTAGATGTCAACAATCCGTTTAATTTAACAGTTGCAAAAACAATTACTAAAATTAGTTATGTCTCATTTTGTATAGGCTTAATTGCAGCACTAGCTTATGGATATACAGTTTGGCTTTCTCAAAAAGTGTTTTTTGCATTTAACTGGAATGCTTCAGGATTTCTTTTTATGGCTGGAGTTATATTTATAATAGCTTTTTTATATAAACGCGCTGTTGAATTACAAACAGAAAACGAATTAACTATATAATTATGCCAATAGTAGTCAATCTAGATGTTATGCTAGAAAAAAGAAATATGAAGAGCAACGAGCTGGCAGAAATTATAGGTATTACTACAGCAAACCTCTCTATTTTAAAAACAGGAAAAGCAAAAGCGATTCGGTTTTCAACTTTAGAAGCAATATGTAAAGCTTTGGATTGTCAGCCTTCAGATATTTTGGAGTATACTAAAGATTAAAACAATATAGGGTGTCACAGATATTTAACCTGTTTTGTTTCTCTATATACATCTTTATTTACCCACCTATGGTTGCCTCTTTCACGAGCGTCTAACAAATCAATGTTTAATTTATCAGAAAAAATAAAGGCCTTTTCAATAACTGAATCATAATCATCAAGTAAAAAAAGGTTTAAAAATTCATTGTTTCCATACCATAAGTTTACTTGGTAACTACCTCGTGAGCTAAACATTGAAATGTAATTTAAGTCTTCAAGATTTTGCCATTTTTCATTATGATTAAATATACCTATAGTGTAGGAATGTTTTATTTTATGCTCACTGAAGTTAAAATGTATTGAATGTTGTGCTACAATTGGAGTAAAGCAATAAATAAGCGTTATGAAAATTAAAATAGAGAAAATAATCATTTTAATAATATCAGAAGATGTTAAGCTTTGAATAATATTACTACTAAAAATGAAGTACATAAGACCAAAAAACGATGTAAAAATTAGTGAAAATACAATACGGTAAAACCAAGGTACATTAGGTTCTTTAATTATAAATTCACTTTTATACATATTAGTAAATGTACTGACTTAGGTTAAATTATGAGTCATGGTTATTTTAATTAAAGCTACATAAAAAAAGCCAAACATTATTGTTTGGCTTTTTAATATTAAGAATAAAGAAATGTAATTAGTCAGCTAATACAATTACTTTATTGTCTTTCATTTCAATAGTTCCTGAATTAATTTTCACAGTTAGTATTTTGTCATTATCGTTATGAGGAACAACACTTGCATGTAGCTCATCAAATACTAAATGACTTTGTGTGTGAGTGTGGATTCTAATAGTTCCTTCTTTTAAAAGCGACACGATAGGAGCGTGGTCTTTTAACATTTCAAACTCACCATTAACTCCAGGAACAACAACAGAATCTACTTCTGATGAAAAAATTGTTGCTTCAGGTGATACAATTTCTAAATACATAGTTTTTTAGTTTTCAGTAGCAGTTTGCAGTCAATAAAGACTGACTACTGCCAACTAATTTTAAGCTTCAGCTAACATTTTCTCACCAGCCTCAATCGCTTCTTCGATAGTTCCTTTAAGGTTAAACGCTGCTTCTGGTAAGTGATCTAATTCACCTTCCATAATCATGTTAAATCCTTTAATTGTGTCTTTAATATCTACTAAAACACCTGGAATACCAGTAAATTGTTCTGCTACGTGGAAAGGTTGAGATAAGAAACGTTGTACACGACGCGCACGAGATACAGCCAATTTATCTTCTTCAGATAATTCTTCCATACCAAGAATTGCGATAATGTCTTGTAATTCTTTATAACGTTGTAATAACTCTTTTACACGTTGTGCACAGTCATAGTGCTCATTTCCTAAAATATCAGCAGTTAAAATTCTTGATGTAGAATCTAATGGATCTACCGCAGGGTAAATACCAAGCTCTGCAATTTTACGAGATAATACTGTTGTTGCATCTAAGTGAGCAAACGTTGTTGCAGGAGCAGGATCCGTTAAATCATCCGCAGGTACGTAAACCGCTTGTACAGATGTAATAGAACCTTTTTTAGTTGACGTAATACGCTCTTGCATCGCACCCATTTCAGTTGCTAATGTAGGTTGGTAACCTACCGCAGATGGCATACGACCTAAAAGTGCAGATACCTCCGAACCAGCTTGAGTAAAACGGAAGATGTTATCTACGAAGAAAAGTACGTCTTTTCCTTGACCGTCACCAGCTCCATCACGGAAATATTCTGCTATAGTTAATCCTGAAAGTGCTACACGAGCACGAGCTCCAGGAGGCTCATTCATTTGTCCGAATACGAAAGTAGCTTTAGAACCTTTCATAGCAGTTTTATCTACTTTAGATAAATCCCATCCACCATCTTCCATAGAGTGCATAAAGTCATCACCATATTTAATAATACCAGACTCTAACATCTCACGAAGTAAATCGTTTCCTTCACGAGTTCTTTCTCCAACACCTGCAAATACTGAAAGACCACCATGTCCTTTTGCAATATTGTTAATTAACTCCTGAATTAATACGGTTTTACCTACACCAGCACCACCAAATAATCCAATTTTACCACCTTTAGCATAAGGCTCAATAAGATCAATTACTTTAATACCTGTAAAAAGTACTTCAGTAGAAGTTGATAAATCTTCAAATTTTGGCGCTTGTCTGTGAATTGGTAAACCTGCGTCACCAGCTTTAGGTAAATTTCCAATACCATCAATAGCATCTCCAATTACATTAAATAGACGTCCGTAAACATCTTCACCAATTGGCATTTGAATAGGAGCACCTGTAGCAGTAACTTCTGTTCCTCTACTTAAACCATCAGAAGAGTCCATTGCAATAGTACGTACAGTATCTTCACCAATGTGAGATTGTACCTCTAGTACTAGAACAGAACCATCAGGTCTTTTAATTTCTAACGAATCATAAATTTTTGGAAGTTCAGCACCAGCTCCGAATTCAACATCGATAACTGGACCTACTATTTGTGCAACTTTACCTGTAACTTTTGACATTACTTATGTGTTTAATATTATGCAATTTAATTGAATGAAAACACCTATTGTTTTCGCGCTGCAAATATATGAGTTTTAATTTAAAAACTCTATCATTTTTTTAGGCTTTTTAAGCATAAAAAAACACCTTCAAGTTGAAGGTGTTTTGTATAAGATTTTTTAAGATAGTTTATTGAAGTGTAGGAGAGTAATTTGTTGGGTAATTTCCAATGTTTACCAAATTACCTGAAGCTTCAAAGTTTGAACCGTAAGTAGCGTCAATTGCTTTCATAAATTCATTTGCAAGTAAAGCATAACCTCTAGATGTTGGATGTACACCATCTAATGAGAACGCTCCACCTGTAACTAAATCAGAAGTTAGTGTAAAGTCACCATCAGAATATCCGCTACTTGCTAATTGCATCATCAATGAGTTAGCATCAACAAATGCTAAACCAGCAGATGTAGCAGCAGTTTCAAGCGTTGCATTAAAGCTTGCTGTTGCAGAAGCGATTTCAGCTTGCTCTGTTGGTATTAATACCCACTTATCTTCTAAAGGTAAAGTAATCCCTTCGATTGCAAATTGACCTGCTAATTCGGCTGGTAAACCTTGACCTGCTAAAAAGCCAGCATAATCCATATTCACTTCACCAATCACTGAACTACTTGGTAATACGAATAAGTCGTTTTCAGTAGCTTGTCTTGTTTGCCCATAAGTTTGCCCTAAAAGGTTAGCTACTAACTGTACAACAATAGGGTTACTACCATCTAAACCAAATTGTGCTATAAAAGCAGGGAATGTTGGACTTGCCATTAGTGCTCCTGTAATTTGAGCTGAAATATCATCTAAGCTTTCGTCTTTAATAACTACAGCACTTGCTTCAGTTTCAGAAAAAACTATAGCTCTTTCAGGTTGACCTAAAGCAACATAAATTTGGTTTATAGCACCAAAAATTGAGTTTAATAATGGTATTTGAGGACCAAAATCTTCATTTGTTGGGTCTAATGGGTTGTGAGGTACTGTAGTAAAATGTGGTATTGAAGTCACATCAGGAATGTTAGCCATTACACCTTTTGCACCACCAGAAGTTAATGTAGTTACTAAGGTGTTTATAGCAAAATCAAAAGTGGCTTGGTCAGTTATTGCACTTGAACCATCACCACCAGAAGTAGCATATCCTAAAACATCATTGTTACCAGCCCATAATGTAAAGAAAGTTGGTGATTGCGCCATTGCAAGTTCTAATACACTTGCATCAGGAGTAGCACCTGTCATTCTTATGAAATATGGGTTAGCAGCAGCAGGGAAATTAGCGATGTTACCATATCCTGGAGCTATTAAGTGAAAACTAGCTGCACCAGGAACTCCCATATTATTAAAAGGACCAGTTGGGTTGTTTAGTAAGAAATCAGTTGTTGAAGTTACAGGACCAATAACATCTTCTAGGTCTTGTGGAGCTCCACCAGTAGTTACTAATCTAGGCTTAAATAGTTGCTCTCCAGTTAAAGGATGAAAAACAGGAGTTCCGCCTAATATAAGACCTCCAATATTATCATTCATTAATGGTTGAGTAAAACTTCCACCTCCAGCAAAAGCAAATTGAGTTGCTAAAATATTTGGAAGTGAGTTTTCTTGAGATGCAATGAACAATGCGTTGTCAGAAAATCCAGCGGTTAAAGAATTTCCTACTGATACATAGTTAGAAAAATCTGCTTCTCCAGCAGTTAAAGCTGGTAACTCCATTCCACCACCATTTGATGAATCGTCGTCATTTTCACAAGCTGTAAATCCTAATAATACAGCAAGTAACCATATATATTTTACTTTCATAATATTCTTTTTCATGTTATTATAAGTTGTTAATTGTCCAAGATACATAGTACATTGAACCTATATTACCAGTACCAATTGCTGTAAAGTATTCATCTCCTAGAATATTAGTTGCTCCTGCTTTAAATGTAGATTTAAAAGAAGGTACTCTAAGGTTGATTTGAGCATCTAAAGTATGGTATGAAGGAATCTCTCCGTCACCAAAAGTAGCTTGCCAGTAATAGTTGTCACTCCATCTCCAAGCTAAGTTAAAACCAAAGTTTTTAAATAAATCGGTATTACCAAAACTAGCTTTTACTTTATGCTCAGGAGTATTAAAGTTTGTTCTAAAATCAGGGAATGCGTCTTCATCAAAATCTTGCTTAGCATAAGTATAGTTACCGCTTAAATCAAAGTCACCAAATACTTTAGTAGAAACTCCAATAGAACCACCAAATGCATTCACATCTGCAGGAGAGTTTGTATAAGTTTGATATACTTTATAATCTCCATTTGCTACAGCAGCTAGTGAAAGAGAGTTGTCACCAACTTCACCATATAACGGAGCAATTACATTTTCACCTGAAATGAAATCTTGGTACTTATTGTAATAAACACTTAAGTCAACAATCGTTTTGTTTAGTTTTCCACGATACCCTACTTCAAATGAAGTTACTTTTTCTGGCGTTACTAAATCAGAATTAGCAATCACTAAGTCTGCTGGGTTTTCTGATTGCGCAAATGCTTGAACAGATGTTGCAAGATATGAGTTTTCATAAGCTGCTCTACCTGATTGTTGAACTGTAGATGGTACACCTAATAATTGACCAGATGCACTAACGCCATATGTTCTTGTATAACGATCTAAGTTATCAGGAGCAGAACCAACCAATATTGCTCTACCAGCATCTAATCCAATAAATAAATCTTGAGTAGTTGGGTTTCTAAAACCTGTTTGGAATGACCCTCTAATGTTGTGGTTTTCATTGATAGTGAAACCAGCTGAAAGTCTTGGAGATAAGAAACCATCAAAGAATTCAGATTTGTCATATCTAATAGATCCTGTAAGCTTAAGTTTTAAATTCTCATTAAGGTCTAGTTGTTTTTGTAACTGAGTGTATAATCCATATTCGTTATAGTCAATATTTCCATCATAATCAGTATAGATTGTACCGAATGAATTTAAGCTGTATTGTCTGTAAGAACCACCAACTTGAATTTCTATTTCATCCCAAAGGTGGCTAAAGTTATAATTACCATCTACATGATAGTATTTAGAAGCATCTTGGAATTTTGATCCACTAGCAAAATCAGGGTTAGTAATTACATTATTAAATGCAGCTTGGAATTCTGGAGTTCCAGGTACTAATCTTCCAGTTTCAGCAGCAGCTCTAGCAGCAGCGTGTGCTTGAGTATCATTTGCACCACCTAAAGTTGCAGCAGCATATGTTTGTATGTATTGCCCAAACCAATCTTCATCACTTTTCCAACTTCTATTGATATTAATTCCTGTAAATACCATGTCATAAGAATCACCTGCTTTGTCAGATACAATATATCCTCTTAAAAAGAAATTATCGTTTTTAACTTCAATTTTATGTTGTTCCTGAGTAAACCCATTAATGTAATACCTGTTAGTTCCTTGGTAAATTGTTGACCCAGTACCTACTTTACCAACATATTGAATTTCGAAGTCATTAGCCCATGGACGATAGTATAATCCCCAATCAGCCTTTACACTTTCAGCATTATAATCAGTTAGGTCTTCTTCATTGTAACCAGTTCTACTAACAACAACATCTGGAATTATTCCTAATCCTCCAGAAGCAGCTCTGATGTTAGTTGCAACCTCATCACCATAAACATTGTATCCATCGTAACCTAGAGCATCTCTTGTGTCTCCAGTTCCTGGTTTACCATTGTAGTTATTAGCAGCCCAATCGGTTCCTTTTAACCAACCAAAATTCACTTTAGCAGCAAACTTATCACTAAACTTATAAGCCATTCTTATTCCTGCATCTCTATAAGTGTTGTCTCCAGCAGCATCTTGAGATGTCATACCTTGCTTGTAATATCCACTTATACCTTGATGGTCAAAAGGACTCTTACTTCTCATAAATAGTATACCATTAAAAGCATTTGCTCCATATAATGCAGAAGCAGCTCCTGGTAAAAGCTCAACACTTTGAATGTCTGTTTCATTCATACCCATAAGGTTACCTATAGGGAAGTTAAGTGCAGGTGTGGAGTTGTCCATACCATCTACTAACTGCATAAATCTTGTGTTTGCAAAGGTTGCAAAACCACGAGTGTTAACAGATTTAAAGGTTAAACTGTTGGTGTTTACGTCAACACCTTTTAAGTTTTCAAGACCATCATAAAAATCTGCTGAAGCAGTATTCTTGATTTCTTTTAATCCAAAACGCTCAACTGTAACAGGAGATTCGAAAATTCGTTCAGGAGTTCTTGAAGCTGAAATAACAACTTCATCTAATGAGGTTCCTTCAACTAAAATAACTTCTACTGTTTGAGGGTTTGTGGTTATTTCTTTTGTTACTGTTTCAAAGCCAACACTACTTATTTGTATAGAAAATGGTGGCTCTTGATTGTAGGTTAGGGTAAATTTACCATCAAAATCTGAAATTGTACCTGTTGTTGTACCTACTACTATTATATTCGCTCCAGGTAATGGTTGACCGTTATTGTCAGTCACAGTCCCTTTCACGGTAGTTTGTGCAAAGGAAACAGCACAACAAAACAGCATAAAAATCTTAAGAATTGTTTTCATGTATAGAGAATTAGTTAATTTATTAATGGCAATATAAATAAATATACGAAATTTTAATGCGTTTTTTTAAAAAAGTATGCACGCATAGTAAAATTTTGAAAATATTTAAGGGCTAAAATTGTGTTTTTAGCAATTTTGAACACTTAAACTGAGAATTTAACATTTGATATTTAGTAAAATAAGAGCAAATTTACTCTACAGTTACTGACTTTGCTAAGTTTCTTGGTTGGTCTACATTTTTATTTAGCATTACTGCAATATGATATGATAATAATTGAAGCGGGATTGTAGTAACTAATGGAGATAACGACTCTAGAGTTTCAGGAACTTCAATAACGTGGTCAGCTAACTCTTTTACTTGCTGGTCACCTTCAGTAACTATTCCAATTATTTTTCCTTTTCTAGATTTTATTTCTTGAATATTACTTACAACTTTATCATAGTGTCCTTTTTTTGTAGCAATGACTACAATAGGCATGTTTTCATCTATTAATGCTATTGGGCCATGTTTCATTTCTGCTGCAGGATAACCTTCGGCATGGATGTATGAAATTTCTTTAAGCTTTAGAGCGCCTTCAAGTGCAACAGGGAAGTTGTAACCTCTTCCTAAATACAGGAAGTTTTTTACATCTTTATAAATGTTGGCTATAGTTTTTACATAGTCATCAGATTTTAGAACTTTTTCCACTTTACCAGGAATAAGTTCTAATTCGATTAAGTGATGTCTATAGTCTGAACTTGAAATAGTTCCTTTTGCTCTAGCTAATCTTAAAGCAATAAGCGTTAAGACAGTAATTTGTGTTGTGAACGCTTTTGTAGAAGCAACACCAATTTCTGGTCCAGCATGAGTGTAAGCTCCAGCGTCAGTTTCTCTTGCTATAGAAGAGCCTACTACATTACAAACACCAAAAACAAAAGCACCTTTAGATTTAGCGAGTTTTATTGCGGCCAATGTGTCAGCGGTTTCACCTGATTGCGAAATGGCTATCACTAAGTCTTTTTCTGTTATAACTGGGTTTCTATATCTAAACTCTGAGGCATATTCAACTTCAACAGGTATTCTTGCTAAGTCCTCAAAGATGTACTCTGAAACTAAACCTGCATGCCAAGAGGTTCCACAAGCCACAACAATAATCCTGTCAGCATTAAGAAATTTTTTCATGTTATCCTCAACACCAGACATTTTTATTATGGCTTCATTGGTTCTTAATCGACCTCTAAAAGTATCTAAAATTGCTCTAGGTTGCTCATATATTTCTTTAAGCATGAAATGGTCATAACCCCCTTTTTCAATTTGTTCAAGATTGAGTTGTAACTCTTGCATGTAAGGAGCAACAGGAGAGTCGTCTTTAATTTTCCTGATTTTAACTTCCTTGTCTCTTCTCACTATTGCCATTTCTTCGTCTTCAAGATAAATGGCGTTTTTAGTGTATTCTAAAAATGGAGATGCATCACTAGCAATGAAAAATTCATCATCACCAATACCAATGGCTAATGGACTTCCTAATCTAGCAACGACAATTTCGTTAGGTTTGTTTTTGTCAAACACAGCAATGGCATAAGCACCTACAACTTGATTTAAGGCAATTTGAACAGCTTTACCTAGTTTTGTGTTTTCCTTTTTCATCACATCTTCAATCAAATTGACAAGAACTTCTGTGTCTGTATCTGATTTAAAAGTGTACCCTCTTTTTATAAGTTCTTTTTTTAAAGACTCATAGTTTTCGATTATTCCATTATGAATAATAACAAGGTTGCCTGAATTTGAATAGTGTGGATGAGAGTTTATATCGTTTGGAACACCATGAGTTGCCCATCTAGTATGACCAATTCCTAGAGTTCCATTTGTAGTTATTTCTTTTTCTAAACGTGCTTCTAAATCGGCAACTTTTCCTTTTGTTTTGGAAAGTTTTATATCAGAGCCATCATAAAGTGCAATACCTGCACTGTCGTAGCCTCTATATTCTAATCGTTTTAAACCTTTTAGAATTATTGGGTAAGCTTCTCGATGTCCAATATAGCCAACTATTCCGCACATAATATTTTAGTTATTTGGTTCGGTATAAAAGATTTCTAAATATACCTTTTTTTCTTCGTTTGTTGTGTTGTTTCCAAATAAAACAGTTCCTTCAGGACATATAATAGAACTACCAGGAATCCTATTAAAATCCTCATCATCAGTTTGAAAGCTATATTGTACTGTGTTGTTTTCAAAATCAACATTGCTGCTAACGGTTAACCCAAGCTTTACATTGGTAGAGTCGTTAAGTAAAATATTGTTGATGTGTTCAGTGATTCTAATTTTATATTTTATTCCTTTTCCTAAATCATCAGAACCAGTATCTTCTCTTTGTAAAGCGCCTAGGTGATTAGCTTTAGATAAAAGAGGGTATGTTGTGTTAGTTAAGTCGTAGTAATAATCTATCAAAGGAGTTTGATTTTTTAAATCGTATAAATAAACTCTATCTGGTTCAGTTTCGTTGTCACCAATCATCATATCTTGGTCAACATAAAACACTAGGTTAGCTTCGTTTATTAACCAGTTATTTGATTTGAATTCTTCTAGCTCAGGAGAATCTCCATTTTCGTCTCCATTAAATAAATTAATTATAGCCATCGAGCCTTCACCACCTTTTAGGTAAAGTTTTTCGTCACCATTAACAGCATCTCCATCGTCAAGAGGTATGGTGTATTCATTTTCAAGAATGTTAAACCTGTTACCGCTAAAGTCAATTGTATATGTTGAAGCTATTCTGTCTCCATCATCAGATATTGGGTCTTTGGTGTAATGTAGAGTAATATTAGCATTACTGCTAGCAAGATTTAAAAGAAGAAAGTTACCATCTCCACCAACAGCTTCGGCTTTAAAGTATAAGCCTCTGAAGTAGTCGCTAAAATTATTTTGATTTGTTAGTTCTGGTTCTCCTTCTTTGTCAAGAATTTTTTCTTGCCAATAAGCATTGTCTAATTTGATACGTAAAGCTGGTTGTAATCTATCAGAAATTTCCATTTCTCCATCCTCGTTTTCTTCTTTCAATACGATTTGATCTGGACTAGGTTGGAAGTTTTCTTCAAAATATAATAATTGTCCTTCAAATTCAACTGGATTGATTAGGTCAGAACTAGAAGTAGAAGCATTAGAATAGTAACGTTGGGTTATATCAAATTCAGAAGTTGGATCAAAGTCTCTTAAAAAATAATTGCTTTCATAAATTGATAAATCAATATAATTGTTGCTATATAATGAGTCTAACTTGTATGATGTAGAACCATCGCTATTTACTTCTGTAGCAGTACTAAAATAAGGAATTGTAAGTACTACCGAGTCAAGTTCTATATTTTCTCCAAAATCTGGATCTAAAGTTGAAATGTTAAGTTGAGTTACAAAGCTAGCTGTAGTTCTACCATAAACAGGGTCGTTGTATACACCAAAAGGGTTTACTGGAAGATTGTTTGTTTGTACAGGAGGCAGCTTTTTGTTGTAAGCTATAACATCATACTGGATTTGGCTTGAATTGAAATGTGTAGCATTATCTCCATTTATGATATCTGAATCAATACTTGCAAAATCTTTATCACATGCAATAAATGAGCTTATTAACACTGTTAAAATAGCAATGTATTTCAGGGCAAACTTTATCTTTTTCATTTAAAATTTTTGTTTTTTGATTGTCAAATGTAACATCTTATCTTTTTTGATGCCTTTGGTTTAACAAAACTTTAGAAAGTGCTCAGTGAATTTGTATTAGTCTAAAACTGAGAATTATAAAACTCAGTATATGGTTCAGCAAACTCCTCTGGTGAAAAATAATCTAACACAGGTTTTTTAGATGCTTTTAAGTAATCTTCAAGCTCATTAGGAATTTCTTGAGACCCTTTAATCAAAGCATCTGAATGATCAATAGCAATTTTCATCAAGTTGTTATAATTAGGTGTGTCAAGTACTTTTACAATCTCTTCGTCAATATTGTCGAACTTAACTTTTCCAATCATGTTTTTATCTAACGTACCATCAAAGCTTTGATTGTATATCGAAGTTATTATTTTACTTTCATTAAATAATGGTTCATTTTTATAAAACTCCTTAAGATACAAAGGAAGTAATGATGCCATCCATCCATTTACATGAATAATATCTGGTGACCAATTTAATTTTTTAACTGTTTCGATAACACCTTTAGCAAAGAAAATAGCGCGTTCGTCATTATCAGGGAAAAGATTACCATCTTCATCTGTTAAGGTTGCTTTTCTTTTAAAATACTCTTCATTATCAATAAAATAAACTTGAATACGTTCTTTAGGAATCGAAGCAACTTTAATTATCAAAGGCATATCTAAGTCGTTGATAACTAGGTTTATTCCCGAAAGTCTTATTACTTCGTGTAGTTGATGTCTTCTTTCGTTTATATTTCCATACCTAGGCATAAATATTCGTATTTGACCTCCTTGTTTGTTTACCATTTTTGGAGCCTCAAAAGACATTGAGGAAATTTCAGTTTCTGGTAAATATGGTACAACTTCAGAAGACACATACAATATTCGCTTATCTTTCATAAATCAGTTCGTTTTGGAAATTAAAAATAAAAAACATGCAAAATTACAAAAATTTATGCAGATTGCTAGTAAAATATTAAGTTTGCAAGCTGTTATTTTTTAGTAAACACGTGGAAATTTATCATAAAAAGCAAAATTTAAATCAATTCATTAAAGAATTGAAAGCTCAAAAACTGTCCTTAGGGTTAGTGCCTACAATGGGAGCTTTACACGATGGTCATTTGTCTTTAATCAAAAAAGCGCTTGAAAATAATGACAGGGTTGCTATTTCTATTTTTGTAAATCCAACTCAGTTTGATAACAAGGACGATTTAAAAAAATACCCAAGAACTTTAGAGTCTGATGTAGAGCTGCTTAAAACAGTATCTAACGATATTATTGTGTATGCACCAACGGTTGAAGATGTTTATGGTGATAATGTAGCGTCAGTTAACTATACTTTTGATGGTCTAGAGCATGCTATGGAAGGCAAATTTAGACATGGTCATTTTGACGGAGTTGGTACTATTGTAAAACGTCTTTTTGAAATTGTACAACCAGACAATGCTTATTTTGGAGAAAAAGATTTTCAGCAATTAATGATTATCAAAAAGCTTGTTGAAAAACACAATATTCCAGTAAATGTTGTTGGCTGTCCTATACATAGAGAAAAGGATGGGTTGGCAATGAGTTCTAGAAATACACGTTTAAAACCAGAATACAGAAACGCTTCTCCTTTTATCTATAAAACGTTATTAGCAGCCAAAGAAAAGTTTGGCACAAAAAGTGCTAATACAGTGACGGAATGGGTTGAAAAACAGTTTGAAAATCATGGGTTATTAAAACTAGAATATTTCACAATTGCTGATACCCAAACACTAAAAACAGTAAAACGAAAGTCAAAAGACAAAACATATAGAGCATTTATAGCTGTATATGCAGATGATATAAGACTAATAGATAATATCGCATTAAATTAATTACCTTTGCCTCATGCAAATTCAAGTCGTAAAATCTAAAATTCACAGAGTAAAATGTACAGGTGCTGAACTTAACTACATTGGTAGTATAACTATTGATGAAGACTTAATGGATGCAGCAAACATAATTCAAGGTGAAAAAGTTCAAATTGTAAATAATAACAATGGCGAACGCTTAGAAACCTATTGTATTCCTGGACCTCGAAAAAGTGGCGAAATTACTCTTAATGGTGCTGCAGCAAGAAAAGTATCAGTAGGAGACACGCTTATTTTAATTACCTATGCATTCATGGATATTGAAACAGCAAAAAGCTTTAAACCTTCACTAGTGTTTCCAGACGAAGCAACTAATCTATTAAAGTAAACATTGACAGCAAAAACTAAAAAATTACTTCGCATAGCAATTCCAATTGCTCTTGCTGTATTTTTTGGTTGGTACACCTTTTCTAAACTACCTGTAGATACAATCATTCCTTTTGTAAAATCTGCTAATTATTGGTGGATTGCTTTTGGTGTGTTTTTAGGTGTCTTGAGTCATTTATCAAGGGCTTATAGGTGGAAGTATTTGCTAGAGCCTTTAGGATATACTACCAAATTACCTAATGGAATTATGGCTGTATTTATCGCATATTTAGCTAATTATGGCATTCCAAGATCTGGAGAAGTATTACGAGCAGCAGTACTTACTAATTATGAAAAAGTACCATTTGAAAAAAGCTTTGGAACTATTGTAGCTGAGCGTATGGCAGATTTGGTAGTTATGCTTGGTATTATCTTAGTGACTTTAATTATAGAATACGATTTTATTTTCAATCTTCTTGAGCAATCATTTCAGCCTAAAAAACTAATACTATTAGGTCTTACAGGAATTTTAGCTCTATTTTTAGTATTCATTTATATCAAAAAAAGCAGTTCTAAATTTGCTGTAAAAGTGAAGACCTTCTTCAAAGGATTAATGGAAGGTGTGTTAAGTATTTTTAAAATGAAACATAAATGGGCATTTATTGCTCATACATTGTTCATTTGGGGAATGTATGTTTTAATGTTTTACGTTACTACTTTTGCTTTACCAGATTTAGATAAAGTTACAATTGGAGTAGTGTTGGTTGGTTTTATTTCAGCAAGTTTTACCATTGCAGCAACTAATGGAGGGATTTTTGTCTATCCTGCTGCTGTTATGGCTGCATTTACACTTTTTGGAATTGAAAAAGACCCAAGCTATGCATTTGGGTGGATTATGTGGGCTTCGCAAACCATAATGGTTATTGTTTTAGGAAGTATATCGTTTCTGTACTTACCAATCTACAATAGAATAAAATAATTGTTTACCTTGCAGTAACAATTTTTAATAGGCTAACCATGAAAAAACTTATCCTGCTAATGCTGTTGTGTTTTTCAGCAAACACAATTTATTCACAAGCTAATTACGAATCTATTTTTTCTGAAAAACTAGGAGAAGATAGACAGTTAAAAATACTATTACCAAGAGGTTATAGTGATGATGACAATAAAAAATATCCGTTAATCATTGTTATGGATGGGGATTATTTGTTTGAGGCAGTAGCTGGAAATGTAGATTATTATTCCTATTGGGAAGATATTCCTGAAGCTATTGTTGTAGGTATCAAGCAAGCCGATAAAAGGTTTGACGATTGTATGTATTCTGAACAAAATTCGCTTCCAATTGAAACAGGTGCAGCGTTCTTTGAATTTGTAGGTATGGAACTTATTCCGTATTTGAACAAATCGTACAAAACTGAAAACTTTAGAGTAGCAGTAGGTCATGGAGAAACCGCTAATTTCATTAATTATTATTTACTGAAAGACGTTCCGCTATTTCAAGCTTACATTACTATTAGTCCAGATTTAGCACCAAATATGAATGAGTATTTAGCTGAAAGATTTGGAAAATTAGAGAACAAGATTTTTTATTATTTAGCAACATCAACCAACGACGTTGGTTCAATAAAAGAGGGAACCGAAGCTTTAAATAAAAGTTTAACAGGTTTAGACAATAAAAACCTATTATATAATTTTGATACTTTTGAAGGGCCTTCTCATTATGCTTTACCAGCTCATGCAATTCCTAAAGCTTTAGAAAGTATCTTTTTTGTGTTTCAACCTATTAGTAAAAAAGAATATACCGAAAGTATCTTAAAACTAGACTCTTCTCCAGTAGAATACCTTCAGGAAAAATACACCACAATAAAAGACCTTTTTGGAATTGATAAGAAAATTCTTGTAAACGATTTTAGAGCCATTGAAGCTGCTATTAAAAAGAAAGAGCAGTGGGACTATTTTGAAGATTTAGG
This sequence comes from Meridianimaribacter sp. CL38, assembly GCF_004328055.1. Classification (NCBI taxonomy): domain Bacteria; kingdom Pseudomonadati; phylum Bacteroidota; class Flavobacteriia; order Flavobacteriales; family Flavobacteriaceae; genus Meridianimaribacter; species Meridianimaribacter sp. CL38. The sequence goes on along the minus strand of NZ_QKWS01000001.1, from coordinate 764,708 downwards.
CAAAATTGCCAGAAAAGAATATCCTGATACACTTTTAGGACATTATTATTTAGCTCAGTTTTATGAGCAAACAGGAGAGCCTAAAAAAGCAATGAAAACTTATAGGTCTGCTTATATTTTAGAAGAAATAGGAGGCATCACAAAAGACTTAATGCTAGAAAAGGCAGATGAGATTAAAGCAGATTTTGGGTACTAAATTATAATAAAAATATAAATTCCTTCTCCTTTGGAGAGGTTGTTAGGAAAGGTTAATGGCTAAAGTAAAAACAACATTTTTCTGTCAAAATTGTGGCGCACAATACTCTAAATGGCAAGGACAATGTACAGCCTGTAAAGAGTGGAATACCATTGCTGAAGAACTCATTCAAAAACCAGAAAAAAGCGACTGGAAAACTCCCGAAAAGGCTTCAACAAAACGCGTTTCAAAACCGTTATTGATCAATGAAATTGACACAGCCCAAGAAGCACGTTTAAACACCCAAGACCATGAGTTTAATCGTGTTTTAGGTGGTGGATTGGTTCCTGGATCGTTAACGCTTTTAGGAGGCGAACCTGGAATTGGAAAAAGCACGTTACTACTTCAAATAGCTTTAAAATTACCATACAAAACACTTTATGTTTCAGGTGAAGAAAGCCAAAAGCAAATAAAAATGCGTGCCGAACGTATTAACCCAAACAGTAGCAATTGTTATATTTTAACCGAAACCAAAACACAAAACATTTTTAGGCAAATTGAAGAGTTAGAACCAGATATTGTTGTTGTAGATTCTATTCAAACATTGCATAGCGATTATATCGAGTCGTCTTCAGGTAGTATTTCGCAAATTAAGGAGTGTACTACAGAGCTTATCAAATTTGCCAAGGAAACTGCAACACCTGTAATTTTGATTGGTCATATCACCAAAGATGGTAATATAGCTGGTCCAAAAATATTGGAGCACATGGTGGATACGGTTTTACAATTTGAAGGTGACCGAAATCATGTGTTTAGAATCCTTAGAGCCAATAAAAACCGATTTGGGTCTACTAACGAACTCGGAATTTACGAAATGCAAGGTTCTGGTTTACGAGAAGTTACCAACCCAAGCGAGATATTAATTTCAGAAAAAGATGAAGCCTTAAGTGGTAACGCTATTGCAGCAACTCTAGAAGGTATGCGACCTTTAATGATAGAAGTGCAAGCTTTGGTAAGTACAGCGGTTTATGGTACGCCACAGCGTAGCGCCACAGGTTTTAATGCAAAACGCTTAAACATGCTTTTAGCGGTTTTAGAAAAACGAGCTGGTTTTCGCTTAGGTGCAAAAGATGTCTTTCTAAACATCACAGGTGGTATTACTGTTGATGATCCTGCAATAGATTTAGCGGTTGTAGCTGCCATTTTATCATCTAATGAAGACGAGGCTTTGCAAAGCGATTTTTGTTTTGCTGCTGAGGTTGGTTTGTCTGGTGAAATTAGACCTGTTCAACGTGTTGAGCAACGTATTTTAGAGGCTGAAAAATTAGGGTTTTCAACTATTTTCGTATCTAAATACAATAAAATCTCACTCAAGAATACAGTTATCAAGATTCAATTGATTTCGAAAATTGAGGATTTGGTAGATTTTATTGTTTAAAAAAAAATCAAATGAAAATAAGAATAGTAATTGTTTTTTTAATTTTTGCTTCATGTAGTCCAAAAATTACCCGAGAAGCTAACAGTGTTAAGTCTTTTGAAGATTTAAAAGAAGAAATAATAGCATTTAAAAATTACGAAAAAGAGGTTAAAAACAATAAAAATTTAAAGCAAGAGATTACAGAAGGAGCGTTGACAGATACATTAGGATTTAAAGATGTTGGAAGATTTAAACATTCTGTATTCTATAATGAGAAAACAAATGAACTCTTTAGGATAAAGAATATAGAAATAACTGATAAGACACTAGTTGAAAATTATTACTTTAAAAATGGTGAATTTTATTTCGTTTTAGTTGGTGAAACGGAAGCTTCTTATCCTCAATATCTATACTTTACAACAAAAGGATCTACAGTAGAGCATGCAAGGGAATTTGCTAGACTTTCTAAAAAGGCTGAAATATTTAAAAGAGACTTTGAGAAAACACATTGATTCCTTTAGATTGTATACAAAATAGTTTTAGACCATTTCAATGACTATTTTACTAAAAATCATTAATTTCGCACGTCGAAACGAATTAATGATATAATGAGTAAGAAATTCCCTGAATATAAAGGTCTTGACTTACCAAAAGTTGCTGAAGAAATTGGTAATTATTGGCAAGAAAATAACGTATTTGAAAAAAGTGTAACCACACGTGAAAACGCTAAACCATTTGTGTTTTTTGAAGGGCCTCCTTCTGCAAACGGTTTACCTGGTGTACACCACGTTTTAGCACGTGCTATCAAAGATATTTTTCCGCGCTACAAAACCATGAAAGGTTTCCAAGTAAAACGTAAAGCTGGTTGGGATACCCACGGATTACCTATTGAGTTAGGTGTGGAAAAAGAATTGGGAATTACAAAAGAAGATATTGGTAAAACCATTTCGGTTGAAGATTACAACGCTGCCTGCCGTAAAGCGGTTATGCGTTATACCGATGTTTGGAATGACCTGACTCAAAAAATGGGTTACTGGGTTGATATGGACGATCCATACATCACCTACGAACCTAAATACATGGAATCGGTTTGGTGGTTACTAAAGCAGATATACAACAAAAGTTTGTTGTATAAAGGTTATACCATTCAACCATATTCGCCAAAAGCTGGTACAGGATTAAGTTCGCATGAGTTGAACCAACCAGGAACCTATCAAGATGTAACAGATACAACGGTTGTTGCGCAGTTTAAAGCTAATGAAGCATCGCTTCCTGACTTTTTACAAAACGAAGGAACTATTCATTTCTTGGCTTGGACTACCACACCTTGGACGCTTCCAAGTAATACAGCTTTAACGGTTGGCCCTAAAATAAATTATGTTTTAGTTGAAACCTATAACCAATATACGTTTGAACCAATTAACGTTGTGCTAGCAAAACCGTTAGTTAACAAGCAATTTGACGGAAAGTTTAAGCGTGTTGAAACAAAACCAGAATTATTAGAATATTCATCTGGAGACAAGAAAATACCATACTACGTTGTAAAAGAATTTAAAGGAGCCGATTTAGTAGGTATTACGTATGAGCAATTATTGCCTTATGCGTTACCAAACGACAATCCTGAAAATGCCTTTAGAGTTATTGCTGGAGATTTCGTAACGACTGAAGATGGTACTGGTATTGTTCATACAGCGCCAACTTTTGGTGCAGATGATGCTTTGGTTGCTAAACAAGCAACACCAGAAGTGCCACCAATGTTAGTAAAAGATGCCAATGGAAACTTGGTGCCTTTAGTAGATTTACAAGGTAAATTCCGTCCAGAAATGGGTGAATTTGCAGGTAAATATGTAAAAAACGAATATTATAATGATGGCGAAGCTCCTGAAAAATCAGTTGATGTAGAGTTAGCTATCAAATTAAAAACCGAAAATAAAGCCTTTAAGGTTGAAAAATACAAACACAGCTATCCTAACTGTTGGAGAACTGATAAGCCAATTCTATACTATCCGTTAGATTCTTGGTTTATTAAAGTAACCGATGTTAAGGACAGAATGTTTGAATTGAATGAAACCATTAACTGGAAACCAAAAGCAACAGGAACTGGTCGTTTTGGAAATTGGCTTGCTAATGCCAACGATTGGAACTTATCGCGTTCGCGTTATTGGGGAATTCCGTTGCCAATTTGGAGAACCGAAGATGGTAAAGAAGAAATCTGTATTGGTTCGGTTGAAGAACTAAAAGCTGAAATGGCTAAAGCTGTTGAGGCTGGCGTAATGAAAGCTGATATTTTTGCTGATTTTGAAGTAGGAAACAATTCCGAAGAAAACTATGCAAAGTTAGATTTACATAAAAACATTGTAGATGAAATTGTGCTTGTGTCACCATCAGGACAACCAATGAAGCGCGAAAGCGACTTAATTGATGTTTGGTTTGATTCAGGTTCTATGCCTTATGCACAATGGCATTATCCGTTTGAAAACAAAGAAAAAATAGACAACAACACTTCATTCCCTGCCGATTTTATCGCAGAAGGTGTTGACCAAACACGTGGTTGGTTCTATACGCTACATGCTATTGGAACGATGGTGTTTGATTCGGTAGCTTATAAAAACGTAGTGTCTAACGGATTGGTATTAGACAAAAACGGACAAAAAATGTCTAAACGTTTAGGTAATGCTACAGATCCTTTTGAAACCTTATCAACTTATGGTGCTGATGCCACACGTTGGTACATGATTTCAAACGCAAACCCTTGGGATAACCTAAAATTTGATGTAGATGGCATTGAGGAAGTAAAACGTAAATTCTTCGGAACACTTTACAATACCTACTCATTCTTTAGTTTATATACCAATTTAGATAAATTCAATTATAGCGAAGCTGATATTCCTTTAGAAGAACGTCCAGAGTTAGACCGTTGGATTTTATCTGAACTACATACGCTTATCAAGAAGGTAGATGAGTTTTATGCAGAATACGAACCTACAAGAGCAGCAAGAGCTATATCAGACTTTACACAAGAATATTTAAGTAACTGGTATGTGCGTTTAAGTAGAAGACGTTTTTGGAAAGGCGATTACCAAACCGATAAAATTTCGGCTTATCAAACGCTTTATACCTGTATGGTAACGCTTGCTAAATTAGGCGCGCCAATTGCACCATTTTATATGGATAAACTTTACCAAGACTTAACACAAGTAACACAAAAAGAAAACTTTGAGAGTGTACATTTGGCAGAGTTTCCAAAATACGATGAAAGCTTTGTAGATAAAAGTTTAGAACGTAAAATGGAGAATGCGCAAACAATATCGTCGTTGGTATTGTCGTTAAGAGCAAAGGAGAAGATTAAAGTGCGTCAACCATTGCAAAAAATTATGATTCCTGTTGATAGTGAACAACAAAAGGAAGAAATTCTTGCAGTTGCCGATTTAATAAAACATGAAGTTAACATTAAAGAAATTGAATTGTTAAGCGACGCTTCAGACATTTTAGTAAAACAAATAAAGCCTAATTTTAAAGCGTTAGGACCACGTTTTGGTAAAGATATGAAGCTTATTGCTGGAGCAATTTCTAAGTTTACTTCAGAAGATATTAAAAAAATCGAGCAAAATGGTGTTTTAGATGTTGAAGTTAACGGAAAAAACATTACTTTAGAACTCGCTGATGTTGAGATAACATCTCAAGATATCGAAGGTTGGCTTGTTGCTAACGAAGGTGCTTTAACAGTAGCACTCGATGTTACACTTACTGATAATTTACGAAGAGAAGGGATTGCTCGTGAGCTCGTAAACCGTATTCAAAATTTACGTAAAGATTCAGGCTTTGAAGTTACAGACAGAATTAATGTTGTACTTCAAAAAGATGATAATATTGTTAAAGCCATAGATACAAATCTTGAGTATATCAAAACAGAAACTTTAACCGAAGAACTTGAAATTATGGACACTGTAAACAATGGTATAGAAATTGCTTTTGATGATGTAAATACCAAATTGTTTATTCAAAAACATTAGAGAATATGGCAGCAGAAACAAACGTAAGATACTCTGATAAAGATTTAGCAGAATTTAAAGCTTTAATACAAGAGAAAATAGATAAAGCAGAGCACGATTTAGAATTAATTAAAAGTGCTTATATGAATGACCTCAATAATGGTACTGATGATACCTCTCCAACGTTTAAAGCCTTTGAAGAAGGTAGTGAAACAATGAGTAAAGAAGCAAACTCACAGTTGGCTATTCGTCAGGAAAAATTCATTCGCGATTTAAAAAATGCTATTATTAGAATAGAAAATAAAACTTATGGCATTTGTCGTGTTACAGGAAAGCTTATCAATAAAGAACGTTTAAAGCTTGTGCCACATGCTACACTTAGTATTGAAGCTAAAAATATGCAACAATAACATTCTCATAAAAGTGAGAACCTCGTGATATTGTAACGAGTTTAAGTAACTATAATTAGCGTCTTGCTCATGGCAAGACGTTTTTATTTTTAATAAAATAATAGTTTATTTTTGCACCCAAATATGTCATTAAAAAAAGCAACACTCTTAATAATTGTAATACTACTTATTGACCAAATAAGTAAAGTATACATTAAAACGAATTTTTCACTAACCGAAAGAGCAATAGTTTTTGATTGGTTTCAAATAGTATTTGTTGAAAACGATGGAATGGCTTGGGGAACTAAACTCAGCGATTTTGTTACTTTTATTTCTGATAGAACAGCTAAACTTTGCCTAACACTTTTTAGAATAGTAGCTGTTGTTGGTATTGGATATTGGCTAGTAACTTCGGTTAAAAAAAATGCATCCAAAACACTAACCATTGCAGTTTCTTTAATATTTGCTGGTGCTTTAGGTAACATTATAGATTCAGTATTTTATGGTGTTTTATTCGATTCTAGCTCTAACCAGGTTGCCTCATTTTTACCGCAAGATGGTGGTTACGATTCGTTATTTCATGGTAAGGTTGTAGATATGCTTCATTTTCCTATTTGGAAAGGTGTTTTGCCTAATTGGATTCCGTTTTATGGCGGAAAGTACTTTACATTTTTTGAACCTGTTTTTAATATTGCTGATATGGCAATAAGTACTGGAATAGGAATTTTAATCTTCTTTAATAAAAAAGCGTTCAATTAAGCTTATATTAGTTTCTTAAAAATCATTCTTTTATGAAGCTAAAACATTTTTTAAGTCTTTTTGTATTCGTTTATTGTGCTAATACTTTACATTCCCAAAATTATTTCGGAATACATTTTCCTAATCAAGGCGAGCAACAAGTTTGTCAAAAGTTCAATCAGGCTTTTGTAAACAGACCTAAAGAATCAAAGTTTGCAATAAAACGTGAAAACTCTAATCTGTTTTTTGAAACCAATGATAAAGAATGGTTCAATGCTCTTTTTACAAATATAACCGACGGAATTGCTATAGATATAGTAGATAAAGACCGTTATGCTTGTAGTGTAGCGTCAATAGAACAAGTGCAAATTAAAGGAACACTTTTACCACCTGTATATGCTAAAAAGCTAAAAGCAGGTCTTAAAAAAAGCAGTGAAACATCATATAGGGTTTTAGTAGGTCGTATTCCTGCAAACCTTATGAATAAAGAACTAGAGTTTAATATTCTCTTTTTAAGCGATAAAAACCTGTGTCAATATTATGTAATTTATGATCTAGAGTCTTACCCTTGGGATTTATTGGATATGGGAATGTATCTAGATTCTGTAACCTATAATGCAAAACAGATAAAAGCCAACGCTAAGGACGCTTACATTATAAAGAATAAAACCTTAAAGTTTAAAATTCCTTTTGAAAAGAATAAATCAGAATACTCTCCTGAAGATATTAAACCTATTTATGATTCACTTCGCTTAACCGATTATTACATAAAAGCAATAAAAATAAAAGCTTATGCATCGGTTGAAGGTAGCTTGGAACGTAATATAGAACTACAGCAACAGCGTGCAGCAAGTATTGCGAATGCACTACAATCGTTTCAAAAACCATCTATAAAAAATGACATTTCGTCTTCTGAGAATTGGGTGGAATTTCTAAATGCTATTGAAAATACCAAATACAGTGATTTAAAAGAGTTAAGTAAATCAGAAATTAAAGCAAAACTCGTTGGTAGTTTGTCTACTGAAATGGAACCAATTTTAAAAAACCATCGAAAAGCTTTAGTGGAGTTGGAACTTGAAAAAAAGGACAAGTACAAGGATTTGAGTGGAACAGAACTGGTAAACAAGTTTAATACAGCACTAACCCAAGACCAACTTGATGAGGCATTGCAAATTCAAAATTCGCTTTTCGAAAAATTAAAGAGCAAAGAAGTTTCACCAGATCATATAGGTAAACTTCAAGTACCAAATCAATTAAAATACCTTACGTTTTTGAATAAAAATTCAGCAATGAAATATATGTTGGAAGAGCCTCAAATAGTAATTGTTTATAACGAATTGCAACAGCTAGAAAAACTGTCACCAAAAGACAAACGTGTAAAGTACAACATTGCAGCTATTGAGCTTAAGTTGTGGCGATACAAAGCAATGGATATTGATAAAAACAAACTTAAAAGCAAAATAAATGCTTTAAAAACATATGGTATTAATCAGGAACTAATCTCTAGAATGCTGGTGAATTATCATATTATTGAAGCTGAAAATTTAATGCGAAAACGCGATTATGCCAACAAGGACAAAGCTGTTTCGTATATTAAAAACAGTTATAAAAATTTTTATTTATCAGACTATGATTATCTAAGTTTAGCGCAGTTTTTTAGCTATTACGCTAATACTGATATGGCTGTGGAACTATTAAGCCCAAAAGCAAAAAGCATTGATATTGACGAAAACTTGCTGTTTTACTATTTGAATTTAACCATCATAAATCCTGAACTTACACAAACATCAGATTATAGAACTATTATGCTAAATGCATTAAACATGAACAAAACACGCTATTGTAAATTGTTTAATCCTTATGGTGAAGGTGGAGTTACATTTCAGTTGTTGGAAGATAGTTATTTAAGAACAACCTATTGTGAGAGTTGTGAAAATTAAGTGTCATTAATGGTTTGAAAAAGTCTAAAGACATATTGATAATTATTTTTTTGGTTCTTGTAATTTCAGTTTTGATTTATTTGGTTAGCATGTTTTTTCATGTTCAAAAGAAATATCGCGAAATTCCAATTGAAAAAAATGAAGTTGTTAAAACGCCAAAATTAGATGTTAACTCTAGTTTAGTTGAATTTTTAAAAAATCCAATAGATTTACAGAAATTTAAAAGCGACAAAAAGAGAAATGTCACTACAACAGTTACTAATGGAATGAATTACTACTTCTCCCCAAAATTTAAAGATTCAATTTTTTATAAATACAATTTTATAACAGAAAAAGAAGGAGGTAAGCTTGGAATTAATAAACTAGTTGTCTTTAAATATGGAGAAAGCAAACACAAGTATGACGATTCAACAGAAATATTGATAGAGCTAAAGATTTCTAATAAAGATGTAAGTTTAAAGAAAGCAAACCTTGTTGGAACCACAAAAAAAGATATAGAATCTAAATTTGGAAAAGATTATTTAGTCTTTGAAAAAGGAATAGTTTATTCTCACAAAGACAAAGTGTTAATAATTGAGTTTAACGATTCTATAGTTAGTTCATTTAAATATATAAGATTAAACACTAATGTAATTGATGATGAGTTAATCCGAAAAATTAAAGAGAGCAATTAAACCTATATATGGTTTTAGGCGTCACGCAATAATCTAAAGTTACGTCACTTTCAAAAGTGTCTTCAATTTGGGTTTCTGCTTCAAAAAAAGACAGTCCAATTTTTAGTGTTTCAGGGTTGCATTGCGACAAGAATTTATCATAAAATCCTTTGCCATAACCTACACGATGACCTTGTTTATCAAAAGCTAAAAGCGGAACAAAAACAACATCTATTTTTTCCGAAGGAATTGCAATACCATCAACTGGTTCTGGGATATTATAATGGTTTTTCTTAATAATCGTTGCATCAGTTAATAGAAAATGAGTCATTTCATACGTGTTGAAATCACTTTTTGAAATCACTATGTTTTTATCTTTTCCAGAGAGTATATTTAAAATAAAATCGGTATTGATTTCCTTTTGTTCTTCAATAGATAAAAAAATATGATAAAACGATTTGTCCCAAATATCTAATTGGAGTAACGCATTTGCAATTTGAAGACTCAAATCATCAACATCATCTAGTGTTAAAGCGTTGCGTTTTTGTTTATAAGTTGCTCTTAAGGTGGCTTTTTTCACTTGAAGAGGGTTTTAATTTAGTGGTAATATGAAAAAGGGCATCACCTTGATATACAATAGGAGATTCATTAACATTAATAATATAACCCGAAAAAGAAGCTCTCACAAAATGGTTGAATTTTCCGTAAGGGTCAGTAATATTACCAATAATATCTCCTTTAGTCACTTCAGAACTTATTTGAACTGAAGCTCTAAACATACCTGAAATATTTGCACGTTGCCAACGACTGTCTAAAATATAAACAGGATTGTTTTTAGGTTTAGACACCTTAAACTTTGTAGATAACATACCTAAATGATTTAAGACGCGTTTAGCTCCATTTACACCAGTATTGGTAATGTTGTTATCAATATGATTAGATTTTCCGCCTTCAAACAATAGTACAGGTTTACCATGTTTGCTTAACACGCTTCTAAACGATTTTTTAATGTTTTTTGAGTACAGTACAAAAGGTGCATTAAAAATGTTTGCTAGTAAATCAAGCTCAGGATTGTTTTTTACAATACGCATTTGAGGTGCATTAAAACGACCTGCTCCTCCAGTATGAAAGTCGACTACAACATCTACATCAGGAATAACTTCGGTAACTAATTTATTGGCAACTCTACTAGCCAAAGAGCCTTTTTTTGTGCCTGGAAATACACGGTTTAAATCTCTTCCGTCTGGGAACTCTCTGTTGAGATTAATAAACCCAAACACATTAATTACAGGTAGGCATACAATAGTTCCGCACTTAGGTTTATTGATGCCTTTTGCTATAATTTGACGTACAATTTCAACACCATTAACTTCATCACCATGAATACCTGCGGTAAATAAAACTACAGGTCCAGGTTTTTTAGAACGTTCAATAATTACAGGAACATCAACACTAGAGGAAGTATGCAAATTAGCAACACCAAAACTAAGTTCACAGCTTTCGCCAACTTTAATATCGCGTCCTAAAATTGTTATTACTTTCCTCTGTTTGTAGGTCATGTTCTGTTTCTTTCTATATAAGTGATAATAGCTTTTGCTATATTTTTCCCTGTTGCACCTTCAATGCCTTCAAGTCCTGGAGTAGAGTTGACTTCCAATAACAAAGGTCCTCTTGCCGATTGCAGCATATCAACACCGCAAACAGGTAATTTTAAAGCGCGAGATGCTTGCATTGCTAATCGTAGTTCAGCATCGTCTAGTTTTACTACTTCAGCAGTTCCGCCTCTATGTAAGTTAGACCTAAATTCGCCTTCTTTACCTTGGCGTTTCATGGCACCAACCACATGTCCATCAACAACTAAAGCTCTTAAATCGGCTCCTTTTGCTTCTTTAATAAACTCTTGAACAATAACTCTTGCTTGTAAACCATTAAAGGCCTCCAACACTGATTCGGCAGCGTTTTTCGTTTCAGCTAAAACAACTCCTAAACCTTGTGTGCCTTCTAAAAGTTTAATAATTACAGGTGTTCCGCCAACATGTTCAATAACTTCTTCAACGTCTCTAGAGTAGTTAGTGAAAACCGTTTTTGGCATACCAACACCAGCTTTACTTAGGCGTTGTAAACTGCGCAACTTATCTCTTGAACGTACAATGGCATCAGAGGTTACAGTTGTAAATACATTCATCATTTCAAACTGTCTTACTACAGCGCAACCGTAAAAGGTTACCGAAGTTCCAATTCGAGGAATGATAGCATCTACATAATCCAAATATCTATCTTTATAATAGATGGTTGGTTTTTCTTTTTCAATAATAATATCACATTTTAAAGGGTCAATAACTTCAACGATATGACCTCTTTTTTCTCCTTCATCGATTAATCGACGTGTTGAATACAAATGCGAATTTCTAGATAGAATGACAATGTTCATGGATGCTGGTATTGTATGATACATTTTGTTGATTAACGTCAACAAGAAATTTCTTGCTCAAAAACTGTCTGCCAATGAGTACAGGAAATTTCATATCATCTCTAGTGCTTAAAGTTAAGTTAATCTTATACGTTTTACCAAAAAATATAATGGTTGATTTTATTTTAAATCTATTTTCCTTAAAACCATTGCTACTTTTTACGTCAGTACGAGTATAGCTGTCAAACACAACTTCTTTTCCGCTAAAATTAGGATGACCAGCACTGTAAAATGTGCAAAAAAGTTTGTTGTCTTTTTCAATAATTTTTGAACAATGTATGGCAGAGGTGTAAGCACCTGTATCTATCTTAACATCAATGCTAAAAAGACCTAGCGTAGGAAAATCTACTCTGTCAATTCTGCCAATAATTTGTTTTGTCATGTGTTTTTTTACGTTTTAAAAAAGTGGCGCAATGTAGTAAATAAGTTAATTCAAAAAATTTTAAAAATCATAAATTTTTCACGCTAAAAAATTAAAATATTTACCTTTGAAGTAATGAGCAATACATCACTAGAAATTCAGCTAAAAACCCTACCAAATCAACCTGGTGTATATCAGTATTTTGATAGTGATGGCAAGATTTTGTACATAGGTAAAGCCAAAAACTTAAAGAAACGTGTAAGCTCTTACTTCAATAAACAGCACGATTATGGTAAAACCAGAGTGTTGGTAAAAAAAATTGCAACTATAAAGCATATTGTTGTTGATACCGAAACCGATGCGTTGTTGCTGGAGAATAATCTTATTAAAAAATACCAACCTCGTTACAATGTTATGCTCAAAGACGACAAATCTTACCCATGGATTTGTATTAAGAATGAGCGTTTTCCAAGAGTGTTTTCTACCAGAAGAGTCATAAAAGATGGTAGTGAGTACTTTGGTCCTTATACAAGTATGAAGACAGTTTCTACATTGCTTAACCTTATAAAAGGGCTTTTTCAATTAAGAACTTGTAATTATGATTTGTCACAGGAAAAAATTGATGCCGATAAATATAAAGTATGTTTAGAATACCATTTAGGAAATTGCAAAGGTGCATGTGAAGGTTATGAAACTGAAACAGAGTATCACGCAAACATTGATGCTATAAAAGAAATTCTTAAAGGAAATTTTAAAGATTCGCTTTCGCAGTTTAAACAGCAAATGAAAGACTATGCTGAAGACATGCAGTTTGAAGAAGCACAGAAAATAAAAGAAAAGATTGAAGTTTTAGAAAACTACCAGTCAAAATCTACCATTGTCAATCCAAAAATTAGCAACGTTGATGTGTTTAGCATTGTAAGTGATGAATCTTATGGCTATGTCAATTTTTTACAATTATCTTATGGGTCAATTATTCGTTCGCATACATTAGAAATTAAAAAGAAACTTCAAGAAACTGATGTTGAGCTTTTAGAATTGGCAATTACCGAGTTAAGACAACGTTTTAATTCAAAGTCAAAAGAAATTTATGTGCCATTTAAGGTGAATATTGGAGAACATATAAAAACAACAATTCCTAAGCTAGGAGATAAAAAACACATTTTAGACCTGTCTCTTCGAAATGCCAAATATTACCGAATGGAACGCTTTAAGCAGGTAAAAATTACCGATCCTGATAGACATGTCAATAGGATTATGGCACAAATGAAAGCCGATTTGCGTTTAAGTGAAGAACCTAGACATATTGAGTGTTTTGATAACTCAAACATACAAGGAACCAATCCTGTTGCAGCTTGTGTTGTGTTTAAAGATGGTAAACCAAGTAAAAAAGATTACAGACATTTTAATATAAAAACAGTTGAAGGACCAGACGATTTTGCGTCTATGGAAGAAGTAGTGTTTAGACGATACAAGCGTTTGCTTGACGAAGATCAACCTTTACCTCAATTAATTGTTATTGATGGAGGAAAAGGACAACTCTCTTCTGCCTTAAAGAGTTTGGATGTTTTAGGGTTGAGAGGAAAAATAGCAATCATCGGAATTGCAAAACGTTTAGAAGAATTATTTTATCCAGATGATCCAATTCCCTTATATTTAGATAAAAAAAGTGAAACCCTAAAAATCATTCAACAATTACGTAACGAAGCACATCGTTTTGGAATAGAACACCACAGAAACAAACGTAGCAAAAGTGCTTTAAATACTGAGTTGGAAACCATTCCAGGAATTGGAGAAAAAACAGTTGTTGAGCTTTTAAAAACATTTAAATCGGCTCGTCGAGTATCTAATGCAAAGCTAGATGAATTAGAAGATGTAGTAGGTAAATCAAAAGCAGATAAAATTTATAATTACTATCATAATTAATGAAGCATATAATCTTAATAGCACTGATATTTTTTAATATATCACTTTATGCTCAAGAAAACGTAGAAGAAACCAAGCCTAAAATAGGTTTAGTGCTAAGTGGTGGTGGAGCAAAAGGGTTTGCACACATAGGTGTTTTAAAAGTTATTGATAGCTTAGGTATTAAAGTAGACCATGTTGCGGGAACCAGTATGGGAGCAATTATTGGATCATTGTATGCGTCTGGTTATACAGGAAAACAATTAGATTCAATTTTTAGAACTCTAAATTTTGATGATGTTATTAGCGATAATCTTCCGCGAGAAGCAAAAACATTTTACGAGCGCGATAATGCCGAAAAATATGCAGTGAGCTTACCGTTTGATAAATTTAAACTTAAGTTGCCTTCAGCAATTTCAAGAGGGCAAAATGTATATAATTTATTGACCTATTTAACGCTACATGTGAGTGAGGTTGATGATTTTCAAAAATTACCTATTCCGTTTTTTTGTATTGCTACTGATGTAGAAACTGGTAAGGAGGTAATTCTAGATAAAGGAAATTTAGCTAAAGCTATTACAGCAAGTGGAGCGTTTCCGTCTTTATTTCAGCCTGTTGAGATTGATGGGCAACTACTTATTGATGGAGGTGTAGTAAACAATTATCCTATTGATGAGCTTAGAGCCAAAGGGATGGATATAATTATTGGTGTTGATGTGCAAGATGGATTGGCTACAAGGGACGAGTTGACTTCAGCACCTGATATATTACTTCAAATCAATAATTACCGAACAATTAATGATATGAAGTCTAAAGTAAAGAAAACAGATGTTTACATAAAACCAGACATTAAAGACTTTACTGTAATTTCATTTAGTGAAGGAAGTCAAATTGTGGAAAATGGAGAATATGCTGCAAGTCAAAAGATTGATGAACTTGTGGCATTAGCAAAAACACATCAAAAATCAGTACAACACAAAGTAGTTAAATCACCAGATAGTATACTTATTAATTCAGTAAATTTTGATGGTAATAAACGCTACACGAGGTCGTATGTGCTAGGAAAGTTAAGATTAAAACAAAACTCTAAAGTAAGCTATGAAGATTTTAATAGTGGCGTAAATAATTTGGTTGCAACCAATAATTTTGATGCCTTTCAATACAAGTTCAAAAAGTCAAAAGACTCTGATGGTTACGATTTAGATGCAACCTTAAAGGAAAGTAAAGCAACTACGTTTTTAAAACTGGGTTTACATTATGACGATCTTTATAAAAGTGCAGCTTTAGTAAACATTACTAAAAAGCGATTTTTATTTGATAACGATGTAGCTTCTTTCGATTTTATTCTAGGAGATAATGTTAGATATAATTTTGAATATTTTATTGACAAAGGGTTTTACTGGAGTATTGGTTTAAGATCTAGATTTAACCAATTTCAAAAGGGAATTAGTGCACAATTATTGCTAGATGATGCTGAGCAAGACTTAACAGGAATCAATAAACTAGATGTAGAATTACAGGATCAAACCAATCAATTTTATTTACAAACCCTTTTCAGAAAAGACTTTGCATTTAGTATTGGAGCAGAGCATAAGCGTTTAAGAATTAAATCGGAAACGATAATCGACGATTTTCAAAGCGATGATGATGAGGTCATTTTTGAAAACACCGATTATTTAAGTTTGTTTGGAGGACTTAAGCTAGACACATATAGTAATAAGTATTTTCCAAAGAAAGGATTTTATTTTAATGGCGATTTTCATTTGTATTTACACGCTTCAAACTTTAACAAGGAGTTTTCTGAATTCTCAATAGCTAAAGCTGATATAGGATATGCGTTTAGTTTTTCTGATAAGTTTGCGGTAAACCTTTTATCACAAGGAGGCTTTAAAATTGGTGACGACTCTACCAAAACACTCGATTTTGCACTCGGTGGTTATGGTAATAACTTTATCAATAATTTTATTTCATTCTATGGGTATGAAAACATTGCCTTAACAGGTAATAGTTTTGTAAAAGGAACCATAACCTTAGACTATGAGTTATTTAAAAAACACCATATAATAGCTGCTGCTAACTATGCAAATATTGAAGATGGATTGTTTGAATCCGGAGAGTGGATTTCTAAGGTTGACTACAGTGGTTATGCCTTAGGTTATTCAGTAGAAACATTTTTAGGACCGCTTGAAGCAAAGTATACATGGTCTCCAGAGAACAATAAAAGCATTTGGGTCTTTAATATTGGGTTTTGGTTTTAATAATCGCTTAAATTTTTCGATATTTGAGGACATGAAACCATTTTGGGAAGACTTATTACTACACTTACATTTTCTCATCAAGAGAAACCCAGAATAATTAGGCTCTATTGTAATTTCTGCTTAGACAGAAATCTTATATTTTGTATCTTTATATAAATTAAATAACGACTGTTCTGTAACTTTAAACTTTTAATATCAGAACATTAAAATATAAAAAATGCCTTTTTATCATAAATTAGGGAAAATCCCACATAAACGACATACACAGTTTAGGAAACCAGATGGTAGCTTGTACTACGAGCAATTATTTGGAACCATCGGTTTTGATGGTATGTCCACCAATATGTATCACGAGCATAGGCCAACACAAGTCAAAGAGATAAAAAAACAATACAGTGTAGCGCCTAAAATTGCCAAAGCAAATAACATTCAATCCTATAGGCTTCACGGATTTAAAATTCCACAGATCAACGATTATCTCGAAAGCCGAAAAACGGTGTTAACCAATAGCGATTGTAGTATTATTTTAGCAGCACCAAAACAATCTACCAAAGAGTATTTTTACAAAAATACCGATGCCGACGAGCTTATTTTTGTGCATCGTGGTAGCGGAAAACTACGAACACATTTAGGAAATCTCGATTTTAAATATGGTGACTATTTGTTAGTACCAAGAGGAATCATCTATAAAATAGATTTCGATACCGAAGACAACCGTTTGTTTATTGTGGAGTCTCGTCGTCCAATTTACACGCCAAAACGGTATCGTAACTGGTTTGGGCAATTGTTAGAGCATTCGCCATTTTGTGAGCGCGATTTACGTCAACCGCAAGAATTGGAAACTCATAACGAAACAGGAGACTTTTTAATGAAAGTTAAAAAGCAAGGCGATATTTTTGATATGGTTTATGCTACTCATCCTTTTGATGTTGTTGGATACGATGGTTACAATTATCCGTACGCCTTTTCAATTCACGATTTCGAACCTATAACAGGTCGTGTGCACCAACCACCACCAGTACACCAAACCTTCGAGACCGATGCCTTTGTGGTATGCAGTTTTGTACCAAGGCTGTACGATTACCATCCAGAAGCAATTCCTGCACCTTACAACCATAGCAATATAGATAGCGATGAGGTATTGTATTACGTAGATGGCGATTTCATGAGCCGAAACGATATTGACGCAGGACATATTTCTCTGCATCCAGCAGGAATTCCGCATGGACCACATCCTGGAGCAACAGAGCGTAGCATTGGTAAGATAAAAACCGACGAGTTAGCAGTAATGGTTGATACATTTAAACCCTTACAAGTAACCGAAGACGCATTAAAAATAGCAGACGAAGATTATTTTAAATCTTGGTTAGAATAACATATTAATAAGAAGCTAATCCTGCTTTCGGCAGTCGCTTTAAAAACTGTCCTATCGAGCGCAGTCGAGATACAGTTTTTAAGAGCTCCAACAAACTGCCTCAATCAGGGCTAAAAAATAAATAAAATGAGCAAAAACATAGAATCAGTAAACTACGGACTGGAAAAAATATTTGAAGGCGCAGAAGACTTTCTACCTTTATTAGGAACCGACTACGTGGAATTTTACGTTGGTAATGCCAAACAAGCAGCACACTTTTACAAAACCGCTTTTGGGTTTCAATCTTACGCATACAAAGGGTTGGAAACAGGAAGTAAAGACACAGTATCTTATGTCTTAAAACAGGACAAAATACGATTGGTATTAACCACTCCATTAAACTCAAAACACCCAATTAACGACCATATTGTAAAACATGGCGATGGTGTAAAAGTAGTTGCCCTTTGGGTTGAAGATGCACGTAGTGCTTACGAAGAAACCACATCGCGTGGTGCAAAATCTTACATGGAACCAACAGTTGAAACCGATGAGTTTGGAGAAGTTGTAAGAGCAGGTATTTACACATATGGCGAAACCGTTCACATGTTTGTAGAACGTAAAAACTATAAAGGTCAGTTTATGCCAGGGTTTGTGAAATGGGAATCTGATTACAATCCAGAACCAGTTGGCTTAAAGTATATTGACCACATGGTTGGTAACGTAGGTTGGGGCGAAATGAATACTTGGGTAAAATGGTACGAAGACGTCATGGGCTTTGTAAATTTCTTGTCTTTTGATGACAAGCAAATCCACACCGAATATTCTGCTTTAATGAGTAAAGTAATGAGTAATGGTAATGGTCGCATTAAATTCCCAATAAACGAACCTGCTGAAGGAAAAAAACGCTCGCAAATTGAAGAATATCTAGATTTTTATGAAGGTCCAGGTGTTCAGCATATTGCTGTAGCTACAGATGATATCATAACAACAGTTTCGCAGTTGCGTTCTCGAGGTGTTGAGTTTTTATCTATTCCACCAGAAGAGTATTACAGAGCGGTTCCTGGTCGTTTAGAAGAATTTAGTCATGAATTACGTGAAGATATCGAAACGTTAAAAAGTTTAGGTATCATGATTGATGCTGATGAAGAAGGTTATCTATTACAAATATTCACAAAACCAGTAGAAGATAGACCAACGTTATTCTTTGAAATTATTCAACGTATGGGTGCAAGAGGTTTTGGAGCAGGAAACTTTAAAGCTTTGTTCGAATCCATTGAAAGAGAGCAAGAAAAGCGCGGAACATTATAACAAATGTTTAACAATTGCAGTATCAAAAAACTCCGCTAAAATATTGTGGAGTTTTTTTGTTTTAATACTTTTGGAACAGTAATTGTAATTTGTAGTTTATAACAATAAAATGTAAGCAAATAAGTTACATTTACAATCTTGTATAGATCATGAAAAAATTACTACTTATAATAGTTGCCCTGTCTTTTATGCAAACGTCTTTTGCTCAAGAGAAAACTGCATTTCAAGATGGAGAATGGTTTAAGTTTAGAATGAGTTACAGTGGCTTTTTAAAAGCTGGTAACGCAACATTAACAGTAGATGAAACTACCCTCAATGGTAAGCAAGTATACCATGTAGTTGGTAAAGGATGGACAACTGGAGCTATAAAGTGGTTTTTTAAAGTGAAAGATCGCTATGAAAGCTATTTTGATAAACAAACAGGACTTCCATATAAATTTATAAGAAAAATAGATGAAGGTGGTCACACAAAAGATATTGAAATAGACTTTGACCATAAAAAAAGGCAAGCTCATGTTGAAAATAAAAAACACAATACCAAAAAAGTAATTGCTACAGAGCAAGATGTACAAGATATGGTGTCTGCGTTTTATTTTTTACGTAACAACTATAAAACCGAATCTATAAAAGAAGGAGACATGGTCTCTCTTAATATGTTTTTTGATGAAGAAAACTTCAATTTTAAATTGAAATTTCTAGGAAGAGAAACTATAGATACTGAATTTGGAAAAGTAAAAACACTAATATTCAGACCATACGTTATGGCAGGACGAGTGTTTAAAGAACAAGAAAGTTTGACGCTTTGGGTAAGTGCAGACGAAAATAAAATACCATTAAAAATTAAAGCAGATTTAGCTGTAGGATCATTAAGAGCAGACTTAGAAGCTTTTAAAGGACTAAAGCACTCCTTTCAAGTACAATTTGATTAATACCATGTCTAACCAACAAGATTACGATACAATAATAGAAGCACTTCAACAGAAGTACAAAGCCATAAATCAAGATACCGAAGACCATTTATATGGTCTTTTGTACAGTAAACCCATTACTTATTGGGATTATATTCAAACCGATGCACTTTTAAGCCTACAAACGCAACGTACCACGTTACCAGATGAAATGGTGTTTATTGCTTATCATCAAATTAACGAGCTTATCTTTAAAATGATTTTGTGGGAAATTCAGCAAGTAGCCGAAAAAGAAGAATTAGATGCTACGTTCTTTGAAGGAAAAATAATGCGTATAAGTCGTTATTTTGATATGCTTACCACCTCATTCAATATTATGAGAGAAGGTATGGAAATAGAACAGTACATGAAGTTTAGATATACTTTAACACCTGCGAGTGGTTTTCAAAGTGCGCAATACAGATTGGTTGAATTTGCTTCAACCGAATTGATAAATTTAATTGACTATAGGTTTAGAGCCTCTATTGATCGAAATACACCTTACACACATGCTTTTGAGCATTTGTATTGGCAAGCAGCAGGTAAAGATTATAAAACTGGTAAAAAATCAACACTTTTAGTTAATTTTGAAAAACGCTACAAAGATGAGTTTTTAAGGTTTATGGAAAGTTATAATACCAAAAACCTTTGGACGCGTTTTAAAGAATTGCCTGAAAAAGATCAAAAAGATGAAGATCTTGTTAAGGCAATGAGACATTACGATTACACTGTAAACGTTACATGGGTTATGGCGCATTACAACGCTGCAAAACACTATATTGAAAGCGGCACAGGTGATGGCGAAGCTACTGGAGGAAGCGATTGGAAAAAATACATGCACCCAAAATATCAAAGACGTATATTTTTTCCTGAACTTTGGACCAAAGAAGAATTGGATAATTGGGGAATGGACGTATAAAATCAATCAAAATAATGCAATCAAAAAAATTATTAATAGCACTTTTAATTTTCACTTCAATTTTATCATGTAAGGATGATGAAAAAGAAAAAATTGAAGAAGCTCCGCTACAAACCTTTGTTGAACCTGAAGGAATTAAAGAGTTTGGGTTTAATCTTAACGATTATATTGTAAAAAGAGATACCATAAAATCAGGAGATAGTTTTGGTGTTATCTTAGAAAGAAACAATTTAGGATACCCTAAAATTTTTCAAATTGCCGAAAGAGCCAAAGACACTTTTGATATTACAAAATTACAGGTAGGAAAACCCTACACCTTGTTATGTGCTAAAGATTCTATACAAACGCCTAGGTGTTTTATTTATCAACCTAATAAAGAAGAATATGTGGTTGTGAATTTTCACGATTCCATTCATGCTTACACTAGCCGAAAACCAATAAAGTATGTCGAAAAAGTTGCTACAGGAACTATTTCTAGCAATATTTCAGAAGCTTTAGAAGAGCAAGGTTTAAGCCCTAGGTTAGCATTTAAAATGGCTGACGAAATATATGCTTGGACTATTGATTTTAGACGCTTACAACCAGGAGACAGGTTTAAAGTAATTTATACTGATAAGTATATTGATGACAGTATTTATGCAGGTGTGCATAATATTAAAGCTGCTTTTTTTGAGCATAACAAAGAGCCTTTTTACGCATTTCAGTTTGAAACAGATTCTACTAAAGGTATTAAAGATTACTTTAACGAAGAAGCCAAAAACCTAAGAAGAGCCTTTTTAAAAATGCCTGTTAAGTATGGTAGATTGTCTTCTCGCTATAATTTAAAAAGACGTATAGCCTATTACGGTTATAAAATTAGACCTCACAAAGGAACAGACTTTGCTGCTCCTGTTGGTACTGAAATTATGGCAACAGCAAATGGTACTGTAACTGAATCTAGACGAAAAGGAGGAAATGGTAATTATGTTAAGATTAGGCATAATGCAACCTACTCTACCCAATACTTGCACATGAGCAGACGAAAAGTTAAAGTAGGTGACTATGTAAAGCAAGGCGACGTTATCGGTTGGGTAGGAATGACAGGTAATACTGGAGGACCACACGTATGTTATCGTTTTTGGAAAAACGGAAAACAAGTAGATCCTTTTAGAGAAAAATTACCTGAAGCTGAACCAATTTCTGATAGCTTAAAGGTTAGATATTTAGAATACATAAAACCAATAAGAACCCAATTGGATAATATTCTATTTGAAGAACAAGAACCTGAAATCGAATTAGCAATAGAGGACGATATAATATCATAAGTATATAATGGCACTAAAAACAATCAACCCTACAACTACAAAATCTTGGAAAAAATTAGAAGAGCATTTTAACAATGTTAAAGATGTTCACATGAAGCAATGGTTTGCTCAAGATGCAGAAAGAGCAAATAAAATGACCATAAAATGGGAAGATTTTTATGTAGACTATTCTAAAAACAGAATAACTGAAGAAACGCTAAACCTTTTACTAGAGTTAGCTAATGAAGTTGATTTAAAAGATGCTATTTCAAAATATTTTGAAGGCGATATCATTAATGAAACCGAAGGAAGAGCGGTACTTCATACTGCTTTAAGAGCTCCAAAAACAGCTGAGGTTTTAGTAGGTGGAGAAAATGTTATCCCAGAAATTTATAGTGTTAAAGAAAAGATTAAAGATTTCACTAATAAAATTGTTAATGCCGAATTAAAAGGATATACAGGAAAAGCTTTTACTGATGTTGTAAACATTGGTATAGGTGGTTCCGATTTAGGTCCTGCAATGGTAGTCGATTCTTTGTCATATTATAAAAATCATTTAACAACGCATTTTGTAAGTAATGTAGATGGAGATCATGTTAATGAAGTTATCAAAAACTTAAATCCAGAAACAACACTATTTGTTATAGTGTCCAAAACATTCACCACACAAGAAACGCTTTCTAACGCAACAACTATTAGAAAATGGTTTTTAGAAAAAGCGCCAGATAATGCAGTTGCTAAACATTTTGTAGCTGTATCTACAAATATTGAAAAAGTAAAAGCTTTTGGTATTGACGAAAACAATATTTTCCCAATGTGGAATTGGGTAGGTGGTCGTTTTTCGCTTTGGAGTGCTGTAGGACTATCAATTAGTTTATCGGTTGGTTTTGAAAACTTTGATAAACTGCTTCAAGGAGCTCATAAAATGGATGAGCATTTCAAGACTGAAGACTTTGATAAAAACATACCTGTAATTGCAGGCTTGCTAAGTGTGTGGTACAATAACTTTTTTAATGTAGAAACCGAAGCGATTATCCCTTATACACAATACCTAAACCAGTTTGCTACCTATTTGCAACAAGGTATAATGGAAAGTAATGGAAAAAGTATTGACAGAAGCGGAGAACCTGTAAACTACCAAACAGGAACTATTATTTGGGGAGAACCAGGAACTAATTCACAGCACGCATTTTTTCAATTAATACATCAAGGTACAAAAATAATTCCTGCAGAATTTATAGGTTTTGCTGAATCTTTACACGGTAATCAAGACCATCAAGATAAGTTAATATCTAACTTTATTGCGCAAACTGAAGCCTTGTTAAATGGTAAATCAAAAGAACAAGTAATTGCTGAAGGTGCTCCTGAAAAATTAGTGCCTTTTAAAATATTTGAAGGTAACAAGCCTACAACTACAATTTTAATAAACCAATTAACACCTGAAAGCTTAGGAAAGCTAATTTCATTATACGAGCATAAAATATTCGTTCAAGGTGTAATTTGGAACATTTTTAGCTACGATCAGTTTGGTGTAGAGCTTGGTAAGCAACTGGCAAATGCAATTTTAAAAGACATTGACGAAAAAGAAATTGTTAATAAACACGATGCATCTACGCTTAACCTTTTAAAATTCTACAAAAATTTAACATAAAAATTGTTAAAAAGTTCTTGATAGTTTAAAGGCGTTAATAACTGATAACCTCAATATTATAGGTAACTTCTATCGGTTTAATTCTTAACATTTAGGTAATATATTATTTCCTTTAATGCGTAATTTTGCCAAAAAACTAATTCAAATTTTTTAATAATTCAGTATGAAAAAAATTACTCAATTTTTATCGATTGTCGTACTAATGCTTTTTACGACAATTGCTTTTTCACAAAGCACTATTACAGGTAAAGTTATTGGTTCAGACATGAATGAACCATTACCTGGAGCAAATGTTATTGAGAAAGGAACATCAAACGGAACAACAACAAACTTTGATGGAGAATTTTCAATTACAACTAAAGCATCTTCGGGTGAGATTACTATTACTTATGTTGGTTACACAACAAAGACTATTGCTTTTAATGGTAATCAAGATTTAGGTGAAATCATTTTACAATCTAGCGAAGTAGGTTTACAAGAAGTACAAATTATTGCTTCTGTAGCAGTAGACAGAAAAACACCTGTTGCTGTATCTACTGTTAAGGCTGCTGACATTGAGTTAAAATTAGGAACTCAAGAATTTCCTGAAGTATTAAAATCTACTCCAGGTGTATATGCAACTAAGTCTGGTGGTGGATTTGGTGACGGTCGTATTAACTTACGTGGGTTTACGTCTGAAAACGTAGCTGTAATGATTAATGGTGTACCAGTAAACGATATGGAGAATGGTCAAGTATACTGGAGTAACTGGGCTGGTTTATCTGATGTTACAAGCTCAATGCAAGTACAAAGAGGTTTAGGAGCTGCAAGAGTAGCTGTGCCTTCTGTTGGTGGAACTATCAACATTTTAACTAAAACTACTGATGTTGAAGCTGGTGGAAATTTTTACACAACTTTAGGTAACGATGGTTACAAGAAATTTGGAGTGACTTATTCTACTGGTTTAATGGATAACGGTTTTGCTGCAACAGTTTCTGCTTCTAAAACAGATGGTGAAGGATATGTAGATGGAACTCAATTTAATGCTGTTTCTTATTTTGTTAACTTATCTAAGCAAATTAATGACGCACACAAATTATCTTTCACAGCTTTTGGAGCTAAACAACGTCACGGTCAAAGACAAAACCGTCATACAATTGCAACTTATAGAGATAGCGAAAGAGGTAAAAAATACAACTCTGATTGGGGTTACAAAAATGGAGAAGTTGCTTTTATAGAAGATAACTTTTACCACAAACCACAAATATCTTTAAACCACTATTGGGATATAAATGATAACACTAGTCTTTCTACTGCAGCTTACGTTTCTTTTGGCTCTGGAGGAGGAGGAGGAACTCTTGGTAGCGATGGTGAAGTTGCTGGAGATGGTAGATCTAAATTTACTAGTGATGACTATCGAATAGGAGAGTTTGGTCCTTTAGATTTCGACAGAATAATTGACGAAAACATTGCTCTTGGAGCTAACGGTTCAACTGCAGCATTAAGAGCTTCTCGTAATGACCACAACTGGTTTGGAGTTATTTCTACATTAAAAACTAACCTTAACGATGATTTAGTACTTTTAGGAGGTTTAGACTTTAGAAATTATAAAGGTATTCACTTTAGAGAAGTAACTGATTTATTAGGAGGTCAATTCATTATCAACGAAGATAACGTAAACAACCCAACAGGAATTGCTAGAGTAGGTGATAAAATTTCTTACTATAACGATGGTCTTGTAGGTTGGGTTGGAGCTTTTGCTCAGTTAGAGTATGACGTTAATGAAAAATTCAACACATTTATTGCATTAAACGCGTCTAACACTTCTTACAAAAGAAAAGATTACTTCTTATACACTCCAGACGATCCATTAAGAGAGACTGATCGTTACAACTTCTTTGGTTTTGGAGCAAAAGGAGGTGCTAACTATAGACTTACTGATAACCACAACGTATTTGTTAACTTAGGATACTTTGAAAAAGCTGCCGATTTTGACGCTGTATTCCCTAACTTTAACAATGAGGAAATTAATGAGGATGCTGAAAACCAAAAAATTCTAAGTTTTGAGTTAGGATATGGATATAGAAGTGATAAGTTATCTGCAAATGTTAACTTATACAGAACAGCTTGGAGAGATAGAACAGAGACAATCGGTTTCCAATTAAATGAAGACGAAACAGGGTTTGCTAATATTTTAGGAATTAACGCTGTTCACCAAGGTATTGAGGTAGACTTTGTATATAGAGCTACTGATAAATTAGATATCACTGGTATGGCGTCTTTAGGAGACTGGAGATGGGAAGAAGATGTAACAGGTGTTCAAATCTTAAATGAAGAGCAAGAAGTGGTTGATACAGTAGACTTATATATCGAAGATACTCCTGTAGGAGATGCTGCTCAAACTACTTTAGCTTTAGGTATTAACTATAAATTTGGTGCTGATACTAGATTAATAGTAGATTATAATTATTTTGATCGTTTATATGCTGATTTTGACCCAAGTGATAGAGGTACTGAAGGTGCTCCAGATCCATGGGAAGTTCCAGCGTATGGTGTTTTTGATGCTGCATTAACTCACGGTTTCTCTTTTGGAGAGTTCGATGCTTCTTTAACAGCGAGAATAAACAACGTATTTGATACTGAATACATTGCTGATGCTTTAGACGGAACAGGTTCTAATGCTCAAACAGCACTTGTTTATTACGGATTTGGAAGAACATTTAGTGTAGGCGCAAAACTTAAATTTTAAAAAAATAGAACAATGAAAAGAATAGTTTATTTATTAACAATTGTAGGAATCATCTTTGTAGGATGTAATCCTATGGAAGACATCAATAATGAGATAGATGCAATTGACAACCCAGTTGTTGGAAATGCAGAATACACATTAACAGATGATGATTACGAAGATCTTGAACTAGGTTTTGGTAGCTTCGACTCTGAAGACCAAGCTAGAGAATTGTTACCAGATTTCCTTGCAGGATTATACCCATTTTGGGGAGATGGTTCATCAGTAGTAGTAGGGTACAACCTTTATGTTGGAAATGCTGAAGGTGTAAGTGATTTTACTGGAGCTGATATTTATGAATTCACAAATTCTGATTATGCTACAACAGGTAGTGATGCTTTTGGTTTTTATCCTAATGTAAATGCTACTAACGAAATTCCTGCAATATTAGATGCTCAAATAGCTAGTCCAACTGAAGGACAAATAGTTTTAGCTAAATACGATCAATATACAGAAACTCCTGAAGTAGGTTTAGCTGACTTAGTAGCTTACAACTTTGCAGGAAGCATGGAAGGATGGACTGTTGCTGAAGAATCAGGAGCTGATGATGTTTGGACTTCTCAATCAGGATATGTTCAAGGTAACGGATATTTTGGAACTCAAATAGCTAATGAAGAGTGGTTAGTATCGCCTTCAATTGATTTATCAGGAGAAAGTGATTTGAAATTCCAAATTACTCAAGAGTTAGATTTCGCTGGAGATACATCTTTAATCAAGATCTTAGTTTCAACTGATTATACTGATGATGTTTTAACTGCAACTTGGGATGAAATTACTTTAGCTAACCCAGCAACAGGAGATATGGCTTCTTCTGAAGATTATGATTTTTCAGCTTATGATGGAGAAACAATTAACGTTGCATTTAGATATGAGTCAACTGATAGTGATGCTGCTAGATGGAGAATTGCAAGTTTAAAAATTAAAACTCTTGGTGCAACAGGAGACACTAACTCTAAAGGAGAATACTTTATGTATTCTGGAGGTACTTGGGTAGCTGTTGAAGGTGTATACTATTTAAGTTCTGATGATTTTGATGCAATGGGAGAAGGTTCTGGTCAACCAGGTCAGTACGATAACTTTAGTAGTTCTGTATCACCAAACAACTACTTGCCAGCGTTTATGGAAATCACTTTCCCTTACGGTCAAGAAGATGAAGAAATGTTTATTATTTATGACTATTTCTCAAGTTCTACTGGAGCGCAAATTAGAGGAAACCTTTACACTGTAACTGACGGTGTTTGGACAGGTCACGAATCTACTATCGAAACAACTTTACAGTTTGGACATGATGGTACTGAGTGGCTACCTGATAACACAATTCAATACACATTAACAGGAACTGATTACTCTTACGTAGCAACAAATTATGCTGAAGTAGAAGGGTTTGAAGCTGCTGCAGGTAACTTAGCATCATTTGGTAACTTTAACAGAACTGGTGGTGGAACTAGCTGGAGTGATGAAATGATGTTTACTGTATTAACAGATTTATTAGCTAATGTTATTGCTCCTACTGCTGAAGAAGGTCAAAAATATGTATTAAGCTATGATGTATATGTTGGTAGTGGTGCAGTTGAATCTTTAAGCCTTATCAAAGAAGGTGGTGAGTGGATATTGAACGAATAATAACATATATCACTATAAAAAAACCGCTGAAGCATTTCAGCGGTTTTTTTTTATTTTATTGTCTCCATTTTATGGTTTCCATTATGTGCTTAATGTCGTTTTTTAAATACACAGCAGCAGGATAAATGGAGTCGTAATTAGGTTTTGCATAAAAGTAAAGTGACCCTGTTAAAAAGTGATTAATGCTATCAGTAACATAAAACTGAGATTGCGATGCAGCATTACCACCAACTTCGTAAAACATTCCAAAAACGCTTTGCTTTTCATTCTCATAAGGCTGTTCAACGATTTCATCAGCTTTACTAACATGTTTTAGAGTTAAACTTTGAGCATCTCTTAGTAAATTGTTTAAGTTGTCTTCGGTAACTTTTTTATAGGTAAGATAGATAGTTCCTTTCATTGAAGGATAGTTTATATCAATACCATAAGCATTTCTATTCTCGTCAATTTTTATTGAAGAAATACTATCAGAAAGTGTATTTTTTTCAAATGAAAACGGAAGAATAGTGTTTGTGCGCTTATACTCAGCAGCAGGATAATCTAAGCGAAGATAACCATTAGGTTTTGGTACTGGGTCATCACCACAAGACATGCATAAACTTGCTAAGACAGGTAAAATGAGCTTCTTCATTAATCTAATATTGTAAACTTTACTTGTTTTATTCTCTTTTTGTCAAGAGCTTCAATAGTGAAAACGTAGTTTTTGAAATTTATTTTACTTCTCACTCTTGGAAATATACCAGAAATCTCTAGGACAAAGCCTGCAACGGTTTCAGCTTCTCCTTTAAACTCTTCAAAGTCTGAGTCGTCTTCTAACGAGATAATTCTATAAAAATCCTTTAAAGGTGTTTTACCTTCAAACAAAAAGTTTTTATCATCAATTATGGTGTAAATAAGGTCTTCATCGTCAAACTCATCACTAATATCTCCAACTATTTCTTCAATAACATCTTCTAAAGAGACCAACCCTGATGTGCCTCCATACTCATCAACTACAACTGCAAGATGTACTTTTTTAGTTTGAAATTCAACCATTAAATCATCTAGTTTTTTATTCTCAGGAACAAAAAATGGTTCGCGTAGCAAACTGGTCCAATCAAACTGCTTTCGGTCAATATATGGCAATAAATCTTTTACATATAAAATACCTACAACAGTATCTATGCTTTCTTTGTAAACAGGAATTCTAGAATATCCATTTTTTACAATTTCAGGAATAATTTCGGAGTATTTCTGTTCAGAATTAAGCGCGAAAATATCCATTCTTGGTCGCATAACTTGTTTGGTGTCGGTGTTTCCAAAAGAAACGATTCCTTGTAATATTTTATGTTCTTCGGTAGTGGTGTCTTGTTCGCTAGTGAGTTCTAGAGCTTGTGAGAGCTGGTCTACACTAATGTTGGATTTTTGTTTTCCAAGCCTATTTTGAATAGTAATGGTAATAAAACGCATAGGCATACTCACAGGTGTAAAAACAACATCTAAAAAGCGCAAAGGAACAGCCATAAAAGATGAAAACTTTACCCTATTTCTGCTCGCATAAATTTTAGGAAGAATTTCACCAAATAGTAAAATTAAAAAGGTAATCACCACCACTTCTAATAAAAAACGTACCCAAGGGACTTGTATGCTATGAAATAAACTTTCTCCTAAATAAGCAAACAAGATTACAATACCAATGTTTATAAAATTGTTAGCAACAAGTATGGTTGCCAAAAGTTTTTTTGGGCGTTCCAAAAGGTTAGAAATTATATTGAAAGTGTTAGGTTTTTCGTCTAAACCTGTATCAATATCAGATCGTGTTAAAGAGAAAAAAGCAACTTCGGCTCCAGAGATAAGTGCAGAGCAAGTTAGCAAAACTACAAGCAGAATAATTCCCGAAATTAACGGAAGGTTTACTGAAATTAATGTTATTATTAAACTCGAGGGTTCAGGGTCCAATTCTAAAAAATTTGGTTAAACATAATTAAAATGGCAAATCATCATTATCATCAACCATTGGTTCAGAACTACTATTGGCAGTTGGTTGTGGTTTTTGTGGTTGAGGTGTAGGGTTGTTTTGTTGAGATTCACTTTTAGTAGTTAAAAATGTAAAGTCTGTACATTGTATTTCGGTTGAATACCTGTCCATGCCTTTATCGTCTTGCCACTTTCTGGTTTTTATACGACCCTCAACATAAATTCTATCACCTTTGGTTAAATATTTTTCGCAAATTTCAGCAGCTTTATTTCTAACCACTATATTATGCCATTCAGTATTAGTAACCCTTTCGTTAGTTTGCTTGTTGGTGTAGGTTTCGTTAGTAGCCAAAGGAAAACGACCAACACAATTTCCACCTTCAAAATAATGCAGTTTTACTTCATCTCCCAAATGCCCAATGAGCATTACTTTATTTAAGGTTCCAGACATAATTAAAATTAAAATTTAAGTTAGCAAAATTAGCCATTTTAAAATGACTTTTTTAAAAGTAATAAAAAAATATGAGTCTTTACTAAACAGGAAAATTAAAATCGTTTAAAAAGTTACTTATTAAAACTGGAGTAGGATAATTGTGTAACTCAGTAATATAAATTCCTTCTTCAGGCAAGGTGTCAACTTCAATGATCCAAAATTTAGTATGTAAATGTTGATGCGATAGTTTATGTATAATTTCAGTCTCATTATATAATGTAAAGTCATAACGCTGACCATTAAAAAAACCTTTAACCAAAGGATGTGTTTTAAAATCGTCAACACTTAAACTAGATTTAGTTTCAACTAAGGGAAATTGATAAAGGTTTTTCCATATTCCTTTACCTATTCGTTTATTGAAAACAGTTTTTTTATCAGAAGAGATACACACCAAAAAGTTAAAGTGCTTTTTACTTACTTTAGTTTTCTTGAGTTTAACAGGTAGTTTAGAAATGGTATCATTTTTTAAAGCTTCACAACTAGAGTTAAAAGGACAACGAGTACACTCAGGGTTTTTAGGCTTACATTGTGTAGCACCAAACTCCATTATGGCTTGGTTAAAATCAGCAGGATTATTGGTATCAATAAGCTCTGTTGCCAAAGCCTTAAAAGTTTTAAAGCCTTCGGTAGTATTTATTGGAGTCTCAATACCATAGTGTCTAGATAAAAATCGATATACGTTACCATCTACAACAGCAGTAGGTTCATTAAAACAAATTGAAGCTATTGCACTTGCGGTATAATCTC
This sequence comes from Meridianimaribacter sp. CL38, assembly GCF_004328055.1. Taxonomy (NCBI): domain Bacteria; kingdom Pseudomonadati; phylum Bacteroidota; class Flavobacteriia; order Flavobacteriales; family Flavobacteriaceae; genus Meridianimaribacter; species Meridianimaribacter sp. CL38. The sequence goes on along the minus strand of NZ_QKWS01000001.1, from coordinate 733,362 downwards.
CTACACCTTTTAATTTAAGTAGCTCCTTGTATGTGTTAGGGAAAATCCCATTTAGTTCGTTTACAATATATTTTGCAGTGAAATGAAGATTTCGGGCTCTAGAGTAGTAACCTAAACCTTGCCATAGTTTTAAAACCTCTTCTTCGCTGGCATTAGCTAAGTCGAAAATAGTAGGAAAATTAGTAACAAAAGCTTCATAATATGGTAAACCTTGCTTAATTTGGGTTTGCTGCAAAATTATTTCCGATAACCAAATGTAATATGGGTTTTTGGTTTTTCGCCATGGAAGTTTGCGCTTATTTACTGAATACCAATTAGTTAAAATTTCTTTAAAATTCATTTAAATTTCTAAATATTGACAAAAATAAATCTTTACAACGTTAAATTTTAATTAATTAGGCTTGAAATATTGAAATTAAAATTCCTATATTTGCATCCCTTATAATTAATAGTAACCCAAAAATTAAATAACTATGACTAAAGCTGATATAGTAGCTAGAATTTCTGACAAGTTAGGAATTGAAAAAGGAGATGTACAAGCAACAGTAGAGACATTCATGGAAGAAGTAAAAACCTCATTAGAAGGTGGTGATAATGTTTACCTAAGAGGTTTTGGAAGTTTTATTATCAAAACAAGAGCAGAAAAAACAGGAAGAAACATTTCTAAGAATACAACAATTAAAATTCCTGCTCACAACATACCAGCATTTAAGCCTGCTAAAGTATTTGTAGAAGGTGTAAAGACAAATGTTGAAGTTAACTAAGACATTATAAAATAAATATTAATTAAAAAAGACAACAATTTATGCCAAGTGGTAAAAAAAGAAAAAGACACAAGGTAGCTACGCACAAGCGTAAAAAAAGACGTCGCGCTAATCGACACAAAAAGAAATAAAGTTGAAAAAGTAGTTTTTAAGCTACTTTTTCAATTTTTTAAAACTAACGTTCTTTGATATAAAATCCATAATACTTTACGTTTACCTTCGTAAAATATGGATTTAACGGATTTAACATCCTGTGTCAAAAAATAAAGTACAATCCATCTATCGTGGTCATTTATGACCATGGTGGATTTAAATTTACAATATGGAGAATGAATTGATTATAAGATCGAGTTCAGATATTGTTGATTTTGCCTTATTAAAAGATGGAAAACTTATTGAATTACATAAAGATGAAGAGGATAACAACTTCTCGGTTGGTGATGTGTTTATAGCCAAAATACGTAAAGTTGTTCCTGGTTTAAATGCTGCATTTGTTAATGTAGGTTATGAAAAAGATGCATTTTTGCATTATCATGATTTAGGACCAAAATTACCTTCACTTTTAAAATTCGTAAAACGTGTAAGCACAGGAAAACACACAGATTTTTTACTCAAAAACTTTCAGTTTGAAAAAGATATTGATAAAAACGGAAGCGTTACTAACGCTTTAAAGTCCAATCAATCAATATTAGTACAAATTGTAAAAGAACCAATTTCAACCAAAGGACCTCGCATTAGTAGTGAGTTGTCCATAGCTGGTCGTTATATTGTTTTAGTACCATTTTCTGATAGAATTTCAATTTCTCAAAAAATTGAATCGAGAGAAGAAAAAGATCGTTTAAAACGATTGGTAAAAAGTATAACACCTAAAGGTTTTGGAGTTATAGTTCGTACTGTAGCTGAAGGACAAAAAGTTGCAGAGCTAGATAGAGATTTACAAAACTTACTATCTAGATGGAAAGCAATGTGTAAAAAACTTAACAAAGCACATCACCCAAGCAAAGTACTTGGAGAAATGAATAAAGCCTCTTCTATTTTAAGAGATATATTTAATGATTCATTTTCTAGTATTGTTGTGGATGATGAAGAGTTGTACGTACAAATTAAAGATTATGTGCAAGAAATTGCACCAAAAAAAGAGTCTATAGTAAAGATGTACAAAAATGGCGTACCAGTTTTTGAAAAATTTGGTATAGAACGTCAAATAAAAACATCTTTTGGACGCACAGTATCAATGGCAAAAGGTGCCTACTTGGTTATTGAACATACCGAAGCACTACATGTTATTGATGTAAACAGTGGTAATCGATCTAACAAAGAAAAAAACCAAGAAGACACTGCTCTTGAAGTTAATATGATATCAGCATCTGAAATTGCTCGACAATTGCGTTTACGCGATATGGGAGGAATTATTGTAGTTGATTTTATTGATATGAACAAAGCAGAAAACCGAAAAACACTGTACAATCATCTTCGCGAAGAAATGAAAGATGATAAAGCAAAACATAAGATATTACCTCCGAGCAAGTTTGGGCTAGTACAAATTACCAGACAGCGTGTACGTCCGGAAAGGAATATTAAAACTAAAGAAGAAAACCCTAATGGTAATAATGGTGACGAAATTGAAGCACCAATTAAAATTGTGAATAAAATTACACAAGACCTTGAAAGGATTTTCAATAAAGACTATAAAAAGGTGACTTTAAACACACATCCTTTTATAGCAGCCTTTTTAACTAAAGGTTTTCCATCCATTAGAACAAAATGGTTTATGGAACATAAAAAATGGGTAAAAGTGTTACCTAGAGATGCTTACACATATCTTGAATATCATTTTTTTGACAAAAATGGTAAGGAAATCAAATAATATCTAAAACCCCTTTTCACTATCGTGGAAAGGGGTTTTTGTTTTTTAACATTTGTTAAATGTCAAGGTGCTGGGTTAGGTATTTCAGCATGTACTTGGTCTATTCCTTTAAGGATATCATCAGTTAATGTGATGTGTATACTGTCAATGTTTTCCTGTAACTGTTTGGTACTGGTTGCTCCAATAATATTGCTGGTTACAAAAGGACGTTGTGTTACAAATGCCAAAGCCATTTGAGCTAATGACATGTTGTGGTCTTCAGCAATTTTTAAATATCGCTTTGTAGCTTCGGTGGATTGTGCGCTACTGTATCTTGCAAATCTTGGAAAGAGATTTAATCGCGCGTTTTCGTCATCTTGACCTTTTATGTACTTACCAGATAATACACCAAATGCCATTGGCGAGTAGGCTAAAAGTCCAATATTTTCACGTAATGAAATTTCAGCTAAGTCACCTTCAAAGGTTCTGTTCAATAATGAATAGGCATTTTGTATGGTGATCATTCGTGGTAAATCATGAGTTTTAGAGGCTTCTAAATAACGCATAGTTCCCCAAGCTTTTTCGTTTGAAATACCAGCATGTCTAACTTTTCCAGACTTGATAATATCGTCTAAAGTTTCTAAAACGTCATGAAAATTATCACTCCACGCATCAGCAGAATTGTGTTTATAATCTCTTATACCAAAGGTATTTGTTTGACGCTCTGGCCAATGCAGTTGAAACAAATCAATATAGTCGGTCTTTAATCGTTTTAAACTATTTTCAACCGCTTCATGCAGTGCGTTTTTACTAAACCCATTAGTTCTTATATGTGCTGTGTAATCTCCTGGTCCAGCAATTTTACTTGCTAAAATAACCTTGTCTCTATTACCAGTTTTTTCAAACCAGTTTCCTATAATTATTTCGGTGTGCGCATAACGTTCAGGTGTTGCTGGTACAGGATATAATTCGGCAGTATCAAAAAAGTTTATGCCATGGTCTAAAGCCATATCCATTTGTGCAAAGCCTTCGTCTTGGGTGTTTTGATTTCCCCAAGTCATTGTGCCCAAACATAGTTTGCTCACTTTTATATCAGTATTTGGGAGTGTAGTGTATTTCATTTTGCTTTTCTTGTCATGCTGAACTTGATTCAGCATCTAATTAAAACTTTTTTCTGATAAAGGATTCCTGCTTTCGCAGGAATGTCGATTAAATGTCATTCAATAACTTAGAAATCTCGTCTAACTTTGGTGTTAAAATTACTTCAATTCTTCTGTTCTTCGCTTTTCCTTCAGCAGTATCATTGCTTGCAACAGGTGCAAACTCTCCACGTCCTGCAGCAGTTAAATTTTCAGGGTTTATTGAAGGGTTTTCTCTTAAAATAGTAACGATAGCAGTTGCTCGTTTTGTTGATAAGTCCCAGTTACCACTAAGTTGACCACTACCTGTATATGGAACATTATCAGTATGTCCTTCAATAAGGATAGCAATTTCAGGGTTCTCAGCTAAAACGCTACCAAGTTGTTTTACAGCTTCTCGTCCGTTAGCACCAACAGCCCAACTACCAGATTGGAACAACAGCTTATTTTCCATAGATACATATACTTTTCCGTCGCGTTGCTCAACAGTTAAGCCTTTACCTTCAAAGTTGGTTAACGCTTTTGAAATAGCGTCTTTTAATCGTGTCATGGCAGCATCTTTAGAGGCTATAACATTTTCAAGTTCAGCTACACGTTGCGATCTACTTTCCAGTTCTTTTTTTAATTTCTCTAAACGTTCGTTTTCTGCAGCAAGAGCTTGTTCTTTAGCTTCTAATTGCGCTAACAGTTCTCTATTCTTTTTAGAGTTTGCTGCAATAGCTGAAGAGCTGTTTTTCTCTAATGCATCATAAGATTCTTTTAAGTTGTCGAGATTGGTTTTTGTAGCGTCATAATCGGTTTGCAATTTATCACGCTGAGCAACAGTTGCGTCGTAATCTTTTTTAAGTTTTGCCAAATCGTTTTGAGCTTTGTTTAAAGCATCAGACAAACTTTTGTTCTCACTGGATAACGCTCTGTTTTCCTTTTTTAAATCGGCATATTTGTTTTCTAAATCAGTATAGATTTTTTTAGATACACATGATGTTGTTAAGGTTAGTGTAAGTGCTATTAACGACAATTTTTTAAGCATAGATATTTTTTGTTTATTTGTTAATGTGTGTTTTTAACTGCTGACTGATGACTGCCTACTGATAACTAAGCATCAATTTCTAATAAAATAGGACAATGGTCACTATGAACAGCGTCAGATAGTATAACGCTTCGTTTTATGTTTTCTTGTAAAGGTTCGGTTACCATAGCATAATCTAGTCGCCAACCTTTGTTGTTGGCTCTTGCATTGGCTCTATAACTCCACCAAGTATATTCTTGTTTTTCAGGATGTAAATGTCTGAAAGAATCTATAAAACCACTATTGATAAAATTGCCTAACCATTCGCGTTCTTCGGGCAAAAATCCTGAAACGCCTTTCATTTTAGGATTGTGAATGTCAATTTCTTCATGGCAAATATTATAATCACCACACACTACAAGGTTAGGGTAGGCTTCGCGTAATTCATTTAAATACTCATGAATCATGTTCATGTATTCAAATTTATGGGCTAACCTATCATCATTGGTTCCTGAAGGTAAATACATACTCATTACTGAAACACCATTAAAATCGGCTCTAATGTTTCTGCCTTCAAAGTCCATAGACTCTATTCCTGTACCAAACTCTACATGATCAGGTTTTATCTTGCTAAGTATGGCAACACCACTGTAGCCCTTCTTTTGGGCACTAAACCAATAGTTGTGAGTGTAACCTGCTTCTTCAAAAATATCTAAATCCAATTGCTCTTTTAAAGCTTTTATTTCCTGAAGGCAAACAACATCCGGATTTGCAATTTTTAACCAATCTATAAACCCTTTATTTAATGCTGCTCTTATACCATTAACGTTATAGGAAATAATCTTCATTGAATCGTTTTTTTGAATTTTAGCTAAAATAAATAATACTGTACTTTTACACTAAAATTTTATGGAGCTTTTAACTATAAAATATTTTTGTGTTTAAAGAGTTTTAGGTACTGATGAAAATTGCTATAGCTTGTGTGTGTGTTTTAATGTCTTTTTGTGCTTTAGCACAAGAAACGACCTCTAATTACAGAACCAAAAAAGTAGCAGTAAGCGATACCATAAAAATTGATACTGTAAGCATTAACTCTAGCAAGTTTGTGTTAAAGACTAAAGCTAATGTGGTTATTGATAGCTCTAAGTACAATGTCGATTTTTCTAAAGCGCTTTTAACTTTTAACGCTCCCATAGAAACTGATACACTTGTTATTGAATACTTGCGTTTTCCTGAGTTTATCACTCGTAAGTATTTTCAGTTGGATGATAATATTATTGTGAATAACACCAATGATACACAACGATTGTATAGGTTGCAACAATCTACACTACAAAATAATTTCACACCTTTTGACGGTTTAAATACTTCAGGAAGTATCTCTAGAGGTGTTACTATTGGTAACAACCAAAACTCAGTATTAAACAGTGAATTGGATTTACAAATCACAGGTAAATTGAACGATAAAGTTTCACTACGAGCATCAATACAAGATGCAAATATACCTTTGCAAGAGAGTGGTTATTCACAACGATTAGATGAGTTTGACCAAGTGTTTATTGAGTTGTTTAGTGACAATTGGAACATTAGAGCAGGAGATATCGATTTGGTTAACAACAGTAGCTATTTTGCCAATTTTACTAAGCGAGTACAAGGATTGCTGGTTAATGTGGATTTAGAACACCCTAACTCTAAAACCAATTTTTTTGCTTCAGGTGCTTTGGTAAGGGGACAGTTTACAACCAGTAAGTTTACAGCTCAAGAGGGTAACCAAGGTCCTTATAAACTTAGAGGACCAAATAACGAGTTGTTTGTGCTTATTGTTTCTGGAAGCGAAACGGTTTATGTTAATGGAATTCCGGTTGAACGTGGAGAAAACAAAGACTATATCATAGATTATAATGCTGGTGAGATTATTTTCAACTCAACCTATCCTATCACTTCTGAAATGCGTATCACTGTCGATTATCAGTTTAGTGAACGTAATTTTTCGCGTTTTACAGCTTATGGAGGCGGAAGTTATGAAACCGAAAAACTAAAGTTAGGTGTTTCGGTGTATTCTGAAGTGGATGCTAAAAATCAACCCTTGCAGCAAAACCTATCTAACGAACAAAAGCAAATATTGGCCGATGCAGGTGATGACAGCTCCTTAATGGTTGCGCCTTCTGATGTTCCTGAAAATTACAGCGAAAATCGAATTTTATACAAAAAGGAACTCATTAATGGTGTTGAAGCCTTTGTGTTTTCAAACAATCCTGATGACGAGTTGTTTAATGTGAAATTCTCGTTGGTTGGTGATAATCAGGGAAATTATATTATAATAAATAGTAATGCCATTAATAACATTTACGAATATGTACCACCAGTAAATGGTGTTCCACAAGGAAATTATGAACCTGTTGTGCAGTTGATAGCACCTACAAAATTGCAGATAGCAGTACTGAATGCAACATATAAACCAACTGAGAAAACAGATGTGTATTTTGAAGTAGCAGGAAGCAAAAACGATCTCAATTTATTTTCGGGTTTAGATGATGCTAATAACGATGGGTTTGCTGCTAAATTAAAAGTGAGCCAAAAACTGATACAAACCGATAGTCTTTGGAACTTAAATGCTTATGTAGATGCAGATATTATCCAGGAGAATTTTAAAACCATTCAACGTTTGTATTATGCCGAATTTAATAGAGATTGGAACCTCGAAGATCCACTTGGTAATCAAAACCTGTTGAGTTCAGGAGTGGAATTATTTCATCCTAAAAAAGGAATTGCAAATTATAAGTTTGAACATTTAGGGTTTTCTGAAAACTTCACAGGAAACCGTCACAGCCTTTTGGCTAATTTGAATTTTAAAGGTTTAAATGTATTTACAAATACAAGCATAACCAAGAGCGATAACACAATTTCAGATTCTAGGTTTTTTAGGTCATTTAATCGTGCTGTGTATGGTTTTAACAAACAATGGGTTGGAGCCAAATTAGCTTCAGAAGAGAACAAGCAACGCGAAAAACTATCAGGTAATTTCACTAATTTAAGTCAGCGCTTTACGTCTTACGAAGTGTTTACAGGTATTGGTGATAGTACAAATGTGTTTGTAGAATTGGGTTATAAACATAGGGTTAATGACAGTTTAAGGGTTGAAGGACTTAAGCGTGTAAACAGTTCAAATACGTATTATATTAAGTCAAAGTTGATACAAAATGATAATACCAATTTAGGAGTTTATGTTAATTACCGAAAATTAAAATGGGTAGATGAAGCTGTTGAAGATGAGCAGTCGTTGAACTCTAGAGTAAACTACAATCAAAACTTGTTTAATAATTTAGTACAGTGGAATACAATTTTTGAGACCAATTCAGGAACATTACCACAACAAGATTTTACTTATGTTGAAGTTGAAGCAGGACAAGGTAGCTATACTTGGATTGATTATAACGAAGATGGTATACAAGAGCTCAACGAGTTTGAAGTAGCGCAATTTCAAGATGAAGGAAATTATATACGCGTGTTATTGCCTAATCAGGTATTTATAAAAACACATCAAAATAGGTTAAGTCAAACTATAACCTTAAATCCGCAGCAATGGTCAGTTTCAGAAAATAAATCCAAAAAGTTCTGGTCTCATTTTTACAATCAAACCGCATTTTTAATTGACCGAAAGTTGAGAAAAGAAGGCAATGACTTTAATTTAAATCCTTTTGAAGAAGATGAAAACAACCAACTGGCAGTTAATAAAAGTATAAGAAATGTGTTGTTTTTTAATAGAGGGAAACAGCGTTTTACAACATCTTACACATTCTTGTCCAACAGTAATAGAACAGTACTTTCAATAGGATTTCAACAAAATAAATTAAAGAGTCATCAGTTTAATTTTAATCATAAATTCGGGAAAAGCTGGTTGCTTAACATGACTTCGGCTATTGATGTCAATGAGAGCGAAAGTGAAAATTACAGCTCAAGAAATTATACCATTGACGAAGTAAGGTTTAACCCAAAGTTGTCGTACTTATTCAATGAAAATGCAAGTTTTGATGTGTTTTACCAATACACTTCAAAAGACAATACTATTGGTAATATGGAAACCTTACTTCAAAATAATTATGGAGTTTCTTTTACGTATAATAACGCTCAAAAAATTTCACTTACAGGTGAAATCAATTTGTTTCAAAACACCTTTGAGGGTAATGCCAATACACCTGTGAGTTATCAAATGCTAGAAGGCTTACAACCAGGAAAAAACTTTACTTGGAGTTTATTGGCTCAAAAGAAATTGACTAAGTTTTTAGATTTGAATTTAAACTACTTTGGAAGAAAAACCGAAACCTCCAAGACCATTCATACAGGAACAGTACAGTTAAAGGCTTATTTTTAAAAAATAAGTGAATTCTCACGCAACGTTTTCACTACTATTGCATCTTTATAGTATTAATTTTTATCTATTCTTTATGAAAAAAACAATTTTGCATGTAGCTTTATTATTATCTGTCTTTGCTGTAAATGCTCAAGAATTAACAGATGAAGCACCAAAAAAATCTGAAATTTCAACAAACCTATTAGATTTAGTAGTAGCAGGAACTTTAAATGTAAATTACGAGCGTTTGTTCGACAAAAATCAATCATTATTAATTAGTGCTAACTTTTTTGATACCTATGGTTATTATGACGCAGGATATATTGAAAAAAGCAATGCATTAAGTTTTAAGGCTGCTTATTTAATTTACTTTTCTAAAGAAAAAGAGCATGCAGGTTTTTTCTTTTACCCTCAATTAAAAGTTAGAACAGGAGAAATTACTGTTGAAGAATATTATTACTATGACTATGAAAATGAAACATCAATTGAAGAAGAATACACCTATGATGTTGATGGGTTTTCAGCAGGCTTTGGAATTGGACATAAATGGATGTTTAGTAATAAATTTACTCTAACACTTTATGGTGATATTGCAAGAAACCTAGGAAATTTTGATACTGATTATTTAGAAAATATCGAATTAAGGTTTGGAGTTAATTTTGGTTACAGATTTTAATCTACACAAAATGCTATAAAAAAATCCCAAGAGTGTACTTGGGATTTTTTTATTGAGGTATGTTAGTTTTTTGTAGTGATAAGTTACATTTTCATTAACCACTCACGAACATCAACTTCTTTTTTGATAATGTCTCTTAACTCAGAAACCTTAACGCGCTTTTGCTCCATAGTGTCTCTATGACGAATTGTAACTGTATTGTCTTCTAAACTTTCTCCATCTACAGTAATACAAAATGGCGTACCAGCAGCATCTTGTCTTCTGTAACGTTTACCTACAGCATCCTTTTCATCATAAAATACGTTGAAGTCCCATTTTAGGTCATCAACAATAGCCTTAGCCATATTTGTTAAAGCTTCATCTTTTCTTACTAATGGTAGTATAGCAGCTTTTGTAGGTGCTAAAACAGCAGGAAGTTTCAACACATCACGTTTAGAACCATCTTCTAATTCTTCTTCTACTAAAGCGTTTGAAAACACTGCTAAGAACATTCTGTCAAGTCCAATAGACGTTTCTAGAACATAAGGTACGTAGCTTTTACCTTCTTCGTGATCAAAATACTGTAGTTTTTTACCAGAGTATTCTTCGTGTTGTTTTAAATCAAAATCTGTACGCGAGTGGATGCCTTCTAGTTCTTTAAATCCGAATGGGAATTTAAATTCAATATCAGTAGCGGCATCAGCGTAGTGTGCTAATTTTTCATGATCATGGAAACGATAGTTGTCTTCGCCTAAGCCTAGAGATTTATGCCATTTTAAACGTGTGTCTTTCCAATAGTCGAACCATTCTTTTTGAGTTCCTGGTTTTATGAAAAATTGCATTTCCATTTGTTCAAACTCACGCATTCTAAAAATAAATTGTCTTGCAACAATTTCGTTTCTAAATGCTTTTCCTGTTTGGGCAATTCCAAAAGGAATTTTCATACGTCCTGTTTTTTGAACGTTTAGAAAGTTTACAAAAATACCTTGAGCTGTTTCAGGTCGCAAGTACAAATCCATTGCACTTTCAGCAGAAGCACCTAGTTTGGTGCCAAACATAAGGTTAAATTGCTTTACATCTGTCCAGTTACGACTTCCTGTAAGTGGGTCGGCAATTTCCAACTCTTCTATCAACGCTTTTACATCAGCTAAATCTTCATTTTCTAAAGATTTTGCAAGACGCGATAAGATAGTATCAATTTTTTCTTGATACCCTAAAACACGTTGATTGGTGGTAATAAACTCTTGTTTATTAAATGCCTCACCAAAACGTTTTTCTGCTTTAGCAACTTCTTTATCTATTTTAGCTTCAATTTTGGCACAGTAGTCTTCAACAAGCACATCAGCTCTGTAGCGCTTTTTAGAGTCTTTGTTGTCAATTAATGGGTCGTTAAAAGCATCGACGTGTCCAGAGGCTTTCCAAGTAGTTGGATGCATAAATATTGAAGCATCAATACCTACAATATTATCGTGCATTTGTACCATGGCTTTCCACCAATAGTCACGTATGTTTTTTTTGAGTTCGGCTCCATTTTGTGCATAATCATATACAGCACTTAAACCGTCGTATATTTCACTACTTTGGAATACGTATCCATACTCCTTTGCGTGTGATATAACCTTTTTGAATTGATCGTCGTTGTTTGCCATGGTGCAAAAATAAAAAACCGCACCAACTAACGGAACGGTTTTTCAAAAAATAAAATTAGTTAGTTAATTAAGCTCTATTTTGGTGGAACCTAAATGATGATTTTTGTGAAACACATTAATGTGATAGGTGCCTTTTGTTAAAGGTTGATCGTCATTATCAGTATCTATTGACAGTGTGACATCCATATCATTATTTTGGTAATTAACCACTTCTTTAAGACTGTAGATTAATAGCGAATTTCCAAAATCAATAGAGCCTTTATCAGCTACTACATTGTTTTTTGGGTTTACTATTTGAACATATAATTCTTTATCACCATTTTCAGCTAATGCATTTTCAACCAAAGTAAAACTTACGTCTATTTGGTTGGTACTACTAGCTTTTCGAGTAATTATAGCTTTTCCTAAAAAGTTTTTAACGGCTTTAGCTTTAAAAGAATTTGCAGTTAAAACAGCTCCTTCTTCTAGCTTTTTGTTTAAGATAAAATTTTCTTCAGAAAGCTTTTTATTGGTAAGTCGCTCTTTTTGTAACTCGTTGTAAGCTATTAGTTTTTCCTTTTGAAGATTGTGATTAATAGCCTTTAGAGAGTCTATAGTAAAGAACAATAAATTGTTTTTTTCTTTAAGATTAATAACTTGGTTCTTAAACTTCGAAATCACTGATAAGTCTACTTGCATAAGCTTTAGAGAATCTAAAGCTACTAGTGTTTCTCTTTTGGCGTCTTCGAGTTGAGAAGATAAAAGATTATTAGAGGTAAGCGAGTTGTCATATCTCAAAATCATTTGAGATAATTCATTTTCCATTAAGTGTTTTTCTTGTTCTAAAAATTGTTGATGAGTTCTAATGGATTGGTAACTTGTAAAACTAAAAACACATAAAACCGCAATAGTTGCTACTAATGAACCTATAATTAATCTGTAGTTAAAAAATTGAGGGTTAACTATCATTATTAATTTGTTATTTCATCGCGAAAGTATAACTTTATGTTAAGGTTGATTATTTTTATCGATGAAATGATAAAAAACTTGTTAAACTTGTTTTTTCCAAAGGTTTGTCTGTCATGTGCAAGCTATTTGGGTGATAATGAAGCATATATTTGTATTAAGTGTAGGCATGATCTTCCATTGACAAATTTTCATTTTAATGAGGACGATACCGTTAAAAAAGTACTTTATGGAAGAGTAAAACTTGAAAATGCAACCGCCTTTTTACACTTTTCTAAAAAAGGGATTGTACAGCAACTTATTCATAAATTAAAATATAAAGGTTACGAAGAGGTAGGAACATTTTTAGGGAAGTGGTTAGGTGCTGAATTAAAAACAATTGAAGCTTATAACACAATAGATGTAGTGGTACCAGTGCCTTTACATAAACACAAACTTAGAAAGCGAGGATATAATCAAGTCTCAAAGTTTGCAGATGAAATTGCCAAAGCCTTAAATGTTAATGTAAACACAACAACATTACAAAAGATTGCAAATACTAAAACGCAAGTATTTAAGGACAGATTAAAACGAACCGATGATAGTAAAACTATTTTTGCTATATCTGAAAACCAATCATTAAAACACAAGCATGTTTTATTGGTTGATGATATTATTACAACAGGAGCAACAATAGAAGCTTGCGCTAATGCCATGTTGCAAATAGAAGGTGTTAAAATAAGTGTGGCAACTATGGCAATTACACATTAACGTATTGCTTAACGGTAGTTGGTTTTCGTTTTTTAATACAATAAAACTTAATAAGTTTGAGTTTTGAGTATAGTTTTTAAAATTGTTTCTTTGTGCAAAATTATTCTTATTTAATGCGCTCATATATCACACGGATTTTAGGCATTGTTTTCTTAGCATTAGTTATTGCTAGTTGTGCTAATAGAGGAACTCCATCAGGTGGAGAAAAAGATACTGAACCACCAGTAATACTAAAATCTGTTCCTGAAAACTTCACGACAAATTTTAAGGGTAACGAAATTCGAATTTATTTTGATGAATACATTAAGGTTAAAGATGTTCAGCGTCAGCTTATCATTTCGCCACCAATGGACACACAACCAGATATTATTCCGTTAAGTTCAGCAAGTAAGTATATAAAAATAACCATAAAAGATACGCTTCAACCTAATACAACTTATGCGTTTAATTTTGGTGAAAGTATAGTGGATAACAACGAAGAAAACCCTTACCCTTATTACAGATATGTATTCTCTACAGGTGATTATATCGATTCGCTTTCGGTTAAAGGTGTGGTTATGGATTCTAAACTTAAAAAACCAGATACCTTTGTTTCGGTAATGCTGTATGAAGTCGATTCCACTTTTACTGATTCTATCATTTATAAAGAAAAACCTAAATACATTACTAATACACTAGATAGTGTTACAACATTTAGTATTGATAACTTAAAAGCTGGTAAATACTTGATGGTTGCTGTAAAAGATGAAAACAGTAATTACACATTTGAGCCTAAAAGTGATAAAATAGGGTTTCATAAAGACTTTATTGAAGTCCCTAGCGATTCCATTTATACTTTAAAACTATTTGAAGAAGAACTCGATTTTAAAGCTATAAAGCCAAAACAAATTGCAAAACAACGAATTGCTTTTGGCTATGAAGGAGATTATAACGGAATGCAGATTGAAATACTCAACGACAGTATACCTAATAACTTTAAAACCAAAATAACTAAAGACAGTAAAACTGATACTTTGTATTACTGGTACAAACCTAAATTAGAATTAGATTCTACATTGTTTGTGGTTAAAAATAAAACGTATGTTGATACACTAAAACATAGGTTTAGAGATTTAGATAAAGACTCATTAACTGTTAGAGCGTTGGTTTCAGGAACTATTGATTTTGGTAAAGATTTTTCATTACAAGGAAGTACGCCTTTTGTGTCTTTAAACGAAAAGCAGGTGACTATCTTAGATCAAGATTCGGTAAATGTAGATTTCACTACAGAGTTTAACGAAATGGAAAACACCTATGCTTTTAAGTTTGAAAAGTCTCAAAACAATACCTATAAGATACAGATGTTACCAGAAACATTTACCGACTTTTTTGGTGAAGTTAATGATACGCTAAACTTTAATTTAAAAACTAAAGCTTATTCTGATTATTCTAATGTGAGAGTGACTTTAAGAAACGCTAAATATCCTGCTGTTGTTCAACTTACTGATGATAAAGGCGAAGTTAAATATGAACAATTTGCTACAGAGTTAAAGCCAATAGATTTTAGGTATATTCTTCCAGGAACTTATTTTTTAAGAGTTGTGCATGATGCTAATGGTAACCAAAAATGGGATACAGGAAATTACCTTAAAAAGATACAGCCCGAACGCGTTAGTCACTTCCCAGATGCTATAGACGCAAGAGCTAATTGGGACCCTATTATTGAGTTTATTCTAGAGTAAAACGGTCTTTATCGTTTAAAAATCTGAGTTTATTACGATAAAATGTAATATGGCTTCGCTCTAGCGTAACTATTTCAGTAAGGTCTTTATTGGGTTTTATAGGTAGCATCACATTGCCCAAAACATCGTAAGCAGCTGAGTGTCCACAATATTCGTTTTCCTTTTCGTCAACACCAATTCGGTTTACACCAATGCAATATGTCATGTTTTCTATTGCTCTTGCTTTTAGCAATGCGTCCCAAGCTTGTATGCGAGGTTTAGGCCAATTGGCAACATATAGCAATAAGTCGTAGTCTTCAATGTTTCGACTCCAAACAGGAAATCTTAAATCGTAGCATATAAGAGGGCAAATTTTCCAACTTCTAAAATCTATCACTAGTTTATCATTACCAGCCGAAAATACTTTGTCTTCACCTGCTAACGAGAAAGTGTGGCGTTTATCATATTTATGTATAGTTCCATCTGGCTCAACAAAACACAGTCTATTATAAAACGCATTATCTTCTTCAATAATTAAGCTGCCAACTAAAGCTGCATTTTTGCTATTGGCTATTTTTTGCATCCACTCTACAGATTTATCTGCCATGGTTTCAGAATTGTCCTTGGCATTCATGGTGAAACCTGTGGTAAACATTTCAGGAAGAAGTATAACGTCAACAGGCTTGGTGATGTCTTCTATTTTTTGTTTAAAATGTTTGCGGTTTTGTTTTGGATCTTCCCAAATTAAATCCGATTGTAAATAAGCGATTTTTAGTTGGTCTTGCATTGAGTTTAGGCTCACTTGAGCTTCTTTTTAGACTTATCGTAGTTTTCTTTTAGTTTTTCTATTTTTTCAAGCCATTTTGCCTCGTCATTAGGAGATAGTTTTCCTTTCTTTTTTAGCTTTTCGTACTTGCTTTGAGCGTCTTCTAATTTTTTAGATGCTTTATCAAATTTTGATTGCGCCTTTTCTTTTCGTTTTAATTCTTTTTCGGCCTTTTTTTGAGCTTTTTCAGCCTTTTTTGCTTGGTTTTCGAGTTTTTTAGCCTCTTTTTCTTGTTTTTGAGCTTTGTCGTATTCTTCTTTTGCTTTGGCTATTTTTACTTTAAATGCTTCAATTTCTTCTTTAGTAAACGTATCAGTAACATCTTTTCCTTCAAGGAAAATTTTTCCTTTTTTTATTTCGTAAGTTTTTCCTTCATGTTTAACTTCTTGTGCGTTTAAGTACAGTCCTAAGCTTAAAAATAATATTGTAATCCAGAATTTCATGTATTTATGTATTTGGTTTCTATGTAAAGTAAGACACAGAATTATTGTAAAAGTAACTCTTTTGTAGCAAATTAATTCAACTATTTTTTAAATGCTGTTTAATAATTCTGCAGCCTTTTTTAGAGTGTCATTTGTTTTAGCAAAGCAAAAGCGTAGCACATGCTCATCTAAATTATTATCGTTAAAAACTGATAATGGAATTGAGGCTATACCATGCTCAATAGTTAGGCGTTTTGCAAAATCTACATCGTGCTCTAGTGTAATGTCAGAGTAATCCAATACTTGAAAGTATGTGCCTTTTGAAGGTGTAAACTTAAAACGAGAATCTTTTATCAATTCTAGAAATAAGTTGCGTTTTTCCTGATAGAACTCAGGTAAATTCAAATAATGATTTGGCTCTTCCATATAATCCGATAGTCCTTTTTGTGAAGGATGATGCACAGAAAACACGTTAAATTGATGCACACTTCTAAAAACGTCCATTAGTGTTTTTGGCGCACAACAGTAACCAATTTTCCAACCAGTGTTATGAAATGTTTTCCCAAAAGAAGCTGTTATAAAACTTCGCTCTTTTAAGTTTTTAAACCTACAAACACTTTGGTGTTGTTCACCATCAAAAATAATATGCTCATACACTTCGTCACTTAAAACAACAATATCTGTTTCGTTAGTTAATTCTTGTAGCTTGAGCATATCAGCTTTACTCAGTACTGTTCCACTTGGGTTGTGAGGAGTGTTGACAATAATCATTTTGGTATTACTGTTTATGCTTTTCGCAACAGTATTCCAATCAATAGTATAATTAGGTGCATTTAGTTGTATAGCAATGCTTTTTCCACCATTAAGCTCGATTGCAGGTTGATAGCAATCGTAAGCAGGCTTAAAAATAATGACTTCGTCATTTGGTCTTATAAATGCTGATATTATGGTGAAAATAGCTTGGGTAGCTCCAGCTGTAACGGTAATTTCATTTTCAGGATTGTAACTAGAATTATAGAGTAACTCATATTTTTTACTTATAGCATGACGCAAACCCAAATGTCCTTGCATAGGTGCATATTGGTTGTACCCAGAATTCATTGCGTTTGAAACTGCATCAATGAGTTTTTGGTCGCTTTTAAAATCAGGGAACCCTTGTGCTAAGTTCATAGCATTATGGGTATTTGCCAATGTACTCATTACAGAAAAAATGGAGTTGCCTACGTTGGATAGTTTTGATTGGTGGTATATCATAATATCTCGTTAAATTGATAAGTTTTAAAGATATAAAAATGTACTTTTTTTATTTTTACGCAAACTATAAAATATTAAATATGCGCATAATAAAATTGCTTTGCTTTTTCGTTGTTTTTCAAATGTCTGCCCAACAAGGAGGTATGTGGATTCCATCTCTTTTAGAAGGTATGAATGAAGATGAAATGCAAAGCCTTGGAAGTAAATTAACAGCTAAAGATATTTATGATGTTAATAATTCTAGCCTTAAAGATGCTATTGGACATTTTAATGGAGGTTGTACAAGTGAGGTAATTTCCGAACGTGGTTTGGTACTTACTAATCACCATTGTGGCTTTAGTCAAATCCAATCACATTCTTCTTTAGAAAACGATTATTTAAAAGATGGATTTTGGGCAATGTCTTTGGAAGAAGAGCTGCCTAACGAAGGACTTTATATTGAGTTCATTGTAAGTATTCATGATGTTTCTGAGACCGTTTTAAAAGGGATTAATAACTCTATGACCGAAAAAGAAAAACAGTCTTTAATTGATCAAAATAGAAATGCAGTAATGGACTCTTGGCCAAAAGAAGAATGGCAAGATGTAAAAACAAAATCTTTTTACAAAGGCAATCAATATTTCTTATTTGTAACCGAACGATTTGAAGATATTAGATTGGTAGGAGCACCTCCAAGCAGTATAGGTAAGTTTGGGAGTGATACTGATAACTGGGTATTTCCAAGACATACAGGTGATTTTTCGTTATTCAGAATTTATGCTGATAAAAATAACAGACCAGCAAAATACAGCAAGGACAACGTTCCTTATAGACCAAAACATTTTTTACCTGTTTCGTTAGATGGTATTGAAGAAGGAGATTTTACAATGGTTTTTGGTTTTCCAGGTAGAACAAACGAATACCTTCCAGCTGTGGCCATTGAGCATATTACTGAAGAGTATAACCCTACAAATATTGCAATTAGGGAAGCCGCTTTAAAAGTGATTGATGCTAAGATGAAAGCGAGTGATGAAGTACGTATTAAATATGCCTCTAAGCAAGCTAGAATTGCAAATGCATGGAAAAAATGGATAGGTGAGAATTTAGGCATTGAGAAGAGTGATGCTGTTGCTAAACGACGTGAGTTTGAAGCTACATTTACAAAAGCTTTAAAAGAGAATAATTTAGAAGAAAAGTATGCGCACATTCTTCCTGAGTTTGATAGACTTTATAAAGACTTTGCTCCAATTAATATCAAAAGAAGGAATTTTACTGAAGTTTTTTTAGTAACCAATGAGTTAATGCAAATGACGTATAGGTTATACAAATTTGAACAAGCACTTGTTGACAATCCTGAAGATTTTGAAAAGCAAAAACCTGATTTAATCCAACGTTTTAAGAAAATTCATAAAAATTATGATATTGATGTTGATAAAGGCGTTTACTTAAATGTAATGCCATTATATGGAGAATCTGTTGATGCCTCAATTTATGATAAAACGGCTTTAACAAACTTAGACTCTGCTTTAAAACTTTTAGAAGGCGACGTTAAAAAAGTTCTAAAAAATTTAAATAAGGATGCTGCTTATGCTTACGCAAAACCTATAATAGAGGAGTATTTTAATACAATAGACCCTGAGTATAAAGAAAAAAACGAGCTAATAACTGCATTGCAAACTGATTATATGACAGCTTTAATGAAAGCATTACCTAACGAACGTTATTTCCCTGATGCAAATAGTACTTTACGTGTTACTTATGGGCAAGTTCGAGGCTATTCGCCAAGTGATGCTGTGTATTACAGCCCAGTAACTTATTTAGAAGGAATTATGGAAAAGTATATTCCTGGTGATTATGAGTTTGATGTACCGCAAAAGTTAATAGACTTATACAATACTAAAGATTTTGGTCCATATGCTGATAACAATGGAAAAGTGCCAGTGTGTTTTATAGGTACTAATCACACAACTGGTGGAAATTCTGGTAGTCCAGCTATAGATGCTTACGGAAATTTAATAGGACTCAATTTTGACCGTGTTTGGGAAGGTACTATGAGTGACATGAATTATGATCCTGAAATTTGTAGAAACATTATGGTAGATATTAGATATGTCCTTTTTATAATAGATAAATATGCAGGAGCAAAACACCTAATTGAAGAAATGAAATTAGTTAGTAAAACAGCTCAATAAATAGGATAAAAATAAAACCCTTACTAAATTTAGTAAGGGTTTTTTTATTATCTAAAAGCAAAGCAATCTATAGTTTAGACGCTAGTTTTTTTAGTATCTATAATACTCAGGTTTATAAGGACCTTCTACTTTAACACCAATGTACTCTGCTTGGTCTTGCTTAAGTTCTGTTAGCTCAACACCAATTTTTTCAAGGTGTAATTTCGCTACTTTTTCATCAAGATGCTTTGGTAACATATACACTTTGTTTTCGTAAGCGTCTTTGTTATTCCAAAGTTCTATTTGAGCCAATGTTTGGTTTGTAAACGAGTTACTCATTACAAAACTTGGGTGTCCTGTTGCGCAACCTAAGTTTACTAGACGACCTTGAGCTAAAATGATAACATCTTTACCGTTTACGTTGTATTTGTCAACTTGTGGCTTAATTTCATCCTTAGTGTTACCATGGTTTTTGTTTAACCAAGCCATGTCAATTTCATTGTCAAAATGTCCAATGTTACAAACTATGGTTTTGTCTTTCATAGCTTCAAAATGCTCACCACGAACAATATCTTTATTTCCAGTAGTTGTAATCACAACATCTGCATTACTAATAACAGTTTCCAACTTCTTCACTTCAAAACCGTCCATAGCAGCTTGTAGTGCACAAATAGGATCAATTTCAGTAACAGTTACAATACTTCCCGCACCTTTAAAAGAAGCAGCAGTACCTTTACCAACATCACCATAACCACAAACAACCACACGTTTTCCAGCTAGCATAACGTCAGTTGCACGACGAATAGCATCTACAGCACTCTCACGGCAACCGTATTTGTTGTCAAATTTAGATTTAGTAACAGAATCGTTTACGTTAATAGCAGGCATTGGTAATGTGCCTTTTTCCATACGCTCGTATAAACGGTGAACACCTGTTGTAGTTTCTTCACTCAATCCGTTAATTCCAGGAACTAACTCTGGGTATTTGTCTAATACCATATTTGTTAAATCACCACCATCATCAAGAATCATGTTAAGTGGCTTTCTGTCTTCACCAAAGAAAAGTGTTTGTTCAATACACCAATCAAATTCTTCTTCGGTCATATTTTTCCATGCATAAACTGCAGTACCAGTTTCAGCTATAGCAGCAGCAGCTTGATCTTGTGTAGAAAAGATGTTGCAAGAACTCCAAGTTACTTCAGCGCCAAGAGCCTGTAATGTTTCAATCAAAACAGCAGTTTGGATAGTCATGTGTAAACATCCTGCAATACGAGCACCTTTTAAAGGTTGTTTATCTTTATATTCTTCACGAAGGCTCATTAAACCTGGCATTTCTGCTTCGGCTAATTCAATCTCTTTTCGTCCCCAAGCCGCAAGCGACATATCTTTTACCTTATTAGGTACGTAAGCAACAGTTTTTGTGTTCATATTAGTATATTTGTCTTTGTAAAATTAATTGAGACTGCAAAGATAACTAATAACTTTCAGAATAATAAATGCCTCTATATAAAACCCTTACTCCTAATTCTTATACTACTGTTAAAATTTGGAAGATTACAGAATCTTATAACCAGTTAAAGCAAGGTATGTTTTTAAGACCAGAGTGTGAAACTCGTGTTTTAGGTATGAAAAGCGAGTTGCATCAACGTGGTTTTTTAAGTGTGAGACATTTGCTAGCAGAGTTTGGATACACTGATGCTGATTTGTTTTATGACGAAAATGGAAAGCCACACCTAAAAGATGGAAAGCATATTTCCATAACACATTCGTTTATATTTTCGGCAGTTGTAGTAAGTGATAAAGAAGTAGGTATTGATATTGAAAAGCAACGAGAAAAAATAAGCATTATTGCTCAAAAGTTTGTTGAGTATGAGTTTGAATATCTCGATAAAACTGCAACGGATTATATTAATAAGCTTACTGTAATTTGGTGTATTAAAGAGTCCTTGTATAAGTTGTTTGCAACACCAGGTTTAAGCTTTTTTCAGCATACATTGGTAATTCCATTTATGATGAAAGATGAAGAAACAATAGCTTGGATTGATTATGATAATAAGAAATACCGTTACCAAACCACATTTTTAGAATTTGAAGGATTTACCTGTGCGTTAGCTTTACCATCATAAATGAAACAGATTTACAAAAACATAATGCAGTCTGTTTCTAGTGGCGAAAAGTTATTGGTAGTACTTATTGATCCTGATAAGTTTCAAATAGAACATACACCAGCATTCATTAGTAAAGTTAACGCGTCTATAGCAACTCATATTTTTGTTGGAGGAAGTGAAGTAGAAGAACAGCTTACAGATATTTTGGTTAATGAAATAAAAAAACACACGCAATTGCCAATTGTTTTATTTCCAGGAGATGTTACTCAAATTACAAATAAAGCTGATGGCTTACTATTTTTATCATTGATTTCTGGAAGAAACCCAGAATATTTAATAGGTAAACATATAAAAGCAGTTTCAAAACTAAAAGGCACACAGCTTGATATTATTCCAACAGGATATTTACTTATAGAAAACGGAAAAGAAACAGCTGTACAACGAGTTACTCAAACCCAACCTATGCCTAAAAACAATAGTGAACATATAGTAAATACAGCTAAAGCTGGAGAGCTTTTAGGTATGAAACTTATTTATCTTGAAGCAGGAAGTGGAGCATGTGAACCAATTTCAGAAAGTATTATTTCTAAAGTGAAAAGTGAACTGAATATTCCGTTGATTGTAGGAGGAGGAATTAGAAGTAAAACACAAATGAATGCGGCATATCAAGCAGGAGCAGATGTTGTGGTTATAGGAACCGCTTTTGAAGAAGACGAATCATTTTTTGACAGTTTAAAAAAATAAATATGAAAATATCAGTAGAACTAACATTAACACCATTACAAGACGATTTTGAACCATCAATCATCCATTTTATTAAAAAGTTGAGAGCTTCAAATCTTAAAGTATTAGAAAACCCATTAAGCACTCAGGTTTATGGTGAGTATGATGAGGTTATGCAGGTGCTTACAACCGAAATAAAAGAAGCATTTGAACTTGTGGAAAGAGGCTTACTGTATATGAAAATTGTAAAATCAGACAGACACGATTATGAGCCACATTTTTGATTGGTTATTTTCACAGTATCAAGGTATAGATACATATTTAATAGTTCTTGAGTTTATAGGAGTCTTCTTTGGCTTTTTAAGTGTTTGGTATTCCAAGCAAGAAAACATTTTGGTGTATCCAACAGGAATTATTAGTACAGCAATTTTTGTTTATATTCTTTGGGTTTATGGTCTTTTAGGAGATATGTTTATAAATGCCTATTACTTTTCTATGAGTATTTATGGCTGGTATTTCTGGACAAGAAAAGATGATAATAACCAAGAAGTGCCAGTAACAAAAACTACAAAAAAAGAACACTTGTGGGGTGCAGTTATTTTTGTAGCTACAATTCTTTTTGTGATTCTAATTTATAAAGTAAATGATAAGTTTGATTCTTGGACAGCTTATGTAGATACTGTTACAACTGCTATATTTTTTGTTGGTATGTGGTTAATGGCAAAAAAGAAATTAGAAAATTGGACATATTGGATTATAGGAGATTTAATTTCGGTACCCTTATATTTTTATAAAGGTCTAATTTTCACGTCTTTTCAATATTTTTTATTTACTATTATAGCTATTTATGGATATAAAGCATGGAAGAACAACTTAAACAACAACCAGCAAATTGCATAAAAGTAGTTTTGTTTGGACCGGAAAGTACAGGCAAAACAACACTTTCTAGACAGTTAGCTAGACATTATAATTCCGTTTGGGTACCAGAGTATGCACGTGAGTACCTTCAAAATAAATGGAACAATGAGCGTAAAACCTGCGAACCTAAAGACTTGCTGCCAATTGCTATTGGACAAATACGTTTAGAAAATGAGCTAGCTAAAAAAACAAATACTGTTTTGATTTGCGATACCGACTTGTTAGAAACCAAAGTTTATTCTGAAGCGTACTACTCAGGGACTTGCGATCCAATTTTAGAAAAATTTGCTTTAGAGAACACCTATAGTTTATACTTTTTAACGTATATTGATACGCCTTGGGAGGCAGACGATTTACGTGATAAACCCAATGAGCGAGAACGTATGTTTAAAGCGTTTGAAAGTGCATTAATCAAGCATAAAAAACCTTATGTTTTGCTTAAAGGAAATAAAAGTGAACGTCTAGAAACTGCCATAAAACACATTGATCAATTATTAAAAAGCAATACATGAGTTTTTCAGATTCAGATTTAAAACAAATTGAAAGTAAAGGTCTAACGCTTAGAAAAGTCCAGTCTCAAATAGAACTTTTTGTAACAGGATTACCTTTTTCTAACCTTGTGTCAGCAGCTACCATTGGTGATGGAATTATCAGGTATACTGATACTGAGGTTGAACATTATATAAACGTGTTTGAAGGCAAAAAAAATGACCTATGCGTTTTAAAATTTGTTCCTGCTTCTGGTGCTGCAACTCGCATGTTTAAGTTTTTATTTCAGTTTATAAAAGACTATGACCCTGAAGCTGAAACCTTAAATGCCTATATAAACAGAACAAAAAACAGTAATCTGTCTATGTTTATGGTTGGTTTAGAAAAGTTTCCGTTTTATTATGAGGTTATGGATATGCTCAATGAAAAATATCCTAATTATAAAGCGCTAAGTACAGGTCATCAAGCATTGTTGTTTGTAAAAACTATGTTAGATGAAGACAAGCTTAACTATGGTAATTTCCCTAAAGGTTTATTGCCTTTTCATGAATACAAAAACAAAATAATCTCAACGGCTTTTGAAGAGCATTTATTTGAGTCGGCTTTGTATTCTTCAACAAATGCAACAACTAAACTGCACTTTACAATTTCTGAAAAGTATAAAGACAAATTCAAGAATGAGTTCAATAGAATTCAAGAAAAAGTAGAGAAAAAAACAGGCGCAAAATTTGATATTTCGTTTTCATACCAAAAAGAATCTACTGATACTATTGCGGTAACTCCAAAAAACAAACCCTTTCGTGAAGACGATGGTACATTGTTGTTTAGACCATCAGGTCATGGAGCGCTTATTGAGAACTTAAACGACCTAAATGCTGACATTATCTTTATTAAAAACATTGATAATGTTGTGGTGTATAAGTACAAGACTGAAGTTGCTAAATACAAAAAATTACTTGCAGGCGTTTTACTAAACCTTCAAGAAACCTCGTTTAAATATATGGAGCAATTGGATGATGAAGAAACAACCGAAGACGAACTGATTAAAATTGCTGAATTCCTTCTTAATAAATTACAGGTAAAAATTTCTCCTGAGTTTGAAAAATATAAAGCTAAATACCAAATTGAATATTTAAGAGAAAAACTTAATAGACCAATACGTATTTGCGGAATGGTGAAAAATGAAGGCGAACCTGGAGGTGGACCATTTTGGGTAAAAGACGAAAGCGGAAATGTGTCGCTTCAAATAGTGGAGTCTGCTCAAATAAACATGAAAAACAAGCCACAAAAAGCCATTTTAAAAAAATCTACACACTTTAATCCTGTTGATATTGTATGCAGTGTTAAAAACTATAAAGGAGAAAAGTTTGATTTAACTGACTTTGTAGACCCAAAAACAGCATTCATTACCATGAAGACCAAAGTAGGAAAAGATTTAAAAGCACTTGAGCTACCTGGTTTATGGAATGGAAGCATGTCTAACTGGAACACGGTTTTTGTTGAAGTACCTCTTATTACCTTTAATCCTGTAAAAACAGTAAACGATTTATTAAAAGCACCGCATCAAATAAAAAGTGATGCTTGACGAAGAACTCTTACTTACCGAATTATCTTTCAAAGCCATAAAAAGCTCTGGAGCTGGTGGACAACACGTTAATAAAACAGCTTCTAAAGTTGAATTGACTTTTAATGTTGAAGCATCTACAGTTTTAAATGAGGAACAAAAGGAGCTCTTGCTCAAAAACCTACAAACAAGATTAAGCAACCAAAATGTACTTATCTTACAATGTGGTGAAAGCCGAAGTCAGCATAAAAATAAAGCACTTGTAATTGAGCGTTTTTTAGAAATTATTAAACAAGGTTTGATCGTTCCTAAAAAAAGAAAAAAGACAGCTGTTCCTAAGGCAGTAAAACAAAAACGACTTCAAAACAAAAGGCAACTGTCTGAAAAAAAAGCCAATAGAAAACCTCCTGAAATTTAAAAGTCATAGGTATTACTATCAGTGATTTTTTAAGTAACAAAAAATTGTTTCGAGAAGTCTTTTAAAGTCTAAATTAGTTCATTAATTTTGCAGCGTTCTCAAAAAGGGGTGCCAATAAGTGGCTGAGATCATACCCAATGAACCTAGAACAGGTAATGCTGTTTAGGGACTGTGAATACTTAATGCTGTATCCGGAACAACCTAAAGTATTCTATTTTATAGTTATTTATTAACCAAAGAATAATTACCTCTTTTTATTCGATTATAAACATAATCGTAATGAAAAATTTATTCGCATTTTTAGCATTATTTGTGCTATCTGTCAGTGCATTTTCACAAGAAAAACAAAAAGATTCTACCGAAGTAGAAAAACTAGACGAAGTTCTAGTAAAAGCAGTTCGTGTTGAGGCAACATCGCCAATTACTCACACAAACGTAAAAAAAGAAGACCTTAAAAAACGCAATTTAGGTCAAGACATTCCTGTACTTTTAAATTATTTACCGTCAGTTGTTACTACAACCGATGCTGGAGCAGGAGTTGGTTACACAGGAATTAGAGTTCGTGGTATTAGCTCGCAATCTACTAACGTAACTATTAACGGAATTCCCTATAATGACGCAGAGTCATTAGGAACATTTTGGGTGAATTTAGGGGACTTTGCGTCTTCAGTTGAAAACTTACAATTGCAACGTGGAGTAGGAACCTCTACTAATGGTTCAGGAGCTTTTGGAGCTAGTATTAATGTGCTTACTGATGCAATTTCTGAAAAACCTTATGGCGAAATTTCAAACTCATTTGGTAGTTATAATACTAGAAAACACACCTTAAAGTTTAGCACAGGAAAGTTAAATGACCATATTGAAATTGCAGGTCGTTTGTCTCAAATAAAATCTGATGGATATATAGACAGAGCAACTTCTGATTTAAATTCCTATTTTCTACAAGCAGCTTATGTAGATGCTAATACCTTAATTAAAGCCATTACTTTTTCTGGTAAAGAAATTACCTATCAATCTTGGAATGGATTGGAAGATTTAGAAAAACTAGAAAATGATCGTACCTTCAATACAGCAGGTATGTATACTGACGAAGATGGTAACACACGCTTCTACGACAACGAGGTTGATAATTACCAGCAAGATCACTATCAGCTACACTGGAACCAACGTTACAATAACAATTGGTCAACTAACTTAGGGCTTAACTATACCTATGGTCATGGTTATTTTGAGCAGTATAAAGAAGACGAAAGCTTTTCAGATTATGATTTAGAAGAAATCACTATTGGTGGTGAAACTATCAATGAAACAGATTTGATTAGACGTAGATGGTTAGATAACGATTTTTATGTAGTTAATGCTAACGTTAATTATAAAGACGATGCTATAAATGTTATTTCAGGGTTATCTTATAGTAATTATGATGGCGATCATTTTGGAGAAATAATTTGGGCTCAATATGCTAGTAATAGTGAAATAAGAGACCATTATTATGACGGAAATGGTAAGAAAAATGATTTTAGTGTATTTGCAAAAGCAACCTACAGATTGAATGATAAAGTTAGTTTATATGGTGATTTACAATTACGAAATGTAGGTTATAAAACTTCAGGAGAGACATCAGATAGAGTGCCATTTAATATTGATGAAAACTACAGTTTTTTCAATCCTAAAGCAGGTGTCACGTATAAGTTAAACACAGCAAGTAACCTGTATTTCTCGTATGCTAGAGCTAACAGAGAACCAAAGCGAGATGATTTTGAAAACAATCCAGATGTAAAACCAGAACAGTTAAACGATTTTGAATTAGGTTGGAGATACAGTAAAGAAACCTTTAGACTTAATATCAATGGTTACTATATGCAGTATAACGAGCAATTGGTTTTAACAGGAACTATTGATGATGTTGGTAGTCCTGTAAGAGCCAACAGTGGAGAAAGCTATAGACTAGGTTTAGAAGTTGATGCAGCTTTAGCCATAACGCCTAAGT
The DNA here is from genome assembly GCF_004328055.1 of Meridianimaribacter sp. CL38. Classification (NCBI taxonomy): domain Bacteria; kingdom Pseudomonadati; phylum Bacteroidota; class Flavobacteriia; order Flavobacteriales; family Flavobacteriaceae; genus Meridianimaribacter; species Meridianimaribacter sp. CL38. The sequence goes on along the minus strand of NZ_QKWS01000001.1, from coordinate 705,692 downwards.
TCTCAGTGCAACCTAATTTTACCATTAGCTCTAATAAAAACAAAGAAACTGTTGCCTCAATTGATGGCGAGCTAGTAAATCTTGGTAAAACCAATATTTCATTTTCACCAGAGTTTATTGCAGCCAATGCTTTTGTTTTTCAACCAACACCACAGTTTCAAATGTCTTTTTTAAGCAAGTATGTTGGTGAGCAGTTTATGGGAAATACTGATGCTGAGGCTTCAAAACTCGATAGCTATTTTGTTAACGATTTCAATATCATGTATGAAATTAAAACCAATTCTATTTTCAAATCCATAGTGCTAACAGGATTGGTAAACAATGTGTTTGGTAAAAAATATGAGTCTAACGGATATTATTATACCTATGATGATACTTGGTCTAATCCAGGACAAGTTGAAACAATTGAAGGTGCAGGCTTTTATCCGCAGGCAACTACTAACTTTTTAGTAGGAGTAACCTTAAGATTTTAATTAGTAATACTATAGGTGTTACTTCCAGTTGGAGTAACTCTGTATTCTTTAAGACCACAAGGTAATGCTTCGTTAAGAGGCTGACCAATAAACAGGCTATATTCATTTTCATCACCACAACCACACTTAGCATTTGCACCATCAATAGTCATAATTGAGCAACTGCTAGCTGTGTGGCTAGGGTCTGCAGCATCCCATGCTCTTAGTCCTGAGCCAACATTGGTCACAATAATGCCTCCATTACCTTGGTTGGGAATATATACAGAGTTACTCGTAAACTGTAATTGACTGTATTGTGGTAGGTTAAGGTTAATACTTGCGTTAACCCCTAAATTTTGTAAAAAATTGCAGTTGTTGTTATCGTCACTTTTACTGCACGATACCAATAAAGCAAAGGTAAGTAGTGTTAAAAAATTCTTCATAGCATGAATTTATAAGCCTGCAATTTAAACAAAATAAATAGTGAAATAAATATTTTGTATATTTGTGTCATAATCTCGTGTGAGCGAGATTTTTTGCGTTAGTCCCGAGCATAAGCATCGGGATATTTTGAATAAAGTCGCAAAGCTAATTATAAAGTAAACGATGAAGTTATGAGTAAAGTATCTTATTATACTGCTGAGGGATTAAAAAAATTAAGAGAAGAGTTAAACCAACTTAAAGATATAGAACGTCCTAAAGCGTCACAAGCAATTGCCGAAGCTAGAGATAAAGGTGATTTGAGTGAGAATGCTGAATACGATGCAGCTAAAGAAGCTCAAGGTATGCTAGAGATGAAAATTTCTAAGTTAGAAGAAACTTTGGCTAACGCAAGACTTATTGATGAGTCGCAATTAGACACTTCAAAAGTATTGGTATTGTCTAAAGTGAAAATTAAAAACCAAACCAATGGTATGGAAATGACTTATACTTTGGTTGCTGATGGTGAAGCTAATTTAGCACAAGGAAAAATTTCAGTTAACTCTCCAATAGGTAAAGGATTGTTAGGAAAATCTGTAGGAGATGTTGCCGATATACAAGTGCCTAATGGTATAATGAAATTTGATATTTTAGAGATAAGCCGATAAGCTTTCATGACATAATTATTTGCTAAAAGATTCCACATACGTTGGAATCTTTTTATATTTACATATAGTGCAATAACTAAGTAACCTAAAACCTAAAAAATGGCATCCATATTCACAAAAATTGTAAATGGTGAAATACCTTGTTATAAAGTAGCCGAAACTAAAGATTATTTGGCATTTTTGGATGTTAACCCTAATGCAGTAGGACACACGCTTTGTATTCCAAAAATTGAAGTAGATAAATTGTTTGATCTTGACGAAGCGACCTATATAGGTTTAATGGAGTTTTCTAGAAGCGTTGCTATTGCGCTAGAAAAAGCAGTACCTTGTAAACGTGTAGGTGTTTCGGTTATTGGGCTAGAAGTTCCTCATGTACATGTACATCTTATTCCATTAAACTCAATGGAAGATGCTCGTTTTATTTCAAAAGTTGCAATGGATAAAGAAGCGTTTGAAGCTACAGCAAAACGTATTGCTTCGTTTATGTAAACTACCCAAAAACTCCCATAGCAAATAGGACAACTCCTGCTATGATAAGCAAATCTAAAACAATAAGTACCCAAGCTAAGGTTTTTAGCTTTAAAGATTTTGGTTTAGGCTTAGCAGCGCGTTTTTGGTAAGCAACTACTTGTTCAATTTCATCAGTCCAACGTACTGGGAAAATATCAGTATCACAGGTAGAGCAAGACATAGATTGTGTGGTTTCTTCGGTAATGGCTTTGTAAAAAGCGTTTTCAACAAACTGTTGCTTAAAGGTGAGTTGCAATCCATTGTTGGAGTAGCACTCAGGACAATTGTTGTTAAGTTTAACTTCTTTTAGTGTAAAAAACTTTTTAGCCATACTTCAAATGTACTAAACTAATTTTAAACTGATTAACATTGTGGTGCCTTTGCCAATTTCGGACTGTAAGACTTTTATCTTGCCTTTGTGGTAATCTTCAATAATCCGTTTGGATAACGAAAGTCCTAATCCCCAACCACGTTTTTTACTGGTAAAACCAGGTTCAAAAATTTTATTGAATTGGTGTTTTGGAATTCCTTTTCCTGAGTCGCTAATAGTTACTTTTACATATTTACCATCTTCAACTATTGCTATTTTAAGCTCGCCTTTACCTTTCATAGCGTCAATAGCATTTTTCACAAGGTTTTCAATAGTCCAACTGTAAAGTTGAGCGTTGAGGTTTACAAAAATATTAGCATGAGGAGTAGTGATTTCAAAATCTATAAGTTTGGAAGAACGTGCTTTTAAATAATCGTAAGAGTCTAAAGTTTCTTGTACAATATCAGTTTTTTTAAGTGTTGGCACAGAACCAATTTTACTAAAGCGTTCAGTAATGGTTTGAAGCCTATTGACGTCTTTTTCAATTTCTTTTATATAATCTGGATTTACGTTTTCAGAACGTAAAATTTCAGTCCAACCAACTAATGAAGACAATGGTGTCCCAATTTGGTGTGCTGTTTCTTTTGCCATTCCTGTCCAGAGTTTATTTTGTTCAGCATTTTTAGCACTTCGGTAAAAAAAGTAGGCCACAGCTATAAACAGGAAAATAATAAGCAACAATGCCATTGGGTAATACTTCAACTTATTCAATAGAGGAGAGTTGCCATAGTATAGAGTAGAAAAAATCTTGTCTTTGTATTTTATTTCAATAGGTTGATTTTCCTTTTTAAACTGTTCAATTAACTTTTTAGCATATTCAGGATCTTGAATTTTCTCTTCATCAATATTGTTACTGCTGGTTACATTTCCTTTTGCATCCAATAAAATCATTGGAGTAGAGGAGTTGCTTCTTAAAATTTCTAAGGGTAATTCGCCAATGTCGCCATCAAGGTTTGTGGTTTTGGTAATTTCTTTTTGAGCCTTTGACCAATTTTGCATTTTTATTCGCTCTTCTTGTTTAAAATTCTGAAAGAAAATATAGGTATTCCAAAGTATTAGCGAGATAATAATAAAAGAAACTATAATAATGGTCCAGCGTAGAATGTTCTTGTTTGCGGTAAGTGTCATTATAAAATGTTTACAATAATTAAATATAATGCAAATCTGTTAATAATATTGTACATCAACCACTTCAAATCATTTTTATAACAGTACTAATATGGTTACATTTGTGCAAAATCAATGGTGTAATGATATCTTTTGAGCCTAAAGACCTTTCAACAGGAAAACTTCATAGTTATTTATTAAGTGCTGTAGCGCCTAGACCTATTGCATTTGCAAGTACTATAGACAAAGATGGTAACCCAAACTTGTCGCCTTTTAGTTTCTTTAATGTGTTTAGTGCTAATCCGCCAATTATGATATTTTCTCCTGCAAGACGTGTAAGAGATAATACAGTAAAACACACTTTAGAAAATGTTGAAGCTATAAAAGAAGTGGTCATTAATGTGGTGAATTATGATATGGTACATCAAGCATCATTAAGTAGTACCGAATACGCTAAAGGTGTTAACGAGTTTGATAAAGCAGGTTTAACCATGTTAGCATCTGATGTGGTAAAACCCTTTAGAGTAGCCGAATCACCTATTCAATTTGAGTGTAAGGTAAACGATGTTATTAAACTAGGAACCGAAGGAGGAGCAGGTAATTTGGTAATATGCGAAGTGGTTAAATTCCATATTACTGAAGAAGTACTGGACGACAACCAAGTTATAAACCAAGAAAAACTAGACTTAGTTGCTAGAGCAGGTGGAAGCTATTACAATAGAGCTAAAAAAGGATTTTTTGAAATTCCTAAACCACTCTCAACACTAGGTATAGGTGTCGATGCAATGCCTGAAGAAATTAAAAACAGTATGGTGTTGACAGGAAACGATTTGGGTATGTTGGGTAATGTAGAAGAGTTACCAAACCAAAAGGAGATTGACGCATTTATAACCACTGTAAGTGAGCATTACCCAAATATTAAAAACATGTCTCACCACCAAAAGCATAGCATAGCGCGAAACTATTTAAGTTATGGCGATGTAAGTAGTGCGTGGAAGTTATTATTATCATAAGTAAATTAAATATTAGATGGAAATACAAGGAAAAGTAAAAATGATTGGAGAAACCCAAACTTTTGGAAGTAATGGGTTTAGAAAAAGAGAAATTGTTGTAACTACTGAGGAACAATATCCTCAGCATATAATGGTAGAATTTATTCAAGATAAAACCGATTTGTTAAATAACTATCAAGTAGGTCAACCAGTAAAAATAAGCATCAATTTAAGAGGAAGAGAATGGGTTAACCCACAAGGTGAAACCAAGTATTTCAATTCTATACAAGGATGGAGAATTGAAAACTTACAACAAGAAGCCTCTAGTGATATGCCACCAGTACCACCAGCAGAAGCGTTTGAGCCTGCTGGCGATTTAAATGAAGATGACCATGACGATTTGCCATTTTAATTGGCAACCAAAATAAGTGTTAATGAAAATCCCAATGTAAACCCATTGGGATTTTTTATTTTTAATGCATAAAAAAAGCCCTGAATAACTTCAGGACTTTATAATGTGGTTTTAGGTTTGACCTTTACAAACAAACTCAAAAAAAAGCAATGATGAACAAAATTTAATTAGTAAAGGTCTACTCAAATATGGCTAAAAATGTTTGTTTTTCAAAGTGTTAAGCCATATTTAACAGTAAAAAATCAACGAAAACGTTTTAGTAATAATGCACATTTTAAATAAAGACATAGCGTTTCCTGAAATAACCTCGGCATCACCTGAAGGCGTTTTAGCCATTGGAGGCGATTTGTCTGTTGAACGCTTATTGTTGGCCTATAAATCTGGGATATTCCCTTGGTTTAGCGAAGACGAACCTATTATTTGGTGGTCTCCAGACCCAAGATTTGTGCTCTTTCCTGAAAAGCTTAAAGTTTCAAAAAGCATGAAACAAGTATTGCGAAACACCGATTTTGTTATAACCGTAAATCAAGCATTTACACAAGTAATTAAGGAGTGTGCTAAGGCAAAACGCGACGGACAAGATGGAACTTGGATTACCCAAACCATGATTGAAGCCTATACCAAATTACATCAATTAGGTTATGCCAAATCTGTTGAAGTCTGGTTACACAATGAGTTGGTTGGTGGTTTGTATGGTGTAGATGTTGGTAATGGTGTGTTTTGTGGCGAAAGTATGTTTGCCAAAGTAAGTAACGCGAGTAAAGCTGGTTTTATAACCTTTATACAAAACACCAATTACAAGCTTATAGATTGCCAAGTCTATACCAATCATTTAGAGCGTTTAGGTGCTGAAGACATGGATAGAGAGGTGTTTTTAGGGTATTTGTGAAAATCTTTCAACTAAACCTCATCATACCTAAAACAACCCACTTCATGGTCGTTTACCATACCTGTGGCTTGCATATGCGCATAAATAACGGTTGAGCCCACAAACTTAAAGCCTCGCTTTTTTAAATCTTTGCTAATGGCATCACTTAACGCAGTGGTTGCAGGAGCATCCTTGTAGTTTTTAAGCGTGTTTTTTATAGGTTTGCCATCAACAAATCCCCAAATATATTTTGAAAAACTTCCAAACTCTTGCTGCACGTTCATAAATGCTTTGGCATTGGTAACGGTTGCGTTTACCTTTAGTTTGTTACGGATAATACCAGCATCTTGTAGTAAACTATCAATCTTAGCTTGCTTGTAGTTAGCAATGGTTTTATAGTCAAAATTATCAAAGGCTTTTCTAAAGTTTTCGCGTTTGCGTAAAACGGTTATCCAACTCAATCCTGCCTGAAAGGTTTCTAATATTAAAAACTCAAAAAGAGTATCATCGTCATAAACAGGAACTCCCCATTCTTGGTCGTGATAAGCTTCGTAAAGGTCGTCTCCAACACACCAACCGCATCTGTGTTTTGATTGCATAACTTAGTTGTAAGTTTTTTATTATAAATTAGACTTATTCATGACATTAGTCATAAAACAAGAGCGTACAAGATACTATTTTTGCTTTATCAAATATACAATTATGAACCCAAATATAGATACAAAACTATCATACAATCAATACAGAGAGTTGGTTTCTGAATTGGTTGAAAACAAATCAACAACTGGTAACGATACTTCTGAAGCATTGGTGAATTACACGATGCTCAACGACCGAAGAATGAAGCGTTGGGACAAGACCGTAAAAATTTCAGAGGAAGACCAAGCACGTATAAAATCTTTTAAAGGAAATGTTACTTGGGTAGTACTTACCGAGAGTTGGTGTGGTGATGCAGCACATGTAGTGCCTGTGTTAAATAAAATAGCTGAGCTTAACGATGGTATTGAACTACAACTTGTCTTTAGAGATGAAAACGAGGAGTTAATGAATCAGTATTTAACCAATGGAGCAAAGTCTATCCCAAAACTGATTATGACTGATAACGTTACACAAAAAGTTGTGGATACTTATGGACCAAGACCAAGTGAAGCAACTAAATTGGTAAACGATTTTAAAGCAAAACACGGAACACTATCTGCGGAGTTTAAAGAAGACTTACAGCGTTGGTACAATCAAGATAAAGGTAAAACTGTAATTAAAGATGTGTTACAGTTATTAAGAGTCTAATTGAAAACTATAGCTGCCGATTATTTTTAAAAACAATTATAAAAAATAGATAGAAGTGTCAGTTCGAGTATGCCGACAGAAACTGTCGGTATGTATCGAGAACTAGTTTTTTCCTTTAAAGAAAAACGTAATAGAGCCTATTTGCGAATTGTTGGTTGAGGCATCAAAAGTAGCTGATTTTGCATACTCCAAAGCATGTTCGGTTAAACACTCATTTTGAGTTGTAGAAGAACTGTTTATATAAGCATCGGTTACTAAGCCATCAGCATTTACTGTAATGTTTATTACAATTTTACCACTGTCTTCACATAAGTATCTAGGAGTATTATAATCTAGTAATTCTCTTCCTTTTAGAGAGTAGGTTAAAGTACTTATTGCATTTCCTTTTTGATTCTTTTCACGCTTTTCTGGAGAACGCATTGCAAGTACATCGTTTGCTTTTTTATAACGGTTGAGTTCTTCTTTATTAACGGAATAGCCACTAGAACTGTTGTAGGAAGACGATGAGGTAACCACATCATTTAGTTCTTGCGAAGCTTCTTCTTCAAGGGCTTTTGTGGTACGATCAAAGTCATTGGCATTCATGGATTTGAAGTTCTTCATCATTTCCTTGAATTCTTCGTCTTCGTTATAAGCTTGATTAGTCGTTTTTAGTCCTTTTTCCAAAGCTTTTAAAGCTTCAAGTTCTTTAAGCTCTTCTTCGGTAGGAGGTTCTATTTCATAAAAACTTTCAGCAATAAATTCTTGCTGTTTAGTAATATGAAAACTAAACATAGCAAATAGTATGATGCCTGCTAAAAGAACCGTAATTAATGCTGCTTTATGTCGTTCAATCCATTCCAAACGTTATGATTTGTGTACGCAATATATACGTTAAAATAAGGAAAATAGATTAGAAGAGCATAAATTCTAAAAAAAATGATACACTAGATAGCTTTTCGGTTTGTCTAAATCCGAAGCGTTTTCGGCTAAAATCTAACCCAATCAACCACGAGTTTTTAAAGTTGTCATCAAAGGCTTGATATCCAATTCCTAGTTTGTAAAGCGTACCACTTTCAAAGTTTTTGCCTAAGTCTATCATCTTACCATAACCTCCTCTTACAAACACTTTGTCATCAAAATCAAACACATTGTATCTAAAACTTAAGTGTACAGGAAAAAAGTTGAGTTCTTGCTTAAAATAACGGTCATATTCTATGTTTAAACCAATACTTGAGCGTTCGTCAAACTGATAACCTAAAGTGTTATTGATAAAAATAGCGTTTGGGTTTATAAAGGTTTCACCATCGTCATTTCCAATGCTATAATCGTCATTGGTTGTTAATGTAACAGCAGCCGAAACTTTATAAAAAAGACCTCGTGTTTTAATAGTGTCTTGAGAAAATAAAAGGCTAGTAAAAAGTGCAAAGTAGAGTTGTAAAAATAGCTTCATGGTTTTGTTAGGTTTAAAGCTAGTTTGCTATCAATAATTATTCCGAAGCAAGTTGTTCAATAAACTTTTCGGGAGTAACAGCGTTGTCAACACTAAAATCACCAATTTTTGTACGTCTTAAAACCGAAAGGTGAGCGCCAGAGTTTAAGGCTTTTCCAAAATCGTTAGCCAAAGAACGTATGTAAGTGCCTTTGCTGCAAACTACTCTAAACTCCACAGAATTACCATTGATAGAAGTAATTTCAAATTCTGAAATATGTACAGTCCTAGATTTGATTTCAACCGTTTCACCAGCTCTTGCAAATTCATACAAACGCTTACCATCTTTTTTAATAGCCGAAAATACAGGAGGATACTGCTCTATATCACCAATAAATTGTTTGGTGGTTTCGTGTATGAGTGCTTCTGAAATGTGTTCGGTAGGATAGGTTTGGTCAATTTCGGTTTCTAAATCATAAGAAGGTGTTGTACTACCTAAAACAAACGTTCCAGTGTATTCTTTTATCTGACCTTGAAAAATATTGATTTGCTTAGTCATTTTTCCAGTACAAATCACCAATAGTCCTGTAGCCAAAGGATCTAAAGTACCAGCATGACCTACTTTTATTTTTTTTATGTTGAATGCTTGCCTAATTTCCCAACGCAGTTTATTAACGGCTTGAAAGGAAGTCCAGTGCAAAGGTTTGTCAATTAATAAAACTTGACCAGAAAGTACATCGTCTTTAGTCATTATCCAGCGCTATAAGAATAGATTATGGCAATAATACCTACAACAATACAGTATAATGCAAAGTAAGACAATTTACTTTTCTTAACTAAAGCAATCATCCATGTGCAGGCAAAAAGGCCAGTAACAAAAGCAGCAATAAAACCTACACTTAGACTTGTAAAGTTTGAGCTGTCGTAGGTGATGTCACCACTTAAAACGTCTTTTGCTATTTTACCAAAAATTAACGGAACAACCATCAAAAACGAAAAACGAGCTGCTTTGGTTTTATCGTTTCCTAATAATACTGAAGTCGATATAGTTGCTCCCGAACGCGAAATTCCAGGAAGCATTGCAATAGCTTGAGCAAAACCAATTACCAAAGCATTTTTAAAACTCACTTTTTTATTAGTGTCTTTGGCTTTATCGGCTAAATACAGCAAGAAGGCTGTTAATAATAACATGTATCCTACCAATTGAATATTACCGCCAAAAAGTTCAGCCAGTTGTGATTCGTAATTATATCCAATTATAACAGCAGGAATCATTGAGATAACAATTTTGGTGAAAAACTGCATGTCTTCATTCCATTGAAATTTCAGAATACCTTTAATGATGTCCAAAATATCTTTTCTAAAAACAACCATTGTACTTAATGCTGTGGCAAAATGCAGTACAACCGTAAATAGAAGGCTTTCTTCTGGAACTAAATTATCTCCAAGAATGGCTTTTCCTATTTCTAAATGTCCACTAGATGATACAGGTAAAAACTCTGTTAGTCCTTGTATAATACCTAATATAATTGAATCGATAATATCCATGTGCGCAAAAGTACATGAATTTTTTCGTTTGAAAATTTAAAAACAAATGAAAAAATGTTAAGTATTAACAAAGTAGAAACTAAAGCGAAAGAAAGGATGTAGTTCTAACGGATAAACATTAAAAAATAGAAGCTGGGTTTATTTCTTACTGTTTTCTTTATTTGGGTTCAATAAAATAGCATACACTTCAATAGCAAAACCAATTAAGATAAGTGTTGGTGCTAGTCTAATTCTTCTGAAACTAAAAATACTTGGGTCAAAAACGTTTGGGTCATCGCTACCACCACCAGACATTAAAATAAAACCAATGGCTATAAATGCTAAACCTATTAGCATAAACTTGTAGTTTTTCTTCCCGAAAACAAATTCGGCTTTTGCGCTTTCTTTACGTTTTTGTTCTCCCATATTCATTTCCTACCAAAGCAGGAATCTATTTTAATTACTCAAATTCTGTAAAAATAATCTCATCACCTATGGCAAGTTGTGCAATATGTTCTGAGGTGCCTAACCAAAGTTTAGGTAAGTGCAAAGTAACGGTTTTATTTAAAACTTTTGCGTTAAGAGTATCTAAATTTAATCCGCGTTCCAAACCTCTGTTAATGTAAAAGAAGTCGGTTTTGTCATCATGAAACACAATATCATACGATGTACCTTCAGTAATATTGGCAATTTTAGCAGTAACCATAGTACATTCTTCTGGTTTAGGATTATTAATAATGCAAGACCAGAACATTAGAAAAAGGGCAAGGGCAAAAAAAGGAACTGTTCGTTTCATGAATGAAATCTTGGTTGGTTTCATTAAAAACGTAAAAAACCTAGTATTTAGTGTGTTGCGATTTAATAGTACAACTGGTCGGTTTTCAAATTCAAGAAACGTTGTGTGGCAATAAATGTACTAATCCAAGTGATAATTATGCCAAGTATAAAAATACCAGCAAACAATATTGCTAACAACACAGGATTTTGAACAAAGCCAAGATCAGGGAATGTTCGGTTAAGGTAATACAGTACTAAAGCCATGCCAATAAGTGCAACAATAGCTCCTATAACACCAAGTTGAACGCTTTTAAATACAAATGGTCTACGAATAAAAGCTTTGGTAGCACCTACCATTTGCATCGTTTTTATGATAAAACGTTTAGAATAAACAGCTAAACGTATAGAACTGTTAATGAGTAAAACCGCAATTACGGTAAATAATGCACTTACAATCAGTACCCAAAAGGTTATTTTTTTAACGTTGTCATTCATCAATTCCACAAGGTCATTGTCATAACGTATGTCTTCAATAAACTGTTTGTTGGCAAGCTCTTCGGTAATACCATCAAGGGTCTCGTTAGTAACATAATCGGCTTTTAAGTAAACCTCAATGTTGTTTTGTAGCGGATTGTACCCAACAAAATCCATAAAATCTTCACCTGTATCTGCTTTCATAAACTCAGCAGCTTCTTCTTTTGAGACATAAACCGTTTTCTTGGTGTATTCAGCCATGGCTAAACTTTTTTGAAGCTGGTTGATTTCAACCTCTTTAGCAGAATCATTCAAGAAAATAGTAACAACAACTTGCTCTTTAAAATGGTCTGCTACTTTTTTAGCATTTAAAACCAAAAGACCTAAACAGCCTAAAAGAAAAAGAACCAAGGCGATGCTGATAACTACAGAAAAGTATGACGAAATTAATTTTCGTTTTTGGTATCTATCAAAAGATGAACTCATAAATATTGTGGGTTAATGGTGTAAAAATAATAAACAAAACTATTTCCGTAAGGTTTACAACGTTTAATCTTTCAACATTGTTATAATAACCTTAAATTTGAAGCAAAATGCACTTTAAAATCTAGTATTTGCTCCACGATTTAAAAATTTCACGTCCAGGTTTATGGTTTCCAACGCTTTGGATTTATTTGGTGCCATTTAGTTTAGAAACCCATTTTTGGCAAGATTATAATTTCTGGATAGGTTTACTCTTTGTCACTTTTCCGCTTAATTATTTAGTGTATGGCTTAAACGATTATAATGATGTGGAAGCCGATGAAGTCAATGAGCGTAAAGGAAATTTTTTATTTGGAGCAAAATCCACAGCAGAACAACTGGTGTCTATTCCTAAGAAAATAGCAGTAATACTATTGCCTTTTATAATCTATTTTACAGTAGTATCTGGATTAAAAATGCTATTACTTTTAGTGTTTATGATTGTCATAAACATCATTTACAATTTTAAACCTCTCAGAGTCAAAGAACGTCCACCTTTTGAAATATGCATTCAGGTTGGTTATGTATTCACAGCTTTTTTCAGTGTTGTACTTAATGATTTACCAATGTTGCCTTGGCAAACCATTTTATATCTAACATTGTTTGCATTTCAAGCACATATTGCAGGAGAAATCATGGATATTGAACCCGATTTAAAAGCTGGAAAACAAACCACAGCAACATTAATTGGTAGAAAGAACACCAAATTATTAATGCTCTTATTATTGCTTCTAGAAACATTTATTCTAGCATATTGGTTTAAAGACTATGTACTCTCTGCGTTTTTAGCTGTGTTTTCGTTATGGCTTATAGCTGATGTGTTTGTCTGTTTTAAAGAAAAACCATATTCAGTACAACAAATGAAACTCTTTGGATTTGCAATGAATATTTCAGCGTTTTTATCGATGATTTGGGTACTGTATTCAGGAAAACTAATGCAACCTGTTTTTTGATAGCGCTTCCTTTTACAATCGTATAATAAACCTTAAATTTGCACCTAATTTCCAAATTAAGTGCGATTTGTCATTCCGCACTTGATGCGGAATCCATAAAAGCGATAGTAAAAATAAAATACTCACCTTCGAGAGCATTATTATGACATATAATTTCAACGAAATAGAAGCCAAATGGCAAAAATATTGGGCAGAAAACAATACGTTTAAAGCCGAAAACCATAGTGATAAACCAAAATACTACGTACTGGATATGTTTCCTTATCCAAGTGGAGCAGGTTTACATGTTGGTCATCCATTAGGTTATATTGCTAGTGATATTTATGCACGCTACAAGCGTCATAAAGGGTTTAATGTATTGCATCCTCAAGGCTATGATAGTTTTGGTTTGCCAGCAGAACAGTATGCTATTCAAACAGGTCAGCATCCTGCAATCACTACCGAAACCAATATTGCAACTTATCGTCGTCAATTAGACCAAATAGGGTTTTCGTTTGATTGGAGTAGAGAAGTACGCACATCAGACCCAAGCTATTACAAATGGACACAGTGGATTTTTATTCAACTGTTCAACTCGTGGTACAATAACGAGAGCGATAAAGCTGAAAACATTTCAACTTTAATTTCTGTTTTTGAAAAAGAAGGAAATGCAAACGTTAATGCTGCTTGCGATGATGATATTAAAATATTTTCTTCGGAAGAATGGAAAACCTTTTCTTCTGAAAGACAACAAGAAATACTATTGCAATACAGGTTAACGTATTTAGCTGAAACTGAAGTAAATTGGTGTCCTGCTTTAGGAACCGTTTTAGCCAATGATGAAATTGTTAATGGCGTTTCAGAACGTGGTGGACATCCTGTAGTGCGTAAAAAAATGACACAATGGAGCATGCGTATTTCGGCGTATGCAGAGCGCTTACTTCAAGGACTTGATACTATTGATTGGACAGATTCACTTAAAGAAAGCCAACGCAACTGGATAGGGAAATCGGTTGGTGCTAGTGTTACTTTTAATGTCAATAACCATGATGAGAGTATCGAAGTCTTCACCACACGACCTGATACTATTTTTGGAGTGTCGTTTATGACTCTAGCTCCAGAACACGAATTGGTCTCAAAAATTACAACACCAGAACAAAAAGCTGAGGTTGAAGCCTATATTGAAGCGACTTCAAAACGTAGCGAACGCGATCGTATGGCAGATGTAAAAACCATTACAGGAGTGTTTACAGGAGCTTATGCAGAGCATCCGTTTAGTAAAAAACCTATCCCAATATGGATTGGAGATTACGTATTGGCAGGTTATGGTACAGGAGCTGTAATGTCAGTACCTTGTGGTGACCAACGCGATTATGATTTTGCAAAGCATTTTAATATCCCTATTCCAAATATATTTGAAGGTGTTGATATTAGCGAAGCAGCATTTGCCGACAAAGACAATACTGTAATTGCTAATAGTGGTTTTCTTGATGGATTAAACTATAAAAAAGCAACTAAAACAGCTATTTATGAGTTGGAAAAATTAGGCTACGGAAAAGGGAAAACCAATTACCGCTTACGTGATGCTGTATTTAGTCGTCAGCGTTATTGGGGAGAACCGTTTCCTGTGTATTATGTCAACAGCATGCCGCAAATGATAGACGCGCAATACTTGCCTATTACCTTGCCTGAAGTTGAAAAATACTTGCCTACCGAAACAGGTGAGCCACCTTTAGGAAATGCAACCGTTTGGGCTTGGGATACTGAAACCAATACTGTGGTAAGCAATGATAACATAAACAATACCACTGTTTTTCCTCTAGAACTTAACACCATGCCTGGGTGGGCAGGAAGCTCACAATACTTTAACAGGTATATGGATCCACATAATGACAAAGAAATTTTCTCGCAAGAAGCCGTAAATTATTGGCAGCAAATAGACTTGTACATTGGTGGTAGCGAGCACGCTACAGGACACTTGTTGTACGCACGTTTTTGGCAAAAATTTATGTTCGATTTAGGATTAGTACCTGTTGATGAGTTTGCTAAAAAACTCATTAACCAAGGGATGATACTTGGGACGAGTGCTTTTGTATACAAAATCAATTTGAATTTTAAACTAATTCAAACTATTAAGCCTTTGCCAGAAAAAATATTGAAGAATTATGCGAAACCATTTGGTATAGTTAAAGAACAAGAAGGTAGTGTGGACATGAATTATTTTGTGTCAAAATCTATTTACGAGAGTTATAAAGGAGTAAGCCCAAGTGTTGATACCTTAACTTTTATTTTTGATTTCGATAAACAATATTGGATAGATAAAGTATTAAATTTTATTAAAGATAATCTTCAGGATAAGGAGGTTTTGAATTTTTACGATTTTGATTTAGAGTTGATTACTTTTAATTTAAAAGAAACTCATACAGATGTTTCTTTTGTTAATGCTTCAGATGAATTAGATATTGAAGCCTTTAAAAACTGGAGACCAGAATTTAAAGATGCTATTTTCATTGGTGAAAAAGGAGAAATTATTAAAGGAGAAAATGATGTTTACAAGGTTGGTCGAGACGTCGAAAAAATGTCCAAGTCTAAATACAATGTGGTTAATCCAGACCATATTTGTGAAGAATATGGTGCAGATAGTTTACGTCTATACGAAATGTTTCTTGGGCCATTAGAACAATACAAACCTTGGAATACTGCTGGTATCACAGGAGTACATGGATTCCTTAAAAAATTATGGAAGCTCTATCATTCCTCCCTTGAGGGAGGTCAGGAGGGTGTTTTTCACGTCACTGAAGACCAACCGACTAAAGACGCTTTAAAAACCTTACATAAAACCATTAAGAAAGTAGAAGAAGACATCGAGAACTTCTCGTTTAATACTTCGGTATCTACGTTTATGATTGCAGTTAATGAGTTAACCGCTCAAAAATGTACTAGTAGAGCAATTTTAGAACCTCTAATTGTGTTAATCTCACCTTATGCACCACATATCGCTGAAGAGTTATGGAGCAAATTAGGACATAACCAGTCGATTGCTACTGCACCTTTTCCAGAGTATGACGAAAAGCATTTGGTAGAAAGCAGTAAGGTATATCCAATTTCGTTTAATGGTAAAAAACGTTTTGAACTAGAGCTACCATTAGATATGAGTAAAGAAGATATTGAAAAAACAGTGATGGCTCATGAAAAAACACAAGATCAACTACAAGGACGCACACCTAAAAAAGTGATTGTGGTTCCTGGGAAGATTGTGAATATTGTAGGCTAGTTCTTGTCATTATAAGGAACAAAGTGACCTAGTAATCTCATTAAATTCTTAATCAAAAGATTGCTTCTTTTGTTAGTAATGACAGTAGTGGTATGACAAAATTTCTTAACTTAAATTTGGCTTATTTTTTGCTAGATTAGTATTAAATTTACACTATTAAACTTTAAAAAGATGATTGGATATTATATATTAATTGGAGCAATTGCTCTGGTAAGTTGGTTAGTTAGTAATCAATTAAAACAAAAGTTTGCCAAATATTCTAAAGTAAGATTACGCAACGGAATGACAGGACGTGAGATTGCGGAAAAAATGTTGGCAGACAACGGTATTTATGATGTTGAGGTTATTTCGGTAGCTGGTCAACTAACAGACCATTACAACCCAAAAAACAAAACAGTAAACCTTAGTGAGCCAGTGTACAACCAAGCTAACGCAGCTGCTGCAGCTGTTGCAGCACACGAGTGTGGGCACGCAGTACAGCATGCACAAGCCTATAGCGCTTTAGGGATGCGTTCAGCATTAGTACCTATTGTAAGTGTAACTTCTGGGATGTCACAATGGTTAGTAATAGGAGGTTTAATACTTGGTGCAGCTGCTGGTGTAGGATTAGGATATTGGGTTGCTGTTGCAGGATTAGTATTTATGGGTTTTGCAACCTTATTTAGCTTTATTACGCTACCTGTAGAGTATGATGCTAGTAATAGAGCGTTAGCTTGGTTAAAAGCAAAAAACATGGTAACTCCTGAAGAATATAAAGGCTCTGAAGATGCGCTTAAGTGGGCAGCTAGAACCTATCTAGTAGCAGCAATTGGTGCTTTAGCTTCATTGCTATATTGGGCACTTCAAGTATTTGGCGGAAGAGATTAAAACATAAAATAACAACAAAAAAGCCTCTGAATTTTCAGAGGCTTTTTTTATACTTTTATTTGTCTGTCAATTTGCTGTTGAAGCGATATAAAGGTTTCAGTTCGTGATACACCAGAAATAGATTGTATTTCTTTATTAAGAACTTGCATTAGGTGCTCATTGTCTTTACACAGTATCTTTACAAAAATACTCCAGTTACCAGTTGTGTAATGACATTCCAATACTTCAGGTATCTTTTGTAATTGTCGTACAGCTTCTGGGTTACTAACGGCTTTATCTAAGTATATACCTATAAAAGCCATAGTAGTATATCCTAAAACCTTAGGATTGATTACAAACTTTGATCCCGAAATTAACTTAGACTTTTCAAGTTTTCGTAACCTTTGATGAATAGCAGCTCCTGAAATACCTACTTGTCTTGCTATTTCAAGAATGGGTGTTCTTGCATCTTCCATTAAGGCACGAAGAATTTTTTTGTCTATACCATCAATATGGATATTTTGATTTACAACTTTCATTAGGTTTTAAATAGAAATTATAAAACATAAAAGTAGTAAATACATTTAGATTTGTAATGCTTTGGACTATAAGTTTAAAGGATTGTAACCAAGATACGGCACATCGTATTCTTTAAACTTAATATCATACGCTTCCAACTCTTTTAAAATAGGCTCATACACTTCTTTGTTGATAGGTATTTGAACACCAGGAGTTGTAATTTTTTCATTTAAAATCGCCAAGGTAGCAATAGCCACAGGTAAGCCAACAGTTTTAGACATTGCTGTAAACGTCTGGTCTTCACCAATTGTTACCATTGTAGAGTCTATTTGGTGTTTTTTACCGTTAAGCTCGTAACCAAACTTGTGATACATTACAATCATGTCTTTATCCTCTTCGGCAAGTGTCCAACTATCCATTAATATCTTTTGAAGTATTTGTGCAGGCGTTGCTTTTTTAAGCTCAACCATTTTACTAGCACTAAAGATATCTAGTTCAATAAGTTTGTCCCAAACTATATCGTCTTGGTCAATCTTTAAAGCATGTCTAAACTTTAATTCAACCGAATCTGTTGGGCTGTAAGGTAAAAAGGCGTTTACAAAATCGCGATAGCTCATGTTCTCACTATCATCTATAGTATAGCTGTCGTCAGTCATCCCTAAAAGCACAAACATGTTCCACGCACGAGAAAACCCTACACGACGCATTGTACCTCTGTAAAGTGTTTTAATATCATCTAGTCCATACACGCTTTGGTATTTTAAAGAATCTCTATTAGCATATGCTTCAAAACGTCCATAGCCTTCAACGTCCAAAAATTCTGTTCTTCTAAATAATCGGTTATAAGGAATGTATTTATACGTGCCTTCCTGAAGAAATTTTGCAGCACCACCTTGTCCTGCAACAACCACGTTTCTTGGGTTCCAGGTAAACTTGTAATTCCATAGGTTATTATCGCTTTCAGGAGCAACCAAACCACCAGTAAACGATTCAAATAAAATCATTTTACCACCTTTTTCACGTATGCTATCAATTACTTTCATAGCACTCATGTGGTCAATTCCTGGGTCAACACCTATTTCGTTCATAAACACCAAGCCTTTATCTCTAGCAGCTTTGTCTAAACTTTGCATTTCATCGCTTACATAAGATGCAGTAACCATATTTTTACCAAACGAAATACAATCTTTAGCAACTTCTATATGGTATCTTGCTGGAAGCATAGATACAACAATGTCGGCATTTTGAATAGCTGTTTCTCTAGAGTGTTTGTCAAACACATCTAGCACAATAGCTTGAGCATTTTTGTGGTCGCCAATTAACTTTTTGGCACTAGAATAGTTGATGTCTCCAACAATTATAAGAAGGTTTTCAGATTCAGATTTTTCAAGTAAATATTTTATAAGATAGGATGCAGATTTTCCTGAACCAATAACTAAAATCTTTCGCATAATGGGATTTGTTGAGTAATTTTGTGTTCACGAATGTAGTAAATAGAATGTGCAATAAAAACCCAAAGATTAAATTTATATGAACAAGTCTATATTAATTACCGCTTCCATATTAGGAATTTTAAGCATTGTACTTGGTGCATTTGCAGCACATGGTTTAAAGTCACTTATTTCTGCCGAAATGATTGATACTTTTGAAACAGGAGTAAAATACCAAATGTATCATGCTATTCTATTATTGTTTGTAGGAAGCACAACTCTTGTAACCCAAAAGGCTAAGAAAACCATCTTTTATTTGGTGCTTGGTGGAGTGTTGTTTTTTTCGGGTTCAATTTATGGTTTGGCAACTAATGTATTGTCTTCGTTTGATTTTAAAAGCATAGGGTTTATTACACCAATAGGAGGATTGCTACTTATACTTTCATGGGTTGTTTTGTTGATAAACTTTTTAAAACTTAAAAAGGATTAAAAAGCTATTTTAGTGACAGTTTTAAAATATTGTTTTAGCTTTGCACAATTAAAACAACACAAAAAATTATGGTAAACCATACTCAAACTACGAAATCGATTTCGTTAGAGCAATATGGCATTAAAAATGCAAAAGTAAATTATCAGTTGTCTCCTGACGAACTTCAGGATGCGGCAATTTCTAAAAAGCAAGGTGTAGAAACATCTAATGGAACTTTAGCTGTAAACACAGGTGAGTTTACAGGACGATCGCCTCAAGACCGTTTTATTGTAAAAGATGCCATTACCGAAGACAAGGTATGGTGGGGAAATATCAATATTCCTTTTGAGTCGGACAAATTCCAAAAACTGTACGATAAGGTTACTGATTACCTTTCGGAAAAAGAAGTTTTTGTTAGAGATAGCTATGCTTGTGCTGATGACAATTACAAGTTGAATATTCGTGTAATTAATGAATATCCATGGAGCAATATGTTTGCTTACAACATGTTTTTGCGTCCTACTGAAGCTGAATTAGAAAACTTCTCACCAGAGTGGACTATAGTTAATGCACCTGGTTTTATGGCAAACCCAGAGGTTGATGGTACACGTCAACACAACTTTGCTATTTTAGACTTTACAAGAAAAATAGCCTTAATAGGAGGAACAGGATATACAGGAGAAATTAAAAAAGGAATTTTCTCTGCGTTGAATTTTATACTTCCTGTATTTAAAAACACTTTACCAATGCACTGTAGTGCTAATGTTGGAAAAGATGGAGATACAGCAATTTTCTTTGGACTGTCAGGTACTGGAAAAACTACACTTTCTACCGATCCTGATAGAAGTTTAATAGGTGATGACGAACATGGTTGGACAAGTGAAAACACTGTGTTTAACTTTGAAGGTGGTTGCTATGCAAAAGTTATAAACCTTTCGCAAGAGCAAGAACCAGAAATTTTTAATGCTATTAAAAAAGGAGCTATACTAGAAAATGTGATAATAGATGATAAAGGTGAAGTTGATTTTGCCGACACATCAATTACTCAAAACACACGTGTTAGCTACCCAATTTATCATATTGAAAATATTAAAAAGCCATCAATAGGAGAAAACCCAAAAAATATATTCTTCCTTACTGCTGATGCTTTTGGAGTTTTGCCTCCAATTTCTAAATTAACACCAAGTCAGGCAGCATACCATTTCATTTCAGGATATACTGCAAAAGTAGCAGGTACTGAAGCTGGAGTTGTTGAACCTGTACCAAGTTTTTCAGCTTGTTTTGGAGCACCTTTTATGCCTTTGCATCCTACTAAATATGCTGAAATGTTAAGCAAAAAGATGAAAGAGTCTGGAGTTAATGTTTGGTTAGTAAACACAGGTTGGACAGGTGGACCTTATGGTGTTGGTACAAGAATGAAGTTAAAATACACTCGTGCTATGATTAATGCTGTTTTAAATGGTGATTTAGGACTGTATAATTATGACGATTACCATATTCACTCAGTATTTGGAGTGGCGCAACCAAGAAGTTGTCCAGGAGTTCCAACTGAGGTATTGAGTCCAAGATCAACTTGGAACAATGATGAAGCATACTACACTACAGCATTTAAGTTATCTAACGCTTTTAGAGAAAACTTTAAAAAGTTTGAATCTTATGCAAGTGAAGAAATAAGAAGAGGTGGACCACAGCGTTATGCCTTTTAATTAATCAAGGCTAATTCATAAAAAAAGCGATTCAATTTTGAATCGCTTTTTTTATGTTATGTGTAAGAAATTTATTTTCCTTTATTAGCTTGAGTAATATACTTTTCTAACGCCATCGTCATTGAAGGTGTTTCAGGAGTTGGAGCTGCAATATCAACTCTTAATCCATGAGACTCAACAGCTTTAATAGTAGTGTTTCCAAAAACAGCTATACGTGTATTGTTTTGTTTGAACTCTGGAAAATTGTGGAATAAAGATTCAATACCAGAAGGACTAAAAAATACTAAAATGTCATAGTAAACATCAGCTAAATCAGATAAATCACTAATTACTGTTTTGTAAAAAACGGCTTCTTTCCATTTTACCTTTAACCCATTTAAAGTTTCAGGAACTTCAGGTTTTAATTTGTCGGTAGTAGGTAGTAAAAAGCTTTCGTCTTTATACTTTTTGATAAGTGGAGATAAATCTTGGAAGGTACGTTTACCAACATATATTTTACGCTTTCTATACACTACGTATTTTTGAAGATAAAATGCAACCGCTTCAGACTGACAAAAATACTTCATCGTATCTGGAACTTTAAAACGCATTTCTTCAGCTACTCTAAAAAAGTGGTCCACAGAATTTCTACTAGTAAGTATAATTGCTGTGTACTGGCTTAAGTCTACTTTTTGTTGTCTAATCTCTTTAGCAGGAACACCTTCTACATGTATAAAAGGTCTAAAGTCAATCTTAACTTTCTGCTTTTCTTGAAGATCAAAGTAAGGCGAATTTTCTATTTTAGGCTCGGGCTGTGACACTAAAATTGTTTTCACTTTCATAGGCTCTAGTTATAGTTTTTAAGCGTTATAATCTGTAATTAACTTATACAAAATTAGATAAGGTCCAATTTCGAGTGCGCAAAGATACAAAATAAAATAGAATAAGTTATCAAATATCAACTTTTGATGTTTTTTAAATGAAGTTATAAATCCAATTAAATTAATCAATAAAACAAGACCAATAACTGTGTAAATTAAAGGTTTTGAAGGTGTTATGCTATATATGAGTAAAATGTTTATTGGTAAGAGTACAAAGCCACTATAATTTAAATAGCTGGTTTTCTGAAATAAATATGCATCAATCAATTCGTCTATTTCAAACAAACTTGCTAATAGTCGTTCTAAGAGCACTTTTATAAGTATGAGAGCTCCAATTGCAAAAAGAACTTTAACAAATAGTGTAAGGTCAAATTCTGAAGGTAAAACAAGTTCAGAGTAAGCTATAAACGAAAATATTGATACTGAAATGAGTAGGTTTAAAAACATTAAAGTGTCAAACCCATCAATAAATTTTTGGTCTCTAGAGTAGATTTTTAAATACTTGGAGTTACCTATAACTAAGAGAAAATCTTTAAATCTGTTTTCAAACAAAAACTTTGACAGGGTTACCAATACCAAACCCAGTACAATGAATATTGTAAACCATTCATTTGAAACTACCTCTCTTAACATGATGCTAAATTATAAAGAAATTTTCACCTGTTTAACTTTTATTTAAGCTCATTTCAATAAACTTTATACTTCAAAAAAACTTACTTTTGCTAAAATTTGGTAAAATGAAGGATGCAATTGTCATCATACCTACTTACAATGAAATAGAGAACATTGAAGCTATAGTGAGAGCTGTTTTTGCTCAAGAGAAAGCTTTTGATGTTTTAGTGGTTGACGATAATTCACCAGATTTAACTGCACTTAAGGTTAAAGAGCTTCAAAAGGAATTTGATAACCAGCTTTTTTTACTTCAAAGAAAGGAAAAGACAGGGTTAGGAACAGCTTATATTGCTGGATTTAAATGGTGTTTAGAAAAAGAATATGAATATATTTTTGAAATGGATGCCGATTTTTCTCATAATCCTGATGATTTGATGAGGCTGTATACTACTTGCGCAGTAGAAGGTGCTGATATGGCAATAGGCTCAAGGTATATTAATAATACTGTTAATGTGGTTGATTGGGATATGAAGCGATTATTGTTATCTTACTTTGCATCTAAGTATGTAAAGTTTATAACTCGAATGAAAATTGCAGATACAACAGCTGGTTTTGTATGCTATAAAAGACAAGTGTTAGAGACTATTAATCTAGATACAATTAAGTTTGTGGGTTATGCGTTTCAAATAGAAATGAAGTTTAAAGCCTATTTAAAGCAATTTAAAATTGTTGAAGTTCCTGTCATTTTTACCGATAGAGCTAAAGGAAAATCAAAAATGAGTGGAGGTATTATTTCCGAAGCTATTTTTGGAGTGTTGAATATGAAATTTAAAAGTCTATTTGCTAAGTAACATGAAAGCAAAAACTATTCTTATTAAAAATGCCAAAATTATAAACGAAGGCAAAGTTAAAGAAGGTGATATCCTTATTGAAGGCGAGTATATTAAAGAAGTTGCCGACTCAATAAGTGCTAAATCATCTGATGTTGTGGTAATTGATGTTGAAGGAAACTATGTGATACCTGGTGTTATTGACGATCAAGTGCATTTTAGAGAACCAGGACTTACTCATAAAGCCGATATAGGTACTGAATCTAAAGCTGCTATAGCTGGAGGTATTACCTCTTTTATAGAAATGCCCAATACAGTACCGCAAACCACTACTATTGAAAAACTAGAAGAAAAGTTTGAGATAGCTTCCAAAACATCATACGCTAATTATTCGTTTATGTTTGGTGGAACCAATGATAACTTGGAAGAAATTTTAAAGGTTGACGAAAAAAACGTAGCAGCACTTAAATTGTTTTTAGGATCTTCAACAGGAAATATGCTAGTTGATAATCCTGAGGTGCTCGAAAAAATATTCAGTAGTACTAATTTGTTGATTGCTGTTCATTGTGAAGATGAGGCAACTATTAGAGCTAACATGGAAGAATTCACCAGCAAGTATGGTGAGGATATCCCAATTGAAAACCATCCTATCATTCGTAGTGAAGAAGCTTGTTATTTATCATCTTCAAAAGCTATAGAACTTGCTAAAAAAACAGGAGCTAGGTTGCATGTATTCCATTTGTCAACTGCTAAGGAAACTAAGCTGTTTTCAAACAAAATTCCTTTAAAAGATAAAAAAATTACTGCCGAAGTTTGTATACATCATCTATGGTTTAGTGATGAAGATTATAGCAAAAAAGGAACGCTAATTAAATGGAATCCTGCTGTAAAAACTGCACACGATAGAGACGAACTTTGGAAAGCATTGTTAGACAACAGAATTGATGTTGTTGCTACTGACCATGCACCTCATACTCTAGAGGAGAAAAAGAATGTATATACAAAAGCACCATCTGGCGGACCATTAGTACAGCATGCACTTGTGGCAATGATGGAGTCTTACCATAGAGGACGAATTTCCTTAGAAAAAATGGTGGAAAAGATGTGCCATAATCCTGCGATATTATTTCAAATAGAAAAACGAGGTTTTATAAGAGAAGGGTATTTTGCCGATTTAGTGGTAGTAGATGCCAATAGCCCTTGGACAGTAAACAAAGACAATATATTATATAAATGCGGATGGTCGCCTTTTGAGGGAACTACCTTTAAGTCTAGAGTAACACATACATTTTTAAATGGTACTTTAGTGTATAATAATTTTAAATTCCTTAACGGAAATGCTGCCAAACGACTAACATTCGATAGATGAAAAAAATAGTAACACTTGTTTGTATCATAGCGTTGTTTTTAGGTTGCGATAAAACGCAAAAACCTAAAAAACCAAGTAATCTTATACCAAAAGATAAGATGGAGCAAGTGTTATATGATACTTATTTAATGAATGCTGCTAAAGGCATTAAAAAGCAACAACTTGAAAACTATGGTATTAATCCTGAAGGATATATATTTAAAAAGTATAGCATAGACAGTCTTCAATTTGCATTAAGTAACGAGTATTATGCATACGATTCTAAAGACTATGCTGAAATGATAGAATCTGTTAAAGAACGTCTTAGCAGAGAAAAAGAAACTTACGAAAAACTAAAAGAAGAGGAAGAAGAGGATAGAAATAAAAAAAGAGATTCAATAAAAAAATTATCTGATTCTATTAAAAGAGAAACCAAAAGATTAAAGGATAAAAACTTTGGCGCTCGAGATTAATCTTTTTTAATATCTTCTAAAAAGAGTTTGCTCGTCTTTTCTATAACTTCATCAATTGGTGTAAACTGAAAGTCTAATGCGTTTTTTATTTTAGAATTATCATATAAAGTTCTCTGTCTTGCCGATTTTGCAGTATGTTTTGACAACTGTCTTCGTTTTCCTGTAAGTTTATGTCGAAGCCAATCCAATCGCCAACCTAGTTCCAATAAAAAAGTACTGGCTTTTTTCTTTGTAGGTTCAACCTTTAAAGCGTTGGCAATTTTATAAATAAAGTTCTTAAATGTAAGATTATCTGAAACAAGAATAAAACCCTCATTTTTTATGTTACTTTCCATAAGTTGCTGCATAACACTTGCAACATCCCAAACACCAACATAACCAGTGCTTCCGTTAGTGTAGTAAGGAACACCTTTGTAAATCAAACGAATTAAACTGCTACTGCCAGCACCTTTCCAAAAGCCTGGACCAACTATTATTCCAGGATTAACAATTACTGCATCAACACCTTCTTGAGTGCCTCTCCATACTTCAATTTCGGCACCATATTTAGTAATAGCATAAACGCTGTTGTCGTCTTCAGTATTCCAATGGGTGTTTTCTGTAATTAATTTCTCAGAATTTGTATGATGTCCTATAGCAGCAATAGAGCTTATATAACACAGCTTTTTTATGTTATGAGAAACACAAAGGTTAACAATGTTAGCGGTACCTTCAATATTTATTTTTCGGAGTTGATGGTATTTATCAGGCTCAAAAGAAACAAATGCAGCACAATGGTAAACATGTGTTACCTCCTTAAAAGCATTGGTTAAAGCAGTAATATCTGTAAGGTTGGCTTCAATCCATTCAATGGAGTTAAAAAGAGATTCAGAATGTTCAGTATAATAAGAAAACACTTTTTTTACAGTATCTAGTTTGTGTTCACGTCTATAAATTGCACGAACCTTCTTATTATTACTCGCAAGATTATAAAGTAAATGCGAACCAACTAAACCTGTACCTCCTGTAACTAAAATCATAAAACTAAAGTAAAGAATTATTCATAAAGGGATAAGAATTCTACATTGATTTTTATCTTTGCGGAACTAAAAATAAATTGAATATGTCTAAATCATTGGTAGAAGAATTACGCTGGAGAGGTATGGTACACGATATTATGCCTGGAACCGAAGAACAACTTGATAAGGAAATGACAACTGCTTATATAGGTTTTGATCCAACTTCAGATTCTTTACACATTGGGAGTTTGGTACCTATTATTCTACTGGTACATCTTGAGCGATTTGGTCATAAGCCTATTGCTTTGGTTGGTGGAGCTACAGGAATGATTGGAGATCCTTCAGGTAAAAGTGATGAGCGAAACTTATTAGACGAAGCAACACTTAATCATAATGTACAAGGCATAAAAAATGTACTGTCAAGGTTTTTAGATTTTAATTCTAAAGCAGCTAATGCGCCTTTATTAGTTAATAATTATGATTGGATGAAAGACTTTTCTTTTATCGATTTCGCAAGAGATGTAGGTAAACGTATAACCGTTAACTACATGATGGCAAAAGACTCTGTAAAAAAGCGTTTTTCTGGCGAAGAAGGTAGTGTTGGTATGTCGTTTACTGAGTTTACTTATCAATTAATTCAAGGTTACGATTTTTACCATCTATATAAAACTCATAATTGCTTACTACAAATGGGAGGAAGTGATCAATGGGGAAATATTACCACAGGAACTGAATTAGTAAGACGTATGAATGTTGGCGAAGAGGCTAAAGCTTACGCAATGACCTGTCCGTTGATTACAAAAGCTGATGGTTCTAAATTTGGAAAGAGTGAAGGTGGTAACGTTTGGTTAGACGCCGATAAAACTTCTGTTTATAAGTTTTACCAGTTTTGGGTGAATACCACTGATGAAGATGCTGAAAAGTATATTAAAATCTTTACGTTTTTAGATAAAGAAACAATTGAGAATATAGTTGCTTCTCATAAAGAAGCACCTCACCAAAGACTACTTCAAAAACGATTAGCAGAAGAAGTAACAACTTTTGTGCATAGTAAAGAAGACTTTTTAACTGCTGAAAAAGCGTCAAACATCTTGTTTAGTAAAACTTTTAAAGATGATATTAAAACACTAGACGAAAAAACATTTTTAGATGTCTTTGAAGGTGTTCCGCAAGCGGAAGTGTCTAAAGCAGATTTTGAAGGAGGTTTTGATATGATTGCTGCATTATCAGCTAAAACAAGCTTTTTGAATTCTAATGGTGAAGCCATAAGAGCATTAAAAGAAAATTCAGTGTCAGTTAACAAAGAAAAAGTTACAAAAGACTATCAGTTAACTGATGAAGACCTAATAAATGGTAGCTATATCATTATCAATAAAGGAAAGAAAAACACTTATATTATAAAAGTTGTATAAAAAACGCCTGATGAAAATCAGGCGTTTACAATAACCAACCAACTAAAAAAAATAATCTTGCTTTCTCTTAGCTAGATAATAGTCGTAGTTGATATTATTTCCTTACAAAGCCATCAAATTGCAGCCTCTAATATCGCTGTTGTCAAACCTACCAATAATTTCAAAAGAATTATCGTTGTAAACTTTACCAAGATCTTGGGTTGCTATAAAAGAGCAGCTGTAAATATTTGCTAAATCAATAATGTTAATTCCTCCAGTAGTAGAAGTGCTTGTTATAGTTAAAGGGTCTTCAGTATCTCGTGTTAAAACTTTCATCCAGTTAGGACATTTAAAAATACCGTTTCCTTTGGAATATGCTTGACTTAAAAGCTCTGTCATACCATATTCGCTATGAATTTCAGAAACACCAAAACCTTGTTTTAAAATAGTATGAAGTTCATCGCGAATCAATTCTTTTCGTCTTCCTTTCATACCACCAGTTTCCATAACAATAGTGTTTTTAAGCTGAAATTGGAACTGTTCCACTAAATCCAATAATGCAAACGAGACACCAATAAGTAGCACTTTTTTTCCTTCGGAATCTAAAGTAATTAACTTGTTTTTTAATTCGGCTAGATTATGAAGGTAAAACCCACTTTCTTTATGGTTAGATTGCGCTATTAAGTGCTCAACCATATAAATTAATGACGAGCCATCACGCTCTAAATAACTAGGTAAAAGAGCTAATACCACATAATCTTCAATAGGTCCGTAAAAGTGATTAAAACCAGTGTTAAAACTGTTTTCGTAAACATCTAAATCACTTACATGATGCTTGCTTGTTATTTGACCTGTTGTTCCTGAACTTTCAAAAACTTTTTCTATTGCATTAGTTGTACTTAAAATAGGGTGTGTTTTAAAAAATTGAATAGGTAAAAACGGAATGTCTTCAACTTTTTTTATGTCGCTAGGGTTTTTGTACAACAAATCGCAATATGAACGATATACAGTGTTATTTTCAAATTGAAATTTGAAAATATCTAAAGCGAGAGTATTAAAATCTGCTTGCGTAGAACTGTTGAAAATGGAACGTGTATCAATCATTTTGGCAAAAGTATGCAAAATAAAAAAGCGTCACCAAGTTGATGACGCTTTTTAAATAGTATAAGGTAAGTTTTACTTAATTACAATCTTTTGAGTAGTTGTAGTATTACCTTGAGAAATTTTCATGATGTAAACTCCAGCATTAAGTGTTGAAACATTTAAGCGGTTGTTAGCAATAGTTTCATTAATTACTTGTTTACCTAACATATCATAAACATTAACTGAAATAGCTTCAGAATGTGCAGAAATAATATTTACAAATCCAGTTGATGTTGGGTTCGGGAAAATTGAAAATTCTCTTTGCTCTGAATCAACAATTGATAAAGTAGGGCAATCTGAAGTAGGTCTAGCGCCTAAAACAGGACAGTTGTTGTAAGTAGTTAACTCTACATTTGATAAATCCCAGTTAGAGTATCCGTCAACACCATCATCATAATACTGAATACCAATAAAAACAGCAGTACCAGTTAAAGCAGATAAGTCAATTTCAACATCGCCTTCATCACTTTCAGTGATAGTTTGTAATAATGACCAAGAAGTTGTATCAGGACATCCTGAGTAAGCAGTTGTGTAATTGATAGCTAAAGGAGTATCTCCAAAATTTTCTTGAGCATTAAATTTTAAAGCTAAGTCAGAAACAGATGTTAAATCTAATGGTCCAAATAATAACCAAGTGTTTACCACTTCCTCGCAGCCACCACCACAATAGCCATTCATGTTGTATGTACCACTACTTTCAGTCCAAACATCATTGTCAGAGTTAGTAGCTACAGTAAACATTTCAAATTTTTCAGCACCATTGCTTATGTCAAAACAAGATGTAATTGCTGGCTCGCAAGTAGGAGATACTGTAGTTTGTGTAAGAGTACAATTTTCGTTAGTTAATGTTATAGTAACATCAGTACCTTCATTAATACCTGTAACTGTAATTAAACCATCAGCTGAAATAGTGCTTACACTAGCTGAGCCAGCTGAAACAGCAACAGTAAAAGCATCTGTTTCTGTACCGTTTAAAAAGTCAAAAGTAGTAGAGTATGTATCAGTTCCTACAGTAATATTATCACATACAGGAGTTTTAGCTGAAAGTGAAGCTGAGCAAGCAGAAGAGTTAGCTGAAACAGAAATATTATCTAAGTAAATACCTTCATCAGCTGAAGTAAAACCATTAAAAGACAACACAATATCAAGTGTAGAGTTTCCGCTTAATGTTATAGTACTAGATGAAAATGTAGCAAACGTATTTTCTGTTACAGTACATCCACTAGTTCCTGTAGTTAAAGCAGGCAATATTCCTGAACCACAATCACCAATTCCATCAAAATCAGTATCTAAAGAAGCGGCTTGATTAAAAGTGCCTCCAGCATTTCGAACCCAAAGTAAATTTTGGGTTGAACCACCATCTAATGAATAAGTTATTGAAAAGGTATCAGAATCATCCCAGTCATTATAATGACGAGTTAGCATATCTATAGAAAAAGTAAAATCAGAATAACCAGTAACATCAATTTGATTTAAAGTTATAGTTGCAGGAGTAACATTTGTATCTTCAACAGCCCATATATATGATGAGTTACCTCCAATGTTAGGATTTACTCTATTAAATACATCGGTTCCACCTGAACCTTCTGTACTAGAAGCAGTATATCCAGTATCTAATGTTTCAAAATCTTGAGTGTAAATAACTGTCTGACCAAAAGAATAAGCAGACATTAAAAGAGGCAGTAATAAAAAGTAAATGTTTTTCATGAATTAAGTTTTAAAGTTCAACGAGCTCCAAAAGTAATACTAGCAACAAAAAAAGCCAACTTAAATGTTGGCTTTTAATGATTTGTTAATATAGATGTGTTTTATCTATTTAATAACTAATTTTTTGGTAACTGAAGCATCGTTTTGAGAAATATTCATAATATAAACCCCAGTGTTTAGTGTTGAAACATCTAAACGGTTGTTGCTTACTGTAGCTTTATTGATAACTTGTTTACCTAAAACATCATAAACAGAAACTGAAATCGTTTCAGAACTAGATGAAGTTATGTTTACAAACCCAGTTGAAGTTGGGTTAGGGTAAACAGAGAAAGAAGCAATTGTATTAGGGTTATTGATTGAAAGTACTTCATCAGGACTTCTTGGGTATACTTGTGGAGTTCCAAAGTATTCACCAGCTATTACTGTAATTGTAGTAGCAGTTGAAGGAATTGTCTCTCCTGCCATGTTATCATTTGGATAATTTGTTCTAAACGCTAAAGGTCCTCCAGAAACATCTGAGATGTCATAGTTTTGACCTGAATCAAATGTAGCAGTACCATTTCCATCAGCAAATGTTACATCAGCAATTGTTACTAATTCAGACTCATACATATCAAAGTTGTTGATGATGTCATTAACCGTTACAGTTTGAGGAGTTATTGAATTACCTGTAGAACTAGCAGCACCTGGATCAACAGAAGGAACAAATTGCATAACATTAGCGAACTCTCCCAATTGACCTTGAAGACCTGTTATACCATCACCATTATTAAAAACGGTTGTAATTGTACCAGAGTTGTCGTCAATTAACATACCTCCAGTTGCATCTTCAATAAAAATTTGATTTCTACTGTTACCAGTTACAAATGTTACAACTACTTCGCCAGTAATTTGATAAACATTACCAATAGTACCTGCTCTTAAACTAGCTATATCAGCAACAGCTTGTAAAGATGTTACAGTAAAAGTAACTGAAGCAGTTACAGCAGGATCTAGAGGCACATGACTGTTATCAACTAAAGTAAGCTCAACAGTGTGCTCACCGTCAGCTAATCCTGTTAAGCTAATAGGATCTGTGTCATATTTCATAACATTACTACCTCCATCAACAGTATAGTGTATGTGACCATCTCCAGTACCACCATTAGCAGGTAATTGATCTACAACAAAATTTTGTACACTTAATTCAATGTCAACATCACTAGATGCAATTGTAGCTCCATTAGATGGAGAGGTTACCGCAATACTAGGTGTAGTTGCAGCTACTACTTGTAAATTGTCAATATAAAATAAAGACGATTGTGTACCAGCAGTCCAGTTTGAAGCGATATCATAAAAACGGATACCCATATCAAAATCTTCATTAGTAGCAGGTGTGTATTCAAATGAAATAGTTTGCCATTGATTTAATAGAGTTTCGTCTGAATATACAGAAGGCGAAAATCCATTACCATTAAAAATACGAGCTCTAGCTTCATTATTTGTTGCATAGACGTCTAAGCTCATAGTATATGTTACTCCTCCTACTAATGCAATAGTTTGTCTTATGTCAGTATCTCCTTGAGTTTGAGTTAAAACATTAACACTTGCAGAACTTGTTCCGTCAGAAACAAAAGTTGAATTCGTGTTTTCTGTAAGATCAGTAGTGCTAAAATCTACAGTAGTGTATCCATCAGGAACACCAGCTGTCCAGTTTTCAAAGCTACCATTAACAGCTAAATTTTGGGCAAACCCAGAAAAAGCCATTAAAGTAATAAGGAATAAAAAGTAAATTTTTTTCATAAATCTTAATTTTAATAAGTTTAAATTTTGTTTCAAATATAGTGAGATTTTGGTGTTTAAAACGTTAAAGCCACTATATTGTATGCTAATTTACAATAATATAACATTATTTTTTAACTATCTTAGGGACAGTTTTACATTTTTACTCTAAAAACCTGATTTAAGACGCTATAATAGAATAGATTTTTTATTGTGTTTTGAGAGTTTATAGAGTAGGTTATAAAACAGTAAGGACTAAGTTATTTTAACGTTATGATTATATTATGTAATATAAATTTTTGTTATTAATTCTATCTTTACATCGTTTGTTTCTCAAAAAAATGAAGAACTAAACAGCAAAACACATGTGATAACCAAAACAATAAAAACTACACATGAAAAAAAAGGATATTAAAATACTTTTAGTTGACGACGAACCAGACATTTTGGAAATTGTTGGCTACAACCTTTCATCTGAAGGTTACCAAGTTATAACTGCCGAAAACGGTCATGAAGCTGTTAAAAAAGCAAAAAAAGAAAGACCACAACTAATCATTTTAGACGTTATGATGCCTGAGATGGATGGTATTGAAGCTTGTGAGCAAATAAGAAAAAACCCAGATTTAAGCGAAACGATTATTACATTTTTAACTGCAAGAGGTGAAGATTATTCACAGGTAGCAGGTTTTGATGCTGGAGCAGATGATTACATTACTAAACCCATAAAACCAAAAGTTTTAGTAAGCAAAGTAAAAGCTTTACTAAGACGGCTTAAAGAAGAAGACGCCTCTGAAAGTATATTAAAAATAGGTAGTTTGGTAATCAATCGCGAAGAGTATAAAATATCTTTAAAAGGTGAAGAATTGGTCTTGCCAAGAAAAGAATTTGAATTGTTATCTTTGCTAGCAACAAAACCAGGAAAAGTTTTTAAGCGCGAAGAAATCTTAGATAAAGTTTGGGGTAATGAAGTTGTAGTAGGAGGAAGAACTATTGATGTGCATATTAGAAAACTTCGCGAAAAAATAGGAGATAAAAGCTTTAAAACCGTTAAAGGAGTTGGTTATAAGTTTGTAGACTAGATGCAGAAAAAATTAAAAAAAACGTACAGGTTCGCTATTAGAACCTCAATGTACATCACAATTTTTTTAACGCTCTTCATGAGTGTTTTTTTATATACAACAAAGTCTTTTGACTGGTTGTTAATACTCTCTTTTGCACTAATTTGTTATAGCTTTTGCTTTATTGTCATTCAATATAGGGTCGAGCGTTTTATTTACCGTCGTGTAAAAAAAATATACGACGACCTTACCTTGTTAGAGTCTACATCATTGCGTAAACAGCCTATTACTACAGATATGGCAACGCTTACTAAAGAAATAGATAAATATGCAAAAGATAAAAAACTAGAAATTGAAACTCTAAAAGTAAGAGAAGAATATCGAAAAGAGTTTTTAGGAAACGTTTCTCACGAGTTAAAAACACCATTATTTACTGTTCAAGGTTATTTGTTAACCTTAATTGATGGTGCTCAAAATGACCCTAAAATCAGAGAAAAATATCTTAATAGAGCCAATAAAGGCGTGGAACGTCTAATCTATATTGTAAGAGATTTAGATATGATTACTAAACTTGAGGTTGGTGATTTGAGTCTAAATGTTGAAAGGTTTGATATTGTTGAGTTGGTAGAAAGCGTTTTTGACCTTTTAGAAATGAAAGCTACCAAGAAAAAAATTACACTTACGTTTGATATGGATTATAATGAACCTGTTTTTGTTAACGCAGATAAAGAGCGTATACAACAGGTGCTTACAAACCTTATCGTAAATTCCATAAAATACGGAAGAGAAAAAGGAACTACCGAAGTTAGTATTGAAAACCTTATAAAAAATAAGGTTATCGTTAGAGTGACCGATAATGGTGAGGGTATTGCTAAACCTAATGTTCCAAGACTTTTTGAACGCTTTTTTAGAGTAGATAAAAGTGGTTCTAGAAAAGAAGGCGGTTCAGGCTTAGGCTTATCAATAGTGAAACATATTATTGAAGCTCACGATGAAAAAATATATGTAGAAAGCGAATTTGGTGTAGGTAGTGAGTTTTCATTTACCCTTGAAAAGGCTGAATAGTTTTTTGTAATTCAGTTCATAATCCAATTCAGCTAAACCTTTATAATCATCAATTTTTTCAAGCATTTCCATAGTAAAAGCATCTTGCGTTGCTGTAGGAACTAACTTTTGTTCATCTAGTTTTTTAGCTAGATATTCTTGCTCAAATTGTCCAGGAGTAGGAATAAAAAAGCCTTTTTTATTCAGTTTTGCTAAATCCATTATAGTAGTATAGCCAGAACGCGAAATCACAAAATCACTTTGGTTTAATGCAAGTTCAAGTTGTTCGCTAGTCATATAATTGTAAATAGTCATACTGCCTTTGTGAACTGTAGTTTGTTGGTCTTCAACCAGTCCTTTTACAAACAATACGTTGCCATTATAATTCTCAAGTAGAGTGAGTAGTTTTTCTTCTAAGAGTGTGCGTTGAGGTTCAGGTCCAGATAGTAATGCCATGATATCATATTCTTTTTCAACCTCCAGTTTTTTAAATCTGCTAATAGGACCAATATATTTTAAAGGGATTTCTAAGAAATTAACATGACCTAGTTTGCCACTTAAGTTTGGCTCATTAACATTGTCAGGAACCCAACATTCATTGAATTTTTTAATAAATTTTTGATGAATTTTTGTGCTAATCCAAGTTGTACTTCCACTTAAAACCTGTAATTGATGTGTAATAAATACAGAAGGCACTGTTTTAGAACAAACTCCTAATCTATTATCAGAAATGATTCCATCAATATCATAAGTTTCAATAATTTGCTTTGTGGCTTGTTTTTCTCTTTTAATGGCTTTTACCACTTTAGGCGAGTTGCTAATAATTTTTAGCTTAAACCATTTTCCTTTTTTCGCGTAGGTAATTCCGTAAGAAGGCAATTCAACAGCAATTAAATCTGGAAACTCTTTTTTTAAAAGTTCAAGGGCAATACCATCACTTGCAATAACAGGTGTATAGTTATTTTTTAATAAGGCATTAATGATTGGAATACACCTTGTAGCATGACCTAAACCCCAATTTAGAGGCGCAACTAATATTCGTTTTTTCAAAATCATAAAAAAAGCAAATGTAAACCTAATATGTTTCCTTAATTTTGCCTAAATATTAAATTAACTGTGGGAAGTAAAAATAAGCTAAAAAGATTTAAGGAAAACGAGACCTTTTCAAACGTAATTCAGCCAACAAGAGATGAATTAGTTAATCAAGATTTTAAATGGAAAGGGAATTGGAACAGTCATTTTTTTAAGAATGATAACCCTTTGG
This sequence comes from Meridianimaribacter sp. CL38, assembly GCF_004328055.1. NCBI lineage: Bacteria > Pseudomonadati > Bacteroidota > Flavobacteriia > Flavobacteriales > Flavobacteriaceae > Meridianimaribacter > Meridianimaribacter sp. CL38. The sequence goes on along the minus strand of NZ_QKWS01000001.1, from coordinate 670,230 downwards.
TTTTAGAGTTAGGTTGTGGTAAAGGTGAATATTCGGTTGGATTAGCTAAACTGTATCCAAATAAAAACTTTATTGGAATTGATATTAAAGGAGCTCGCTTTTGGAGAGGTGCTAAAACTGCTATTGAAGACAACATGACCAATGTTGGGTTTTTAAGAACTCAAATAGAATTAATTGATTTTGCTTTCGCTGAAAACGAAGTTGATGAAATTTGGATAACCTTTCCTGATCCTCAAATTAAATACAAGCGTACCAAACATCGTATGACTAATACTGAGTTTTTACAACGCTATAAAAAGGTATTAAAACCAGATGGTGTAGTTAATTTAAAAACCGATAGCGAGTTTATGCATGGTTATACGCTTGGGTTATTGCATGGCGAAGGACATGAAGTGTTGTATGCTAACCATAATGTGTATAAGCAAGAAGGCAGCCCTGAAGAAGTTACAGGTATTCAAACATTTTATGAAAGCCAATATCTAGAGCAAAACAAACCAATTACGTATATTAGATTTAAAATCAAGTAATTTTGAATATAACAGTTGTATTTTTCTTGGGACTGATTTTTGCGCTTGTTGGTGTAATTCCTCCAGGATTATTAAATATGACTGCAGCAAAAATTAGCTTAAAGGAAGGACACTCTAGAGGTATTATTTTTTCAGTTGGAGCTTGTGTTGTAGTTTTTTTACAAACTTATATAGCTGCAATGTTTGCACGTTATCTAAGCAATCATCAAGATGTGGTTGATATTTTACAGCGTGTTGCCTTTGTTATTTTTGTGCTAATCTCCATTTACTTTTTACTCATTGCTAAAACCAATTCTAAGCCAGATGTAGAAGAAAACAGCAAGAGCAAACACAGTCGTTTTTTTCAAGGTATGTTCATGTCTGCATTAAATGTGTTCCCAATACCTTATCAAGCCTATATGACAGTAACTTTGGCGTCTTTTGATTTGTTAACTTTTGAAAGAACAAGCATTATTTCGTACGTGTCTGGAGCAGCTATGGGAACCTTTGTGATGCTGTATGTGTACATTTTCTTTTTTGATAAAATCAAGAATAAGAAGTTTACGTCTCAAAAAAATATGAACTACATTATAGGGTCAATTACTGGTTTAATTGCTGGAGTAACATTGATTAATATTTTAATGGAAGCATGAAACCAGAAACCTTAAGTTTTTTTGATAAAGTTTATGAGGTAGCCAAATTAATACCCTATGGAAGAGTTACAAGTTATGGTGCAATTGCAAAGTATTTAGGAGCTCCTCGTAGTTCAAGAATGGTTGGTTATGCCATGAACGGTTCTTCAGGAAAAGATGTGCCTGCACACAGAGTGTTAAATAGAAATGGTTTGCTTACTGGTAAGCATCATTTTGATGGTACAAATTTAATGCAGCAACTATTGGAAAGTGAAGGTGTAAAAGTTAAAGATAATCAAGTGCAAGATTTTAAAAAACTGTTTTGGGATCCTGCTGAATTACTCTAGTTACTTTTCCATTTTTATGAAAATAGTTTACCATAGAAATCAATAATGGTACTATAATAAAACTTCAAGCTCCGTGCTTCTGTCTTCCATCTTTATTAATTATATTTGCATTTTAGAACTAATCTAAATTATTGATTTTGAAGCTTAATAAACAAGATATATTAAAAGCCTTAGAAACCATTACAGTTCCTGGTGAAGGACAAAATATGGTTGAGAGTGGAGCAGTTACCAATGTTGTTACTTTTGGTGACGAAGTAGTTGTTGATGTTACCATTAAAAACCCAAGTTTACAGGCAAAAAAGAAGACCGAAGTTGAAATAATGAAAGCTATTCATAATGAAGTCTACGAAAAAGCCAAAGTAAAAGTAAATGTTAAGGTAAATGCACCAGCTGCACCAAAAAACGAAATAAAGGGAAAACCAATTCCTGGTATTCAAAATATAGTTGCTGTTGCTTCTGGAAAAGGAGGCGTAGGAAAATCTACAGTAACAGCAAATCTAGGAGCTACTTTAGCAAAAATGGGCTTTAAGGTTGGTATTTTAGATGCTGATATTTATGGGCCTTCAATTCCTATAATGTATGATGTAGAGTTTGAAAGACCTATTTCGGTTAATGTAGGAGGAAAGTCTAAAATGAAACCAGTAGAAAGCTATGGTGTTAAAATTTTATCTATAGGCTTTTTTACTAAACCAGACCAAGCAGTAATTTGGCGAGGACCAATGGCAGCAAAGGCATTAAACCAAATGATTTTTGATGCAGATTGGGGAGAATTAGATTTCTTATTAATCGATTTGCCTCCAGGAACAGGAGACATTCACCTAAGTATTATGCAATCGCTTCCTATAACAGGAGCAGTAGTAGTAAGTACGCCTCAGCAAGTAGCTTTAGCCGATGCTAAAAAAGGAGTAGCTATGTTTCAGCAAGAGTCTATCAATGTACCAGTACTTGGTATAATTGAGAATATGGCTTATTTTACTCCAGAGGAATTACCAGATAATAAATATTTTATCTTTGGAAAAGAAGGTGCTAAAAACCTTTCAGAAGATTTAGAAGTACCTTTCTTAGGCGAAATTCCTTTAATACAAAGTATAAGAGAAGCAGGAGATGTTGGTCGTCCTGCTGCGCTTCAAACAGCAACACTATTAGAAGCTGCTTTTGAAAAGTTAACTCAAAATGTTGTGCAAGAAGTAGTAAGACGTAACGATGCCTTACCACCAACCGAAGCAATTAAAATAACAACAATGGCTGGTTGTTCAGCAGTAAAGAAATAACAGAAGATGAGTTCAGAAGAATTAAAACGTAATATTGAAAAAGCGCTAGACGAAATTCGTCCTTTCTTACAAAGTGATGGAGGCGATATTTCATTACTTTCAATAGAAGATGATAAGTTAGTGAAAGTTCAGTTGCAAGGTGCTTGTGTTGGCTGTAGCGTTAATCAAATGACCTTAAAGTCTGGTGTGGAAATGACTATTAAAAAGTACGCGCCTCAAATAGAAAAGGTTATTAATATTGAAGCTTAATATTTATTAAGCTGAAGGCTCATCAAGGTTTTTCAAAATGCTGGAACTAGCCTGTTTTTTAATGACATTTATCATAAATCTTTATAAAAACAGTATATAATTTTGATGTAGTACATTAAACAATTTCTAAATTAAAGAGACACCCACTTTTGTGGGCTTTATTATGATTAAAACAGATATACTTATTATTGGTGCAGGACCAACAGGGTTGTTTACTGTTTTTGAAGCAGGATTATTAAAATTAAAATGCCATTTAATTGATGCATTACCACAACCTGGTGGACAATGCTCTGAAATTTATCCTAAAAAACCAATCTACGATATACCAGCTTATCCTGAAATTTTAGCAGGAGATCTTACAGAAAAACTCTTAGAACAAGGTAAACAGTTTGAACCTGGTTTTACTTTAGGAGAACGTGCTGATACTATAGAAAAGCTAGAAGATGGAACCTTTATAGTTACGACTAATAAAGGTACAAAACATCACGCTCCTGTAGTTGCTATTGCAGGCGGATTGGGAAGTTTTGAACCAAGAAAACCAAAAATCCATAACATTCATTTGTTTGAAGATAAAGGTGTAGAGTATATGATAAAGGATCCTGAAGTCTACAGAAACAAAAAAGTTGTTATTGCTGGAGGAGGAGATTCTGCATTAGATTGGAGTATATTTTTAGCTAATGTTGCTAAAGAAGTAACACTTATTCATAGAAGAAATGAGTTTAGAGGTGCTTTAGATTCAGTTGAAAAAGTACAAGAGCTTAAAAATAAAGGTAAAATAAATTTAATTACTCCTGCTGAGGTAGTTGGTATTCTTGGAGAAGATCACGTTTCTGGTGTGGTTGTTGAGCAAGCGCAACATATCAAAAAAGAATTTGAAATTGAGTGCGATCATTTTGTGCCTTTGTTTGGATTATCTCCTAAACTTGGACCAATTGCAAATTGGGGATTAGAGATTGAAAAAAATGCTATCAAAGTTAATAATGCTTTAGACTATCAAACTAACGTTCCTGGTATTTTTGCTATTGGAGATGTAAATACTTATCCAGGAAAATTAAAGTTGATATTGTGTGGTTTTCACGAGGCTACGTTAATGTGTCAAGCAGCTTATAAAATTATAAACCCTAACAAAAAATATGTTTTAAAATATACTACTGTTAGTGGTATTGATGGTTTTGACGGAACACGTAAAGAAGCACCTAAAGCTGTAGTAAAAGCAATTGAATAATGGAACAGGACATTAAAATAACAATAATTGATCGTGATGGTGAAGCTCACGAAATTGATGCTCCAACTGATATGGCTATGAACCTTATGGAAGTTGTTCGTAGTTATGAACTAGCTCCCGAAGGAACCATAGGGGTTTGTGGCGGAATGGCTATGTGTGCATCATGCCAATGCTATGTGTTATCTGACCATGAACTTCCTGAAATGCAAGACGATGAAGAAGCTATGCTTAGCGAAGCGTTTGATGTGCAAGAGAACAGCAGATTGGGTTGTCAAATTGCTATTACTCCAGAATTAGAAGGTCTAAAAGTTGAATTAGCTCCTGAGAGTTAATTTTAAGACGAAGTTTTATAATCTGCTAATTTTTGAGGACCTTCCAACAACACTCTTACAATTTTTAAAGTGCCATCATCTGTAGTGGCTATTTGCCATTTGATGAGCGAGATTTCTCCGTTTTCAATTTCAATACCTGTAATGCTTCGTGGATGTACACAACTGCCATCATTAAAAAAAGCAATGTCTCCAGGTTCGGGAAAACGAGGTCTATGGGTATGACCAACAACAGTAATTAAATTGTTGTTTTCTATGATCCATTTTTTGGTTCTACGTTCAACTTTTATAAGTTCTTTGTAGTTTTTTGCTGGACTTGTAGGGTCTGCAATTCCCATTACGTTTAGTGGTTTCCATAAAATACGAACCATAAACCGACTCCATCTCCAAAACAAATAGTTCCACCAATCGGCTTGATGACCATGGGTTAAAAATAGTTTTTGTCCAGTTTGGGAATGTTCTAAAACAATACCTTCATGATACTCTATGTTACAGAACAACTCAACATCTTCACCTATTTTAGGGTCAAAATAAGTGGAAAGGTGTTTTTCTACATATTTTGGATCTCTGTAAACCATGTCGTGATTTCCCCAAATCATATGCAAACGCTCTTGTTCATGAAATAACTTCATAAGCAAATACACATTTTTATGAGCGTTTAAAATAGAATCAAAAGAGAGGTTTTCCCAGAGTTCATCACCATCACCAAGTTCGCAATAGCTAAAACCTTCAGCATAATAATGTTTTAAGGCATGAAAGTAAATGTTTCGGTTGTTTGCAAAATCATCAGCAAAACTATTATCGCCTCTGTGGCAATCACTAAAAAGGATAAACTTGGACGTATCGTCAAAATAAACTTTTTTGGCGTTTTTGTAAGCTCTATCTAAGCGTTTCTTTGAAGACATTTACTGACATTTTCAACTAAAATAAGCAGAAATAAAATATTGAAACTAAAATCAGTCAATTTTTTCAATAGCAAAAGGAAGTATACGTTCTACAAATTTAGCATACGCTAATTCTGAAGGATGCAAACCATCAGAAGCTACTAATTCAGGTTGTTCTAAACCATTTCTTGTAATATCTGTTATGTATACAAATGTAACGTCTTGTGATTGACAGTAGCTTTCAGCAAAATCATTATACATATCAATCTCTTGAGAAATTGTGTCAGGATTTCCCGTGTTTTGACCAAAAGGTGTATAGGCATAATCAGGAATCGAAACCACTATTACTTTGTCCTTATTACCATTGGCAGCAGTTATAGCAGTTTGAACCAATTCAGGAAATTCAGTTTCATAAACTGAAAATGGAATGTTTTGATATTGATTATTTACACCAATTAATAAGGTTACTAGATCGTAGTTAGAAGAAATTCCTTGGTTGTCAATTGCATTTTTAAGATTAGCAGTTGTCCATCCAGTTTGAGCTATAACGTTAAGGTCAATTGTATAAAAGGTATCAGCACTAAGCTTGTTTTTAAGTTGTTCAGGAAATTTGCAGGTCGCACAAACACTATGTCCTATAGTGTAACTGTCTCCTAATGACAATAGGCTTCTAATTTCATCAACAGGAATGTTTTCGTTATTAGTGTTATTCTGATTTGCAATAAAGTCATCATTTGCACCACAGGAATGTAGCGTAAAGGAAACTATAAAAATAAGGTATTGTATCTTTTTCATATCTAATCAATATACGTAAAATAGAATACAATGGTTTTAATAGCAAAAAAGCTTCTCTAAATAATAAAGAAGCTTTTTTATGTTTATTAGAAGTTAGTTGTTTTTACTTAAATGCATTTAATCCTGTAACATCTAATCCTGTAATTAATAAATGGATGTCATGAGTTCCTTCGTAAGTTATTACACTTTCAAGGTTCATAGAGTGACGCATGATGCTATATTCGCCAGTAATTCCCATTCCTCCTAGCATTTGTCTTGCTTCTCTAGCAATATTGATAGCCATATCTACATTGTTACGTTTTGCCATAGAAATTTGAGCAGAAGTAGCTTTACCTTCATTTCTTAGTACTCCTAAACGCCATGTTAATAACTGTGCTTTGGTGATTTCGGTAATCATTTCAGCTAATTTTTTCTGCTGTAATTGAAATTGGCCAATAGGTTTGCCAAATTGTTTACGTTCTTTACTGTAACGTAAAGCAGTATCATAACAGTCCATAGCAGCACCAATTGCTCCCCAAGCAATACCATATCTTGCAGAATCTAAGCAGCCAAGTGGAGCTCCTAATCCTGATTTGTTAGGTAGCAAGTTTTCTTTAGGTACTTTTACATTGTCAAAAATAAGCTCTCCAGTAGCTGATGCTCTCAATGACCATTTATTGTGTGTCTCAGGAGTTGAAAATCCTTCCATACCACGTTCAACAATTAAACCATGGATTCGTCCTTCTTCATTTTTAGCCCAAACTACTGCTACTTGTGCAAAAGGCGCATTGCTTATCCACATTTTAGCACCATTTAAAAGATAGTGGTCTCCCATATCTTTAAAATTAGTAACCATTCCTCCTGGGTTGCTACCATGGTCAGGTTCGGTTAAACCAAAACAACCCATCCATTCGCCACTTGCAAGTTTTGGTAAGTATTTTTTACGTTGCTCTTCGTTTCCATATTTCCAAATAGGATACATTACTAAAGACGATTGTACTGATGCAGTACTACGAACACCAGAGTCTCCTCTTTCAATTTCTTGCATAATTAAACCATAAGAAATTTGGTCTAATCCTGCACCTCCATATTCTTCAGGAATGTATGGTCCAAAAGCACCAATTTCAGCTAATCCACCAATAATTTGGTTGGGAAATTCTGCTTTTTGAGCATATTCTTCAATAATTGGAGATACATCGCGTTTTACCCAATCGCGAGCAGCATCTCTTACTAATTTATGTTCGTCGGTTAAAAGCTCGTCTAAGTTGTAATAATCTGGAGCTTGGAATAAATCTGGCTTCATTTGTATGTTTTAGTTGTTCAGTAATCGAGATTTAGTTTTTAATCTAGACTCGAAACAAAAATAACGAAAACGTTTTCAGTGCACAATTATAAATTACATTTTCAAGTAAAAATCTTTGGTTAAATCAATGTACTCTTTTGTGTAATTATGTCTTTCGGTTTCAATGATTAGATTTGAAGATATAACTGTTTTTTCTAAGAATGAAAACTCAATTAAACTTCGCTTTATAGGAGTGTTTTCAGCTCCTTTTACATGCAATATTCTATTTGGAAACAAAGAAAAATCAGATGCTAATTGTATGAAGTTTTGCTTTTCTTTGTAAGGAATTATCACTGAAAACAAACCGTTTTCAGATAGTAGTTTTGAGGCGCATTGCAATAAATGCTGAAAAGGCATTGCATCTTGAAATCTTGCTAAATCACGCTCTGGGATATTGGTTTTGGAATCTTCTGAGTAAAAAGGAGGATTGGAGATAATTAAATCATATTGGTCGTCAATTTCATCAGTAAATTCATCTAATGAAGCGTGGTAACAGAACAATCGGTCTCCCCAAGGCGATTGCTCAAAATTCTCTACGCATTGTTCATAAGCATCACTATCAATCTCCAAGGCATCAATTAATTCGGCATTGGAGCGTTGTGCCAGCATTAAAGAGAGTACACCTGTGCCTGCACCAATATCTAAAACAGAAAATGGGTTATGGTCAAGGCTTGCCCAAGCACCAAGCAAAACACTGTCAGTGCCTATTTTCATGGCACAACGGTCTTGATTTACTGTGAATTGCTTAAACTGAAAAGGCTTATTCATTTAAATATAAGTCTATAAGCCCTTCAGGAGTTTCAACAAAAATGGTTTTATTCGCTTTGTCTACTTTAGAAATAAACTCATCATTCATAGGTATTAAAATTTCTGTGCCTTCTCTGTCAATTTCAAAAAGTGCTTGTGCTGTAGAGTCGTTTACTGATGTTACAGTACCAACAAAACCAAAATTGGCATCTTCAACCTTGAAACCAACAATTTCATGAAAATAAAACTTGTTGCCTTCTAGTTTTGGTAGGAATTCTAGAGGAAGGTAAACACCGCTTTTTATAAGGCTGTCGGCATCTTCTTCAGTGTCGACGTCTTCAAATTTTACACGCAACAAATCAGATTTATGTAATTGTGAGGTTTCAATAAAAAAAGGGACAAGGTTATTGCGTAAATCAATAAACAGCGCGTCTAAATTTTCATACAGCTCAGGTTCGTCAGTATCTAACTTGATAAGTAGTTCTCCTTTGAAGCTATATTTTTTAACAATTTTACCTAGATAAAAACAGTCTTTTTTTTGCATGTTGTCTGTTCGAGCGCAGTCGAGAACTATAAAAAAAAGTGTCAGTTTAATTACATCTCGACTGCGCTCGATGTGACACTTAAGAATAAAAAAACCCAGACGATTACTGTCTGGGTTTAAAGGTATAAAATAAAAATTTTTTACTCTTCTTCGTTGTTAGCAGTAGCTTCTACTTCAGCATCAGCCTCTTCAGCAGCTTCTTCAACAACAGGTGCAGCCGCAGCAATTCTTGCTTCGTTTACTGCTTTTTCAGCTTCAAGAGCTTTAGCTTTAGCGTCAGCATCAGCTTTTGCTAAACCATCAGCCTTAGCTTGTACTTTAGAAGCTTTTTCTTCTAACCAAGCATTGAATTTAGCTTCTGCTTGCTCTTCAGTTAAAGCACCTTTTCTAACACCACCTGCAAGGTGATTTTTTAATAAAGCACCTTTATAAGATAAAATTGCTTTAGCGGTATCAGTTGGTTGTGCACCATTCTGTAACCAAGTTACTGCTCCATCGACATCTAATTCAATAGTTGCTGGATTAGTGTTTGGGTTGTAAGATCCTATTTTTTCTAGGTATCTACCGTCTCTTTTTGATCTAGCATCAGCTGCTACGATCCAGTAATAAGGTTTTCCTTTTTTACCGTGTCTCTGTAATCTAATTTTTACTGGCATATAAATTAATTAGTGAGGTTCTCGACCTCGATTATTAATAAGTGCGCAAAGATACTACATTTTTTTTATTTACAACATTTTATTATAAATTAAGCTAATTTGAAATTTTATTATACTTTTGGAAATCATTAAACGTTATTTTAATTGCGCAAACAATCATTAAAATAAGAAACCTATTATAAAATGAAGAGATTAGCCTTAATTCTATTTACTTTTCTGTCAGTACTAAGTTGTGGCGACGAAATCGAGTTTAATTCACCTGCAGTACAAGGAAATAAAGATGGTGAATTATGGAGAGCAGTGTATTATTCGGCTGATATTGATTTTGGAGGATTTATAATAGAAGGAGGTAATAATTTTGAAACTATACAGCTTATCACAACAAATGATACTGCTGGCACATACAATTTAGGTGATGGAAGTGGTAATGAGGCTACTTTTACTAATTCTCAAGGAGTGGTTTATTCTACAAACAATGAACCAGACCCTAGTGTTTCGATTTATCCTAATGAAGGGCAAATAATAGTGGAGCACGTAGATAATGATGCTGATCCTAAAACTATTTCAGGAAAGTTTTGGTTTTATGCTTTTACAGCTGATGGAATGAATACTGTTAATTTTAACGAAGGTCATTTTTATAAAGTGCCATTAGTTGGAGGTTTAGTAACAGTTGGTTCAGGATGTTTGCAAGCAACAGAAGCTACAGCTAATGCGGCTCAAACTTATATAGCTACAGATACTACTGCTCCAGAATATACTGATGTTTGTAATGCTTATAAAGATGCTTTAACAGCTCAAATTGATGCTTGTGGAGATACCACAGGAGCTTTGCAAGCTCTTATAGATTCGTTAGGTGATTGTACACCTTAATTAATCAATAAAATAATACAAAAAACGCAACCTAATAGGTTGCGTTTTTTGTTTACAACTGTTTATAACTTTCGGTCAAAAAACTAATAATTATTCTTAATTTTAACCTTCTTATTTTTCAAGATAAAACCATTTTATGTACTTAATTTTTGATACCGAAACAACCGGATTACCAAAGCGTTGGGATGCGCCTATTAGCGATACCGATAACTGGCCAAGAGCTATTCAAATTGCTTGGCAGTTGCATGATGCGCTTGGTAATTGTATTGAGCATCAAGATTATTTAATAAAGCCTGAAGGATTTAATATTCCTTATGATGCCGAGAAAATTCACGGTATTTCTACCGAATTAGCAGAGGAGCAAGGTGTCTCTTTATCTGAAGTTCTTGAGAAATTTAATGAAGCATTAAACAAAACAACGTTTATAGTTGGTCAAAATGTTGGCTTTGATGTCAACATTATGGGAGCCGAATTTTACAGAGACGATGTTGCAAATAAATTGCAAGAACTACCAGTGCTTGATACTTGTACCGAGCATACAGCGCAACTTTGCCAAATTCCCGGTGGTCGTGGTGGTAAATTTAAGTTACCAACCTTAACCGAGTTGCACGAATTTCTATTCAACAAACCTTTTGCTGAAGCACATAACGCAACAGCTGATGTTGAAGCAACAACACGTTGCTTTTTTGAATTAATTCGTCGTGAAGAATACACGGTTGAGCAATTAGACGTTCAGCCTGATTATTTTCAGAAATTCTCTGAAGCTAATCCGCAGGAAATTCAACTTATCGGATTAAAGCACATCAACCTAAAACGCGAAAGTGCTAAAATTCGTGAGCGTCTTCAAAGACAACAAACAAGTACCATTTCAACCGAGGAAATAAAACAAAATATTTCCGATTTAGCAGAAGTTGATTTTGTACACCTTCATAATCACTCGCAATTCTCAATATTGCAGTCTACAATGAGTATTCCTGATTTAGTTTCGGCTGCTGCAACACACAATATGCCTGCGGTTGCACTAACAGATCATGGGAATATGATGGGTGCCTTTCATTTTATAAATGCGGTAAACAATCAAAATAAAAATATTGAGGCTGCTATAAAAGCTGCCGAAGAAAAAGGAGAAACAACGGATAAGAAACTTATTAAACCCATTGTAGGTTGTGAGTTTTTTGTTTGTGAAGATCATACAGATAAGTCCAGAAAAGACAATGGTTACCAGATTGTACTTTTGGCAAAAAATAAAAATGGCTATCATAATTTAGCAAAACTGTCTTCACATGCCTTTGTAGATGGGTTTTATTATGTGCCTCGTATTGACAAAAAACTTATTGAACAATACAAAGAAGACATCATTGTTTTAACTGGAAACTTGTATGGGGAAGTTCCAAGCAAGGTGTTGAACATTGGTGAAAACCAAGCTGAAGAAGCTCTGATTTGGTGGAAAGAACAGTTTGGAGACGATTTATATGTTGAGATTATGCGTCATAATCAAGAAGACGAAAATCGTGTAAATGACACATTGGTGAAGCTAGCAAGAAAGCATGATGTTAAGCTGGTTGCAACTAACAATACCTATTATCAAAATCAAGAAGATGCCAATGCGCATGATATTTTATTGTGTGTAAAAGATGGTGAAAAACAAGCCACACCAATAGGTCGTGGACGTGGTTATCGCTATGGTTTACCAAATCAAGAATATTACTTTAAGTCTTCTGATGAAATGAAGACGCTCTTCAAGGATTTACCTGATGCGATTTCAAATACGCAAGATATTCTTGATAAAATTGAAGCTTTTCAGTTAGCTCGTGATGTACTGTTACCAGCGTTTGATATTCCTGATGAATTTAAGCATGAAGAAGATTTAGTTGATGGTGGAAAACGTGGGGAAAATGCCTATTTACGACATCTGGTTTATGAAGGCGCTAAAAAGCGTTATGGCGACCCACTATCAGAAGAAGTTACAGAGCGTCTTGACTTTGAGTTAAGCGTTATTGAAAATACAGGTTACCCTGGATATTTCTTGATTGTAGAAGATTTCATTCGCGAAGCCAGAAATATGGATGTATCGGTTGGTCCAGGACGTGGTTCAGCTGCAGGGTCGGTAGCTGCTTACTGTTTGTGGATTACCAATATAGATCCAATGAAGTACGACTTACTTTTTGAGCGTTTCTTAAATCCTGATCGTATTAGTATGCCTGATATTGATATTGATTTTGATGACGAAGGCCGAAGTCGTGTTATGGATTACGTAATTAAAAAATATGGTGCTAATCAAGTGGCGCAAATTATTACCTACGGAACCATGGCTGCCAAATCTTCTATTCGTGATACAGCTCGTGTATTAGATTTGCCTTTATTTGATGCTGATAGAATTGCCAAATTAATCCCAAACATGTCTAAACTAAATAAGATATTTGGTTTAGATGAAAAAGCATTAGCAGGTAAGTTTAGATCGGAAGAATTAGAGAAAGTTAATCAGCTTTTAAATATTTCTGAAGGCTCTGATTTGGAAGCAGAAACTGTAAACACTGCGCGTGCACTTGAAGGTTCTGTTAGAAATACAGGTATACATGCTTGTGGTGTGATTATTACACCAGATGATATTACCAAATTCGTTCCTGTATCTGTAGCCAAAGATTCCGATTTGTATGTTACCCAGTTTGATAACTCGGTTGTAGAATCGGCAGGACTTCTTAAAATGGATTTCTTGGGATTAAAAACCTTAACCCTAATTAAGGATACTGTTAAGATTGTAAAAGCAAAACATGGTATTGAGCTAGATCCTGAAAGTTTTCCGTTAGATGATGAAGAAACCTATGCGTTATTCCAACGTGGTGAAACGGTTGGTGTGTTTCAGTACGAATCTCCTGGAATGCAAAAACACCTTCGCGATTTAAAACCAACGGTGTTTGAAGATTTAATTGCGATGAACGCCTTGTATCGTCCAGGTCCAATGGAATATATCCCAAGTTTCGTTCGTAGAAAGCATGGTGATGAAGAGATTGAATATGATTTACCTGCCATGGAAGAATATCTTAAGGAAACCTATGGTATTACTGTTTATCAAGAGCAGGTAATGTTGCTGTCGCAAAAACTTGCAGATTTTACCAAAGGTGAAGCCGATATGCTTCGTAAAGCCATGGGTAAAAAACAAATTGCGGTACTAGATAAAATGAAACCGAAATTTATTAAGCAAGCTAGCGCAAATGGTCATGATGCCAAAGTACTTGAGAAAGTTTGGAAAGACTGGGAAGCCTTTGCAAGTTATGCTTTCAATAAATCGCACTCAACATGTTATGCGTGGATTGCTTATCAAACGGCTTATTTAAAAGCACATTATCCTGCTGAATATATGGCTGCGGTACTATCTAATAACATGAATGATATTAAATCGGTTACCTTTTTTATGGAAGAATGTAAGCGAATGAAATTGAATGTACTTGGACCAGATATTAACGAAAGTTATTATAAGTTTTCGGTAAACCAAGACAATGCGGTGCGTTTTGGTATGGGAGCCATAAAAGGGGTTGGTCATGGAGCGGTAATGACTATTGTTGAAAACCGAAAAAAAGATGGTCATTATAAATCTATTTTTGATTTTGCTAAACGTATAGATTTACGTGCTGCCAATAAAAAAGCTTTTGAAAACCTAGCGCTTGCTGGTGGTTTTGATTGTTTTAAATCAACGCATCGTGCGCAATATTTTCATGATGAAGGAGATGGTATTACCTTTTTGGAAAAAGCCATAAAATATGGTGCAAAGCATCAAGAAAATGAAAATTCTGCACAAGTGAGTTTGTTTGGAGAAGCAAGTGATGTGCAAATAGCTGAGCCACAAGTGCCGCCTTGTGAAGAATGGGGAACCATGGAAAAATTGGCAAGAGAGAAAGAAGTTGTTGGTATTTATATTTCAGGGCATCCTTTAGATGATTTTAAAATAGAAATGAAAACTTTTAGTAATGCCAATTTATCATTGCTTAGAGATTTAGAACCTTATATAAACAGGGAACTATCTTTTGGAGGTGTGGTGACAGATGTTCAACATCGTGTGAGCAAGCAAGGTAAAGGTTGGGCAGCTTTTACGGTTGAAGATTATGACGATAGTTTTGAGTTTAGAATATTTGGTGAAGAATACTTAAAGTTTAGGCATTTCTTGGTCAAGAATTCATTTGTGTTTGTAAAGATATTTATTCGCGAAGGTTGGGTTAATAAGACTACAGGTATTAAAGGCGAACCTAGAATACAGTTTAATAATTTTCAGTTACTGCATGATGTTATGGATGCTTATGCTAAAAAACTGTCTATTCAGTTGCATATAAATGATTTGCAGGAACAACGTATAGCTATTTTAAAAGACTTATTTCACACACATCCTGGAGATCAAATGCTTAATTTTGTGGTGTATGATAATGATGAGCAGATAAAATTAACGATGCCAAGTCGAAAACAGAAAATAAAAATATCGCAAGATTTATTAGATAAACTAGAAAGCAATGATGTATTCTATAAGTTAAATTGATAGATATAATTGCGCAAAGGATTGAACGGTATGTTTGATCTCCTCAAAGAGAGCGAGTAGTTAATATTTATATTCGCGAATTCCGAAGAAATAGAAATACATGAGTAAAGCATGGTTTATGCGCCTAAGAAAAAGTAGCTAATAACCTGAAACAATGCGTATATAAACAAAACAAATTGTTATGCTGTAAGTTTTGGCAAAATTTTTGACTAATATTGCATATAAAATTGAAGTAAAACACATTTAAATAAAAGATTATGGCATTAGAAATAACAGATGCAACGTTTGAAGAAACTGTATTAAAAAGTGACAAACCAGTAATGGTTGATTTTTGGGCTGCTTGGTGTGGACCATGTAGGATGGTTGGACCAATCATTGATGAAATTAGCAATGAATATGAAGGTAAAGCTGTTGTAGGTAAGGTAGATGTTGATGCTAACCAAGAGTTTGCTGCAAAATATGGAGTGCGTAATATACCAACTGTTTTAGTATTTCAAAATGGAGAAGTAGTAGGACGTCAAGTGGGTGTAGCTCAAAAAAGCGCATATACTGAAGCGATTGATTCGCTTTTATAAGATACTTTCTAAAAGAAAAGATAAAAGGTTTGCTTTAACGGCAAACCTTTTTTTATTTTAGATGAAAATTAATATACACATGAGCAAAGTAATAAAAACCCAAGATTTAATAGATAATAAATTATTAGAAGACCGTAAAGTGTTTCTTTGGGGTCAAGTTGATGATAAGTCGGCAAAACATGTTATTGATAGATTAATGTATTTGGATGCATTAGAAACTAAAGATATTCAATTATACATAAATAGTCCAGGAGGTTATGTGACTTCTGGTTTTTCGATATACGATTGTATAAAATCTTTAAATAGTGATGTGTCTACAATTTGTACTGGTTTAGCAGCGTCTATGGGTTCTATATTGTTATCTGTAGGAACAAAAGGGAAGCGTTTTATTCAACCACATGCAAGAGTAATGATTCATCAACCTAGTGGTGGAGCTAGAGGTCAAGCTAGTGATATTGAAATTACAGCTCAAGAAATTTTGAAGACAAAAGAGCTTAGTGCTCAAATTTTGGCTGATAACTGTGGGCAGGATTTTGATAAGGTAATGAAAGACTTTAATAGAGATCATTGGATGGGAGCAGAAGAGTCTGTTGCTTATGGAATTGTAGATGGAATAATTTAGAAGTTGATGGATCTTCAACAGGAACTTAATAAAACAGGAGGATTTAAAAATCTAGAGCTACTCGCAAAGCAAGTAGTTGAAGGATTTATTGCAGGTATGCATAAGAGTCCGTTTCATGGGTTTTCTGCTGAATTTGCTGAACATAAAATTTACAACCAAGGAGAAAGTACTAAGCATATCGATTGGAAGTTGTATGCGAAAACAGATAAGCTTTTTACAAAGCGCTACGACGAGGAAACCAATTTAAGGTGTCATTTAATTGTAGATAATAGTAGCTCTATGCATTTTCCTAAACTATCTTCGTTTTCCATAGATAGTCTTAACAAAATTGCATTTTCTGCATTAGCATCAGCATCTTTAATGCATATTTTAAAAAAGCAACGAGATGCAGTAGGTTTAAGTATTTATAGTGATGCCTATGATTATTATGCTCCAGAAAAAGGAAGCGAACGCCACCATCAAATGTTATTGCATCAGTTGAGTGATATGGTCAACTCTAGACCGTTAAATAAACAAACAGAAACCTATACTTATTTGCATCAAATAGCAGAAAAGATTCATAGGCGTTCTTTGATTTTCTTTTTTACTGATATGTTTCAAACTTCTACAGATGAGGTTAAGCTGTTTGAAGCTTTACGCCATTTAAAACATAACAAGCATGAAGTTGTGTTGTTTCATATATTTGATGGGAAAAAGGAGCTTGAGTTTGATTTTGACAACACACCTAAGCGATTTATAGATGTAGAAACAGGTGAATATATCAATTTATATCCTGATTCGATAAAAGACGATTATGAAACTTCAGTAAAAAAATATTTTAATGATATTCGATTGAAATGTGGACAATATCAGATAAAATATGTTGAAGCAGACATAAATAAGGATTTTGATAAAATCCTAACAACGTACATGATAGAGCGACATAGATTTGCTTAATTGAAAATTTTTTAAAAATTTCACAAAAAATATTTGTGATATAAAAAATGGAGCGTATATTTGCAACCGCAATAAAGCAACGGTTTGGTAGTTCAGTTGGTTAGAATACCTGCCTGTCACGCAGGGGGTCGCGGGTTCGAGTCCCGTCCAGACCGCAAATATTGCTAAAGCTCCAAGAAGTTGGAGCTTTTTTTGGCAATAAGATTTAGTTGTGTTGTTTGACAGATGTTAGAGTCTGTCAATGGTAGAGATACCCAATTTAGTTGAGTATTAAACCGATGGAAAGCTTTCCTTTTTTCTTTACAGAAAATTGGGATGCTTTTTTGTTTTAAGACACTTTGTAAGTTATTTTTGAAATACAAAACGGAACTTCTTTGAATAAAATACTCAGCATAGATAAAATTGAATTTGGTAGAACACCAAATGGAGATTCTATAGGGAAATATATCCTTAAAAATACTAGTGGATTAGAAGTTGATATACTTACCTATGGTGGAATTATTTCTGCTTTGCGAATGATAGATAAAGAAGGAAAGCAGCAAAACATAGTTTTGGGATTTAATACGTTAGAGAAGTATATTAGTGATACGTTTTATCTAGGTGCTATAATTGGTAGGTATAGTAATAGAATAGCAAATGGAAAATTTTCTATTGGTGATAAAAAGTATAGTTTGGTAGTTAATAATGGTGAAAACCATTTACATGGTGGGGAAGTAGGTTTTAATAAAGTAGTATGGAGTGCTAATGTTGAAAAATTTAGTGATAGAGTTACTTTAAAACTGACTTATTTAAGTGTGGATATGGAAGAAGGTTTTCCTGGGAATTTAATGACCACTATTGATTACACGTTAACGAATAATAATGAGCTAAAGGTTGCTTATACATCAACTACTGATAAGCCTACAATATTGAATTTAACGCAGCATTCTTATTTTAATTTATCAGGAGATTATAATACTTCAATTTTAAATCATGAAGTAGTTATAAATGCAGATTCTTTTTTGTCTGTTGATGAAAATTTGATTCCAACGGGTGATTATGAAAGTGTCCTTAATACTCCTTTTGATTTTAGGAAACCAAAACCAATTGGTAGTGAAATTAATTTAAACGAAGAGCAATTAAAAAGGGGAGGAGGTTATGATCATAATTGGGTTGTTAATAATCAAAATGAAGGCTTAAGATTTGTAGCTTCAGCATATGATGGTGAAAGTGGGAGATTTATGGAGGTTTTTTCTGATCAACCTGGATTGCAGTTTTATACTGCTAATTTTCTAGAAGGGGATTTTAAGCCAAGAACTGGATTTTGTTTTGAGACACAGCATTTTCCTGATTCACCTAATCAAAGCCATTTTCCTACGGTTATTTTAAATCCTGATGAGGTTTTTAGTTCGGAAACTGTATTTAAGTTTTCGATTAAATAATTATTCTTTAATAATACGAAAGAACAAAAATTTGGTATTTTTAATTTTTAAACAAAGAGTTAGCTTTTCTTTTAAGATTAAGTGCTACAAAAACTGTTTTTGAACAAAAAGATTTATTAAATTTAACACATGGGCTCAAAAATTACGCTTAAAGATTTAGCAAGAATTTTAAATGTTTCAATATCTACGGTTTCTAAAGCACTCAATGATAACCCTGAAATTAGTATTGAGACTAGAGCTAAAATTAAAGAATTGGCTGAGTCTTATGGATATGTCCCAAATAATATAGCTCAAAGTTTAAAGTCAAAATCAACAAAAACAATAGGTGTAATTATACCTGCAATTTTGCTTGAGTTTTTTAGTAAGGTGCTTTATGGTATTGAGATTGAAGCTACTAAAAGAGGCTATAAAATAATAATATGCCTATCTAATGAATTACAACAAAAAGAGAGTGAGAGTATAGACACTTTTATTAATGGTAGTGTAGATGGAATTATTTTATCAGTTGCTGAAGAAACCCAAAAAACAAAAAATCACACCCATTTTTTAAAGAGTGAAAAGTATAATTTACCAATGGTAATGTTTGATAGGGTTGCAAAGGACATTAGTTGTGATAAAGTAACTGTCGATGATTTTGAAGGAGCATATGAAGCTACTCAATTTCTTCATGAATTAGATTCAAAAAATATCATCTTCATAAATCCTATTTCTAATATAAGTGTTGGCGAGTCTAGAGAAGAAGGCTATGTAAAGGCTATTGAAGATTTGAGTTTAGAGCCCTTAGTTTTAAAGGTTGAACATTATAATCAAATAGAAAAAGAGCTTACTAAAATTTTAAATAATCAAAAAGTTGATGCAATTCTAGCTGCTGATGAATACTCAGCTATTTTAGCGATTAATGTAGCTAGACTTAATGGTTATAATGTTCCTAATGATATATCAGTTATTGGTTTTACAAATGGGTTAATGGCAGAGCATTCAATCCCTTCTTTAACTGTCGTAAGCCAGCATGCTGAAAATATAGGTAGAACATCTGTTGAAATACTTTTAGATAGAATTCAAGGAAAGCTACCAGAGCAACCTGTACACAAAGTAGTGAAAACTAATATTATAGAACGTAATTCTACCAAAAAAAGATAGATTATCTCCTCTTTAATGTGTGAAAATATGTATTTCATCGATATTTTTATGCATTTAATCCGATTTTTTGATTTTAATAATTATATTTGAGTTACATTTGAAGTCCTTTCTTAAGCCCTAAACACTTATTAAGGTAACATTTAATCCATTTTAGTAGAGTACTCTGTATTAGTATTTTACATTTCCCTCAAAAAAATATAGAGTCTTAGCGGTTTACGCTTTATAGTTAATAATCCATTCTTCCCTCCAATGGCATTAGGATATGCCCTAAAATTTGTAATTAACTAAAATTAAATATTGTAAAACCCTAAAATTAATAGACATGAAGACCCTTAAAATTACTTTCTTATTATTAGCTGTATTATTATTAACTGTTTCAGGACAAAGCAGTGATTCTTTTAACAATGAAGAGAATAACTCTACCAAAAAATCAGAAACTAAATACGACTTATTAGTGCACAACAAAAAGAAGGTTTTAGTTCCTACTAACGGATAAAAAATACTTCTTCTTAAAATATACAGCTCTTATCTTTTTTAGATAAGGGCTTTTGCTGTTTTTTGTAAGCTGGCTTTATAATTAAAAATAAGTCAAACACATTAAATAAATTATTCTAAATTTGGATTAACCATAATAATCCAAATACATTGTTGCGTTACCTCACTCTTTTAATTTTTCTCTTTTTTAATACCAAAGCTGTTTTGTCTCAAAACGAAAAGAGTGTTAAAGGGCTTGATAGTATTCAAAAGTTAAGAAGTTTATCTTCTGATGCTGAATTCTCATTAGAAGAACGTTTAGCTTTTGCACTTAGCGCTGTAGAATTATCTTCTAAAACTAAAATAGATTCAGTTTTAATCAACTCGAACAGGACTTTGTCGAGTGTATATTTGAATAGAGGTGAATATGAGAAGTATAGAAAACTCAATCATAACAACTTAAAACTGGCTAAGAAAATTAATGACTCATTGGTTATTGGTATTGCCAGTCTTAACTTGGGTTGGTATCATCATTTCAATATGGTTCAAAATGATAGCGCTTACTATTATTATTCAAGAGCAGCTAAAACTTTTGACGAAATAGGAGAGTTAGATAGACAGGTTACAACATTAGTAAACTTAGCAGATATTCAAGATACTGAAAGAGATTATATTGGCGCTGAAGCTAATTCAATTAAAGCTATTAAAATTTTAGAAAGACTCCCTGAAACTGAAAATTATTTAAGCACAAAATGGATACTATATAATTTATTGGGAGTAATAAATTTAAAATTAGAACTCTATAATGCTTCATTAGAGTATCATAATATGGCTTACGATATTGGTAAGAAAATGGAGTTTGGTTTTATTGATCAAATGCTGTCACTAAATAATATGGCGTTTGTTTATAGAAAGTTAGGTAATCATGCTAAAGCGTTAGAGCTCTATAATACAGTATTAGAAAATAAAGAAGTCTATGATGAAGAAGATCCTACCTTTTACCCTTTGGTTTTAGAAAACTTAGCGTTTACTAAGTATGAAGCAAAACATAGCGACATTGATAATATTGAGCAGATGCTGAAAACTGCATATAAAATTAGTGATAGTCTCGAGGATCCAATCACCAAACTAGCTGTTAGTATTGATTTGGCTAAGTTTTATTATGGACAAAAAAACAAAGATTCATCATTAGTATATGCTAAACAAGCTTACGATATTGGTGGAGAAACAAACTCTAATCAAATATGGTTAGAATCTATGCAACTACTGTCAAAAATAAATGAAGGAGAGCAAGGTAAAGCATATCTAAATCAATACATAAAGCTAAGCGATAGCTTATTGTTGAACGAGCGAAAAAACAGAAATAAATTTGCAAGAATTGAATTTGAAACAGATAAACTAGAAGAAGAAAATAAGCGTATTTCTAGAGAGCGTTTGTGGCTTACAATACTGTCAATAGGTTTGTTGTTTACTGCGCTTTTAATTTATATTATCATTACCCAAAGAGCAAGAAACAAAGAGTTAAAGTTTAAACAAGACCAGCAACAAGCCAATGAGGAAATTTACAACCTTATGTTATCGCAGCAAGATAAAGTTGATGAAGCTAGAGCTAGTGAAAAGAAACGTATTTCTGAAGAATTGCACGACGGTATTTTAGGTCGTTTGTTTGGAACAAGATTGAGTTTAGATAGTTTAAATTTTAGTGAAGGTAAAGATGCTATTAAAAGTAGAGCAAATTATATAAGCGAACTAAAAACTATTGAAGAAGATATAAGAAAAGTATCACACGATTTAAATACCGATTTTGTTTCAGGGTCAGGGTTTATGGATATTATTTCTGAATTAATTGAGAAGCAAACCAAAGCGTATCAATTGCAATACGATTTTAAATATACTGATGATATTAATTGGGAATTCGTGCCTAATAAAACCAAAATTAACATCTACAGAATAATACAAGAAACACTTCAAAATATTTATAAACATGCCGAAGCTAATGAGGTAAAAATTAGTATTGAATTAAAAAATAACGTAATTTTATTAGCGATTATTGATGACGGAAAAGGGTTTGAAATCAATAAGAGTAAGAAAGGAATTGGTCTTAAAAACATCAATTCTAGAGTAAACGAGCTAGAAGGCTCAGTTAAGTTTTACTCAGAAATAAATAAAGGAACTTCGGTATTAATTGACATTCCTTATAAAAGTTAAATTATCATGCAACACATAAATATCTTAATGGTAGATGATCATCCAATAATTATTGAAGGTTATCAAAATACTTTGATGGCTACAAAAAACGATGATCAGGTACTAGTTATAGATACAGCTAATAATTGCGATACAGCTAACGAGTTACTTCAAAAAGCATCTAAAGAAAAGCCTTATGATGTCTGTTTTTTCGACATTAGTTTACCTAGTTCTTCAGATGGTTCAATAACATCAGGAGAAGATTTAGCAAAAATTGCTCGAGACATATTACCTAATGCAAAAATTATTATTTTAACAATGTTTAATGAGTCGTACAGGATTCATAATATTATTAAAGAGGTAAGTCCTGATGGATTTTTAATAAAAAGTGATTTAACATCAATGGAACTAGCTGAAGCATTTCAGCATATTCTATCCAACCCTCCATACTACAGTAGTACTGTAAACAACTATTTAAAGAAGTCTATTACTAGTGATATTTATATTGACGACATCAATAGAAAAATACTTCACTTATTATCTCAAGGCATAAAAACAAGAAGTTTAAAAGAGTATATAGACTTATCAATGAGTGCTATTGAAAAACGTAAAAAGCAAATGAAACTTTTATTTTCTGTTGAAGATGGTAAAGACGAAACTTTGTTAGAAGAAGCCAGAAAAAAAGGCTTTTTGTAAAATTTATATTAAATCTTCATTTTTTTTAGCTTTTTCAATCTGATGCAACACTAGGTTATTGTTAGAAAGTACGGTTTTTCCGCATCAAGTTTGCGGTTTTTCCGCACATTTAAAACCTTCTACTTATATACATTTGTAATAGTCAACGAAATTAATTAATCCCTCTAAGTAATTTGTTGAATTAATAGCAAATAAAGAATTACCCAATAACCTACTAGGTTATTGGGTTTTTTCATTTATACAAAACCGTCAGAATATTTTATTACTTTATAAATAAAGAATCCGGTAAAAATCATTGCTACAATAAACTTCATAAACGTTGAAGCAAGGAATCCTAAAAAAGATCCAAAAGCAGCTTTCACAGCTTTATCAAATTCACTTTTATTAATAAGCTCACCTATTAGAGCACCAAAAAACGGACCTATAATTATTCCGAAAGGTCCTAAAAATATTAAGCCTATTATAAGGCCAATAGTTGTACCTATCATTCCTGCTTTACTGCCTCCAAAACGTTTGGTTCCCATAGCTGGAATTACATAGTCTAACAACCAAATGGCAATAGCTACAATTAATGTTATGATTAAAAATGTCCAGTTCATTGGTAGTGCATCAGTAAGATGTAAAACTAAAAGCCCAACCCAACTGGTTAATGGACCTGGTAAAACAGGTAAAAAGCTACCAAGTATTCCAAGAAGCATTAATAAGCCACTAATTATCAATAAAAATATATCCATTAAATCTATTTAGAGTTTACACAATTATGTGACGATGAAAATAGTCATTTGTTACATTTGTAACTAAAAAATTAGTTTAAACTAAAAATTTAGTTATATTTGTTAAGCTCTTTTATTCAGAGTTTTAAATTAAAAATAAGCATCATGAAGCAACTTACCAAGGCAGAAGAAGAAATCATGCAAGTTTTATGGCAACTTAAAAAGGCCAATGTAAAACATATTATAGATGAGTTACCAGAGCCCAAACCAGCTTACAATACTGTATCAACTATTGTAAGAATTTTGGAAAGTAAGGGCTTTGTCGATTATGAAAAACAAGGTAAAGGTCATGTGTATTTTCCAATGGTTAAAAAGCAAGATTATAGTAACCAGACCATAAATACATTGGTGGATAATTATTTTCAAGGCTCTTTTAAAAGCATGGTGTCTTTTTTTGTGAAGAAAAATGACATTAACCTAAAAGACTTGGAAGCTGTACTAAAAGAAATCAATAAAAAAGAATAGTATTATGTTGCATTATGTATTACAAACTATAGCGTTTCAATTATTCTTTTTGCTCATCTACGATGTGTTTTTAAAAAAGGAAACTTTCTTTAATTGGAACAGGTTTTACTTGTTATCGACTGCGATACTTTCAGTGGTATTACCATTTATTAAATTTAAAAGTATAAGAGACATCGTTCCAGAGCAGTTTGTTATTCAATTGCCTGAAGTTATTTTAGGTAAAGTCGAAGAAAAACAATCAGTAATTGATGTTTTTATTGCTCAACCACAACAAACAGTTGAACCTGTTCTTACTTGGTCTTGGAGTATGCTGCTATATGCAGGAATGTGTATTGCAGCTCTACTGTTTATGGTTAAGTTGATTAAACTTCTAGTTCTATTTTACAAAAACCCAAAACGTTGGAAAGGCAATTTGCTAATCGTTAATTTATTGAATAGTAATGCGGCATTTTCATTTTTTAATTATGTGTTTTTAGGCGAAAAAATACAGTCAAAAGAGCAAAAAACGATTCTACAGCACGAGCTTGTTCATGTTCAGGAAAAGCATACTATCGATTTGTTGTTTTTTGAAGCACTAAGGATTGCGTTTTGGTTTAACCCATTAGTGTATATGTATCAAGCTAGAATAGTTGAGTTACACGAGTTCATTGCAGATTATAAAGCACTACAGCATCACGATAAAAAGGAATACTATGAAAACTTATTGGCTCAGGTTTTCGAGACCAAAAACATTTCTTTCATAAACCCATTTTTTAAACAAGCATTAATCAAAAAACGAATAGTCATGTTAAGTAAATCAAAATCAAAACAAATCCATTTATTCAAGTACACATTATTATTGCCAATGGTTTTTGGAATGCTTATGTACACATCGTCATATTCACAAGACCCAAAGTCAACAACTAAAACCACTCATGAAGATACGTCTACGAAAGATATGACTGATGATGAATTGGTTCAAAAGTATTATGATGAGTTGGAAGAGTTAGGTGCTTCTAGTGGTAATTCTGCTGAAATATTTAAAGAATATATGCCTAAAACTGATAAATATATTCTTACTAGAGAAGAGTATGCAAAAAGAGCAGCATTCTTTAAGTTTTTGACCGATAAGGAAATTGAGGGTAAACAAAAAGACGGAAGTTTGACCCAAGAAGATATTGAAAGAAGTGAAAAAAGCTTTCCTAAACATAAAACTTATGAAGATTATTTAGAATATAAGAAGACTGATGAGGCTAAGTTAAGCTGGGAGAGTAACACCAAAGATGGCATTTTACGATTGGTAGTTGATGACTTTAAAAACATGACAGCTGCTGAGCAAAAACGTTATGATAAAAAAATGAAAATGATTCAAAATGACGATTACTTCAATACGCTGATGATTGTTACAAAAAACACAATATTAAAAATGCAAGTAAATGATATTGACGGCAAAAAAATACCAAACCCAGGTAATGAAAATGATGAGGTTATAGTTGAGCATGTTGAAGAAACCATTGAAGTACCATTTGCTGTTATTGATGAAGCGCCTACATTTACTTTTTGTGAGACTTTATCAACTCGAGAGGAGAAGAGAAAGTGCATGAGCGACAATATTGCTGAGCATGTCAATAAAAATTTCAACACAAATATTGCAAAGGAAAAAGGACTTACAGGAAGACAGCGTATCAATGTTATTTTTAAAATAGATAAAGATGGTACTGTAAAAGATGTTGCAGCAAGAGCACCACATCCAGCTTTAGAAGAAGAAGCAAAGCGTGTTGTAAAAACATTGCCAACGTTTATACCAGGAAAGCAAAAAGGAAAAACTGTAGTAGTGCCTTATAGTTTGCCAATTTTATTTCAAGTGTCAGATAATGATAATCAAAATGAAGTAAATAGTGCTCAAGACCAAAAAGAGTATATCAAGGAGTTAAAAGAACAATTTAAGAATGCTGATGAAGTGCCATTTGCAGTGGTTGATGAGATTCCTATGTTAGCGTCTTGTGAAAATTTAGCAACACAAGATGAAAAGAAAAAATGCATAAGTAATAATGTCGCTAAGCATGTCAATGAAAACTTCAACATAAATGTTGCAAAGGAAAAAGGACTTAAAGGACAACAGCGTATCAATGTCATTTTTAAAATAGATAAAGATGGTACTGTAAAAGAGGTAAAAGCTAGAGCATCGCATCCTGCATTGGAAGAAGAAGCAATACGTGCTATAAAAACATTGCCAAAATTTATTCCTGGAAAGCAAAACGGAAAAGTTGTAAAAGTTGCCTATAGCTTACCAATACTATTTCAAGTCAATGAATAAAGCTCTTTTAATCCTAATAGTATTAATTACATTAAAAACCGAAGCTCAAACTTCGGTTTTACAGCATGCAGATAGTTTGTACTTAAACGGTAACTATAGTAAAGCTATTGAGCAATACAAAACACTGAGTAAAACTGAGGAGGTGTTTGATAAAATTGCAAAAGCCTACATTGCAATAGGAAATTATGACGCTGCTTTAGAGTATTACCAAAAAAGTTTAGAGGCAAATCCTGATGATGCACTTGTAAAATACGAATACGCCAAATTACTTTCAAAGACCAAGAAGTTTAAAGAAGCTTCAACTCAATTTAATGAGTTAGTATATATAGATTACAAAAATCCGAATTACCATTATGAATTAGGTTTAGTACTCGAAGCTTTAAACGATTCAACTGCAATGAATAGGTTTCGTTCTGCTTATGATTTGGATCAAACCCATCAAAAAGCCATTTATAAAATTGCACGATCCTATGTGAAAAAACGTGCTTATGAACAAGCAGAATATTTTATAAACAAAGGCTTGGAAAGCTATGAGAACAATGTAAGTCTTATCAGCTTAAAAGCGCAAAACTATTATAACAAAGACGATTACAAAAACTCAAAAATCTGGTTTCAAAAATTAGTGCAACTTGGAGAATCTTCAGAGTTTATTCATGTGAAATTAAGTGTTATTCATGCTGAACTTTCAGAATATGAAGAAGCCATTGAGCAACGAAAACGTGCATTAAACTTTAATCCTTACGATTCTAACGGATTATTTCTTATAGGAACATATTATGAGCGTTTAAACGATTATGAGAATGCTGAAAAGTATATTTTACAATGCTTAAAGTTAAAAGATGTGCCATTGGATTATGAATATCAAAAATTGGGTACAATCTATAATCGTCAACAAAAGTATAAAGAAGCTATTGCAAGCTTTCAAACTGCTTTAAAAGAAAATCCAGACAATATCAACTCAGCATTTTATATGGTTGTTTCAAAAGACAAATATTATGCTGATACTGATGCTAAAATTAAACTCTACGAAGATTTTAAAACCCAATATCCTGAGAGTTTTTATGTAAAGCTAGCCAATATGCGTTTACAAGAGCTCAAAGAAGAAAAGTTTATGAATGAAGATTAAATACCAAAAAAATTGTACTTTTCGGCTTCAGTAGTATATTAATGAAGCACTTATTCTTTATTTTTTGTGTTTTTACGTTGGTGTCTTGCGACTATTTTGATAAACAGAAGATTTCTACAGAAGAAATTCTTCAGGAAGAGTTGCAAACCTTCAACTGGAATGATGTTGATGAGTATCCTACATTTGCATCGTGCGACACCACTTCTGGTAAGGCAAACAAAAAAAACTGCTTTGAAACCACACTACGAAACATACTAAACGAAAACCTTTCAAAACATAACATTGTAGTTTCTGAAGACGTTAATGATACTGTTATTTTAAAAATTAAAATAGATAGCAAAGGTCAATTCACTATTGAAGACATTAAAAGTTCTTATGTCACACGTCAACAAATTCCTGAGTTGGATAGTCTGTTAACTCATAGTTTTGATTCGTTGCCAAAAATATATCCAGCAATAAAACGCAGTCAACAGGTAACGACTCAATTTAATCTTCCTGTAATAGTTAGTATCAATTAAAACCGAATTGCTAGCTTTCGCATTAAGCGTAAAATTTCAACATACAACCAAATTAGAGTCACTAGAAGTCCCCAAGTAGCAAGCCATTCTTTATATTTTGGCGCTTTGTTTTTATGACGTTCTATAAAATCAAAATCCAACAATAATGAAAACGAAGCTACAATTGCTGCAACTACATTAAAAATAATGGCAACCCAAGAAGTTCCCCAAATAAACGATTTGATACCAAAAAAGCCTAAAATAAACGAAATTATATACACCAAAAATATACTTGCAGCAGCTGTGATAATTACACTTCTAAGTTGTTTGGTAACTACAATAATTCGTGTTTGGTATAAGATGAGCATTACAAAAAAAGTTACAATGGTAACACCAATAGCTTGATAAGGCATTTCAGGAAATTTAACTCTTACATAAGCCGAAAAACCGCCTAAAAAACAACCTTTGGTTATGGAGTAAATAGGCACTAAAATATGTGCCCAATTGTTCTTGTAAGAAATCATTACACTTACAATTATTGAAGCAATCATACCACCAAGTGTAAACCAGCTTACATCCATTCCATCTTCATGAAGTTTCCAAACTCCAGCTGTAACTGCAGCAATAACCAATATGGATAACATGGATTTTACAAAAATCCCTGAAACAGTCATTTTTGCTTCAGGCTTTTTGTTGTCGTCCCAAAAATAAGGTGTAAAGGCAGGGTTAGAGGTTTTAAAATTTGATAATTTCATTTACAGCGTAAACTTGTAACCCAATGTAAAATCAGTTGGGAAATTGTCGTTAGTGTCTAAATCTAAAGCAAATAATTGATTAAACCCAAATGTAATATAACCATTGCCCACTTTGTAATCGGCACCTAGTCCAAAAATAAAAGGCGCATTAAAAGAGGTGTCGCTTTCTTCAATAACGTCATCTTCAGTAGCGACTGTAACTTTACTAAAGTTGAGTGTTGCAAATTTTACATTGCCATAAATACTTAAGTTTGAAATATTAATAGCTCTCCATCTGTAGCCTAAAGAAAACTCGGTTGAGGTGTATTCTAAATCATTGTTTTTAAGAACTTGTCTAAGTTGTAAAAACCCAGAGTGTATAGGTTTTTCAGCATTAGTAATCACTTCTAGTTCGGTCCCAAAAACAGGAGATTTTAAATTGTCAGGGTTTGGAACAAATGGATTGTTGGTAATACCACCAAAAACACCTAAACGTAGTTCGAGTTTGTTCTTTTTAAGTTGCGTTTGGTAAGACACGTCAGACGTACTGTTGTACATATCAATAAAGTCTTTAAGGCTGCCAAGTGTGAGTTTTACCTTATCAGTTGATAAACCATAATCTTCCATGACATTGTTTAGCGTGGTTTTATACTCTTCTTGGTATTTGTTATTGTCACCTTTGGTGTTTTTTAATTCTAAGATGGTGTTGTTTTGAGTCCTCACAAAATAACGGTATTTACCATCAACAGTTGCCCAAAGTAAATCCAGATTTCCATCAATTTCAGTCTTTAACTCTAGGGTTTCACCATTTACAGTGTAGGTGTCTTGAGCACTCATTGAAGCATAACTTAACAAGATGCAGAGAATAGCGACTAATTTTTTCATCAGGATTTAGGATTATAGTTTAGTAAATCTAACAAAAATAAATGATAAAACATCATTTTCGGTATGCTCTTTCTTTCCACTTATATCCTTTAAAAACAGATGTAAAGGCCACAAAAACACTAAAAAAAGGATATAAAAAACAGCCAAAGATATATGAAAACAAAGTATGTTCTTGGTTAAAAAATCGAGCGCTTTTAAAAATGAGAAGAAAGTCTATGCAAAACTTTATAACAAACACATAAACCAACACTTTATAAGAAACAACTCCTGAAATGGCAAATAGTAGATAACAAAGCAATGCAGCATTCATTGTAAAAATGACCAATCCTGAAAGTTTTCCAAAAACATTACGATAGTTACTTGTTTTTGCTGCCCAACGAACGCGTTGTGCAAATAAACTGGTTATGCTATTTTCAGGGATTGTAGTTACAACAGCTTTATCACATTTTAAATACTTTACTTGCGTTTGAGGATGGTTAATAGCTTTTTCTAAAAGAAAAATATCATCACCACTAGCAATGGTATTGTTGCCTTGATAACCGTTAACAGTATTAAAAAAGTTTGTTTTAAAACCTAAGTTGGCACCATTACTCAAAAATGGTTTGTTGATACCAAAACCACCAATAGTTGCTCCTTGCAGACTTAAAATTTCAAGTAATTGAAAGCGTTTAAAAAATGTATTACAATGGCTAAGCGTTACTGGAGCTACAATAAAATCGGGTTGACGCTCTTGTATAAAACAATCAAAACTATCAAGCCAATATATAGGTAAAACGCAATCAGCATCTGTGGTAATAATCCAAGGGTGTTTTGCTTGTGAAATGGCTAATGTAATAGCATCTTTTTTTGGAGAGTTTGAACTGCGAATGTTTTTTATTAAGCTTATGTTTAGTTTCGATTTTTTTTGAAACGCATTAATGAGTGCTACTGAATTGTCTTCAGAATCGTCATCAATAAAAATAATTTCAAAATGTGCTTTTGAGTAATTTAGTGTTGAAATGGACTGTAATAAAGCAGGTAAGTTTTCAGCTTCATTTCTAAAAGGAATAAGTATTGAAAACCTGTTTTCTGGTGTAATATCTTTTAAAGTAAATTCATTCACTTTGTCAAAGCCTAAAATCAGGCTTCCAATTAAAGCTAGATATAGGATCACAATAATAAGTGCTATTAAACTCATCTGTTTGTGGTGTTTTTAGGTAGTTTAAAATTTAGGACATAATAGCTTCCAAATACACTCGGAATGACAAAATTCAACAACCACATTAACGATACAATACATAAAATAGTAAACTCATTTACACCAACAATAGAAAACAAATACACAGCAACACTCCCTTTTATTACTACGTCAAAAATAAAAATGGAAGGAATGATAGAGGCTAATAGGTACATGCTTGTAATTACAATCATAGCATTACTGTAGTGTACATTTACTCCAAAAATAGTGAGCAGAAAATAGAACTGAAATGAGAAAATTGCATACCTAATTATAGAAAGTAAAAACCCTTTAACTAAAACAGTTTTTGGTAAATAGATGATAAAATGAATGATCTTTTGTAGCGTATTTCCTTTTATCTTGAATGTTTTATGCTTAGCTCCAAAAAGGGTTAACACTATTACTAAAAGTATAATAAACAAGAACCTTGATACTTTAAGGTAATTGATGTCCAGGTTGTAGTTTAATTTAAAAAAGATAAGACCAGCAATACCAAAAAGTACTGTAACTGTCATTTGCATCATATTGCCAACAAGGTTTAATAGTGCAATTCGATTTATAAATGCTTTAGTATAGTAAGCTGCTTTAGCTCCATATTCACCAATTCGGTTAGGTGTAATTAATGATGCTGTTAACGAACCTAAGGTTTGCTCAAGTGCATTTTTAAAGGTTATTTTTTTTATGGAATCGACTAAAGTTTGCCATTTTACAATTTCAAAAAACCAATTAAAAATGCTTAAAATGATTAAAAAAGTAATATTTTTTGCTGAAAACGACTTGTTTTCGGATAAAAATCGAGTAAAATCGTTAAAATCTAAATACTCATTATCTGTCAGTTTTTTATAAATAAAATAAAATGCGCCAACAACTATGCTTAATTTAATAAGCACAACAAAGAATTGCTTAGTTTTGTAAGAAAGCGTTCCTAGAAGCATATTACAAATAAAACCAATTAGACTATGACCTCAAATTTTAAACATATAAAATCACTCTTAGTATGTGTGTTTATGGTGTTTGTTACAGCAACACTTACAGCGCAACGAGATACTAACAAATGGAAAGCACAATTGGCACTTGGGTTTAACAATCCGTCGCAGTCAGGTTTTGTGGCTGATTTTGAGAGTAAGCCTATAAATTTTCCGACAGTGAATTTAGGAATTCAACACATGTTTAAATCGCAGTTGGGAGCAAAGGTTGATTTTGGATTTAACCGATTTTCAAGTGAAGATAGTTCGCCAGAATTTAAAACCAATTACACAAGACTTAATTTACAAGTGGTCTACGATCCATCCGAAACCCTTACGTTTCTTCCAGAGCGAATGGGACTTGTAGCACACGCAGGACCTGGATGTTCGTTTGTGAAACCGCTTGGTAATTATTCAGGAAACGATGTGTCGTTTTTAAATGCAATGGCAGGCTTGGAAGTGCATTATGCTTTTAACAGACGTATGTCTTTTTACACAGATGTGTCATACATTTTAGGTTTTGGAAAGGATTTTGACCCAATTACTGAAGGTTATGGTGCTTTTAACGGAAATTTACTAACGGTAACTTTTGGTATAACCTTTTCATTAAGTGGTTGTCAATATTGTTAATACATGAGTAAAGAAAAAATTATATTAGGTATTGATCCTGGAACAACAATTATGGGTTTTGGACTTATAAAAGTTGTTGGAAAGACTATGCAGTTTTTGCAGTTGAACGAATTGGATTTAAAAAAATACGACGACCATTATTTAAAACTGAAGCTCATTTTTGAACGGACCATTGAACTAATTGAAACCCACCATCCTGATGAAATTGCTATTGAAGCTCCTTTTTTTGGGAAAAACGTACAAAGTATGTTAAAATTAGGTAGAGCTCAAGGTGTTGCTATGGCAGCAGGTTTATCTAGAGAAGTACCAATTACTGAGTATTCACCAAAGAAAATTAAAATGGCAATTACAGGAAATGGTAATGCCAGTAAAGAACAAGTAGCTAAAATGCTACAAAGTACTTTAGGTTTAAAAACGTTACCTAAAAACCTAGATGCAACCGATGGTTTAGCAGCTGCAGTTTGTCATTTTTACAATGAAGGTAGAGTAGAGGTTGGAAAAAGCTATTCTGGTTGGGCAAGCTTTGTGAAGCAGAACCCTAATAAAGTAAACGGTAAGTAGTGGTTTGTAGAAAAAATGGAATATTGAAATCACATTTCATATTTAAAAAGACTGTATTTTTAATTTGCTTTCTAATAGTTTCTTGTGTTCAATCTAAGATAACACCAGAAATGAGAGAGGGTTTAAAGTTTAATTATAAAGAGACATATCTTTCAGGTACCGAAATCGAAAGTAGAATAACTGTTTCAAGTGTTGGAAATGCTGAAATTTCAAAATTCACTTTCTTGCATGAGGGTTATGGTTGTCCAGAATATTTAGGTGGTTACTATCAGAAAAATGATACATTATACTTGTGTTTTCAAAACATGAATCCTGATTCTAAAAAATTAAAATGCGTTGACTATTTTAAGTTAAGTTACGAAATAGACAATCAGTATTTGAATTATAAATATTTAAAGAAAAAAGAGATTCATTAATTGCCAACTACCACTGAAAACTGAGGACTAAATGAGCGGAATCTACATTCATATACCATTTTGCAAGCAAGCTTGTCACTATTGCGATTTTCATTTTTCTACATCGTTAAAGCAAGAAGATAAAATGTTGTCAGCTCTTAAAGTGGAACTCATTTTGCGTAAAAACGAAATGAAAAATACCACAATAGAGACCAT
The DNA here is from genome assembly GCF_004328055.1 of Meridianimaribacter sp. CL38. Lineage (NCBI taxonomy): Bacteria > Pseudomonadati > Bacteroidota > Flavobacteriia > Flavobacteriales > Flavobacteriaceae > Meridianimaribacter > Meridianimaribacter sp. CL38. Next base: position 636,519 of record NZ_QKWS01000001.1, on the reverse strand, counting down.
TTATTTTGGTGGTGGAACTCCAAGCATTTTAAAAGTTGAAGATATTGAATGGCTTATTGGCTTGATAAAGATAGATTATCAGGTTTCTGAAACTGCCGAAATTACTCTTGAAGCAAATCCTGATGATTTAAATCTGGAGTATTTAAAAGCATTGTCAAAAAGTTCTGTAAATAGATTGAGTATAGGCATTCAGTCTTTTTTTGAAGATGATTTAAAGCTAATGAATCGTGCTCATAATGCTAATGAAGCTAAAACCTGTTTAGAGCAAGCAACACAATATTTTAATAATATTTCTATCGATTTAATTTATGGAATTCCAGGGTTAACCAATGAACGTTGGATTGAAAATATTGACACTGCATTAGAGTTTAATATTCCTCATATTTCAAGCTACGCTTTAACCGTAGAACCTAAAACAGCTTTGGAACATTTCATAAAAAAAGGTATTATAGCCAATGTTGACGATGATTTGGCTAATGAGCAGTTTCATATATTAATTGAAAAACTAAACCAAAATGGGTTTGTGCATTACGAACTTTCAAACTTTGGAAAAGAAGGTTTCTTTAGTAGAAATAATTCTGCCTATTGGCAAGGAAAACCTTATTTAGGCATAGGTCCTTCAGCACATTCGTTTGATGGAGCCACTAGAGGCTGGAACATAAATAACAATTCAAAATACATTAAATCAATATTAAATCACGAACTACCAATAGAAATCGAAACCCTAACAGTAACTGATGCATACAACGAATATGTTATGACTGGGTTGCGTACTATTTGGGGAGTGTCTTTAGATAAAGTTGAACGTGATTTTGGTAAAGACTACAAAAGCTATCTTTTGAGTCAAGCAGATAACCATTTAAAAAATGAATTGTTGTATATTGAAGAAAACAAATTGTTAGTCACCAAAAAAGGAAAATTTTTAAGCGATGGCATCGCTTCAGACTTATTTAAAATAAACACATAAATGATTGCAAGCATACAATACAACTCAAACAAATATAAAATAGATTTTTCACAACCAATTGACATATCCATACCGTTAATTGCCTCAAAACAAAATGTAAATGCGTGGTATATTGATGAACCAAAAATTGAGCCTGTTCAAATAGAAGATTGGATTGCTAGTGTAGCTAAAGGGTCGCCTGTTAATTTTAATAACATTCAGTTTAACCCGCATGCTCATGGCACACATACTGAGTGTGTAGGACACATTACAAAAAAAGTACACTCTATAAACCAAAACCTTAATCAATTCTTTTTTTTAGCTGAAGTTATAACAGTCGCGCCAGAAAAATTGAATGATGATTTTGTGATTTCTAAAAAGCAAGTGCAATTTGCATTAGGAAACAAAAAAAGAGATGCAGTAGTCATAAGAACCATACCAAATACCAAAGAAAAACTGTCAATGCAGTATTCTAATACAAACCCAACGTATTTGCTTGAGGAGACTGCTAATTATTTAAAAAAGAAAGGCGTTAAGCACTTACTTATCGACTTGCCAAGTGTAGATAAAGAAAAGGACGAAGGTAAGCTGTTGGCTCATAATGCATTTTGGAATACCACAGGAAAACTAAGGTTAGATGCAACTATAACTGAGTTTATTTTTGTGCCTAATAATGTGGTAGATGGTACTTACTTTTTAAACCTGCAAATAGCACCTTTTGAAAACGATGCTACACCAAGTAAACCTGTTTTGTATGAAGTTATTAACTAATATTAAGCTACAATTAAAAATTGAAGAATTGGCAATGTTTGCCTTAGGAATTTTTGCTTTTAACCAGCTTACTTATGCTTGGTGGTGGTTTTTGGTATTGATTTTACTTCCAGACGTTGGTGCGTTAGGATACTATGTTAACACTAAGGTTGGAGCTATTAGTTATAATATTTTTCACAATAAAGCAGTTGCAATACTTGTGTATTTTATTGGCATGTATTTTGAAAGTGAACCTCTAAAACTTACAGGTGTTATTTTATTTTCACATGCCTCAATGGATAGAATTTTTGGCTATGGATTAAAATTTCCCGATTCATTTAAGAACACTCATTTGGGTAGTATAGGAAAAGATTAATTATGGAAACATTCTTTATAATCATTATTAGCATTTTGGTAACCTTGGCTATTGTAACTATAGTAAAGCAATTTCAAATTAAAAAGCGTACAAATTCACAATCGGTTATACTCTTAGATAAAATAAAAAAAGTGTGCAAGTTTATTACTGTTGAAGGTGATTTTGCCGAAATTTATCATTACGAAGATGTAAAAGAACGCTTTCTAAAACTAGTTACAAGTAAAAAGAAAGCACTCGTGGTTATCAACGCCAAAGCACATGTTGGATTTGATTTGTCAAAAATAAAAATGGAATCGGATACTAAAACAAAAACCGTAAAGTTGTATCATTTTCCACAACCTGAAGTGCTAAGTGTTGAAACCGATTTAAATTATTACGATAAAAAAGATGGTATGTTCAATAAGTTTGAAGCTTCTGATTTAACTGAGTTGCACAACGAAGCAAAAATTCATATTATGAACAAAGTGCCAGAAAGCGGACTGTTTAATGTCGCAAAACAAGAAGCGCTTGAGGCCATTTCATTAATTGAAAATATCGTGCAAACCATTGGTTGGTCGTTAGACTATTCTGCATTAAAAATTGAAGACAACAACGTTAAACAAATTTCATGATTTTGAAAACTGTCAGGAATAACATTTATTATTATATAAAATGTTCAGTATACGCGTTTGGCGCTTTATTAACAGTTTTTTCAAGTTTAAAATATGGTTTAGTATCAAGTCATACACCACCAATAGGTTTTATAATACCTTTATTTATTGTTATTTTAGCTTCTACGTGGATAATAGTTGATTGGGTATTATTTAATGTTTTAAATCGGAAAATTGATTTTAACTATAAAATTCACTACTTAGCGATTATTATAAACCTTATCTTTCTTTTATATATACTTTATTCCAAATGAACATAGATCAACTACGTAATCACTGTTTAAAGAAGAAAGGCGTCACTGAAGATTTTCCTTTTGATGAACACACCTTAGTGTTTAAGGTTTTAGGTAAAATGTTTGCTTTGGTAGGACTTGAAAAATGGGAGTCAGGTAATCGCTTCATTAATTTAAAGTGCGATCCTGAGTATGCTCAAGAGTTAAGAGCTGAGTACGATAGTATTTATCCAGGATACCATATGAGCAAAGTGCATTGGAACTCTGTTGAGCTCAATTCAGGTGAGATTTCTGCAGCATTTCTATTTGAACTCATTGATCATTCTTATGATATGGTAGTTAAGGGAATGACTAAAAAAATGAGAGAGCAGTTAAACTAGTCAATTTCATTCGTCGACACTTAAATTCCATTCGTCGACACTTAATCACCCTCAAACGAATTAAAAGATACAAATATTAAGTATTAATTTATTTTGCAGATTAATATTAATTATTTGACATGAAAACCCTCAATGTTTTACTTATAGAAGACGATATGATTGAAGTAATGAAGCTTAATAGAGCTTCTAGCTCACTTCAACTAAATCATAAAATAAGAGAAGCTAATAATGGTGAAGAAGCCTTAAAACTTCTTGAGCAAAAAGATAATCTTCCTGATATCATTTTGTTGGATCTTAACATGCCTAAAATTAACGGTATTGAGTTTTTAAAAATCCTTAAAAATGATGATAGACTTAAATATATTCCTACTATAATTCTTACAACCTCTAATAATCAACGAGATTTACTGGAGTGTTACAAAATTGGAATTGCTGGCTATGTTTTAAAACCATTAAAATATGAAGATTATGTTTCTAAAATTGAAAAATTATTAGCATATTGGAGTATTAACGAATTAATTACAGCATAGTGAAAGGAATAATTTTTACAGAGTTTTTAGAGTTAGTTGAAGAAAAATTTGGTTTAGTTATGGTTGATAAAATCATAAACCAATCAAATTTAGAATCAAACGGTGTTTACACTGCAGTTGGAACCTATGAGTTTTCAGAGATGCTTCAACTTATTTCGCATTTAAGTGAAAACACTGACATCTCTGTAGATGATTTACTAATGGTGTATTCTGAACATTTGTTTAAAGCCCTAATAAAATCGCACCCAAACTTAGTTGAACACTACAAAGACCCAATGGATTTGTTAGCTTCTATAGAAAATCACATTCATGTTGAGGTCAAGAAAATTTACCCTGAAGCACAATTACCTACGTTTGAATTAGAAGAAAAAACCGACACCAAAATGGTAATGGTTTATAAATCTGATAAGGCATTGTATATGCTAGGGAAAGGATTAATGTTAGAAACCTTTAAACTGTTTAAAGTACCAGCTGAAATTGATTTTGAAAAGCTTAATGAAGAAGGTACAGAAGTAAGGTTTACCATTAATAAAAAACAATGAGTCAAGAAGAAATAGAGATTCTTAAAAGAGCACTTGCAAGAGAAAAGGCTGCACGAAAAGCAGCCGAAGAAATCCTAGAACAAAAGTCTGCTCAACTCTATGATACTACCCAAAAACTACAAGAATCTAATAAAAAACTCGAAAAGCTTGTTAAAGAAAAAACACTAGAACTTAAAGGTGTTTTTGAAAACATTGTTGATGCCTATGTGGTAATGGACCTATGGGGAAATGTCATTAAAATGAATGATGCTGCAATAAATTTACTAGGCTTCAATAATGAAAAAGACAATTTAAATCTATTAGAACTAGCAGACCCATCAGAAGTTGATAATGTCATGAACAGTTTTGAAGCCTTAATTACTGAAGGTTCAATTACAAACTTTCAAATAAAACTGAACACTAAAAATGGAGAACAAAAGCTAGTTCAAATCAACGCAAGTATCATTTTAAATGATGACAATAAACCTGTAGCAGCTCAAGGAATAGTAAGAGATATTACTTTGGAAAATAAGTATAGATCAGCTATTGAAGCCGAAAAACAAAAGTATAGTAGTATTATTGCTAACATGAATTTAGGTCTTGTGGAGGTGAATAATGATGATGAAATTCAAATGATTAACCAGAGTTTTTCTGAAATGTCTGGGTATACTGAAGAAGAACTAAAAGGTAAAAAAGGAGGACTTATTTTTCCTGTTGAAGGTGGGACTGATGTTATTGCAGAGGAAAACATTAAGCGTTTAAAAGGAGAGTCGAACTCATACGAAATAAAAGTAAAAACTAAACAAGGCAATATAAGGCATTGGCTAATTAGTGGAGCTCCAAATTATGATATAAATGGAGATGTCATTGGTTCAATAGGAATTCATCTAGATATTACTGACCTTAAAAGCTTACAATTACAAAAGGAAAACCTTTTATCTAAATTAGAAAAAAGTAACAATGAGCTTCAAGAGTATGCTCACATAGTATCTCACGATTTAAAATCTCCTCTAAGAAGTATAGATGCTTTAATGCAATGGATTAAAGAAGATAATAAAGATAAGCTTGATGAGGCAAGTCTTCAAAATATAAGTCATATTGAAACCACTTTGGAAAAAATGGAACAACTCATTTCCGATGTTTTAGAATATTCTAGTGTTGGTTCAGATGATAAAGAAAAAATTGATGTAAATTTAAGCGAAGTTGTTAATGAGCTGTGTCAAATACTATATGTTCCAAAACATATAAATATTTCTGTGGCTAATAAGTTACCTGTTGTAAAAGGAGATAAAGTAAAACTGCAGCAATTGTTTCAAAACTTAATTAGCAATGCTGTAAAGTTCATTGATAAACCAAAAGGAGAAATTCATATTAATGTTAAAGACGTAGGAGAATTTTATCAGTTTTCAGTGTCTGATAATGGTATAGGAATTGAAAAACAATATCACGATAAAATTTTTAAAATCTTTCATTCGTTAAACAAAAGTAAAGACTCAACTGGTGTTGGTTTATCTATTGTAAAAAAGATTGTCAATTTACACGAAGGTGAAATATGGTTAGAAAGTGAGCCCAAAAAAGGAACCACATTTTATTTCACATTAAAAAAATAATATGAAAACAGTACAGTTAAGAAAACAACAAGACCAAGGATGGGAATATCTTTCAAATGATGTAACATTAAAACAACCTTTGGTTTTAGTGTTTGGTAATAGATTTTTATTAGAAGATGAAGGGATTTACGATGAGCTTCGTCAAAAATTCCCAGATGGTCATCTCGTATTTGGTTCAACCAGTGGAGATATAACTTCTCAATTTGTTTCAGATGATAGCATAACTGTAACAGCAATTGAGTTTGAAAGAAGCACATTTCAAATAAAAAGGAGCAACGTGCTAAATTCAGATTTGGACAGTTTTAAAACAGGACAAGATCTAGTAAATCAGTTCGACCAAGAAGGATTAAAACACGTTTTCGTAATTTCAGAAGGTAGTTTTATAAACGGAAGCCAGCTTACTAAAGGTATGAATGCAGCAAGTGATAATGAGTTGCTTGTTACAGGAGGTTTATGTGGTGATGCTGCACGTTTTGAAAAAACACTAGCATCATACAATGAAAACCCTAAGCAAGGAGAAATAATTGCTATTGGTTTTTATGGCGAAACTTTTGAAGCTTCATTTGCAATTCATGGAGGTTGGACACCTTTTGGACCAGAACGTGTAGTAACTTCGTCAGAGTCTAATGTGTTGTTTGAGCTAGATGGTCAACCAGCTTTAGATTTGTATAAAAAGTATTTAGGTGAAAAATCTAAAGAGTTACCAGCAGCAGCATTGTTGTATCCGCTTAATGTGTTGTCTGCCAACGAAAAGCAGTCTTACGTGCGTACTATTTTAAATATTGATGAAGAAACTAACGCTATGGTTTTAGCAGGTGATATTCCTGAGAATTCTAGAGTACAGTTAATGATGACTAATGTAGATAATATTGCAAATGCATCAGAATTGGCTGCTAAACAAGCAATTGAAAAACGAAAAACAAAACCTCAATTAGCATTACTAGTTAGTTGTATTGGTAGAAAACTTGTATTAGACCAACGTGTTGAGGAAGAGATTGAAGAAGTAGTTTCAATAGTTGGAGACGATACAACAATTTGTGGTTTTTACTCTTATGGAGAAATAGCGCCTTTTAATCTTGAAATTAACTGTCAATTACATAATCAAACCATGACTATAACGCTAATAAGCGAATAATGAATTCATTACTAAAACGTCAAATAAGAAAATACTTAACTGAAGAATTAGCCTCAGATGAAAAAATAGAACAGTTTTTAGATGCTGTTGATAGGTCATACACCAACTTTGATGAGCAGTTTAATATGCAACAGCGTGCAATGACCATTAGCTCTGATGAACTGTTTGAAGCTAATCAAAAACTAAGGGAAGAAGCTGAATCTCAAAAAAATATTATAGACAAGCTTAAGCGAGTTACAAAAACCTTTAAAGGTCTAGTGGATAATACTTCTAGTGAGAGTGAAACTAATAATGATTTGGATGAACTAAAACTTGTTGATTTTATTGATAATCAAGCAAGAGAAATTTTGGAAATTAATAAGCAGCGAGAAAAATTATTAAAGGAGTTAGAGCACCAAAACCAAGAACTTAGTGATTATGCACATATGGTATCTCATGATTTAAAATCTCCTCTTCGCAGTATTGATACACTTGTATCTTGGTTAATAGAAGATAATAAAGACAAACTAGACGCTCATTGTAATTCTCAACTTAACTTGGTAAGAGCCAATGTTGAAAAAATGGACACGCTTATCAATGGAATTTTACAATACTCAACCATTTCGAAAAGTGAAGTAGAGTTTTATGATGTAGATTTAAAAAATCTAGTAAACGAGTTGGTTTCGGTTATGCATTTACCTGGAAATTTCAAGGTTAAAGTAAACCATTTACCACAGATTTATGGAGACAAAAGCAGATTGATTCAATTATTTCAAAACCTTATTGATAATGCTGTTAAGTATAACGACAAAGAAAATGGTTTTGTGGAATTAGGTGCTTTAGATAAAGGCGAACACTGGGAGTTTTATGTCAAGGATAATGGTATAGGTATTGATGAGCAGTATCATGATAAGATATTTAACACTTTTGAAAAACTTGAAAACAGTGTGGATTCAACAGGAATAGGATTGTCAATAGTAAAAAAGATTGTAGAAATTTATGGAGGTGAAATATGGTTAACCTCTAAACTTAATGAAGGAACCACATTCTTTTTCACCTTAAAAAAACAACTAGATGGAGCAGCCTAATTTATCTTACATAGCAAGTATGTCAGGAGGAGACAAAGCCTTTGAGCAAAAGCTAATAGATATTATAAAAACAGAGTTTCCTGAAGAAAAGCGCATTTATTTTAATAACATAAACGCTAATAATTTTAAGGAGGCTGCCGAAAACGTTCATAAACTTAAACATAAAATTAGTATTTTAGGACTTGAAAAAAGTTATGATGTTGCTGTAACCTATGAGCATAACCTTATAGAAAGTAGCACAACAGGTAAAGAAGATTTTGAATCTATCTTACAAATCATGACAGAGTTTTTAGAGACCCTATAACCTAATTTTATGAATTGTATAATTATTGACGACGAAGCTACTGCACGAGTTATCATTTCGCAGTTATGTAGTAATATTTCTAGTTTAAACGTTCTAGAAGAATTTCCTAATGCTATACAAGCCATAAAATATTTAAATCAAAACGAAGTCGATTTGATTTTTTTAGATATTCATATGCCTGATTTTACTGGTTTTGATTTTATACAAACTCTAAAAAATCCTCCAAAAATAATACTTACCACTTCAGATCCTAAATTTGCTATTGAAGCTTTTGAGTATGATTGTATTGTTGATTATTTAGTTAAACCTATTACACCTGAACGTTTTCAAAAAGCCATTTTAAAAGCTGAAAGCGTAGCAAGTACAGCACCTAAAAAGTCTGATGCTAATACAGAAAAAGTAGAAACAACTTCAGGTAACGACTTGTATGTAAATATTGATAGGCGTTTAATTAAGATTGATATTCCAAGCATATATTTGGTTGAAGCCAAAGGCGATTACATTAATGTAAAAACCGAAGACAAAAACTATACAGTACATTCTACCTTAAAAAAAATTGAAGAAAAACTACCTAACGATTTGTTCTTGAAAATACATCGTTCTTATATCATTAACGTTGATAAAATTATTGATATAGAAGATAATAGCGTACTTATTAAAAAAGATGTAATTCCGGTAAGTCGTTCTAATAGACCGGAATTAATGAAACGTCTTAACTTGCTTTAAATTCCATTCGTCTACAGTAAATTTTTACTCGTCGAAAAATAATCTTTACACCTTAACAACAGTATAGTTTTGTGGTATAAATCTATTATATCATGAAAAAACTACTACTATTATTATGTTTATGTTTGAGTGCTACAATCAACGCTCAAAACTATCAATATTTAGGATCTTACAGCGCAAATGGAGTTCCAGATTATTTAGAACCTATGGGAGACACCGTTGATGTTGCTACATTAGAAATGATTAGCAGTTCTTTACCTGAAAGTTATCCTGTACCAGATTACAATCCGCATTACATTTCATCAGGATATGATACCGATTTAATTATTGATGATTTAGCAGATGTTTGGGTAACATTTGTTAGCGAAGGTGCAGGTTATAAAAATGTTTTAGGTTTTTATACGTACGATGTAAACAATCCACCAGCTACTGCGCCTCAACCAGAAGACATTACTATTATTTTTCCTAACGTGTCAGCATTAGGTAGTGGTGGCGGATTAGTAGTAGGAGATAAAGTGAAAATAGGAACATTTCAACCAGGAACAGGAATTGGTTGGGTGTTGTTGGCAAATGCTTGGAGCTCTGGTAGTAGTTCTGTTGGAAATGGTTTATGGCAATTATTTTCAAATCCAGATTATAACCCTGAAGCTCAAGAAAATTTAAGACACCATAATGTGTTACTAAACGATCCAAATAATGAGCGTATTATTCTTGGTTTTGAAGACATAAGAAGAGATTATGGCTCTTGTGATAACGATTTTAACGATGCTATTTTTTATGTGTCAGCAAATCCATATGAGGCATTAAGAACAACAAATTATGCAGATGTTTCAAGTGCAACTGATGTGTCTTCAGCTAATGATGGCGGACTTGAAAGTAATGGTAATTTAGCAGGTTTAATTGCTAAAAGAAACTTTAAAAGAACTAAAACAGGTCAAGTTCAAAATAGAAAAGTGCAGCAAGCACCATTTGTTAAGCAACAAATACTGTACAGATCTAGTACAAACACACCAACACTAGAGTCTTATTTGCCAGAAACAGGTATGTACGGAACAGAAACTGCTTATGTGTCTAGTCCAGAAGATTTACTAGGTGTAACAAACGCATCAGAAATATTTTCAGTAGATTTTTATAAAGAAGAAACTAGAGTTTCTGCAGTTTTAGCAACTGCAACAGAAGGTAGTATTTATGATCACTCAAAGGTGATTTGTGATAGATTAAATAGTTCATCTCTAGAAGATGTTAGAACTGTAACTGTAAGAGGTCATCAAATTATAAGTTCAAAAATAAAAAGAGCTACAGGAGAAACAGAGTTTACTTTAAGCTTTTCAGTAAAGTTAGGTGATGCAGCTAATGAATTATATAGCTTTTGGAATATAGCACAATACCCAGAAGGCGATTATTATAACTTCCAAATTTGGGGTAGTTCATTCTCACAAGTGTTTTCAATAGGAAATCACATTATTGATACTTTAACAGCTGAAAAGCCTTTAAATAGTGAAACTTTAAGCGATGTAGTTCCTCCAGTATTTGTGAGTTCAGGATATTACAGTAATGGTGCTTTACACTTAAATATCATTAACAAAGTCAGTGCATCATCATTTACATTCAATGGTAGTATTGCAGCAACAGAAGTGTCTGATAGAACAAATATGACACAAGCAATAAGCTTAAATGGAGATTGGAATGATTCGGTTTCTATACAAACAGGAAGTTTATTTGATATTGGGTTCTCTTTAACTACAAGTGCATCAACACAACAAGACGCGTTATACCTAGCTGATGGACCTTGGGGAGTTGACTATCTTGAAGAGTATGCAACAGTAGATACATTTTTTGTAGACAATCAAGCAATAGATTATACTGATGATGCTTATGAAGTTGAAAGACAACCTATGGTTTCTGGTCAAGTAAAGGGTAATGTAAATTTATTCAGACACGTGTTACCAGGAGATCAAACACTAGATGTAACCGAGTATTCAGCATTAAAATTCAATATAACTAACAATATGCCAATAGAAATTGTATTAATGCAAGAAAACCTGCAAGATTGGAATAATAGATTCAGATACACCATTCCAGAAAATCAAAACGAAACAACTTATACAATTTCTTTTTCTGATTTTGTAGATAGTAATGGCGTATCAGCTACTATAGATGATGTGAAAACAATAGTGTTTTCGGTAATAGGAGATTATGCAAGTTATGCACCTTTCAGTATTGGAGTTAATGGACTAGAATTTAGACAAGAGGCAGAAACATTAGACTTAGAAACATATGAAGAGGAAACTCTAAATAATACTGTAACTGCTATACCAAATCCAATGACTGTAAACACATCTATTCAGTTTATGGCTAATCAAAATGAGACTGTGCAATTTGTAATGTACAACCAGTTAGGTAAGCAGGTATACTACATGAATAGTAATGTTTCACAAGGAAAAAATGTAATTAACATAAATAGAAACAATTTAAGCTCTGGTTTGTATTTCTGTAAAGTAATAAGCAAAACACAAACCTATGATACTTTGAAGCTGCTTATCAAGTAGTCCCTGATTATTAGCAAGAAGATTAGGCAAAAGACGAAAGTTTTTTGCCTTTTCGTTTATATAGCATTTAGTCTCTAAACAACGGTTTATCAAAAAGTAACCATTTAAAACGTATGCCTATTTCGGTAAAAGTAAAACCAGCAGCAGTTGTTGATGCAATATTACTTCGTGTTCCAAATATATTTGCCAAACAACGATCAGAAAAACTATAACCTAACTTACCTTGTACTCTATAAGTACTTTGGCTTTTGTTGTTTTCTATAAACTGTAAACCTGTTGCAGCAGTAAGTTCATAAAACCATTCTTTAGGCTTTGTAATAGCTTCATCTTTAATGATGTTTACAAATACTTCACCAGCATTAAACTTTTCAGGAGAAAAATAAACTGTAGGCACTTGGTCTTTAAATGTAATGTATTGGTAGTTTAAACCAGCTTTAAGTGATGGTTTGGGTAAGATGTTATAATACAAAGATGTGAAAAGAAGATTTCTAGTGTTATTGTCATTTTGACTTGTGTAAAAATATTGAGTAAACCATCCTAAATTAAAATTTGTGCTTACGTTATAATTAGCATAAAAGTTATTTTGAACAATTTCTCTATCTAATAATTCGGCATTAAAACTTTGTATTTCGCGTTTGTAGCCAATAGTTAAATCTTGTAATTTATAAGGTTTAATGTTGAAAGAAATATCAGTTAGTAACTGTGTGTAATCACTTGAGTTAGCGTTTGCCGATGTTATACCAGCAGTACCTTTAAAAGTAATAGTTGGTATTAATTGATAGGATAATCCTAAGCTGAAATCGTTTGAAGTTGCTTTGTTATTGGTGGTAGTATTATTGGTGGTTCTGTAATTGTAGTTTCCTAAAATTTTAAATTTTGTTGAAAGAGGGAATTCTAAATTATTACTAAATGCAAAAGCTTCATTGTCGCCATTATCAAAAGAGTAAGACGCTTTTCCTTCGTAAAAAGGCGTGAAATTATTATTAAGTGTTGTTATAAAATTAGTTGCGTCTTTTTGTTTGTTGTAGAATTTTAAAGTGTTTTCAGCAGATGTGTAAGCATCGTCATACTTACCTAAAGCTTTTAATGCATTGGCTTTTCCTAAATTTCCATCAAACGACGTGCTGTCGTTTTGTAAAATGAGATTATAATCGTTTAGACTCTTTTTGAAATCACTTTTATAAATATTAAGTGTTGCTCGAAGTGCTAATATCCAATTCTCATTAGGGTTTGTTTCTATTATAGAATTAATAAGTGTGTTTGCTGGCTTATATTTTTTATTCCAAATAAGCGCCTGAATATAACGTTCTGTAGTTTGCTGTTTTGTTTTTTCGTCAGATGAAGCCTCTAAACTTTTATAGGCTTGAGAGCTTAAAGCTAAAGCCTTTTTTTCTTTTCCATTTAAGTGTGAAACTAGTGACAAACCATTCAATGCTAAAATTTTGTTTTCAGGATTTTTAGATAAAATAGTATAAGTTGCTTCGGCATCTTCTAGTCTGTTAGCAATTAAGTACAGATTAGCTAAATTGAGAAGCGTGTCTTTGTCATCCTTAAAGATTTCTAAATTTTTTTTCAGAATAGCTTCAGCAACATCATAGTTTTGTGCTTGTTGATTTTGGTAAGCATAGCCTAAATGCATGTATTTTTTAGAAGTTAGCGCATTAGGATTGTTGTTAGAAACCTCAAGCGCTTTGTCTACATAAATTAAAGCATTTTCATAATCTTTTAAGTTAGACAAGGTGTTTGCATAACTTAACAAAGCAGGAAAACTTTTAGGGTCTTCTTTAATTAAATCTTTAAAGTAGGGTTTAGCTTGATTAAATTCTTTATTCCAAAGTAAAGATTCACCATAATTTAATTTCACTTCAAAATCGTTAGGATGATCGGCAAGTAAGTTGGTAAAAATAACTTTGGCTTGTTCTGGGTTTCCGTTTAATCCAACTGCTCTTCCAAAACATAAACGCGCTGTTTTGTTATTGGGATATTCTTTTAAAATATGTTTAAAAAAATCTTCAGCTTCATTGTACTTTCCTGTTTCTAAATATGTAAACCCTTCTTGCATGTTTTGCGAGTAGGCAACAATACTACTTATGAAAAAGATAAACAAAACAAAAGGTTTTAGTTTCATGTTTTAGCGTTTAGTTAATTGCAAGTTAAGCATTCGTATTTAATCATTCGTCTACACCAATCGACCACTCACCGAAATTCAACCATTTTACAGTGTTTTCTGAAAGATATTTGTATCAGAAATCAAAAACAAACACACAAAAATAATTGGATTATGGCACTTAGTATTACAAGAAACGAGAAAACATTTGAAGTAAAAGGGAGAATTAATGCTGCAACTGCAAGCTATTTTCAAGCGCATTTTGCAATAGCACTTAATTCAGGAAACGGATTATCGATAGACATCAATAATGTAACCGAAATTGATTCAAACGGAATGAGAGCTTTAAAATCACTTTATGAAAAAGCAGAAGCTTGGAAAAAGCCATTTTACATTTTAGGGAATGGTTGTAAAGAAATTTTTGACGAGTTAAGACTAAAAAACGTAGCCTAAACAAGTTTGATCTTAAAGCCCTAAAGTCATGCAAGCAACTACTACAATAAAAGTTAAAAAAATGTCTCCAGAGCAGCTGTTTATGTTAAGCGTTTTGGCTGTAAACGGAGGAAACTATTTATACAATCTTATTTTAGGTCGTGTTTTAGGACCTGCTCAATTTGCTGATGCCGCAGTATTAATCACTTTTTTGTTGGTGCTATCATTTGTAGCAATGACATTTCAGTTGGTGACTGCTAAATTTTCGGTGATTTTTGAGAATGAAATTTTTAACAGCTTTATAGCTAAAATCTATAAAAATGCCACAATATTTGGTTTAGCATTTGGAGCTTTAATAGTCTTTTTTGCTAAAGACTTACAGGTGGTTTTTAATACATCTTCGTCTAGTATGTTCGTTATTTTTGGTATTGGAGTGCCTTTGTATTTTTTAATGAGTGTAAACAGAGGCGTTTTTCAAGGTAAAAAACAATTTAAAGCATTATCAGTTACTTATCAATCTGAAATGTTGAGTAGACTTCTCATCACGCTAGGTTTAATTTTTTTATTCAACATACAGTCTTCAGTAGTTATTGCTGTGGGTATTTTAATTTCTTTTGGGTTTGGTTTAATACCATTCAAGTTTAAAGGATTCAGCTTTAAATCACCTTATGCAATACCTTCAACATATTCAAAGCAAGTAAAACGTTTTTTCTTAATAACAGCGTTTTATGAATTAACACAAATTATAATCAACAACAGCGACATATTATTGGTTAAGCATTACTTTGAGTCTTATGATGCAGGTCTTTATGCTTCGCTAGCGCTTATAGGTAGAATCGTTTACTTTATAGCTTGGATGTTTGTAATGTTGTTGTTGCCAACTGTAATTCAACTTAAAAAAGAAGGAAAAGAAACAGCACCTATTTTATTTAAATATGTTGGTTACATAGCAACTATTGCAGCTTTGATAATTATTGGTTGTGCTTTGTTTCCTGAAACAACTATTACACTACTATTTGGAGATAGTTATTTAGCAATGGCTCCATTGTTATGGAAGTACGCATTAGCAACAGGACTGTTTGCAATATCAAACTTGTTTGCTTACTACTATTTGTCTCTAGATAGATATGTTCCAGTGGTTATTTCAGGTCTTTTTGGAATGCTTCAAGTAGGTTTAGTCGTATTCTTTCACGACAGTTTAGAACAAGTGGTACACATGCAAATTATAGCCATGGTGTTGCTGCTATTAATTCAAGTTGTATTCTTTGTAATTGATCAAAAAAGACGTTAAAGAAACTTAATCTAAAGCAAATTACCATTCGTCTACAGTAAAAGACGTTCTGTCTAAGATCAACCCTTTTTAGGAAATATAAGCCTCAAATTTGTACTATAATTAAAACACAACAAAAACATCAAAAACTTAACCTTATGAAACTAGCAATTGTAACAGCATATCCACCAAGTAAAGTTACTTTAAACGAATATGCATATCATTTAGTAAAGCAGTTTAGACAAAAAGAAAATGTAACTGAATTAATACTATTAACTGATAAAACAGAAGGAGAAAAAGACTTAGAATTTACCGAAGCAGGTTGTAAAATTACTGTAAAAGAATGCTGGGAATTTAATAGCTATAAAAACATTGTTTCTGTAACTAAAGCAATCAACGACACTAAACCAGATTCAGTTTTGTTCAATTTACAATTTATGAAGTTTGGAGATAAAAAAGTAGCAGCAGCTTTAGGATTAATGTTGCCATTAGTTTGCAGATTGAAACGTATTCCAAACATTGTATTATTACATAACATTTTAGAAGAAGTAGATTTAGGAAATGCAGGTTTTACATCTAATAAAATAATGCAAAAAGTGTATGGTTTTATAGGAAGCACATTAACACGATTAATACTCCAAGCAGATACTGTTGCTGTAACAATGCAAAAATATGTTGACATTTTAGAAAGCAAGTACAATGCTAAAAATGTAACATTAATTCCTCATGGTACTTTTGAAGTAGCTGAAGAGCCAAATTATCAAATCCCTGAAGGACCAATGCAAATTATGACCTTTGGTAAGTTTGGAACTTACAAAAAAGTTGAAGGTATGATTGAAGCTGTAGAGCTTGTAAGAGAACGTACAGGATTAGATTTAGAAGTAGTTATTGCAGGAACAGATAACCCTAACGTACCAGGATATTTGGCTAAAGTTCAAGAAGATTATAAGCATGTGCCACAAGTAAGATTTACAGGTTATGTTGAAGAAGAAGATGTACCAGTAATTTTTAATGAAAGTGCAGTTGTTGTATTCCCTTATACATCTACAACAGGAAGTTCTGGTGTTTTACACCAAGCAGGAAGTTATGGAAAGGCTGTTGTAATGCCAGATTTAGGAGACTTAGCATTATTAGTAAAAGATGAAGGATACCAAGGTGAGTTTTTTGAGCCAACATCTGTAGAGAGTTTAGCAAATGCTATTGAAGCAATTGTGGTAAACGACAACTATAGAGAGCAATTAGGACAAGCTAATTATAAAGCAGCTACAGCATTTCCTATGTCAACAATAGCTGATATGTACCTAAATAATTTTGAGCAAATTATAGATAGAAAAATCAATAGAGGAGAAGTGAGTACTTCAGAAATTATTCTCTAGAAATATATTTAAAAGAAAGTTTTTTGGTATTATTTTTATTAATGAAACCAAATTGTTTTTGAGTGTTTTTGAGCCAAGGAAGTCTACCAACGACTTCCTTTGGTATTTTATCAAAGTCGTATAAGGTCCAAGACATAAATTGTAAATTGTTTTTTGCAATGATACTTTGGGCTTTTTTATGATAATTAGCTTGGTCTTCTTCTGAAGCGCCAAACGGATTCCAAAATCCAGAATAAGATGATAATCCAAATTCTTGTAGCACTAATGGTTTGTCTGTTTTAGATTTTAGCGTTTTAATTTCGGTATCTAAATTGTCTAAATCTTCGTAATAATGAAACGAAACTATATCAACATCATTTTTTAATATAGTAGCACTTTTGGTGTTTGACCAACCAATGGTAACAGGATGAGTACTATCAACAGATTTTACCAAATCAATCATGTTATCTAACCAAGCAATAACATTATCTTTCCCTCTAGACTCAAAATCTAAATTAGGTTCATTTTTAATATCCCAAGCAAGTAAAGCGTTATGATTTTTTAGTGCGTTTACAATGGTTTCAGCATGTCGTTGATTTAAGGTCCAATTTAGTACAGAGTAATCTCCGTAAAAATCAAATAAGGTTACAACAACTTTTAACTTGTTTTCTTCAGCTGCATCTAGAGTTTGTTGTAGTTTGTTAAGTTTTTCGGGGTTTACATTGGCTTTACCAAAATCATCATATTGCACAAAAATTCTAACCGAATTTAATCCAGCATCTTTTATAATTTTAAAGTCTTTGCTAATAGTGTCTTTAGAAAAACTATCACCAAACATATTCCAAGGATTTGCTTGCGGATAATAGTTTATTCCTTTTATGCTCAAAGGACTAACTGAAACAGATTTTGGTGCTGCATTGTCTGCATTAGTTGTTTCTTTTATAAAATGTCTAATACGCCAAAAACCATCTTCTAAAAGTAAAACCACTTTGTAGGTAGAGACTTCTTTGGTTTCTAGTAGTTGTTTTTTGTTTTGAAATACACGTTTGTATTCCTGTACATCACGATCAGTGATTACTGCTAGTTGTCCGTCTTCACTAAAAAACTCTAATGTGATATTGTGACTTAAAGTAGTAGATTCTACAGTGATATTTTTAGAACTGTTTAGTGCAATAAATTGGTATATATTTTCTCTTGCACTATCAGTAAAATAATCTTCTATGCCATTTTTTATGTTGGTTTTATAAGCAACATGCCTAACATACCACGCATCTAAATAATCATTTTGAATTGCTTTTAGGTTTTCACTATCAATGGGTCTGCCTTCGTTGTTTGTAGATTGCCAATGTACTTTAGGTAAATATTGATCTATCTTTTTTATTTCTGTATGTAGCATTGCACTTCTGTCAGCACCTGTATTTAAGTAGCTGTATAAAGCGCTCACTCCAAAAATAATCAATGCAATAATTACTATATACGAAACCAAAAGTGCAGCACGCAATATGTTTTTATTAAGGCTTACCATAGTGTTTTATTTTTAAAGTTTTTTTCTATGCCAGCAGCAATAACCGTAAAGTCATATTGTCCTTTAAGGTAAATGTTTTCGTTAATATTAAAACTTACAAAACCATTATAAGAGGTTTTTATTTCAGACTGAATAAGTGCATTGTTTTTGTAAATTTGAAGCGTTACCTGCAAGCCGTCAGGAATCATTTGTTGCATGAAACTTTGTAAAGGACCAACGTTTATAGTTCGGTTGTTTTTTGAAAAAGCAACATCAAAGTCATCTATTGCTTGCTTGTATTTTATGGTAATTTCATCACTTTCAGCCATACCATCAATAAAGGCTTTAACTACCCAATTGTCACTATAATCAGGATGAATCATTTTTGCAGTAGCAACACCATCAATAGTTGTTCCGGAGGTTTTTAAAATATTTCCTTGACTATTTGTAATAATAAAAGTTACAAATGTACCGTCGCTTACAGTGTTATTAAATCGGTCTTTTATAATTGATGTTGAAAAAGTTGTTATTTGATTTCCGTCGGCATATTCATGAGGACGTTTTGAATAAATATTGAAATTTGAAGGTATTGCAGCAGTAACATTAATGGTAAACTCTTTAGAATTTGTGCTTAAACTTTCAGAAGAAATAAGCATTCTGCCATGTTCAATTTTAGAATAAATGTTTTTATAAGCAATTAAGTTATTTGTGAAAATAGCACTAGTATCTTCTGATGCTAAAAATTGATGTTTTGCATTAACCTGTGTGTTTGAAGGAACAGGATTGTCAAGTGAATCTGTTGGTATTACTACAAGCATGGTGTAATCTGTTCCGCCAGCTTCAATACTTGGCGGACCAATATAGGTTTCCATAGTGGCAACTTCAGCTTTTGGATTGATATTAAACTTTCCTGAAAGCAACGTACTGTCGTTAACAAGCTTCCAGTTTACAACGCCTGTTTTATTTGAAATTGCTTCTGGAATAGTATAAGCTAAAGTGTTATCAGTTGTTACACTCGAAATTAATGTGGAACCATAACTGCTAGAACAATAAAGTAAAGGTGTTGAGGTTTCGTTACCAGAAAATTTTAATGTAATGGCATTACCAACTTCAAACTGTGTTTTGGTAGTTAGAAGTTTTATGTCTTTTACTGATTCTTGTTGCTGAACAACAAAAAACGATGATAAAAACATCAAGCATAAAATGAACAAGTATGTGCCTTTTATTTGCATTAATTAGGGTTTCCTATATAGGTGTTAATTTCAATTTTTATATAACTAAAATCATGATGCTCAACAGGTTGTAATTGTGCAGCAGTATGATTTTGTATTCTGTTTGATATAATTTTTGAAGCAATGGCTTTGTTAGGTAAACCATTGACATAAATATTTTCCATGTTTTCAGAAATTACAGCTATAGTTTCATTGTTTAAAATATCATATTTAAAATCTTGTTTGCGCTGTTGCCTAATGCCTTCTTTTATAAATAAGTGATCAACCCAAACCATTTCTTTATTTGCATTGTAATAGGTAATAAGTAACTGTGGTATGGTTATTTCTTGAATGCCACTATTAAAAAGATTGCCATTAATTGAGCTGTTAGTAGTGTGAATGTCACTTAATACCACATTTTTATATAAATCAGAACCAGAAACATTTCCTGCCACTTGTAAGTTGAATTTAGTTGGTTGTTCTTCAAATTCAACCGGAGTAAACTCGCCAGGATTAAAAGTGTCTGGTATGGAGTCTTGCGTTTTAGACCATGCAATACCTTCAAAGTTTATTCTAAAGCTACTAGATTCTTTAGGCATTAATTTATGCTTTACATGATATTTAGCATTGTAAGTGGCTAGTTGTTTATTGGCATCGTTGTAAAGTGTGCCTTTTAAGGTGACATCAGCAGGAACATTATCAATATTTTGTACTTCGCCAACAATAGCATAGCTATTATTATGTTTTACCAATTTAGCCGAAACAACTTCTAAAACAGGTTGTTTTAAAATGTCTTCATGATGCGTTTGCTCTGTCGTGATACGTCTTCTTCCTTGGTTGAAATATTGTGTGGTATTATTTGAATACAGTTGGTCTGGTGGCAAGTCGTTATTTAATTCGTCTGGTTGTAAAAACCAATTGCCTTTAATTTTTAAAAGGGATTTGTAATCGACCTTTTCAATTTTTTCAAGAGGTGTAATCCATTGACTCGTTACTTTTGCAGAAGCAACACTGTCATTGTGCTTTGTGATTTCAGTAGTAATCGCATCCATTTTAGCATAGCTGCTTAACAAACCGTCGGTAACAGAAATTTCTAGCATGTATTGCGCAATATCAATATTGCTATTTGGGTTGATTAAACTATGAGCTTTTTCAAACTCTTTAAAATCTAAAGCATCATAATAAGCAATAATAGCATTTTCAGGACTGCGTTGCGAATCGTTTTTTAAGTAAAAAAGATAAATACCATAAAACACAGCAATAGCTAAAATAAAAGACCAAACGTGCGTTATGCGTAGCAGGTTTTTAGAAAAGTGCGAATAGTTTACTGGATATTTTAAAAAATCAGGAATTGGTTTAAAACGTGTTTTAAGCATATTAACCCATAGCATTTGAATGTTTAAAACAAAAGCAATTAAAACCGTTAAAAAAGGCATAATTCCCCAATGTATTTTTAGCCATTTAGCAACATCATCTTTTGGTAAAATAGAAGAAACAGGAGGAATGTTTAAACGTTCCCAAACCATAATGCCATTTTCTAACTGACGTAAACGTTGCCAACCACAGAAGTAAAGAATAGGGTCGTAAAACTTGTCGTTAGAAAAAATATACTTAAGATTATATTTTTCAGGTGTGGTTAAAAACTGCTGTAAAGAACCAATACCTGCAACACCTTTAAATTTTGAGTTTTCTAAACGCTCTATAGGTCGAGTGGTAAGTTCGGGTAATCGTCTTGCTGAATGGTAATTGCCATCTACAGTCATAGCATTGGTTTGTGCACTTAACCAAGCCATTTGGTCACCAAAACCAAGTGTTAAAAATCGCCACTTATCATGATCATCCTGGTTCAAGAAATTCACAATAGGAAGCATTTTTATTTTTTGCGGTTGTGATGGTCTAAAATAGCCTAAACTCATTGTGAATACAACCATAAAAACAAATAAACCAGCAAGGATACCACCAATAATACGATGGTAAATAGCACCAAATCGTGATTGAATTCTAACTTTTAAATCGCCTTCAACAAGTCGGTAGGCAAATTCACCAAGCATAGGTATAGACATAATAGATGCCCAAAGTGTAAATCTATCTAACGTTAAAATATTGAAAGCAGTTTCACCAAGCATTTTTCTAGGGATAGGTGTTGTGCCTCCAGTTCCTAAAACGGTTAATATTGTTATGGATAACCCAAAAAACAAATAACGCTTACTGTAATATCTGTAAAAAATGTAAGGAAGTAGAATAAGTAAAACGCCCCAAGGAATTAAAAAGAAAACTAAACCAGAAGACGTAATCTCAAGAAAATTATCTCTAGAGCCATGCGGAATAGGGACTTGTGTAATTGGGTTAGCTTTTGAGTTTAACCAATAAGGAAATATACAGCCAACAATAAGCACTAAAGAACAGCCACCAAAAACAACAATGCGTTTAAAAAGTTTAAAAAAGCTACTTAAAAATACTTTAAAAGTAACAGCTTTCATGGTGCCAACTTGCTCTTTTGAAACATCCATAAGCACCATACCTATCAAAGGAAATATAAAAAAGACCATCCCAAAAATAGGTGTCACATGATGAGACGTAACAGTAACAGCAATCAATGATAAAGAGGTTGCTAAATACCATTTCTTACCAGTTTTAAGCCATAAGTATATTTCTGGTAAGGCATGCATTAAAACTGAAATACCAACAATGCTTGGTAGTTGCCCAAAAATATGTAGCGTTTCAACAAACGAAGAGGAGAACACAGCCAAAACTGATGCGTATCCTGCAACGGTTTTGTTTCCAGTCATCATTAATGAAAACCTATAAGCACCAGTTATGAAAAGAACAATAGCAATAAGCGCGACACTAAATAGACCAAATTTTAAACCACCAATTAAAGAAAGTAACGCTATACTTTGGTGAACTAATGGCGGGTAACTTTGTACAGTAAAGCCAGTATACCATTTATAATTCCAGGGTTCAAACCAACTGTTAGCGTAATGATCAGCAAAAAACAAATGAATTAATGCATCATACGTAGTCTCTAATGTAAAAAAGATAGAACTACCATGAAACGCTAAACCAAGTAGGAGCGCAGTAATTAAATATTTGTTTGAAGTTTCTTTCATTTAAGGTTAAACATTTCAGCAATGTAAAGATAAATAAATTAGATAGTGGTTCATTTTTTAATCATCTACAGCAATCTACCATTCGTCGACACTAAAATATAGGTTAAACTAAAATTATCTTTTTAGAGCGTCTTTGAGAGTACTTTTGGAGTATCAAAAACAATTAAAAATAATTCATTATGAAAGTTTTAGCAATAGATGATCAACAATTAGTGTTATTACCACTTCAAAAAAGATTAATAGAATTAGGTTACGATGTAAAAATTGAAACTAAAGGTAAAGATGGAATTGAAACATACAATTCATACCAACCAGATTTAGTAATTGTAGATGTAAACATGCCAGATATTTCTGGATTAGATGTTGTAAAACACATAAGAATTACTAAAAAAGCACAAACACCAATTATGGTATTGTCTGGAGACACTAAAGATGAAACAATAACTGAAGGTTTTGAATTAGGAATAGATGACTACATGAAAAAACCTTTGAGCTTAAACGAAATCAGCGCTCGTGTAAAACGATTAATAGGTGCGCCAAAAGTTATATCAGCTGTGGAAAAAAGTGATGTTATGATTCAACAACGTTGCGTAGGTGTTGTAATCCCTTGTTATAATGAAGAAGAGCGTTTATTAAGTGATGAGTTTTTGAGCTATATAGATAAGAATTCAGGATATCACCTTTGTTTTGTAAACGACGGAAGCAAGGACAATACTCTTAAGGTTTTAAAAGAGCTTCAAAAAGGAAGAGAAGACTTTATAACTGTGTATGACTGTGAGAAAAATGGCGGAAAAGCAGAAGCTGTAAGATTAGGTATGTTACACATGGCAAAAAAAGCCGATTTAGATTACATAGGATTTTTAGATGCCGATTTATCTACAGATTTATCAGATTTTGACGATTTAGTAAAAACTATTGAAACTTCAAATTTTAAAATTGTAAGCGGTTCTAGAATATCTAGAATGGGAGCTAATATTACCAAAGAGTCTGCTCGTAAAATAATAAGCTTAACAATCAATTTTATAATCAGAAAGATTTTAAAAATGGATTTTAAAGACACACAATGTGGAGCTAAAATCTTTAGTAAAGATGTTATAGAAGTAGCTTTTAAAGATAAGTTTGTTACACAATGGATTTTTGATGTAGAAATCTTTAAAAGAATGAGTCAACACTTTGGCTTAAAACAAGCAAAGGCATTGCTTTGTGAACAGCCATTAAAAAGATGGATACACGCAGATGGTTCTAAACTATCAATGAAAGATTCTGTAAAAATTGTAATGCAGTTAGCTCAAATAGCTTGGGTGTATCGAGGGAAATCGTCTAAAAAAGATATTAAACTAGAAAAAGTAAACTTTGAGTTAAACTAAGTTATTACTCAAATTTTCAAACTCGTAAAACCATTATTTGTTTTATTATTGCAAAATAATATTCTACAACATGAGCGTTTTACAAACATTACAAGAAAGAAGCAATACTAGCTGTGAACTTTGTGGTTCAAAAACAGGTTTAAAACAATACAATATTCCTCCAGCATTAAATGAAACTGTAGATACAAGTATTCTTGCATGCGAAACCTGTTTTAATCAAATTGAAGGTAATGAAGATATGGATGCTAACCACTGGCGTTGTTTAAACGATAGCATGTGGAGCGAACACAAAGCAGTACAAGTAATAGCTTGGAGAATGTTACAAAGACTTCGTAAAGAAGGTTGGCCACAAGACTTACTAGATATGATGTATCTAGATGACGAAACAATGGCATTTGCAAAAGAAACAGGTGAGCATAAAGACGACAGCGAAAAGATTATTCATAGAGACTCCAATGGTGTAATATTGGAACATGGTGATTCTGTAGTGCTTATTAAAGACCTTAAAGTAAAAGGCTCAAGTATGGTAGCTAAGCAAGGAACAGCTGTTCGCAACATTCGTTTAGATCATGAAAACGCTACTTATATTGAAGGAAAAGTAGACGGACAACAAATAGTTATTGTTACCGAGTATGTAAAAAAACTTTAATCATCCTTTTTCTTTCTACTGAATAGCCCTAAACCTAAGGGTAAAAAGATAAACAAGAAGAAAAATTTACCGCTTACTAGACCATAAATTGTAATGAGTAACGCAATAGTTAGTATTAAATAAGTGTGTTTGTTTTTCATTTCAGTTTGTTTGTCTAAAACCATAAGGCGTCATGCCTTTAACAGATTTGAACTGTCTGTTGAAATTGGACATATTATTAAATCCGCAGTGTTCAGCTATTTGAGCAATAGTAATTTCTTTATCTAAAATTAATTGTTTGCAGGCATGCTCAATTCTTAGCTCATTTAAAAATTGAATATAAGTTTTATTGGTACGTTTTTTAAAGTATTTACAAAATGCGTTTTTGGTCATTGCTGCAATTTCTGAAATCGTTTCAAGTGTAATGTTTTCATGAAAATGATTCATAGTATACTCAAAAACATTTCGCATTCTCGTACCTTCATTATCAGTGTATTTTTTGTCGTATATAAAAGAAGATAAACTTTTATAGTTTGCTGAAGACGTCAGTTTTAAAAGCTGAAGCAAGATGATCAGTCGGTTTAATTTTGAAGCATTTTCTAATTTAAAAAACAGTTCACTTGCTAGTTTTTGTTTAGATGTAAGTTTAAATCCGTGAGTTGCTCTTTTAAAAAAAGGTTGAACCTCTTTCAGTTCTTCAAGTTGAAAAAAAGTGCTTCCAAAAGTCTTTTTAGTAAAAAATAATGTTAGCATGTGTGATGTGTTACACGTACTATCATCACTTTTAAACACATGAGGCAAGTTGCTGCCAATAATAAGTATGTCACCTTTAGAATAGTAGTTAATAGTATCGCCAACTAGTAAAGTACCTTCACCTTCAACAATAAAACTCATTTGTATTTCTTCGTGTTGATGTAGCTTGTCATAAAAAATAGCTGCGTTATCAACTTGATAGACAAAAGCATCTTTTTCAGGTTTAGGAATTTTAAAAGGTAATACTCGCATTGAAAACTGCTATCTTATTTCTATGAAAAAAGTTCTTATAATTAAATACTACTCAAAATTAAGTATAAATATACTAAACTGGATAATATAATATTAATCAAGGATAACTGCTTATTAATTTTTTAGTCGATTGTTACTCTAAATTTACACTATCAAAAAAAACGTAATTTATGAGTATACAATGGAAAGGCGTTATGCCAGCAGTTACCACAAAGTTTACTGACACTGATGAACTAGATTTAAAAATGTTTGAAAAAAATATCAATGCTCAGTTAGAAGCTGGTGTACATGGTATTGTTTTAGGAGGAACTTTAGGAGAAGCGAGTACGTTGTTAGATGAAGAAAAGCGTATTCTAACAAAAACTACAGTAAATCTAGTAAATTCAAGAGTTCCTGTGTTGGTTAATGTGGCAGAACAAAGTACCAAAGCTGCAATTGCTACAGCTCAAAAAGCTGAAGATGATGGAGCACAAGCACTCATGATGTTGCCTCCAATGCGCTATAAATCTGGAGATAAAGAAACTGTAGAATACTTTAAAGCAGTAGCAAATAATACCTCATTGCCAATAATGATTTATAACAATCCTGTTGACTATAAGGTAGAGGTGAGTTTAGATATGTTTGAAGAATTACTCAAGTGCAATAACATTGAAGCAGTAAAAGAGTCCACGCGAGATATCTCTAACGTTACTAGAATTAAAAACCGATTTGGTGACCGATTAAAAATCATGACAGGAGTTGATACCTTAGCTTTAGAAAGTCTGCTCATGGGAGCAGATGGCTGGATTGCTGGTTTGGTTTGCGCGTTTCCAGCAGAAACTGTTGCAATTTACGAACTTCAAAAAGCAGGACGCATTAAGGAAGCAATTGACATTTATAGATGGTTTTTGCCGTTGTTGGAGTTAGATATAAATCCTAAATTAGTACAAAATATTAAACTCGCTGAAGTTTATACTAAAATAGGAACCGAAAATGTTCGTGCTCCTCGTTTGCCATTGTATGGAGAAGAGCGCAAACAGGTTATAAAAATCATAGAAAAGAGTCTGGAAAATCGACCAAAACTTCCAGATTATAAAAATTTATAAACTAATTTGGGTGTTCCCACGCAAAAAGCGTGGTCAGGCTTTCGGCACTCGCTTTTACCTTTTGTCATTCCGCACTTCGGTTCGGAATCCTTAAAAGCTAAAGAGCTCAAACAAAGCCTCAATCCTTAACACAAAAAAAATGTTAGACATAAGACCAACATGCGAACATTGTAATAAATCATTGCCTTATGATTCTCGGGAGGCAATGATATGCACGTTTGAATGCACATTTTGTAAGGATTGTGTAGAAAACGTTTTACAGCATGTATGTCCTAATTGTGGAGGCGATTTTGAGAAACGACCAATACGACCAAAACAACTTTTAAAAAAATACCCTGTTTCAACAAAAGTAGTTTTTAAACCAGTAGATGTTGAAGCACATTTAAAACGAATTAATAAAAATTAGACTTTGTCATTCCGCACTTGATGCGGAATCCATAAGTAAAACAAATAGATTCTGCGTCGTAGCGCAGAATGACAATAAGAAATATGATAACCGGAAAAAACTACATAGGAAACAATTTATCATCTAAAGGAACAAAGCAGTATAACACGTTTAATCCGCAGCTCAATATAAAAAATGAGCATGTGTTTACTGAGGCAACTGCAGAAGAAATTGATGAAGCAGTTGCATTGGCAACAAGTGCTTTTAAAGTGTTTAGGTCAATCTCAAAAGATAAAAAAGCAGCATTTTTAAACACGATAGCCGATGAAATTTTAGCTCTAGACGATTTGCTGATAAAAACCTATTGTTCAGAATCCGGATTACCTGAAGGCAGAGCAAAAGGAGAACGAGGTAGAACAGTAATGCAATTGCGCATGTTTGCCGATTTAGTAAATGAAGGCTCATGGGTTGATGCTACAATAGATACAGCATTACCCAACAGAGAACCAGCTCCAAAACCCGATTTACGTAAAATGTATATTCCTTTAGGTCCAGTAGTGGTGTTTGGAGCAAGTAATTTCCCCTTAGCATATTCAACTGCTGGTGGTGATACAGCTGCAGCTTTTGCTGCTGGTTGTCCTGTTATTGTAAAATCACATCCTATGCACGCAGGAACAGGAGAATTAGTAGCTTCTGCAATAGTAAAAGCAGCTCAAAAAACAGGAATGCCAAACGGAGTGTTTTCAAATTTAAATAGTAGCGGAATTGAAGTTGGAGAGCAACTGGTTAAACATTCAGGAGTTAAAGCAGTAGGATTTACAGGAAGTATTAATGGAGGAAGAGCATTGTACGATTTAGCTGCTCAACGCGATGAACCAATTCCTGTGTTTGCTGAAATGGGAAGTGTAAACCCTGTTGTGATGCTTCCAAAATCCATAAAAAACAATTATGAGAGTTTAGCAAAAACCTATGCGAGTTCTATTACATTAGGAACAGGTCAGTTTTGTACCAATCCAGGTTTAATTTTAGGAATTAAAGGTGATGATTTAACCAATTTCATAATTAAATTATCTGAAGAAATTATAAAAATCGATCCTACTTGTATGCTACATCCTAATATTATTAATGCTTATGATGCTAAACGACAAAAGGCTGTGAATCAGGATAATTTACATGTAACTGCTGAATACGCTGAAGACGTTAAAACCAACTATGCTAGACAAACAGTTGCAACGGTTTCTGGAAAAGCATTTATAGATAATCCAACATTACACCAAGAAGTGTTTGGGCCATATTCTTTAGTTGTTGAATGTAAATCTGTAGAAGAATTAGAAGCTATTATTTCAAATTTAGAAGGTCAGCTTACAGGAACATTAATTGCTCATGATGATGAAGCTGCTCAATATCCTGAAATTGTTTCTGCATTACAAAATAGAGTAGGAAGAATCATTTTTAATGGTGTACCAACAGGAGTTGAGGTATGTCCTTCAATGACACATGGTGGTCCATATCCATCATCAACTGATAGTCGTTTTACAGCTGTTGGTATTCATTCTATAAAGCGTTGGGTACGTCCATTTAGTTATCAGGATTGGCCTAATGAATTGCTTCCTGATGAATTGAAAAATGAAAATCCACTTGAGATTTCACGTTTAGTAAATAACAAACAAACCACTGAAAAAATATGAAACGCATAAAACAAATTGCACTTATTGCATTGGTACTATGCTTTGGATGCAACAAAGACCAACAAGTTGAGAAAGCATCAAAATTAGATGAAATCATTAATAGCTATCAAGATCATGAAGGGTATGATTATAAGTCATATCCTTTAGGTCTTTTTACAAAAGAATATTATAAAACCGAAGCTGATTTTGCTCAAAAAACATTAGATGAATTAGCAAAAATTGACACGAGTAGTTTGAGCGAAACTGATAAAATTTCAGCTAAACTTTTAGCGTTTGTGCTTCAAGATCAAATTGATTATTACATGTTTGAAGAGTATTTAAACCCAATACTTTCTGATGCAGGTTTTCATAGCAGTTTGACTTATGAGGTAAGACCGCTTGCAAATTATAACCAAGTAAAAGATTACTTAAATAAGCTTAATGCTATTCCAGAATTTGTAAATCAGCATCTGGTAAACTTAAGAGAAGGATTAGAAAAAGGGATTTCGCAACCTCTAGTTATTTTTAAAGGTTATGAATCAACTTATAACGATAATATTGTAGATAATTACCAAGATAGTTACTACTATTCGCCATTTAAGAATTTGCCTTCAGATTTAAGTGAAACTCAAAAAGACTCTGTGTTAACAGCTGCTAAAACAGCAATCGAAACTAAAGTAACACCAGAATTTAAACGCATTAAAACTTTTTTTGAAACCGAGTATTTCCCAAAAACAAGAGCAACTTTAGGTGTTTCAGAGACACCAAACGGAAAAGCACTTTATCAAAACAGAATTAACTTTTACACAACTAGTACACAATACACAGCAGACGATATTCACAATATTGGATTAAAAGAAGTTGCTCGTATAAAAGCCGAAATGGAGCAAATCATAAAAGAGTTAAATTTTGAAGGAAGCTTTGCTGACTTCTTTCATTTTTTAAGAACAGACAAGCAGTTTTATGCTGAAACTCCTGAGGAAATTTTAATGATTGCTCGTGATATGGCAAAACGTATTGATGCGCAGTTGCCAAGATATTTCAAAACCTTACCTCGTAAACCTTATGGAGTAGCTCCAGTACCAGATGCTATTGCACCAAAATATACAAGTGGTCGTTATATAGGCACTTCTAAAGAAAGCACCGATCCTGGTTATTATTGGGTAAATACTTACGATTTACCTAGTAGAACCTTGTACACCTTGCCAGCATTAACTGCTCATGAGGCAGTTCCTGGTCATCACTTACAAGGGAGCTTAAATAATGAACTAGGAGACAGTATTCCGCAGTTTAGAAAAAATTTATACCTCTCAGTTTATGGAGAAGGTTGGGGATTATATTCAGAATATTTAGCTGATGAAATGGGTATATACACAACGCCTTATGAACAATTCGGAAAATTAACTTACGAAATGTGGCGTGCTTGCCGATTGGTAGTTGATACAGGAATACATGCAAAAGGATGGACGCGAGAGCAAGTAGTAGATTATATGTCATCAAATACTGCATTATCACTACATGAAATTAATACCGAAACTGACAGATACATTTCATGGCCAGGACAAGCGCTATCTTATAAAATTGGAGAATTGAAAATAAGAGAGCTACGTCAAAAAGCAGAAAAAGAATTAGGCGCTAAGTTTGATATTAGAGCATTTCATGAAATAATTTTAGAACAAGGCACAGTAACCTTGTCAATCCTTGAAGAGCGAGTGAATAACTACATTCAAAAAGTAAATGAGTAAAAGTACTTTTGTTTGCATTGATGCGCATACCTGCGGAAATCCTGTTAGGCTTATAAAAGAAGGAGGGCCAAAACTTATTGGTAAAACAATGAGCGAAAAACGCCAGCATTTTTTAAAAGACTTTGACTGGATACGAAAAGGATTAATGTTTGAACCACGAGGTCACGACATGATGAGTGGTTCAATTTTATATCCACCACACAATCCAGAAAATGATTTTTCTATTTTGTTTATTGAAACTTCAGGATGCTTGCCAATGTGCGGACATGGTACTATAGGAACAATTACCATTGCTATTGTAGAGGGATTGATTACTCCTAAAACACCTGGAAAAATAAAAATGGAAGCTCCTGCTGGTTTGGTAGATATAGAATATCAACAAACAGGTAAAAAAGTAGATTGGGTTAAGCTAACTAACGTGAAAAGTTATTTAGCTGCAGAAAACTTATCTGTTGAATGTCCTGAATTAGGTGAAATTAAGTTTGATGTTGCTTACGGAGGAAATTTTTATGCTATCGTTGACCCACAAGATAATTTTTCAGGAGTTCATGATTTTTCAGCATCAAAAATTATCCAATACTCACAAGTGGTAAGACAGCGCATTAATGAAAAATATCCTAATCAATTTATACATCCTGAAAATGAAACTATAAAAGATGTCTCACACATGCTCTGGACAGGAAACCCTATTGATGCTAATTCATCAGGTAGAAATGCGGTGTTTTATGGTGATAAAGCCATAGATAGAAGTCCATGTGGTACAGGAACTTCAGCTAGAATGGCACAGTTGTACGCAAAAGGAAAGCTGAAGGTTGGAGAAGATTTTATTCACGAAAGTTTTATAGGTAGTAAATTTATAGGACGTGTTGAAAAAGAAGCAACTTTAGATAATAAATTAGCCATAATACCAAGTATTCAAGGTTGGGCAAAAATTTATGGACATAATACAATAACTATAGATACTAAAGACGATCCTTATGCGTATGGTTTTCAAGTGATTTAAGACTGAGACAATGAAACAATGAAATAATGAAATAATGATGCATTTATGGAAAAGTCAGAATTTGTAGAATCAATAAAGAAAAGAACAAAGCAATTGGCTGTCGATATTATTTTGCTTTATGATGAAATTCAGAAAACTGAAGCAACCAGAGTTATTGGTAGGCAACTTATTCGATCTGCAACTTCCACTGCAGCAAATTATAGAGCTGCTTGTATTTCACGTTCAAAAAAAGAATTTTTCTCGAAAATGTCTATTGTAGTTGAAGAGGCTGATGAGACTTTATTTTGGTTAGAAATTTTAAATGATTCTAATTTAGTTTCTGTTAAACATCTTACACCTTTAATTAACGAAGCACTTGAAATTGTAAAAATAGTTTCTAAAGCTAGAAAAAGTACAGGAACAAATAATTAGTTTTATGAAGCACTATTTCATTAAATCATTAAATCCATGAAGCATTGTATAATAATTGGAGGCGGAATTATTGGTTTATGTTCTGCGTATTATCTTCAAAAGGAAGGTCACCAAGTAACTGTTGTTGATCAATCTGGTATGGACTCAGGAGCTTCTTATGTAAATGCAGGTTATTTGTCACCAAGTCATATTGTTCCGCTTTCTGCTCCTGGAGTTATGAAAAAAGGATTGAAATGGATGTTTAATTCATCAAGTCCGTTATACATCAAACCTAGATTAGAATCTGATTTTCTAAAATGGGTCTTAGCGTTTAATAAGTCGTGTAATGCTAATCATGTTAAAAAAGCAATTCCTGCCATAAAATCTATTTCATTGTTGAGTCAGGACTTGTATGATGATATAAAGCAAACTGAAAACTTTTCATTTCATTATGAAAAGAAAGGGCTTTTAATGTTGTGTCAAACAGAGAAAATGCTTGAAGAAGAAGTTAAAACAGCACATTTAGCTAAGCGAGAAGGGTTAGATGCATCAGAAATTAGTCTTCAAGATCTGAAAACATTAGAACCTAACGTCAACATAAATGTTAAAGGTGCAACGTATTATAAATGCGATTCACATACTACACCACATGAGTTTATGGCTGAAATGAAAACATATTTGCAAACTGTAGGAGTTCAATTTCTTTTAAATGAAAAAGTAGAAGATTTAACGGTTGACAACGGAAAGATTTCAGAAATAAGAACAAATAAGCAATCTTTAAAGGCAGATGAGTTTGTTTTGGCTGCTGGTTCTTGGAGTAATTTGCTTAGTAAAAAATTAGGTTTAAAATTATTGTTACAAGCAGGAAAAGGCTACAGAATAAATACTACTCAGACTACTGGGATACAAATTCCTTCAATATTAACAGAAGCTAAAGTAGCAGTAACTCCTATGAATGGTTTTACGCGTTTTGCAGGTACTATGGAAATAGCAGGAATTAACAATACAATCAACAGCACTCGAGTTGAAGCCATTTCTCAAGCGACAACACGTTTTTATCCTAATGTAGAATTAACTCAACAAGAAAAACAAAATGCAGCGTGTGGTTTGCGACCAGTAACTCCTGATGGATTGCCTTATATAGGAAAATCATCAAAATGCGAAAATCTAACCATTGCAACAGGTCATGCAATGATGGGTTGGAGTATGGGAACAGCAACAGGGAAGTTAGTGTCTGAAATTATTTCAAATCATCCAACTTCGCTAGATGTGAATATTTTTACTCCTGACAGAAGGTTTTAGTAGGTAAAATACTCTAAACCTGTGTTTTGTCGACTTTTTTGCTTTGTAATTTTATCTAGTCTAGCTTTTAAGTAGTTTATCGAAAATCTTTCGGTTTTTTATTTCATTTATAGACATTTACACCATTCCCACCCGATTTTAATAGCACCAGATTTATTGTTTAACCTTATAAAATTATGTTTATGAGTCTTAAAATTACTTGCTACAACAATTTTTTTAAAGTCACTGGTGTGCTTGATAGAACTAGTGTGGATGTTTTTCATCATGAATTTAGAAATGTATTCGAAAAGTCTGATGAAATCACCATTAGTATTGAAGGCATTGAAAGTATTGATAGATATGGTGTAAGAGCATTAGCTAAACTCCATAACGAATCTATTACAAAACAAAAACGCTTGTCTATTATTGGTTTTGGATGTAAAGAGTTATACGACCACTTTAAAACTAAAGAAACAGCAGCTTAATTTATAATGCGTTTTTTTGGTGCTTAAAAAAGGCATCAGCTTGTAGTTGCATTAATTCTCGAGCTTTTTTGCGCTTGTATTGATACAACTCGTCTTCCTCAGCAATATCGCTGTAGATTTTATTGTTGATGTCTCTATCTGTTTTTAATAGAACATTTCGTTCGTTAACCTTTTGTTCAACCCAAGTTTTAACAGCAGTTTCAGCATCTTCTAGTTTGAAATCATACTCGCCTTTTGGAGATAATAGTTTTGCAAAAATAGGAGAGGTTTCAATAGCTAAAAACAGCAAAAAGATAAAAAACGAAGGCAGCCAAGGTAGTTTGCCTAAAGCATTTACACGAGCCATTAAACCATCAAAACCATCAATAATAGGTTGTGTGGTTGCAATTTGTGTGTCGTAATTGGTTTTAAGCTGAGTAATTTCAGCTTCAATAGCTTCGATTTTTGTTTTATTATCGG
Organism: Meridianimaribacter sp. CL38; assembly: GCF_004328055.1. Classification (NCBI taxonomy): domain Bacteria; kingdom Pseudomonadati; phylum Bacteroidota; class Flavobacteriia; order Flavobacteriales; family Flavobacteriaceae; genus Meridianimaribacter; species Meridianimaribacter sp. CL38. The sequence continues at coordinate 602,253 of NZ_QKWS01000001.1, read as the reverse complement.
CTTTTAGTTGCTGTAATTCCGCTAGAGCAGTATCATGCTTATCACGTTTTTCTTTGTAAACAGGACCTTTGCCTAGTTTCATGGAGCCACTTGAGCCTTCAGCTTCAGTAATGTATGTGTCGTAAAGCGCATTAACTTCAGCTTCTTTGGTGTTGACTTGATTTCTAAGAAACTCAATATTGTTTTCTAATGCTGCAATTTCAGGAGTGTATTGTTCAGCAATTTGATTTTGATTAGCAAGTGTCATGCTATTCTTTTCTTCTAAAAGCACCTGGTTGATTTCCTTTTCAAAAATCTTTAATTCGAGTGGTTTTGAAATAACTATAGCTATAATCACTGCTAAAATTATCCTTGGAGAAGCTTGTATAAGCTCATCAATAATGTTACCTCTTTTTTTTATGGTTGATACTATAAAACGGTCGAGGTTAAAAATGAGTAATCCCCAAATAAAACCAAAAGCAACAGCTGTAAAATAATTATCAAAAACGGTATAAAGCGCATAACTAGCGGCAATAAATGCCATTACTGCAGTAAAAAAAACAGTAGCTCCAATACCTGCAAATTTGTTTTGTTCGCCAATAGAACAATTATCAAGAATATCAGTATCAGAACCAGAACAAATGATGAAGAATTTTTTTAACATAACTGATTCGGTTTTTTGGTTGATGTCTATTAGAACGTAAAAAATACTGAATTGTTACAAAAAAAGCCTTGAAAATTCAAGGCTTCTGGTAATTGTAAGTTTTAAGTGAATCAATTTTTAATACTAACAGGTGCTTTTGTGATGTAAACTTTAGCTTGTTTTGAATCAGTCTGTTGTGTGGAAATATTAAGCTCATTATTCTTTTTTAATAAAGCAATGGCTTCGTCTGAAGAAATTGATTTTCCTTCATAATAAAATGCAGCGCCTTTTTTAGCCATGTCAATTATATGGTCTAAAGGTGATTTTGGAGGAGGTGGAGGAGGTGGAACGTCTTGATCCCAATTTTTATTGAACTCACTAACAATCTTATTATCTTTATATACTTTTGTTATTTTTTGACCAGGAACTACTTTGTCACCATCAACTTGAGTGTCGTTGATTATAGTTCCTTCTTTATTGGTTTCTTGACCATAACGGTTATAATATTTAGTGTTTCCATTTTGAGTAACATAATAATGAGTAGAATTATTAATAGTTATAAAGCCTGTTTTAACATTTGGGTCTGGAGCAGGTGGAGGTGGAGGTGGAAGCTTTGAGAAATCGGGAAAAGCTTCGGCAGATTCTTTTTGCTCTTTAGACATTTTATTGTACAAATACTTTACCCTTACTGCATCTTTGTGCTTCACAATTGGATATTCACTCTCAGAAATTTGAGAATTAATATGTTTAGCAAGAGTATTGTATTCTTTTAATTCTTCTTTAGTAACTCCTTTATTGTCTTGAGAACTCTGTTCTAAGATATTTTCAACCTTAACCCAATTGTTAAATGCTTTTTTTTGAGCTGGTAATGGAGGTGTTTGTAGTATGTTATTCTCTTTAAGTTCTTCTTTTGTAAACGTATTATATATCTTATCAGCTTGCGCTTTTAAAATTTTTAGTTCAGAATTGTCTTCTTGTGAACCCTTTAAGAAATTTTGTATCGCATTAGTATATGCTTCTGATGCTTTTTTATACTGATTTACATTTGCTTTTTGATACGTGTTTTCAAACCCTTTCTTTGTGTATAATGAGTATTGGTAAGGTTGCGGAAACCTATCGCTTCTTGCATTATTGTGAATAAATGAACCTGTATAATGCACAATATCATTAGCAGAAAGTTTGTTTAGGTTTGAGTTTGGTATAGGCTTTCCATCTAACCAAATGGCAAACTCTTTTTCATTTTTCCAAGATTCAAACTCAGAAGATGTTGGTTGCTTTGGTTGTGTTTTAGAAAGATTGCTATCAGGAATTAAATTACTAGGATATTTATCAACCGATGCACGTTGCTTATCAGTCATTAACTGGTCATAAATAATTACCGCACGTTTATGTTTTTCAGAATAAACAACGTTAGTTGATTTGTATTCATTGATAAAATTGCGATATTCTTGCATTTGTTCTTCTGAAGCACCTTCGTTCTCGTCTTGTTTTGTGATTTTTGCTTTAAGTTTAGATTTTTCAACTAAAGATTTTGAACCAATAACAGTAGTTAAAAAATAGTCGGTTTTTTTATGCAATTCATTTAATTTGTCCAAAAAATCTTTTGAGCAGTTTTCTGTTTTTAAATCGAATGTTGTTAGTTCGAAATCCTTCAATGTCCAATTTTTGGTAATTTCGTTTAAGTCATCTACGTATGTATCGATACTAGATTTTTTGTTACCAATGAAAAGCACGTTGTCAACAGCTTTCATCGCTATTGTTTTTTTGTTTTTTTCTTCAATACTTGATCGTGTTAAATTTGTTACTCCAAATTGATCGATCGCTCGAACCTGATTTTCGTATAATGAGACGCTTAGTTCTAACCAAGCGGTGCCTTTCAACCCATTTAGAAAAACACCAGATTCATTAGGTTCAATCGTAAAGGCAAATTGGTCGGTTTCTAAAGTTTTGCCTTCAGAAAAACCATAATCGGTAAAAGTGTAACTTCGATTTGTATTGGTGTCCAAAAGTAGTTTACTCCATTTACAACCATTTTCACATTTAAGGGTTATTGAGTTTTCATTTTTTTCAATTGTAATAAAAAATTGCGATGATTTGTTTTCATAATTGTTTTCAGTAATTAAAGGTGTGACTTCTTTTACAACCTCTTCTTTTTTACTAAACCCAAAGATTAAAATTGCCAAAAGAGGTAAAACCACTAAGGTTTTAATCCATTTTTTGGTGGATGATGTTTGTGTTTTCATAACTGTAAGTCGTTTTTTGATTGATGAATAATTAATGGCATTGGTAAGTTCGTTACCACCATGTGTTGATGAAAAGGCCAACAATAAATGTTGGTATGTGTTTATTTGAGTACCTTGTTGTAATACGGCTTGGTCAGCTAAGTACTCGTGGTTGAGTTTAATGTCTTTTTTTAAGAAGTATATAATCGGATTAAACCAAAATGCAATTTGTAGAAGTTCAATAAATAATATGTCTAAGCTATGTTTTTGAGTAGCGTGTGTGTGCTCATGTAATAATACTTCTTCTGGTATTTGATTGTTTTCAAACTTGGTTTTGTTTAAAAATATATAGCTTAAAAACGTGTGAGGAATTTCAAGATTATTGATTAAAACATTAATGATATTTTTGCTTTTTAGTTTAGGATTGGTCTTTATTTTTGCGATGAGTTTTGTGAGGTTAACTATAAACTTCACTAAAAATAAAACCACTCCTATTCCATAAATACTCCATAATAGTGTAGGCCAAAAATTGGTGTTTTGTTCAGTAGGTTGAGTGGTTTCAGGATAAAACACAGGCTCTAGTAAAGGAGGTTGAAATGTGCCTAAAGTGTATGTTGGCTCTACATAGGTTGTAATGGTAATGAACGGAATAGTAAACCCTAAAACGGTTGCCAACAATAGGTAGAAACGTTTTAACTGGTGCATGTTTTCACGCTCCAATATTAACTTGTAAAATAGTAGTAAAACAAGTAAGCAAGCCGATGATTTTAAAATATAATCGAGCATGGTTTTTTAGTTTGGTTTCTTTTTTATTTCACTATCAATTAATGCTTTTAAGTCTTCGAGTTCTTTTTTTGATAAGTTGGTTTCTTTGGTGAAAAACGACGCAAATTGACTTGCGCTATCATTAAAAAAATTCTTGATTAACCCATTAACATGCTTAGAGAAATAATCTTTCTTTTTTACTAAAGGAAAATATTCTCTAGACTTTCCATAGAGTTTATAATCTACAAACCCTTTATCAATCATACGTTTTAAAAGCGTAGCAACCGTTGTTGTAGCTGGTTTTGGTTCTGGGTAAGCATCAAGCAAATCTTTCATAAAAGCTTTTTCTAACTTCCACAGGTGGTTCATTAAATCTTCTTCGGTTTTTGATAGACTCATTATTCTACATATTTAGAATTAACTCTACAAATGTAGAATAAAAAATAATATATCCAAATTATCCAAGGCATTATTTTATTAAAATCTATTATATTTGACTAAATTTTACACGAATCCCCAAAATGAAGAAGCTTATTTTTAGTTTGTTAGGTGTTTTTGCATTTGTGTTCGTTACAAGTGCTCAAAGCATTTCAGACATTATAAATGAAGTTAATTTAGACTCTCTACAACTCACCTTAAGAGAATTTTCAGGTGAGCAATCAACCGTTGTTAACGGAAATACAGTAACAATTCTTAATAGGCAACAAGCTAATAACGATTTGGCAGCAGACTATTTAGTTCAAAGGTTTGAGCAAATGGATAACATTACTGTAGCAGCACAACAATTTGACTCTAACGGTAGAAATATAATTGCAACCCAAGTTGGAAAAACCAATCCTGATGATATATATATTATTTGTGCACATTATGATACGGTTGCTGATTATTGTGTTGATGATAATGCTAGTGGAGTTGCAACTGTACTAGAAATTGCTCGTATTTTATCGACACAATGCTTAGATAATACAATTGTTTATGCGCTTTGGGATGAAGAAGAAATAGGCTTGCTTGGTGCAAATTATTATGCTACTCAAGCGGCTTCAAATGGTGATAATATCTTGGGAGTTTTAAACATTGATATGATGGGTTATGATGGTAATGATGATAACGATTTTGATATCGATGTTAGAGATTTTGGCAATTCACTTGCTATGAAAGATGATATTATTGCGGTTTTAGAAGATCCTACCTATGGTTTTACTTTAAATGTTAATGTTGTAAATCCTGGAACAACAGCAAGTGATCATGCTAGGTTTTGGAATCAAGGTTTTACAGCTGTTTTAGTAGGAGAATCTTGGGAAACCAATGACGAAACACCATTTTACCATTCTTCAAATGATAGGTACAACACGTTAAACTTTCCGTATTATCATGAATTAGCTAAGCTTATTATGGGTTATATGGTTACTAAGGCAAATTTGATTGATGTTGATAATACAATTACGCAAAGCCCAAGTACATTAACTTCTAATGATGCTTCTGCATCTTATCAATGGTATAATTGTGATACAAACACTGCATTGTCAGGTGAAACAGGGCAAACTTTTACACCAACTGTAAATGGTAATTATGCTGTTGAAGTTACCAATGGAAGTTGTTCAGAATTTAGTGTTTGTGTGAGTTTTAATTCGTTGAGTTTAGAACCGTTTTCTAATTCTGAAATAAGTGTTTTTCCAAATCCTGTAAAAAGTAAACTCAATATCGATATTTCTTTTGAAGAATCTTATGAATTTACTCTTTATGATGTTGGAGGTAAATTGCTTTTAAATAAATCAGAAATTATGGGTTCAACAACTTTGAAAACAAAAGATTTGCCTAAAGGTATTTATTTTTTAAAAGTGTCGTCTTCTAATAAATCAGGGACTTATAAAATTGTTAAGGAGTAACTTTTTGTAAAAAGCATAAAAAAACCGTTCAAGAAATTGAACGGTTTTTTTTTACTATTATTTAGAAAGCTCAGTAAAATACTTATAAAATAAAGGAATAGTTTCGATGCCTTTAAAATAATTCCACACACCATAATGTTCGTTTGGTGAATGAATAGCATCACTATTTAAACCGAATCCCATTAAAATAGTTTTACTTTTCAGTTCTTGCTCAAAAAGAGAAACAATTGGAATACTTCCACCACTTCGTTGAGGTATTGGTGTTGTTCCAAAGGTGTCTTCATAAGCTTTTGAAGCTGCTTGATAACCTATACTATCGATAGGAGTTACATAGCCTTGTCCACCATGATGAGGTTTCACTTTCACTTTTACTCCTGCTGGAGCTATACTTTCAAAATGAGTCTTAAATAACTGTGTGATGTCCTCCCAATCTTGATGAGGTACTAAACGCATTGATATTTTGGCGTAAGCTTTACTAGCAATAACTGTTTTAGTGCCTTCGCCAGTATAACCTCCCCAAATACCATTAACATCAAGAGTTGGTCGTATTGAGTTGCGTTCGTTTGTAGTATATCCTTCTTCTCCATAAACAGCATCAATATCTAAAGCTTTTTTGTAGTCTTCTAATGAAAAAGGTGCTTTTGCCATTTCAGCACGTTCTGCATCTGATAAATTTTCAACCTTATCATAAAATCCTGGGATGGTAATATGATTGTTTTCGTCATGAAGAGATGCAATCATTTTGGTTAACACATTTATTGGGTTAGCAACAGCTCCTCCATATAAACCAGAGTGTAAGTCTCTGTTAGGTCCAGTAACTTCAACTTCTACGTAGCTTAACCCTCTTAAGCCTGTTGTAATAGAAGGTACATCTTTAGCAATCATTCCTGTATCAGAAATTAAAATCACATCATTTTTTAATTTCTCCTGATTGTTTTTAACAAATTTTGAAAGGTTAACGCTACCAACTTCTTCTTCACCTTCAATCATAAATTTCACATTACAAGGCAGCTGATTGGTTTTAGTCATAAATTCCATAGCCTTAACATGCATATACATTTGGCCTTTGTCATCGCAAGCTCCACGCGCAAAAATAGCACCTTCAGGATGAAGCTCAGTTGTTTTTATTACTGGCTCAAAAGGCGGTGAAGTCCATAGCTCAATAGGGTCTGGTGGTTGTACATCATAATGACCATACACTAAAACGGTAGGTAGGTTTTTATCAATTATTTTTTCGCCATAAACGATTGGGTAACCTTCGGTTTCGCAAACTTCTACATGGTCACATCCAGCAAGCTCTAAGCTGGTTTTAATAGCATCAGCAGTTTTTAAAACATCATTTTTATAAGCTGAGTCAGCGCTAATAGAAGGTATTTTGAGTAAATCAATCAACTCATTTAAAAATCGATCTTTATGTTCTTCAATATAAGATTGAATATGTTGCATTTGTTATATTTTTTTGAATTCTCCCAAAAATACAAAATCGAGGACGATTTTTTAGTAAATAAAGTTATTTGAATATTGAAACTATTGTTTATATTTGCATCCCGAAACTTCGGAGAATAAATGCAGGCGTGGTGGAATTGGTAGACACGCTAGACTTAGGATCTAGTGCCGCGAGGTGTGAGAGTTCGAGTCTCTCCGCCTGTACAAGACGAGAAAGCTTCAGTTAAATACTGAGGCTTTTTTTGTTTTTAATAGTTATGAACTTGCCTCTAAAGACTCATATTACTTTTTATTATAATTTAATTCAATAGTCTTTGTGTTTTAAATAATTGTAATTCAGTTTTTTAAATTTAAAAATATTATTTAATTAATGAAAGTCACACATGTTATTTTTGTTTTCTTTCCTTATATTGAAATTTTAAAAAGTTTATTTGTTTTTCTAATATAACAATTAATGAAAGCATCAGAACAATGGGTAACTTTTATGGCAATTTTATTGGTGGTTTATGCTGCTGTAATTTTGTTTTTTGTAATAAGAGGAGCATTAAAAGCAAAGAACATCTCTGATTTTGCTGTAGGGAATATAAAGTTTCCGTCTTGGGTTGTTGGACTTTCTTTGGCAGCTTCCATGACTAGTGCTGCTACTTTTATAATAAATCCAGGTTTTATTGCTCTATATGGAATTTCAGGAGTATTGTCTTTTGGTATTGTTTTACCAATTGCAGCTTTTGTGTCATTAATTGTACTCACTAAAGGCTTTGCAAAATATGGACATAGTGTTAAAGCAACCACTATGGCACAATGGATGGGACAACGATATAAAAGTAAGTCGTATGCCTTTTTTATGGCTGTTTTGGCATTACTTTTAATAACATTTATTGTACTTATCAATGTGGGATTAACGCAGGTAATTTCAAAATCGTTAAATACAGAGCCGTTTTACGTGTTGTTGGGTATTACTGTTTTTGTGTTTGGTTATATGATGTTTGGTGGTGCTAACTCTATGGTCTATACCAATACCATTCAAGCCATAATTATGTTTTTTGTGGCGTTGGTTTTAATAGGTTCTGGTTATGAGTTTTTTGAAAATGGAGTAACGGGTTTTATCGAAAAGTTGGGTGGTATTGATGAAAACTTAACTAAACCCACAAATACAAGTAGTTTTTTGTTTAGGGATTATTTTGAAATTATTCTTGCTCAAATAATTATTGGTGTTGCTATTGTTTGTCAGCCACATATTATCACAAAATCATTACTTTTAAAAGATTCTAAAAAGATAAATAAATACCTCTTTAGTGGTATTATGTTTATGGTTGTTTTCTTTTTGGTTGTAGTTGTCGGCTTGTATGCGAGGTTAACGTTTCCTGATTTAAAAGTTAATGGAACAGCCTTAAAAATGGATGAAATTATCCCTACCTATGTTGTAGTGAAATTCTCTGTTGGATTTGGAATGTTTATAGTTGTTGGGCTTATTTCAGCAGGATTATCTACCTTAGAAAGTTTAATACAGTCGCTTTCGGTTACTATTACCCAAGATATACTACAGCCAATTTTTAAAGAACGTGTTTCAAAGCATTCGGTTTTGGTAAATAAAGGAGTGATAGTTATTTTAGGACTTGTGAGTTTTGTATTAAGTTGGAATCAAATTGTAAACCCAGACGTAAGTGTCGCTATTTTTGCTCAAAATGGTGTTTACGCTTATTTTGCTGCTGCTTTTGTACCAGTACTTTTTGGAATGTTCTTAAAAAATGTTCCGCTTAAAGCTGTTTTTGCAGCAAGTATTGTTGCTTTGGTAGTTCATTTCGGGATTTACTACGGAAGACTCACTCCCTATATGCAAGAGCCAGTAAATAATCCTGGGATTCCTGCTGCTATTGCTATTGTGAGTTCGGTTGTAGTAGGCTATTTGTTGTACTATTTTAATAAGAAAAAAGATGACCACAGACACGTTGGATTGGATAGCTAAATGGGCAGATTATACACCTGATAAAATTGCTGTAACGTCTTTTGACAGCGAAGAAAAATACACTTATAGTCAAATCCATGTTTATGCGAATAGACTTGTCGAGAAATTTGAAGAATTAGGTCTTCAAGAAGGAGATAGAATTGCTGTTTTGGCAGAGCATAGCTTGCATTACATTGTATTGTTGTCTGCTTGCCAACGAAGTGGGATTATTATTGTGCCTTTAAATTATAGGTTATCCTTAAGCGACATTGAAATGCTGTTTTTAGATTGTAGTCCTGCTCTATTGCTTTATAGTGAGAACCAAAAAGAAAAGCTAGGGCAACTTTCAATTCCTTTACCAAAGACTATTCATTTAGATCTTATAGAACGTTATTACAAGGATGGAGTCGATGTTAAACCAACTGCAGTTCAAATAAAAGAGAAGAATCCTATTTTTATTTTTTATACATCAGGCACAACAGGAAGACCAAAAGGAGTTATTTACACTAACAAAATGATGTTTTGGAATAGCCTAAATACCTCAATGCAATTAGGTATAACATTTCGTGATTCAACCATTAATACATTACCTCCTTACCATACTTCTGGATGGAATATTTTTATAACTCCTCTATTACATAAAGGAGCTCAAATAGATATGGTTGAAAAGTTTGATGCCGAACGTATATTGTGTTTGTTGGAGCTTAATAAAACTACACTTTTCATGGCATTACCAACTATGTTGGCAATGATGCAAAAAACTGAAGTGTTTAATCGCGTAAATTTAGAGCACCTACGATTTATAATTTCTGGAGGAGAAACTGTATCGCCTAGTCTTTTAAAGCTTTGGAAAGAAAAGAAAGGTATATCAATTAGACCAGGATATGGTTTAACTGAAGCAGGACCAAGCATTACGTCTTTACATCACGACATAGCTATGACTAAACCTGAGTCTATCGGTAAGCCTAATTTTTACTTAAAAACAAAAATAGTTTTATCTACTGGCCGTAAAGCAAGAGTAAATGAGGTAGGGGAATTTTGTATTAAGGGTAATATTGTTTCACCAGGTTACTGGAACAATTCTACCGAAACCAATAATAAAATTAAAAACGGCTGGTTGCATACTGGAGATTTGGTGACAAAGGATAAAGATGGATTTTTATTTTTAAAAGGACGACAAGATGATATGTATATTTCTGGAGGTGAAAATGTTCATCCACAAGAAATTACTGCAACATTATTAACATGTGAAAATGTTATGAAAGCTACAGTTTTAAGTGTTGACGATCCTGTTTGGGGACAGTGTGGAGTAGCTTTTGTAGTGTTAGAAAACGAAAAATCTTTAAAAAAAGTAAAAACCTTTGTAAACAAGAAATTGGCATCGTTTAAACGGCCAAAACATATAATTATATTAGATGAAATTCCATTAACTAGTGTAGGGAAAATCTCTAGAAAAAAGCTACTGGCATATTACAAAGTGTATAAAGCTAAATTACAACCTTAAACTTAAAAAAAATGAAGCAAATAATTTTAATGCTAATTATACTACCTTTAGTTACGTATGCACAAACTTGTGATAAAATAATGAAAAACATAGTCTCCAAATACGAATACGAAACGCGCTTTGTTAATCTAGATACTATTGAAATTGCTTATATTAAAGAAGGTAAAGGAGAAAAAACTCTTTTATTTGTTCATGGTTTAAGTAGTAATGCAGATGCATGGTCAAAAAACATAAAAACCTTAAAGGAAAATTTCACATGTGTTGCTTTAGATTTACCTGGATATGGTAAGTCGTCAAAACCCAAAAATGCGAGTTATACGCCATCTTATTTTGCAAAAACCATAACAGCATTTATTGATGAGTTAAAATTAAAAAATGTCATTCTTATAGGTCATTCAATGGGAGGGCAGGCAGCCATTAAATTAGCAATTAATTCACCTGAAAAAATAGATAAGTTGATTTTGGTCGCTCCTGCAGGAATAGAAACATTTTCTGAAGCGCACGGAATTATTATGAAAACAATGTTTACACCTGAATTTGTTGCGAGTACAAATAACGAACAGATTAAAAACAATTATGCGCTTAATTTTTATAAGCAACCCAACGAAGTAGATAAAATGATTGAAGATAGAATTGCTATTAAAGAAGCAATAGATTTTGAAGCACATTGTATAGCAATTTCAAAAAGTATTGCAGGCATGTTGAATGACCCTGTTGTAGATGATTTGGCCAAAATATCTCATAAAACATTAGTGCTTTATGGTAAAAATGATAGGTTGATACCTAATCGTTATTTTCATCCAGATTTAGATGTAGCTAAAGTTGGGGAAAAAGCAAAAGAGCTAATAAAAAATAGCCAGCTTAACTTTGTTGAAGAAAGTGGACATTTTTTGCAGTTTGAGCAATCAGAAAAAGTAAATTTTTTAATTAAAGAATTTATTGAAAAAGATTAATTCATGAAGATTAAACTCAAAAAATTTACAGAGTTTAGCAAAACAATTCTACCTAACGAAGCTAAATACTTAGCTTCAGAACACTTATTTACTGATGATGAGAAAACCGAAATTATAAATCGTTTAGCAAAAAGTGCTATAAGTAATACCTCAAAAGCGAATTTTGACACAAACATTGACAAGCGTAAGTACTCCTATGTAAAAAACTGGATACTAAAAAAACTAGAAAGTATAGACGTTGATGAAACAGCTAAATGGATTCTAGATTTAAAGAAAAAAATTCTTTTAGATGCAATTGTTTCTTCAGAAGAAAAAGTGTTTTTAAACTTTTTAAGTCGTTACAAAACAGTGGGCTATAATTTTCAAATTGTTTATGAGTTAGCCCAAGAGTACAAGCCTTATTTACTAATTCGGTTACGCTACAAAGACCACGAAACTGTAGCTGGTTTTTTAGAAAACTATTCTGAAGATTATAAAAAATCAAAATCAATTCAGCAAAAACTGTATAGTGCAACAACCGAAATAACAAGTCAATATACCCAAAAAGAAAATGAAACTAAATATTGGGAGCCGTGGCTTCTAGAGGTTTTTAAAACTGAAAATGTTGATGGCAGAAACAGGTATATGGCATTTATTACTTTGGCTTTTTTGTACACAAACTATAATGAAAGCTCAAAACTAAAACTGTTGTTCGATGAAATTGATGGGTACTTTAGTAATGGCGAGATGTACTCAAGGCGTTTGTTGTCTAATTATTATGCTAGTAGAGTGCTTATGCATTCTAAAGAAAATGAATTAGATTTAGCCGAGTATTACGCATACCTTTCCATAAGACGTTACAATAACGATACATTAATGTATGTAAACAATCTAGTAGCTATTCTGCTAAAAAATAATAAACCAAAAGAAGCCAAAAAGGTACTAGATAATTACCATCAACTTTATAAGGAGTCTTATAACTATCATCAAAAAATTGGCTTTTGTTCTTATAAAATAAGAGTGCTAAATCAACTCGACCAAAATAAGTTGGCCGAGGAAATCGCTATTAATTTTTTAAAACAGTATAAAAAGGAAGTTTTAAAACATCGTTGGCATCACTTTTTCACTTCTTACTTTAATGTATTAATAGCAAATGAAAAGTATAAGGAACTGCTTAAAATTGCAACAGTTTATAATATTTCGTCTAAAGAAACCGATCGAAAAATAATGCCTAACTATGTGCCAAACATATCATGGAGTATATCCTTGTCAAAATACATGGAAGGGCAAATAAATTCTTCAAAATTACTAGAAGAAATCAAAGTGCCATTACTGGGTTTAAATCCTACAAAAAGCCAAAAAATGGTACTTATTCAAGTTATAGATACACTATCAAATAATCTTCCTGAAGCTTTTTTGAAGCTAAAGTCACACCTTTAATTTATAGTTGTTTTTAGCTTTAATTAAGTTAATATTCAGGCAATTCACTATTTTACAATTCTAAAGTCGCAGTCAATAACTTTTACTTTTATTTTTAAATCCATTTATATTCATAATAGATTGCAAGCATAACTTAATTAGCGATAAATCATGAAGAAAATACTACTACTAACAATTTTAATGATTACTGGTTTTGCCTATGCACAAGATTCTGGTAAAATAGGAGGGACAGTTGTTGATTCAAATGGAGTTCCATTGCCAGGAGCTACCATTCAAATAGTTGAATTAAACTTAGGAGCTGTAACAGACTTTAATGGTAAGTACAGTCTTGAAAATGTCCCAGAGGGCGAACATTCAATTACAGTGTCTTTTGTAGGTTATAAAGCATATAAAGAAAATGTTGCTGTTATTGCTGGTCAAACTACCGAATTAAATATAACACTTCAAGAAGGTGAAAATGTTTTAGATGAAGTAGTTATTACCGCTGGAAAAAAGCTTCAAAAAATCACAGATGTACCAGCAACTGTTGAAGTTATTACAGCTAAGGAAATAGCTGAATTTCCAAGCTTTAATATAGGCGAAATGGCATCGAGACAAAAAGGAGTTGATTTTGTTAGGACAGGAGTTTTAGGAACAGGAATTAATATTCGTGGTTTTAATTCGGCATTTAATTCAAAAAACCTACAAATTACTGATGATAGAGTATCTATGCTTATTGCAACAGGATTACCTTATGGATCGTTTTCTACGGTTACAAAAGATGATATAGAGCGCGTTGAGATTTTGTTGGGTCCTAATGGAACACTATATGGACCAAATGCTCATAACGGATTGGTAAGTACAATTACAAAAAACCCAAGAACATCAGAAGGTACAACTTTGGTATTTGGTGCAGGTAATCAAAATGTAATCACAGGTAGGTTAAGGCACGCTCAAGTTATTAATGATAGATTGTCTTTTAAAGTGCATCTAGAAAGAACAGCAGGAAAAGAGTTCAACTATGTAGACTCAGTATATGTTGGTACAACAGCTTATAACGAACATAACTTAGATAGAGATTTTGATGCGCTTAAATATGGTGGAGCAGTACATTATAAAACAGGAAAACAATCAGAGTTGATAGGGTATTATGGCCATAGCAATAATACTAATTTAGCTGTAACTAACGCAGGTAGAAATCAAATTAAAGATTGGACATTGGATATTGCGCAATTAAAATTTGTGTCAAAAAACTTCTTTGCAAATACATATTATACTTGGAGTAGAACAGATGAAACTTACGCAATAAACCAACGTACGCAAAACTATGTATCGTTTATAGAAAATGGTTTTTCTGAAGATGAAGCTTGGAGTCGTGCACTTTATGAACAATGGGTTCCAGCGTTTGGTATAGCTATTCCTAGAGGTGCTTTATTTAAAGATGCTTCTGAAAGGTTTAATGGAGAAGCACAATACAATAATAATTGGAACAATTTTTACCTTACTGTAGGAGCACAATATCAATTGGATATGGCAGATTCTGAAGGAACATATCTCTTGGATGCTGATGGTCCAATTGAGATTGGTCAAGCAGGTGTATATAGCCAGTTTGAATACAAGTTAGACAGTGGGTGGAACTTCTTATTAGGTTTAAGAGCAGACAACCATGATTTATATGGAACAAATTTTTTACCTAAAGCTGCTGTTACCAAGTCTATCGATGCAGGAACATTTAGGTTAACTTATGGTAGAGGTATGGCAGTACCTTCTATACTTAACTTAAAAGGAAATCTATTTGGAGGATTGGTTTTAGGAAATGGAGAAGGGTTTACATTAACAGATGGTACAAAAATTAATGCTTTAGAAGTTGAGACCATCAACTCTTTTGAGCTTGGTTTTAAAGGAAAAATCTCAGATAAATTGTTTATAGATGCAAGTGCATATTACAATATGTCTGAAAACTTTATAAGCCCTTTAAGAAATATTGTAGATGCTGAAAACGGAAATTTTGTAACTCACATAGGAGATACACCAGTTGACGAAGTATCACCAGGAGCAAGTACCTCGGCATTTTTATTAACCTATAGTAACTTTGGTAGTGTTGATACTTATGGTTTTGATTTGGGTCTAAACTATTACTTTACTGATGCATTGAGAGCATCATTAAACTATTCTTACTTCGGTAGAAGTTTAGATACAAACGATCTTGATAATGATGGAAACTTAGATGGAGTAGTTTTAGAGAGTGAATTACCTATAAATACTCCAGCAAACAAAGCTAACATTGGCTTGCATTATAGCTCAGATAAATTTTATGGAGCCATATTTGGTCGTTGGATACAAGACTATGATTTTTTCTCAGGTATCAATGTAGCTGCTGAAACTCAAGATATGGATGGTGATGGTGTAAATGAAATTGTCGAAAACGCTCAGGTTGGAAGAACTTGGAATTATGGTCAGCTAGGAGGTTTTACTGTTGATGCTAATTTTGGGTATAATCTAAATGAAAATGTGTCTTTAGGGGTTAATGTAACTAACTTATTTGATACAGATATTAGAGAGTTTGTAGCTTCTCCAACAATAGGAAGATTGATTTCTTTTGAACTTAAATACAATTTAAACTTCTTTAATAAGAATAAATAATAGAGACTAAAATGCCAAAAGAAATAAATATAAAGCCTATTTCTTTGGACTATTCTGATACTGGTAACAATAATAACAAAACGTTATTATTGTTACATGGATTAGGGTCAACTAAGTTAGATTGGCAGTTTCAAATTGCGCCATTTTCTAAAGAGTATAGAGTAATAGCTCCAGATTTGCGAGGACATGGTAAATCGTTTCAAGAAAACTTGAACTATGGTGTAGATATTATGGTTGAAGATGTGGTTAGTCTTTTAAATCGGTTAAACCTTAGTAAAGTTACACCAATTGGTTTTTCAATGGGTGGAGCTGTTGCCTTTCAATTAGCATGTTCTTATCCAAATTTGGTAGACAAGATGGTTATTGTTAATAGTGGTCCTGATTTTAATGGAATGGGAAAATTAGGAGATGATTTATTGAATAGTAGAACAACTTATTTAAAAACAAAAGGGTTAGAAGCTTTGGCTAAAGAAATAGCCTTTAATATGTTTCCAGAACCACAACAAGAAATGTTAAGAAATGAGTTTGAAAAGCGCTGTGCTGCAAATAATTTTGAGGCTTATTATCAGTCATTTGTTACCTTGATGGAATGGGGACTTGGTACTAAGCTCAAAGAAATAAAAACCAAAACATTAGTTATAGCTTCAGATATGGATTATTCGTCTGTGGATTTTAAAGAAGCCTATGTGTCAAGAATGCAAAATGCACAACTAGAAGTAGTAAAAAACTCAAGGCATGGAGTTGTTTTAGATCAACCAGATGCATTCAATGAAATTGTTTTAGATTTTTTAAAAAATGAATAGAGTTGCATTAATAACAGGAAGTACAAGCGGTATTGGTTTAGGTATAGCGAAGCATTTTGCTGAAAATCAATATAATATTATGTTTCACGGTTTAGAAACAAATGGATTAGAGATAGCAACTCAAATTGGAGCTAAAAATAATGTTGAAGTAGCGTTTTCCAATGCTAATCTCATGCATTCCAATCAAGTTGAGAAATTAGTAGAACAAACCTATAACACTTTTGGAAGAATAGATGTTTTAATAAATAATGCTGGCATACAGTATGTTTCATCAATTGATAAGTTTCCTAACGAAAAATATGAAGCTATTATTGCTCTTAATATGAATGCGTCATTTTATGCCTCTAAAGCAGCTTGGAAATACATGAAAGCACAAAGTTTCGGAAGAATAATAAATATTTCTTCGGTTCATGGATTACGAGCTTCCGAATATAAGACGGCTTATGTAACTGCAAAACATGGTGTAATAGGAATGACAAAAGTATTAGGTCTAGAAGGAGCTCCATATAATATAACTTGTAATGCTATTTGTCCAGGTTATGTACGTACACCACTTGTTGAAAAACAAATACCAGATCAGGCGAAATCTCATAACATGTCTGAAGAGGATGTCATAACCAAAGTCATGCTAAAAAAACAAGCGGTAAAGTCTTTTGTTCCAATTGAAGCTTTGGCAGATATGGCTTTACTGTTATCAAAAGAATCATCATCAACTATTACAGGAACTGAGTTCGTTCTTGATGGAGGATGGACAGCGCAGTAAAAAGATTATTTGAATTAGTTTAATTTTAAGTGAAGCCACCTGGAAAGCAATTGGTAATATGACGTTTTTCAGCTGGCTTTTAAAGTATCGATTTTAACTGAACACTAGAAGGTTTTAATCCTTCACCTGAAACGGTAAGCGTAATATCTCCTGCTTCCTTTGTGGATTGTACCAAAACAACAAGCTTTCCACTAAATAGTTTCATGGTTGGTAAATGAAACTGCTCCAATGAGGTAGCATCTCCATTACAAGCTGCTCGATACCTTCCATTGCCTGTTACTTCAAATTTTAACTGATTAGTTGCTGTTGGACAAGGAATCCCATTTTCATCCATAACTGAAACGGTTACAAAAGCAAGATCTTCGCCATTGGCTTTTATAGTTGTAGTGTCAGGTTCTAAAATTAGTTGATGTGGTTTACCTGAAGTTTTAATCTCTTTTTCAGCAGTTGGATTTCCGTTATCATCTAGTGCTACTACTTTTAAAGTTCCAGGTTCATAGTTTACGTCCATCCACATTAATCGATAGCGATGTTGCGGTGAACTATTATTTTTGGTTCGAATACCCAAACTTTTTCCGTTCAAAAATAATTCAGCACTGTTGTAATTGGTATAAACAAAAACAGGTGTTGTTACGCCTTCGCGACCTTCCCAATTCCAATGTGGTAAGATGTGTAAGGTTTCGTCTTTGGTATTCCATCTGCTTCGGTACAAATAGTAACGGTCTTTTGGTAAACCTGCTAAATCATTAATTCCAAAATACGAACTACGTGATGGCCACACTTCGTCATAAGGTGTTGGCTCTCCTAAATAATCAAAACCAGTCCAAACAAATTCGCCTAAAACCCAAGGTTTGTCGTCTTGTAATATAAAATCGTCTTCTGGAAGGTTAGACCAGCTGCAATATTCCAAATCATAAGAAGACGATTGGTAATCGTCATGTTGCATCATACTACCTTTTTCAACAGGAAAATGGTAAATACCTCGAGAACTTACGGTTGAAGCTGTTTCTGAACCTAGAATAAACCCTTGCGGAAAACGTTCGTAAGCTTCTTCATATAAATGCACACGATAGTTTAGTCCTGGAATATCCATAATGGCTCCAAAGCCAGATTCCATAACCGCTTTTACTTGGTCCATACCTACAGTAACAGGTCGTGTTGGATCCTCACGATGAAAAATGTCCTGTAGCCATTTAGCTCGTTTTACACCTTCGCTTCCCCATTGGTCTGGTACTTCATTTCCAGAACTCCACATCACAATAGAAGGATGATTTCTTGTGGCGCGCACTAAATTGACCACGTCTTTTTCAGCATAATCATCAAAATAGAGGTTGTAACCATTTTTTACTTTTGGTTTTTTCCATTCGTCAAAGCTTTCAGCTAAAAATAGAAATCCCATTTCGTCACAAAGCTCCAATTGTTCAAAAGATGGCATATTGTGGGAACTCCTAATAGCATTTGCTCCCATGTCTTTTAATATTTCTAACTGACGTCTTAAAGCTGAGGTGTTGACAGCTGTTCCCAAAGGGCCTAAGTCATGATGTAAACAAACTCCTTTAAACTTGGTTGGTTTTCCGTTAAGAGAAAAACCAGTATTTCGGTCGTAGTTGATGTCACGAATACCAAATTTGGTAGTGACTTCATCCTTTAAAGTATTGCCCACATACAATTTTGAAATAGCTTTGTATAAATAAGGATTTTCAGTATCCCACAGTTTTGGGTTTTTTACGGCAATGTTTTGTTCGAATTGGTTACCGAAACGCGTAGTCGTTTCATTTGAAACAACTTCATTGCCTTTGGCATCAAAAATAGTGGTAACAAGTTTTAAGTTATCTCCAGTAACGTTGGTTTTTACATTTACTTGAGCAACCTCTTCATTAATATTTGGCGTTGTAATGAAGGTTCCCCATTGGTCAATACTTTCTTGATTTTTTATAATAACACGTACATTTCTGTATAAGCCAGCTCCAGGATACCATCTTGAAGATTTTCCTTTGTTGTTGAGCTTTACTGAAAGTGTATTGTTTGTGGCTTGTACGTGTTCAGAAATATCAAAATAGAAATAGGCGTAACCATATTTCCATTCGCCAACTTTTTTACCGTTCACAAACACTTCGGGTTCGCTCATGGCACCTTCAAATAAAATCAGAACCTTTTTGTTTTCATCAAAATTGGGAAGATCAAATGTGTTTCTGTACCAAGCTTCACCAATGTAAGGTAGAGCTCCAGTACGTCCTGTTTTTTCTGTGGCTACTTCTTCTCCATTTTGGGTAATTGCTACTACTTGCTTGTCAATTTCTTTGTCAAACGGACCGTAAATTGCCCAATCGTGTGGTACGATTACTTTTTCCCAATTGGCATCATCAAAATCGATTGAAGAAGCATCAGGAAAACTACCTTTTTGGAATTTCCAGCCTTCTTTTAAAGTAATAATTTCACGAGTGGAAGACTCCTTTTTAGTTTTTGAACAGCTTAAAATTATGATTGATAAGAAAAGAAGAAGTGCTTTAGTTTTCATGTTTAATTGTCTTGTGAACCGTTATAAAATTGCATGCCTAAAGTAGCTTGATAATTATGATCAAAAAGTGTAGCGTTGTCCCAATGAGAACCTTGAGCCCATTGCGTGGAGCAGCTAGTAGATACCCAAGCAGGTTCCCAATACACAATGCCTTCGCCACCTGCATTTTCTACGATGCTTTGTAGTTGATTTAAGTAGCCTAATTGACCTTCTTGTGAAGCTGGATAACTAGAAACTAAAGCGTCGTTTCCAAGAATGTTATTGGCACTATCGGCATTTTCCATAGTAAAAGGATAAGCAGTTTCTACAATCATTAAACGTTTGTTGTAGGTGTTGATTAATGTGCTTAGGGCAGAACCCACGTTGCTTAAATTGTAATCGCTCCATATTGGATAATAGGAAAGCCCAATCCAGTCATAATCAGTTACACCTGCATTGGTTGCTTGTTCAAACCACCACAAACCATTTTCAGGTTGAGCAATGTGAAGCATGATTTCAATGTCTTTGTTTTTGGCAATAGAAATATCCCTAACTGCTTCAATGCCTTTATTTATCAAATGCGAATTTCTAGTCCAATCTATAGGCCAAACGAGTTCACCTTGTTGTAAAATCATACCGTTTATTTCATTGCCTACTTGTACTATTTCTGGTAATAAGTTGTCGTTAGATAGTGTTTCTAAAGTATCATAAGTATATTCATAGAGTAAATTACCCAAAGCTTCTGTGTTGTTGATTTCATTTATCCAAGCTGCTGGAATTTCCTGGGTACTTGGATCTGCCCAAGTATCGGAATAATGAAAATCTAAGAGTACATCCATTCCTTTTGCTTTAGCACGTTGTATGGTTTCTTTTACATCCTGAAAATTGGAATAATTAGTCCAAGTTGGATTGTGCCATAAACGCACACGCACCAAGTTTGTTCCTGCTTCTTGAAAAATAGTAAAGGGATCTTTAGTAACTCCGTTTGCATCTTTGTATGTCGCTCCACAATCTTCCATTTCGTTTACGTAAGATAAATCTGCACCATAATAAAAACTATCTTCAATAGGAGCTGTATCGTCATCAGTAGGGTCTTGATTAGTATTGTTAGTATCAGACGAACACGCTAAAGCTGAAAACAAGAGCAAATTGAGTAAGTATATAAGTTTTGTTAATTTCATAATTATCAATCAGTTTTATGATTAAAACATTTAAAAATATTGTTGTTTGATGCGAATTTAAAAATTATTTCTTTAAAACCCTACCAGTACCTACCAGTTTTTATATCTTTGTCACATGAGTATTATTTCAGTTTCAGAACAAATTGGAGCGCCAAAGTATAAGCAAATTATAACTTCAATTGAAGATGGTTTAACTAGTGGGTTGCTCAAAAAAGGAGATAAGCTGCCTTCTATTAATAGCATTAGAAATAAGTTTTCATTGTCTAGAGATACTGTTTTAATGGCTTTTAATGAATTGAAAATGCGAGGAATTGTTGAGTCAGTTTCAGGTAAAGGTTATTACATAAAAAGTGAAAATATAGATGTGAAACGAAAAGTATTTCTGCTTTTTGATGAACTTAATGCGTTTAAGGAAGATTTATATAATGCTTTTTTAGAGGAATTAAATGATAACATTCAAGTAGATATTTTTTTTCATCATTTTAGTTTTGATGTTTTCCAAAAGCATATTTATGATAGTATAGGAAATTATAATTACTATGTAATTATGCCTGCAAATATGGGTCAAACCCAAATGGTAATTGACAAACTTCCAGAAGATAAAGTTTATATTCTGGACCAAATGCCAGAAGAATTACAACACTATCCATCTATTCACCAAAATTTTGAAAATGACATTTTTAAGAGTCTAAATGACGCATTTCATTTAATTAAAAAGTATGAAAAAGTGGTGTTGTTATTTCCAAATTTAAAACAGCCTAAAGGCATGTTAAACGGTTTTCAAAAATTTAGAAAGTCTATTGATTTTCCGTGTGAAGTTATTGATTCGTTAGACAATAGAATACCTAAAAAAGGAGAAGTGTATCTAGTTTTAGACGATTATGATTTAATACTTCTGATAAAAAAAATAAAAGAGCAACAATTAAAAACAGGAAATGATATAGGCATTATTTCATATAATGATACGCTTTTAAAAGAAGTGGTAGATGGAGGAATAACAACTATTTCAACTGATTTTAAAGCCATGGGAAAGCGATTAGCTCAAATGTTGATGAAAGAAGAAAAGCAAAATATTGAAAACCCAAATACACTTATTATAAGACATTCATTGTAATATTTTAAACGCTAATGAATCCAAAGTTAACAGCAGAAATCGTAAAAAGATTTCAAGATAAATTTAAAACTCAACCTTTAGTGTTGCATTCTCCAGGACGCATAAATTTAATTGGTGAACATACCGATTATAACGAAGGATTTGTGTTTCCTGCCGCAATAAACAAAGGTATTGTTGGAGCAATACAAAAAGCTGAAAAACCATATTGCACTGTAATAGCTAATGATTTAGACGAGGAGTACGAATTTTCATTAAACACAATCAAGCCAATTGCTAATGGTCAATGGCGAAATTTTGTTGTAGGTGTTGTAGGCGAATTACAAAAGAGAGGTGTAGAACTAGAAACTTTCAATTTTGTGTTTGGTGGTGATATCCCAAAAGGAGCTGGTTTGTCATCTTCAGCAGCTTTAGAAAACAGTGTGGTTTTTGGGTTGAATGAATTGTTTAGTCTTGGGTTGTCTAAAAAAGAAATGATTGAAATTTCCCAAAAAGCTGAGCATAATTATGTTGGTGTACGATGTGGTATTATGGACCAATATGCGAGCATGTTTGGTGAAAAGGATAGAGCATTATTGCTTGACTGTAGAACACTAAAAGCAAAAACATATCCATTAGAATTTAAGGATTATCAGGTTATGCTTATCAATACCAATGTTAGTCATAATTTAGTAGATGCCGAATACAATGATCGAAGAGACGTATGCGAAAAAGTAGCAAAATTGCTAAGTGTAAATTTTTTAAGAGATGCTACTGAAGCCATGCTTAACAGCATTAAGTATCAACTTTCTGAAGATGAATATCAAAAAGCTTTATACATCATTCAAGAAAATGAACGCGTTTTGAAAGCAGGAAAAATGCTTGAAGAAAAAAATGTTTTGGGTTTTGGAAAACTGCTTTTTGAGGCGCACTATGGTGCACAACATCAATTTAAGATTAGTTGTAGAGAATTAGATTTTTTAGTTGATGAAGCTCGAAATAATCCTCATGTAATTGGAGCAAGAATGATGGGTGGAGGCTTTGGTGGTTGTACTATCAATTTTGTTAAAACTGAAGCTGTAAAGTCGTTTTCAGATGATATTTCTAAAAAATATAGAAAAACTTTTAAGAAAGAATGCTCCATCTATTTTGTCAAACTATCTCAAGGCACACATTTTACTAATAATTAATAGCTATGGAAAATACACAAGAATATTCACACAAACGCTTTAATCCATTAACAGGTGAATGGGTTTTGGTGTCTCCACATCGAGCAAAACGGCCTTGGCAAGGACAGGAGGAGGATGCAAATCAAGAGACAAGACCAACACATGATCCTGATTGTTATTTGTGTTCTGGAAATACAAGAGCTAATGGAGAAAAAAATCCAGACTATGAGGATGTGTTTGTGTTTGTCAATGATTTTTCGGCACTTCAAAAAGATTCTAAACAATTCTCACACAACGACGGATTGATAAAAGCTGAAGCAGAACAAGGTATATGTAAAGTAATTTGTTTTAGCCCTGACCATTCCAAGTCCTTAGCAGATATGAATGTAAAGGATATTCAAAAAGTAATTCATACTTGGCAAAGTGAGTTTACGTCTTTAGGGAAGCAATCTAATATTAATTATGTGCAAATTTTTGAAAATAAAGGTGCGGTAATGGGCTGTAGCAATCCGCATCCGCATGGTCAAATTTGGAGTCAATCTACTTTGCCAAATGAGGTTTCAAAAAAAGATATTCATCAAAAAACTTACTATAAACAAAACAATAATACTTTACTACAGGATTATTTAAAACAAGAATTAAAACTTAAAGAGCGAATAGTTTTTGAAAATAGAGCCTTTGTGGTTTTGGTGCCTTTTTGGGCTATTTGGCCTTATGAAGCAATGATAGTGCCTAAGCAACCTCAAAAAGATATTATTGAGTTACCTAGAGAAGAAACTATTTTGTTTGCTGAAGCTATTTCGGTATTGACCAAAATTTATGATAAACTGTTTAATACCTCGTTTCCATATTCAAGCGGAATACACCAAGCACCAACTAACAATGAAAATAATGAGCATTGGCATTGGCACATGAGTTTTTATCCACCTTTATTACGAAGCGCAACCGTAAAAAAGTTTATGGTAGGTTATGAAATGTTTGGTATGGCACAACGCGACATTACACCAGAAACCGCTGCTCAAACACTTAAACATTTGGCAGATAATTTATATACTGCAAAACATTTTTAGCATAAAAATAAAAAGCTTTCCAAGTTTAATGGAAAGCTTTTAAGGCTAATTCAAATTACTATTATATCAATTAAAGTTTTACAAGTTTTGATGTAATGGACTCACTGTTTTCGTTTTCTATTTTTACTAAATACATACCTTGAGTTAAACTCGAAATATCATAGCTGTCATTTTTAGTAAACTCACCAGTAAATGATTTTACTAGTTTTCCAGTAATATCATAGATATGAAGTCCATTTAATGATTTATTAGTTTTGAAAGAATCATTAACTGGGTTTGGGTGTAATTTAATAGGAAAAACATTTACATCATTTATACTTAAGGTTGAAGCATAAGTGTACTCAGTAACAGGTTTCCAGTAAATATTGGCATTTGCGGCTCCATTCCAGTCATCAGCAAAATAAACAGAATAACCAGTAATATCAGTATTATTTAATGTGATATTAAAAACTTCAGCACCATCGTTTATTGATACTGTCATAGTATTGACAGAATTTAAAGTAAACTGAAATTTAAAATCAGCATAATTTGTAGAACCTCCAATTGAAGAAGCGTTTATTGTACCGCCATTTGAAACAACTTCCCATGGATCATTTGCTCCACTGTTTCCATTTAAGTTTACCTGAACAGCATAGTTACTCACTCTATCGTCCCAAGATGATGTTGAAGGATTCGATAGTAGAGCAACTCCAATTTGTCCATAAGACGCTTGGGTAGCAGAAACAGTAATTGTAAAGCTATCACCAACAGCCATTGTAGAAGGTGTTCCTCCAGGTAGACCAGTTTCAGTAAATGATCTCCAAGCTACTGATTGTTTTGCTCCGCCACCATTAGCCCACATACCAAACTCATCAGAGTTTTGGTTAAAATGTCCGCCACTATCAGAAAAAAACGCGTTATAGTTTTCTGCCTGTTGAGGATACTGAACTGTAGTTTGAGCAAACAAACCAAATGATAAAAAGCTTAAAGCTAAAGTATAAAGTTTCTTCATGAGTTATAGATGTTAGTTAATAATTAGTTTTCTAGTTGTAGTGTTAGAATTACTTTCTAATTTAACCATATACAATCCTTGAGACAGATTAGAAACATTAAACTCGTGATTTTTTTCGAATCCTCCATCAAAAGTGTAGATCAGTTTACCAGTGGTGTTGTAAATCAAAACTTTATCAAGTGTTTTATTAGTTTTGAAAGAGTTTGAAGTAGGATTTGGGAACATTTTAAGAGTTGATAGTGATGAGAAATCTTCAACGCTTAAAGTTGAAGCTTGGTTTCCATAAATTCTAAATTCTCCAGCAGGAATGTTGATAGTAGCAGTAGTACTTGAAACAGTAATTGTTGTGCTGCCTGAATCATCCATTAAATCATACCAAGTCCCAGTGTAAGGAAAATCAGGAACAATGTTTTGAGCAGTTACATCAAAATTTGCTAATATAACTACGTTTTTCAAACTAGTTGATGGAAGCGCATCATCCCAAATATAGATTCGAGGTGTCGTATCTCCAGAATCTATTGAATAATTGCCTTCAAATACATCTTCGTTGATTTTTAATTCATTTAACCTAGCCCAATCGTTATAAATTTGACTTCTGTTAGTGTCACCAATCCAGTTATTAACCCATTGAGGTTGTGGTTTGGTATCTAGTTTGCAATCACCATCAGTACCTCCTGGTTCGTTAACTGTGCCATTGTTGCAGGTGAAAATTGAGTTTTCCATGCCTAATTCACCAAAATGCCAAATCATTTTTGGACCAGGAATAGTAAGTGTAACAGCTCCAAGAGCAGACATTCTTTCAAGTGCAGTGTTAAGATTTGTAATATCATATCCTCCACTACTATTACCAAATTGAAGGTTTTTATACATTAAGCGTTCTTCATCATGACTTTCAGCATAACCAACTACTCTAGGAGCATTAAAACCTCTTGCAACGTGACCCATTCTGTTAATATCTGCAGGATAGCCCATTGTAAGTTCGTTGTAATCATGGTTCATAATTCCCCACATCATAATACCTTTATCTTCATTCAATCTGTAATTAGCCCATTCTTGTTCTTCGTTATCTTGACCTAAGTGTTCAAAAATTACATAATGAGTATCATCTAAACTCCAAGAATAATCAGCATATTGCTTTAAAATATCTACACGATCTTGTTGGTAAGTGTTTGTACAACCTTCGTTATTTTCACAGTTTTGTGTAAATCCTTTTGTTAAATCCCAGCGAAAACCATCAATGTTAAATTCTTCTATCCAATGTTTTACAACCCTTTCAACATAATATTGAGTTCTTGTTTGCTGATGATTAAAATCAGAACCTACGCTGTAACTATGTTTTGCAACTTGATTAAAATATGGGTTTTCGCTACTTGGTTCTCCCCAACCATCACCATCAGGATCGTCCATCCACATACGTACCATTGGGTTTCTTCCAAATGCATGGTTTAAAGCAATATCAAGAATTACTGCAATTCCGTTTTGATGGAAAACATCTACTAATTCCTTGAACTTTTCTTCAGTGCCATAAAATTTATCTAAAGCCATGTGGAATGAAGTATTGTATCCCCAACTTTCATTACCTTCAAATTCCATTACAGGCATTAATTGAATTGCGTTAACGTTAAGGTCTTTAAAATAATCGACCTTGTCAATTAAGTCTTGAAAATTTCTGTCTTGGTCAAAATCGCGTACTAATACCTCATAGATGATTAAATCTTCTTTTTTAGGTTTTTGAAAGTTAGTTACTTGCCACGCATAAGGTGTTTGACCAGTTTCTAAAACAGTTACTTCGCGCTCTTGACCTTCAGGGTAGGCAGGCAAGTTAGGGTATGTAGTAGCAGAAATCCATGGATCATCAAAAGGAGACAGTACTAGTGTTGAATAAGGGTCTGCTGTTTTAACTAATTTAGGTGAACCAGCAATAGGGTTTAAGCTACCAACCCAGTATTGATAAGTTTCTATTTGGCCAGAAGTTAAACCAGTTAATTCTACCCAAAATTTACTAGAGCTTGGGTCTTTTTTCATTGCATGAGCAGAGGTTGGCTCCCAATTATTAAAACTTCCTGCGACATACACAAAATCTTTATTAGGTGCATCGATAACTAATGTAGCTGTTGTAGGGTCACTATCATTATAATTTATTCCGTCTTCAAGGTTTGAAGGTATACTTTCTTCGATAGTGCTATTTACTAGAATTAAAAAAGAACGAGAAGTAGTTGCAGCACCTTGAGTAACTACCAATTCACAATATTGATTTTCGGTTAATCCAGAAAAAAAATAACCGTTGTAAAATGTTGTATTGTTTTGAGTATGTATGCTAACACCATTAGCAAATAATTCGTAGTTAGCAGGACCATTACTGTTTTGAGCTAAAATTTGTGTGCCGCCACCATTGTCAACTATAACAACACCGTTAGCACTAGGCGCAGGATTAATCATGGTTACTTGAAAAGCACCTACATTAATTTCAAGATCAACGGTTTGTTGAGATCCGTCGTCGCTTCTAAAAACAACATTAATTGAGGTGATAGAACCTGTAGGGTTATTGTAAAAATCTCTTATTGTTGGTGTTAGGTCTAGTTCGTAGATATTTCCTGAAACAAGAGTTAAAGCTGGTTGTGTACTGTTGCTTCCCCAAGTACCAATAACATTCTGCCATTGATCAGTATCATCTAAAGTTACACCAGTATGAGCATAAATAGTTCCAGAATAAGACTCTAATCCTGTTCCTGTTTTATCAAACAAAAGTGTTGCAGAGTCATTTTCTTCTGGGTTAGTTCCTCCTTGCCATGAAAGTTGCGCATGTAAACTTGTAAAAGCAAGTAAGAAAAGGAAAAGTAAAGTTTTTTTCATGGTTTATTAATTTTAAGAAATAAAAGGTCATGGTAAATGCCACAACCTTTTATCTAAATCTTTAATTAATTTGGTATGACTTTTATTCTAAAGTAATGGTCATATTGTTATCATCGATGGTTAAGGTGTAAGTTCCAGATGTACCAACAAAAGCAAAGTTATTGTCACCATCCATTGCATCTACTAAATTAGCATCGATAGTGTAACCAGCATCTACATACCAAGGATAGTTTCTGCCTGAAGCCCAATCGCCATCAACAGTAAAAAATCTAAAGTTGTTGTTTGGTTCAGCACCACCAAGGTTTTGCAATTCTACAGAAACCGAATATACACCATCTCCTGAGCAAAGTACATTAACAGGAGTTGCCCATCCCCAACCTGCAGTTGGTAATCCTGCTCCAACACCATAAAGTCTTTCAAATTCACATACACCTAATGGTTGTGGATCGTCTAATGTTATAGTTTTGTTAGCTGAATCAATTTCTAAATAGTAAGTGCCAGTTGTACCAACAAAAGCAAAGTTGTTATCACCATCCATTGCATCTTCAAAGTTAGCATCTATGGTATAGCCTTCATCAATAAACCAAGGATAGTTTCTACCAGAAGCCCAATCTCCTTCTACAGTAAAGAATCTAAAGTTGTTATTTGGTTCAGCACCACCAAGGTTTTGAAGGTTTACATTTGCACCATAAACACCATCTCCAATACAGTTAAAGCTTTCAGGAGTTGTCCATCCCCAACCAGCGCTTGGTAGTCCAGCTCCAACACCCCAAAGTTGGTCGAATTCGCAAACAGGTTCTCCACTGGCTGCTTCAGGTAAAACAAGTGTTAATGCTTGAGAAGGTGTAAGTAATTCTTCAGAAGAGTCAGCTCCTATAAAAGCACGAACTCTAAAAGAAACTGTTCCTGTGTCAGGGTTCTCAGTGCTTGGGTCATTATCTAAACCTGCTTCACTTGCAAAACCTAATAAGTCACCAATAGTTAACGTGTATTCATTTGCACTGGTAGAACCTAATACTTCCATATCAGTAAAATCTCCAGTGATTGATTTTTGCATTTCGTAAGTAACATTAGTTGGAATGTCAAAATTTGCATCATCCCAAGTAAATCTTTCACCTAGATTACTAGATGTAGCTGTTGTTAATGTGTATTCAGACAAGAATGAGTTAGAAAATGTAAACTCTCCTGTTGGTTGTGCAATATAAGTAAGGCTATCATCGCTTTCACAAGCATTAAAGCCAATTATACTTATAATCAATAATGCTAAAATTTTTATATTTTTCATTGTTTAGATTTTTTAATTAGTAACCTTCGTTTTGCTGTAAGTTAGGGTTTGTTAATATGGTATTACTTGGGATTGGGAATACATTTCTAAATGAACTTGTAGAAACTCCGTTTGGTTGATTCCCTTTCCAAGGCCATAAATAGTCAGATGTTGTAAAATAGTCGTATCTAATCAAGTCTGTACGTCTTTGACCTTCCCAGTATAATTCTCTTGAGCGCTCATCAAGGATGAAATCTTCATCTAAATCACCAATGGAAATATTTCCAGATGAGTTACCATAAGCACGTTCTCTTAATTCATTTATTAAATTAACTGATTGCTGATCTGCTGCTCCATCTCTTCGTATTACTGCTTCAGCATAATTTAAGTAGATTTCTGCCAGACGTATTACAGGTATATCTGTATCAACAAATTCACCACTACTATCATTTCCTTGGCTTCCACTTGAGTCAATGTTTTTAAACTTAGTAGTTGCGTAACCATTGCTAAAAGGAGGGATGCTCTCAATTTCGAGCTCTTGTCCATCAGTATAGAACATTCCTCTCATGTCTCCAGAAGGAACTATTTCGGTAATAGAATAAGTTAAACCATCTAAATCCATTGTTATAAGATAAGTTCCATCAGCAGCTATAGGTATGTTTGCTCCACCTGGCTCTAAAGTGCCATCAGTATCAGTGTCTCCATAGTTATTACCCCAATCTTCATTAAATCTGAATTTTAATTCACCTGAAGTTAAGTTAGCATAAAGGGCATATTGATTAGTTGCAGTTTCAAACATTTCCATGTCTGGACCATCCCAACTATTTTCAGTTGCATCACCTACAAGTCCCCAATCAGATAATGTTCCTCCTAAAGAGCCGTTTAAGTTGTCGATATCAATCTCTCCAGTCTCAAATTTATTAACTAAGTTTTTAGTAACTCGAAGGCCTCCCCAACCACCATTAACACCGTAAGCTGTAGGATCCATTGAACCACCAATTGCTGCATGAACTAAGAAAGTAGTTCCTCCGTAGGTTTGCGATTGTAGACCGTCAAAGTTAAGTGTGAAAATGAATTCGTTTTGAGCTCCATTAGTATCATTGTCAGCTAAGAATAATTCGTCATAAGCTGTTCCGTTACCATTGGCATCATTCATGTTAATTGTGTAACTAGAGTTTATAACGTTGTTTGAAAATGTAACACAGTCATTATAACGAGGAACTCCTGTCCAAACTTCAGCATTTAAGTATAGCTTAGATAGTAATGCCCAAGCAGCTACTTTATCCACTCTTCCATATTCGTTAGATTCTGGTAAAAGATCTTGTATTGCAAGAAGTTCTTCTTCAATAAAGTTGAATACTTCTTCTCTTGTATTTTGAGTAGGAAGTGTTGTAGAAATTTCGGTTAAAACAGGTACATTACCATAAAAATCGGCTAGGTTATAATAAGCAAAAGCTCGTAGAAATCTAGCTTCAGCAATATAGGTTTGCACTACGTCATCACTTAAGTTACTTGCGTTTTGAATAAATGAGTTACAAAACGACACTTCTTGTGCTAAACGTAAATACATAGCACCTGTGAAATCGTTACTTGCAGACCAGTATTGTCCATGTAAATCAGGTAAACCTGGATCTCCCCAACCTACAACAGCATGATCGGTAGTTAATTCATTTAGGTTAAATAACATTCTAGAATATTGAGAGAAACCTTCATCAATTTCAGAGATATCAGGGTTTCCAGCAGGACCATCTTGTCCAGTAAGTGCTAAACTTGCATAAAGTTTTGCTAGAGCACTTTGAGCTTCAGTAGCATTTGCGAATACATCTAATTCAGAAAAGATATCTGGATCAGTAGGTAATTGGTCTAAATCATCATGGCATGATACCATGGCAGATGATATAGCTACTATACAAATTAGTTGTTTAATTATATTTTTCATAAGTCAATTTTTTTAAAAATCTATATTAACTCCAAATGTAAATGATTGAGGTCTAGGGTAAAATCCGTTATCTATACCGCCATTTATTTCTGGATCTATACCGTCATAATCTGTTATGGTTGCAACATTTTGCATAGAGCCATAAAGTCTTATGTTAGCATCTTTAATAGCATTGTTTATGGTATATCCTAAAGTAATATTATCTATTTTAAAGAATGATGCTTCTTGTATCCAGTGGCTACTTAAAAAGTTTTTTTCATCTGATTGATTCTCAAAACCAGTACTTAAATAATCTGAGTGGATATTCCATAAGAAGTTATTAGTTGTTGGGATAACACCATTAAGGTATGAGTTACCAGAAGCTACATTGTTATAAGCATAGTTACCTATATTAGCTCTTGTTACTACAGCTAAATCCCAATTTTTATAGCTTATGTTAGTGTTAAGACCCATAATGATATCTGCATAAGGATCTTTGTATAAATACTTATCAGCATCATTAATAACATTATCACCATTTCTATCTACAAAAGCGCCTTCTATAGGGTTTCCATCAGTGTCATATACTTGTTGGAATACGTAAAAACTATAAGGAGATTCACCTTCTCTGTGAAGTTGTACGTTATTACCAACACCACCACTAATTCCACCAGTTTCAATATCTGAAGGTAAGCTAATAATCTCGTTATCATTAAAGGCAACATTGTAGTTAATGTTCCATTCAAAATCGTCAGTTTTAATAGGTGTAAGGTTTAAAGCGAATTCAATACCTTTATTTTCCATATCACCTATATTCTTGTTAATGCTGCTTCCAAAGTTTGTAAATGGATCAATAGAAACAAATGCAATTAAATCTTTAGTCTTTTTAAGATATGCATTAACAGAACCTGAAATTCTATTGTCTAATAACGCATAGTCTAAACCAATATTTAAAGTATTACCAATTTCCCATCTAAGGTCTTCATTGATTGGGTCAGGTCTGTAAGTTTGGTAAAATGAGTTTCCAAATTGATAGTTTGCAGATGATTGACTTACAGTATATCTAGTTAAAAAGCCATAGTCACCTAAACCGTTTACGTTTCCAACTTCACCATAACCTGCTCTAAGTTTAAGTTCATTTAAAAAACCATTAGAGTTTATGAAATCCTCTTTATGAATATTCCAAGCTAATGCTACAGAAGGGAAATATCCCCAACGATCATCAGGATTTAATTTAGAAGAAGCATCAGCTCTTAAGGTTGCAGTTACAAGGTACTTACCATCAAAATCATAGTTTAAACGCCCAAAATAAGAAAGTAATACATTTTTAGAACTGTCGTAGAATTCAAAATCGTTACCATCTTCTTCGTCTTCACTATTATAGCTGTAATTATCATATTCAAACGATTGATAAGAGTAACCTGCTACAGCATTTAAGTTGTGAACGTCATTTAAAGTTTTATTATACGTTAAATAAGCATCAAATAACTTATTAGTTGATTCATTATTATATGTGCTTCTTGAACCGTTCCATGTTTGATCAGCGGTAGGGATAAGCTCAGAAGTTATGATACGACCATGACTATTAGATTTGTCGATACCAACGTTTACAGTAGCAGTAAGGTCTGGTAAAAAATGT
This sequence comes from Meridianimaribacter sp. CL38, assembly GCF_004328055.1. Taxonomy (NCBI): domain Bacteria; kingdom Pseudomonadati; phylum Bacteroidota; class Flavobacteriia; order Flavobacteriales; family Flavobacteriaceae; genus Meridianimaribacter; species Meridianimaribacter sp. CL38. Next base: position 569,631 of record NZ_QKWS01000001.1, on the reverse strand, counting down.
AATTTGTAATCAACTTTAGCATTTCCTACAAATCGTCTTACTTCAGCTTCGTCATCAACTAAATTTAAAAGAGCAACTGGGTTTGTTCCTGCTAAACTTGGTTGAAACCCTGTAGCAGAATCAATCCAAGAAAAGTAACCTCCAAATTGAGAGTTAGGGTCGTAAACAGGTTGAGTTGGCGCATAAGTACTAGCTGAACCTATTGCTCCTCTGTTACCAAATAAGTTTTCGGTATAATTACCTCTTGCATTTAATTCTAATTTTATATGATCTTCTAAAAAAGTTGGAGTTAAATTTAACGAGGCAGTTGTTCTTTTAAAATTATCACGTTTAAGAATTCCATCATGATCAGAATATCCTAACGAAGCTCTCATAGGAACACCAAAAGCGCTACCCAAAGCACTAAAAGTATGGTCTTGACCAAAACCAGTAGCATAAATTTCTTCTTGCCAATCTGTGTTAGCATTGCCTAATAAAGCCAACGTGTTTGCATTAGCATTAGGATGAGTTGTTACAACTTCTCTAAATTGGTCAGCCGATAAGACATCAACTCTATCAACAGATGTGTGTACTGTTGTAGATGAAGTAACATTAAATTTAAATTCGTTGTTCTTTCCTTTTTTAGTTGTTATCATAATAATACCATTAGCAGCTCTTGAACCGTAAATTGCGGTTGCCGAAGCATCTTTAAGTACTACCATGCTTTCAATATCATTAGGGTTTACTAGGTTAAGAGGGTTTCTTGAACCGCCTACACCACCACTGTCTAGAGGAATTCCATCTAATACAATTAAAGGGTTGTTATTTAATGATAAAGAACCATTACCTCTAATTCTAATTTCTTGACCATCACCAGGTGCTCCACTACCAGAAGTAACTGATACACCAGCAACTTTACCTGAAATTAATTGTTGAGCTGAAACAATAGGCCCTTGGTTAAAGTCTTCAGAAGTCACTAAATCAGCAGCACCTGTAAGATCTTCTTTCTTTACACTTCCATAACCAATTACTACTACTTCGTCTAATTGAGAAGCATCTTCAACTAGGCTTACATCAATTGTTGATTGTCCTGTATAAGTGATTTCTTGGGTAATGTAACCAAGATAAGAAAACACTAAGATGTCACCATTATTAATGTTAATTTGGTATTTCCCATCAAAATCTGTTGCTGTACCTTGAGTTGTACCTTTTACTAGTACATTTACTCCTGGTAAAGGTAATGATGAGGATTGTTCTGTTACTGTACCCGAAACTCTATTTTGAGCCATCAAAAATGATGGTATAATAAAGAACAAAAACAGTAAGCAATTTAACGTTGTTTTCATACAATACTTTTAATGTTAGTTTGTTAATTTTCTATGTATATTTTCACTTCTCGATGTTAAATCTATGTAAATTTTGTGTATCTTCTTGGAGTTGTACTTTTAATTACCTTGCGAAAACGTTTTCGTGTTAAAAACTTTTTTAAAAATGAGAGAAAACAATAAAAAACAGCTTAAAATTATTAAATATGTAATAAAGTAATACCTTTATTGTCATCTTCAAAAAAATTGAGATGAGTCTTATTTTAACAATAAGATGTTTATTGAAAATTATTTAGCAATTTTTACCTTTATAAGGTACAAAAAAATATGAAAAGAAAGATTACCCTAAAACAGATTGCAAGAGAGTTAGATGTGTCAATTTCTACGGTTTCAAAAGCGTTAAGAAATAGTGCAGAAATTAGTGATGATACTAAGCAAAAAGTTCAGGCTTTTGCGAAACTCTATAATTATCGTCCAAACAATATTGCTTTAAGCTTAAAAAACCGAAAAACTAAAACTATTGGAATTATAATTCCAGAGATAGTACATTATTTCTTTGCTAAAGTGATAAGAGGTATCGAGTTAGTAGCCAATAGAAGAGGTTATAATGTTATTATTGGGCTTTCTAATGAGTCTTTTAATAAAGAAGTTATCAATATGGAAATGCTTGCCAATGGTAGTATAGATGGATTTGTACTCTCTATTTCCAAAGATACATTAGCACAACAAGATTATCATCATTTTTACGAAACCATAAATCAAGGAATGCCAATTGTGATGTTTGATAGGGTTGTAAACGAGGTTAATTGTGATAAAGTTATTGTAGACGATTTAAAAGGCTCTAAAAAAGCAGTTAATAAACTTATTGAAAATGGTTGTAAAAACATAGCAATCATTACTACTAAAGACTATGTGAGTGTAGGTAAACTTAGAACTCAAGGTTATTTAGAAGCTTTAGAGGACCATGGTATTGAGCCACAATCAGACTTGATTTTAAAAATTGTAGAAGAATTAGACTCAGAAGATCATTTAGAAGATCTAGAAGCCGAAATAGAACAACTTTTTAAAGAGAATAAAAAGATAGATGGTGTTTTTGCTGTAAATGAACTTTATGCTTTAACAGCAATGAAAATAGCCAGAAAGCTAAAGAAAAAAATACCTGAGGATATACAGTTTATAGGATTTACTGACGGAGTTTTATCAAAACACGCAACTCCAAGTTTAACAACGGTAAGTCAACATGCGCAAACTATGGGCGAACAAGCAGCTGAATTATTGATAGACAAATTAGAAAATGAAGACGATGAAGAAAACTACCAAACAGTTGTAATTGAGACCGAATTAATTGAAAGAGAATCTACCAAATAGAAATTTAACATTGCGTATTTAAAAACTTTTATATCTTTACCGCCAGAAATCAAAACTTATATTTTCACTTCTCACCATAAGTTTTGATGAGTATATGCTTATCAAAATAGTATTAATCTAAATTATACTATTAATGAAAAAGCGTTCCTTAAGTTTTTGGGAAATCTGGAATATGAGTTTCGGTTTCCTAGGAATTCAATTTGGTTTTGCGTTACAAGGAGGCTTCATGTCTCGAATATTTCAAACACTTGGTGCTGATAAAGATGCTATTCCATTGTTATGGATTGCAGCTCCTTTAACAGGATTACTAGTGCAACCCATCATTGGTTATTTAAGCGATAAAACTTGGCACCCACGCTGGGGAAGACGTCGTCCATATTTTTTAATCGGAGCTATTTTAAGCTCGCTTGCGCTGTTTTTAGTACCACATTCTTCAGTTTTGTGGATGGCTGCAGGGTTTTTATGGATTCTTGATGCTTCTATCAATATTTCAATGGAGCCTTTCAGGGCTTTAGTAGCAGATAAGCTACCCAATTCGCAACGTTCATATGGATTTGTTGTGCAAACACTTATTATTGGTATTGGTACTTGGATAGCAAGTAATTTGCCTTGGATGGTATCGCAGCTAGGTGTTAGCGATGCAGCGCCAAAAGGTGTTGTGCCAATGTCAGTAAAAGTAGCCTTTGGTATTGGTGCTGTTGTGTTTTTAATAAGCATACTATATACCGTATTTACCACATCCGAATATCCTCCTGAAGATATGGAGGAATTTGAGCGTGAACGAAAAAAGAAAAACCGCTTTATTCCTGATATTTTAGAAAATATAGGCAAAATGCCACTAACAATGAAAAAACTAGGACTTATACAGTTCTTTAGTTGGTTTGCGTTTTTTACTATGTGGAGTATGGCAAATCCTGCGCTTACAGAGCATGTGTTTCAAACACCTGCACCAATAGAAGCAGCATTTGATTTAACTAATGCATCACAAGCCGAAGCTTTTGATACGGCAAATACAGCATTTCAGAAATCATCTAACTTGGTAGGTTCTGCAATGGGTGTTTATGGGCTGTCATCTATGGCATTTGCATTATTACTAGCATTGTATACATCTAAAAAACGTATAAACAGAAAATTTGTTCACATGGGTTCTCTTATACTAGGAGGCGTTGGGTTTATGTCTATGTACTATGCAACACCAGAAACCTTAAAGTACTGTTTTATTTTAATAGGAATTGCATGGGGAAGTATCCTTTCAATGCCGTATGCAATGTTATCGAGTTCAGTAGATCCTAAAAAGATGGGAGTTATTATGGGTATCTTCAATATGTTTATTGTAATACCTCAAATTATAGCAGCACTTGGTGGTATTAATTATGTGTCTAGTCTTTTAGGTGAAGATGCTATTAATGCTATGACTGTTGCTGGTATTAGTTTAATTCTAGCAGCACTTTGCAACCTGTTTATTGTGAATAAAGACGCAATTTCATATCAACCAGAAAACGAAATAAATTAAAATGAATACAAAAGGATTCATATTTGACCTAGATGGTGTTATTGTAGATACTGCAAAATACCATTTTTTAGCATGGAAAAAATTAGCCAATAGTATTGATGTTGATTTTACTGAAACACAAAACGAACAACTAAAAGGTGTAAGTCGTGTAAAATCTTTAGAAAAAATCTTGTCTTGGGGAAATAAAACAATTTCAGAAGATGAGTTTATGGCATTAATGGCAAAAAAGAATGATGATTATTTAAGCTACATAGATAAAATGGGAGAAAGCGAAATTCTTCCAGATGTGCCAAAAATTTTAAATCATCTTAAAGAAAATAATCAAGGCGTAGCTTTAGGGTCGGCAAGTAAAAACGCTAGAAAAATACTTCAAAAAGTAAATCTTATTTCAAACTTTCAGGCCATTGTAGATGGTAACGATGTAAGTAAGGCAAAACCAGATCCAGAAGTATTCCTTATAGGTGCAAAAGCACTTAACCAAAAACCTGAAAATTGCATTGTGTTTGAAGATTCTGTAGCAGGTGTTCAAGCAGCAAATAATGCCAATATGATTTCAATTGGTATAGGTGACAAAACAGTGTTATCTGAAGCAGATTATGTGTTTAAAGATTTCACTGAAATAAGTATAGAATTTATAGAAGAATTAATAAAGAAATAAGTTGTCGTTGTAGCGATAACAAGACAATATATTAAAATTATGAACCAAGATTATATTAAACCAGATAATTGGTCAATCATAGAAGAAGGGTTTCATGCAGAGCGCGTAGAATCATCAGAAAGTTTGTTTAGTATTGGCAACGGAGCCATGGGACAACGCGCTAATTTTGAAGAACAATATTCAGGAAAAACCTTTCAAGGAAGCTACATAGCAGGTGTATATTATCCTGATAAAACACGTGTTGGTTGGTGGAAAAACGGCTACCCAGAATATTTTGCAAAAGTACTTAATGCGCCAAACTGGATTGGTATTAATGTAGCAATAAATGGCGAACAGTTAGACCTAAACAAGTGCAAAACGGTTCAAGATTTTAGACGAGAACTTAATATGAAAGAAGGTTGGTTGTCTAGAACTTTTAAGGCAACACTTCAAAATGGTATAGAAGTAGAGGTTAACGCAAAACGTTTTTTAAGTCTTAACCAAGACGAAATGGGAGTAATCAATTATCAAGTAACACCATTAAATAGTGATGCTGAAATTGTATTTCAACCTTATATAGATTCAGGAATTACAAACGAAGATACCAACTGGGACGATAAGTTTTGGGACACTACTCAAGTAAGTCACGATAATAACCAAGCGTTTATTCAGGCTAAAACCATGAAAACCGATTTTTACACATGCACGTTCATGGAATCAAAGGTTTTTATCAATGGTAAGTCGGTATTAATCGAGCCAAACGTTAGTGCAGATGCAACATTAGTATCTTACAGCTATAAGCAAAACGTCAAGCAAGGTGAAACATATGCCATTCATAAATTTGGAGGTTACACTGTAGATAGAAACCATGACAAAAACGCATTGGTAACTGCAGCAAAATCAGTGTTGTCAACAGCTACACAACTTGGTTTTGATACTTTGCTAGAGCAACAAAAACAAGCTTGGGCAAACATTTGGGATATGGCAGATATTACCATTAGTGGTGATGTAAAAGCGCAACAAGGTATTCGTTTTAATATCTTTCATTTAAATCAGACGTATTTAGGAAAAGATTCTAGATTAAATATTGGTCCAAAAGGATTTACAGGCGAAAAATATGGTGGAAGTACCTATTGGGATACCGAAGCATATTGCATTCCGTTTTACATGGCTACAAAAGACCAAAAAGTAGCAAGAAGCTTATTGGAGTACAGATATAATCATCTGCAAAAAGCTATTGAGAATGCTGAAAAATTAGGCTTTACTAATGGCGCAGCATTGTATCCAATGGTAACTATGAATGGAGAAGAATGTCATAACGAATGGGAAATTACTTTTGAAGAAATTCATCGTAATGGTGCTATTGCTTTTGCTATTTATAACTACCACAGGTTTACAAACGATTACAGTTATATACCTGAAAAAGGCTTGGAAGTACTTATTGGTATTGCACGTTTTTGGCACCAACGCGCTACGTTTTCAACAGCAAAAAACAAGTATGTTATTTTAGGTGTTACAGGACCAAATGAGTACGAAAATAACGTAAACAACAACTGGTATACTAACTATATAGCTAAATGGTGTATAGATTATGCTATTGAAAATATTAGTAAAGTTGAAGCAGAATACGATACAGACTTTACTAGAATAATGAATAAAGTTAAGCTGTCTAAAGCTGAAATAGCACAATGGAAATCGGTTGCAGATGCGATGTATTTCCCATATTCTGAAGAGCATAATGTGTACTTACAGCAAGACGGGTTTTTAGATAAAGAATTAATAAAAGTTGATGAGCTAGATGCTAGTCAACGACCTATAAACCAATATTGGTCTTGGGATCGCATTTTGCGTTCGCCTTACATAAAACAAGCCGATACATTACAAGGTTTCTATTTCTTCGAAGATCATTTTTCTACTGAAGAGTTAGAGCGTCATTTCGATTTTTACGAGCCATATACTGTTCACGAAAGTTCATTGTCACCTTGTGTTCATAGTATTCAAGCGGCAAAAATAGATCGTATGGAACAAGCTTATACGTTTTATTTAAGAACATCGCGATTAGATTTAGATGATTATAATAAAGAAGTTCACGAAGGCCTACATATTACATCTATGGCAGGAACTTGGATGAGTATTGTTGAAGGTTTTGGCGGAATGCGTGTAAAAGATAATACCTTGTCTTTTTCACCTAAAATTCCAAAAGAATGGGATGGTTATTCGTTTAAAATCAACTTTAGAAATCAAATCATAAAAGTGAATGTTAACCAAGGTAAAACCAACTTCGAACTAGAAGGTGGCGAAAGTTTAGACATCTTGGTAAACGATAAAAAAGTAACGATTGAAGCTAATAGCTTGGTTACTGTTTAATGAGTAAAAGCACACTTAAAACTATTTAACATGAAAACGTACACACCTATATTTTTAATGCTTCTATTGGTTTTAAGTGTGTCTTGTAAAGAGCAAACTTCTACATCAATAGCCAGCAGTCAACCTAAAGCGTTGATTGATAAAAACGATATTGATCGCGTAGAACCACCTAATTGGTGGACTGGTTTTAAAAATGATAGCTTGCAGTTATTAGTACATCACCAAAATATTGGGAGTTACCAACCTAGTATTGAATATCCTGGAGTAACTATTGCACATGTAAGTAAAGCAGAAAAAAGCAATAACTACCTGTTTATAGATGTCATCATTTCAAACAGTACCAAAGCAGGAACTTTCAATATCATATTTAAAAATGATGACAACGAAGAACTCGTAACAACTTATGAGCTTAAAGCTAGAGAAAAATCAGCTGAAGATTTTGTAGGGTTTAATAGTTCAGACGCTATTTATCTAATCACACCAGATCGTTTTGCAAACGCGAATCCAAACAATGATACGTTTGATAATTTAAACGAAAAGCACATAGATAGAACCAATGATTATGCACGTCATGGTGGCGATCTTCAAGGAATTACTGAACATGTTAACTATATTAAAGATTTAGGTTTTACTGCTGTTTGGCCTTGTCCTGTGCTAACTAACGATATGCATCATGCATCGTATCATGGTTATGCCATTACTGATTATTACCAAGTAGATCCAAGATTTGGTACAACCGAAGACTACAGAAAATTAGCTGACGAATTACGAAAAAATAATATGAAGCTAATTATGGACCAAGTCGCAAACCATTGCGGTTTGGAACATTGGTGGATGAAAGACTTGCCATTTAGTGATTGGGTAAATTACCAAGCGCATTACGAAGCAAATAAAGCCAATTGGAACAATGAGATTGTAAAACGTTCATCACACAGAAGAACGGTAAACCAAGATAGCTATGCTTCAAAAATTGATAAACAAGAAATGAGCGATGGTTGGTTTGTGCAAGCAATGCCAGATCTTAATCAACGTAATCCGTTTATGGCAAAGTATCTTATTCAAAATAGTATTTGGTGGATAGAAACACTAGGTCTTGGTGGTATTCGTCAAGATACTTATCCATATCCTGACAAAGATTTTATGAGCGATTGGGCTGGAGCTATAATGGCAGAATATCCAAATTTTAATATTGTAGGTGAAGAATGGTCAAGCAATCCGTTGTTAATTGGATATTGGCAAGATGGTCATCAAAATGCAGATGGTTATGACTCTAACTTACGCTCAACAATGGATTTTGCTATGCAAGAAAAAATAGTTTCTGGATTAAAAAACGAAGAAACTTGGGGAACTGGTCTTAAAGAAATATACACAGCATTGGCTAATGATTTTCATTATACAAGACCTGAAGACATTTTAGTGTTTCCAGACAACCACGATATGAGTCGTATTTTTACGCAATTACAAGGTGATATTACCAATACGAAAATGGCGTTGAGCTATTTGGCAGTATTACCGCGTACGTTTCAAATGTATTATGGTACAGAAATCTTAATGAATGATTTTGATAAACCAGGTGATCACGGATTAATTCGTACTGATTTTCCTGGTGGTTGGGAAGGTGATGCTGTAAATGCATTTACAGGTGACAATCTGGAAGAAACTAAAAAAGATATGCAAAGTTATGTGTCTAAATTGATGAATTTTAGAAAAAACTCTAAAGCCATTCATAGCGGAAAAACCATGCACTTTGCACCAGAAGATAACACCTATGTTCTAGCAAGATTTAATGATGACGAAACAGTTGTTCATATTCTGAATAAAAATGAAGACGCTTTTAATTTGAACACAAACCGATTTGAAGAATTAGGTTTAACAGGAAAAACATTAAAAAATGTATTTACAGGAGAAACTGTAATTTGGAAAGATAGCATTGTTTTAAAAGAAAAAGGAGCCATAGTATTAACAACAAAACTTAAATGAAACAACTAACCTACATCTTATGTCTTCTTTTATTCCAAACAACGTTTGCTCAAGTTACTATTGTTGTAGAGCAAGTGCCAAAGGAAACACCAGAAAATGCTTCGATTTTTATTTCAGGTGATTTTGAAGGTTGGTCTGGAGGACAAAAAGCCTATCAATTAGAGTTACAAGATGGTCGTTATACCATCACATTACCTCAAAGCGAAGGCGCTATTAATTTCAAGTTTACGCAAGGTACTTGGAGTTCTGTTGAGTGTGATAATAAAGGTTTTGCTATTGAAAATCGTAGCTACACATTTGGTAGTAAACCAGATACTTTAAAACTAAAGATAGTAGGTTGGGACAATTTATTTGATGTTGAAAATGCCTCAACAGTAACAAAGCAGGTTACAGTTCTATCAGATACGTTCAACATACCACAACTCAACCGCAAACGACGTGTTTGGTTGTATTTGCCAGCAGATTATAAGACCTCAAATCAATCGTATCCTGTTGTGTATATGCACGACGGACAAAATTTATTTGATAAAAAAACATCTTCATATTCAAATGAATGGAGTGTTGATGAAACACTAGATAAACTATTCCGAAATAAAAATTTAAAGCTTATAGTTGTTGGTATTGATAATGGCGCTAATAAGCGTCTGGATGAGTATTCACCTTTCAAAAATGAAAAATATGGCGGAGGCGAAGGCGATGCCTATTTAGAGTTTATCGTCAATACACTAAAACCATACATTGATGCTAATTACAACACCTTAAAAGATAAAAAGCACACAGCCATTTTTGGGAGTTCAATGGGAGGTTTAATTTCGCATTATGCAGCCTTAAAATATCCTAACGTATTCGGAAAAATAGGTGTGTATTCACCAGCATTTTGGTTTGCACCAGAAATTGAAAATTACACAAAATCGCATGCAAATCTAAACGATACAAAAATGTATTTCCTTGCAGGTGGAAAAGAAGGTGAAAAAGCAGGTTTTGATGAGATAAGTCAGACTGTTAAAGACATGAATCAAATGATTTCTGTTTTAAAAAACAATGGTTTTTCTACTGAAAACATAAGGTCAAAAGTTGTTCCTGACGGAAAACACAACGAAACATTATGGCGAGAAAATTTTGAAGAAGCTATTACGTGGTTGTTTCAAGATGCTATAAAAACGCGTGAGTTTGTTAATGCTTCTTTTAATAATAATGAGCTAAACGTAAAAGTATCTGATGGTTCATATAACATTCAATTCTTTACATCTAAAATTGCAGAAACCACCTTTCTGCCAAAAGGTGAAACTGCAAGTGCAAAACCATCTCACGCAGTGGTTTTAAACAAAGGGTTTTCTGATATTCAATTTTCTGAAACCAATTCAGAAGTGACGTTAAAATCTAAAGATTTATCGGTTCTTATAACCAAATCGCCTTTCAATATTTCATATTGGAAAGACGGAAAAGAAGTCATTTCAGAAAAAAATGGCTACCAAAAAAATGATGCTTTTGAGACCATTCAATTTAGTTTAACACCTGATGAAGTGTTGTATGGAGCTGGAGCTAGAGCTTTAGGAATGAATCGTCGTGGTCATCGTTTGCAGCTTTATAATAAAGCGCATTATGGCTATGAAACTACAAGTGAGTTAATGAATTTTACCTTGCCAATTGTGATGTCGTCAAAACAGTATATGGTACATTTTGACAATGCTCCAATAGGATATTTAGATTTAGATAGCAAAGGCGACAATACGCTGACTTACGAAACCATTTCTGGTCGTAAAACGTATCAGGTCATTGTTGGAGATTCTTGGTATGATGTCATAGATAATTACACTGATTTAACAGGAAAACAACCTATGTTGCCTCGTTGGGCTTTAGGAAATTTTTCAAGCAGATTTGGTTATCATTCTCAAAAAGAAACATTAAAAACCATTGATGCTTTTAGAGAAGAACATATTCCTGTTGACGCAGTGATTCTGGATTTATATTGGTTTGGAGAAGAGGTTAGAGGAACCATGGGTAATTTAGAATTTCATAGAGATTCGTTCCCAAATCCAAAACAAATGATAAAGGAATTACAGGGCAAAAATGTAGAAACAATTCTCATTACAGAACCTTTTATATTAACAACATCTAACCGTTGGAACGAAGCAGTTACCAACAACGCTTTAGCAAAAGATAGCTTGGGCAATCCAGCAACCTATGATTTTTTCTTCGGAAACACAGGCTTGGTAGATGTGTATAGTAAGTCTGGTTACAATTGGTTTAAAGGCATAAATAAAGACTTGTTGAATCTTGGAGTTACAGGAGTTTGGGGAGATTTAGGAGAGCCTGAAGTACATCCTTCTAGTGTAATTCATGCAACAGGAACAGCTGATGAAGTTCATAATACTTTTGGTCACGATTGGGCAAAATTGGTTCAAGATGCTTTTCATGAAGCTTTACCAAATCAACGACCATTTATTTTAATGCGTGCTGGTTATTCAGGTTCGCAACGTTACGGTTTAGTACCTTGGTCTGGAGACGTCAACAGAACTTGGGGCGGATTACAAAGTCAGCCAGAAATTGCATTGCAAATGGGAATGCAAGGTTTAGCCTATATGCATAGTGATCTTGGTGGTTTTGCAGGAGCAAATCTTGATGACGAATTGTATGTGCGTTGGCTTCAGTATGGCGTTTTTCAACCAATTTATAGACCTCATGCGCAAGAGGATGTGCCAAGTGAACCGGTTTTTAGAAGTGAGAAAGCCAAAGCCTTGGCAAAACAAGCTATAGAATTACGCTACAGGTTGTTGCCTTATAACTACAACCTTATGTTTGAAAACAACCAAACAGGAGCACCATTAATGCGACCATTGTTTTTTGAAGAAGCCGCTAATTCAGAGCTTTATAATTATTCAAAAACGTATTTATGGGGAGACAATATTCTAGTTGCGCCAATTCTTGAGGCTGGACAAAAAACGGCATCGGTTTATTTTCCAAAAACATCTAATTGGTTTGATTTTTATTCCGATGAATTATACAAAGGAGGTCATCCAATTAATTACGAAATAAAAGAGAATAGCATACCAACATTTGTGAGAGGTGGAAGTTTTATTCCTATGGCAAAACCAATGCAATCAACAAAAACCTACAATGGTTCGGTATTAGAACTTCATTATTATTTTGATAAAGAAGTAGGAAATAGTGATTATCAAATGTATAATGACAATGGTTCAACTATTAATGCTTTTGAAAATGGAAACTACGAAATTCTCGAATTCAAATCTGAAAGCAATCAACGCTATTTAGAATTTGAGTTTAATGCAGAAATAGGCAAGCATTTTTCAAGTGAAATAAAAGAAATCGAGCTTGTTGTTCATAACATTTCTAAAACACCAAAAACAATAAAAATAGGAAGTCAAAAAGTTGAAGTTGATTACAATATCAATAATAAAACCTTAAGACTTGATGTGACTTGGGATACTTCAGCCAAAAAAGAAATTAAAATAAAGCTTAACAAATAATATGCGTTCAAACTATATAGTTGCTCTAATTTTAATCGCTTCAGTGATGTTCAGTTGTAAAAATGAAAACAACACGACACCAAATAATAGTGAATTGAAAGCAAATGCAACAAAGCAAAAAATGAAAAAGAAAGAAGTCGTATATCAAGTCTTTACGCGTCTGTTCGGAAATACCAATACCAATAACAAACCTTGGGGAACTTTAGAAGAAAATGGTGTTGGTAAATTCAACGACTTCACGGACAAAGCACTTACTGAAATTAAAGATCTCGGAGTCACACATATTTGGTACACAGGTGTGCCACATCATGATGTGATTACTGATTATACTGAATTCGGGATTTCTAACGACGATCCAGATATTGTAAAAGGTCGTGCAGGTTCGCCTTATGCCGTAAAGGATTACTATAATGTTAATCCAGATTTAGCCGAAAATGTTGAGAATAGATTACAAGAGTTTGAAGCCTTAATTGAGCGTTCACACAATGCAGGGTTAAAGGTTTTAATAGATATTGTGCCAAACCACGTGGCTCGTAATTATCAGAGTCTAACTAATCCTGAAGGCACAACGGATTTTGGTGCAGAAGATGATAAAACCGTGACTTACGTAGTCAATAACAACTTTTATTATAATCCAGGAGAACCATTTAAAGTACCAAATTGGGAAAACGGTTACCAACCTTTAGGTGGCGAAAACCATCCAAAAGCAGATAGTAAGTTTGAAGAAATTCCTGCAAAATGGACAGGTAACGGTTCAAGAGCGTCGCAACCTAAAATGCACGATTGGTACGAAACCGTAAAAGTTAACTATGGAATCAATCCAGAAGGCAAAAAAGATTTTGACGAACTTCCTGAAGGTTTCGATAATGAAGATTACAAAGCACATTATAACTTCTGGAAGGACAAAACCGTACCAAGTTCTTGGATAAAGTTTAAAGATATCGCCTTATATTGGACAGCCAAAAGCGTGGATGGTTTCCGTTTTGATATGGCAGAAATGGTGCCTGTGGAATTTTGGAGTTATATGAATTCGCACATCAAAATGCAGAATCCAGATGCCTTTTTACTCGCTGAGGTTTACCAACCACATCTGTATAGAGATTACATCAAAAAAGGAAAAATGGATTATCTGTACGATAAGGTGCAATTGTATGACACCTTAAAACACGTAATGCAAGGTCACGGAAGTACATACAATATTCCACCAATTCAAGAGGATTTAAAAGATATTGAGCACCATATGCTTCACTTTTTAGAAAATCACGATGAGCAACGTATTGCAAGTCCAGATTTTGCTGGCAACGCTGAAAAGGGAAAGCCTGCAATGGTGGTTTCTGCAACTATTAGTACATCGCCAACAATGGTATATTTTGGTCAGGAATTTGGCGAAAAAGCCGAAGAAGATTTAGGTTTTGGCGACCCAACACGAACCTCAATTTTTGATTATGGAAGTGTGCCGAGTGTTGTACGTTGGGTAAACAACAAACAGTTTGATGGAGGCCAATCTACCGAAGACGAAAAAACATTGAGAGATTTTTATAAGCGCTTATTAAACTTCACGATTAATAGTGATGCTTTAATGGGAGACTATCAAGATTTGCAACATTACAATCAACAACATACAGAATGGTATAACGATAAAGTCTTAAGTTTTTCACGTTGGAGTGATGATGAAAAGCTAATTATCATTTCAAACTTTAATGCCGAAAATACTTATGGTTTTGAATTGCAATTGCCAGAAGATTTGGTTTCAAAATTAGGTTTGAAAGATGGAGATTATCAAGTGGAAGATCAGTTGTACAAGAATTATACGTCAACCTTAAAAGTTGAAAACAGTAGAGCAAAAGTGAGGATAGATATAAAACCTCTGGAATCTTTCATTCTAAAAATCAACGAATAATTTAAATTCTAGTTACGCAGAAAATAAACACCAATGAAAAAACTAACTCTAGCAATACTTACCATTACGTTAGCAATGTCTTGCAATCAAGAAACAAAACAACAAGCACCAAAGCCAGAAACACCATTTGTCTGGGAAGGTGCTAACTTATATTTTTTATTGACAGACCGATTCAATAATGGCGATACTTCAAATGATGTCAACTTTGACAGGACGAGAGCAACAGGGAAATTGCGTGGTTTTGAAGGAGGCGACATCAAAGGCATCACTCAAAAAATCAAGGAAGGCTATTTTACCGATTTGGGTATCAATGCGATTTGGATGACACCAATTGTAGAGCAAATCCACGGAGGAACAGACGAGGGTACAGGTGTTACTTATGGTTTTCACGGTTATTGGGCAAAAGACTGGACTAAAATTGATCCAAATTTTGGGACTGAAGAGGATTTGAAAGAACTGGTAAAGGAAGCACACGCCAAAGACATTCGTGTAGTATTAGATGCAGTAATCAATCATACAGGTCCTGTAACAGAAAAAGACCCAGTTTGGCCAGAAGAATGGGTAAGAACAGATAAACAATGTACTTACGATAGTTATGATAACACCATCAGTTGTACATTGGTAGCTAATCTTCCAGATATCAGAACTGAAAGCAATGAGAATGTAGCATTACCACCACAATTAGTAGAAAAATGGAAAGCAGAAGGTCGTTACGACCAAGAAGTAAAAGAGCTCGATGCCTTTTTTGAACGTACAGGTCACCCAAGAGCTCCACGTTTCTATATAATGAAATGGTTAACGGATTACATTACCGATTTTGGTATTGATGGTTACCGTGTAGATACCGTAAAACATACAGAAGAATATGTATGGCAAGAATTTAAGAAAGAATGTGATTATGCATTTGAAACTTATAAGAAGAATAAACCAGATAAGGTTTTAGACGGTAACGACTTCTATTTGGTTGGAGAAGTGTATAATTATGGAATTAGTGGAGGACAATTTTATGATTATGGCGATAGAAAGGTGAACTATTTTAATCCACCAAGTTTTCAAAGCTTAATCAATTTTGAATTCAAATGGAACTCAAAAGAGTTGAGTTATGAAGACGCTTTTAAAAAATATAACGATAGTTTAAAAGGTCCATTAAAAGGTTTTGGAACATTGAATTATTTAAGTTCTCACGACGATGGTAGTCCGTTTGATGCTAAAAGAGAAAAACCATACGAAACCGCAAATAGATTGTTACTATCTCCAGGAACGTCACAAGTTTATTATGGTGATGAATCTGCAAGATTATTAGTTATAGAAGGCACTGAAGGCGACGCTACCTTACGTTCATTTATGAATTGGGAAGCTTTAAATTCAGACCCAAAAACAAAAGCAGTACTAACTCATTGGCAAAAGCTAGGACAGTTTAGAGCAAATCATCCTGCTGTAGGCGCTGGTAACCATCAAATGATAACCCGAGAACCTTATTTATTTTACAGAAGCTATCAGCAAGGAGACTTTAAAGATTTGGTAATTGTTGGTTTAGACTTACCAAAAGGCGAAAAAGTTATCGATGTTTCTAAAATTTTTGAAGAAGGAGATAAACTTCAAGATGCATATTCTGGTGTTAAAGCCACTGTAGAAAATGGAAAAATTATCATAAATTCGAATACTAATATCATTTTAATCGAAAGACAATAAATCAATCTTAATGAAATTCAATCTTATCCCATTAATCCTTACAGTCCTTTTCTTTTCATGTAATCAAAAGGAAAAACATATTACTGAAGTGACTTCGCCAAATAGTGAAGTGAAAGTAAACTTCAACCTTAATGCTCAGGGACAACCGTTTTACACAGTAATGTTCAATAACAAAATCGTAGTAGATAGCTCTTACTTAGGGTTTGAGTTTACAAATGCTAAAGCTTTAAAGGATAATTTCAATATTGTAAATACAACAACAAGCACGTTCAATGAGACTTGGCAAATGTCTTGGGGAGAACAAGTAGATGTAGTAAACCATTACAATGAATTAAGAGTTGAATTACAAGAAACATCAGAATTAAAACGAAAACTAAACCTTGTTTTTAAAGTATATGACGATGGTATTGGATTCAGATACGAATTCCCAGAACAAGCTAATTTTAAAGAAGCACTGATTAAAGATGAGCATACAGAGTTTAATTTAACCGAAGACTATAAAACGTTTTGGATTCCTGGTGATTGGGATATTTATGAGCATTTGTATAATACTACAAAGCTATCAGAGGTTGATGCCTTACAGTTTGCAAACCACAAAAATTTAGCACAAACGTATATTCCGGAAAATGCTGTTAACACACCAGTTACTATGGTTGGTGCAGATGGAACACATTTAAGTTTTCACGAAGCAGCTTTGATAGATTATTCAGGAATGACCTTAAAAGTAGATACTAAAAACCTTGATTTAAAGAGTAATTTAGTAGGTTCAGAAAACACCGATTATAAGGTGAAAAGAAGGTTGCCTTTTGAGACGCCTTGGAGAACGATTCAAATATCAGATAATGCACCAGAACTAATAGAATCAAAGCTAATCGTGAATCTAAATGAGCCAAATAAACTTGGAGACGTATCTTGGTTTACGCCAATGAAGTATACAGGTGTTTGGTGGGAAATGCACTTAGGAAAATCCTCTTGGGATTATGGGATGACTCAGAATATGAGTACGTGGACAGACACAGGAGGTGCACACGGAAAACACGGAGCAAATACTGAAAATGTAAAACGCTTTATAGACTTTTCTGCAAAAAATAACATTGGTGGTGTTTTAGTTGAAGGCTGGAATACTGGTTGGGAACATTGGATAGGTTTTGAAGACCGCGAAGGTGTGTTCGATTTTGTAACACCATATCCAGACTATGATATTGATGAGGTTACACGATATGCTAAAGAAAAAGGTGTAGAAATTATAATGCACCACGAAACCTCGGCAGCAACCGAAACGTATACTAAGCAACAAGACACAGCTTATGCATTAATGCAAAAATATGGTATGCACTCGGTAAAATCTGGTTATGTTGGTAAGATACTTCCAAAGGGAGAATACCATCACGGACAGTATATGGTAAACCACTATAACAATGCAGCTATAAAAGCGGCAAAATATGAAGTGGCAGTTAACGCACACGAACCTATTAAAGCAACAGGCTTAAGAAGAACCTATCCTAATATTATTTCTCGCGAAGGTTTAAGAGGGCAAGAATTTAATGCTTGGGCAAGTGATGGAGGTAATCCACCAGAGCATTTACCAATAGTTGCTTTTACAAGAATGTTGTCTGGTCCTATAGATTATACACCAGGAATTTTCAATATTAAGTTTGATGAATACAAACCAGACAATCAGGTAAACACTACGATTGCTCAGCAATTAGCATTGTATGTGGTGATTTATAGTCCAATACAAATGGCTGCTGATTTGGTAGAACATTACGAAGCCAACCCAGAGCCACTTCAATTTATAAAAGACGTTGGCGTAGATTGGCAAGAAACCAAAGTGTTGAATGGTGTGGTTGGCGATTATGTAACCATAGCAAGACAAGAGCGTGAAACAGGTAATTGGTTTGTTGGTGGTATTACAGATGAAAGTGCGAGAACAATAGACTTAACTTTCGACTTTTTAGATGATAACCAAAGCTACGAAGCTGTAATTTACAGAGATGGAGATGAAGCACATTGGGACGATAATCCTCTAGACATCATAATTGAAAAAATTGAAGTGTCAAAAGGCTCAAATCTTTCTGTGAAATTAGCAGAAGGTGGTGGTTTTGCAATTAGTATTTTTAAGAAATAAATAAAAGCTCCGAAAGGAGCTTTTTATCTTTTTAGAGTAAAGTGACCTCTATGAGTTGTTCCGTCAGCACGTTTCACTAAAAACCAATAATCATTGGTTGGCATATTGTTTCCATTATACGTGCCATCCCAACCAAAATGATTGCCATAAAAAGACGTTAGTATTTTTCCGAATCGATCAAAAATGGTGACTTCTAAACTAGGTTCAGTTTGCGATTCTATGATTTGCCAATAATCGTTGTAACCATCATTGTTTGGAGTGAAAAAACTTGGATAATTTAATATTGAAACGTCTTCAGTAACAATACCACAATCATTTAAATCTTTAACAAAAACAGTATAAGAACCAGCTGGAAGATTAGTGAAGACATTTGATTCTTGATAAATAATACCATCCAAAGAAAATACATAATCTCCAGTTCCTGAAACTGAAACAGAAATGGAGTTACTGTTGGAAGTCCAATCAATAGTTTCTATGTTTTCAATAGTTGCAATACTAGAGGTGTAGACTGTGAAATTTTGAATAGCCTCACAACTATTGTTACCGTACATATTCTTTACAGTAACCGAATACGTTCCACCTTGGCTTACTACAATACTTTGAGAAGTTTCTCCAGTAGACCATTCGTAAGCATCATAACCTGATGTTGCTGTTAATGTTGTAGTGCTTCCATCGCAAATAGAAATAGTTTGATCGTCATCAACAACAGGAATGTCGCCAACTTGAATTTGAAATGAGGTAGTTGCATAACAAACATCTAATGTGTTATGAATAACTCTTGCATAGATAGCTTGTGGATTGTTTGTGTTTGTATAGTTGTTAGGTAGTGCATTATCACCTGAGTTAGCATCTGCTTGATTTAGGTGGTAGCTAACGGTAAAATTATTTGGGTTTTGATTACCTAGAATTAATGCATTTTGATCGTTTAAACTAAAGGTTTCAGAATTACTATTGGTATCAGTACAAAACAGTAGATTGTCAGGTTGAGTAATGTTTACGACTGGTAATAGATTTTCAATGTTTATTACAGTGTTTTCAATATTTCCGCAAGCATCTTCAACTTTTATCTCATAAGTTCCTGCATTTAAATTTAAGAACGCGTTGCTTTCACCATTATCAAATTCAAAAGGCGAAATAATACTAAAGTTAAAAGGACCAACGCCAACAACGTCTACAATAACATCTGATGGTCCGCTACCACCATCGCAACCTAAATTATAAACACCAGAAATAACAAGGTTTGAAAACACTGAGAAGTTTGCAAAAATATCTAAACAAAAATCGTTAGGGTTTTGGTTGTTGAATGGTTGAAACACCTTAATAAGTCTAAATTCTCCAGTTAAAAAAATGTTGTAAATGGTTTGCTCATTCAAAATTTGAATGGCTGTAGAGCTATTTGGAATATCACCTTCGGTATATGGACTTCCAGTATTTGGGTGTCCCCAAGTTTCGGTTTCAGGAAAATACCTTTGAAACCAATAGGTTTTTGAAACTACTGAATCGTCAGAATCGTTAATACCAACATCAAAAGAACCACAGTTTCTGTTTAAAGTATAAGCACTTGGAGTGCTGATGTATGCATTTATGTAAACATTTTCAGTGTATTGAAATCCGCATTCGTCAACTAATTCAAAAGTGTAATCTCCAGCAGGAAGGTTGTTCATAAAGAAAAAACCTGAGTCAGCTATATTTTCACTTACATCATCAGGAAGTGAAGGTGTATAGTTAGATGGAGCCGATGAAATTAAAACTGAAGTAAGGCTACCATGTCCACTAGCAAGACGTAAAGATCCGGTTTCGGTTAAGCAATTTGGTTTTGCTATAACTGATAGTTCTTGCATTACAAATTCAGGAACAATTGTTTCAATGATGTATTCACTTCCGCAATCATCGATAACTAGTATAGTATAAATTCCACTTCCTAAATTACTTAAACTTAAAGCGCCATTATTGATGTTTTCTGAAATATCATCAGGCAAGACGTTTTCATAAGATACTGGAGCTACAGTTACTGTAGCAGATACAATTTCTCTGTCTGGAATTGAAACATTTATAAAGCCAGAGTCTACCGAGCAACCTGTATTGTTAACTACTAGATTTGGCTCTAGAGGAATTTCTTCCAAGAGTAGAGTATGTGTGCCTGATCTGCCACAAGCATCTATAAGATTTATAGTGTATGTTCCGTAAGGTACAGGGTTTCCTTCTGTTTCGAAAACTACAACATTATTGTTGTAAGGTCCAGGGTATTCTTCATTAAAAACTGAAGGTATAAAATCTTCAGGAGCTTCAATAAATTCAACTTGATAAGGAGGTAAGAAGTTGTTTACTATAAGGTTTAAAAATTTTCCGCAGTATGCTTCAGTAGGAAACAACATTACTTTTGGGTTTGGGTCAATTTCATTATCTCTTTCAAAAACATTGTTGCAAGCATCAGTAATTGTAATGTTTACTGTAAATGTTTCTTCACCAAAAGTCATAATGCTTTGGCTAATGTTAAATTGTAGCTCAGGTCCTGAGGTCATTTCTTCAACAATTACAATTTCAGGAGAGCCATCAGGAGGATAAATTGTATAAGTTATGGTTAGCGGATAAATTATAGGGTTTTCAGGAGGCGCATTGATGCTATTGGTTATTTCTATTTCTGAACAAGAGCTATAAACAACTGGAAGTACTGATTGCTCAATAGTAATGTCATTTTCACCAAGAATTAATGTGTAGGTTTTAGATAGTGCGTTTTCACATTCATCATATACGCGTACAACATAAGTTCCTGGTGTTAAATTGGAAAATTCATTTGAGGTTTGTGGTGCAACAGTTATTGGTCCAGAAGTAATTTCATACAATGCTGCGTCACCAGATGTTACATTTACAATTAATGTGGCAGTTTGGTTACAGGATGTAGCAGTTGTGTGGCTAATTTCAAAATCCAGTTCAGTAGTTAAGTTGTTAATAGTTGCTTCTTGCTCTTGGGTGTTTTCGTCTCCATTTAACGATTGGGTTGCAACCACTTTGTAGTTTCCTGCAAAAAGATTATTAAATGAGTTGGTTGATGTTTGAGCAACAGGAGTAGAGGTGTCAGGTAAAATGTAAAGAGTATATGTAATATCAGCTCCTGATGCTGTATTGGAAACTTCCATTTGTAGAGCACCATTACCAGAACAAGTTTCGTTAACAGCAGTAACGTTTAAGTTGAAATCAGGTAGTTGCGCGTAGCTAAACGTTGAAAAAAAAAGTAAAATAAAGCTACAAAAAGACTTCTGTAGGTTACTTGAAAATTGAGATGTTATTCCAAACAATTTTGCTCTTAGGTCAATTCGCTTTTTTGTTGAAAGCTGTAATGATTTACTTCGAGTTAGTTTAAGTTTTAATTTATGTATTGAGCTACAAGGCATTATTGTTTGTAATGAATACTATCAAATATAATATTAAAACAGTTTAATTGCCTCTTTTCCCCATCATTAAACAGAAATAATCGTTATTTTAAACATGTTTTTCTGTTGAGTCATTATGTTATTTAATCAATAAAATTACGACCAATCTATTTTATTCGTAAATTTGCAGCACACTATGAAGCATTTTGACCCTAATACACAATTGCCTTTTGAGCTTAAGATAAGCTTTGATAAGTTGCTCAAATATTACGAAGATTTGAAGCAAACAGGAGATGATTTTGAAAAAGCCAAAGCAGAAAGAATACTTAGGTTACAAGAACCTCATAGTATATTGAGAGATGGCTTTGATGATGAATCAACCTTGAAAGAGCATCAAGAGCTGATCACTACAATTTTACAAGATACTTTTAGTGACGCTTTAACTAATAACGAAATTAAAGCAGTTTCATTGCCATTTCAGAATATTATTTTTAACTCCTCTGAGCGTTTCAAGAAAATAGTAAAAGCTGCTGGTGATGGTTTTGAACTTAAAATTAAAAACCTTCCTGAAAGTGATTTGTACATTATTGCGTGTACTATTATTTTGAATCTTCATTATGGTTACGATTTAAGTTTTAAACGTCCATTTTTATACGAAATACCTGATGAAAAAGGAGTAATGAGGTATTATAAGATTTTGTATAATGCCGATTTTACCGAAGTTGTACCAAAAAAGAATGCTCCTAAAGTCACTCAAGACGATTACGAAGAATTACTAGATAATTTTGATAATCTCGATTTGTGGAAAGAAAAGTTTCCACCTAATAGTTATGAGTTTAAAGGATTTGTTATTTCTAACATGTTTGATGTTACTGATGACCAATCTATTTCCAATATAAAATCTACACTTATAGGAGAAGCCAAACGTAAGGATAAAAGCTTTATGAGCGATTTCCAGAATATCTTTAGTTCTTTCTTAGGAATTAAAGATTTAAAAGTTGGTTTTTCTATTTATAATAAAGAAGATGATAGTTTTGAACGAGTTTATGGAGAAGGTATTGAGAGTTTTCTTTTATGTGATCAAGATCATTTAAGTTGTAAAAATGCACTTTGTGATTGGTCTTATGATTTAATCATAAACCAAAAGCAATTTTTTTCGGTATCTAATGTAGAAAAATCGTGTGTAGATAAAGAAGAAATGCCTCATGTTTCTATTTTAAACAAACAAGGTATTAAAAGTGCTATTTTAGCTCCAATCGCTGATAAAGATGAAGTGTTAGGTGTTCTTGAAATAGCTTCAGAAAAACCACATGTACTTAATAGTATTGTAGCTAACAAGCTAATCGATGTAATGCCATTTATAGTGTCTTCGGTTAAACGATCTAAGCGCGAAGAAGAAAACTTAATAGAGGCAGTTATACAACAAGAATGCACATCTATACATCCTAGTGTGTCGTGGAAATTTAAAAAAGCTGCAAAGCAATTTTTAATTGATCAACACAATAATGATGGAAATGCAATGTTTCAAAAAATTTCTTTTGAAAAAGTATATCCACTTTTTGGACAAATTGATGTAAAAGGATCATCAGAAGCTAGAAATTTAACTACTCAAAAAGATTTATTGCTTCAACTGTCTTTTGCTAATAAAATTCTTGAAGATATTCCTGAGCATTTAAATATGCCTATCTATGACCAAGTAAGATTTCAAATTGATTCTTACATTAAAGAAATTGAGACCGATTTTAAAGTAGATAGTGAGCAACAAATAGCTGCGTTTTTCCATAAAGAATTAGACGCTTTATTTAAGTTTTTACTAGCTAAACATTCTGAATTAAAAGAAAGTATAGAAGACTACTTTAGTAAAATTGATTCCAACTTAGGAATGATTTATTACTACAGAAAAAACTATGATGATACCATTGCGCTTATCAACAAAAAAATGTCTAGTATGCTGGACGAAAAACAAGTTGATGCGCAACAAATGTATCCACACTTTTTTGAGCGTTATAAAACCGATGGAGTTGAACATAACATGTATATAGGAGAGGCTATTACAAAAGAAGATAGCTTTGATAATATATACTTGTACAACCTAAGGTTGTGGCAGCTTCAGGTAATGTGCGAAATGGAAAATGAATTTTACAACAATCAGCACGAGTATCCAATGTCTTTAGACGTTACTTCAATGATTTTAGTGTTTAATCAACCATTGTCTATAAGATTTAGAATGGATGAAAAACGTTTTGATGTAGATGGTACTTATAATGCAAGATATGAAGTTGTAAAAAAACGTGTGGACAAAGCTTTTGTTAAAGGAACTACTGATAGAATTACACACAAAGGAAAAATTACTATAGTATATTCTCAAAAAGAAGATGAGCAAGAATACATGCGTTATGTAAAGTTCTTACAATCTAAACACGTACTTGGAGATGAGGTTGAAATTTTAGAGTTAGAAGACCTACAAAGTGTTACTGGTTTAAGAGCTATAAGAGCCAGTATCTTATACACTGATAAAGAGGATCAAAAATTCTACACCTATGACGATTTAATGGCAACACTTAAGCAGTAATATAAAAAAAATCACTGCTTTTTGTTGAAGTTTTTGGGTTTAGTTTATACTCGTTTTTAGTAATCACATCTTTAATGTCTTTCTTTGGGTGTTGAGCTTTAAAAGATACCGCAAAAGCAATCACAGATATTACCATTCCAGCCATAAAAATAGTATAGGTTAAACGCAAAATCCTGTATTTTCGGTCTAAAACTTTACCTAGAAAGTACAAGTCTTTGGTTAAAGAACTGTACACGTAATCTTTGTCTTTTAAAAGCTCACTAATTGCCCATTGGTACTCACTTAACTCCATTTTATGAAAGTTTCCAAAAAAGGTTAAATTCACTTTTTTGTTCTTAACATCTTCTTTGGTAAACTCACCACTGGTAATATTTGGTCTTGTAGCAATTATTGATAAAATCATCGAAACCACACTAGAAACAGTAAATATTAATGTAGGTACTATTAAATAGCTGTTTGAAGGAGAATCAAGCTTTGACATTAGGTTAGAAAGTACCAAAGAAATAATAATAGCATTAACCGAAAGTAATATGTTGGCTTTAGTATCCGCAATGTCACTAAGTTTTATGTGGTTTCTTAATGCAACTCTATAAAAAGTTTGAATACCACGTTCAGGACTTTCGTTTTTATACTGTGCTTTATACTTTGCCTTTATTTTTTCTTTATTGGCTTTTTCTTTATTCTTCTTTTTCTTTTTTATCAGTTTAGCAAGGTTTTCTTCTTTTTGTCTTTGCCAATTTTTTAAAGCATAATCAGTATAAAACTCATGCTTTTCGGTAAGTACTTTTATGTTTTCTTCAAGCCATTCGCTAGGTGAAAACTTGCAAACACCTTGTATTTCCATTTCCTTTCTTAAAAACTCACTGGCTTCATTAAAATATTTTTTACCAAAATGCGAAGCATCAGCATCCCTTATAATTTTACCTAGTTTAGTTTTAGGAGTGTCTTTAAACTTTGTAGCCATAATGCACTCACTAACCGAACCTATCAAGTCATCACTTGCATCATTATCTTTTAGAAATTTTGAAGCTATTTTTACACTCTCCTCTTCATGACCCTCTCTAAGCTTGGTGTAACCTGTATCATGAAATAAAACAGCAAGTTCTAAAATTTCAGAATCTTCTTTGTTAACTTCAGAGTTTTCAAGAATTTCTCTTAAGCTTCTTAGTACACGTTCGGTATGTGTATAATTATGGTAAAGAAATGTTTGGTCAAGGTCATTTTTAAAAAGATCAAAAACAAACTTTTCAGCATTTTCAACTAGTTTAGACATAAATCTTGTTTAAATTTATAGAATACAAAGTACTAAAAAAAATCGAAAAACAGCAGACTGCTTTTACGCTTTGATTGTAAGTAAAATAGAAGCATGTCGACTAATTTTGAACACATTTTTTTCAGTTTTAATTAATAAAAGAAAGGACAACATATGCTTACTTGGAAAAATATTATCGATTTTTCAGTTAATGGTAATCCAACACCAGACAAAAGAGTTGAAAAAACAGAAGAAGAATGGAAAGCGCTACTCACTACCGATCAATATCGAATTACAAGAAAAAAAGGTACTGAAATGGCAGGAACAGGAGCCTTTTGTTCAACACACGAAGCAGGTAAATACAATTGTGTTTGCTGTAATACGCCAATGTTTGATTCTACCATAAAGTTTAACTCAGGCACTGGTTGGCCTAGTTTTACACAGCCTATAAAGGAAAACGCTATTAAATATGAAAAGGACTCTTCGTTTGGTATGATTCGCGTGGAAATTATGTGTAACGTTTGTGATGCGCATTTAGGTCATGTTTTTCCTGATGGACCAGTACCAAGTGGATTAAGGTATTGTGTAAATTCGGAGTCATTAACGTTACAAAAGGAAGACTAAGTAGTATGAATGTAACATATGAATTAGCAACAGTAGGTGGTGGATGCTTTTGGTGTACCGAAGCCGTTTTTCAACAGGTTAAAGGCGTTGTTAAGGTAACCTCAGGATATTCTGGAGGAACAGTTCCTGGTAAACCAACCTATCGAGAAATTTGTTCAGGGCTCACAGGTCATGCCGAAGTAGTTCAAATAGAGTTTAATCCTAATATAATTTCATATAAGGATATCATTACAATTTTTATGACAACGCATGATCCAACAACTTTAAATAGGCAAGGAGCTGATGTTGGTACACAGTATCGTTCAGTGATTTTTTATCATAATGACAATCAAAAAAAAGTAGCTGAACAGGTTTTAAATGAGCTTAATGTATATTTTGAAAAACCTATAGTTACAGAGCTTAGTGAACTAGATGTATTTTATGATGCCGAAGTTGAACATCAAGATTTTTATAAGAATAATCCTGATTATGGCTATTGTAATTTTGTAATTACTCCAAAATTAGCTAAACTACGTCAACTGCATGCCGATAAATTAATATGATAACATTCAATATCAATAATACATTTTCTGAGAACTTGCCTTCTGATGTAGTTTTAGAAAACACCAGAAGACAAGTTGAGCAGGCGTGTTTTTCTTATGTTAATCCTAAATTGGCTCAAAACCCTGAGTTGATTCATAGTTCAGTGGACTTAGCTAAAAACTTAGGTTTAACAGCGCAAGACCTTAAATCAAATGATTTTTTGCAAATAATGTCTGGTAACAGTGTGTATCCAAACACAAAACCTTATGCCATGAATTATGGTGGACATCAATTTGGTAATTGGGCAGGACAATTAGGTGATGGTCGTGCTATAAACCTTTTTGAAATTCAGCAAAACAACAAGCAATGGGCTTTGCAGCTTAAAGGTGCAGGAGAAACTCCATACTCAAGACAAGGTGATGGTTTGGCAGTATTGCGCTCATCAATTAGAGAGTATTTATGTAGCGAAGCAATGCATCATTTAGGAGTGCCAACTACTAGAGCTTTGGCATTGTTGTCAACAGGAGAAAAAGTGCTTAGAGATGTGATGTATGATGGTAACTCAGCTTATGAGAAAGGAGCAATAGTTTGTAGAGTGTCTCCAACTTTTATTCGTTTTGGGAATTTTGAAATTTTCGCAGCACGACAAGATTTAAAAACGCTTACTCTATTAACCGATTATACAATTAATCAATTTTTTCCTCATCTGGGAAAGCCGTCAAAAGAGACTTATATTAAGTTTTTTGATGAAGTTTGTCAACGCACATTAGAGATGATTATCCATTGGCAGCGAGTAGGTTTTGTGCATGGTGTAATGAATACCGATAATATGTCAATTCTTGGTTTAACCATAGACTATGGACCTTATGGTTGGCTAGAAGGTTTTGATTATGGTTGGACTCCAAATACAACAGATGCTCAACATAAGCGGTATAGGTTTGGAAATCAACCCAATATTGGACTTTGGAATTTATACCAACTAGCAAATGCGTTGTATGCTCTGGTTGAAGATGCTAAGCCTTTTGAAACAGCATTAGAAGCCTATAAGAATAATTTTGACAAGCAATCATTAGAAATGATGCGTTCAAAACTTGGTTTGGAATTTAAAGAGGCTTCAGATTTACAACTTATTCATGAGTTGGAAGAAACGTTATTGTTATCTGAAACAGATATGACACTGTTTTTTAGGTTGCTTTCTAAGTTTTCAGTAGATAATCCAAAAAGAGGTTTTGAACTCATAAAACCTGCTTTTTATTCTGAAATATCTAATGAAATAAAAGAAAAGTGGCTGCTTTGGTTTGATAAGTATACGTTAAGATTAAAAAAGGAAACGTTGAGTAGCACTGAACGTTCTAAAAAAATGAATGCTGTAAACCCAAAATATGTATTGCGAAATTACATGGCACAATTAGCAATAGATAAAGCCGAAGAAAGTGATTACAGCTTGGTTGAAGAGTTGTTTGAACTATTAAAAAAGCCATACGATGAGCAACCAGAAAATGAAAAATGGTTTGCAAAACGACCAGAATGGGCAAGACATAAAATAGGGTGTTCAATGCTGTCATGCAGTTCTTAATTAGTATTTTTATAATAAAATTTTACATATGATATCCGCAAAAAAGCTTTTGTTTTTAAGCGTCATTACTTTTTTAACCATTGGTTGCGCTACTTACAAACCTCAATATAGTAATGAAGAATGGTCGCAACCTTCATTTCCTGATAAAGAAATTGATAAAACATTTTATCTTATTGGAGACGCAGGTTTATCACCAGAAAATGGAATGTCAAAAGGTTTAACGGCTTTAAATCAACATTTGCAAGGAAAGAAAACAAAAGACGATTATGTTCTTTTTTTAGGAGATAATGTATATCCTTCAGGACTTCATGGTAAAAACCATAAATTGAGAGCAAGTGATGAAAACAATCTTGATGCTCAATTTAAATCAGTTAAAGATTTTAAAGGTGAAATCATTTTTATTCCTGGCAATCATGAGTGGTATGCCAATGGTGTGAAAGGTGTTAAAGCGCAAGAGAAATATGTGGAGGATGCTTTAGGGAAAAACACTTTTTTGCCTGAAAACGGTTGTCCTTTAGAGAGTATAGATGTAAATGAAACAGTTCAATTAATCATTATAGATAGTCAGTGGTATCTCGAAAACTGGAATCATAACCCAACTATAAATGATGAGTGCGAAATAAAAACAAGAGATAGATTTATTCTGGAGCTCGAAGGAGAAATTAAAAAAGCGCAGAACAAGACCATTGTTTTAGCGATGCATCATCCTATGTACACTAATGGTACACATGGAGGACAATATGCAGCAATAAAGCATCTATTTCCATTGCAGCAAAAAATTCCAATGCCAATTTTAGGTTCGGTAATTACACAAATTAGAACTCAAGGAGGAATTTCAATACAAGATAGATACAACGAAAGATACCATAAACTCGTTAACAGAATAGAAACTTTAGCGAAGGAAAGTGGAAACATCGTTTTTGTTTCGGGTCATGAACATACCTTGCAGTACATTGAGCACGAAGGTATAAAACAAATAGTTTCAGGATCAGGAGCTAAAGAGTCTTATGCAGCATTATCACATGACGGATTGTTTTCCTATGGAAAGCAAGGATTTGCTGAACTTACCGTTTTTAAAGACGGAAGTTCTTGGGTGAGATATTATGATGCCGAAGGTAATACACCTAAAGTACTGTTTCAAAAAGAGGTTTATAAACCAAACAAGCATTTTGATACATCATCGCTTCCTGATACGTTTCCTAATGAAGTTGAGGTTTCTGTTTACGATGAAGAAGAAACAGATAAATCTATGTTTTTTAAATCGGTTTGGGGAGATCACTACCGAAAAGTTTATAGTACAAAAATTAAAGCTAAAGTAGCTACGTTAGATACCCTCTATGGAGGTTTAGAAGTAGTTAGAAAAGGTGGAGGACACCAAACAAGATCTCTAAGATTAAAGACAAAAGATGGTCGTGAACTCAACATGAGAGCATTACGAAAAAGTGCAACGCAGTACTTACAAGCGGTTTTGTTTAAAGAAAATTATATTGAAGATCAGTTTGAACAAACCGAAGTTGAAAGTTTAATTCTCGATTTCTATACAGCAGCCCATCCTTATGCGTTTATGGTAGTTCCTGATTTGTCTGATGCTGCAGATGTATATCATACCAACCCAAAGCTGTACTATATTCCAAAGCATAAACACTTAGGTGATTTTAATACTGAATATGGTGATGAGTTGTATATGATTGAAGAGCGACCAGAAGACAATTATACTGATGAAAGAACTTTTGGTTATGCTGATGATATTGAAAGCACACACGATATCATTGAAAAAGTACGTAAAGACGAAGAGTATAAAATAGACGAAGAAGCATACATTCGTGCACGTTTGTTTGATATGCTAATTGGAGATTGGGACAGACATCAAGATCAATGGCGTTGGGCACAATTTGACCAAGAAAATGGAGATAAACTCTACAAACCAATACCAAGAGATAGAGACCAAGTATTTTCAAATTTTGATGGTGCGTTGTTAGATGTTATGAGAGTAATTTCAGGGTCTACAAATCAGTTACAAGTATATGATGAAGAACTGAAAGACGTCAAATGGATGAATAGTGCTGGAGTTAAACTAGACCGAGTTTTAATTCAGCAGTCAGAACTTGATGTATGGTTAGCACAAGCACAGTTTTTACAAGAAAACGTTACAGATGATGTTATTGAGCACGCTTTTTCAAAAACACCTAAAGAAGTTCAAGACGAAACTTTTGAAGAAATCAAACAAAAGCTAAAAGGTCGTAGAGGTAATCTGCAAGACATTGCTAAGCGATATTATAATTATTTAAATGAATTAGTAATTCTTTCAGCAACTGATAAAGACGATTATATTGAAGTAAAGCGTATTGGAGACAATAAAACTAAGGTTACAATCTCAAGAATT
The DNA here is from genome assembly GCF_004328055.1 of Meridianimaribacter sp. CL38. NCBI lineage: Bacteria > Pseudomonadati > Bacteroidota > Flavobacteriia > Flavobacteriales > Flavobacteriaceae > Meridianimaribacter > Meridianimaribacter sp. CL38. Next base: position 538,954 of record NZ_QKWS01000001.1, on the reverse strand, counting down.
AAAGATGGAGAAAAAGCCGATGTGTTGGTTGATAGAGTTTTTGATAAAGACATCACAAAAGAGTTATGGATTTATGGTTTAGATGATAAAGATGTTTTTGAAGTTACAGGAAAAGCTAACAACTTAATTTTTACAAGATTAATTGGAGGTCAAGAAAACGACACTTACATTATAAAAAAAGGACGACGCGTTAAAATCTACGACCATAAAAGTAAAAAGAACACAATTCAAGAAAATAAAGGCGCGCAGATAAAATTGACAGATGTTTACAACCTAAACCTTTTTGATTTCAAGAAAAATATTACTAGAAATACTGTAATTACACCAAATTTGGGGTTCAATCCAGATGATGGATTCTTAATTGGAGGTTCAATTCATTACTCAGTAAAAGGATTTCAACGTAATCCGTTTTCGCAAGAACATAGGTTTAAAACAGGATATTATTTTGCAACAAGCGGTTTTGATTTAAGGTACGAAGGTGAATTTGCAAATATTTTTGGTGAATGGAACTTGCATTTAAGCGGAGTACTTACTAGTGAGAATTTTGCAAATAATTACTTTGGATATGGTAATGAAACCGTAAATAATGATGACGATTTGGGTTTAGATTACAATAGGGTAAAAACCAGTGTTTATGGAGCATCTATTGGAATTGTGAAAAAATCTGGATTTGGTAGTGATTATGGGTTTAAACTTGCTTTTGAAGGTGTAGAGTTACAAGACTCACCCAATAGAATAATTACCGATTTGGTTCCAGTTGGTTCAGATGAAGTGTTTTATGAAAGACGTTATTTTTCATCAGTTGATGCAACTTATGAATATGAAAGTTTTGATAATAAAATCAATCCAAGCAAAGGAATGACATTTATGTTTAATGCAGGAGCAAAAACCGAATTAGAAAAGTTTAAAAACATATTTGCTTTTGTAAACTCAAATCTAGGGTTTTACAATGCTCTTGGTATGCGAGAGCTTGTGCTTAAAACAGATATCAGAACTCAGTTAAGATTTGGTGATGACTTCTTGTTTTACCAAGGTGCAATTATTGGTGGACATAATGGACTAAGAGGTTTTAGAACAGACCGATTTACTGGAAAAAGTTCCTTGGTTACAAGTGCCGATTTACGATACAGCTTTCCATCTTTTAAAACAAAAACATTACCATTTCAAATAGGTGTTTTTGGAGGTTTTGATGTAGGTCGAGTTTGGGCAAAATATGAAGATTCCGAAAAGTGGCACAACGACTACGGTTTTGGTACTTGGATAACTGCAGCCGAAAGTCTTTCAGGAACTTTTAACTTTTTTAATAGTGTCGAAGGTTGGCGATTCTCGTTTGGTTTTGGTTTAAACTTTTAGTGAAGCTTAAAGCTATAAATGTTACTGCCTAAATCGCCATTGCGCTCTTCAGAAATGTAAACTGTGTTTTGGTCTTTAAAGCAAATGCCTTCTTTTTGAGAATTATGGTCAAAATATTGAGCTTCTACATTGCCTTTAAAAAAGTTATCTGAACTAAAGCCTGTGATTTTCCATAGTTTGTCATGGTTTAAAAGCACTACAGTTTTACCATCGTTACTAATATCAGCAGAGGTGATTTTATTGTCTTTTCCGTCAAGATTAAATTCAGTAACAAGTTTTGCGGTTTGCTTTCCTATTTCATTTTTCACCTTAAGCAATACACATTTTTTGGTTTCTTTACTAAAAAGGTAGAAATGGTCATTAAACAGGAAAAAAGCTTCAAAATCCTTCTTTTTAATACCTTTTGGTAACGAAAACTCAATTTTTTCAGCATTAACGTCGTCATCATTCAAATTTGAATGCGCTACTTTATAAATAAAAAAATCATCGCGTTTACCTGAATTATTCCCAAAATCTCCAATATAAATATTGCCTTCAGTGTCCGAAGTTAATTCTTCCCAATCAATATTATCTGCATTATCAATGTCTATATCTCTACTTAAAGTTCCATTAACATCAATTGCGTAAAGGTTGTTAGCATTTCCCTTATCTTCAATAACCCAAAACAAGTCATTATTGTCAATAGTTTCAATAGCTGAAACCTCAGTGAGATGTTCAGGTATATTACAAACTACATCAAGTTTTCCTGTTTGACAAGCGGTTAAAATAAAGGCGAAAAATAAAATTTGGGCTTTAATCATTATAAAAATCTTCATGCTGACAAGATATTGAGATTGTTAACCAAACTAAAATTATTAACCTTAAAGTATTTATAAAATATGAGCTATTGCTTGTTCATTTTTAATAATTTTGAAACTGAAAAGCCTTTATGATTATGACAAAAGTTGAAGATTTACTCGAACTTCTCAATTTAAAATCCGTTGATGTTAATGTGTTTCAAGGGTATAATAAAACCGTAGGAAGCCCAAATGTGTTTGGTGGTCAGGTTTTGGCGCAAGCCATTAATGCAGCTTCGCAAACCATAACTAATAGCAGAGTTTTGCACTCTATGCATGCGTATTTTTTAGAAGCAGGAAATTTAGAACTTCCTATAATCTATAATGTGGCTTTGGTGAGAGATGGCGGAAGTTTTTCGGTACGTCGTGTGACTGCAGACCAAAACGGAAAAACCATTTTTATTCTTTCGGCATCGTTTCATAAAAAAGAAGATGGCTATAATCATCAAATTGATATAAATACCAAGGTAAAGCAACCAGAAGAACTAATGAGTTGGACTGATATGCTAGAGCAATTTGGCGATGCGATTCCTAAAAAAACAAAAGGATTTATTGAAATTGAACGCCCAATTGAGTTTAAACCTGTTGAGGTTGTAAATCCGTTTAATAAAGAAGATTTGCCGCCTTTTACAAACGTCTGGTTTAAATTAAAAGGCGATACAAGTAATTTGAATTTAGCATCAAAGCAGCAAATTCTAACATACGTTTCAGATTATAATATTCTGGCTGCTGCAATGAATCGTCATGCTAGTAAAGCACATTGGGGAAATACGCAAACTGCTAGTCTAGATCACTCTATGTGGTATTTTAGAGATTTTGATTTTGACGATTGGTTGCTGTATTCTATTGAATCGCCTAATACCTCAAATGCACGCGGATTTGCCAAAGGAAATATTTTTACGCGCGACGGAAAACTTGTAGCTTCAGTGGCTCAAGAAGGATTAATGCGTCCATTAAATAGCTAATGAAACATTACGACGTTATAATAATTGGAGGTGGTGCAGCAGGTTTTTTTGCGGCTATTAATTGCGCAGAGCAAAACCCAAAGCTCAATATCTGCATTCTAGAAAAAAATAAAGAAGGCTTACAAAAGGTGAAAATTTCTGGAGGTGGTCGCTGCAATGTGACGCATGCAGAGTTTATTCCGCAGGAATTGGTAAATAATTATCCAAGAGGCGAAAAGGAGCTGTTAGGACCTTTTCATCAGTTTATGACAGGTGATACCATTGAGTGGTTTGATAAGCGCGGTGTGGCATTAAAGATAGAAGAAGATGGTCGTATGTTTCCAGTAACCGATTCGTCGCAAACCATTATAGATTGTTTTTTAAACGAAGCCCAAAAACTTCAAATAGATGTTTTATATAGCCAAAATGTTCAGGATATTGAAATTTTAGAAGCACAAGAGGTATTTCAAATTAAAACAAAAGACACCAATTTTCAATGTGAAAAGCTACTTGTAGCCACAGGAAGTAGCGTAAAATTTTGGAAATTAATATCACAATTAGGTCATACGATTGTGCAACCTGTTCCGTCACTATTTACATTTAATATTAATGACAAACGTATTAAGAACATTCCAGGAGTTGTTGCTCAAGATGTAGAAGTAAACATATTAAAAACCGATTTATCATCGCAAGGACCTTTGCTTATTACGCATTGGGGAATGAGTGCGCCTTCGATTTTAAAATTATCGGCTTTTGGCGCTGTGGAATTAGCAAAAATGGATTACAAATTTCAAATTGAAATTAATTTTATAAAGCAAGATTTTGAGAGTTGTTTAGATCATCTCAAAGCTATCAAACACGATTTTGGTAAAAAACTAGTTTATAAATTACCACAGTTTGAATTGCCTAAACGCTTATGGCAGCAATTGGTTTTAGCGTCAGGTATGACTCAAGATGCACGTTGGGCAGATGTAAACAAGCAAGAATTAGACAGTCTTACAGAGCAGTTAACACAAGCTGTTTTTGATGTCAATGGAAAAAGCACGTTTAAAGACGAATTTGTTACTGCAGGTGGTATCGATTTAAAAGAAGTCAATTTTAAAACGTTTGAAAGTAAGCGCATTCCTAATTTATATTTTGCTGGCGAAGTACTCAATATAGATGCCATTACAGGTGGCTTTAACTTCCAAAATGCGTGGACAGGAGCTTTTATTGCTGCAAAGACGATAGCCAAAAAAAGTCCCCTCTAAAAAGAGGGGATTAGGGGTGTGTTCATATAAATTAGTTTCGAATGAAAATTTATTACAATCCAAAACTTAAAGAATTAGCAAGGCAACTTCGGAATAACGCTACAAAGTCAGAAATTAAACTTTGGACTTATTTACGCAGAAGCCAGATGTATGGATACGATTTTCATAGACAAAAGCCTATTGATGAATACATCGTTGATTTCTTTTGTAATAAATTACAATTAGCTATTGAGTGTGATGGCTATTCTCATGAAATATTAGAGGTTTATGAAAAGGATGTGAAAAAGACAAAACGATTGAATGATTTAGGGGTTTATGTTTTGCGTTTTTCTGATTTTCAAATCATGAATGATATTGATAATGTTATTAGAGCAATCGAAGATTATATTCTTAAATTTGAAGAAAATAATACACCTCCCTTAATCCCTCCTTTCTAGGAGGGAAATAAATTATGAAATATATAGCACTACTTCGTGGTATTAATGTATCGGGACACAAGAAAATCCCGATGGCAGAATTACGTACACTATTAACAGATTCTGGTTTAGAAAATGTGCAAACTTATATTCAGACAGGTAACGTCATTTTTGATGCGGCTGCATCTGCTGAAATGCTTAAAAATCAAATAGAAGTTGCTATAAAAAATCATTTTGGCTTTGATGTGCCTGTTTTAGTAATAACGCCTAAAGTATTGCGACAGATTTTTGATGATTGTCCTTTTTCCGAAGAAAAAAAGCAAAACAGTTACTTCTCATTATTATATGATGCGCCAAAGCAAGAATTGATTGATGCTGTTGCAGAAATAAAATACCCTAACGAAGAAGTTTCAATAACCAAAAACTGTATTTATTTTTACTGTTCTACAGGTTATGGGAAAACCAAATACAACAATAATTTCTTCGAAAAGAAATTAAATGTCACAGCAACTGCTAGAAACTATAAAACAATGCTAAAGTTGTTATCTTTGTCGGAATAATTAGAGATAATGACTGAACAAGATTTTATTCCAAAGCCATATACAAACACTTTAAAACAAGGAAAAGTCACTTGGGAATCGCCTAGTAACATAGCCTTGGTGAAATATTGGGGAAAACGCGATCCGCAAATTCCAGAGAATCCATCTATAAGTTTTACGTTAAGTCAATGCAAAACCATAACAACACTATCATACAAGCAAAAGGAAGCAACTAGCGATTTTTCGTTTGATGTGTTTTTAGATGGAGAAAAAAAAGATGCTTTTAAACCAAAAATTGAAACATTCTTTAAGCGTGTTGAGCAATATGTGCCGTTTTTAAAGGATTTTCATTTTACTATTGAAACAAAAAACACGTTTCCGCATAGTTCAGGAATTGCATCATCTGCTTCAGGAATGAGTGCTTTGGCATTGTGTTTAATGAGTGTTGAAAAACTGTTTAATACAGAAATGTCTAATAAGTTTTTTAATCACAAAGCATCGTTTTTGGCGCGTTTAGGTTCTGGTTCGGCATGCAGAAGTGTGGAAGGCGATTTAATTGTTTGGGGATACACAAAACATGTAGCTGAAAGCAGTGATTTGTTTGGAGTGAAATATCCTTATGCGGTTCACGACCATTTTAAAAACTATCAAGATACCATCTTGTTGATTGACAAAGGCGAAAAACAAGTAAGTAGTACAGTTGGTCATAATTTAATGCATAATCATCCGAATGCTGCAAGTCGTTTTCAGCAAGCTCACGATAATCTTGAAAAGCTAAAACCAATTCTAGAGGCTGGCGACATAAAAGGATTTATCAGCCTAATGGAAAGCGAAGCGTTAACATTGCACGCTATGATGATGACTAGCAATCCGTATTACATTTTAATGAAACCAAACACTTTGGAAGTAATTAATCGTATTTGGAAATTTAGACAAGATACAGGTTTACATATTGGTTTTACGTTAGATGCAGGTGCTAATGTTCATATATTATATCCAGAATCTGAAAAAGTAGAAATTCTTAACTTTATTGAAAACGAATTAGTTGCATATTGTAAAAATGGCGAATATATTTGCGACCAAATTGGTTTTGGAGCGAACCAAATAGAATAATTAATCGTATATTTACATAGTAGATTGCTATTGAAACTATGAAAGGACCACTTTTTTACTCAAAAATCCTACTTTTTGGAGAATATGGAATCATTAAAGATTCCAAAGGATTATCTATTCCGTATAATTTTTATAATGGTGCTTTAAAAGTAGCATCAAAGCTTACCAATGACGCAAAAGCATCCAATGATGCTTTAAAACGATTTGCTGATTATTTAGAGCAAGTTGATGCTGAATTAGTGACTTTTGATATTGAAGCATTAAAGCAAGATATTGCCAGTGGAATGTATTTTGACTCGTCTATACCACAAGGTTATGGTGTAGGAAGTAGTGGTGCACTTGTTGCAGCGATTTACGATAAATATGCTCATGATAAAATAACTGTTTTAGAGAATTTAACACGTGAAAAGTTATTGCAGCTTAAAGCTATTTTCTCTGAAATGGAATCCTTTTTCCATGGAAAATCTTCTGGATTAGATCCATTAAACAGTTATTTGAGTTTGCCAATTCTTATCAATTCAAAAGATAATATTGAAGCAACAGGTATCCCTTCGCAAAAAGTAGACGGTAAAGGTGCTGTCTTTTTATTAGATAGTGGTGTTGTAGGAGAAACAGCTCCTATGGTAAGTATTTTTATGGAAAACATGAAGCAAGAAGGTTTCCGTAATATGCTTAAAGACCAGTTTATAAAACATACCGATGCTTGTGTTGAAGACTTCTTAAAAGGTGATATTAAATCATTGTTTAATAATACCAAGCAATTATCTAAAGTGGTTTTAAATCATTTTAAACCTATGATTCCAAAGCAATTTCATGAACTATGGAAGAAAGGTTTAGAAACCAATGATTACTACTTAAAGCTTTGCGGTTCTGGTGGTGGAGGCTATATTTTAGGTTTCACTGAAGACATTAATAAAGCCAAAAAAGCGTTAGAAGGTTATAAACTAGAAGTGGTTTATAATTTTTAATACACATTTTTGTCATTCTGAACTTGTTTTAGAATCTCACTTTCAATTTCTATGCTAACCAGAAAACAAAAACATATCCTACTTAAGTTTTTCAGTATGTTTTCTGTGATTAGAGGCTATAATATTTTGGTTGTAGTAATTGCGCAGTATTTAGCATCCATTTACATTTTAGCACATGATAAACCAGTAAAGGAAGTTGTTCTAGACCTTAATTTATTAATGCTTGTACTTGCATCGGCAGCTGCTATTGCTGGAGGTTATATTATTAACAATTTCTACGATTCTGAAAAGGATTTAATCAATAGGCCAAGAAAAACGATGTTAGACAGATTAGTGAGTCAAAACACGAAGCTATCATTCTATTTTGTGCTTAATTTCATTGCTGTTATTTTGGCTAGTTACGTGTCATTTAGAGCGGTAGTATTCTTTTCGGTGTATATTTTTGCAATTTGGTTTTACTCTCATAAATTAAAAAAGTTACCGTTTATTGGTAACTTGGTTTCTGCTATTTTAACCATTACACCTTTCTTTGTCATTTTTGTATACTATAAAAACTTTGAGCACGTAGTTTTTGTGCATGCTATGTTTTTGTTTTTAGTGATTTCTATGCGTGAGCTTACAAAAGATTTGGAAAATCTTCAGGGAGATATGGCTCAAGACTATCATACTATTCCTGTGGTGTATGGTGAAAAAGCTTCAAAATTAATGCTCACTGTTTTAAGTGTGTTGACATTAGTACCTACGCTGCTGCTAATTTTTCAGTATCAAGTAGGTAAAATGAGTTATTACTTTTATGTAAGTATTGTGTTGCTTTTAGTGTTTGTTGTAATGCTATGGAAATCAAATTCAAAATCACAATACTTAATTCTTCATAATATTTTAAAGCTTATTATAGTTTTAGGAGTCATTAGTATTCCTTTGATTGATATTGGCTTAGTGCTTAATAAAATCACTTTTATTCGATAAGCAATAATTTATCGTATATCTTTGCAGCAAAATTTAGTTTAATTAATACAATTTCCGTTTTAGCGGAATAAAGATATGAGCAGAAAGCAAGGTACAGGAGGAAGCAAAAGACCATCAGGTAGAGGACAAAGACACAACCAAGGAACTCGATCTGGAAGAGGAGGAAACAACTCTGGAGGAAAAAGCTATGCAAGAGGAAATGCTCCTATGAAAAAGAAAAACACCACAAAGGCGTCAGCAGATGAAATACGCTTAAATAAATACATTGCCAATTCAGGTATGTGTTCTCGTCGTGAAGCTGATGAGCATATTGCAATTGGTTTGGTAACTGTAAATGGAAAAGTAGTTACCGAAATGGGCTATAAAGTGCAACTTGATGACGATGTGCGTTATGATGGAGCACGCATTACACCTGAGAAAAAAACATATGTTTTACTTAATAAACCTAAGGGTTTTGCTACAACCACAAGCGAAGGCAAAGGACGTACAGTAATGGATTTGGTAGCAAATGCAACTAGCGCACGTATTAAACCTATTGGACGTTTAGGTAGAAACTCAACAGGATTATTGTTGTTTACCAATGATGAAACTGTGGTTAAAAAATTCACCAATTCTAAAAATGGTGTAACACGCTTATTTCAAATAGAACTAGATAAAAACTTAAAATTTGAAGACTTAAAAGCTATTCAAGACGGTTTGAAGGTTGACGGAAAAGAAATATATGTTGAAGAAGTTAGCTATATTGAAGGTGAATCAAAAAATCAAATAGGGTTAAAAATTAAAAATACAGGAAACACAGTAATAAGAACCATCTTTGATCATTTAAAATATAATATCATTAAAATTGATTGTGTAGCGATTGCACATCTTACCAAAAAAGACATTCCTCGTGGTCACTGGAAACACCTTACAATTCAGGAAATCAACACCTTAAAGATGTTGTAGTTAAAAAGTTTAAAAAAAATAAAAAAAAACTTTTTTTATAAAAAAAATGTATTTCATTTGCAGTGCATTTAGCTGAACAAATTGAAATCTGTTTTTACGTTCGGGTTTTTGAACATCAGGAAGTCATATTCAAAAACTGCTTATAGGTTAAGTAACCGAATTTTAGAGCTAACTTCCGCTTACTACATCGTTATGAGCCAACATTTGTATGGCTTCATTCCTACAACCCATCCTCAAATACAAGTTTGATATACATTAATTTGTTGTTATCTTAATGTCGAATTCCAGAATAATTCACATTTTTAAATTTTAAAACATAATGTAACCAATTGATTTTGCTATTTTATATGGCATTATTGATTAACTTGTCTCAAAAGAGTAAAAACAAAACAAAAACATGAATACTAAATACATTGATTTAATCAATCAATCTTTTTATTTTCCTCAAGAGGAGTTTAAACTTGAAAATAACCATTTACAATTCCATGATATCGATTTAAAACAATTGATAGAAACTTATGGAGCTCCTTTAAAATTTACCTATTTACCGCAAATATCAAATAACATCAATCGTGCAAAAACATGGTTTGATAATGCGATAAAAAAGCATAATTATCCAGCAACATATAACTATTGTTACTGTACAAAAAGTTCTCACTTTAAGCATGTGCTTAACGAGGCTTTAAAAAATGATATTCATATAGAAACCTCTTCGGCTTTTGATATTGATATCGTTGAAAGCTTAAAGAAAGCTGGAAAAATCACAGATAAAACTTATGTGATTAGTAATGGGTTTAAGCGTTCTCAATACGTCACCAATATTGCTAGACTAATTAACGATGGTCATAAAAACTGTATTCCAATTATTGATAATTATGAAGAGCTAGATTTACTTTCAGAAGAAATTAAAGGCAAGTTTAAAGTAGGAATCCGTATTGCGTCAGAAGAAGAGCCTAAATTTGAGTTTTATACCTCAAGATTAGGAATAGGTTATAAAAACATTGTGCCATTTTATAAAAGTCAAATTCAAGATAATAAGAAAGTAGAATTAAAAATGCTTCACTTTTTTATTAATACAGGAATTCGTGATAATGCGTATTACTGGAACGAGCTTTTAAAATGTTTAAAAGTTTACATTAGCTTAAAAAAGATATGTCCAACCTTGAACAGCTTAAACATTGGAGGCGGATTTCCAATTAAAAATTCGTTGGCATTTGAGTTTGATTATGAGTATATGGTAGATGAAATCATCAACCAAATTAAAATTGCTTGTGATGAAGCAGATGTTGAGGTGCCACATATTTTTACCGAATTTGGTAGCTTTACTGTAGGAGAAAGTGGAGGAGCAATCTATGAGGTGTTGTACCAAAAGCAACAAAACGACCGTGAAAAGTGGAATATGATTAACTCATCATTTATCACAACATTGCCTGATACTTGGGCAATAAACAAGCGCTTTATTATGCTTCCAGTAAACCGTTGGAACGATAGTTATGAGCGTGTGTTGTTAGGAGGGTTAACTTGTGATAGTGACGATTATTACAATAGTGAACAGCATATGAATGCTATTTACTTACCAAAATATAACAAAGAAAAACCCTTGTATATTGGCTTCTTTAACACAGGAGCGTATCAAGAAACTATTGGTGGATTTGGAGGTTTGCAACACTGCTTGATTCCGTCGCCAAAACATATTTTAATTGATAAAGACAACGATGGAAACATCACAACAGAATTATTTAGTGAACAACAAAAAAGTGAAGACTTACTTAAAATTTTAGGTTACCATGAGCAATAAAACGTATGCTGGAATTTCAGAAGAATATTCCAAATTAGACAGTTCAAAAATTGTTTTAATTCCTGTGCCTTACGATGGTACAAGTACTTGGCAAAAAGGTGCCGACAAAGGTCCTGATGCCTTTTTAGATGCTTCTGAAAATATGGAGCTTTATGACATTGAAACCGATACTGAGGTTTACAAGCAAGGTGTGTTTTTAGCAGATGCAATTACTGAAAGCGCATCACCAGAAGCTGTAGTTGATGCTGTACATGAAATGACTAAAAAGTATATTAAACGCAATAAGTTTGTAACCCTTTTTGGTGGAGAGCATTCTATTTCAATAGGAAGTATTCGTGCGTTTAATGAATGTTTTGATAACTTAACAGTATTGCAAATTGATGCACATGCTGACTTACGTAAGGAGTATGAAGGTTCAAAATGTAACCACGCATGTGCTGTTTATGAAGCAAGTCAAACGACTAATTTAATTCAAGTAGGTATTCGCTCAATGGATGTTATGGAAAAAACAGTTATGGATGAGGACAAAACCTATTTTGCTCACGAAATGGCTGAAGATGACAACTGGATGGATTCTGCAATAGATCAAATGACTGATAACGTATTTATCACGTTTGATTTAGATGCGTTTGACCCTTCAATTATGCCAAGTACAGGAACACCTGAACCAGGAGGATTATTCTGGTACGAAACACTAGAGTTCTTAAAGCAAGTATTTGCTGAGAGAAACGTAGTAGGTTTTGATATCGTTGAGTTGTGCCCAAATAAAATTGATAAATCATCAGACTTTTTAGCTGCAAAGCTGTATTATAAAATGTTAACCTATAAATTCTTAAATGAAGATGTAGATGATGATTATGACAATAATTTTAGCGATAACAGCTCAGGAATAAATAAATTTTCTAAATTTAATGACGAGGATGACAACTAAAGGACACATATCACAATTTATTGAAAAGTATTATTTGCACTTTAATGCAGCAGCATTAGTTGATGCGGCAAAGGCTTACGAAGACCAATTAAACTCAGGAGCAAAAATGCTGGTGTCTCTAGCAGGAGCTATGAGTACTGCAGAGCTTGGGAAGATTTTTGCTGAAATGATTCGTCAGGATAAAGTACATATTATTTCTTGTACAGGAGCCAATCTAGAAGAAGACATCATGAACTTGGTTGCGCACTCTCATTACGAGCGTGTACCAAACTATCGCGATTTAACACCACAACAAGAGTGGGATTTGTTAGAGCGAGGTTTAAACCGAGTAACTGATACATGTATTCCTGAAGAGGAAGCTTTTAGAAGATTGCAAGAGCATATTTTTAAAATTTGGAAAGATGCCGAAGAAGCTGGAGAGCGTTATTTTCCGCATGAATTTATGTACAAGATGTTATTGAGTGGTGTACTTGAAGAATACTACGAGATAGACTTAAAAGACTCTTGGATGTATGCAGCAGCAGAAAAGAATTTACCAATAGTTGTTCCTGGTTGGGAAGACAGTACTATGGGTAACATTTTTGCGAGTTATGTATTAAAAGGAGAGCTTAAAGCAAGTACTATGAAATCAGGTATTGAGTACATGACATTTTTAGCTGATTGGTACACTGATAATTCTGAAAAAGGAATTGGTTTCTTCCAAATAGGAGGAGGTATTGCTGGCGATTTCCCTATATGTGTAGTGCCAATGCTATACCAAGATATGGAACGTACTGATACACCTTTCTGGAGTTATTTTTGTCAAATAAGCGATTCAACAACAAGTTATGGGTCGTACTCAGGAGCTGTCCCAAATGAAAAAATCACTTGGGGAAAATTAGATATTAACACACCAAAATTTATTATAGAAAGTGATGCTACTATTGTTGCACCACTTATATTTGCTTACCTACTAGATATGTAATTATGAACAAAAAAGACAATCTTAAGCGCGTAATTGTTGATTTTAAAAAATTAACACCAGAAATTTTAGCATTGTTAGTTGAAAAATATCCTGATGGTTATGATGATGACCACGTTATATCTTTCAAAAATGCTAATAACGAAATTGTTGAAGCTGTAGAAGTAAGTACTGAAGACACTAAGTATTTAGTAAAAGTAAGTACTAAATTAGCTGTAACAATGGAGAATTATGATGAAGATGATTATGAAGATTATGACGATGATGATCCAGAAGCAGTACAAGAACCAGAAATGGACCAAGAGGCTGACTCTGACGAGGATTAGTCACACACTACAGTTTTGATGTTTTAGAACAGATCTAGTCTGAAAAATAGCATATACTTAAAAATGAAGTCGCCATATTTTGGCGACTTCTTAAATTCTTCACCAAAATTATCTTTCAAAAGGCTTAATTCATTTTCTTCAAACTTAGTTGAGCGTATTGAAAAATAAACTAAATTTATGTAAAATATAATGTTATGTCGGCACATTTTCATTTAGCATTACCATGCTTAAGTATCAGTGAGACAAAGGCTTTCTATGTTGATAGTCTTGGTGCTCAGGTAGGACGATCAGCACAAAACTGGGTTGATATTAATTTGTACAATAATCAAATTACATTTACTAAAAGTGGTCCTTTTAATTTTGATTGTCAAAGCTATTCTTTTGGAGGTGAAATTTTACCATCCTTTCATTTCGGAATTATTTTAGAGCAGCAAAAATGGAAAACGCTTTTAAACACCTTAAAGTTTAGAAATGTTCCTGTTCAATCTGAAGTTGATTTTTTAATTGAGAAAGTAGGAGAACATCATTCGTTTTTTCTAAAAGATCCAAACGATTATACTGTAGAGTTTAAATCGTTTACTAACCAAAGCGAGATTTTTAAATATTAATGTATACCGTTTTTGCTTACCAAGTGTCTAGCTTAATACAAGTTAGAGAAGGAAAAAATAACTTTAAATGGGAGTTGCTTTTTTCTGATAGTGATGAGCTTTTTTATAGCTATTCAAAAGAAAAATTCATCTATATTTTTCAATATGGAATGGTGAGTTTTTTTAATATGACTACCAACGAAATTAATGCAGCATTAGATGAAATAAAACCGTTTTGTAAAGACTTCTTTTCCGACAAAATTTCTGAAGATGTACAAATCTCAATTCAACCCAATACATTAAAAGTGGAGTTTGAAAAAGTCATTTTACCTGAAATTGATGAGGAAATGGTGCGATTGGTGATGTTGAATGCATCACAGTCTGTAGCGTTGGATAACTATTCTGAAATTACCGAAGAACTTTTAATTGAAACCAATCAACATACTCTTTATCTTGAAAATAAAGGGAAGTTGGATATTTCTGGAAACAAGCTAAAGCGCTTTATTGGTAAAGTACTCAATATAAAAAATAAAATTTCAGAAAACCTGTATATTTTCGATTCGCCAGAAATTACTTTAGAAAACGAACAGTTAAACAAATTAAATCACGATTTAAAGCAATCTTTCGACTTAAAAGACAGATATAGATTAATCCATGATAGAATAGAGATTATCAAAGAAAATCTAGAGCTTTTTAAAGATATAATGGACCACAAAGAAAGCAGCAAATTAGAATGGATTATTATTATCCTTATTCTTGTTGAGGTGGTTGATATGTTTATTGCAAAACTGTTTTTTTAAAATCTAAAGCGATTGTATTAATCCTTTAAAAAGTGTAATCATATTTGGTTCAGCTATTGCAGCGGTAGCTATAATATCATCAATGGCTACAGCTTCTAAATTGTCAGGGTCACATTCGTCAGTCAGTACAGAAATTGCTGCAACTTTAAGGTTGAGGTGATTAGCAACTATTACTTCTGGTACAGTACTCATACCTACTGCATCAGCACCAATAATTTTTAGCATTCTGTATTCAGCTCTTGTTTCTAATTGAGGACCAACAACGCTTGCATAAACACCTTCGTGTAACGTAATGTTGTTGGTTTTAGCTATAGATTTAAAAGTATTGTTTATGGTTGCATCATAAGGTGCACTCATATCAGCAAATCGTTCGCCTAAAAGCGACACGCCTTTAAAGGCTAGAGGAGAGCTACCTTGAAGATTAATATGATCGTCAATAAGCATTAATTCACCTTTTTTGAAATTGAGATTAATAGCACCAGAAGCATTAGAAACTAATAAAGTGGTGATGCCTAATTTTTCCATAACACGAACTGGATAAGTTACGTCTTGTAACGTGTAGCCTTCGTACAAGTGAAAACGACCTTGCATAACAATAACTTTTTTACCTTCAAGCTCACCAAAAATTAATTTGCCTTTATGAAACTCAACTGTTGCTGTTGGAAAATTAGGAATGTGATTATAGCTTACTTCTTTAAGAATAGTAATTTCATCTAAAAGCATACCTAAGCCAGTGCCTAGGATAATTCCTATTTCAGGATTAATAAATCCTTTATCTTTTAAGTAGTCAACGGTTTCGTTTATATAGTTTATCATAATTGGTTTTTAAATCGTTAACACAAAAATAAGTGAAATGTATTTAAAAATTGTAAGGATTATTAATTGCGTTAGACCAAGATGCAAAACTTAATAATAATGAAATATCCATAACAATTAAGTTACTAATCAACCAAAATGGGATTAGGGTATTTTATTTCACCATTGTAAAACACATAAATCAAAAAACAAATGAAAAACACACTTTTAGTTTTGTTAACTGTATTAACAACATTTAGCCTTAGTGCACAAGTACCAGAAAAAGCAGAAGACGTAAGTCCTTTATTGGTAGGGGAAACAATCCCAAATGCTAACTTAATTGATAAGAATGGTGAAGAAATTGCTTTGAAAAAAATCATTAAAGAAAAACCAACTGTTTTGGTGTTTTATCGTGGAGGATGGTGTCCTTATTGTAACACACAATTAGCTTCTTTAGCTGAATCTGAATCAGAAATCTTAGAATTGGGTTACCAAATAGTAGCAGTAAGTCCTGATAACTACAAAAATTTAGCACCAACAGGAGAAACTAACAAAGTAGGTTATAGCCTTTATGCAGACCCTGAAGCAAAACTTATTCAAGCAACAGGAATTGGTTTTAAAACTCCAGGAATGGCAGTGTCGTATATTGAAAAGAAAACAAAGATGGAAGCAACTGAGATTTTACCAGTTCCAACGGTTATGATCTTAAATACATCTGGTGATATTTTATTTGAATACATCAACCCTAATTATAAAACAAGATTAAGTAAGGAGTTGCTGGTAGCTTCTCTAAAAGCTTTAAAAGCTGATATGTAATTAGGTTTTTCATACCTTTTAAAACCGAAAAACCCTGACACTTGTGTCAGGGTTTTTTTGTGGTGGTGCCTCCAGTACTACTTTGTGGTTTAAACTATGTTATCTTATTTTAATCAATAGTGTTTGTAACTATTGTTAATGTTGAATTTAGAGCAATTATAGAATAAAATAACTATATTTGAAATAACAATAATTCAACATTATGTTGTCCCTTTTGTTGTCCCTTAATATGTGTAAACTAGAAATATGACCAACACAATAAAATTAACTTCTGGAACTGTAAAGTATAGATTAAAGGAGCCTAGTTCAAATAAGGAAACATCTATAATATTAGATTATAGTTTTGGAAGAAGTAACAGAATAAAATTTTCTACAGGCTATAAGGTAAACCCAAAGCATTGGGATAAAAGCAATCAAAGAATAAGAGCAGTATCGACTATCAAAAACAGAGAAAAAGTCAATAATGATTTATTGCTTTTTTCCTCTGAGTTTATGAAAACGGTTTCTGAGTTACAGGAAAGTGAAAAAAATGATAAATCGGTATTAAAGGCTATTCTCAGGGATGTCATCAGAGGAGAGAAGGAAGTTAATGTTGAAATTAGTAGTTTTTTCAATATGCTGATGATTTTATTTCAAGAAAAGAAAGCCAATCAAAAAATCTTAATAATGTAAAGTTGAGTCCAATTACAGTTAGATCCTATAAGCAAACTGTAAACAGAATTAAAGACTTTGATTCTGAAACTAATTTTGGTATTAACTTTAATACAATCAATCTTAATTTTTACTATGCGTTTGTTCAATATTTAGAAAAAAATAATTACTCAACAAATACAATAGGTAAACATATAAAAAACCTAAAGACAATTCTTAATGCTGCTACTGAAGATGGGTATAATTCTAATCTAAAATATAAGCATAGGGACTTTAAGACAGTTTCTAAGGAATCTGTTTCTATATATTTAACTGAAGCCGAAATTGAAGCCATATATAATCTAGATTTATCAAAAACAAAAGACTGGGAATTGGCTAGAGATATTTTTTTAGTAGGATATTATACAGGGCAAAGGGTTTCTGACTATAATCATGTCAAAAAAGAACAAGTAAAAAGGTTTCAAGGAACAGAGGTTATTGAGTTTAACCAGAGGAAAACAGGCAAAAAGCTATATGTTCCATTACATCCTAGACTGAAAAAAATATTCAAAGAACGTTATCAGGATAATCCACCTCCAGAATTAAATGCCCCAGATATTAATGAATTTATAAAAGAAGTAGGAAGGAAGGCAAAAATCGATAGCGAGATTTCTTTAGAAAAAGAGCTAAATGGTAACTTTGAAATAGTTAAAGTGCCAAAATATAGCCTCATTCAATCTCATACAGCAAGACGGTCATTTTGTACTAATGCTTATTTATCAAAAATGCCTGTAATTGATATTATGGCAATTAGTGGGCATTCAACTGAGCGAGAGTTTTATAAATATATTAAGGTAAAACCTCAAGAGAGGGCAATTAAAATATCTCAATCCAATTTTTTTACTAAATAAATTATATGAGTTTTAAAAAGTATTTCGCGTTCAAAAGGGATAATGATTCTGGTAATGAATATTTATTAGATGATTATGATTTTCTCCTAACAAGGTACTCTGATTTAAACTTAACTTTTGAAAATGATTTTTATTTAAAGGTATGTTTAAGAAAAATGTTATTTGATTTATCAAGGATGGAAATTAAATCTTTTCTTGAAGTGCAATTAGACAACAGTGAAAACCCTGATGAATTTTTCGAATTGATTCTTTCAGAAATTATTCCAGCTATTAAAACAATTATTTCTAATGCTCAAATTAATGGTTTTGGTATTGAATATTACAAATCAATTGAATTAGAAAACGATTTTGTTGCTTCAGAAGGAATTATTAGGAATCGATTTTATGATTATAGGTTGTTTTATCATGAAACTTCATTGTTTAAATACGAAATGAAATTCGAAAGAATAGTAGAAATTTTAAAAAATTTCACAAATACTTATGAGGAAAATAAAACAAGAGATAACATTATTATTTGGAAAGCTAATCCTAATATTTTAGCCTATTTAATAAGCGAGTTAGCAAATAAAGGCTATCTCGATGCGCCTTTAAGAAATGGAAAGATTAACAATACACAACTGACTAAACAACTCTTAAATACATTTAAATTTGTTGATAAGAAACCTACTTTTAATGGTTTAAAACAATTTGTAATTCAGAACTCCGAAGAAAACGAGAAACTGGATTATAAATTAAGAGGCTTGGGGTGGGAGATTCCCAAAAATATCAGTTAATAGGTGCAATCAATTGTTAGTGATTGTTAAACTGCTTTAATTTCTATTCAAATTTGTTCCAATAAAAACAAATATGTGTTTTGATGGAATCAAAAGAAATAAGAGTATATAATTTATCTCCTGATGAGTTCAAGGAGAGTATTCGCTCCATTGTTAAAGAGTTATTGCCTCAACAAAAAAAGAATACAGATAAAATTCCATTTGCAGACGAACTTTTAACTGTAGAAGAAACTTTAAAATTTCTAAAATGCTCTAAGCAAGCTTTATGGAATTGGCGTAAAAATGGTATCCTTCCATCTTACCGTTTAGGTAATCGTGTTTACTACAAGAGAAGCGACATATTTAATAAACTGATAAAACAGGTTTAATATGTTTGGACACATTATTTTACATAGGGATATTATGGAATGGGAATGGTATCAAAGCTCAAATATTTTTCGACTTTATATGCATCTACTAATCAAAGCCAACTTTAAAGATAAAAAGTGGCAAGGGCAACTAATAAAGCGTGGACAATTAATTACTTCAATAGGTCATTTGGCATCGGAATTAATGATCTCAACTCAATCTGTAAGAACTGCACTTTCCAAACTTAATGATAGTAATGACATAGTATTGAAACCAACAAACAGATTTACGCTCATAACTATTGTTAACTATGATAATTGCCAAACTGCTAAATCTTACAGTAACAAGCAAAGCAACACTCAAGTAACAAACCATCAACAATCTAATAACAAACCAACAACAACAACTAAAGAAAGAAATAAGAATAATAAGGTTAACAAAGAAAAAATAGAGTTGAGGCGTGAAAAATTCAAAAAACAAGTTTTTGAACACTCTCATTATGATTTAAAGATTTTAAATGATTTTTATGATTACTGGAGTGAGCTTTCACCATATAAAGAAAAAATGCGATTTGAAAAAGATGGATTTTTTGAAATAGAAAAGCGTCTATCAAGGTGGGTGAAAATGGAAAAAAACATCAAATCAGCGGTCGTTAAGTCTAATGAACCAAAAAAAGTAAAAGGTAATAGATAGGTATGAAGAACCAAACTAATAATAACGACGATTGCAGTATAATTTCTGAAAAAATCAGAATAGAACTAAAACAAAAAAGTATAAATTCTAGGATAAATCATCCATTTACAAAGAAAGAACTTTGGGGTGCTTTCAGGGGTGCTTACAAAAGTCTATTTGAAGTGAAATTCGCCTATACAGATGAATATTTAAAAAATAATTGGGCAGTAATATTTAATTATTTTTTACACGATTTAAATTTTTATAAATCATCTAACCTATTTCAGGATGAGGTGGTTCCTATGTATAATAAAGGCCTTTTTATTGCAGGTCCAGTAGGAGTTGGTAAAACTAGAATAATGAAATGTTTTGAAGAGATTTTTAAAAAATACCCACCACATAGATTCAAAACAGTTTCTGTTGATGATGTAGTTCAGGAATTTGAAGGATTAACTTGTCCTAATGACAAAAAAGAGTTTTTTAAAAAATATTCAACAGGTGTAATTCTATTTGATGATTTACATTCAGAAAAAATTGCTAATAATTACGGAAAAACTAATGTGATGCTGAGAATAATTATGAATAGAGAAAGAAATAATTGCAAAACACATTTTACGATGAATCCTATAACTGGTTTTGAGAAGTTGCCAAAGGAAAATTTACTGCAATTAGAAGATTTTTATGATGCTAGAGTAGCAGATAGAGTTTTTGGTATGTGCAATTATATAACAATAAATGGTAAAAGTAAAAGGATGTAAAGCGTTAAATTAAACTTTATTTAACGCTTTAGAACAATAAATACATAAATATGACAAGATTTGGTGTTTGTAAGCATTGTGTGCAACAGTTTTTAAAACGTAGAACCAACCATATGTATTGTTCAGCGAGTTGCAGAACAAAAGCAAGTTATAAACGAAACAATTATAGGTATGTTTCTGGCCATTATGAAAAAGTAAGAACAGATGTCAATGATAAGTTGGCTTTACCAGTAAATCCAGAAGTTCTTTCAGTTGTGCAAAAGTTAGAAGAGAAAATTGAGCGGTTAAGCCAAAAAAACAGTATGAATAGTACTTCAATAAAAGAAGCTGCAATTGGAACTATAGCAGCTGATGCTACCGCTTATGCTGCCAAAAAAATATTTGCTCCAAAATCTTTGCCAGCTACCAAAGGTGATTTAGAAATGTTGAAAAAAGAGTTTGTTGACTTTAAGAAAATGATATTCGAAATCAATTTGAAAAAGTTTCCATTTGAATAAAAGTGGTTAAATTTATTTTTTACAATAAATAATATCGCCTTGCTCGATATTACTTTAGAAAAAATTTAGATTGTAATACTAAATTTATCCTTTTAAATTTACAATAATGAAGTTTTTAATTGCAGAAGACGAACACGATTTACAACAATCCATTGCAACCTATTTAGAGCGTGATGGTAACATCTGTGAAGTAGCTTCAGATTATATAGAAGCTTCTGAAAAAGTTTCAATTTATGAATACGATGTAATTGTGTTGGACATAAATCTGTTGACAGGTAGTGGTTTAGACGTTCTCAAGACTATAAAAAAAGAAAAGAAAAATGCAGGGGTCATTATTATTTCTGCAAATAACTCTTTAACCGATAAACTAGAAGGGTTAGATTTGGGAGCAGATGATTATATTACAAAGCCATTTCATTTAGCTGAACTCAATTCCCGAATCAACGCAGTACTTCGTCGTGGTAAATATGGAGGTAGCGAGATAATGGAATTTAATGAAATTAAAATAGATACTAAATCTCGTGCTGTTTACATAAATGATAAAGCTATTTCTTTAACAAGGAAGGAATATGATTTATTAGTGTTTTTTATATCAAATAAAGGACGTGTGCTATCAAAAGAGATTATAGCGGAACATCTCTGGGGAGACGATAGCGATTTATTAGACAATTTTGATTTTATTTATGTGCATATAAATAACTTACGCAAAAAACTGACTGCCGAAGGAGCTAAATATATAAAAACAGCATATGGTAGCGGGTATAAATTTATAGACGAATAAAATATGTCAAATAAGGTTAGACTTATAAAAAAAACATCAAGAACATTTTTATTAACAGGATTAGTTTTGGCTGTTTTAAGTACAGTTGCACTTTATTTTTACACCAAATACCAACTCGAAAATGAACTTGAAGAAGTATTGTATTCAACAGAAGCGAGGGTTGAGAATGCTTTAAAATCAGGTAAAACCGTTGGTTCATTACCCCCAATTTTAGAAGTTAGCGAAGTTAAAATCCTAAAAGATAGAATTTTAAAGGATACCGTTATTTACGACCCTTCTCAAGAAGAAATGGAACTTTTTAGGGAGTATTCTAACTATAGAAAAATAAACGGAAAGAACTACCAAATAACCATAAGAGAAATGGTTGTTGAATCTGAAGACTTTCTTCTTGCAATCGTTTTATCCAATGTTATCATATTTGGGTTAGCTTTTGTGTTTCTGTTTTATTTTAATACCTCAAGAAATCTTCAATTATGGCATCCGTTTTTTAAAAATTTAGAGCAAATGAAACGTTTTTCGCTTTCTTCAAAAGCACCACTAGAACTTGTTGAAAGTGACGTATTAGAGTTTTCAGAATTAAAGAATGAAATTACTACACTTACCAATAAGGTACGTGCAGATTATGAAAACCTAAAGCAGTTTACTGAAGATGTATCTCACGAAATGCAAACACCATTAGCAATTATTCAAGCAAAATTAGACAACATTATCAATTCACAAGAAATAAATGAAGTACAGTTTGAACAGATTACGTCTATTCAAAAAGATATTCAAAAACTAAAGCAACTAAACAAACGTATTACAATACTTACTAAAATAGATAATAACCAATTTGTAACCGTAGAAAATGTTAATCTAACTGAAATTATAAATAATAAAGTAGAGAGTTTTAAAGAGCTAAAAATGTCAAAGATGTTCCACGCATCTAATGAAATGCTTAATGCTTCGATGGATCCATATCTTGCAGAGATATTGATTAATAATCTTATATCAAATGCCATAAAATACAATAATTCTGAAGAGGTTATAACTATTGTTAGTGATAAGTCCTCATTTGTTATTTCTAATTTTGGTGAAAAAGCTTTAGAGCATCCAAGTAAATTATTTCATCGGTTTTACAGAGAGTCTAATGAAACAAAATCTACAGGTTTAGGTTTGGCAATTGTTAAGAAAATATGTGATTTATATCAATTTAAGGTGTCTTATAAATTTGATAAAATGCACCATATTTTTTCAGTGAATTTTTCAACAAAATAGTTTATAAATTCTACTTCATTATTTAAAGATGCTCATATCTTCATCGTAGATTGGGCTTTCTATGGCTAAAAAGTCTAATACACTATGAAAAATGTTTTGTTGTGAATGGTCTTGATTTTCTTTAATTATTTCAGAACCTTCAGATGTCCAAACAATAAATGGAATTTCCAATTGCTCTTTTGGAGCTAAACTAGAAGGGATTCCGTGCATATACAGTCCTTTTTCCCCTAAAGATTCACCGTGGTCAGATATGTATATCATAGAAGTTTTGTATGCGGTTAATTCCTTTAAATTTTCAATAAGGTTTGCAACCAAGTAATCAGTATACAAAATTGTATTATCGTAGGCGTTTATCAATTCTTGTTGGGTGCAATCGGCCAACTCAACACTTTTACAAACAGGCGTAAATTGTTCAAATTGCTTTGGGTACTTTTTATAATATGTCGGACCGTGACTAGTGCTAGTATGTAGTACAATAAGAATTTTATTTTTTTTACTTGCCAGTATTTCTTCTTTAAGTCCATTAAGAAGTATACCATCATAATCACAATCAGTTCCCTTACAATTTTCTCGTAACATTTCCTTATTTTGAAAATTTTCAATAATTACTTTAGGCTCACCCCAATTGGTAGTTTTCCATATAACATCCACACCATTTCTGTATAAGTAATTGGGTAGTATTTCATAGAGTTTTCCTGTGTCTTGGTGCTCTAAAATGCACTGTAAACCAGCTGTAGTGTATGTAGCACAAGATTCTGCATCAAAATATTTTAGATCTTCTATTTGCGATAGTAATGGGTTGGTGTTCTTTTCGTAACCATATAATGAAAAATTACCACTTCTGGCAGACTCACCAATAACCAAAACCGCAACGGATTTTTGGTTATTTGCAATAGTTGCATCTGGAAGAAGAATCTGTTTTTTATTCTTTTTATTTATATGATTATAATACCTACTGGTATTTACAACATAAGACCAAGGCATTACCAAGCCACCTAATGTTTTTGAATTTTTATCTATCCACAACCAATTTGAAGAATTTACAAAAACCAAAATCCCAAGAAATAATAAGGTCAAGCCAGTACTTATTAAAAAACGCTTTAGCTGTGGTCTTATAATTTCAAATTTAAAGAGAAAAAAACTAGGTAATAATCCTAAAAACAGGATATATAAAAGTAGACCAAATGATAAGAAACTGCTAGATTCTTCATAATTGGTATTAAAAACATTACCAATCATACTTCTATCTATGATGATGCCGTAAGTGTTTATAAAATAAACTGCAATAGCACTAATATTGAAAAATATAGCAATTAGCCACTTTCCAACAATTCGCAGTAAATAAAGACCTATATAAAAAACAAAGGCATTTAAAACTATGGCAGCAATAATAAGGCTTAAAAGTAACAGGACACCACTTACACTTTTTGTATTGCTGGAAGCTAGAACAAACTTAAAAAATGGATATTGATAAAACACAAGGTTAACCAGACTAACCAGTATTGCGTAATATTTAAGCTTTAGCTGTTTTAACATATTTATATATTATTACAAAAAACGTTACAATTAATGCTGATAAAGAAAGGTGAAAAATCACCATATTATGCTTTATTAATTTTAGACTAATCAAGTACCCCCAAATTGAAAAAATTAGCATAATAATTGGATAGAATTTTCTTTTTTTCAGCCAGTTTAACCAATTTAGTTTTGTAGTGATTTTTATACCAAAAATTGCCATAATATAACCAAGTATGCATCCCACAACGACATCTAAAGGATAATGTGCACCAACTGCTACTCTTGAAAAACCGATAATAAGACCGATAGTAATAAGAAGTGTAGTCCAAATTATCCTACTTGACATTTTCTTTGGCATAAAAGCATATAACAATATCGAAATTACCATAAATGCTGTCATCGCGTGTCCTGAAGGTAATGAGGTATGCAATATATTTGGTCTACCCATAATTGTGAAAGTTTCCATATTTATCATAGCTGCTGGTCTAGGTACAGCAAAAATAAGTTTAAGTACAGCAGAGGTAATCAATGTAAAGAGAGATGATATAATTATAGCTTCCCAGAGTTTAGGTTTGATAAAAAGAAATATAAAAACAAAAGGGAAGAGCACTAACGCATCGCCCAAATAAGAGATGTTATGGGCAAAGTTTGGATATACAGATAAAATGCTATTCAGCTTTAAAAATACATCTTTTTGAGATTCTACATAGATGTTAACAAACGAACCTTGCATAGCATACACAAAAAAGCAAAAAATCATTGTGAATAAAATAATTGGAACAAACAACTGATTTAATCTCACTTGTTGAAAATTATCTTTGATACTCACTTTAAAATTGTGTTCACTAGGTATATCATCTAGTAGTATTGGCGTTTCTATCATTATAATTGGTGTTTATTCTATTATAGATATGAAATGAAACCAATTGCTAACACTGCAGCTTGAAGGTTACACATAGCAACATTACAATTCAATTCTAAAGGAATTTTTAAGAAGGTATTTTGTGCTTTAATATTTCTTTAGAATTGAAGATTACTTTTCGCTAAAAATTTTAATAAGTCTTATAAGATTAGGAAGTGCTTTGTGAAGACTTTTTAGAAAATAAAATTGTATTTTGATAGATATCCACTTTATAGTCAATCCAATTGCTGGTCAAGGAAGAAACAATTTTTCAGAAAGTTTTCTTCAAGATTATTTTGAAGCAGATAAGTACAACATAACTATTAAGTCATCAATTTATAAAGGGCACGCTTTGGTTTTGTCCAAAGAGTCTATTTTTCAAAAGGCAACTATTATAGTAGCTTGTGGTGGAGACGGAACGATAAATGAAGTAGCTTCGACATTGGTTGGTACATCTATTCAATTAGGTGTTATTCCTATAGGTTCAGGTAATGGTTTAGCATCAACATTGAATATTCCTAGAAATATTCACAAAGCTCTTCTTTTGATTAAAAAAAATAATAAAATTAGAATTGATGTTGGTCAAATTAATCAACGTTATTTCTTTAGTAATACAGGTTTTAGCTTTTCTGCATCTGTCATTAAAAACTATGAAGAACAAAACAAAAGAACCTTGTCAAGTTATGTGACGGCAACATTAAAATCATTGTTTTATTATTCTAAAAAAAACAAATTAAATATTCGTATTAATGATAAAACAGATGTTACCGACCCATTTTTAGTTTTTGTTTCAAATTCTAATACTTTGGGTTATGATATGAGCCTTACACCTAAAGCCTCTATGCAAGATGGCCTTTTAGATATTGTTATAGTTCCAAAAATAAGTGTGTTAAAAATGTTATATTTTGGTTTATGCCTACTTTTAAAAAAACCAAATTTACTTAAAGAAGCGATTTGTTATCAATCAGATTCACTTACTCTCTATAGAACTCAAGGAGCTTTTTATCTATCTCAAATAGATGGGGAATCTTCACAAATTAATGAAGAGACACTTTTAATATCAATTCAAAGAAAGGCTTTGAACGTATTAGTTTAAAGTCTTTATTATTCAAAACAGGCTTTAAAATTGCTTAAGATTTCAATAATACTTTTAACTAAAATAAAATTAGATATAGAAAAGTCTACACTAATTAATAGCTATAGTATAAATGAAAATCACAAACTTAAAAATTTCACTGCTTGTATGTGTCACATTGTTTTTAGTAATCTTACCAACCCAAGCACAAGATACTAGTCAAACAAAACCAGATGTAGGGACAACTCAAAAAATTGGAGACGTTATTCTGTTTGCATTGCCAGCAGCAACAATCGGTACCTCTTTTATCATCGGAGATGAAAAAGGAGCTTGGCAATTTACTAAAGGATTATTACTAACAGAAGCGATAACATATGGTTTAAAATTAAGTATAAATAAACAAAGACCAGATATGAGTAATGATAACTCATTTCCTTCAGGGCACACTTCTACCGTATTTCATAGTGCTGGATATATTCATAGAAGATATGGTTTTAAATATAGTATACCAGCTTATGCATTGGCTGGTTTTACAGCTGCAAGCAGAATCGATTCTAAAAAACACGACATTCTTGACGTATTGGCAGGCGCAGCTATTGGTCTTGGTAGTAACCTACTATTTACTACAGAATATCAGCAAAAGCATATGGAGCTTACTTTTAATAAAGAAGATGGAGGCTATCTATTAGGGTTTACTTACAAATTTTAATGTTTTTAGAATGAAATATATCTTTAATATTATTGTCGGGTTAATACCATTTATAATGTGCTCTCAAGAAGATTCACCATCTGAAATAAGGAGAGAAACCAATTTAGAAGTATTCGGTGATTATGCACAACACGCACCAGCATTAACTTCTTTGATTATGATAATTGCTAATAAGGACAAAAAAGGACTTTGGCAATTCACAAAATCTTACGGAACAACATTGGCACTTACCTACGCCTTAAAATATTGTATAGATAAGCCAAGACCAGATGGAAGAACGGATGGTAAAGCATTTCCTTCTGGGCATACAGCAGTCGCATTTTCTGGAGCTTCTTTTATTCAAAGACGGTACGGATGGTCTTACGGTATTCCTGCCTATGCTATTGCTGGTATAGTTGCTTACACAAGAATAGAAGGTATAAATGACAGACACGATGGCTGGGATGTGCTAGGCGGTATTGTTGTTGGTGTTGGCAGTACTTATTTATTTACGACACCTTATCAAAGAGAACATTATGAGTTAACCTTTTCAGGAAAAAACAATAATTACTTAATCGGTTTTAAATATAAATTTTAAAAAATGGAAACTAATAGTCAATTAAACAAAGTAGCACAAATAACCATTTTGTTTTGGTTAATGAAAATCGTAGCTACCACATTAGGGGAAACCTTTGGAGATTTTATTTCAATGACGTTAAACTTAGGTTATTTAATAAGTCTAGGGATTACAGCTTTAGTTTTTATAATTATTCTTTTGGTTCAGCTTAATTGTAAAAAATACATTCCTTATGTGTACTGGTTGGTCATTATTGCTACAACAACATTGGGTACAGAAATATCCGATTTTATAGACAGATCATTACATCTTGGTTACACAGGAGGAAGCATTTTACTATTTACAGGTTTAATAACAACACTGTTTTTATGGAAGAAGAAATTTAATAGCTTAAATGTGTTCCCAATAATTAGTAAGAACAAAGAAATATACTATTGGATAGCGATATTATTTTCGAATAGTTTAGGAACAGCCTTTGGTGATTATTTAAGCGATGTAGTAGGCTTGTCTTATCTGCAAGGTGCTTTTGTTACAGCTGCAATTATAATAGTAGTTGTAGTAGTGCATTATGCTACCAAAATAAACGAAGTTGTTTTGTTTTGGTTGGCGTTTATTTTTACAAGACCCTTTGGCGCAACATTCGGAGATTTTTTAACAAAACCTACAGCAAAAGGCGGTTTAGACCTAGGGACATTAAATGCATCAATGGTTGCTCTAATCGTAATTGTACTACTCATTTACCTAGAACATAGAAGACAAAAAATAGAACAAACAATTTATAAACTTTAATAATTTTTAAAATGAAAACACTAAATATATTAACAATTTTGGCTATAACAGTAGCCTTTACATCTTGTGCACAAAACAAGAATGAAAAAAATGCACCACAATCTGTAATATCAAGTTTTGCGAATAAGTTTCCAAAAGCTAAAAAAGTAGAATGGAGTAAGGAAAACGAAAACGAATGGGAAGCCGATTTTAAAATGAGCCATATGGAGTATTCTGCAAATTTCTCTAATAAGGGCGAATGGTTAGAAACAGAATACGAAATTAAAACATCTGATATTCCTACTAACATCAAAAACATATTGGATAAAAATTTTACTGATTATGGTATCGAAGACGTAGAAATATCAGAAACAGCACAAGGTAAATCCTACGAATTTGAAATTGAAATAGGTGAGCAAGAGTATGAAGTAACTATTGACCACAAAGGAAACCTAACAAAAAAAGTAGAAGAAGAAAACAAATCAGATGAGGATTAAAATTTTAGTAAACACTATTATATTTTTATGGTCTGTGTTAACGTGGTCACAAACTCAAAATGTAACACTATCAGGTAAAATTTTAGATGCTAATTTAAAAGAGTCTTTAGCTTATGTAAATGTGGTTTTAAAAAATAGCAACACTACCAACGAGTTTGTGGCAGGTGTTATTACCAATGACGAGGGTGTATTTACACTCGAAAATGTAAGCTCGGGTAATTATTTAATTGAAGTATCATTTATTGGCTTTAAAACATATTCTAATACTATTTATGTTGGTGCAAATTCCAGATATTTAGATTTGGGTACGATAGCTTTAGAAGAAGATGTATCACAATTAGATGAAGTAGTAATAACATCAAAGAAAGAAGCCATAGGTAGTAAAATGGACAAAAAAACCTATGCTGTAAGTGCTAATATTTCACAAAGTGGCGGAACGGTTTTACAATCATTAAAAAATTTGCCAGGTATAACAGCACAAGAAGGCAAAGTGCAATTACGTGGTAGCGACAAAGTATTGGTGCTAATAGATGGTAAACAAACGGCAATTACAGGTTTTGGCAATCAAAATGGATTAGATAATATTCCCGCATCTGCTATTGAAAGGATAGAGATTATAAATAATCCTTCTTCAAAATATGATGCCAATGGTAATGCAGGTATTATAAACATCATTCTAAAGAAAGAAAATCAAAACGGTTTTAACGGAACATTGGGTATTACAACTGGTCTGGGAGCTTTATGGGAAAGGAAAGAAAATTTACCAGGTATAAGACCACAATATAAAATGACGCCTAAAATAAATCCATCTGTAGCGCTTAATTACAGAAAAGAAAAAATAAACTTCTTTTTGCAAGCAGATAATTTATACACAGAAACCTTAAATAAAAATGAGTTTACAACTCGTAGTTACGATGATGGTACTGTGATAAATCAACAATTAAAGCGCAATAGAAATACTAATTTTTTCACATCAAAAGCAGGATTGGATTGGTTTATGAATGATAACAATACGCTCACAATATCAGGACTTTTTAGTAAGGAAAGTATTAAGGATTATGGAGACCAACCATTCTATAACCAACAATTAACAGAACAATTAAGGTTATGGCAATTTTTAGAAGATGAAGTCTTAACAGCTGCAATGTTTTCGGCTAACTTTGAACATAAATTTTCACAACCTGGTCATAAGTTAAACGCTTCATTCAATTACACGTTTGATAGAGAAGATGAAAAATATTTTTTCACGAATACCACACCTTCCTTTATTGAAGAAGAATCCTTTTTTCTTATAGCTGACCAAAAAGTGGTTGATGTAGCGTTAGATTACTCTAAACCTTTAAAAAATGGTTTTTTAGAAACTGGCTTTAAGTTTAGAAATAGAATAATCCCAACTGATATGCAATTCAATCCATCCGATGAAAACTCGGTATTAGATACTGGTGCAGATGGTAAAGCAGAATACAAAGAAATTATCCCAGCTGTATATACCAATTACACTTACGAAACTGAAAATTGGGAAGCCGAAGCGGGTCTACGGTTAGAATATGTGAATTTAGAGTATCAAGTAGACCCAAATCATAATACTTACCAAGGTAATGGTTATAACTATTTTCAACCATTTCCTAATGCAAGGATTAGTTATAAAATTAATGATAAAAATAGACTTTCAGCATTTTACAATAGACGCGTAGATAGACCAGATGAAGTAGATATTCGTATTTTTCCAAAGTATGACGATGCCGAAATTATTAAAGTTGGAAATCCAGCTCTTAATCCACAGTTTACAAATTCATTTGAATTGGGTTATAAAAACCAATGGAATAAAGGGTATTTATATATCGCATTATACCATAGAATAACCGAAGGTACTATTACCAGAATTGCAACTACTGAAGGTGATTCTAACTTAATTTATAATGTGTCGCACAATGCAGGAAATAGTTTTAATACAGGATTAGAAATAGTTGTAGATAAAAAATTATCAGAAGTATGGTCAGCTAATCTAAATATGAACGGTTATTACAATAAAATTGATGCCTTTTCTGTACTAAATAAATATCCAGTAGAAAACACCATTTCAATATCAGAGCAAACAGCATATTCAGGAAACATTAAACTCAATGTTTTAGCGAAATTGCCTAAAGAAATTGAAGCACAATTGACCTCAATTTATTTAGCACCTGATATTATCCCTCAAGGTAAAATTAAGTCTCGTTTTTCGATAGATTTTGGTATTAAAAAACCAATACAGAACAATAAAGGAGAACTATTTCTTAATGCTACCGACTTGTTCAATACCTTGGTAATTAAAAAAGAAGTAAATGGCGAAACATTTAATTACACATCTGATGACTATTATGAAACTCAAGTGATTCGTTTAGGTTATAAGTATAAGTTTTAACTAAGTAAACTAAATTATTAGAGTCTTTTCAGTAAACTGCTTTTATATTATAATTTTAAATAGATGTAAATTCTTTGCACAGCCATTGCATCCAATTATTAGTATATTTGTACAGCTTTATGAAAATATTCTTTTCCATATCTATGTCTATTTTATTCCTTTTTCAAGGGATAAGCATAGATATGGACTTTTGTGGCCCAATTAAAGACATTTCAAAAGTTATTACCCATTATCAAGACCATAAAGTTTATGGAGACTCTTTCCTTGAATATGTAGTTGAAGATTACATTGATAATAACACCGAAAGTGAAGAACATCATAATGATTCTGAAGAACAGGAAGTACCAGTTCATTCTCATCATCAGTGTTGCCAATCTGTACTATTGTATATTGCTAATAAAAACATTTTCTCAATAAATCAATTAAACATTGAAGAGAGAAAGCAAATTAATTCATATAAAGAAACCTTTCGTTCCAGATACTTGGAATCCCCTTTCCAACCCCCGCAAGTTTAATTCAGTTTTTATAGGATTACTATATCCTTCTAAGATCGCTATGGTCAATCTCATTCGATAGCTTCTCAAGTCCTATCGAAATGTTTAACTGAATTAATACATGTATTATGATTAATAAAATCATTGATTTCTCAATCAATAACAAGTTCATTATTGGTTTGCTAACGCTTACCATTATTGGAGCAGGTATCTGGAGTATGACCAAAGTGCCCATAGATGCCGTTCCGGATATTACCAACAACCAAGTTCAGGTAATAACGCAATCCCCAAATTTAGGTACAGAAGATATTGAGCAAATAGTTACCTATCCTGTTGAGGTGGCAATGAGTAATTTGCCCAATGTGGAAGAAATTCGCTCAATTTCACGCTTTGGCCTGTCAGTAGTAACCATTGTATTTGATGATGATATGGGTACATATCTTCCGAGACAATTGGTTGCTGAAAAACTCAACGAAGTAAAAGAACAAATTCCTGCGGGTTTTGGAGAACCTACAATGGGACCTATTTCCACAGGTCTTGGAGAGATATACCAATACACATTAAAAGTAAAACCAGAATATCAAGGTAAATATTCCATTTCAGATGTGCGTACAATGCAAGACTGGATTGTACAACGTCAAATGGCAATGGTTCCTGGTGTTGTCGAGGTCAACGCTATTGGTGGTAAAATAAAACAGTATGAAGTAGCTGTAGACCCTAACGAGCTTAAATCTATAGGGATTACCATTTCAGATGTATTTGAAGCCCTTGAAGCTAATAATGAAAATACGGGAGGTGCTTATATAGAAAAAAACCATCAGGCTAATTTTATAAGAGGCGAAGGATTGGTAAGAAGTTTAGACGACATTAAAAAAATTACGGTTAAAACCATTAATAATGTACCTATTACCATTGGTGATATAGCAACGGTTCAATTTGGTTCAGCCATTCGTTACGGAGCATTAACACAAGACGGGGAAGGAGAGGTTGTCGGTGGCTTGGTAATGATGCTTAAAGGAGCAAATTCAAATGATGTGATTGCCAATGTTAAAGAGCGAATGGTTGAAATACAAAAATCGTTGCCAGAAGGTGTTGTTATTGAACCACTTTTAGACAGAAGTAAGTTAATTGGTGAAACCACTTCTACAGTAGCTGCCAATCTTATTGAAGGGGCTTTAATCGTTATTTTCGTCCTCATTTTCTTGTTGGGTAATTGGCGAGGTGGTTTAATTGTAGCATCAACTATTCCACTATCGTTACTCTTTGCATTTATTTTAATGAATGTATTCAACGTATGGGCAAACCTGATGAGTTTAGGAGCTATAGACTTCGGAATTATTGTAGATGGTGCAGTGATTATTGTGGAGTCTACGGTATTCCTTATCGCTTCCCAAGTACTTAAAAAGAAAAAAATAACAACCAAGGAGCGTGATGAGGTTGCTGCATCGGCTTCCAAAAAAATGATGAATGCAGCGTTCTTTGGCCAGCTAATTATTCTTATCGTATTTCTTCCCATTTTAGCCTTACAAGGCATTGAAGGTAAAATGTTCAAACCAATGGCATTGACCTTCATCTTCGCTATGTTGGGAGCTATGGTATTGTGCCTTACCTATGTGCCCATGATGTCTGCTTTGGTATTGAGAACACCAAAAAATGATAAATTATCTTATGGTGATAAATTTGTGCATTGGGTTGAAGATAAGTACAAACCTTTATTGCAAAGAGCACTCTTAAAAGGAAAATGGATTGTAGGAATTGCAGTGGCACTATTTGCGGTAACAGTTTTTATGTTTACCCGAATGGGAGGTGAATTTATCCCACAACTCGATGAAGGCGATATTGCATTCCACGCCATTTTAAAACCGGGTAGTTCATTATCTGAAACCGTAGAAACCACAACTAAAATAGAACAAATAGTTAAGGCTAAATTTCCAGAAGTAGAAAAAATTGTGAGCCGCATTGGTGTAGCTGAAATACCAACAGACCCAATGCCTATGGATTTAGCAGATGTATTTGTTATACTGAAACCTAAAAGCGAATGGACTACGGTAGAAACGAAAGACGAGCTTATTGAAGCAATGAAAGAAGCTGTTGAAATAATTCCTGGCGTGAATTATGAATTTACCCAACCTATAGAAATGCGTTTTAATGAATTGTTGGAAGGAGTTCGAGAAGACATTGCCATAAAGCTATATGGTGAAGACATCGAGGTCTTATCCCAAAAAGCAGAAGAAATTACTAAAATAATTGCAGGAACACCGGGTATTGGTGATATGAAAGCCGAAGCCACAACAGGTTTGCCTCAAATGACTATAAATTATAATAGAGATAAGTTGGCACAATATGGACTGCAAATCAACACACTTAACAAAATGGTGCAATCGGCATTTGCCGGAGGAAATGCAGGCGTTATTTTTGAAGGCGAAAAGCGGTTTGATTTGGTAGTTCGTTTAAACCAACACAACCGTAAGGATATATCAGATATTCAAAATCTGTTTATCAATTTGCCTTCGGGGACACAAATTCCACTTCGTGAAGTAGCTGATATATCTTATAAAGCGGGACCTATGCAAATAAGCAGGGACAATACCAACAGAAGAACCTATGTAGGTATCAATGTAAGAGGACGTGATGTAAAATCGTTGGTAGGTGAAATCAAAACCAAATTAGATGCACAACTGGATTTGCCTTCTGGTTACTTCATTCGATATGGTGGTGCTTTTGAAAATTTAGAACGTGCCAGTAACCGCTTACAAACCGTAGTGCCTATTGCCTTACTACTTATTTTCGTATTGATATACTTTGCTTTAAAATCAGTACCACAAACCTTAATGATATACATTGCTATTCCAATGGCAACCATTGGTGGTGTGGTGGCTTTATGGTTGCGTGATATGCCATTTAGCATTTCGGCAGGTGTTGGTTTTATTGTATTGTTTGGGGTTGCCGTGTTAAACGGCTTGGTTATGATAAGTGGCCTAAATGAATTGAAAGAAGAAGGTGTCACCAATTTAAAAGAAAGGATTTTGGAAGGTACAAAGCGAAGAATACGCCCTATTATGCTAACAGCATTTACAGATGTGTTGGGCTTTTTACCAATGGCTGTTTCAGCATCGGCAGGTGCAGAAGTTCAACGCCCATTGGCAACCGTAGTTATTGGTGGTTTATTAACTTCAACATTACTCACCTTATTTGTATTACCTATTTTATACCATTGGGTTGAGAATAAATCGTTTAGGTTAAAGCCAAACAAAAAAATAGTGAGTGCAACCGCAGTACTGGTTTTAATGTTGGTGTTTTCAACTCGAAGTAATGCACAACAAATCACGGATACCTTGTCTAAAATTTCGTTGAACGAAGCTGTTGCTTTATCTAAAAAGAACTACCCACTATTGAAACAAAAACAATTGGAAGTTACCAAACAAGAAAACCTAAAATCTACGGCATATGATTTTGGTTCTACTCAAATCTTTACAGGAGGTGAAGAAGTCAAAGATGGAACAGGAATCTACACAACGGTCGGTGTTGGTCAATCAAATATGGATGTGTTTGGAATCGGAGCAAAACGAAAACTGCAACAACAACGCATTCTGTTATCACAAAAAATAGTGCAATTATCTGAACTGGAGGTAGAACTGGAAGTAAAAAAAGCGTGGGCAAAATGTTATCAGTCTATGAGAAACTTTCAGTTGTACAAAGAGCTTGATTCCATCTATGGTAATTTTGAACAAGCAGTTACGCTGAACTTTGAAGTGGAAGCCATTTCTAAATTGGAGTATTCAGCAGCAAAAAACCAAGTATTTCAAATTCAGAATATAAAAGTACAGGCATACAGGGATTATCTTATTGCTATCCAACAGTTAAATCTTTGGTTGTTTGATGACGAAATTTATACTGTATCAGAAGAATTGGAAAACATTGCAACGATTGAAACTGATAGCTTATCAACAAATGAACATCCAATGGTTACTGTTTCAGAAAATCAATTGAATGTCGCCGAAGCAGAATTGAGGGCAGCAAAAGCCGATAATTTACCAAAATTGAACCTTCAAGGTGGTTTACAAAAAGTTAATGGTGATTCAGGTTTTTATACCTATCAAGCAGGAATTTCCATTCCATTCCTGTCTGGTTCAAACAAAGCCCGAATTAAATCGGCAAAAATTGACAATGCTATTGCAGAAAGTAATTTGCTATTCAAAAAACAAGAATTACAATCACAATATGCACAAGCAAAAGAAAATTATTTAAAATGGAAACTGTCTTGGGAATTTTACGAAACACAAGTATTACCGTTAACCAAAGACCAAAAATCAGGAGCGTTGTTGGCGTATAAGGAAGGCGAAATCGATTATACCACCTTTACACAATTGGTAAAAGAAGCTGTGCAGTCAGAACTGGAAGCTCAAAACGCTTTAATCAATTATTTAGAAAGTACGTTTCAATTACAATATTTCAATCAATAATATTATGAAAAAAACAGCATATAAATACATCGTAGTCATTTTTGCAGCACTCTTTATGGTGTCTTGCGGCAATAAAGAAAACCATTCAGAAAATGATGGACATTCTCACGATAAGGAAGAACAAACAAGTGAAAATAAGGACCACCACGAAGAAGGTGAAGTAATGCTTAATCAACAACAGTTTGAAGCCTTAAAAATGAAAATAGATACTTTGGCCTTGCGCAATATGAGTGGTTATGTAGAGGCAAACGGCACATTGGAAGTACCACCCCAAAACGAAGCTGCTATTACTTCTGTAGTAGGTGCAAACGTAACATCTATAAAAGTAATTGAGGGCGATAAAGTTGAAAAAGGTCAGGTTGTGGCTTATTTGTCACACCCTAACATCATTGCCTTACAGACCGATTACCTAAACGCTTATAGCAATAGTGAACTTTCAAAGAAAAACTTTGAACGTCAAAAGAAATTGTATGATGCAGGTGTAGGATCTGGTGCCAATTTTCAAAAAGCGGAAGCAGAATACAAAAGCTCAACAGCGTTGGTAAATGGTTTAGGAGCTCAATTGAAAATTTTGAATATTAATACTGTATCTGTTCGTAACGGTACCATTACACAACAAATTTCTTTGCGAAGCCCCATTGAAGGTTTTGTTCAAAAAGTCGAGGTTAAAACAGGACAGTATGTAGAACCACAAACCGAACTGTTCGAGATTGTCAATACGCATCACGTTCACGCAGATTTGATGGTGTTTGAAAAAGACGTACACAAAGTAAAACAAGGGCAAAAGGTAACTTTTAGTGTGCAATCCTTACCAGATTCAAAGCTTACGGCCGAGATTTACTCGGTAAGCAAAACCTTTGAGGACAGTCCCAAAGCGGTTCATGTACACGCTGAAATCGAAAACAAGTCAGGTAATCTCATCCCTGGTATGTACATTCAAGGAAGAATACAGACTAACAGCGTAAAAACAAAAGCTTTGCCCGAAAGTGCTATTGTAAAAGATGGTAATAGTTTTTTTGTTTTTATGGTAGAAAGGAAAGGAGGAAATTGGGCATTTAAACCTATAGAAGTGATAACTGGAGAAAAAGATGGTGATTGGATGGCTGTTACTTTTTCGCAAGAAATACCGGTAAATACCAAGTTTGCCTACAATAATGCGTATTACCTTATAGCAGAAATGAAAAAAGGAGATGCAGAACACACTCATTAATTATGGAAAGAATAGAACAATTATTAGAGTCACGAGGTATTCGTATAACTGCAATGCGTTTATTAATATATAAATTTCTTGCAGAAAAAGAAATTGCTGTAACGTTAAGCGATATTGAAAATGCTTTTGATAAGGCAGATAGAACAACGCTTTACAGAACAATAAAAACTTTTGAAGAAAAGGATATTGTACATCAAATAGACGATGGTACTGGCATCACCAAATATGCGTTGTGTGAGCAAGGTTGTAGTTGCGATATTAAAACAGATTTACACTTACACTTTCATTGTACTAATTGTGGTGAAACAGTTTGTTTAACAGACCATAAAATACCTCAAATCAAGGTTCCTAAAGGTTTTATTTCCGAAAATGTAAACTTGGTAGTAAAAGGGATTTGCGATAAATGTAGCGGTAAATAATGCACTTCTATTGCATCCCATTTTTACGGAACTTTGAATTTAAGACAAATTAAAAATGAAAAAAAAGAAAATTAATTTAAGAGACTTAAAACCTGATTCTGATAACGGGCATAGTCACGATGATGGCCACAATCACGGTAAAAGTTCAAGTCAATTTAATGCCTACATTCCTGCAGTTATAAGTTTTACAATGCTTATTGTTGGAATAGGATTGGACTATTTTGATGTTTCTTTTTTTAAGGATTGGCTTCGTATAATTTGGTACACCATAGCATATCTCCCTGTTGGTTTTCCGGTAGTAAAAGAAGGTTGGGAAAGTATAAAAAAGGGGGATGTATTTACCGAGTTCTTTTTAATGTCTATTGCAACAATAGGTGCATTTATCATTGGTGAATATCCAGAAGGTGTTGCGGTAATGCTATTTTATGCAGTAGGGGAATTATTTCAAAATGCAGCAGTCAATAGAGCAAAAGGAAATATTCAGGCCTTATTGGATGTAAGACCAAAGGAAGCCAATGTTTTTCGTAATGGGGATTATATAAGCGTATCGCCCGAAAGTGTCGAAATAGGTGAAAAAATCCAAATACGTGTGGGTGAAAAAATCCCATTGGACGGTATTCTGCTATCTGAAAAAGCATCTTTAAATACCGCAGCGTTAACTGGCGAAAGTAAACCTGACATCATAAATAAAAAGTCAAAAGTATATGCAGGAAGCATCAATCTGGAAAGTGTGATTGAAGTGGAAGTTACCAGTAAGTTTGAAGACAGTTCAATTGCAAGGATATTGGATTTGGTACAAAATGCCACAGCAAGAAAGTCCAAAACCGAACTGTTTATTAGGAAATTTGCCAGGATATACACACCAATTGTGGTTTTTCTTGCTATTGGTTTAACGTTTCTACCGTACTTTTTTGTAGATGATTATGTCTTTAGAGACTGGTTATATCGAGCCTTGATTTTCTTGGTAATATCCTGTCCATGTGCATTGGTAATTTCTATTCCGTTAGGTTACTTTGGTGGATTGGGTGCAGCTTCAAAAAATGGCATTCTCTTTAAAGGAGCTTCGTTTCTCGATGCAATGACCCAGATAAACACTTTGGTAATGGACAAAACAGGAACGGTAACCAAAGGAGTTTTCAAAATCAAAAGCATTAAGACCTTTGATTGGGATGAAGAAGAATTTATGAACTATCTAATGGCAATGGAAAAGCAATCTACACATCCTATTGCTAAAGCTATTATGGAATACCAGAAAGGAACCAACAATTTTGAAGCACAAGACGTTTCTGAAGTCGCAGGTAAAGGATTAAAAGGTATTGTAAACGGTAAGACGGTTTTAGTAGGAAATAAGGCCTTAATGACTCTGAATGATATTGATGTTCCAACTGAAACGGAATCTATTGTAGAATCAATAGTATTAGTTGCAATCGACAATCAATTTGCAGGTTATGTAGTTATAGCAGATGAATTAAAGGAAGATGCTAAAGAAACCATTTCAAGTTTGCATCAAGTAGGTATAAAAAAAATAATGATGCTTTCTGGCGATAAAGATTCCATAACCCAACAAGTGGCAAAAGAATTGAATATAGAAAAGGCTAAAGGCGGTTTATTGCCAGAGGATAAATTAAAGGAAGTAGAAATTTTAAAGAAGAATCCTGAAAATAAAGTAGCTTTTATAGGTGATGGTATTAACGATGCACCTGTTTTAGCAGCAAGTAATGTTGGTATTGCAATGGGTGGTTTAGGTAGTGATGTAGCTATTGAAACAGCAGATGTCATTATTCAAACAGACCAACCATCTAAAGTAGTGAGAGCCATTAAAATTAGTCGTTCTACACGCAAAGTAGTTTGGCAGAATATCATTTTAGCTTTTGGTGTCAAAGTGATTGTTTTGATTTTAGGAGCAGGTGGTTTAGCTACAATGTGGGAAGCAGTATTTGCAGACGTAGGCGTGGCATTATTAGCAATTTTAAATGCTGTTAGATTACAGAAAATGAAATGGAGTTAAGCATTAAACTTCTGTTAATTAAATAAGTATTTGTTATAATTTCGTAACTTCGCAATTACAATGAAAAAAGTATTCCATAAAATAATGGCTTTGGTAATGGCTTTTGTAGTGTTATTCTCTACAATGTCGTTCACTATTAATATGCATTATTGTGGTGATACTTTGGTAGAAACTGCTCTTTTTCATAAAGCCAAAGGTTGCGGTATGGAAATGAGCAACCCTTCAACTGAAAGCTGTTCTATTACAAAGAAAGACTGTTGTGATGATAGGCAATTATCAATTGAAGGTCAAGATGAGTTACAACTTACCATTGATAAAATTTCTTTTGAACAACAAGTATTCATTACATCTTTCGTATATACTTATATCAACCTTTTTGAAGGATTAGATAGCAATGTATCTTCTTATGAAGAATACAAACCACCACTCGTCGTCAGGCAAATCTTCAAGATTGACGAGACTTATTTAATTTGATTTTTAAACATTAGACTGTTTTATCCTATGGCTTTATGCTATGTGGATAATTTGTTGTATTCGGTGTTTTCTCAACACCAATGTCTAACTGTTTAATAATCAAAAATTATGCTTAATAAAGCAATCAAATTTCTTATAGAAAATAAACTCGTTGCAGTACTACTACTCGTCCTTTTCATAGGTTGGGGAACTGTTAATGCACCATTTAATTGGGATACAGGTTTTTTACCAAGTAATCCTGTAGCTGTAGATGCCATACCAGATATAGGGGAAAATCAACAAATTGTGTTCACCAAATGGGATGGTCGTTCACCACAAGATATTGAAGACCAAATTACCTATCCATTAACCACATCATTGTTGGGTATTCCTGGAGTAAAAACCATACGCAGCTCGTCTATGTTTGGCTTTTCAAGTATCTATATCATTTTCGAAGAAGACATAGAGTTTTACTGGAGTAGAAGTCGTATTCTCGAAAAACTCAATTCATTACCAAGTGGTTTATTGCCTGAAGGTGTTAATCCTGCATTGGGTCCAGATGCTACAGGATTAGGTCAAATATTTTGGTACACTCTTGAAGGTCGTGACGAAAACGGAAACGTTACTGGCGGATGGGATTTACACGAATTACGAAGCATTCAAGATTACTATGTAAAATATGCACTATCCTCTGCAAGTGGTGTATCTGAAGTAGCATCTATTGGTGGGTATGTGCAAGAATATCAGGTAGATGTAAACCCAGAACTAATGCGACAATACAATATAGGTTTACATCACATTGTAAAAGCAGTTAAAGAAAGTAACCGAGATATTGGAGCACAGACGTTAGAAATCAATCAAGCCGAATATCTGGTACGTGGTTTGGGTTATGTGAAATCCATAGCAGACATCGAAAATGCAGTAGTAACTTCAGAAGATTACACAGCTATCAAAATTAAAGATGTGGCAAAAGTGTCTTTAGGTCCTGCAACAAGACGTGGAATTTTAGACAAAGAAGGTGCAGAAGTGGTTGGTGGTGTTGTAGTAGCACGTTATGGCGCTAACCCAATGGAAGTGATTAATAATGTAAAAGCCAAAATAAACGAATTAAGCGCAGGTTTACCCACAAAAACGTTAGTAGATGGTAGAACCTCACAAGTTACTATTGTACCATTTTACGACCGTACAGAATTAATTCAAGAAACTTTAGGCACACTCAATGAAGCCTTAACATTAGAGATACTCATTACCATTTTGGTCATTATCATTATGGTATTTAATCTTCGAGCATCAGTACTTATATCTGGACTTCTACCTGTTGCGGTGTTAATGGTGTTTATAGCAATGAAACTCTTTGGAGTAGATGCCAATATTGTAGCACTATCAGGTATTGCTATTGCTATTGGCACGATGGTAGATGTTGGAGTCATTCTTTCAGAAAATATAATAAGGCATTTAGACGAAAACGGAAACAAATTACCAATAAACACAGTCGTTTACAACGCAACAGCAGAAGTTTCAGGCGCAATCGTAACCGCAGTAATGACAACCATTATCAGTTTTATTCCTGTATTTACAATGATTGGTGCTGAAGGAAAATTATTTAGGCCATTAGCATTCACAAAAACCTTTGCATTAACAGCTTCGATAATTGTAGCCTTATTTTTAATTCCACCGTTTGCAGCCTTTTTATTCCGAAAAAAGAGCATTCAAAAACATTTTAAATATGCTTTAAACGGTGTTTTAATAGTATTAGGAATAACTGCTATTTACTTCGAGTACTGGTTAGGAATAATACTCATAGCTTTTGGTGTGACAGCTTTATTGAATCTTCAAAACAAGATTTCAGATAAACAGGGAAACTTTGCCAACATTATCATTTCGGCTTCGGCAATCGTATTTTTATTAGCAGAATATTGGCGACCGTTAGGCGCAAACGAAAGTATCTTCTTAAACCTCATTTTTGTAGCTATTATTTGCTTTGGATTATTAGGTGTATTTGCATTATTCATTAAATACTACACACGTATTTTAAGATGGTGTTTAGACAATAAATTATTATTTCTTTCCATACCTACAGCAATTGTCATTGCAGGATTTTTCATAATGAAAAATACAGGTAAGGAGTTTATGCCATCATTAAATGAAGGTTCTTTTCTGTTAATGCCTACCTCAATGCCACATTCTGGTGTGGAAGAAAATAAGCGCGTTTTACAGCAATTGGATATGGCAGTAGCAAGTATTCCAGAGATACTTACTGTTGTTGGGAAAGCAGGAAGAACGGAATCAGCTTTAGATCCTGCACCATTATCAATGTATGAAAACATCATTCAATACAAACCTGAATATATGCTGAATGACAAAGGAGAACGTCAGCGTTTCAAAGTCAATGAAGATGGATTATATCAATTAAAAGATGGTCGTTTAATACACAATGAAAATATAGCTGTCAGTTCGAGCGCAGTCGAGAACAAAGCGTTTATAAAGTCAACTTTATTAAACATAGAAAGGTCTCAATTAATCCCAGACGATGATGGCGAGTTTTACCGAAACTGGCGACCAGAAATACAATCACCAGACGATATTTGGAACGAAATTGTAAAAGTCACCAAATTACCAGGTGTCACATCAGCACCAAAATTACAACCTATTGAAACTCGATTGGTAATGCTACAAACAGGTATGCGTGCACCAATGGGAATCAAAATAAAAGGACAAGATTTAAAAGAAATTGAAGCTTTTGGAATGCAGTTAGAAACCATTTTAAAAGAAGCTGAAGGTGTAAAGGATGAAGCCGTTTTTGCAGACCGTATTGTAGGTAAACCGTATTTACTAATTGATATTGACAGAGAAAAAATTGCACGTTATGGTGTAAGTATTGAAGAGGTGCAAAACGTATTAAAAGTAGCTGTTGGTGGTATGTCATTAACCCAAACCGTTGAGGGTCGTGAGCGTTATGGCGTTCGTGTACGTTATCCAAGAGAATTACGAGCAAACCCAACCGATTTACAACAAATTTACGTGCCTGTTGAAAAAGGCAGTCCTGTACCTTTAAGCGAATTGGCAACCATTCGTTATGAGCAAGGTCCACAAGTGATTAAAAGTGAAGATACCTTTTTAGTGGGTTATGTGTTGTTTGATAAACTAGATGGTTATGCAGAAGTCAATGTAGTTGAAAATGCGCAGGCAATGATTCAAAGCAAGATTGATGCAGGTGAATTAATAGTCCCAAAAGGCATTAATTATCAATTTACAGGAACTTACGAAAACCAATTACGTGCCGAAAAAACCTTATCGGTAGTTGTACCATTAGCATTGGCTATCATCTTTTTAATTCTGTACTTCCAATTCCG
Source organism: Meridianimaribacter sp. CL38 (assembly GCF_004328055.1). Lineage (NCBI taxonomy): Bacteria > Pseudomonadati > Bacteroidota > Flavobacteriia > Flavobacteriales > Flavobacteriaceae > Meridianimaribacter > Meridianimaribacter sp. CL38. The sequence goes on along the minus strand of NZ_QKWS01000001.1, from coordinate 495,155 downwards.
TTCGGTGGGTACATCATTAATGGTTTTTACAGGTATTGCAGTAGCATTTGCAGGTGGCTTTTTAATGATATGGTTATACGGACAATCGTGGTTTTTAAACTTCAGTGTCTTTGGCGAAAACCTACGTGATTTATTCCAAATGCACACCATTAATTTAAGTGTGGCCGTTTGGGTAGGCTTCATTGCACTTTTTGGTATAGCAACCGATGACGGAGTAGTAATGGCAACCTACTTAACGCAAACATTCGATAGAAATTCACCGGAAACTAAAAAGGAAATTAGAGCATCTATTGTAGAAGCAGGTGAAAAACGTATTAGACCGTGTTTAATGACTACTGCAACAACCATTTTAGCACTCTTGCCTGTACTTACATCAACAGGAAGAGGTAGTGATATTATGATTCCTATGGCAATACCGAGTTTCGGAGGAATGTTAATCGCTTTAATCACCTTATTTGTTGTGCCAGTTTTATATAGCTGGAAAGCCGAAGTTCAACTTAAAAGAGCATCAAAATGAAATATAAATCAATACACATAAAAATCGTCTTGGCTCTTGGCTCTTGTTTCTTGAGTCTTTTTGCAAACGCTCAACAATTAGAAACATTAATTAATGAAGCGTTGGAAAACAATCCCGAAATTCAAAAATTCGAGTTGCAATACAAAAGAGTTTCAGAAAAAGTAAATGAAGTCAATACGATTCCTAATACTGAATTTGGCGTCGGTTACTTTGTTAGTGAACCAGAAACACGTACAGGCGCTCAAAGGTTTAAAGTATCAGCAAAACAAATGTTACCTTGGTTTGGTACAATTACCTCTCGTGAAGATTATGTAACCGCATTAGCAGATGCGAAATATGAAGACATCGTCATTACCAAACGTAAACTAATGGCTTCAGTATCGCAATCCTATTATAACCTGTATGCAAACCAAGCAAAACAGAAAATATTGAGTGATAATATTAAATTGTTGGAAACCTATGAAACTATGGCGTTGACTTCAGTAGAGGTTGGTAAAGCGTCAGCAGTAGATGTATTGCGTTTGCAAATGCGACAAAACGATTTACAGCAATTAAAAGACGTGTTGCAACAACAGTTTTTAGCAGAACGAACTAATTTTAATAATCTTTTGAATAGGAAAAATGATGTTGTAGTTACTGTGGTAGATAGCTTAACAATTCCGATTGAAGATTTTGAAATCAATACTGAAAATCTATCGGTACATCCTGAATTAGTAAAGTTTGATAAACTCTATCAGTCTGTAGAAAAGTCGGAATTACTAAATCAAAAAGAAAGTAGTCCAATGATTGGTTTTGGATTAGATTATATAAATGTTTCCGAAAGACCAGATATGAATTTCTCGGATAACGGTAAAGATATTGTAATGCCTATGGTTTCGGTGTCCATTCCCATTTTCAATAAGAAATACAAATCTATTTCCAAACAAAACGAACTGGAACAACAAGAAATCAACTATCAAAAGCAAGAGCGTTTAAACAGTTTAAAAACGGTATTAGATAAAGCTATAAACGACCGTATTTCAGCAAGAATAAGCCATAAAACAGCATCAAAAAACCTGAAACAAGCTAAAGATGCAGAGCAAATACTCATCAAAAGCTATGAAACTGGCACTATTGATTTTAACGATGTTTTAGATATTCAGGAATTGCAATTAAAGTTTCAAATCAATCAAATAGAAGCGGTGAAAAATTACTATGTGCAGAGTACAATCATTAATTACTTAACAAATTAAAAATGACACATACATTATTTATAAAAAATATGGTTTGTAATCGCTGTAAAATGTCAATTCTTAAACTTTTAAATGATGAAGGTTTCGAAGTAGAGACTATTCAACTCGGAAAAATAACAGTTAAAGAAAACCCAAATAATGATTACTTAAAATTTGAAAAGAATTTAAATGAATTAGGTTTTGAATTGATTAAAGACCCGACTAAAGCTTTGGTTGAAAAAATTAAAATCAACCTTATTCAGCATATTGAAGCGAATGATACCAATACCATTCTTGCTAATCTTGAAAGCGAAATGAGTAAGAGCTATTCCGTATTGAGTAAAACCTTCAGTAAGTCAGAAGGTATAACATTAGAAAAATACTTTATCAACCTAAAAATTGAAAAGGTTAAGGAATATATACAGTTACAAGAGCTGAATTTTTCAGAAATAGCATATACCCTCAATTACAAAAATAGTAGCCATTTAGCAAAACAGTTTAAACAGGTGACAGGTATGTCTATGACTGATTTTAAAAACCTACAAATAGATGACAGAAAACCATTAGACCAAATTGTATAAATATTATCCAATATTAGGAAAACCATACTGGCAAGTGAAAGGTAGTTTTGTGGGTTAACTTTAAAATATGAAAATAATGAAACATAAATATCAAATTCAGGGAATGACCTGTAAAGGTTGTATGAGAACTGTTAATAATACTTTATCAGAAGTTGAGGGTGTAAAAAATGTAGAGATTGATTTCGAAGCCTCAACAGCTGTTATAGAAATGGAAAAGCATATTCCATTAGCTGCTTTTGAAAAAGTATTGCAAGAAAAGAAGGCAAAGTATCATATTCATCCCTATAAAAATGATGAAACTGTCACGCGTACGTTTCCTGTAAATGGAATGACTTGTACTGGCTGTAAAGCTCACGTTGAAAATGTGTTATCTAAAGCAGATGGTGTTATGGATGTTTCTGTTGATTTAGAAAAAGCCGAAGCTACCATTGATATGAAATCTGAAATTCCGATTGAAACATTTCAAGATATTCTTAAAAATGACGGAGGCACTTACAGCATATACAAAGCAGGTCAACGACCAGAATCTAACCAAGAAGAAAAACAGAAACCTAAAAGCAAAGGTACAGGCACATTTTATTGCCCAATGCATTGCGAAGGTGATAAAACCTACGATAAACCAGGCGATTGCCCTGTATGCGGAATGGACTTGGTAGAAGAACAAAATCTATCAACATCAAATGCAGAGCAATGGACGTGCCCGATGCACCCTGAAGTTGTAAAGGACGAAGCAGGTTCTTGTCCCATTTGCGGTATGGATTTAGTACCAATGCAACCAGATCTTTCTACTGAAGAAAAAACGTATAAAAAACTATTGAAAAAGTTTTGGGTAGCAACAGTATTTACACTGCCTGTTTTCTTAATAGCCATGAGCGAAATGCTACACAACAATCCGTTATATGATATAATGGAACAGAAATATTGGAATTGGGTACAATTCATTTTATCCATACCTGTCGTGTTTTATGCTACTTGGATGTTCTTTGAACGAGCTTACAAAAGCATTAAAACGTGGAATCTCAATATGTTTACACTTATTGGTATTGGTGCAGGTGTAGCGTGGTTATTCAGTGTTTTTGGTATGTTATTCCCTGATGTATTTCCCAATGAGTTTAAAACTGAATCTGGAGCAGTTCACGTGTATTTTGAAGCTGCAACAGTTATTTTAACATTAGTGCTTTTAGGTCAATTATTGGAAGCTCGTGCTCATAGTAAAACTAATTCAGCCGTAAAAGAATTACTAAAATTAGCACCTAATAAAGCTATAAAAATTGTAGATGGCGAAGAAGTAGAAGTGAGTATTGATAAGATAGAACTCAACGATATTTTAAAAGTGAAACCAGGAGATAAAATCCCTGTTGATGGTATTATTACAGAAGGAGAAACCAGTATTGACGAATCTATGATTACTGGTGAACCTATTCCAGTTAGTAAGGTTAAAGATGATAAAGTTAGTAGTGGCACAATAAATGGCAACCAAACTTTTCTGATGAAAGCGGAAAAAGTAGGTAGCGATACACTTTTATCACAAATCATACATATGGTAAACGATGCCAGCAGAAGTCGAGCACCTATTCAAAATCTTGCAGATAAAGTATCGGGTTACTTTGTGCCTGTCGTTGTCATTATATCATTAGTAACGTTTGCAATTTGGGCTATTTGGGGACCAGAACCTGCCTATGTATATGCATTAGTTAATGCCATTGCAGTGTTGATTATTGCGTGTCCTTGTGCGTTAGGTTTGGCAACACCTATGTCGGTTATGGTTGGTGTTGGTAAAGGAGCTCAAAATGGTGTGCTTATCAAAAATGCTGAAGCTCTTGAAAAAATGAATAAGGTAAATACCCTTATTGTGGATAAAACAGGAACAATTACGGAAGGTAAACCAACAGTGGAAAAAGTTGGTGCATTTGGAAATGGTTTTAGTGAAAATGAGGTGTTAAATTTTATAGTTTCATTAAATACAAATAGCGAACACCCATTAGCAGAAGCAACCGTTAAATACGGTAAAGAATTTAATGCTGAAATTTTAAAATCTACCAATTTTAGTGCAGTTACAGGAAAAGGTGTTGAAGCTGAAATTGATAGTAAAAAAATAGCTTTAGGTAATCCGAAAATGATGGAATACACAAATGCTGAGATCACCTCTAAAATGAAGGAAGAAGCTAAAACCTATCAAAAGCAAGGGAAAACAGTGTCTTATTTAGCCATAGATAAAAAAGTGGTGGGTTATGTAGTTATAGGAGATAAAATAAAAGAGACCAGTGCAAAAGCTATACAAGAATTGCAAAGCAAAGGGGTTGATGTGATAATGCTTACAGGAGATAATCACGATACAGCTCAAGCAGTAGCTTCTGAATTAAATCTAGCAGATTTTAAAGCGAGTATGTTACCCGAAGACAAATTACAAGAAGTTGAGAAACTTCAAAACAACGGTAAAGTGGTTGCTATGGCAGGTGATGGCATTAATGATGCACCTGCATTGGCAAAAAGTGATGTAGGTATTGCAATGGGAACAGGAACAGATGTCGCTATTGAAAGTGCTATGATTACATTGGTAAAAGGCGATTTACACGGCATTGTAAAAGCTCGTCATTTAAGCAGTGCAGTAATGAAGAATATTAAACAAAATCTATTCTTCGCATTAGTTTATAATACTTTAGGAGTGCCTATTGCAGCAGGTGTACTATTTCCATTTTTTGGAATATTACTATCACCAATGATTGCAGCTTTGGCAATGAGTTTTAGTTCGGTGTCAGTTATAGCAAATGCGTTACGTTTAAGAAGAATTAATATATAGCTATGGTAAACAGACACACAGCATTAAAAATAAGAAAAACACACCGCTATTTAGGATTGTTTTTAGGTATTCAGTTTTTGTTTTGGACAATTAGTGGCTTGTATTTCAGTTGGACAAACATAGACGACATACACGGCGACCATTTTAAGAATTTGGATTATCAACCTCAAACTTTCAATAATTTGATAAGCCCATCAACACTAAATACTTCTAATGGGATCAATACTATTGAATTAAGAGACATCAATAATGCTCCATACTATTGGGTAAATAATGAACAATTGTTCAGTGCTTTAGATGGAACAAAAAAGAATTTTATTTCAAAAGAAGAAGCGCTTTACATCGCAAAAAATTATATGAAAAGTGATTTAGAGGTAGAATCAATAGAGCAAATAAATGAGGCAGGTAAACACCACGAATACAGAGAACGTTTATTGCCAGCTTATGTGATTTCTTATAAGTCTGAAGAAGCATTAAAGGCTTATGTGTCTGTTATAGATGGAAAATTTCAAACCGTAAGACATCGTAGTTGGCGTTGGTTCGATTTTCTATGGATGACGCACACTATGGATTATGAAGGAAGAGACAATTTTAATACAACGGTTTTAAGAGCATTTTCATTGTTAGGCTTAATAACGGTTTTGAGTGGCTCTTTACTATGGTACACATCCTCACCATCAATTAGAAAATTATTAAAAAGAAAAAATAAAAAGTAATGAAAAAATATGGCATCTATTTAGGAATATTAGCAGTTGGTTTATTATTAGGTTGGTTGCTATTTGGCGGTTCATCAAAAGAAGAAGCAGACCATAATCACAATGAAGTTGCGCAAACTAATCAAATGTGGACTTGCTCTATGCACCCACAAATTATGCAACCAGAACCAGGCGATTGTCCAATTTGCGGAATGGATTTAATTCCTGCTGAAGCTGGTGCAGATGGTTTAACAGCAGACCAGTTTAAATTAACAGCTAATGCGATGGCTTTAGCAAACATTCAAACTATCGTTGTTGGTAATGGTTCAGTCGAAAATGGAATCATAAAATTATCAGGAAAAATAGCCGAAAACGAAGAAGCAAATGCAGTACAAGTGAGTTATTTTTCAGGGAGAATTGAACGCTTAAACATTAGTTTTACTGGCGAAGAAGTTCGTAAAGGACAATTATTGGCAACTATTTATTCACCCGAATTATATGCAGCACAACAAGAATTGATTACAGCAGCTTCATTAAAAGCATCGCAACCTGCTCTATATAAAGCGGTACGTAATAAATTAAAGCTTTGGAAATTGTCCGAAACTCAAATCAACCAAATTGAATCCTCTGGCAAAGTGATTGAAGATTTTCCTGTGTATGCTACCGTTTCAGGCACTGTTACCGAAAAATTAGTAGAACAAGGCGATTACATTAAACAAGGGCAACCGTTGCTTAAAATTGCAAATCTAAATACGGTTTGGGCAAATTTTGATGTATATGAAAATCAGATTGAACTATTTAAAAAAGGGCAAGAAGTTGATATAATCACCAATGCCTACCCTAATAAACAGTTTAAAGGAAAAGTAGATTTTATAGATCCAATTTTAAATACCCAAACTCGTACTGTTGATTTACGTGTGGTTTTAAATAATAAAGAAGCCATTTTTAAACCAGGAATGTTTGTAACCGCAGAAATTGAAAGCACTAAAACCAATTCAAATGAAGTAATAACAATACCATCTTCAGCAGTACTTTGGACAGGCGAACGCTCTGTAGTCTATCTCAAAACAAATCCAAACGAGCCTGTTTTTGAATTGAAAGAAGTGGCTTTAAGTAATAAAATCGGTGATAATTATGAGGTATTAGACGGATTATTTACAGGAAATGAAATTGTTACCAACGGAACATTTACTGTAGATGCTGCTGCACAACTACAGGGCAAAAAATCAATGATGAATAAGCAAGGTGGTAAAACTATGACAGGTCACGAAGGTCATTTAGGTATGGATAATAATTCAAAAAATGAAAGCGACCATACTCATATGAATGAACGCTTAAAAGTGTCAGAGAAATTTCAAGAGCAATTAAAAGAGGTATACAATGATTACATCAATTTAAAAGATGCTTTAGTAAAAGAAGACTCAAAAGGTAGTTCACAAAATGCAACTTCTTTACTATCAAATTTGGGTAATACAGATATGAAATTGCTTAAAGATGAAGCACACAATCATTGGATGTCATTAATAGATGAGATAAAATCTTCTACAACTTCAATAGCCGGTTCACAAGACATTAAAACCCAAAGAAATCACTTTAAACACTTGTCTTCACATTTAATAAAAGCGGTTCAAATATTTGGTGTAAATGAAAAGGTATATGTAGAATTTTGCCCTATGGCAGATAACAATAACGGAGCCTATTGGTTAAGTAAAGAAGAACAAATCTTGAATCCATATTTTGGTGATGCAATGCTTAAATGTGGTGAGATTAAACAAACAATAGAATAAATAAACACAGATAATAATTAAATTTTTAAACAATGAAAAAAGTAATTTTAAGTGTAGCTGTAATAGCAGCTATGGGATTAACAAGTTGTAAAAACGAAACTAAAAAAGTTGAAGAAACTACAGCAACGGAAGTGTCAAAAGAAATAGCAATGACAGATTTATCTTTTGGCGTAAGAGGTAATTGTGGTATGTGTAAAAACACCATTGAAAAAGCAGCCAATAGTGTTGAAGGTGTTACTGCTGCAAACTGGGATAAAGACAAAAAGAAAATAGATGTATCTTTCGATAGCTCTAAAACAGATGCAACGGCAATTCATAATGCAATCGCAGCTTCAGGGTATGATACTGAAAAAGTAGCAGGTAATGAAGAAGCATACGATGGTTTACCAGGTTGTTGTAAATATGACCATAATATGGCTATGAATCAGTCTGGAGAAATGAAAAGTGATGACCATTCAAATCACGACCATTAATAATGAACAGAAAAGAACACTGGGAAAATGTCTTTAAAACAAAATCTCTAAATGAGGTAAGTTGGTTTGAACAAATACCAGAAACCTCATTATCATTTATTGAAATAGCAAATGTGTCTAAATCAGATAAGATAATTGATATTGGAGGTGGTGATAGTTTTTTGGTAGATCATTTGTTAAAATTAGGCTACACAAATATTACAGTGTTAGATATTTCGGGAGCAGCAATTCAACGAGCTAAAAAAAGACTAAAAAATCAGGCAGATGATGTTACTTGGATTGTATCGGATGTTTTAGATTTCGTTCCAACTGAAAAATATCATTTTTGGCACGATAGAGCGTCATTTCATTTTTTAATTGATGAATCTCAAATCAAAAAGTATCAACAACTGGTAAAACAGAATATCGAGAAAAATGGAAATTTAGTAATAGGTACATTTTCAGAAAATGGACCAAAAAAATGTAGTGGTTTAGAAATAAAACAATATTCTGAAAAATCTTTGGAAGATTTGTTTAATGTTTCATTTTCTAAACAAAAATGTATTAATAAGTCACATACAACGCCTTTTGATACAAATCAGAATTTCACGTTTTGTTGGTTCAAGAAAAAGTAGGGTGATTTAATACAATTATCAATTTTTTTTGGTTTCAATAATTATTAATGGTTGTTAAATAGAAAAAGTCTTTTTAGCGAATTTCTTTTTTTGGTTAAACTTATATTATAAAGTAATGAAAGTAGTAATATAGAAATAATTGTCCCTAATGTTGTCCCTTAAAAAAACAAAAACCTCATAAACATTGAGTTTATGAGGTTTTGCTGGTGGTGCCTCCAGGAATCGAACCAGGGACACAAGGATTTTCAGTCCTTTGCTCTACCAACTGAGCTAAGGCACCAGTTGCTTAATTGCGGATGCAAATATAAATTCATTTTTATTAAACACAAAAAGAAAAGATATAAAAATTGCTTTTGTAAATTTACAGCTTTAATTAATATCATGAATTTAATAGTAGATGTTGGTAATTCTTATGTGAAATTCGCTGTATTTCAGTCATATGAGTTAATAGATAAAGTGTTTTTTAAATTAGAGGACTTTGAAAAAGAGTTTAAAATAATTTTAAAAAATCACGAAAAAATCAATAGATGTATTGTTTCTTCAGTAGGAAAACTCAATACATCTCATCTAAAAGCAATCCAAAAAAAGCTAGATGTTCTTGTTTTGGACTCTAATACTAAACTTCCGTTTAAAAATTTGTATGACACTCCTAAAACACTTGGTGTAGATAGAATTGCTTTAGTAAGTGCTTCTGTAAAGCAGTTTCCTGATAATAATGCTTTAATTATTGATGCAGGTACTTGTATAACTTATGATTTTATTAATACTGAAAATGAATACCTTGGAGGTGCTATTTCACCAGGAATTAGAATGCGATATAAGGCATTAAATAATTTAACTGCAAATCTTCCGTTATTAGATACTGAACTTCCAAAAGACTTTATTGGAACTGCTACAGACAGTTCAATACACTCTGGAGTTGTAAATGGAATTTTAAAAGAAATTGATGGTGTTATAGACCAATATGAAGAAAAATACCCACATTTAACAGTTATTTTAACAGGCGGAGACGCTAATTTCTTGTCAAAACAATTAAAAAATAGCATATTTGCCAACTCTAATTTTCTTTTAGAAGGTTTAAACTTTATTTTAGAATTTAATTCAAACTAATGATAAAAAGACTTGTAGTAGTTTTAATAACTTTTTTTGCATTACAGTCACATGCTCAAGAAGGTACAGCTTCGCCATATTCGTTTTACGGAATAGGAAGTTTAAAATTTAAAGGTACAGTTGAGAATAGAAGTATGGGTGGATTGAGCATTTATACTGATAGTATCCATATTAACTTAAGAAACCCAGCAGGATACGCTGGTAATAATTTGAAAATTTGGAACGAAGAAAGCAGACCAGTTAAATTTACAGTAGGAGGAAGCTACTCAAGCACTAACTTAAAGAGTGAATCGCAAAGCGACAATACAAGTACTACAACCTTCGATTACTTTGCACTTTCAGTCCCAATGGGAAAATTTGGATTAGGAATGGGGTTGTTGCCTTACACATCAGTAGGTTATAAAGTTGAATCTACTAACGAGGACGGAAGCATTAGCAATAGATATGCTGGAGAAGGTGGTCTTAATAAAGCTTTTTTAGGTTTAGGGTATCAAATTACTGAAGAGCTTAGTGTAGGTGTCGATGCTAATTATAACTTTGGTAATATTCAAAATAATGTGGCAGAGTATAGATATGATGACGATGGTGTGGTCATTCAATATCCGACTACTGAAGAGAACAGGTCAGATTTAAGTGGCTTAAGTTTTAATATTGGCGTATCATATAAAACAATGATAAGTAAAAAGTTAGAACTTGTTTCTGGATTAACCTATTCACCTAAAAGTAAAATTGGATCAAACAATACAAGAGTTTTTTCGGCAGGTACAAACACTATTGAAGCCGATTTAGCTGCTGAAGGCTTAGATCAAACCGATTTAACGTTGCCTTCTAAATTTTCTTTTGGAGTAGGTATAGGTCAACCAAGAAAATGGTTTTTAGGAGCTGAATATTCGTCTCAAAATACAAGCGAATTTTCAAACCCAATTTTTTCTATAGATAACACCAACTTTGTAAACGCATCTTCGTTTTCATTAGGAGGGTTTTATATTCCTAATTACGATTCTTTTTCAGGATATTGGAAAAGAGCTACTTATAGAGCAGGTATGCGCTTTGAACACACAGGTTTAAAAATAAATAATGAGGATATTAGAGAGTTTGGCATGTCTTTTGGAGTTGGATTACCAGTTGGAGGTATGTTTTCTAATGCAAACCTTGGATTAGAGTTTGGTAAGCGTGGAACAACTAACGCAAATTTAATACAAGAGAATTTCATTAATTTCCAACTAAGTTTATCTTTAAACGATAGATGGTTCCAAAAAATTAAATATAACTAACGGTAAAATAATAAAACGATGAAGACTAAAATTACTTTAATACTAGTTGCCTTGTTTATGAGTGTTAACCTTGGTTTTGCTCAGCAAGATGAAGAGTGCATGACCAACTTAACAATCTTTACAGATTACTACAAGAGTAAAAAGTATGATGAGGCTTATGAGCCATGGATGAAAGTTAGAAATAAATGTCCAAAGTTTAATAGAGCTATCTATGCTTACGGAGAAAAAATATTAAAGCACAAAATTGATAACTCTACTGGAGCCGAACAAAAAGCCTATATTGATGATTTAATGTTGTTATGGGATAAAGCCCTAGAATATTTCCCAAGTAAATATGACTTAGGAGAAGTATTATCAGATAAAGGTTTGTTAATGTATGATAACAAGGATGTTCTTGGTGCTACAGATAAGCAAATCTATGATGCCTTTGATAAAGCTTATAAAGAGGATTTAAAAAACTTTACACATCCAAAAGCATTGTATTTATACTTTTCTAAAATAGTAGATTTGTACGATGCTGGTCAAGCACCAATCCAAGATGTGTTCAATAAATATGATGATGTGTCTGATAAAATAGAAACAGAAGTTGAAAACTATACTCAAAAGTTAAACAAACTGGTGAGTAAAGAGGAATCAGGAGCTAAGTTAAGTTCTAAAGAGCAAAAACTTAAAGACTCTTACAATAGTTACTTAGAAAACTATGAGAAAATTTCTGGTAGTATTGATAGTAAATTAGGTCAGTTAGCTAACTGTGAAAACCTAATTCCTTTATACAAGAAAGATTTCGAAACGTATAAAAACGATGCAGTTTGGTTAAAACGTGCTGTAAACAGAATGTATAACAAAGAATGTACAGACGATCCATTGTATATTGAGCTAGTAAAAGCGTATGATGCTACTGATCCATCTGCAGATACTAAATACTTTGTGGCTACAATATTATTTAACCAAGGTAAGGATAACGAAGCTATGGATTATTTAAAACAAGCTTTCGACCTTCAAACAGATACTTACAAAAAAGGTAAACTTGCTGAAAAAATTGGTTCTATCTTAAAGAAAAAAGGAAGATATGGAGAAGCTAGAGGTTACTATAGAGAATCTTTAAAGTTAAACCCATCAAACGGAAGACCACACTTGTCTATTGCTGCTATGTATGCTGCTAGTGCAAACAACTGTGGTGATACAAACTTTAATAAAAGAGCAATGTTTTGGTATGCTGCTGAAGAAGCACTTAAAGCTGGTAAAGTTGATGCTAACCTTAAGTCAGCTGCAAAGCAAACTTACGAGAGCTATATGGCAAAAGCACCTTCAAGAAGCGAGATTTTCTCTTGTAGTTGTTCAGGAGAAGTTATTAAGTTTAACTGCTGGACAGGAGGTAGTGTAACTGTACCAAGTCTTTAATGAAAGCACATATTTTACATAGTATAAAAAACATAGTCACAGCAATAACTGTGACTATGTTTTTTTCATGTAAAAACAATTTTAAAGAAGTTCAAAAAGTTGGTATTCTGCAAAACGAGCCTATTGGAGAAGCAGAACATATCGATTTAAAATACACCGAAAAACTTGAAGATTCAGGTAAACTAAAGGCAAACTTAAAAAGTCCTAAAATGTTTGATTACTCCAACAGGAGTTTTGCGTTTTCTGAATTTCCTCAAGGCATACATCTTACCGTTTTTGATGAAGAAAATAACAAAAGCGTTATTGTTTCTGACTATGCTATTTTTTATAGCGAAACCGATCTTATAGATCTTCAAGGTAACGTAGTAATTTCTACTCACAGTAGAGATACGCTATTTGCCGAACAACTTTACTACGACCAAAAAAGAGAATGGTTATTTACAAACAAACCCGTAACCTTGCGTTCTGGCTCTGAGATAAGCCACGGAAAAGGTTTTGACTCTGACTCTAACTTTAAAAATTTTGAAGTTACTGAGATGAGTGGTATTGTTTATTTGGATGAATAATTAGTTATCTTTGTTCCAACTAACTTTTATAAAAAATGAAAATTCTTAGCTTTTTTCAATATGTATATGCATTTGTAGCAATTGTTTTTACTTATGATGCTATTACCCAATGGAACGTTGATCGAAACCGTTCTTACATGCTTTTGTTTTTAGCAGCACTTGCAGTATTTATGTTTTTCTTCAGAAAACGATTCAGAAAAAAAATTGAAGACCGAAATCAAAAATAATATATGGATTTCAGTATCTTGATTATTGTTTTATCACTGCTTTTATCTGCCTTTTTTTCTGGTATGGAAATCGCTTATGTGTCTTCAAACAAGATACACATTGAAATTGAAAAAAAGCAGGACGATTTTCTTGCAAAAATATTAAGACGACTTACCGAAAGACCTTCTAAGTACATTGCCACAATGCTTATTGGTAATAATATAGCATTGGTAATTTACGGTTTTAAAATGGGAGACGTTCTTGTTGATTGGTTTCAATCCATGTTGCCTACCGATTCAGGATTTGTACACTATTTGCTTACCGATTTAAGCTTACTTTCCCAAACGATTATCTCAACAATAATCATTTTAATAACTGCTGAATTTTTACCAAAGGTGTTTTTTCAAATTTATGCTAATTCTTTTCTTAAGATTTTTGCATTACCAGCGTATATTTTTTACCTATTGTTTTGGTTTATTTCCTCTTTTGTAATTTGGATTTCTGACCTTATTTTAAAATACTTTTTTAAAACCGATGGAGACGATGTGCAGTTGGCAATGACCAAAGTTGAACTGGGTAATTACATAAGTGAGCAAATGGAAGCTGTTGAGGAGCATGAAGAAGTAGATAGTGAGATTCAGATTTTTCAAAACGCCTTAGAGTTTTCTGAAGTAAAAACGAGAGAGGTTATGATACCAAGAACCGAAATAGTTGCTGTTGAGGTTAACGATTCTATCAAAAACATCAATAACTTATTTACTACTTCTGGTTTGTCAAAAATCTTGGTATACAAAGATACTATTGATGATGTTTTGGGTTATGTGCATTCTTTTGAGTTGTTTAAAAAACCAAAGTCTATAAAATCCATCACACTCCCTGTAGAGTTTGTTCCAGAAACTATGCTTGCCAAAGATGTGCTTAATATCCTTACCAAAAAGCGAAAAAGTATTGCAGTTGTTATTGATGAGTATGGTGGTACATCTGGTATTATGACGGTTGAAGATATTATAGAAGAATTATTTGGTGAAATTGAAGACGAGCACGATACAGTGGCTTTAATCGAAGAAAAAATAGACGATAAAAACTATAAATTTTCGGCGCGTTTAGAAGTGGATTATCTCAACGAAGCCTACAAACTTAATCTGCCAGAAGGCGAAAACTACGAAACTTTAGGAGGCTTAATAGTGGATGAAACCGAAGAAATACCTCAGGTTGATACCCAAGTTGTTATAGAAAATTTCCTGTTTACAATCTTAGAAGTGTCTTCTACAAAAATTGATGTAGTTTCTCTTAAAATCCTTGAAGAAGAATAAACGTTATATTACCATAAAAATCTGTTCTACTACTTTTATTATTTGATATAAAATGGTATTTTCGCGGACTTATATTTTATAAAAGAATACAACAAAATGGCAGTTTTAAATAAAATTAGACAACGTTCACTGTTTTTAATACTAATAATTGCATTAGCATTATTTTCATTTGTACTTTCAGATTTATTCCGAAATAGCAGCGCGCTTTCAGGAGCTTCACAAGATGTTGTGGCTACTGTAAACGGTACTGATATCTTTAGAGAAGATTTTATGAACCAAGTTGAGAACGCTCAAAGAGCTCAAGGACCTGGTGCATCTTCTACACAAACAATGAACAGAATTTATGAGCAAGAAGTAAGAAAAGCAGTTTTAAGTTCACAGTTTGAAGAATTAGGTTTATCAGTTGAGAAAGACCAAATGAGAGAGTTGTTAAAAACTAGTTTTTCTAGCTATCCTGAGTTTAACAACGAAGCTGGTATTTTTGACGAAAACAAGCTTAACGAGTTTATAGCAAACTTAAAAGCAATTCAAAATAATGAGCAAAACAGAGCTCCATTAGGAAACTTCCAACTCAATTATAACGAGTGGGTAACTAACGAAGCGTCTATAGCTAATAGAGCTAAAGAGCAAACATACTTCAATATGGTTAGAGCTGGAGTTGTAACTACTTTAGCTGAAGCTGAGACTGAATACTTAATGGAAAATGAAACAGTAGATTTAAAGTTCGTAAATATTCCTTACACTTCAATTGCCGATTCTTTAGTAGAAGTAACAAAATCTGACATTTCAAAATACATCAACGAGCATAAAAGTGAGTATGAAGTAGAAGCAAGTAGAGATATTGTTTATGTTCAATTTGATGAAGTTGCTACTGTTGAAGATGAAAATGAAATCAAAAACAGTTTAACTAATCTATTAGAAGATAGAGTAGAGTTTAATAAAGTAAGTAAGTTAAACGAAACTATTTTAGGGTTTAAAAACACTAAAGATGTAGCAGAGTTTGTAAACTCAAATTCAGATGTAAAATACAACGATAAGTTTTTATTCAAGTCTGCGTTACCTGCATCAATTGCTGATAGTATCTTTAAATTAGAAGTAGGAGAGTTTTATGGTCCTTATAAAGAAAATGGATACTACAGCTTAAGCAAGTTGGTAGCTGAAACTCAAATGGCAGACTCAGTTAAAGTACGTCATATCTTAATTCCTTACATGGGAGCAACAAGAGTTGATCCTACAATCACGACTACAGATGCTCAAGCAAAAGCTAAAGCTGATAGTATTTTATCTGTTATCAAGTCTAAGCAAAGTAAGTTTGTTGACCTGTTAGATTTATCTTCTGATACAGTTAGTAATGAAAAACAAGGAGAAATAGAGTTTGGATACAACGATTCTTTTGCTCCTGAGTTTAAAGCATTCTCTTTTGATAATAAAGTAGGTGATATCGATGTGGTTAAAACATCTTTTGGATACCATATCATTGAAATTTTAGACCAAAAGAACAAAAGTAAAGCTGTTAAAGTAGCTACAGTTTCAAGAACTATAGAGCCTTCTGAAAAAACAATTGACGAAGTATTTAATACAGCATCTAAATTTGAAATAGCACTTCAAGATGGAGATTTCCAAGAAGTAGCTAAAGAAAACAACTACCAAGTAAAACCTGTAAGTTTTAAAGTTTTAGATGAAAATATACCAGGATTAGGAAGTCAAAGAGCTATTGTTCGTTGGGCTTTTGAAGGAGAAACTAAAGTAGGTGATTACAAAAGATTTACTGTTCCTGGAGGAGGTTATGCAGTTGTGCAAGTGGTTAAGAAAAACGAAGCAGGATTAATGTCTCCTGAAAACGCTTCTGCTACAGCAATTAGCAAAATCAGAAATGAGAAAAAAGCTAAAATGATTAAAGCTAAAATTTCAGGTACTACTATAGACGAAATTGCAAAGGCAAATAAAGTAGCAACTTTAACTGCAACAGCAGTAACAATGAAAAGCCCAACAATTTCAGGTGCTGGACGTGAACCTAAAGTAGTAGGTGTAGCTTTTGGAATGAAAGAAGGCGAAATTTCAAAGCCAATTGATGGTGTTAAAGGTGTGTATGTAGTTGAAGTTACTAAAGCAACTCCAGCATCTAAACTAGATAACTACCAACCAATAGCTAACAGATTAAGTGCTACAAGAGGAAGCAGTGTGTTAACAAAAGCATACAACGCACTTAAAGAGGCTAGTGATATCGAAGATAACAGAGCGAATTTCTACTAATAAGAAAGTCACATAATAAAATAAAAACTCCACTTTTCAGTGGAGTTTTTTTATGTGTTTAAATAACCATTTCAGAATAAGGAAGTATTACATCAAAACCTTTGTCTTTAAAATAAGAGCTTGGGTTAGTCTCTGATGTTGCTAAAACAAAATCACCTCCCCAAGCACCAAGACTTTTTACACTTCCGTTAAAGTCGCTAAAAAGAGTGTGTTTTACAGGTTCTTGTTTTATAAGTTTGCTTATAATGCTTTCGTGAGTTGTAATGAGCTTGTTGAATTCTGTTAACGTTTCGCAAGAAATGCAAGCTAAAGTAATAGCATTTATTTCAGAAATAGAAGCACTAATATCTGTTGAGTTAGACTTGTATTGCGCAATACCATCTCTACTATTTTGTTTTTTGTTAAGGTAAACGAAATAGAGTTGCTCTTTAAAACTAGGGTTAAATTCAACTGTGTTTATTGTTCTACTATTATTAGGTTGAAGTTGATAGGTTAATGGAGAACTATGTTGCGCACAAGCAATATCGTAACCACTTCCGCCAAAAGTAAGCTCTAATAGTTTATAAGCATCTACATTTACCCAATTAGCAATATTGTTAATTAAAGTTGAAGAGGTTCCAAGCCCCCAATGTCTTGGGAAATCCAATAGCGTTGCAATTTCAAAGCCGTTAGAATTTTCAAAAAAGTTAGGGTTAAGTTGTTTTACAGCATTAAATATTTCAATTAGTCGCTTTGAAAATGGGTTGTCGTAATTGCTACTGGAAAGGTTATTTAAAAGAACCACCTCTTCAAACCAAATAGCTCCAGTTTCATCAAAACTTTTCCAAATAATTTTAGGCTCATTAATAGGTTCAACAACCATTGACTGCCCAAATTCGGTTGGAATAGCTAATGATAAAGCTCCATCCAATACTAAATATTCTGCAGTTAATAATAATTTTCCGTTGCTAAAAAAAGTTTGCATTAACGTCTTAAGTTTTCAATAGCTTCAATTACTGCACTATGTGTTATGGTATTGGACTTAAAATGCTCAACAAGTTGTTCTTTTTCTTCTAAAGTAGCTTCAAACTGATTTAAAATATTCATCAAGTGCATTTTCATGTGACCTTGTTGAATTCCTGTAGTTACCAGTGAGCGTATTGCGGCAAAGTTTTGCGCTAATCCAGCAACAGCAACTATTTGCATTAGCTCTTTAGCTGATGGTTTGTTTAACATTTCTAAAGAAAGTTTCACTAATGGATGTAAACTTGTAAGTCCTCCAACAGTTCCAAGTGCTAGAGGAATTTCAATCCAAAACTTGAAGATGCCATCTTTTACTTCAGCATGTGTAAGACTACTATATACTCCGTTTCTAGAGGCATACGCATGAACTCCCGCTTCAACAGCTCTAAAATCATTACCAGTAGCCAAAACAACAGCATCAATACCATTCATAATGCCTTTGTTGTGAGTTACAGCTCTGTAAGGTTCAACTTCAGCTATATTTACAGCTTGTAAAAACTTATTAGCAAAGTCCTCGCCTGTAATAGAGTTGTCATCACTTAAGGCATTAACAGGACAACTTACTTCGGCTTTTACCAAGCAATCAGGTACATAATTAGACAAAATGCTCATTACAATTTCTATGGAATTGTCAAGCTTACTTTCAGCTTCAGTTTTTAAAGTTTTAGCAAACTGCTCTAAACAAGAGTTAATAAAGTTTGCTCCCATAGCATCAAGCGTTTCAAAGGTTGCATGCAGTTGATAGTAGCCTTCAATAGCATTGGTTTTGTCACGTAGCTCAATATCTAGAATACCTCCACCACGTGCTTGCATGTTTTTGGTGATTGCATGAGTGTCTTCAATAAGTTTTGACTTTGTAGAATTAAAAAAAGACTTGAGTTTTTCAGTATCGCCATTAAAAATAAAATGAACTTGTCCTATTTTAGTGGTTGAAATAACTTCAGCTTTAAAACCACCACGATCTGACCAAAACTTAGCAGCTTTACTAGCAGCTGCAACTACTGAGCTCTCTTCAATAGCCATTGGAATAGTGTAAGTTTTGTCGTTAATTAAAAAATTGGGAGCAACTCCTAAAGGCAAATAGTAGTTGGTGATTGTGTTTTCAATGAATTCATCATGAAGTTGTTGTAGCTTCTCGTTAGAATTCCAATATTGTTTTAATACAGTTTTGGCAGCTTCTTTATTAGAAAAATAAGTGTCTACAATCCAGTCGATTTTTTTGGATTTAGATAGTTTTGAAAACCCAGAAATAGTTTTGCTCATTAATTTTTATTTATGTCTACAAAGATACTATTCTTGTGTTTAAAATACTTTGCCAAGCGTAATATTGCACATTTAACTGTTAATAGTTACGGTTTTTTGCATAATTTTTAGTAAACTTGACATCATTTTGCTAAAAATTTAAGGCGGTTCCTTAAAAGCAAAAATAAAGGTGTGTTACCTTTTAAAAATCAATAAATTACTAACTAATAATAAATTTTATGTCAGCTACAACACTAAAGCCACACCAAAGAGAACTTTGGGGACATCCAGTAGGATTATACATTTTGTTTTTTACTGAAATGTGGGAACGTTTTTCTTATTACGGAATGCGAGCGTTATTAACACTATACTTGGTAGAAAAAACAACAGCAGATAATCCAGGTCTAGGATGGTTAGATTCTGAATCTATAATGCTTTATGGTTGGTACACCATGTTGGTTTATGTAATGTCCATACCTGGTGGTATGATTGCAGATAAGTTTTTAGGACAAAAGAAGGCGGTTCTTTATGGAGCACTAATTTTAGTAGCTGGTCATGGTATTCTTGCTTTTGAGCCTATGTGGGCTTTTTATACTGGTTTAGGCTTAATTGTCTTAGGAGTCGGACTCTTAAAACCTAATATTTCTACAATGGTAGGAGGCCTGTATAAACAAGGAGACATTAGAAGAGATAAAGGATTTAGTATTTTTTATATTGGTATTAATTTAGGGTCACTTTTAGCAACATTTATAGTTGGATATGTAGGTGAAAAAATAGGATGGCATTACGGTTTTGGATTAGCAGGAATTGCAATGTTGTTTGGGTTAATGGTTTACATGTATGGTCAAAAGTTTTTGATTAACGTTGGGAATAAGCCAACCGAAGAGGATAAGAAAACTGATGTTTCATTAGGTAAGTTATTTGGTGATTTAATGAAGTCTCCATTGAACCTTGTAATTGTTTTGCTCATAATAGGTTATGCGTTTTATGCAGGGTTTAGCTATGATGGTATTGATAGTTGGGGTTATACAGCCTTATACATATTTATTGCTTTAGTAGCAGGTGTAATGATGATGATATATAAAAACTTAGAGACGCAAGTATCAAGAGATAGGTATTTGGTTTTATTATTATCATTCCTAATTGTTATTGTGTTTTGGGGAGCGTTTGAGCAAGCAGGTGGATTAATGAGTATTTACACCAAAACCAAAACCGATAGAACTTTATTTGGATGGGATATTCCAGCAACATGGTTCCAAGGTTTAAATGCAGGATTTATTATAATATTTGCAACCATTGTTGCAGGATATTGGGCAAAAAGAAAATTAAAAGGTAAAGAGGCTTCGTCATTATTTAAAATGGCTGTTGGTACAATGATTATGGGATTAGGTTTTGTATTCATGATTTTTGCAGCTTCAGAGTACAATGCTAATGGTAGCTCAGGAATGCAATGGCTTGTTTTGGCTTATTTATTCCATACTATTGGAGAGTTATGTTCTTCGCCTGTAGCCTTATCGTTTATTACAAAATTAGCACCTGTAAAATATGCCTCATTAATGATGGGAGTTTATTTTGCAGCAACAGGATTAGGTAATAAAGTAGCTGGAGTTATTGGAGAATCTGCATCAGAATTTGGTGAATATGCAATCTTCTCAGGAATTACAATTTTTACTGTTCTATTTGGTTTACTTGTAATTTTGTTGCTTAAACCTTTAAAACGTCTTACACATGGAGCTGAAGATAACGAGCGTGAAATCTCAAGTGACGAAACTGAAGGTTTTGAATTAGCTGATTCTGAAGCAAACTAACATAATATTAAATATAAAACCCTTGCTAATTTTTACAGGCAAGGGTTTCTCTTTTCTTAACTAAAACTAACACTATGAATACTGATATTGAAAATCTGTTTAAAGACAAGGTTATTGGTCATCCTGCTGGATTATTTGTTATTTTCTTTACCGAAATGTGGGAACGTTTTTCATTTTATGGAATGAAAATACTTTTAGTGCTGTTTTTAACAGCTCCCTTTTTAAGTGATAATCCTGGATGGGAGTGGTCTCGTGAAAACGCTTTGGCGCTGATTGGTACCTACTCTTCGTTACTATACTTAACGCCAATTGTAGGAGGATGGTTAGCCGATAAATACACAGGTTATAAAGGAGCAGTTATCATAGGATGTTTTATTATGATGTTAGGTCATGCAGCAATGGTTTTTGAAACGACTTGGTCTTTATACTTAGGATTAGCATTATTGGTAATTGGTACAGGTTTTTTTAAGCCTAATATGACTTCTATGATTTCTGAAATGTATAGAGGAAAAGAATCCAAAAAAGATGGGGCTTACACTATTTACTATATGGGTGTTAATGCAGGCGCTTTCTTTGGAATGATGCTCTGCGGTTATTTAGCTGAAAACGTTGGTTGGAGTTATGGTTTTGGTCTTGCAGGTATTTTTATGCTTGGTGGATTAATTCAATTTTGGTTAGCTAAAGATTTGTTTGGTGCTATAGGAGCTAAACCTACAAAAGTTCATGAAGTTGAGTTGCCCCAAAACATTAATGAGGAAAGCCCAAAAGGACATGACGTTACAGCACCTGTAAAGGATAAATTAAACCCTTTTAAAAGTTTTGATTTAATACTGATTGCTTTATCGTCAATTGGAGGTTTACTTTACTTATTCAATGATCCTATGTCTAAAATAGGGAATATTAATATGCTTAATTTTAATATTGGTCCATTTGACGGCTCAAGTGTTGTTATTGTTTTAGCATTGATTTTGTTTTTAATTCTAATTATAAGTAGGATTATACGATATACTCCAATAGTTAGAGATAAAATTATTGCTGTTTCCATATGTGGTGTATTTACTGTTATTTTCTTTGCAGCGTTTGAACAGTCCTTAGGTTCTATGACTCTTTTTGCTAGAGATTATACTGCTCGTGCTTTAACAGGAAACTCTGCAACAGTGTTTAAAATAATAGACTCCATTCTTACAGTTGTACCGCTTGCAATCATTACTTGGGTGTTATACTTGTTGTTTAAAAAGACATTTTCTAAAATTGCTTTATCTAATATAGTGTTAGCTGCTACTTTTGTGTTTTTATGGTATGTAGTGTTTTATAAAATAAATAATGAATTCAGTAAAGATGCTACTGAAGTTGGTGCATCATGGTTCGGAATTTTAAATTCTTTCTTTATCATAACATTAGCACCATTATTTTCAAAGTGGTGGGAAAGTAAATACAACCCAAGTGCTGCTATGAAATATGGTATTGGTTTAATGTTATTAGGATTAGGTTTTGGAGTGTTAGTTTTTGGCACTTTAGGAATTCCTCAAGGTGCTAAAACAGCATCTGTTAGTATGGTGTTTTTAATATTTGCTTACCTATTTCACACTATGGGAGAGTTGTGTATTTCACCAGTGGGCTTATCTTATTTAAGTAAACTAGTGCCAGCTAGAATGATTGGGTTTATGTTTGGTATTTGGTATCTAGCTATTGCTATAGGTCAAAAAGCTGCTGGAACTATGGGAGGAATGATTGATAAAATTACTGAGCAATACAGTTTGTCTACATTCTTTTTAATATTTACTCTTGTTCCTGCAGGATTTGGTTTACTCGCAATGCTATTAAATCCTTTACTTAAAAAGTTAATGCACGAAGTGAGATAATCGAGTAATTCGTTAAAATAAACGTAAAATGCTCCTCTTTTGGAGCATTTTTTGTAAGTTCGGAATAACTTTTGCAACAAATGATATTATGAAAAAACTTAGATATTTATTAGTATTTGCATTATTAACTACAGTTAGTAGTGTAGCTCAGGAGATTAATTGGGTGACTTTTGAAGAAGCTCTAAAACTTCAAAAAGAAAAACCTAAAAAAATAATGATGGACGTGTATACAAATTGGTGTGGTCCATGTAAAATGTTAGACCGAAACACATTTCAAAATAAAGATGTGGCAGATTATGTAAACGAGCATTACTATGCTGTTAAGTTTAATGCCGAAGGAAATGATAAGGTTACTTATGAAGGTAAAACATTTACTAATAAAAGCTACAAGCCAGAATTGGCAAATCGTAGAAATGGTGTTCATGAGTTAACAAGGCATTTAAAAGTAAGTGCATATCCTACTATCGTATTTTTTGATGAAGAAGGAAAAGTGCTTACGCCTTTAAGAGGTTATCAAAAGCCTCAACAAATAGAGTTGTATTTAAAACTCTTCAAAAACGATGAACACAAGAACATGACCTCTCAAGAGGATTTCAATGCGTATTACACTGCATTTGAACCAAAGTTTCAAGGTTAAAAATACTATTCAATAATAAACGCTCCCTTTTCACTAGTTTGATGAAAAGGGAGTTTTTGTTTTAAGCACGTTGCTTTCCATCGTTTAATGTAAGATTTGTAATTGCTACCATCAGCAATAATGACCTCTGGTTGAATAGAGTCTATCAAACGTTGCAAATTAATCTTAGGAGAGTTACGAAGTAATACATAATTAGGCTTAAACGCTGTAACATTGTAAACACCCAAACTATCTACTACTAATACCATTTTGTTTTGAACTTTATAGATAGATTCCAGTGAGTCTGTTTTAAAACTTTCAATAAAATTACCAACTCTGTAGTTTTTAATGACTTTATCATTTTTAAAACTTGTACTGTCTAGGTTATGATAAACTATCATATTTCTATTAGATTTTTCAGTAATCAAACTGTATCTGCTTTTATGAAATACGATAAATTGTTTATTAGAGGTCTCATATTTTGTATAAATCATAACACCTTGAAATACCATAATAGCGATAAGCATGAAAGTTAAACTCTTAAAGTTCCTTTTTTTATTCAGCACAAAAAGTGAAGCAACAATTAAGTAACTACTTAAAACATGAGCTAAACTAAAAGGGATATCTCTAAATAAAAATGTTTCTTGTTTGGATACCCAAGCAACAATTAGATTCATTGCGTTAATAGTACTTCCAAAAAAATTAGCAAGAAATTCAGGAAGGCTATTTAAAACAGCTAAAACAATGACTAGAATACCTAGACCTAAAATCAATCCTAAAAACGGAATTATAGCAAGGTTTGAAATAAAAAATAAACTAGGAAACTGATGAAAGTAATAAAGACTCACAGGAATGATTCCAAATTGAGCACTTACTGTAACTGTGAAGATTTGCCAAAAATAGTCTAGTGGTTTTATTTTGGTTGACCATAGTTTGTAAAGTATAGGCTGAAACGTAACAATAGCAATAACTGCTAGATAACTAAGTTGAAACCCAACATCAAATAAAA
Organism: Meridianimaribacter sp. CL38; assembly: GCF_004328055.1. NCBI lineage: Bacteria > Pseudomonadati > Bacteroidota > Flavobacteriia > Flavobacteriales > Flavobacteriaceae > Meridianimaribacter > Meridianimaribacter sp. CL38. The sequence continues at coordinate 470,814 of NZ_QKWS01000001.1, read as the reverse complement.
ACATAGGTTTGATGAGCAGCAATATAAAAATAGATATGGCTAGTGTGTTGTAAATGTTTGTTGGTCGTTTCCAATTTATAGCAATGGCAACAATGCTAAACATGGTTACAGCTCTAGTAACTGATGCTGATAATCCTGCTATAATGGCAAAGCTCCAAAGCAGTAGGAGTATGCACAGTATTTTAATGGGTTTACCGTGTTTAAGACGTTCTAAAGGTTTTAATAAAACATTTAGTAAGAGTAATATAATGCCAACATGAAGCCCTGAAACGGCAAGAATGTGTATTGCTCCAGCATTGGTGTAATTGTTGTAAACGTCTTCGCTTATATCTTGTCGTTGCCCTAAAAGTAAAGCATTTATAATTGCGAGTTCATCTGGAGAGAAGTTGTATGGTTTCAATTTAGCATTTATGGTATTTCTAAGTGCTGCTGCATAACCAAAAATAGTATTGCTCTTGGACTTTGTTTTGTAAACTGACTGTTGATTCGTGAAAATTTGATGATAGATATATTGCTTCTCTAAATAGTTTTTATAATTGAATTGATTTGGGTTTAGAGGGTTAATCAAATCTTTTATGGGAGAATATGTGATATAAATATCATCGGTTTTTAAGCGTTTTAAAGTAGAATCTTTTTCAATGTTTAATAAAGATTTTCCATTAACAACCGTTGAGTCAACCTTTAAAATGTCAATGATGTATTTATTGTAGTAGTTCCCTGGTTTTAGTTGTTTTCGTATTCTAAATGTAATTTCTTTTGAAGCCGATTCATCTATTTCCACCACTTTGGTGTAGTGATTATAAAATTGTTTTTTATCATGAAGGTTATGAGTTAATACACCTATACTTATTGTGGTAATAAAAGTAATAAGTCCAAACCAAATGGAGTTTTTAAACTTATTTTTAAGATAGAGAAAGCATAAAAATAAAAGACAGATTAAACTAAGACTAGTGTATAATGATAGTTGTAACGGAATTGTAATATAATAACCTATATAAATCCCGATAACTAAACAAAGCGTTAATTTTATAAGAGTAAAATTTAGTAACTTCATAATCTAAGTTACTAAAAAATAATGGTTTACAATACTCTTCGCGCTTGCACGAATGCAAAATACCAATACCGTTCAGCTAACGACGATATAATCACTCCTGCACTTGTTGAAGCATGAATAAACTCTACATTGCCTTCGCTAGCAAAAGTAACTATGCCAACATGATTAACTTTTCGGCTATTTTTTCTTGTTGCGAAAAACATTAAATCTCCTTTTTGAACTTCTTTAAGGTCTATCCAATCTCCTGTAACCGAAAGGTCTGAGGTTGTCCTAGGTAGCATAATATTTTCACTCTTAAAAGCTGTCATTACCAGTCCAGAGCAATCCATTCCCTTTTTGGTAGTCCCACCGTATTTGTAGCGAACACCATCAAATTGTTTAGCATAGTCTACGATACTTTCAGCAAGTGCATTTGATGTTGTGTTAGTTGCCCTTTTTTCGGTTTTGGTAGTGGTTTTATGTGAGCTTTTGGCTTTTTTTGAGGATTTACAACTATTCAAACAGATAAGCGCTAGTAGTAGTATAGTAAAGTTTCTCATGTATTGAATTTGTGACTAAAATTAAGAATTGAAACAAAATAAAAACAATAAATTATTAGTTTGGGAAGGCTTTTGAATAGTTATGAAAACTCTTATCAACAAACCTGTTTTAATTTAAGCTTTTAAAAATCAATTCAGCAGTTTTATTACTTGCGCCTTTACCTCCTAATTTTTTCTCTAAATCATAGTAGTTCAAGAAAAATTTCACACGTTGATAATCGTCTAGAATAATTTTTAATTCTTGCTTTAAACGTTTGGTGTTAAAATCATCCTGAATCAATTCGGTAACCACTTCTTTATCCATAATAAGGTTTACCAATGAGATGTATTTAATATGTTTTACCAATCGTTTTCCTATTTGGTAAGATAACCAACTTCCTTTGTAGCATACTACTTCAGGAACTTTAAACAATGCAGTTTCTAAAGTTGCAGTTCCAGAAGTTACTAATGCAGCGTAGGATACACTGAGTAAATCATAAGTTCGGTTGCTAATAAAACTTACGTTGTTATTTGTAATAAAAGGCTCATAAAAACTATAATCTTGACTTGGCGCTCCAGCAATTACAAACTGATAACCAGTAAAATCGTCAACAACACTAAGCATAACCGATAACATTTTTTTAATTTCCTGTTTTCGGCTTCCTGGTAGTAAAGCAATAATAGGTTTTTTGTTGAGCTCATGTTCAGCTCTAAAACTATATTCATCAACTTGTTGTCGTGATCCAATAGCGTCAATTAATGGATGACCAACAAAATTTACAGGATAATTATGCTTGTCTTCATAAAATTCTTTTTCAAAAGGAAGAATAACATGCATGTGGTCGACATCTCGTTTTATATCCTTAATACGATTTTCTTTCCAAGCCCAAATTTGTGGAGAAATATAGTAATGTGTTTTGTAGCCTTTTTGTTTTGCCCATTTAGCAATACGTAAATTGAAACCAGGATAATCAATAAAAATGATAGTGTCAGGATTGTATTGTTCAATATCCTTTTTGCAAAAGGCTAGGTTTTTGGTTATGGTTCTTAAATTCATAACCACTTCAATAAAACCCATAAAGGCTAAATCCTTGTAGTGTTTTACCAGAGAGTTGTTTACAGCTTGCATGAGGTCGCCTCCCCAAAACCTAAATTCGGCATTTACATCAATTTTTTGTAATGCTTTCATTAGGTTTGAGCCATGTAAATCACCTGACGCTTCTCCTGCAATTATGTAATACTTCATCTATAAATACTTTACCAAAAATGTAAATACTGCTATTAAAACCGTAGCTAAAAGCACACCTCTAGCTCTATAATCTTGTTTCTTTTTTATGAAAATAAAAAACGCACCTAAATTTAAAATAGCTCCTATACTTACTAATTTACTAAAAAAACCTTCCGCTAAGGATTGCCTAATAGTGGTTTCAATATCATCGCCATTTCCAAAAAGATAGACTGCTAATATTAAACCCATAAAATTAGCAATTAATCCAACAATAAATCCAATAAAAACTTCCTTTTTAACCATTCAATTTCCATGTGTTTAAATTTTGTATGCAATGATGAGCTGTCAAATCAAATTGTATTGGTACTACTGAAACATAACCGTTTTTTAAAGCCCATTCATCAGTATCTTCTCCTTTGTCTAAGTTAACAAATTTACCGGTTAGCCAGTAATATTCTCGGCCTTGTGGGTTTTTGCGTTTGTCAAATTCTTCTTCCCAATTCGCTTTAGCTTGTCGGCATACTTTTATGCCTTTTATATCTTTTTTGGGAAGATTAGGAAGATTTACATTTAAAACCACTCCTTTTGGCAAACCTTCTTTTAAAACATTTTCAGCAATAGTTTTTACAAAGGATTTTGTGGCTTTAAAATTAGCGTTCCAATTGTAATCTAAAAGTGAAAACCCTATAGCAGGAATGCCTTCAATACCAGCTTCAATAGCTGCACTCATTGTTCCTGAATAGATAACATTTATAGATGAGTTTGAACCGTGATTTATACCTGAAACACAAAGGTCCGGTTTACGGTCAAAAATTTCATTTATAGCAAGTTTTACACAGTCGGCAGGTGTACCAGAACAACTATACTCTATTTGTTTACCTTCGTCAATTTTTATCTCTTCTACAAACAGTGTTGAATTAATAGTAATTGCGTGTCCCATTCCGCTTTGAGGGCTATCAGGAGCTACAACAATAACGTCTCCAATGCTATTCATAACTTCAATTAAAGTTCTAATTCCTGGAGCGGTTATACCATCGTCGTTTGTAACTAAAATAAGAGGTCTTTTTGCCATAAAATATATTGTTGTTTGTTAGCTGCTAAAATAAATAAAACCCTTCAATTACCTGTTATGTTAGGTTTAACAAAAAATTAGTAGGGCTATATTTTATTGGCACGGTTTTTTCTTTTACTTTAGTGAAAAATATAACTTAATTTTTGTAGTTATATACAGTTAAAGTATAAATATGAAAGATATTATGAAAAGGAACTATAAAATTTTGCTTTTGGTTTTACTACTTGCATTTGCTTCTTGTAGTTTTACCTCAAAAACCTTTGAAGACCCTAACAAAGATAAATTACTCATTCAGCTTATTAGTTATGTTTTAAATGAAGGTCATTTCAGTCCAGTTGACGTAGATGATGATTTTTCAGGATTAGTGTTTGATGATTATATAAAGCAATTAGATCCACTAAAGCGTTATTTTTATGAGTCTGATATTGAGGAATTCAGTGCTTATAGAAATAGTATTGATGACCAGATTAAAGAATACGATTTAACGTTCTTTAATTTAACTCATGAAAGACTATTAAAGCGTATGGAAGAGTCTAAAGAAATCTACAAAGAAGTGCTGTCAAAACCTTTTGACTTCAATGTGGATGAAGATTTTTCTACCGATTATGATTCAATGCCTTATGTAACATCTAAAAAAGAAATGAAAGAGCGTTGGAGACAACAACTTAAGTTTTCAACCATAGCTAATTATGATGATTTATTAGTGCAGCAAGAACGTGGAGCTAAAAATAAAGATCCAGAAATGGCATTTGATGAAAATAGTGGTGCTGCAAATACAGTAAAAACTGAAAAACAACTAGAAGAAGAAGCCAGAGAAGCAACGTTAAACTCTTTAAATGAACTCTACGCTTTTATAGGTGAAAGACAACGTAAAGATTGGTTTTCAGTGTATATCAATGCAATTGTAGAGGAGTATGATCCACATACGTTTTATTTTGCGCCAGAAGATAAAGATCGTTTTGATGTAGATATGTCTGGTAATTTTGAAGGTATTGGAGCAAGACTTCAAAAGAAAATGGATGCTATTTTGGTTAACGAAATTATCAGTGGTGGTCCAGCTTGGAGACAAAACGAACTTCAGGTAGGAGACCAAATAATGAAAGTAAAGCAAGAAGATGAAGAAGAGGCTGTAAGTGTTGTTGGTATGCGTTTAGACGATGCTATCAAATTCATAAAAGGACCAAAAGGTACTGATGTAACCTTAACTTTGAAAAAAGTTGATGGTACAATAGAAGACATTACAATTACTAGAGATATTGTGGAATTAGAAGAAACTTATGCAAAATCTTCAACAGTAATTAAAGATAACAAAACATTTGGAGTTATCAATTTACCTAAGTTTTACGTTGATTTTGACGATTACAATAAAAGAAATGCGGCTTCAGATGTAAAACAAGAAATCATAAGATTAAAGCAACAAGGTATGGAAGGTCTTGTGTTAGATCTTAGAGATAATGGAGGAGGATCACTTCAAACGGTTGTAGATATGGCAGGATTGTTTATTAAAGATGGTCCAATAGTTCAAGTTAAAACTACAGGTGAGCCAAAAGAAGTTTTAAAGGATAGAGATATGTCTATTGTTTGGGATGGACCGTTAGTAATATTGGTTAACGAACTTTCTGCTTCAGCATCAGAGATTTTAGCTGCTGCAATGCAAGATTATAAAAGAGCAATAGTTATTGGAAGCAAACAAACCTATGGTAAAGGAACAGTGCAAAATGTGCTAGACCTTAATAGAATGGTGAGAAATAATTCCAATGGAGATATGGGAGCGTTAAAGTTCACGACTCAAAAATTCTACAGAATTAATGGTGGTTCAACACAGTTAGAAGGAGTAAAGAGTGATATTGTAGTTCCAGACCGTTATAAGTATATTGGTATTGGTGAAAGAACGTATGACAGTCCTTTAGAATGGGATAAAATTGATGCTGCTGATTATGACCTTTGGGAAAACTATTACGATTATGAAACTACAATTTCAAAAAGTAGAGAGCGTATGGCTAATAGCGATCAGTTAAAGCTAATTGATGAAAATGCTAAATGGATTAATACTATAAGAGAAACAGAAAATTTTTCTCTTAACTATAAAAAATACAAAGAGCGTTTAAATACTAATGAAGAAGAGGCGAAACGTTTTGAAAAAATAGCAGATTACAAAACTAATCTTACATTTAATTCATTGCCTTATGAAATTAAATTAATGGAGCAAGACTCTGTTTTAAAACAAAAGCGTGAGCGTTGGCACCAAAATTTAAGTAAGGATGTGTATATTGAAGAGGCTTTAAATGTTTTAAACGATCTTAAAATGACCTATGGTGTTAAAACAAAAGTAGCTGCAGTAAAAGATTAAAATAAATGAGTAAAAACAGTAACTCATTAACACAATTAGCGCTCCAAAAGTTCAAAAAGAACTTTTGGGGCGTTTTAAGTTTTTGGCTCATTGTTGCCATTGGGTTAGTGTCTGTTTTTGCCTATGTTTTAGCACCAGATAATTCTCAAAATGCAAATCAAATGCATTTAACAATTCACTCTAAAAAACCTGGTTTTAAAGTGAATATTCTCACCATTCCGTCAGAAATTAATAATAATCAATCTTTCTTGTCAAAAATATTTTATGGTGAAAAAAATACAGATACCGAAATCCCAATTTCAGAATTTAAAGCTTATAATGATAAATTAGTATATACTGAATATGCGTCTGATGGATTAATAGGTGTGGAAAAAGAAATTGCCCTAAGTACTTTTCCAAATCAAGATTTTAAGCCTTTTATAAAAGAACGTACATTTTTGTTTGGTACTGATAAATACGGAAGGGACTTATTAAGTAGAGTATTGATAGGTTCTCGAATTTCGTTTTTTATTGGTTTTATAGCTGTATTTATTTCTTTAGTAGTTGGAATCTTTATGGGAAGTTTAGCTGGATACTTTGGTGGAGTAGTTGATACAATAGTTATGTTTATTATCAATGTAACCTGGTCTATTCCAACATTGCTTTTGGTTATTGCTATTATATTGGCTTTAGATAAAGGATTTTGGCAAGTGTTTATAGCAGTAGGGCTTACTATGTGGGTTGAAGTTGCTAGAGTAGTGAGAGGGCAAGTTATAAGCGTAAAGGAGATGCAATATGTTACAGCTGCTAAAGCTTTAGGTTATACCGATTTTAGAATTGTTACCAGACACATATTACCCAATATTATGGCTCCAATTATTGTTATATCAGCAGCAAATTTTGCAGCTGCAATTTTAATTGAAAGTGGACTGAGCTTTTTGGGTATTGGAGCACAACCACCAATGGCAAGTTGGGGAGCAATGATAAAAGATCATTATAATTATATTATACTGGGAAAACCTTATTTAGCAATAATTCCTGGTTTATGTATTATGATTTTGGTAATGGCTTTTATACTTATAGGTAATGCGCTTAGAGATGCATTGGATGTAAAAAATTAAAACTATTCGTTTCTTAAAGCGTTAATTTCTTTATTCGTGTCGTCAATAAACTGTAAAACGTCCTCTCTACCTATGGCTTTACTTGAAGAGGTTACAAAGTAATTAGGCATTTCTTCCCAAGTTTTAAGCATTTCCATTTCGTACTCTGAAATATTTCGTTCAATAGCTTTAGGTTTCAGTTTGTCAGCTTTTGTGAAAATAATAGAAAAAGGGATTCCATGTTCTCCCAACCACTCCATAAATTCTAAATCTATGTTTTGAGGATTATGTCTAATATCAACAAGAACAAATGCGGATACGAGTTGTTGACGTTGTTCAAAATAATTGGTAATGAATTTTTGAAATTTCTTTTTAGCAGTCTTAGAGACTCTTGCATAACCATAACCTGGTAAATCCACCAAAAACCAGTTTTTATTAATCAAAAAATGATTAATTAGTTGAGTTTTTCCTGGTTTTCCAGAGGTTTTTGCTAAATTCTTATGGTTGGTGAGCATGTTAATTAGCGAGGATTTTCCAACGTTACTTCTACCAATAAAAGCATATTCAGGCAATATGTCTTTTGGGCATTTTGTAACTTCAGAATTGCTTATTACAAACTCTGCTGTTTTAATTAACATGTTTTAAAAGTTTCTGGCAGAAAGCCATTTTTCTAAAATCAAATTGAACTCTTCAGGGTGTTCCATCATAGCTGCGTGTCCACATTTATCAATCCAAAATAAATCAGAATCAGGTAATAAACTATGGAATTCATCAGCAACTTCAGGTGGAGTAACAGTGTCGTTTTTTCCCCAAATAATACAAGTTGGTGTTTGCATTTTAGGAAGGTCTTTTGCCATATTGTGTCGTATTGCACTTTTAGCAATTGCCAATGTTTTTATAAGCTTGTTTCTGTCGTTTACAGTTTCGTAAACTTCATCAACTATTTCTTTGGTAGCAACTGCTGGGTCGTAAAATACATCTTGGGCTTTTTTCTTGATAACTTCATAGTCACTTCGCTTGGTGTAACCACTTCCCATTGCACTTTCATATAGTCCAGAACTTCCTGTAATTACTAAGGCTTTAACCTTTTCAGGATACATTTTGGTATGGTATAAACCAATATGTCCACCAAGAGAATTTCCTAACAAGATAACGTTATCTAGCTCTTTAAACTCAATAAAATCATGTAGGTAGTTTGCAAAACTTTTTACATTGGTTTTTAGTAATGACATGGTGTAGATTGGTAACTCAGGAATAATGACTTTGTAACCTTTTGTACTGTAGTAATTTGTAACAGCGTCAAAATTACTCAACCCTCCCATTAAACCGTGTAAAACAATTATTGGCGTGCCTTCTCCTACTTCAATATAACTGTAATTTTTTTCTGTTTTTAAAAGGTGTTTCATGTATTAGTTAGTGATGTCATTTTAAACAAATATAGTTATTTCATTGATAAATACTCCCTTTTTTACCCCTTAGTGAAAAATTGTTTTTCATAGAGTTTTTCACAATCTAATCAATGTGTCTTCATAAAAAAATAAACCTCTGATTTTTAAATAACTACAATCTGTTTTAGCGCTTAATTGTTGTTAAAATAAAAAAATTATTAACAAAAGTGGTATAAAGTGGTAAAATGTGGTAATATTTTCAATATATTTGAATTGAATTCGTTAGAAGTATAAAATAATCATTTTGAACACTTTAATAGGATCATACGAGTGCAAAGTAGACGCCAAAGGAAGGCTAATGCTTCCTGCTGCCCTAAAAAAGCAGTTGTCTCCTGTGCTACAAAATGGTTTCGTGTTAAAGCGAGCGGTTTTTCAGCCTTGTTTGGAGTTGTATCCAATGAGTGAGTGGGAGTTGTTGATGCAAAAAGTGAATAAACTCAATAGGTTCAAGAAAAAGAATAATGATTTTATACGACGCTTTACGGCAGGAGTTAAAATGGTTGAGGTAGATGCTACTGGTCGACTTTTAATCCCGAAAGATTTGATTGCTTTCTCTGGAATTAGCAAGGAGATTGTGGTGTCTTCGGCAATACATATCATTGAGATTTGGGATAAAGACAAGTATGAGCAAGCTATTGATGATGCTGCTTTAGATTTTGCTGACTTAGCTGAAGAAGTAATGGGACAAGACGATGATGACAATGGAATATCATAATCCGGTTTTACTTAATGAGACAGTTGAAGGTTTAAATATTAAACCTGATGGTGTTTATGTGGATGTCACTTTTGGTGGTGGTGGTCACAGTAAGGCAATTTTAAAGCAATTGGGTCCTGATGGAAAATTGTTTGCTTTTGATCAAGATCAGGATGCGTTGTCTAATGCTATAGAAGATGAACGTTTTACGTTAATAAATGAAAATTTCAGATTCATAAAACGTTTTTTGAGATTTTATGGTGTAAAGCAAATAGATGGGATTTTGGCAGATTTTGGTGTGTCGTCACATCAATTTGATGTTGCTGAAAGAGGGTTTTCAACTCGTTTTGAGTCGGAATTAGATATGCGAATGAATCAAAATAGTCATTTGTCGGCTTACAATGTGATAAATGATTATGAAGAGGAGCAATTGCGTCAAGTTTTTTATCAGTATGGTGAATTGCGTCAAGCTCCAGCAATGGCAAGAGTAATTGTTGAAGAGCGTTCAAAAGTTGAGATAAAAACTAGTGAGCAATTAAAGTTAGTGTTAAAACGATTTTTGCAACCTAAAAGAGAAAATAAAATACTGGCTCAAATTTATCAGGCAATTCGAATTGAGGTGAATCAAGAAATTGAGGTGTTAAAGGAATTGTTGTTGCAAACACCTGAGCTCCTAAAAAAAGGAGGTCGTTTGAGTTTTATTTCCTATCACTCGTTAGAAGATAGGTTGGTAAAACGATTTATAAGAAATGGCTTGTTTGAAGGTGAGCCAGAACGAGATGTGTTTGGAAATTTTGAAGTGCCTCTAAAAAAAGTAGGAAATCTTATTGTGCCAACACAAGAAGAAATAAAAATTAATAATAGAGCAAGAAGCGCAAAATTAAGAATTGCAGAAAAACTATGAAGAAAGGTATTTATGGTATTCTGAAAGGTAAATTTTTAATAAGTGATGACTCTTTTAAAAACTGGAGAGTTATCATTTTTATTTCTGCCTTGGCTATAATAATGATAGCGAGTTCACATAGTGCAGATAAAAAAGTGCATGAAATAGCGAAACTTAATAATGAAGTGAAAGAATTGCGTTCAGCATTTGTTGATGGACGCTCGAGATTGATGAGGCTTAAAATGGAATCGTCAATTGTAACAAAAATGGCAGAAAAAGGTATTGTGCCTTCATTAATTCCGCCAAAAAAAATAAAAGTAAAAGCTCAAGAATAACTAGTGGCAGTAACAGAAAAAGACATATTAAATAAGTTGTACTTTGTTGCAGGATGCATGTTTGTGTTCATCTTTCTTGTGGTTTACAAGTTAGTGGATATTCAGTTTATTCAAGGTGATAAATACAGAGATCTTGGAGTAAAACGTGCTGTTGAAAATGTTGAGATTCCTGCTAACAGAGGTAATGTGTATTCGGCTGACGGAAGTCTTTTGGCGACATCTATTCCTAAGTATGATATTCGTTTAGATGCTGTACAGCCTCAAAACAAAACCTTTCAAGAATATATAAAACCGCTTTGCGATTCGCTGGCAAAATTCACAGGAAAACCAGCTTCTTACCATCAACAAAGAATTAGAAAAGCAAGAGCAAATAAAAACAGATATTATTTGATAGCGAGAGATATCGGATATTCTGATTATTTAAGAGTTAGAAATTTTCCTTTGTTAGAACTTGGTGCTATAAAAGGTGGTTTAATAGTTGAGCAGAATACGAAGCGAGAGCACCCAATGGGAGGAATTGCGCATCGTTCTATTGGTTATGAGCGCGTAGATGAAGATGGAAATGTTACAAGAGCGGGGATTGATGGTGCTTATGGTGAGGAGTACTTAAAAGGTACTAATGGTCATAGGTTAAAGCAAAAGATAGGTAATGGTCAATGGAAGCCAATAACTGATTACAACCAAACAGAGCCTAAAGATGGGTATGATGTGTATACAACTATTGATGTTAATATTCAAGATATTGCTCATCATGCGTTGTTGGAACAACTAGAAAAATATAAAGCTGACCATGGTTGTGTTGTGGTGATGGAAACCCAAACAGGAGAGGTAAAAGCAATTGCTAATTTAGGAAGAAACTCTGAAGGGAATTATTACGAAAAAAGAAATTACGCAGTTTGGGAGTCGCATGAACCAGGTTCAACATTCAAGCTAATGGCACTTACTGCTGCTTTAGAAGATAAGGTAATAGACACAAGTGATGTTGTGGATACTAAAAACGGAATCTTGAGTTTTTATGGTAAAAAAGTTCGTGATTCTAAACGTGGAGGTTATGGTAAAATCTCTATAGGAAAAGCTTTTGAAGTGTCTTCAAACACAGGAATAGTTTCTGCAATTGATCAGCATTATAGAAGCAACCCAAAAAAGTTTGTTGAGCGTTTGTATCAAATGAGTTTAAATCAAAAGTTGGATTTGCCAATTTTAGGTGAAGGAGAGCCAATTATTCCACATCCTGATAATAAGAAAAGATGGAGTGGTATTGCATTACAGTGGATGGCTTATGGTTATGGAGTGTCATTTACGCCTCTTCAAACGCTAACATTTTATAATGCTATAGCCAATAATGGTGAAATGGTGAAGCCTCAGTTTTTAAAAGAGGTAAAAGAGTTTGATGAAACTATTGTTCCATTTAAAAAAGAAATCATAAACCCAAGAATTTGTTCTCAGGAAACGGTTTCTAAAGTAAAGCAATTGCTTAAAAATGTAGTCGATAAAAAGCATGGTACAGGTCATAAGTTATACTCGCCTAATTTCTCAATGGCTGGTAAAACTGGTACGTGTCAAAAAGACTATGCAAATAAAGATAAACTCAATTATATATCTTCTTTTGCAGGTTTTTTTCCTGCTGAAAATCCAAAGTATTCGTGTATAGTTGTTATTCATGAGCCTGATAAAAGTGTTGGATATTATGGAGCAGATGTGTCAGGTCCAGTGTTTAAAAAAATAGCTCAAAAAATCTATACAGATACGCCTTTAGTTGATGAGGTGGAAACTTTAGAATTAGTGGATACTAAAACTAAAAGTGATTTTGATACTTACTTTGAGCTAGCTCAAAAATACAAAACCATTATGCCTGATGTTGTTGGGATGTCTGCTATGGATGCATTGGCATTATTAGAGAATATGGATGTAGAAGTGAAAGTGAAACTTAATGGTAGTGGAATTGTAAAAAAACAGTCGGTAGACAAGAGTATAAAACTTAAAAAGAACCAAGTAATTGTTTTAGAAGCATCGTGATAGCGTTAAAAGACATATTGTATAAAGTAACCATCAATGCAGTTGTAGGTAGTACAGGTGTGCAGGTGAATGCTATTGAGTTTGATTCACGCCAAATCAAAACCAACGACGTGTTTGTGGCAATTAGAGGTTCGGTTGTTGATGGCCATAATTTTATTGCAAAAGCAATAGAGCTAGGAGCTACAGCTATAGTGTGTGAAGTACTTCCGGAGCAATTACAAAACGGAATCACTTACATAGAAGTTGATAGTGCTAGTAAAGCATTGGCGTTTATGGCTGCTAACTATTACGGTAATCCATCAGGAAATTTAAAGCTTGTTGGAGTGACAGGAACTAATGGAAAAACAACGGTTTCTACATTGCTGTATCAGTTGTTTAAAAAGGCTGGTTTTAAAGTTGGTTTATTGTCAACAGTAAAAATAATGGTTGGTGATAAAGAATTTAAAGCTACGCATACAACACCAGATTCTCTTACAATAAACAAGTATTTAAGTGAAATGAATGATGAAGGTGTGGAGTTTTGCTTTATGGAAGTGAGTTCGCATGGTATTCATCAAAATAGAACAGAAGGATTGGTTTTTGAAGGTGGTATTTTTACAAATCTTTCTCACGATCATCTAGATTATCATAACACATTTGCTGAATATAGAGATGTGAAAAAACAGTTTTTTGATCAGTTGTCAGCTAAGTCTTTTGCATTGGTAAATGTCGATGATAAAAATGGTTTGGTGATGCTTCAAAATACAAAAGCAAGAAAAATCACCTATGCATTAAAGTCGTATGCTGATTATAAAGCTCAAATTTTAGAAAATCAATTTAGCGGATTGCTTTTAAAACTTAATGATAATGAGGTTTGGACACGATTGATTGGAAGTTTTAATGCTTATAACATTTTAGCAATTTATGCTACAGCTGAATTATTAGGACTTGAAAAAGTTGAGAATTTAAAACTCATTAGCGAATTAGAAAGTGTGAGTGGTCGTTTTCAGTATTTGGTGTCTGATGAAAAAATCACTGCCATTGTAGATTATGCTCATACACCTGATGCATTAAAAAACGTGTTGGAAACCATTAATAATATCAGAACAAAAAATGAAGAACTCATAACGGTTGTTGGTTGTGGTGGTGACAGGGATAAGACTAAGCGGCCAAAAATGGGACACATAGCGTCCGCATTAAGCACTAAAGTAATTTTTACTAGTGATAATCCACGAAGTGAAGTTCCTGACGCGATTATTGAAGATATAGAAAAAGGGGTTGAACCTCAAAATTATAAAAAAACACTATCTATAGTTGATAGAAAACAAGCCATAAAAACAGCGTGTCAAATGGCGCAACCAAATGACATTATTCTTATAGCAGGAAAAGGTCATGAAACCTATCAAGAAATTAAAGGCGAGCGCTTTGATTTTGACGATTATAAAATAGTACAGGAATTTTTAAAGCAATTACAAAAATAAGATGTTGTATTACCTATTTGAATATTTAGAAAAACAGTTCCAGTTTCCTGGTGCATCGCTTTTTGGGTACTTAACCTTTAGAGCTGCTATTGCTATTATTCTGTCGCTGTTAATTTCTACTATTTATGGTAAACGTATTATAAGATTCCTTCAAAAAAAGCAAGTTGGAGAAACTATTAGAGATTTAGGTTTAGAAGGTCAAGTAGAAAAAGCTGGTACACCAACAATGGGTGGAATCATCATTATTCTAGCAACATTAATTCCTGTATTGTTATTGGCAAAATTGGAAAACATTTACATCATTTTGCTTGTTATAACAACGCTTTGGATGGGAACTATTGGGTTTATTGATGATTATATCAAAAAATTCAAAAATGATAAAGATGGATTAAAAGGAAAGTTTAAAGTTTTAGGTCAAGTAGGCTTAGGAATTATAGTTGGTGCAACACTTTTCTTTAGTGATGATGTAACTATAAAAGAAAAATTACCAGAAGAACAGCAAAAAGTAATGCTTGCTGAAAACCCAAATTTACCTCCAGCAAAGTTGTTTGATGTTGAAGAAAAATCTACAAAAACCACCATTCCTTTTGTGAAAGGAAATGAGTTTGATTATTCCGATTTGATTACATGGATTAATCCAAACCTAAATAAGTATGCTTGGGTCATTTTCATATTGGTGAGCATTTTTATTATTACAGCAGTTTCCAATGGAGCAAACCTAACTGATGGTATTGATGGTTTAGCAGCTGGGACATCTGCAATAATTGTGCTTACTCTTGGGATTTTTGCTTGGGTTTCGGGTAATATCATTTTTTCCGATTACCTCAATATTATGTATATCCCAAGAGTTGAAGAAATCACTATTTACATCGCTGCTTTTGTAGGAGCATTAATTGGTTTCTTATGGTATAATACCTATCCAGCACAAGTGTTTATGGGAGATACTGGAAGTTTAACTATTGGTGGAATTATAGCTGTAATTGCTATTGCTGTTAGAAAAGAATGGTTGATTCCTGTGTTGTGCGGAATCTTTTTAGCTGAAAACCTTTCGGTAGTTATGCAAGTCAGCTATTTCAAGTATACAAAGAAAAAATATGGTGAAGGACGACGCATTTTTAAGATGTCGCCATTACATCATCATTATCAAAAATCAGGATATCACGAAAGTAAAATAGTAACAAGATTTTGGATTGTTGGCATTTTGCTAGCAATCATATCAATAGTGACATTGAAGATAAGATAAATGAAACGGTTAGTGATTCTTGGAGGAGGAGAAAGTGGAGTTGGAACTGCACTTTTAGGGAAAGAAAAAGGATATGAAGTTTTTGTTTCCGATAAGGGAAAAATAAAAGAAAAATATAAAGAGGTTCTTATACATAATGAGATTGAATGGGAAGATGAAAAGCATACGGAAAGTAAAATTCTAAATGCTGATATAGTAATGAAAAGTCCTGGGATTCCTGAAAAAGTAGCTTTAGTAAAACAAATTAGAGCTCAAGGAATTCAGGTGGTTTCTGAAATTGAATTTGCTTCAAAATTCACCAATGCAACTATTGTAGGAATAACTGGTAGCAACGGTAAAACTACAACAGCTAGTTTAACGCATCATATTTTAAAACAAGAATTAGATGTTGGATTAGCAGGAAATATAGGAGACAGTTTTGCGAAGCAAATATTAGAAAAGGACTATAAAAACTATGTGTTAGAGATAAGCAGCTTTCAGTTGGATGATATTGTGAGTTTTAAACCAAACATTGCAGTTATCACTAACATCACACCAGATCATTTAGATAGATATGAGTATCAGTTTGAAAATTATATCGCTTCAAAATTTCGCATTGCAATGAATCAAACTAAAGACGATTATTTGATTTATGATGCAGATGATGAAGTCATCACAAACTGGCTAGCAAAGCATCCTGTTCAATCCAAAATGTTACCATTTTCTTTAACTAAACCTATTGAAAATGGAGCCTATTTAGAAAACGAGACAATAAAAATAACAATTGATAACGACCAAATAATTATGCCGACAGCAAATTTAGCATTAGAAGGAAAACATAACGTAAAAAATGCAATGGCTGCTTCAACAGTAGCACATTTGCTAAAAATTAGAAAACAGACAATAAGAGAGAGTTTAGAGAACTTTCAAGGTGTAGAACATCGATTGGAAAGTGTACTTAAAATTAATAAAGTACAGTACATCAACGACTCCAAAGCAACAAATGTAAATGCTACTTATTTTGCTTTAGAAAGTATGGATGCACCAACCATTTGGATAGTTGGAGGAGAAGACAAAGGCAATAACTATGAGGAGTTATATCCATTTGTAAACGAAAAAGTAAAAGCAATCATTTGTCTTGGTGTTGATAATGAAAAGCTATTGAAAAACTTTAGTTCAATGGTTGATGTTATCGTAGAAACTCAATACATGAGCGAAGCTGTAAAAATTGCTTACAAGATAGCTAAAGCAGGAGATAATGTGTTGTTGTCACCAGCTTGTGCAAGCTTTGATTTGTTTGAAAACTATGAAGACAGAGGTCGTCAATTTAAAGAAGCTGTAAGAAGTTTGTAAAACTTAATACTTGTGCAAAAACTGTTTGATAACATAAAAGGAGACCGTTTAATTTGGGCAATAGCTGCATTGTTGGCTATATTCTCATTTCTGCCTGTGTATAGTGCTGCGAGTAATTTGGCATACATAGGAGGTAATGGTAACACCTTTACATTTTTTGTTAAGCATTTTATGCACTTGTTTTTAGGGTTTTCAATCATGTATGCTGTGCATAGAGTGCCTTATAGGTATTTTAGAGGTATATCAATGATTATGTTGCCAATTGTATTGGTATTGCTTGTGGTAACGATGCTTCAAGGTACAACTATTGAGGGAGCAAATGCTAGTAGATGGATTCAAATACCAATTGTTGGGATGTCGTTTCAAACCTCCACTTTAGCTTCTGTGGTGCTTATGGTTTATGTGGCGAGATATCTTTCAAAAATTAAAAATAAAACAATAACATTTAAAGAGTCAATTCTGCCATTATGGGTTCCTGTTTTCTTAGTATTAATGCTCATACTTCCTGCTAATTTTTCAACTACAGCTATCATATTTAGTATGGTAATGATGTTGGCGTTTATTGGTGGTTACCCAGTAAAATATTTAGCGCTAATTATAGGTGCAGGAATTATAGGTTTAACCATGTTTATATTGGTTGCAAAGGCATTTCCAGGTGCAATGCCAAATAGGGTTGATACTTGGATGAGCAGGATTGAAAATTTTTCTAATGGAGTTGATACTGAAGAAGACTATCAAATAGAGCAGGCTAAAATAGCTATCGCGTCTGGAGGAATAAAAGGAGTCGGTCCAGGAAAGAGTAGACAGAAAAACTTTTTGCCTCAATCGTCATCAGATTTCATTTTCGCAATAATAATTGAAGAGTATGGGTTGATTGGCGGTTTAGTCGTTCTGATTGCTTACATGTGGCTGCTTTTTAGAATTGTAATTGCAGCGCAAAAAGCCGATACGGTTTTTGGTAAACTCTTGGTTTTAGGAGTGGGATTGCCTATTGTTTTTCAAGCATTAATAAATATGGCAGTTGCTGTAGAGTTGTTTCCGGTTACAGGTCAAACATTGCCATTAATAAGTAGTGGAGGAACATCAATTTGGATGACCTGTTTAGCTATAGGAATTATACTTAGCGTAAGTGCAAAGAGAGAAGAAATTAAAGAACAAGAAAATATAGAAGATAATCCGCTCGAAATTTTGAGTGAAGCGATATAATGAGTAACTATAAAATCATATTGTCAGGTGGTGGAACAGGAGGTCATATCTATCCTGCTATTGCTATTGCAAACGAGTTAAAATCTCGTTTTCCTGATGCTGAATTTTTGTTTGTAGGTGCTATGGATAGAATGGAGATGGAAAAAGTACCGCAAGCAGGTTATGAAATTGAAGGACTTTGGATTTCAGGTATTCAGCGTAAGCTTACGCTTAAAAATTTAGCGTTTCCATTTAAGCTGATTACAAGCTTGTTGAGGTCTAGAAAAATAGTTAAAACCTTTAAACCAGATGTTGTAATTGGAACAGGAGGTTTTGCAAGTGGACCGTTACTTAAGGTAGCGACTTTAAAACGAATTCCTAGTTTAATTCAGGAGCAAAACTCTTATCCAGGAATTACTAATAAGCTGCTGGCTAAAAGTGTTGATAAAATTTGTGTAGCGTATGATGGTTTGGAGCGGTTTTTTCCAAAATCAAAACTCATAAAAACAGGAAATCCAATACGTCAAGATCTTTTAAGTGTTGACGGAAAAGCTATTGAAGCTAAAGATACTTTTAAGTTACGTCATGGAAAACATACCTTATTGGTTTTAGGAGGAAGTTTAGGTTCAAAACGCATTAATGAACTTATTGAAAAAGAATTGGAGTTTATACAAACTCAAAACGTTCAAGTGATATGGCAATGTGGTAAACTGTACTACGATGCTTATAAAAGATATAACAACATGGAAGATGTACAAGTGTATCCTTTTTTAAACAATATGGATATGGCTTATGCAGCTTCAGATGTTATTATTTCGAGAGCTGGAGCAAGTTCGGTTTCTGAGTTGTGTGTAGTGGGTAAACCTGTAATTTTTATTCCTTCGCCTAATGTAGCTGAGGACCATCAAACAAAAAATGCAATGGCAGTTGTTGAAAAAGATGCTGCAATTTTAATTAAGGAATCCGATTTAGATGTTGATTTTGAAAACAAGTTTTCGCAATTAGTGAATTCGGTTGAAAGACAAAACGAACTCGGAACTAATATAAAAAAGTTGGCTTTAGTTAATGCAACTAAAGATATAGCCAATGAGGTTGAAAAATTATTGAATCATAAATGAATTATAACAACATACATAACGTCTATTTTATAGGAATTGGTGGTATTGGTATGAGTGCTTTAGCACGATATTTTAAAGCCAACAATAAGCAAGTTATGGGTTATGATAAAACCAAAACTGAGATTACTGACGGTTTGGAAAATCTTGGTGTTAAAGTGCATTTCAATGATTCTATTGATAATATTCCTACTCGCTTTTTAGATATTGAATCTACGTTGGTAGTTTATACGCCAGCTATACCAAAAGCACATCAAGAGCTAAATTATTTTATTGATAATGGTTATAAGGTGTTAAAGCGTTCGGTAGTTTTAGGTGAGATTACAAAGCACACGTTTTGTCTTGCTGTTGCAGGTACTCACGGAAAAACTACTACGACCAGTATTTTAGGTCATTTGCTTAATGAGTGTGGTGTGGAAGTTACTGCTTTCTTGGGAGGCATTAGTGAGAATTATAATTCTAATTTAATCCTTAACGGAACAAAGGTAACAGTTGTTGAAGCTGATGAGTTTGATCGTTCGTTTTTAACCCTGTCTCCAGATTTGGCATGTATCACTTCAATGGATGCCGATCATTTAGATATTTATGGAGAAGCCGAAGCGCTTAAAGACTCGTTTGTTGATTTTTCTAAAAAACTAAAGCCTAACGGAAAACTCTTCGTAAAAAACGGACTGCCATTAAAAGGAATTACCTATGGAATAGAAGATAATTCAGACTATTCAGTAAAAAATATAAAAATTATAGATGGTACTTATGTGTTTGATGTAAAAACACCAAGTACTACCCTTGACAATTTCAAATTTAACCTACCTGGTAGACATAACCTGTCGAATGCATTAATAGCCTTGGCGATGGCTGTGGAGTATGGTTGCCCTCCCAAACAGCTCGCCAAAGCTTTAGCATCTTACAAAGGTGTTAAGCGCAGGTTTAGTTATTCTATTAAAACCGAAAATTTAGTGCTAATTGATGATTATGCACATCATCCGCAAGAAATAAATGCAGTGCATCAAGCAGTGCGAGAAATGTATCCAAATCAAAAAGTTATGGCAGTTTTTCAGCCACATTTATTCAGTAGAACAAGAGATTTTGCTGATGAATTTGCTGAAGCCTTGTCGCAATTTGATGAGGTGTTATTGCTTGATATTTATCCCGCAAGAGAATTACCAATTGAAGGTGTAACTTCTAATTGGTTATTGGGTAAGATGAAACATGACCACAAAAAGCTGGTTGAAAAGCCTGAAATTATTTCAGAAATAAAGAAAAGTAATGCTCAAGTTATTTTAATGATTGGAGCAGGAGATATAGGAGAAGAAGTTAAACATGTAAAAGAAGCGTTAAGTGTCGCGAGTTAGTAAAATAAATTACATAAAAGTCGTGTTGTTGCTAGTGTTAGTAGTGTTTCTTTATGCGTTTTCGTCAGCAAGAAATTCTGGCCGAAAAGTTGCAGCTCCTGATGTGAAATTTATTGGTAGTCAAGATTTGTTTATAACCCAAGAGACTGTTAGTAAATTGTTAATACAAAATCAAGAGGGAGTTACGAACAAGCCTAAAGAAATTATAGATTTGAATGTTTTAGAAACTGCCCTAAATTCTAATGCCATGATCAAAGAGGCTCAGGTGTATATGAGTATTGATGGCTCAATTACAGCTGAGATAGAGCAAAAGCAACCTATAGCAAGAGTTAGTACAAATGCATCTTATTATATTGATAGTCAAGGGTTGTTTATGCCTTTGTCCGACAATTATACAGCAAGAGTACCACTGGTTACAGGAACTGTTTTAAAAAATGACTTGGACAATGTATACAAAATTGCAAAAAAAGTCAGCGAAGATAAATTCTTAAAGCAACACGTCATTGAGATTCATCAAAATGAAAATAAATCAATTGATTTAAAATTTAGATTGAACGATTTCAAAATACAATTAGGCGCTTTAAAAATGTTAGACAAGAAAATAAACAATCTTAAAGCGTTTTACCAAAAAGCGTTTAAAGATAAAACATTGGATAGCTATAGCATAGTGAACTTAAAATTTGATAATCAAGTCATTTGCACCAAAAAGTAAGTAATGGAGAATAATAAAATTTCTGTAGGATTAGATATAGGTACCACAAAAATTGTGGCTATGATTGGTCGTAAAAATGAATATGGGAAAGCTGAAATTCTTGGTATTGGTAAATCCAAGAGTTTAGGTGTGCATAGAGGTGTGGTAAATAATATTACGCAAACTATTCAATCTATTCAGCAAGCTGTTCAAGAAGCAGAAGCTGAAGCAGGTTTAAAAATTGAAGAAGTAACTGTTGGTATTGCAGGACAACACATAAGAAGTTTACAGCATAGCGATTACATTACAAGACCAAATTCTGAATTGGTAATCGATGAAGAAGATATAGATAAGCTTATCAATCAAGTTCACAAATTGGTAATGTTGCCAGGTGAAGAAATTATTCATGTATTACCGCAAGAGTATAAAGTTGATGGACAAGGAGAAATAAAGGAACCAATTGGGATGTATGGAGGACGTTTAGAGGCTAATTTCCATGTTGTAGTTGGTCAAGTGTCATCAATACGAAATATAGGAAGATGCGTAAAAAGTTCTGGTTTAGGACTTGAAGGTATCACTTTGGAGCCATTAGCTTCAGCAAATGCTGTTTTGAGTCAAGAAGAGAAAGAAGCAGGAGTTGCGCTTATTGACATAGGTGGTGGTACAACAGATTTAGCAGTCTTTAAAGATGGTATTATTCGTCATACAGCAGTAATACCATTTGGTGGAAATGTTATTACCGAAGACATAAAAGAAGGTTGCTCAATCATTGAAAAGCAAGCTGAACTTTTAAAAATAAAATTTGGTTCTGCATGGCCTGGGGAAAATAAGGATAACGAAATTGTATCAATTCCTGGACTAAGAGGAAGAGAGCCAAAAGAGATTACGCTTAAAAACCTTTCAAAAATTATACATGCTCGTGTAGTAGAAATTATTGAGCAAGTTTATGTTGAGATAAAAAACTATGGACACGAAGAGCAAAAGAAAAAACTAATTGCAGGTATTGTTTTAACAGGAGGAGGTTCGCAGTTAAAACACTTAAAGCAGTTGGTTGAATATATCACAGGAATGGATACTAGAATTGGTTATCCTAATGAGCATCTTGCAGGAGATAGTGATGATGATATTGCAAGTCCTTTATTTGCTACAGCTGTAGGTTTAGTGATGGACGGACTAAAACGTCAAGAAAGAAAACGAATAGAAAAAGAACCAGAAGTAGAGGAAAGCTTAAACGAAGTAAGTGAGGAAGCACAAAGTGCTGATGAAGAGGTTGTAAGTCAACCTAAAAAAGAGCGTAAATCGTTCTTAGATAAATTAACAGAAAGAGTAAAAGATTTTTTAGATAACGCAGAATAATTAATTATAAATCCAGTAAAACTAATTATATGAGTAATAATAGTGAATTAGGAAACATTGCTTTCGATTTGCCAAAAAACCAATCTAACGTCATTAAAGTGATTGGAGTTGGAGGAGGAGGTAGCAACGCCATTAACCACATGTTCCAGCAAGGTATTAAAGGTGTTGACTTTGTAATATGCAATACAGATTCCCAAGCACTACAAAACAGTGGTGTCCCAAACAAGATTCAATTAGGAGTTAACTTAACCGAAGGTTTAGGTGCAGGTGCTAATCCAGATGTTGGTGAGCAAGCAGCGCTTGAAAGTTTAGAAGACATTCGTAGAATGTTGGATACCAACACTAAAATGATATTCATTACCGCTGGAATGGGTGGAGGAACAGGTACTGGAGCTGCTCCTATAATTGCTAAAATGGCAAAAGAAATGGATATCCTTACTGTAGGTATTGTAACAATGCCATTTCAGTTTGAAGGAAAAACAAGAAACGAACAAGCACAAAAAGGAATTGAAAACCTTCGTGGTCATGTAGATTCTTTAGTGGTAATCAATAATAATAAACTTCGTGAGGTTTATGGAAACCTTGGGTTTAAAGCTGGATTCTCCAAAGCTGATGAGGTTTTATCAACAGCCTCAAGAGGAATTGCTGAAGTTATTACGCATCACTATACACAAAACATCGATTTACGCGATGCTAAAACAGTATTAAGTAATAGTGGGACTGCAATAATGGGTTCTGCTACTGCTTCAGGAAAAACCAGAGCGCAAGAAGCGATCATGAAAGCGTTAGATTCTCCGCTATTAAACGATAACAAAATTACTGGAGCTAAAAATGTGTTATTGCTTATCGTGTCTGGTTCACATGAAATCACAATTGATGAAATTGGTGAAATCAACGACCATATTCAAAATGAAGCAGGTCATGGAGCAAACATTATTATGGGTGTTGGTGAAGACGAATCTTTAGAAGAATCAATCTCAGTTACAATTATAGCAACGGGTTTCGATATTGATCAACAGCATGAAATTTCTAATACCGAAGTAAAAAAAGTAGTACACGCTCTTGAAGATGAT
Organism: Meridianimaribacter sp. CL38; assembly: GCF_004328055.1. Lineage (NCBI taxonomy): Bacteria > Pseudomonadati > Bacteroidota > Flavobacteriia > Flavobacteriales > Flavobacteriaceae > Meridianimaribacter > Meridianimaribacter sp. CL38. The sequence continues at coordinate 447,330 of NZ_QKWS01000001.1, read as the reverse complement.
GGTGATGATATGAATGTAAAAGAGCAAGATCCTGCTATTATAACTCCAGATATTGTGTTAGAAAAGGAAGAAAAGAAAGCACCTGAAGTAGTTCGTCATACATTATTAGATGAAGAAGATGATAACGAAATTCAAGCTCAGGATAATAAGATGGATTTAATTCCAACTACAGATTTTCTTAAAGGAATAAACGTTGTTTACGACGAGGTTTTAGATCATAAAGTGCCTAGTGAAGAAGATTTCATTATTACTCCTGTTCAAGAAGTAAAAGAAGAAATAGTTCAGGTTGAAGAAGAAGAACAGTTTACCTTAACGTTTGATTTACCACTTCCAAATCAAAAAATTGAAGAAGAAGAAATTCAAGAAAAAGAGGAAAAGATTCTTTTCGATTTAGATGATGAAGTTAAAGACCTTAACGTTAACGATCATGTTGAGATTATTCCTGTTACAGAAGCTAATGAAACAGGAGAAGTTAGATATGCATTAGATGAATATTCAACATTTGAATCTTCAATGAATACTACAAAAGCAAAAGGACCTGAAGTAGAAGAGGAAATTGTTTTTGAGAAAAAAGTAATTACATCTGAAGAGGTTGAAGAAGTTGAAAACGAAGAAGTCGACCCAATGAACAGTCCAATTTCTGCTTTAATCAAAGAAAGAGCAGATGAAAGAAGACGTAAAATGAAAGACTTCAATTACAAATTCAACAATGCTAAAATAGATGAAATTGAAAAAGAACCTGCATATAAAAGACAAGGTGTGAATTTAGAAGAATCGCAACATTCTTCTGATACGAATGCTTCAAGAATGTCTGTTGGCACTGACGACAACGACGATATTCAATTAAGAAGTAACAATTCATTTTTACACGACAACGTAGATTAATAGCAAATTTAGTTTAGTGTTTCACACTTGTGTCAAACCCGGAAGCTTTATGGTAGTTTCCGGGTTTACTTTTTGTGTTTTTTCTTAGTATCTTCGCAATTCTAATTAATTCAAACTAGTATGAGCTTACAACAAGACGTAATGGCTGCTATGAAAACAGCAATGAAAGAAAAAGATCAATTGGCTTTAGCAGCATTAAGAGCAGTAAAATCTGAAATATTATTAGCACAAACCCAAACAGGTACAAAAGAAGAATTAACAAGTGAAGAAGAGATAAAAATTCTTTCAAAACTAGTTAAGCAACGTAAAGATAGTGCAGCAATTTTTGCTGAACAAAATAGAGCTGATTTAGCAGAACCTGAATTAGCGCAAGCTGAGGTTATAAGCCAATTTTTACCTGAGCAGTTAAGCGAAGATGAAATAACCAATGTAGTAAAAGAAGTAATTGCTAAAGTTGGTGCAGAAGGGATGAAAGACATGGGAAAAGTAATGGGAGTAGTAACACAACAATTGGCAGGAAAAGCTGATGGTAAAACCATTTCTACAATTGTAAGACAACAATTGGCGTAAGGCTTTTGGCCTCGTAGTTCAACTGGATAGAATATCAGATTTCGGCTCTGAGGGTTGGAGGTTCGAATCCTCTCGAGGTCACAAAATATAATCCTAATTCATTAGTAAAATAATGGGTTAGGATTTTTTTTTTTTTTTTTAAGGAATTAGTGCCTGTTCTCTAGTTCATTTAATAAAAGTTCATTGAATTTTGGTTTTATGCTCTAACTGAATTAATTCACAGTATTGTTGTGAATTAGTCAATTTTGAGAGGTGTTTTTTGAATAAATAGCAATTATTAAGTTGCTTTTTATAAAAATATTTTTATTTTTGGTAAACCAATCTGGTAAACCAATTTAAAATGAAACTGAAATTATTACTTTGTCTTATCCTCTTGCATCCTGTTTTGGGTTGCGATTCTGATACTAGTATTGTCGAGAACAACAATCAAGTTGTGAATGATCCTGATGACGAAAATGATGAAGTAATCACTACTTATGCTGATATCGATTTTTCTAATTGGAAAGTGACCTTGCCAGTAGATGAGGATAATAATGGTAAACCAGATGAATACCAACCTGACGATTTAATAGATTATGGGTATCAAACTCTAGAAGCTGTACAGCCTTTTATGTACGATGATGAAGAGGATTCTTCAATAGTTTTTTATACATATCCAGGTGTCTCAACTACCAATAGTTCTTATTCAAGAACGGAATTAAGAGAATTAATTAATCCAAGCAATTCAAAAGATAACTGGACACTTCTTGAAGGTGGAGAAATGACAGGTACTTTAAAAGTGGAAAGTATTTCAGAAAACAATTCCTCATCAAGTGAAGACTACCATAGAGTCATTGTTATGCAAATCCATGGTATTATTTCACAAGAGGATATGGATACTTATAATTTTGATGGAAACAACGGTCCTCCATTAATAAAGATTTATTGGAAAGATGGTTATATATGGTGTCATAAAAAATCATTGGTTGATGAGTCTACCGATGGTTTTGATTTATATGGTGTTTATGATGGTACGTGGTCTGATATAAAGGTTAATTTAGGTTATGTTGGTTACGAAATTTTTGATTTTAGAATTACAGCCTCAAACGCACGTATAGAAGTTCAACTTAATGATAATGAACCTTACATATACCAAGATATAAGTTTAGTTAAATGGCCTTTTGAAAACTACTTTAAAGCTGGTAATTATTTAGCCTCAATAGATGAAACCGCATTTTCTTATGTGAAATATTATAATCTAAATATTAACCACTAAAACAACAATCGATATGAAAACAAAATTACTTTTCAACAGAAGGTTCATTTTAATTATGAGCTGTTTTTCGGTTTCATTGATGAGTTCAAATTTTATGAGTGCTCAGAATTTAATGTTAAACCCAACTTGTGATGACCACGGAACTAGTGCAGGTACAATGGGAAGTACTTCAGATAATGCTGATGCTTATGATATGACTCCAAATAATGAAATCCTTGATGAAGCAGGAAATGCTATTCCTAGTCCTTATCAAGCAGTTTGGGATAATGACGCTTTAGAAGATTGGTTAGAAATTTTCTATTTAGGATCTCCTGGTAGTTTAGATGAACAACCTGGTTCAACAAGTGATGGAAATAATGGCACTAGAGGTGTAAAACTCTATGATGATGGTAGTCCTGCCATAACTGGTTGTTCAAGAAGATTATATCAAAAGGTTGAAGGTCTTACAATTGGTAATGAATATACCTTTTCTGTAGAGTCACGTTCTGAAGCAATGGGAACGCCTTCTGAGGTTTATCTACTAAATACCGAGATAACAGAAGAGACAGGAATTAATGATAATGGTGAGAATGATATTAGCGTAGATGGTTATATGGAGATTGTTAATGATTTTGATGTGTTTACTACTAATTCAGTAACATTTACAGCGACTAATACTTTTGTTGTAGTCTATGTAAGATCATTAAATTCTGTTGATAGTTCTACAGAGGTGTTTTATGATAACTTCTCACTTGTGGAAGGTTCTTTATCAACCAATGAATTTTCTAAAGCAGATTTTAAGATGTATCCTAACCCAGTAAAATCAGTTTTAAATATTGAAACAAATATAAATGCAGCCAATGTTAATGTTGAAGTTTTTTCTCTATTAGGAAAAAGAGTGCTTCAAACTAATTTTGGTCAAGGGACTATTGATGTTTCAAGTTTAACTAAAGGGTTGTATTTGGTTAGATTAATGTCAGAAAACAACGCTATCACAACCAAGAAAATAATTATAGAATAGTTATTTGATTATTTTTCAACAGTTAGAGTCTTTTATGTTTTTAAAAGGCTTTAGCTTTATTATAGATTTAAAATTCCTTATGAAAAAACTTCTTTTTTTATTTATTCTCACATTCGTATTGTATTCGTGCCAAGAGCAATCCAATATTATAAAAGTAACCGATAATGTTTCATTGTATGAAGCACTAAAAACAGCAAATGCAGGTGATAATATTGTGTTAGCTAATGGTACTTATAAAGATGTTCAAATAAAATTTAGAAATAAAGGGACTAAGGAAAAACCAATTACCTTAAAGGCAGAAACACCAGGTAAAGTTTTTATAGAAGGACAATCTTATCTAAAATTTGGTGGAGAATATTTAGTGGTAGACGGACTGTATTTTAGAAATGGTTTTTCCCCATCAAGTGCAGTTGTAGATTTTAAAATTAGTAATAAAGATACTTTAGATGAAATTGCAAACAACTGTAAATTTACAAATAGTGTCATTGAAGACTTTAATAAACCAAAACGAGATAACGACGATTTGTGGGTGCGTTTTTGGGGAAGACATAACGAGCTTAGTAACTGTTATATAGCAGGAAAAACCAATCGTGGACCAACGGTAAGAGTTAGTATTGCAGGTGTAGAAAGTATTAATAATTATCATAAAATTGTTAATAACCATTTTGGACCAAGACCAGTAAAAGGTGGTCCAAGTGGTGAGACTATTCAATTAGGAGATAGCTATACATCAATGTCGCCAAGTCACACATTGGTGGCTAATAATTTATTTGAAGAATGTAATGGAGAGGTTGAAGTCATTTCAAGTAAAACCAATTTTAACGAGTTTAGAAATAATGTGTTTTACAAAAGTGAGGGCTCATTGGTAACACGTCATGGTAACTATTCTATTATCGATGGAAATTACTTTATAGGTGATGGTGTAAACGAAAATTATGGTGGTATTAGAATTATAAACACAGGTCACTGGGTAACTAACAACTATTTTTTCAACTTAAAAGGAAAGAGTTTTAGAAGTCCATTGGCAGTTATGAATGGTATTCCAAAGTCACCATTAAACCGCTACAACCAAGTTACAGATGTAGTTGTAGCTTACAATACATATGTTAATTGCAGTTCACCTTGGCAATTTGGTGTTGGTCAAAATTTAGCACAAGCTGATGTTTTACCAAAGTCTGAAATTCGATCAGCAAGAGCAATTAGAACTACCGTTGCAAACAACATTGTTTACAATGAAAAAGGTTTAGAGCAAATCGTTGTAGAAAATGACAAAGCCGATGGTGTGTTGTTTAAAAATAACGTGATTGATAATCAAGGCAAACCATTTAACAATTATAATGGAGGATTAACCGAAGCTTCATTAGAACTTAAAAAAATATCTGATAACATTTTGCTGCCAACAGGCATTCCTTCTAGTGTGGAACCTTACAATGGATTCGATTTTAACACAATAACAAAAGACTTGTTTGGCAACTCAAGAAACAACAATAATAGTGTTGGTGCAGTAGTAGGTGTTGATGTAAATAACCCAAATATTTTAGATAAATCAAAATATGGCGCATCTTGGTTTTCTAACGAAGTGGAAGCTAAAGAGCCAACAACTTTTGAAGTTTCTAATACGGAAGAATTAATTGCTAAGATTAAAGAAGCGCAAGATTTCGATATCATTAAGTTAAAATCAGGCACATATAATGTTCAGGCTTCTTTAGTAATTAATAAGAAACTCAATATCAATTCGGACGATCGTAAAACCACCATCATCAATTATACTGGTAAAGAAAACACACCATTATTTGAGTTGCAACCTAAAGGTTTTTTATGGATTAAAGGCGTTACACTACAAGGTAATGCAACCAACTATGCTTTTGCGAGTTTAAAGGAAAATATGTCCAACCATTTTCTGTTAACGGTTACAGATTGTAAGATGGATAACTTCAACTACGTACTAAAAGTTTATAAAGAATCCTTTGCAGAACGTATTACGTTTCAAAACAGTACAATATCAAACTGTAAAAATGGTTTAGAATTATCTGAAGAAACCAATGACAAAGGTGATTATAACACCGAATATTTAATAATTTCTAATTGTAATTTCATTAATGTAGATAAAAACGTGATTGATTATTATCGTGGTGGTTATGATGAGTCTACCATTGGTGGAAATTTAGAAGTTTCAAATTCAACCTTTAAAAATTGTGGAGCTAAAGAAGATAATGGCATTTTAATTAATCACAGAGGCATCATAAATGTCACTATTTCTAACAATACATTTATAGATAATAAGGTGAAGTTAGTTGCACTGCTTTGGGGTGCAAAAAATAATTCGCATTCTAATAACGAGATTAAAAATTCTGGTGAAATTAGAGTAGAAGAAAACCTAAAGCAAACCTTAATGTACTAAGCGAATATTAATAAATACAATGAAAAAAATACTATTAACAATATCACTTTTTTCGGCACTATTAAGCTGTAAAAACACATCAGAAAAGACTGAAAAAGCAGCACAAGAAACACCTGTAGAAACTTCAATTGCATATCCTAGTGATGTTATTCCGTTTATGGATAAATGGAAAATATTACTTGGTGATGGCACAACGTCTAACGATTTGGTTAACTTTCAAAAAGACGATTTTTTCTATGTAGAAAATGAAGCTGGTATCAATTGGGTGGTTTATAAAACACCAAATGCTGGTATCACTTCACCTAACTCTAGTAATACGAGATCTGAGTTAGGTGAGAAGCGTCGTTGGATTCCTGAAGAAGGAGGTAAATTAACAGGAACATTAAAAGTGCAACACGTATCTACAACTGGTGATGCTACAAAATCATCATCATATTCAGTAGTTGTTGGGCAAATACATAGTGACGAAGGTCACGAGAATGAACCTTTAAAAATCTATTACAAAAAGTTTCCTGGACATACCAAAGGTTCAGTATTCTGGAACTACGAGATTAATACAGCAGGCGATAATGCTGGTCGTTGGGATTATTCTACAGCAGTTTGGGGCTATGATTTTTCAGTGGTAGGAGATAGTGCTACAAACTATCCTGAAGAACCAAAAGATGGGATTGCTTTAGGAGAAGAATTTAGCTACGAAGTAAACGTACATAAAGGCATCATGTACTTAACTTTTACAAGTGAAGGACACCAAACTAAAACATTTACTAAAAACTTGTTGAAATCAGATTTTGCTAATAAAACAGATATTCCACAGCAGGTAATTGATAGATATTCTTCAACGCGTACTGTTGGCGTAGAGCGTGATACTGCTTATGCTGGCGAAAAGCAATTTTTCAAACAAGGCGCATACAACCAAGCCAATAGAAAAAGCACAAATTCTGAAACTTATAATGGTGATATCGCTAAACAATATGAAAACGGATCGTATGCTGAAGTTTGGTTTAAAAAAGGTAGTGTTGGTGCATCTGAAGAACCAAAAGAATAGCGCATTTTGAAAAGAGTAATCTTCATAATGGGTGTTTCTGGATGTGGTAAAAGCACTATTGCTAAATTGCTATCTGATGAAATGAATATCCCATATTTTGATGGCGATGATTTTCATCCAGAACAGAATGTAGCTAAAATGACTAATGGTCAGCCTTTAAATGATGAAGACCGACAAGGTTGGTTAGAGACATTGAATAGATTGGCTAAAAACCAACTTAAAACCAATAGTTGCATTATTGTATGTTCGGCATTAAAAGAAACGTATAGAAATACATTAAGCAATACTATTGAAAACCAAGTAAAATGGATTCATTTAACAGGTGATTTCAATTTAATCTCTGAACGTTTAAATAACCGACAAGGTCATTTTATGACATCGCAATTATTGCAGTCACAGTTTGATACGCTCGAGACACCAAGAAATGCAATACAAGTAGATATTAGTTCATCACCTCAAGATATAGTAAAACACATTAAAAATGATTTAATGAAAACCTCAGAATTTGGATTATTTGGTTTAGGTGTAATGGGTAAAAGCCTTTGTAGAAATTTAGCCAATAACGGATTCAAAATTTCGATGTACAACAGGCACGTTGATGGCGTTGAGGTTGATGTGGCAAAAGACTTTAAAACAGAATATCCTGAATTAAAAGACGCCGAAGCTTATGACGATATTTCAGCATTTGTAAATTCTTTACAACAACCAAGACGCATAATGTTAATGGTTAATGCAGGTAAAACTATAGATGATGTAATAGAAGATTTATTACCGCATTTATCTAAAAATGATGTTTTAATTGATGGCGGAAATTCAAACTATAAAAAAACTAAAGAACGTTACGAATATTTAAAATCTAAGCAAATTCATTTTATTGGTACTGGTGTTTCTGGTGGCGAAAAAGGTGCTTTAATTGGTCCATCTATTATGCCAAGTGGAGATAAAGCGGCTTACAATCTTGTAAAGCCTTATTTAGAAACGATTGCCGCTAAAGATGCAAATGGATTACCTTGTTGTGCATACGTTGGTCCAGAAGGAAGTGGGCAATTTATTAAAATGGTACATAATGGCATTGAGTATGTAGAAATGCAATTGTTAGCTGAAGTTACCACAATTTTAGAAGCGCAAGGACTTAATCCAGATGAGGTTGCAGAGACTTTAGATAGCTGGAAATCTACCGCAAGCAGTTACTTATTAGATATTACAACTACAATTTTTAAAACAAAAGAAGGTGACGATTGGCTGGTAAAAAAAATATTGGATAAAGCCGGAAACAAAGGTACAGGTAATTGGACCACAATAGCATCAGCAGAATTAGGCTTACCAAGTACATTGATAGCTTCAGCCTTATTTTCAAGATATATCTCTTTTTTTAAAGACGAACGCGTGGAATTAAATAGCATATTCAAATCGTCTAAAGTTTCAGAATTAAATTTGTCTGCAAATGATATTTTAGAAGCTTATCAATTCGCAAGAATCATAAATCATTATCAAGGTTTTAAATTAATAAATGAAGCCTCAAAAGCGTATCATTGGGATTTAAACCTAAGTGAAATTGCTCGTATTTGGACAAGTGGTTGCATCATTAAATCAGCACTTATGCAAGAGTTAGTTGCTGTGTTTAAAACGACTTCAAACCTATTGACAGATTCAAAAATTTCAACACATTTAAAGCAATACAAACCATCAATAAAACAGGTTGTATCACAAGCACTTCAAAATGATTTATCAACACCAGCTTTAAGCGAAGCGCTTCAGTTTTTTAATGGTATTACTACAGCTTATGCTTCGGCAAATGTGATACAAGCACAACGCGATTTTTTTGGGGCACATACTTATAAACGCTTAGATGATAATTCAGATAAAAGCTATCATACCAATTGGACCAAGCTAACTAACTAAAAACATTACATCTATTATGGATGAGACAACACAAAAAAAAACATTACTCAAAAAAATCATTGCTATAATTCTAGGTTTTGGCCCAGGAATTTTTGCAATCGGTTATACCATAGGTACAGGTAGTGTTACCTCAATGATTGTAGCTGGTAGCAAATTTAATATGCAATTACTTTGGGTGTTGTTTTTAAGTTGTCTGTTTTCTGGTGTATTGATGTTTGCATACGGAAATTATGGGTTGATTACTGGTGAAACTGCGCTATATGGATTTAAAAAGCATCTTAAATATGGAAAGGCTTTAGCTATTCTCATTATTGTTGGTATAACATTTGGTCAGTGGAATTCTCTAATGGGAATTTTGGGAATTTCATCAAACATTATTTTTGAAATTCTAGCTTTAAATTTTGAAGGACTGCACGATTATGAATATCAAATTGTGCTTATCATAGCTATAGTTATCATTATAACTTTCTACTTATTAATGTTGGTTGGTAAGTATACATTTTTTGAAAAGATATTGGTCATTTTTGTAACCTTAATGGGTTTTTCGTTTCTATTGTCTTTATTTTTTGTTCAACCACTTCCTGTTGATGTTATCAAAGGATTTGTACCATCTATACCAGATGTACCAGGTGGCAAAATGCTGGTCGCAGCTTTTGTAGGAACAACTATGGCAGCAGCAACATTTTTATCGAGACCTTTGTTTGTAAAGGGAAAAGGATGGACCATAAAAAATTTAGGGCAACAAAAAAGAGATTCTATTACAGCAGCTATTTTAATTTTTATCATTAGTGGAACAATTATGGCTGTTTCTGCTGGTGCATTATTCTATCAAGGTAAAGAAGTTACACACGTATTAGATATGGCAAATACTTTAGAGCCAGTTGCAGGAAAATGGGCTGTTACCATTTTCTTTTTCGGAGCTTTAAGTGCTGGATTGTCTTCAATTTTTCCTTGTTTGTTAATTGCACCATTATTATTAGCAGATTACCAATCTGGTGAGCTAGATACCAATTCCAAACAATTTAGAATCGTAACTTTTGTTGCTTGTTTGGTAGCACTTATTGGCCCAGCGTTTGGTGCTAATCCAATTGAAGTCCAAATCTTATCACAAGTATTTAATGTGTTTGTATTACCTGCAGTAATACTAGGTATAATACTTATAGTGAATAATAAAAAAGTAATGAAAGACTATAAAACAAGTTTGGGTGTAAATGTAGGGTTGTTCACTGCATTATTCTTTTCTCTAATAATTTCTTACAACGGAATAGTTGCACTAACAGAATATTTTTAAAAACAAAAAAACAATCATGATAGTAAAAATAGTAAAATCACTAACAGTAATAGCTTTAGGGCTTTATCTTGCTTTGTTGTTGAATACAAGTTGTAAAAATGATAAATCTGCAACTAGTCCAAATCTTGAAGATACAGCAACAAAAGACACGTTGTATGCAAGCGAAGTTATTCCGTTTTTTGATAAATGGAATCTCATTTTGGGAGATGGTTCTAATGTTGGTCAAGCAAATAACTATCAACATAAAGATTTCTTCTATACAGTAACAGATTCTACGGGAGATTGGGTGGTTTACAAGGCGCCAAATGGTGGTGATACACACGGCACATCCAACAATACAAGAACTGAGTTGGCACAACTAAAAAAATGGTATGCCAAAACTGCTGATGATAAATTGTCTGCAACATTAAAAGTGATGAACGTTTCATCAACAGGTGATCCACGTGTAGCAGCTTCGTATGCAGTTGTTGTGGGACAAATTCATAGTGCAGATGGTCATGAAAACGAGCCACTTAAAATATTCTATAAAAAATATCCTGGTCATACTAAAGGTTCTGTATTCTGGCATTATGAAATTAACACAGAAGGTGAAGATAATTCAGGACGATGGGATTTTTCATCAGCCGTTTGGGGACACGATTTTTCAGTTGTCCCAACCACAATGGATGAACTTCCTGAAGAACCTAAAGATGGTATAGAATTAGGTGAAGAATTTAGTTACGAGATAACAGTAAAGGATGGTATTATGAATTTAAAATTCACCAGTGAAGGTCATGAAACAAAGACGTTTACCAAAAACCTTGTTGAATCTGAATATACTACGGTTGCAGATATTCCTGAGCAAACACAAAAATTATTTGTTCCAATAGGTCAAGATGGTTTAGAGCGTAAAAATGCTTATGAAGGTGAAGGGTTGTTTTTCAAATTGGGTTCATATAATCAAACTAATGGTAAATCACCAGAGGTAAACAAAAATTGGTGTTCTGGTGCTGATACTTTTGGAGGTGACATTCAAAAGCAATACGAAACAGGTAACTATGCGGAAGTTTGGTTTAAGGAAGCAAAAATCTTGGTTAGCGATCAAGCAGTTTCAAACCAAGGCTATTTTACTAAAAACGATTAACTTTAGAAAATATAAAGAATGATAAACGATAAATTAAAAGATAAAAACGTACTAATAACAGCTGGTGCACAAGGTATTGGCGAAGCAATTACTAAGCATTTTATAGATAATGGCGCAAATGTGGCAATACATTATTTTTCCAGTGCTGATACTGCAAACGAATTAAAATCATATGCTGAAAGTAAAAATGTAAAAGCCGTTGCAATTAGTGGTGATTTAACCAAAGAAGAAGATGCAAATGCTTTGGTAAAGTCAACGGTTGAAGCACTTGGAGGTTTAGATATCTTAATCAATAATGCTGGTAGTCTTGTTGCACGTCGTTTAATGATCGATATGGAAGCCGATTTTTGGCACAAAGTAATGGATATTAACCTCACATCAATGATGTTTGTAACTCGTGCTGCAGAACCTTATTTGGCAAAACATAAGGCAAGTAGTATTGTTAATTTAGCATCATTGGCTGGAAGAAAAGGTGGTCATCCAGGATCTATTGCTTATGCTACTAGTAAAGGCGCAATTTTAACATTTACAAGAGCATTATCTACAGAGTATGGTCCAAAAGGAATTCGTGTTAATGCTGTAGCGCCAGGTTTAATTTTAGGAACTGCGTTTCATAATACTCACACCACTGAAGAATCTGCTAAGGCTACTATAGCAGGAATTCCAATTGAACGAGCTGGAAATGCTAATGATGTTGCTAGAGCTGTTGTGTATTTGGCTTCTGAGTATGATGGATTTATCACTGGAGCTACGTTAGATATTAATGGTGGTGTATATACGATGTAAAACTATGCTTAGAGTAAATCGATTAAAAATGAATAGTAAATCTGCATTAACAATATTTGTTTTTGTGATAGCTATTGGATTTTATGCTTGTAATAACGATTCACAAAGTACTTTAGATAAAGCAGAACAGACTGATAATTCTAATGCGCACCCAAAATTAATTCTAACAGCACAAGGTGTTAAGGACATAAGAGCGCAGCTTGGTACTATCCCAATTTTTGACAAAACATTGGCTGCAGTAAAAGAAGAGATTGATGCTGAAATAGCTTCTGGCATCCATATGCCAATACCAAAGGACTATTCTGGTGGTTATTCGCACGATCGTCATAAACGCAATTTTGTAGTACTACAAAAAGCAGGTGTGTTATATCAAATTCTTGATGATGAAAAATATGCTAAGTATGTTAAAGATATGTTGATGCAATACGAAGCTATGTACAAGACCTTGCCAGTGCATCCAAAAACAAGATCATATGCAAGAGGTAAATTGTTTTGGCAATGCTTAAACGATTCTAATTGGTTGGTATATGTTAGTCAGGCTTATGATTGTATTTACAATTACCTATCGGAAGACGAAAGACAACAATTGGAAACCAATTTATTTAGACCATTTGCCGATTATATTTCTATCGAAAATCCGCAGTTTTACAATCGCGTACACAATCATAGTACTTGGGGTAATGCTGCTGTAGGAATGATTGGTCTGGTTATGGATGATGACGAATTGGTACAACGCGCACTTTACGGAATTAAGGATGCTAATCTAGATGCTAATGCCAAAGACAATGATGGCGGATTTATAAATAAAGACGGAAAAGCTGGTTTTTTAGCTAATCTTGAAGAACCGTTTTCACCAGATGGGTATTATACCGAAGGGCCATATTATCAGCGTTATGCAATGTATCCTTTTTTAATTTTTGGCGAAGCTTTGCAAAATGCAAAACCTGAACTTGAAATTTTTAAATACAAAGATTCAGTATTATTAAAATCTGTAAACGCCTTATTGCAATTGTCTGATGCTAAAGGTAACTTCTTCCCGCTTAACGATGGACAAAAGGGAATGTCTACCAAAACCAATGCATTAGTATCTGCAGTAGATATCACCTATCATTTCGGTAATCAAGACGCTGGTTTGCTAAGTGTTGCAAAAGCACAAGATAAATTAATGTTAGATGATACTGGATTGTCTGTAGCTTTAGGGTTAAAGGAAAATAAGGAAGAGCCATTCAGCAAAACATCTATTAATTTAAGCGATGGGTCTGACGGAAACCAAGGTGGTGTTGCCATTTTAAGAACCAAAAACGAAGATTTGACCTTAGTGTTTAAGTACGGAGCACAAGGATTAAGTCATGGTCATTACGATAAACTGTCCTTTTCATTATATGATAAAACCGATGAGGTTTTGCAAGATTACGGATTAGCACGTTATGTAAATATTGAGCAAAAAGGTGGCGGAAACTACCTAAAGGAAAACAAAACTTGGGCTAAACAAACAATAGCGCACAATACGTTGACGATAAACGAAACATCGCACTTTAATGGTAAATATGATGTTGGAAGTCAGCATCATTCCGTTCTACATTATTTTTCTTCAGAAGATGAAACTATACAAGTTGTAAGTGCTAAAGAAGAAAATGCGTATCCAGGTTCAGAATTATTACGCACAATGGCGTTAATTTATGATGAAGACTTAGGCAAACCTTTCATTTTAGATATAATGAAAGTGAATTCAAATACCAAAAATCAGTACGATTTGCCATTTTATTATTTCGGTCAAGTATTAAGTACAAATTTTGAGTATGAGACACCAAAAACATTAAATGTATTAGGAAGTAAAAACGGATTTCAACATGTATACTTAGAAGCTAAATCTAAAGGATTATCAAACAATAGTCAGTTCTCTTGGATGCATCAAAACAAGTTTTACAGTTTAACTACTGTTACTAATCCGAACGACGAATTACTGTTTACTAGAATTGGTGCTAATGATCCAGATTTTAATTTAAGACGCGATCCAGCCATCCAATTACGACGAAAAAACACAAAGAATACTGTTTTTGTATCAGTAATTGAAGCTCATGGCAATTATAGTCCGGTTACAGAATTGGCAACAAATTCAAGAAGTGAAATAAAGGAACTTAAAGTGTTGTTAGATACTGAAGACTATACTGCTATTGCAATAACTACTGTAAATGATAAAACCAAGTTTTTTATAACAGCAAACACAAATGCATCAAAAGAAGCAAGACATACTGTAGAGATTAACGGAACGTCTTACAATTGGACAGGAACATATTATTTTAAATAAAACACAAACATAAAACTTAAAAAATTATGAAACGATTTAGTGATAAATACATTATTACAAAAGACATGGAATGGGAAGAACTTGGTGGCGGAGTATCAAGGAAATTCTTAGGCTATGATAACCAAATTATGATGGTAAGAGTAAAGTTTGAAAAAGGTGCTTTGGGTTCTCCACATCAACATTTTCATACACAAGCTACTTTTTGTGTTTCAGGTAAATTTGAATTTGAAATAGATGGCGTAAAACAAATCGTTGAAGCAGGTGATGGTGTGTATATCGAACCAAATTTAATGCACAGTGCAGTTTGTTTAGAGGAAGGTGAGCTTATTGACACTTTTAGCCCAGTAAGAGAAGATTTCTTAAGTGGAGGCGCAGTATCATATTTTGGTGATAAAGAAGCGTAAAGCGAGATTTTTTTAGAGGTCTCAAGTTTTTCTTAATTATAAAATTGAGTAAACTATAGACCTCTTTAATTGTCAATTATGAGAATAGTATTTGAAAACTATAATTTTTAACCTCATTTTTTGATAAATTCTTTTTTTAACATATAAAATTTTACGAAAACGTTGTATTTAACAAAATTTTATATATATTTGGTAAACCAATCTGGTAAACCAATTTTTTTCAGATAGGTATTTAAATAAAAAAAAGGACAGGTGCACGCCTATCCTTTTTGGAAATTACTTCTTTGGAGGGAAGTAAATATGTAGCTACTAAGAGCACATAAGTTTAATACAAAAGTAATAAAAAACTCGATTGTATTAAAGCTTTAAAATGTTTTTAAGTAGTTAAAAAACTAACTTTTTAAAAATTTAAATGATTAATTATGAACTTAAAAACTAAGCTAACCATTATTGCGATGCTATTAGTTAGTGTTGCGGTTTTTGCGCAAGAAAGCTTTACGGTGAAAGGTACTGTTGTTTCTGCAGTTGATAATTTGCCGATTCCAGGTGTTAATGTTGTTATACTTAAAACAACAAAAGGCACATCGACAGATTTTGATGGTAATTATCAAATTGATGTTAAAACAGGAGATGTGCTCCAGTTTTCATACATTGGGTATGTTACACAAATTATTGTTATTGAAAATCAAAGGACAATTAATGTTTCTCTGGTTGAAGACACTAACAAACTAGATGAAGTCGTGGTTGTTGGATATGGAACCCAAAAGAAATCTACTGTAACAGGTTCTATTTCTAAAGTAGTTAACGAAAGTTTAGATCAAATAGCTGTAGCTAGGGTTGATGATGCTTTAATTGGTCAGGTTTCAGGAGTTAATATTCAAGCAACATCTGCAGAAGCTGGTGACGCTCCAACAATTAGAGTAAGAGGTGTTGGTTCAATAAATGCTGAGTCAGGACCTGCTGTAGTTGTAGACGGATTAGTTGTAAGTTCAGATTTCCTTGGAAATATGGATATGAACGATATAGAGTCTTTTGAAATTTTAAAAGATGCTGCATCAGCTGCAATTTATGGTAGTGAAGGTTCAAACGGAGTAATTTTAATTACCACTAAAAGCGGAAAATCAGGTAAAACAAAATTTAGTTACCAAACTTATGCTGGTATTAAAAGTGCTTTTGGTAGCGATGATTATAGAAAAAGTGTTTCTGATTGGGCGGCAAAAGAGCTTGCTGAGACAGGAGAACTTTCAGAGAGAACTCAATACATGCAATTATTGGTTGCCACTTTGGGTGTTGATAGAGATTGGCAAGATGTGTTTTTTGAAGATGGACTTATTCAAAGTCATTCATTTTCAGCAAGAGGAGGAACTCAGGATACTAAGTTTAGTATATCATTAAGATATTTAGGAGATGAAGGAGTTGTTTTAACTGATGATTATAATCTATATAGTGCTAAGGCAAAAATAGATAGCAAACTAACTGACAAATTAAAGTTTGGTTTTAGTGCTACTCCATCATATTCTAAACGTAGAGCTTTACCAACATCTATTCATAATCCAATCAGGCAATCACCATGGTTACCAATATACCATACAGAAGAATCGCTTCAATTTGTTGATTTTAATGCATATCCTAATGTAACAGTAGGTGATTATTTTATGGAAGACCACCTAATTGAACTAGATTTAGATGGTGATGGTAGTGATAACAGACCAAGAACTTCAGGAGATGCAAACCCATACGCTCAATATGTAGAGAGAGAACACTATGAGTTTAAAACCAATCTTTTAGGTTCAACATATTTAAGCTATGAAATCACTGATGGTCTTACAGCTAAAACATCACTAGGTATTACCCTAGAACAAAGAAAAAGAACACGTTGGAACGGAACTAAGTTTCATCAAAATGGAGCTGCAAACGCATCATATGAGTTGCATAATAGATTTAGAACCAGAATTATTTCTGATAATACTTTAAACTATACTAAGCAATTTGGAGATCATGATTTAAATGTGTTGTTAGGAGCAACTATTCAAAAACGAAGAACAGAAAATAGCGAAGTATTAGGTACAGGATACTCTAATGATTTATTAAAGAACTTACAAGGAGCTACACAAATTACAGAATTTGAAGAGTATAATATAGAACGTAGAAAAATAGGATATTTTGCGAGAGTAAATTATGCATATAAAGACAAATATTTACTTAATGCTTCGTTTAGACGAGATGGAAGTTCAGTATTTGGTGTAGACTCTAAATGGGGAAATTTCCCAGCAGTTTCTGTTGGTTGGAATATGCACAATGAAGGTTTCTTGGTAGAGAGCGATGTTGTTAGTAAATTAAAACTAAGAGCAAGTTACGGTCTTACAGGAAACGAGAACTTCAGTTTAGGGGATGACATTACTAGTTGGTACCCTTACTTAGCTTTATTAGATAATACAACTGCTGTTATTGATGGAACTATTGTAAATGCACCAAGTGCACTAAACATTGCTAATGCATTATTACAGTGGGAAGCTTCAGTAGAGATTAACCCAGGTATTGACTTTGGGTTCCTAAACAATAGAATTCAAGGATCTTTAGATTACTATAAAAGAACTAGTGATAAGTTATTGTTAGATAACCCTGTATCTTATGTTACTGGATTTAATAATGGTATCGTAAACCTAGGAGAAGTTGTTAATAGTGGATTTGAATTTGAGTTAAGATCCAAAAACATTACAAATGAAAACTTTAAGTGGAATTCAACCTTAATAGCTTCAACCAATAAAAACGAACTTACAAATTTTGGAGACTCAAATGGTCAAATATTAGTTGATACTTATGGTAGAAATTCAGAATGGATTAATCTTGTAGGTAACCCAATATCATCTTTTTATGGTTACGTTGTAGATAGAGAGTTGTCAAACGAGTATTGGGATACGCCATACTTCCCAATTAATAGTCTTTCTGAAGATGTTATTGTAAAAGATTTAAATGGAGATGGTTTAATTACTAGTGCTGATAAAACTATTTTAGGAGATCCATATCCAGATTTAATTTGGAGTTTAACAAATGAATTTAATATTGGCAATTTTGACTTTTCTTTCATGATTCAAGGTAGCCATGGAGCTGAAGTGAGAAACGTAGGAGACCAATATTTCTTTACTCATTGGCAAGGAGCAACAAACAGTCCTCAAGCTGTTGTTGATGCAGGTATAATTCCTGACGCATCGTTTTTACAAGAACGTGTACATACAAATGATATAATACAAAGCGCAGGTTACTTTTCACTTCGTAATGTAAATATTGGCTATAACTTACCTAAAACTCTTACATCTAAATTGGGAATAGAATCGGTAAGACTATACGCTACAGGTCAAAACTTACTATACATAACCGATGACGATTACAAAGGTTTCAACCCAGAGTATGTTGACGATGATAGACCAACTGCTTATGGAGCTCAAAGAGCGGGAACGCCTTTGTTTAGAACAATGTCGTTTGGTTTAAATGTAAACTTTTAATAAAAAAATCATAGTTATGAAACATATAAAATATTTAGCTTTCGTTTTAATAGGAGTTATGTTTTCTTGTAATGAAGATGACTTCTTAAATCCAATTCCAGATTCACGAGTAGTAGTAACATCATACTTTAATAGTGATGAGGAAGTATTGGCAGGTATCCTTGGTGTGTATGATGCTATTCAAGGTATTCCAGAAGAAACCACATCAAACTCAAGTTTAGTTAATAGAGGTGTTCAGTTTGAATATTTAGTTACTGAAATGCGTTCAGATAATACAAGATCTGCAACTACTGAAGGTTCTAAAGCAGATTTTCATAGGTATTTAGTAGATGCTAATAATGTTGAAGTTGAAGATTATTATGCTAGTATGTATGAGATTATTTTTAGAGCAAATAATATTTTAGACTTTATTGAGGTTGCAGATGAAGGTAATAGAGCAGCTTACACAGCTGAGTCAAAATTTTTAAGAGCTTACGCTTATTTTAATCTTGTTAGATTATTTGGTGATGTGCCTATGGTAACATCTGTTGTAAATCCAACTCAAAGTGAAGCATTGTATACACGAGTTGAAACATCTCAAATTTATGATTTAATAATTGATGATTTGCTAATTGCAGTTGACGACTTAAACAATAGCGGTTCTAAAAATAGAGCAAGTAAGGCTGCAGCTCAAGCACTTTTAGCTAAAGTATACTTAACATTACCTAACCCTAATTACATAGGAGCACAGCAAATGTGTGAAGCTATCATTGGAACGCCACAGTTTACGTTACTTCCAGATTTTTATGATGTATTTTATCAAGAACTTAACGATGAAATCATTTTTTCTGTAGGATATTCTTCTGGTTTCTCTGAAGATGCTCAAGGATTTTCATCTGAGTTTACAGCAGACGCAGGAAGACAAGATGGTTTAAATATTGTAAACAATAATTTAATAGCCGACTTTGAAGCTTATGGAGGAAATAGAACAAGTGTTTCTTATTTTCAATCTCCAACATCTTCAGATTTAACCGAAGTTGGTAAGTATCTACCTGATGGATATATGAGAGATGAAGATGGTAATTATGGACCAAATCCACCAAGATTAGCTGGTAATGACTGGATTGTGTTAAGATATGCTGATGTATTATTAATGCATGTTGAATCTATTTTAGCTGGTGCTGAAGTTACCGGAAATCAAGCAGCTATTACATCTTTTCAGCAGGTTAGAGATAGAGCAGGTTTAACTACTCCTGTTACCTCAATTACTAGAGACGACCTTATTATGGAGCGAAGAGTTGAATTAGCATTTGAAAACCACCGCTTTTTTGACTTAGTAAGATTTGGTATAGCTGATGCTGTTTTGAGCGCGCATGCTTCTGAAATGGGTTATCCAGATTATACCTCAAGAGCATTACTATTACCTATTCCTAATAGAGAAATTAATTTAAGTGGAGGATTAATGACCCAAAACCCTGGGTACTAATTAAAAAATATTTTAGACATGAAAAATATATTAAATAAAACTAATGGGCTAATAAAGATAGCTTGTGTAATTGGTATTACTGTCTTTTCAGTTAGTTGCGATGATTACTTTGAGTTTGATTTACCTGAGTCAAATTCAATAGAAGATACAATATTCCCTACGGCAGATTTTTCTTATATGCCTGATGTTGGAGATTTTACTACAATACATTTTACAGATTTATCAACAGAATCAAATACCTTTTTCTGGGATTTTGGAACTGGAGACACATCTAATGAGCAAGATCCTGTCTATACTTTTGCAGATGGTGAGGGAACTTATACAGTTTCACTAACAGCAAGCGATTCTAACGGTGTGTCAGATACTGTAACTTATGATATAGAAGTGGTAGAGCCAGAAGCTATTATCCCTGTTATTTTAGAAGCAGGCTTTGAAGATAACACTTTGCCAGACGGATCAGGTGATGGTCGTGACTCGTGGAGAAATAGTGATCTTGGAGGTGTAATTCAAATTACTGGTTCACCAGTTTATGAAGGTAGTCAAGCTTCTAAGTATCCATCGGCTGGAGATAGAGTTGCTTATCAAGAACTTGTAGTGTCTAGTGATACAGATTACAGTTTGTCATACTATTACACGTTAAAAGATGACTCTCCAGGATCAATTACTGTGTATATATTACCTGGTGGAGGTTATACAGATTTAGCAACAGCAAAAGCTGCAGCAATAGCTTCATTTGAAGGAACCGATCAAACAGATCCTGATATTTATGTTTCTGCTAGTGTTAATTTTAATACAGGAAGCAATACAATGGTATCTATTTTAGTTCACAACGAAGGTGTAGAAGCAAGAATTGATTCTTTTGAAATAGATGTAAACTAAAAATAGAAGGTAAGTGAAGTTTAGGTATTCAATATTTTTATTTTCTTTCTTTTTGATTAACTTTTCTTTTTCTCAAGAAAAGTTAATCAAAGAAGAAGTTGCTACGAAAGAAGTAGAGACAACAAAAAAGAAGAAGAAAAGAAAGAAAAAGAAAGTTAAGTTGCCAGAAATAGACTTAAGTCATTGGAAAGTAACTTTGCCTGTAACAAACAATGAAGGAAAACCTCTAGAGATAAGCCCTCCTGAAATATTAGATTTTGCAAATATAGAAGCAGCAAAACCTTACATGTACATTGACTCAACAAAAGGAGCAATAGTTTTTCACGCGATGCCTACAAATTCAAAAACTAGAAATACAAAGTATACTAGGTCTGAGCTAAGAGAACAAATGATACCTGGAGATAATAACACAAATTGGACATTTGAGCAAGGAGCAAAAATGAAGGGTAAAATCTCAATGGAAGATGTCTCTAGAGACTCTGATGGTAAGTATCATAAAGTTATAATCATGCAAATTCATGGTAGGTTAACAAATGAGCAAAGAGACTTAATTGGTCAAGATGATAATAATGCACCACCAATATTAAAAATATATTGGCAAAATGGTAAAATTAGAGTAAAAACAAAAGTACTTAGAAACATTAATGCATCAGGAGATGCCTTGCTTTATGAAGAGGCTTGGGATGATGACGAAGGTTTCAATTTTAAGCAAGAAGTAGGTTTTAGAAAATTTACTTTAGAAGTAAATGTTTCAGATGGAAAGATGGTTGTTGTATTAAACAATAGTGAATATAAAGTGTATGAAAATATACACATGAAAAAATGGGGAATTTTTGAAAACTACTTTAAGGCAGGAAACTATTTTCAATCAAGAGATGAAGGGTCTTTTGCCAAAGTAAATTTTTACAGCTTAGAAGTAACACATTAAAAACAATTAGTTTGAGTTAGTCTTATATGAAGAGTTTTGTCGTTTAAAGTTTTTAATGATAGAGCTCTTCATTTAAGAATTGGAGTTTATTTATTATTTTAATACCTTTAAATCTGGTTAACCAATTTTATTATGAAGTTAGAAACATTGTCGAAAACCGAAATAGAGTATACTCAAAAGGATATTATATCTAAAATACGAGATTTAATTAATCACAAAAATCTTGAACCTGGAGATAAGTTACCTTCCGAAAGAATGTTGTCTGAAAAATTTGAAGTTTCTAGAAGTAATATTAGAGAAGCAATACAAAAGCTAGAATTTTATGGACTTTTAAAGTCTAGACCACAAAGTGGAACTTTTGTTGCAAATATAGGTATCATTGCTTTAAACGGTATGATTGAAGATATTTTGAGATTAGAAGACCCTGATTTTAAATCTTTAGTCGAAACAAGAATTTTATTAGAACTTAAAACGGTTAGGTTAGCAGCTCTAAGAAGAACAGAAGAAGACTTGGTGAGTATGAGGGCAACCTTAGATGCTTATTCAGAAAAGGTATTAAATGGAGAAGATGCAGTACAAGAAGATTTATTATTTCACTTAGCAATAGCTAAAGCATGTGGAAATAGTACTATTAATACATTTATGTTAATGATTACTCCAGAAATCATTACAAACTTTGAAAAGTATCATGTTTGCGATAAAAACCAACCTGAAATTGGAATCAAAGAACATGAAGCAATTTATGAGGCAATAAAAAATCAAGACCCTCAAGAAGCTAAATTAAAAATGAAAGAACATTTTAAGGTATTATATCAATACTGCTATAGTAGTTAAATTGTTCAAAATGAAAGCAAAATTGCACGGTTTATGTTTTCATTTCTAAATACAATATTGGAGGGAAGTATGTTAATTAAGCATAACCTAATTAAGGCGTCTTAATTCACCTACTCCACTTTTTTTAATAAAAAATTAAGCTCTTACTTATGTAAGTATGGGGCTAACGTTGAAGAATATTAAAAACTTATGAAGGTAAAAGGATTAAGATGGTGGATCATTGGTTTAATCTTTGTAGCTACAGTAATAAACTACATTGATAGAACCGCATTTGCATTACTTTGGCCACAAATGGGTAAAGACCTTGGCATGGATAATTCAGATTATGCTTTAATGCTCAATATTTTTATGGTCACCTATGCTACCAGTAAATTTCTATCAGGAAGACTGTATGACCAAATAGGAACCAGAATTGGGTTTATAGTTTCCATAGTGGTTTGGTCAGCAGCAGCAGCATTTCATGCATTAGCAAGAGGTGTTATTTCATTATCTATAGTTAGAGGGTTACTAGGTTTAGGAGAAGCAGGTTTATGGCCTGGAGCTGTAAAGAGTAATGGCGAGTGGTTCCCTATTAAACAAAGAGCTTTGGCTCAAGGTATTTTTAATTCTGGAGCATCAATAGGTAATGTAGTTGCTCCAATTGTTATTGTTTTTTTGTATGCTCAATTCGGTTGGAAATCAACTTACTTAATATTAGGAGGTTTAGGATTGTTATGGGTGATTCCTTGGTTTATACTCAATAAATCCAAACCAGAAGATCATCCTTGGATTACCGACAAAGAAAAAGCTTTAATACTTAATGATAGAACTGATGATGCTGATGATAAAAAAACAAAAGCAAAAAGCTTAAGTGTGGTTAAAATATTGAGTTATAAACAACCATGGGGAGTTTTGCTTTGTAGGTTTTTTATTGAGCCTATTTGGTGGTTTTTTGCAGGATGGATGCCAATATATTTAAATTCAAAGTTTGGTTTAAGTATAGAAGAAATTGGTAAAACTATGTGGATTTCATACCTAATGGCTGCAGCAGGAGGAATACTAGGAGGTATGTTTACTGAAGCAATAATAAAACGAACTAGTGTTGATGTAGGAAGAAAGGCAAGTATAGTATTAGGAAGTTTATTAATCATCATTGGGTTTGTTTCAATTATACTCTTTGTAAACGATTCTAATTATATGACATTTATTTACCTCGCAGGTATTGCTCTCTTTGGGTTTCAATTTGCTA
The DNA here is from genome assembly GCF_004328055.1 of Meridianimaribacter sp. CL38. NCBI lineage: Bacteria > Pseudomonadati > Bacteroidota > Flavobacteriia > Flavobacteriales > Flavobacteriaceae > Meridianimaribacter > Meridianimaribacter sp. CL38. Next base: position 423,523 of record NZ_QKWS01000001.1, on the reverse strand, counting down.
TAGGTAACATACAAACTTTGTCGAGTGATTTATTTAAAGGCCCATCAGTAGGAACATTAGCAGGTTTAGCAGGAACTATTGCAGCTGTATCTCCAATAATTATGAATTGGTTTATTGGTACAATTACCCAAAGTGGTTCTTATACTCCAGCATTTATAGCAATTACAGTGTCAGTTGTACTAGCTGTAGTTTCTATCTTCTTACTAATTAAAAAAGTAAAACTAGTACAATAATAGAACTATAAATTATAACACATATAAATAAAATTAAGATAAAAAACATGAGTGAATTTAAAGGAAATGTAGCAGTAGTAACAGGAGCAACTGGAGGTATTGGCTTTGAAGTTGCAAAACGATTAGGTAAGGATGGTTATACGGTTGTTCTTAATGGTATTGATGATGAGGCTGGAGCCGAAAGGCTTAAAGAGCTTCAAGATTTAGGCATTACAGCAGAATATTATGGTTTTGATGTAACAAATGAAGAGCAAGTGTCAAATAATATAAAGACTATAGGAGATAAATATGGTAAAATAGATGTGGTTGTTAATAATGCAGGAGGCTTAGGTGGTCGATCTAGATTTGAAGAAATGACTACTGAATTTTACAGATTTGTAATGGCGTTAAATCTTGATTCTACTTTTTTTGTTTCAAGAGCAGCTATACCTTATCTTAAGAAAAGTGAAAACCCTTCAATAATAAATTATACGTCTATAGCAGGATGGAATGCAGGTGGACCTGGAGCAGGAATTTATGGAACTTCTAAAGCTGCAGTACATGCTATAACTAGAGCATTAGCAAAAGATTTAGCAGAGTATGGTATTAGAGTAAATGCAGTTTCTCCAGGAACAATTGACACCGATTTCCACAAACAAATAAAATCCACAAAACCTGAGGTTTTTGCTTCTTGGAAAAATAATATCCTACTAGGAAAATTAGGACAGCCTGAACAAGTAGCTTCTGTTGTTTCATTCTTAGCAAGTGAAAATGCTTCTTTTTTAACAGCTGAAACTATTCAGGTAACAGGTGGTCAAGGATTAGGTATTTAAGTTGATTGAGCTGTAATTTTAAGCCAAACAATAATTTAAAACTTGTTGTTTGGCTTTTTTAAATGAATAATAAAGAGAGATTAAATACCAAAGATGAGTAAAATTGTAACATTTGGAGAAATAATGTTAAGACTTTCAACTGAGAGGCACTTGCGTTTTTCTCAAGCAAAAACGTTTTCTGCTACTTATGGCGGAGGAGAATTTAACGTAGCTGTTTCTATGGCTAACTATGGTTTTCCAGTTGAATTTGTTACTAGACTTCCCAACAACGAAATTGGAGGTTGTGCATTAAAAGAAATGCGAAAGTTTAATATAGGCTCAAATCATGTTCTTTATGGAGGCGATCGTTTAGGGATTTATTATCTTGAAACAGGAGCAGGAACACGTGGTAGTAATGTTATTTATGACAGAGCTAATAGTGCTATGGCTACTATAAAAAATGGAGAAATAGATTGGGAAGAGGTACTTAAAGATGCCACTTGGTTTCATTGGAGTGGTATTACTCCTGCCATTTCCGAAACTGCTGCCAAAGAATGTTTAGAAGCTTTAAAAGTTGCTCATAAATTAGGAGTTACAATTTCATCTGATTTAAACTATAGATCAAAGTTGTGGCAATACGGTAAAGAACCAAAACAAGTAATGCCTGAACTTTTAAAATACAGCAATATTATATTAGGTGATATTGATACAGCATTTTTTATGCTTGGGAAAGACAAGGTGAATCCTAATTATCAAGATGAAAAATCACTACCTGTTCTTTATGATCAGTTATTTAAGATTTGTCCTAATTTGCAAACAGTTGCCACGACATTGAGATATTCAGTAAGTGCATCTCACCAACGAATTGGAGGAGTGCTTTATGATGGTAAAACTATTTACAATGCAGATATAAAAGAGGTTACACCAGTTGTGGATAGAGTAGGGAGTGGAGATGCTTTTATGGGAGGATTAATTTATGGTCTTTTAGAAGAAAACAGTACAAAACAAAGGGCTTTAAATATAGCTGTAGCTGCGTGTTGCTTAAAACATACTATCTCTGGTGACTATAATTTAATAACATTAGGCGAAATTGAAAAATTATTAACAGGTAATGCTGATGGTAAAGTATCAAGATAAATAATAAAAATGGCAAAATATTCGAGAATAGAAGTATTTAATGTAATGAGTGAAACAGGTCTAGTACCATTGTTTTATGATAGTGATATTGATATCTGTAAGCAAATTTTAAAAGCTTGTTATAATGGAGGAGCTAGACTGTTAGAGTTTACAGCTAGAGGAGATTTTGCTCCTGAAGTTTTTACAGAACTTAATAAATATGTGATGGCTGAATTACCTGATATGATATTAGGTGTTGGATCTGTGACAGATGCAGCCTCAGCTTCAACATATATGGCATTGGGAGCTAACTTTATTGTAACTCCTGTTTTTAGAGAAGATATTGCTATAGTTTGTAACCGTAGAAAAATATTGTGGTCACCAGGTTGTGGGTCGTTAACTGAAATTGCTAAGGCAGAAGAGCTAGGATGCGAAATAGTAAAGTTATTTCCTGGTCAAGTGTATGGACCTGATTTTGTTAAAGGTATAAAAGGACCTCAGCCATGGACAAGTGTGATGCCTACTGGAGGTGTTTTGCCAACAAGAGAAAATCTTGAAGGCTGGTTTAAAGCTGGTGTGTTGTGTGTTGGTATGGGATCAAAACTTATAACAAAAGATAATAAAGGTAATTATGATTTGGGCAAAATTGAATCAGATACTAAAAATGTTTTGAAAATAATTAAATCTTTAAAAACTTAAGAAAAATTGAAGTCGTCAGCAACAACAATAAAAGAGATTTCTTCTTTATCTGGTTACTCTGTCTCTACAGTTTCTAAAGCGCTTAATAATAAAGAGGATATTAGTTTAAAAACTAGAGAACTAATAAAAAATATTGCAAAGCAATTCAATTATGTTCCTAATAACTATGCTGTTGCACTAAGAGCAAAAAAGGCTAATGCGGTTGCTGTAGTTTTACCAGAAGTCACAAAGAAAAGGTACAGTCAAGCATTATGTTATCTGCAAAAAACAGCTGAAGACTACGGTTATAAAGTTTTATTATATCAAACATTTAATTCTAAAGTAAAGGAAGGTTATTATTTAAATAGTTTAAATGATGGCTCAATTGATGGTGTTTTTTTAATTTCAGATAAATCCAAAGAACGTAAAGGTTCTGAGGATGAAAAAGTGCCTATTATACAACTTCCCGTAAGCCAACTTAATACAGACAATGAAATAAAGGAATTGTCTTCTTCAAGTTTTGATATGTTTTTAAATCTAAATTACTAACAAGCTTTATTAGATTTGGTGATAATGTCAATTATCACGTTTACCTTGTTTAAAATACATTACTCTGCCCTTTAGATTGGACTAATTATACAGTTGAAAACTTATTTCATTTGTTTTCTTGTTTTAGAAATAGTATAAGTTTTTGAAATTTTTTAATAATTAAAATCAAACACTTTTTGCTAGTTTTATTCTGTAATAAACTTTAGCGTGCGCATTAAAACTACATACCTCTTATTAACGCTTGCTTTTATGTGTTGTAAGAATCCCGAAAGTAAACAATTAGATGTTTTTCAGTCTAATAATGAGGTTTTTAAATATTCAGGAAGAACTATAACAAAAGAGCATTCAGTTGGTTTGATAAGTTCAGCTTCATCGGTTGAATTCAATGTGACAGGAGATTCGTTAACAATCAATATCCAGTCAGAATACAAACCAAGAAACTACTTTGTACTTACAATAAATGATGAGTATCAAAAACGATATACAATTTCTGGAGACACCATCAATTCCATTAAAATAGCTTTACCTAAAACAGAAACGCAAAATAAGGTTGGAATTTTTAAGGCAACTGAAGCAGCAAGTGGTATGGTGCTTTTTCATGGTTTAGAAGCTGAAGCTATTTCTAAAGTTGAAAACAATACTGCATTTACTATTGAGTTTATTGGTGATTCTATAACCTGTGGTGCTTTAATGGATCCTACTGATGTTCCTTGTGATGCCAAAGGTGAATACATAGACCAGCATAATGCCTATTTAGCATATGGACCAATAGTAGCAAGAACTTTAAACGCTGATTATATTTTGAGTTCGGTTTCTGGTATGGGAATCTATCGTAATTGGAACGATGAGCATAAAGACGAGCCTATTATGCCTGAGGTTTATGAAAATTTATTCCTAAATACTAATGATGATGTACTATACGATTTTAAGGTTAAGCCAAAGCTAGTGAGTATATGTTTAGGAACCAACGATATGTCCGAAGGCGATGGCATCAAAGACCGTTTACCTTTCAATTCTGAAACTTATGTAGCACGTTATATAGAATTAGTTGGTAAAGTATATAAACACTACCCAAATACTCAGGTTGTGCTTTTAAATAGTCCAATGATTCAGGGAGACAAAAACAACGTGCTTATAGATTGCTTAACACAAGTAAAAACATATTTTGAAAAGGACTCTAATAGAACAATTCCTATATTTCAATTCAATGATGTGTATGCTCATGGTTGCAGTTACCATCCAAGTATAGCAGATAATAAAGTAATGGCCGAAAAACTAATTCCGTTCTTCGAAAAGATATTGGCCAACTAAACATTTAATTTAATGAAGATTTACAATAAATATATTCTGTGTTGTATAGGTAGCTTGTCTTTTATAATGAGCTCCTTTGCTAATGTTACTATCCCATCTTTTTTTAGTGATAATATGGTGTTGCAACAGCAAGATAATGTTAAAATTTGGGGATGGAGTAATCCTCACGAACCCATAACCATTACAACAAGTTGGAGTCATGATACTATTACAACCAAAGGAACTAATTATGCAAAATGGGAAGCAGTTTTAAAAACACCAAAAGCTGGTGGTCCATATACCATAACTATTAAAGGTTATAATGAAATTAAACTGAATAATGTTTTAATTGGTGAGGTTTGGGTGTGCTCTGGTCAGTCTAATATGGAGTGGACTGCCTCAGCAGGAATTGATGATGCTGAAACAGCAATAGCTAGTGCAAATTTCCCTAATATTAGATTGTTTACAGTGTCAAAACATTCTTCCGAAACACCTCAAGATAATCTGGATGGTCAGTGGCAAACGTGTTCACCAGAAACCATGCAGTATTTTAGTGCAGTTGCTTATTTCTTCGGAAAAAAACTACATCAAGAACTCGACGTTCCAATAGGATTGATTAATTCTAGTTGGGGAGGAAGCTATGCCGAAACTTGGATGCCTGAATCAGTTTTTAAAACGAATGATGAATTGAAAAAAGCATCTGAAAAAATTAATCCTGTTGAATGGGCTCCTTATGAACCTGGTCGTATATACAATGCCATGATTCATCCGCTAACTAAGCTTAATGTTTCAGGAGTGATTTGGTATCAAGGTGAAAATAATACAACAAATTCAAAGTCTTATCATTTAATTTTTTCTGAATTGATTAAATCTTGGAGACAAGCATTTAATAAAGAAATGCCTTTTTACTTTGCTCAAATAGCGCCTTTTTCTTACTATGAATCTTCTGGAGTAGAAGTTAGAGATGCGCAAAGACGCACATTAGAATTGCCAAAAACTGCAATGGTTGTCACTTCAGATATAGGAGACCTTAAAGACATTCATCCACGTAATAAAAAAGATGTAGGACTCAGGTTTGCTCAATTGGCACTTAAGAAGCATTATAATACAATAGAAACTGTTGTTGAAAGTCCGTTGTATGTGTCTTCTGAAGTAAAAAACAACAAGTTTCTAGTAACATTTAATCATGCTGACGGATTATATGTAACGTCAAAGACCAGTCAGTTTGAAGTGGCAGGAGCTGATGAGGTGTTTCATTCGGCGAAATTCAAAATAAAAGGAAATCAAATAGAAGTGTTTTCAAAACAAGTAAAGGAACCTATGTATGTAAGGTATGCTTGGGGAAATACTATAGAAGCCAATATATTCAATAAAGTAGGATTGCCAATGTCTAGCTTTACCACACAACTAATTAAATAACAATCATGAAAACAATAAAAATCACAAGAGTTTGTGCAGTAGCAGTTATTTTGCTTTGTCTTGTGAACACAAAAACACATGCTCAAATGGAAGAAACAAAGGTTGATATAAATCAGAAAGTAGAGTCGTTATTATCACAAATGACCATTGAAGAGAAAGTAGGACAAATGAATCTTTATAATGGGTTTTGGGACGTTACAGGACCAGCACCTGAAGAGGGAAATGCTGCCTTAAAATATGATCACCTTAAGAAAGGATGGGTTGGAGCGATGTTAACCGTGAGAGGAGCTGAAGAGGTAAGAAATGTTCAAAGAATTGCAGTTGAAGAATCTAGACTAGGTATTCCGTTACTAATTGGGTTTGATGTGATTCATGGTTATAAAACTTTAAGTCCAATTCCCTTGGCTGAATCGGCTAGTTGGGATTTGCAAGCTATTGAAAAATCCGCACGAGTTGCAGCTACTGAGGCTTCTGCTTCTGGAATTAACTGGACTTTCGCTCCAATGGTTGATATCTCAAGAGATGCGCGTTGGGGACGTGTTATGGAAGGTGCTGGTGAAGATCCTTATTTGGGAAGTTTAATAGCCAAAGCACGAGTAAACGGATTTCAAGGTGATGATCTTTCTGCTCATAATACTATTGCTGCTTGTGCTAAGCATTTTGCCGCTTATGGTTTTGCTGAAGCAGGTAGAGACTATAACGTTGCTGATATAGGAAATGGTACACTCTACAACACAGTGCTGCCTCCTTTTAAAGCGGCTTCAGAGGCTGGTGTAAAAACATTTATGAACTCTTTTAATACCTTAAATGGTGTTCCTGTTACTGGAAGTTCGTTTTTGCAAAGAGACATTCTTAAAAGAGATTGGAATTTTGATGGTTTCGTGGTTTCAGATTGGGCTTCTATAAATGAAATGATTCCTTGGGGACACGCAAAAGATAAACGTCAAGCTGCTCAAATTGCTGCAAATGCTGGTTCTGATATGGATATGGAAGGCTATGTTTACATCCAAGAGTTAGCGCAATTGGTTAAAGATGGTGTGGTAAAAGAATCGATTTTAGATGATGCTGTTAGACGTATTTTAAAGGTGAAGTTTGAATTAGGACTTTTTGAAGACCCTTATAGATATTGTGATGACGATAGAGAAAAAGAATGGACTTACCATGAAAGCTATAGAGAAGCTGTTTTGGATATGGCAAAAAAATCTATCGTGCTTTTAAAGAACGATAACAATTTGCTTCCGCTTAAAAAGAATGGTCAAACCATCGCTTTAATTGGCGATTTGGCTGATGACAAATCAAGTCCTCTAGGTAGCTGGAGAATAGCTTCAGATGATGATACTGCGGTTTCTGTATTGGAAGGTATGTCGTCTTACAAAGGCAACACATTAAACTTCTCTAGAGGTCCTGAGGTTTTTGAAGGCACTTCAACCTTCTTACAAGAAGTAAAGATTAACACTAATGATACCTCTGGTTTTGATGAAGCTATTGCAACAGCTAAAGCAGCTGATGTTGTGGTTATGGTGTTAGGTGAACATGGTTTTCAAAGTGGTGAAGGTAGAAGTCGTACCAATTTAGATTTACCTGGTCTTCAGCAAGAACTTTTAGAGGAAGTTTATAAGGTTAACACTAATGTGGTGTTGGTTTTAAACAACGGAAGACCACTAGCCATTGAATGGGCAAGCGAACATATTCCAGCCATTGTTGAAGCATGGCATTTAGGAACTGAATCTGGAAATGCGATTGCTAACGTATTATATGGAGACTATAACCCAAGTGGTAAACTGCCAATGTCTTTTCCTAGAAATGTAGGTCAAGCACCAATTTATTACAATAATTACCCAACAGGAAGACCAACCGATAAAGATGGAAACGTATTTTGGTCACATTATACTGATGTTGAGAAAACGCCTTTGTATCCATTTGGTCATGGTTTAAGTTATACCACTTTTGAATATTCAAATTTAAAAGTAACCAATACTTACAAAGAAAATCAGGAAGTAAAAGTGTCTTTTACACTTAAAAACACTGGAGCTTTAAAAGGTAAGGAAGTAGCGCAATTATATATAAGGGATTTGGTTGGAAGTGTTATACGACCGCTTAAAGAATTAAAAGGATTTGAGTTAATCGAGTTAGAGGCAGGTGCATCTAAAACGGTTGAATTTGTACTTACCAAAAAGGAGCTTGGTTTCTATACGAACCAAGGAGAATTTGTGGTAGAATCAGGTGATTTTAAAGTGTTTGTTGGTGGTGATTCTAATGCTGAATTAGAGCAAGGCTTTACTTTGGAGTAAACTAACATTAATAATGTTTAAGTGTGTGCGTATACGTCACTTCGAGTAAAATTCTGCAAGAATTTTGTATCGAGAAGTGCATTTTTGAAGGAAAATTTCGCGTTAAACTACTCTATTTTTTAATTAGTTTGATAGTTTTACTACTTTGATTGTTAAATAGTTTAGCCAAATAAATACCTGATGTTTTAATCGTTTTACCTATACTACAATTTTGTTCGCAATGCCCTTTTTCAATTGCTACACCTTTTAAATTATAAATGATATAGTTGAATGGTTTTGAAGCTTGAACAGTCAAACTATCTGTAAAAGGGTTTGGTGAAAACGAAACGTCGTTAAAAACATTATCTTTTATAGAAAGCGAACTTGAACCACTCACAAAGTGTGATAACAATCTAATGTAAGCCACTTGATAGCCATTACTGTTTTCGGTGACTTCCCAAGAGTTCATGGGCCAACTTGTATTAAAATTGTCATAGGCTTTTTGTTTAGGCTGACCTTGAATTCTTGCAACTTGAGTTGCATCACATGTCAAACCAGAACAACCAGAAGGACAGCATCCATCCCAATTATAGGAAGGGTTTGGTCCACCTGTTAAAAATCCAGGAGCAGGTCCATAAGGGTCGTTTAGTACGTTATCCCAATCAGTTCCATCTCCAAACCATGTATGGTAAAATTCATTAACGCCATGGTCAGCACCATAATCGTACATGTTAGATAAGTAACAAAAGTTTAATGGATTTACACCGTGTAAATAATGAATGTAACGTTCAGCAGCTCGTATCGCATCAGTATTGTTAGAGCTGTTAATATCATGTAGTGCATAGCTAGTAAACATCAATCCTTTTCTAGATTTGATACCATTACTTCCCCAAACATAATCTTCAAGATGTGCTAAATAAGGATCGGTTTCGTTAGTTAATGCTTCAAAATTACTAGCAGAATTCATACTGTTTTGATACACTGTTTTTATTTCATTTGCTACCGTAGCGCCAACATTTTCAAGACTGGAATAGTATAACAAGTTATCCTGATTGCCTTGTTCAAAAGGAAAAGCATAATTCCAAAGAATGAGATGAATATCTTGATAGTTGTTTTCTACAAAAGTTTTCATGGTAGAATTGATGCTAGCGTCTTCAGGTAAGCCTGTATTAGTTATATCATAAAGATGAATAGCTGCTCTCATTTTTAAGGCAAACCTGCCATAATCGTCAGTCTCTTGCTGTCCTGCTCCAATACCAACTGAACTATAAGAAGAGCTGTTGTTTTCCCAAATAACATTTGGATTTGTATCTGCCCAATTCCATGCATTTAAAGCACTTTGTCTTAACGTATTTGCATAAGCCGACATGCCTAATCCTTCAAAAACTTTAGATCCTAATGCAAATGCTCCTGCAGAAGACAGAGTAGCAGTTGTGTTGACGCCTCCATAAAGACTTTGTCCTGTTGCTGATGAAGGTGGAGACGCATGGTCTAAATCCACTATACTAATCATAGAGCCATTGGTTTCTTGTAGTCTTAGCAAGTGATCCATTCCCCAAATAATTTCATCGATAATATCAGGATTTCCGTTGTTGGAATATGGTAAATCATAATCATCGCTCCAAGCATTTGGATTTTCGATATAAGCTTTTAGTAAATCAAACACATAGTTTGCAGTCCAATGTGTGTATTTGTTGTAATCGCCTGCATCATACCATCCACCACTTAAATCTTTTTCAGTTGAAGCATCGTTTGGCGAATCCCATTTCCTACACTCAGTATCTTGCAAATTTCCTAAATGACTTGCGCTATCAGCCCAATCACTTCCTGCGTAAGTAGCATTTTTTTCATAACCTGCACGCTGATAGAAAAATGTTCTGACTGCATGTTTTAAAACTTCTTCATAGACATTATCAGTTATACTGAATTCGTATGATCTTAAATTTTGATTAATGTCTAATACATAATAGGTCCCAGGAGTTTGATAGCTTGAAAAATCAAACCACCAAGCTCTATCTCCAGAAGAATCATCTTCATTACCTGAGTTCCAAGGAACAACATTTCCAGTGAATACTTGAGTGTCTGTTGTTGCATCTACCAAAGAGTAATTAAACCCTGGAGCAAAGGATTCTGAAGCATCAAAACCAGTTAAAGGATCTCTAACTACAGCTATTTTTTCTGAATTTGTACGATATCCAAATTGGTCAACAATAATGTATTTTGATACTGTTTGACCGTTGGTAATGGCTGTCATCAATAAAAAAGTAAGTGTCGTTAGAACTTTCATGATATATTAGTTTTTTAAGGCATCGTTATGATTTTTTATGATTTCTAAAGTTGAGGTGTCACTAGCAAAAACCGAATTTAAACCTTGAGGTTCTTGAGGAGGGTCAGCAGTGAAATCGTCTCCATGTTGCCACTTACCATCACCATCAACATTGGCTTTTCCGTAACCTGCAAATCCCCAAAAATTCAATCCAGCTAAATAGCCTCCTTTTGCTTTGCTTTCAGCAACTTTTTCGCAAACAGCTTGATAAAACGTGTTACGATTGTCGATATTCGCATCTAAGGATAAGCTTTCTTTTTCCCTTGGGAAACCAAACTCACTCATGACGATTGGTTTGTTTTGTTTTTTGGCAATTTCTAAATGCTCGTTCATGTACGCATTAGCATTTTCAATGGAGAGTTGAGTGGTTTCAACTTCATTATTAATATCATACCAACCCCAATTTTTTGGCCACATGTGCATAGTTAAATAATCGATATTCGGATTGTCGTGTAAACGATCATACATGTCTATATCTTGTAAATAACTTGCTTTACCTTCAGCACCTGTTGAAATTAGATGTTTAGAGTCTAACGATTCAATTAAATCAACAGTTGTATTTAACCATTCGGTAAAAGGCTTCTCATATTCTGTTCCAACCATCACTCGTGGTTCATTAGCTACTTGCCATGACATTATGGTGTTATCTTCAGTGTATTTTAAACCAGTATAAGCATTGGTGCGTCCCATTAAAAATCGAACATGATTGTAAAATGCTTCTTTACAAGGTTCGCATGAATGGAATTGCATAGTATATTTCATATAATCATCCCAAGTGTATTTGTCGGTAAAAAACGGATTAGGAACTTCTCCATAACCATTCCATTCTAAATATTCACTCATACCACCAGACCAAATCCAGTTGTTGTTCATGTATAAAATAGCATACATATTTCTTTTGCGCATTTCAGCCAATAAAAAATCTAAGCCATCAAGGAGGTCTTCGTTGTATTTTCCCTGTTCGGGTTGCAAAGCAGGATGAACAGTAGAGTCGCTACCATCTCCTTCAGCTCCAGCTAGAATACGTAAGTTGTCGATGCCGACAGATTTCATTAAATCCAATTCTTTAATGAGTCGATCTCTATCTCCAATGTTTTTAGCTCCAATTAAAGGACCATACCAATAGTTAGCTCCAATAAAATAATAAGGCTGATCTCCTTTATAGAATTTTCCGTCTTTCACACTCACTAATTCAACAGGATTTAAAGTGTCTTTTGCGGTTGTGGTTTCTTCTTGAGTTGTTGCTTTTTTATCGTCTTTACAAGAAGATAGTGCTAGTAAAGCAGCAAACGCAAGCGTTATTGTTTTTAGTTTTATCATAATTAAGGGAGTTGGTACATGTTAGGTAATTCGTTTTCTAATAAAGACTTTGGTTTGTTTGTAAACTCAATAAAGTCGTTAGCATCTGTCATTCCTGGTACTGGAGTGCAGTATGTGTTTTCATTGTTTGACCAAAACATCATAAAAGCAATATGGTTGTTGTTATTGGTAATGGCGTTATAAAGGTTGTTTGAGTAGAAGTTTGAAATAGGGTTGTTGTCACCAGGAGTCACAAAGTAGCCTGTTTCAGATAAAGCTGCAATTTTAACTTTTTGCTTTGCTAAATCTGATACTATTTTAAGCTTGTTGTTTGCGGCAGTAACTCCACTTTGTCCTTGGTTGTTAAAGTCGCCATAGTTGTCCATGGCTAAAATATCTACATAGGCATCACCAGGATAACGCTGTAAGTATAAAGCTTCGGTTGTATAGCTATTGTCAGGAGCATAAGCATAAAGCATATTATTTACACCAAGAGTATCCCTTAGGTAAGTAACCGTAAATTGCCAGCACTCTATGAATTGTTGTGGAGAACAGTAATCGTCTCCCCACCAAAACCAGTTTCCGTCAAACTCATGAAATGGTCTGAAAATAATTGGAACTTTTTTACCATCACTTCCTATTAGGTTATTGGCAACATCTGCTACTTTTTGTAGTTTTTGTTTGTAATACTCATGGTTTGCACCTCCAGGTAAAATACTAGCAAAAGCATTTTCAGCTTGAAACTGTGTCATTTCACTTACGTAGAAATGATCGCCATCATAAGGTTCTCTTAAATGCCAAGTGAACATATTTACCATGCCTTTGTTGTATGCTTCAACAGCATCAGCTATAATAATTTGCTCTTGTTGGAAAAACCAGTTTGAAGCTGTGCCATCATTGTTGTCGTCAGTAATAAACATAAAATCTGAACCTAAAAGTCCTGGGTCGCTTCCTGTAAGTTTTTTAATATCAGAATCACCAACTGCATTATTGTAGAATGAATTAAACGCGTCTTGTTGGCCTATAATAAAACTGTCTGGAGACATTGTTTTTAGGTTGTAAAATAAAGCTATGGTTTCGTCTGTTGAATTTGGGTTAACCATATAGTTAGCTGTATCTTCGGGTTGTAATACAAATGCTTCTGGTTCTTCCGAAAGTGTCATGGTTGCACTGTCTGGAGTTCCTATTTCGGCATTGTTACTTACAGACATTATTTCTATAATAATAGTTTCATCTCCTTCGGTGTCAGTGTCGTCAATTACTGTTACTGGAATTGAATGTGATGTGGTATTTGCAGGAATAGTTACTTGACTATTTATCGTTTGAAAATCTTCACCATTGGTTGCTGTTCCGCTTATACTAAGGTTAACAATTGTGGCAGTGGTTGAAGATCCCGTTAAGGATATATTAAAAGCACCATTAGTAGTTGGTTCAGAAGCTGAACTACCAACTGAAATGGATACTTTTGGATTTACGGTTTCTCCTCCGTTATTGGAATTGTTATCGTCTTTTGAGCAATTCAAGGCTAAAAAGCTTAGTATTATTAAAAGTAACTTTTTCATAGTTCAATTTTTTAAATATTCATCATTATACATGCTCTTGAAGTATGATAAGGAGCTTTCCACATGCTCACTTTATCTTCTTCATGATAGACATTTCCATTTTTATCAACTCTAAAAAACCATTCTCCATTAACAGTGTCTATAAGATGAGTTTTAGTGAATTCCCAAATTTTTAATGCAGTATCTATATAAGTTGAATCATTTTTTATTTGGTAAGCATATTTTAAGCCAGCTAAGGCTTCAACTTGTGGCCACCAATGTCTATCAGTGTCTATGTGGTTGGTGGTTAGGTTTTTTTCATTTATAACTGCTCCATCAGTATCAATCGCTTCGTTAATAAATGTGTTTGCAACTCTAGTTGCTGTTGTGTAAGCTTGTTGTAATAAGTCGTTGTTCTTTAGTGTTTTTGCAGCTTCAATAACAAGCCATATAGTTTCTATGTCATGACCATAAGATACTGAATTGCTGAGTAATTTCCAGTCTTCGTCAAAAAACAAATGGTAGTGATTATTACTATTTAAAAATTTGGTTAAGAATAATTCAACCAACATTGTTAGAGATTTTTTAAGCGACTCATTAGGATAGATTTCTAGGAGTGTTGTGTAAGCTTCTAAAACATGAAGATGAGTATTCATGGTTTTTGCAGCATTCATATCCTTTTCGCTTAAACGCATATCATCAATTGGTGACCAATCTTGATTAAGCGCTTCAATATATCCTAGTTTTTTAGTGTCTTTAGCGCGTTTTTCTAATAATTCAAAAAGTTGAATGGCTAGAGATTTTGCTTCTTCATCTTTTGAAAACTTGTAGTATTCTGACAATGCATAAATACCAAAAGCTTGTGCGTATACTTGTTTACGCTTATTAATTGGTTGTCCTTTGTAGTCGAGTTCCCAGTAAAAGCCTCCATATTCATTGTCTTTGAAATAATCTTTTAAATACTGAAAAGAACGTTCGCAAATAGACTGATAAGATTTTGAGTTTAAATAATTTGATGCAGCAGAAAACGACCAAAGAATTCTAGTGTTAAGGATAATGCCTTTATTGGCTTTATCTACAATTTTATTGTCGTTGGTTATTTTACCAACAAAGCCACCATAGTTTTGGTCTATGGTGTTGTTGGTCCAATAGGTTAATATGTTGAGCAATTCTGAATGGAGTTCAGATTGCATCGTTTTATAGGCTTCATTCATCTATTATAGCCTTTTGTTTTTTTCTATTAAATCTATAATGGTTTGTACTGAACCTGCTGATGTATAGGTGTCTTTAGGTGTGTTAATGCAATAGTCAATTAACTTCTCAATAGTTGTTGTTGCTACATGCATGCGTGTATCAGAAGATGCATAATAAATGTAAACTGTGCCATCATTGTCTTCAATCCAACCATTTACAAATAAAACATTAGAAACATCGCCAACACGTTCTTCATCTTGAGGACCCATAAAATGACCAGCTGGTTGATGAATCACTTTTGAAATATCATTTAAATCGGTCATAAACATATACAGTGTGTATCTCAATCCTGCAGCAGTGTTTCTTACACCATGAGCAATATGTAACCAACCTTTCTCGGTTTTTATAGGAGCTGGACCTTGTCCATTTTTAAGTTCAAAAATGGTGTGGTAAACTTTATTGTTTATAATTTTTTCGTTTTCAACAACAGGATTTAGCATATCTACAACATAGCCTAATCCTATTCCTCCACCATTACCAATATCAATAAACCCATCTTGTGGTCTGGTATAAAGTGCATATTTTCCATCTACAAGTTCAGGGTGTAAAACAACATTACGTTGTTGGCCAGTGTTAGAAATTAAATCAGGTAAGCGCTCCCAATTGATAAGGTCTTTGGTTCTGACAATACCAGCATTAGCAATAGCTGAGCTAGTGTCGCCAGCTTTTGCATTTGGATCTTTACGCTCAGTGCAAAAAATACCATAAATCCAACCGTCTTCATGTTTAGTCAAACGCATGTCATAAACATTTGTGTCTGGATTTCCTTCTATTTGAGGGATAACACAAGGTTTGTCCCAAAATTCAAACTGATCTATTCCGTTAGGACTTTCAGCCATTGCAAAAAATGATTTTCGGTCATTACCTTCAACGCGAACACAAAGCACGTATTTGTCATTCCATTTTATAGCTCCTGCATTAAAAGTGGCATTAAAACCTATGCGTTCTAAAACATTAGGATTGGTTTCTTCGTTTAAATCGTATCTCCAATGTACAGGAATATGGTCGGCTGTTATTATTGGGTTTTTATAACGATTATAAACTCCGTTTTTGCTATGTAAAGGTTCGTTTTTTTTGTTTATCACTGCTTCGTAATCCTGAAAAACCTTTTCAAGTTTATAGCTTCTTACATATAGATCTTTTCGCATCATAACTAATCTAATTTTTCATCTAATTTATTCCACCAGAATTTTTTCAATAAGAATACACAAATCACAAGTATAACTACTGAAATGTATATTGGTGTTTGTTGTCTAAATATTATATACATTGGAAGTATTACAAGGGTAGTTTGAGCAATAATTCCAATAACTATGTTGAACATATCTCGTCCAAAATCTTTGTTTCTTTTAAGGCTTGGGTCTTCGGCTAAGAGTTTGTCGTGTACTGGTTTCCAAAAACCCCAAGGACGTACGTTTTTGTAAAATGATTTTAGCACTGCATCGTCAGTTGGTGGAGCAGAGTAGGTGCCAATTATGCTTCCTAGTATTGAGACAACCAGAAGTATTGGGAATAGATATAAGCTAAGAATATTAGGGAATAACTCAGGAACTATTGCTGCTGATAATAAACCAGCAACCATTCCCCAGAAAAACCCTTCTCCATTAAATCGCCACCAGTGCCATTTTAAAATATTAGCACCAACGTAACTACCATAAAGTACTGAGACGATCCATTGTAATACAGAGTTTACATCTTTTGCGAAAAATCCTAAGACAATGCTAATAATAACTACTATGATACCTGTGAGGTAATTCATGTTTCTGGTTTGACTTGCATTGGCGTTAGGTTTTACATATTTAAGGTAAATGTCATTTACAAGATATGCTTGAGCCGCATTTAATGTGCCTGCAAATGTAGACATGAATGCTGCTATTAAACCCGCTAGTAAAAGTCCTAAAAGTCCAATAGGGACAAACTCTTTTATGGCAGTAGGAAGTATAAGCTCAAAATCTATAGTTCCTGTGGCATCCATTAGGTTTAATTTTTCATAGTAAATGAGAGCTAATGCAGCAAAACCAGCTATCATTAAATAACGAATTGGCATTAAAATAACTGAAACAAAACCACTCATTTTTGAGGCTTCAGCTGAGTTTTTTGTAGATAGTATTTTTTGCATGTCGTATGTTGGTGCAGGACCAGCAACACTAACTAAAACACCTTTAAAAACCATCATCATAAAGAAAACAGTGAACAAGCTAAATCCGTCTTCTTTTATTTTTTGATTGACTTCTGGGATGATTTCGCTCCAATCCATATTAAGTTCCCAACCAAAGAATGGTGTTTTCCAACCTTCAGGAACATTAAGTACATGTTCACCTACTGCTTGAAAACCAAGGTAGCCTATTACTAATGCAGCAACAGTCATGATTGCAAATTGAACAACGTCTGCCCAAACAATACCAGACATTCCGCCAAGTAGTGAGTAGAAAACTGCAAACAATGTAAAAATAACACCATAAAAATGTGGTACATATTCTAAAGGAATAGTGAAAGGCACATAGTTGCTTACTAATTCCCAAGGAATAAAAATTTCAATAAATTTTCCTAATCCAATAAATCCGTATGCTAGATAACCTAAACACATAATGAGTGCAAATACAACAACAATGATGTGGGAAAGTTTAGCGCCTTTTTCAAAACCAAAACGTGTTCCTATCCATTCAGCACCAGTTGTTGCATTAGAGCGCCTTAACCATTTAGACAGGTAAACCATAAGGAATATTTGGTTAAATACTGGCCATAGCCAAGGTATCCATGCGCTTTTAATGCCATAAACAAACATGAGTGTTACCAACCAGATGGTTCCTGAAATATCAAACATACCTGATGCATTGGAAAGTCCAAGCATATACCATGGTATGGATTTTCCACCAAGTAAATAATCGTCTTTGCTGCGTTGAGCTCTTTTTCTTAGAACCAAACCAATTGCAACTATAATTACTAGATATAATAAGATTATGGCAATATCAATAGGGTGTATTAAATTCATTTTTTAGTTAGTTAGGTCCTCTAAAAATAAGGTTTTTGGTAATGCTTCAAAAGCTTTAAAGTCATCAACAATTGGATGTTCTTTGTATGGCATATAATGATGATCTGGTCTTGCGTTTCTCCAAAATAAAACCCAAGAAATACCAGTGTTTTCTAGGTTAGGATAAAGCACTTCGGTAAACCAGTTTGGTGTTGAAAGTGTTTCTAAGCCAGTTTCGGTAAATGCATATGGTTTTTGTTTTTGCTCAGCAATTTCTTTTACGATAGCTAAATCGTGTTGTAGAGAATTTATAAAACCTTCAGAGTCTTTAAAATCATAAATATCAATCCCGAAAATATCTACATACTCATCACCAGGATAGTATTTCATGTAGTCGTCTGTTGGGTTTAATTTATTAGGAGAATAAGCATATAATAAATTGTTGAGTTGATGCGTGTCTCTTAATATGTCAACTGTTTCTATCCATAAAGTTTTATAATTTTCAACAGAACAGTTGCCTTCTCCCCACCAAAACCAGCTTCCGTTCATTTCGTGAAATGGCCTAAATACAATAGGAATGGGGTGATTATTAATTTCTACAGATTTTAAAAAGTCCGCTACTCGTTTTACCCATAGTTGGTATTTATCATGATGTTTTCCGCCTTTAATAATGTCTGAAACAGTTGAGGTTTTGTCCCAAGAATCTCCATTAGATGTAGGGTTGTTAGCATGCCAACTTACGGTAATGATTCCGCCTTTTTTGTAAGCGTCAATCATTAATTGGCGCATAGTTGTAAAAGAAACTGAGTCTAAGTTGTGAGTGTTGTTGAGCTCAATATGTCCAATGTCAAAACCATAAACTGCAGGAAGTTTACCTGAAACTTCTTTGACATCACTTTTTATAACTTCAGGAGAATCTTCGTGTTTCCAATTTAATCCATAAGAAGTGGCATCTTGATGACCAATTGCAAATCCTTTTTTTGAAATTGTATAAAGTTTAGAAATTAGATCTTCAGCATCAATTGAACGTTTTGTTTTGATGTCATCTTTTTCAACAGAAGTGTCCTTTTTTAAATCTTCTTTTTTGTCATTTTTACAAGAAAGTGGCAAAAAAAGAAAAAATAGTATCATTACTTTAATGTAAATTGTTTTATTTAAATAAAATGGATGGTTTTTTATCATTTTTTATTTTATTAATAATTTTATGCAATATAAAATGAAGATTTTATAATTTAGCACGCTGACAATTATTTATTGTTCAAAATTAACTATACAAAATTCAATTTGATGATATTATTTTATCAAATTGTTAAAATATTATTACATCATTATATATGGATATTTTAAAAAAAGTGCATAGGGAGATCACTCCTTTGTCTCCAGAAGATAGTTTTTTGGTTTTTGATAGGGTAAAAGATGATTTTGATTTTCCTATTCATTTTCATCCAGAATATGAGCTGAATTTTATTAGTAATGGTAAAGGAGTAAAAAGGGTTGTAGGTGATAGTATTGAAGAGATTGAAGAGGTTGAGCTTGTTTTGGTTGGTCCTAATCTTCATCATGGATGGTTGACGCATAATTGTAAGAATGACGATATACATGAGATTACAATTCAGTTTCATCAGCATTTGTTTGCAGACGAGTTTTTGTCAAGAAAAATCATGAAGCCTATAAAAGAGATGTTTGACAGGTCGGTTCATGGTATTTTGTTTTCAAAAAAAGTGGCTTTAGATTTAAAGGAGCGTATTTCTAGGCTTTCTAGAATTGATGGGATTGACTATTTTCTCGAAATTATATCTATACTTCATGATTTAGCTAACTCAAGAAATCAAAGGCTTTTATCGACCTATACAGTGAATAGGGAAAACTTTGAGAATAGTGATAAAATTAAAACGGTTTATGAGTATGTTCAGGAGAATTTCGATAAAAAAATAACCTTGTCTGAAGTCTC
Source organism: Meridianimaribacter sp. CL38 (assembly GCF_004328055.1). Classification (NCBI taxonomy): domain Bacteria; kingdom Pseudomonadati; phylum Bacteroidota; class Flavobacteriia; order Flavobacteriales; family Flavobacteriaceae; genus Meridianimaribacter; species Meridianimaribacter sp. CL38. Next base: position 403,835 of record NZ_QKWS01000001.1, on the reverse strand, counting down.
TGAGTTGGTAAATATGAGCAATGTGTCTTTTAATAGATTTATGAAAAAACGTACTGGAAAAACATTTGTTGACTATGTAAATGACGTTAGAATAGGGTATGCTTCTATGTGGTTGTTAGAAAGAGATAATAGTATTTCTGAGATAGCCTTTAATTGTGGGTTTAATAATATTGCTAATTTTAATAGAGTCTTCAAGAAATTGAAAAACTGTACTCCAAGTCAGTATAAAACGGAGTTTTCGGGTATAAAACGTATACTCTAATAGTATTAGCTACAAAAGAATATACTATTTTGTTATTCTGCACACATATATAGATGATATTGGTGTCTATATTTGTTTTTTTAGCTCTATTTAGTGTTGTTTGTTGATTGTTTGAAAGTTTTTATAAAAAATTATATAAATAATTGACAAAATAATATTAACACTAACTTAACATTTCCTTTAATTTTGATATTGACAAAAAACACCCTTTATAATTACGCATATTATAATTATTGAGGTATAAATATTCAAAATGTACAATTTACTGTACTAACACTAAAAAAACATGCAAAAAATCAATTTAAAAAACATTTATGGTAGTAGGTACTACTATACTTTTTTACTGTTTTGTTTAGTTGGTCAACTAGCTTTTGCCCAAACCCAGGTAAAAGGTGTGGTTACTGATGAAAATGGTATGGCACTTCCAGGTGTAAACATTCTTGAAAAAGGAACAAGTAATGGAGTGTACACAGATTTTGACGGAAACTATGTGATAACCGTTAAGGATAATGCCACTCTAGTTTTTAGCTATTTAGGTTTTGTAACTCAAGAAACTGCTGTTTCAGGTAGAGTGTCTATTAACGTGACTCTTGTGGAAAGTTTAGAAAGCTTAGATGAAGTAGTTGTGATTGGTTACGGATCGCAATTAAAAGAAGATTTGAGTGGTTCGGTATCAACTATTGATACTGAAGCGTTAAACAATTTGCCACAAGTTAGTGTGGATCAATTAATGCAAGGTAGAGCATCGGGAGTTAGTATTACTCAAAACTCTGGGCAACCAGGTAGTGCTGTTTCCGTGAGAATTCGTGGTGTAAATACTATTTCTGGTTCAGCTGAACCGCTTTATATTATTGATGGAGTTCCTATTTCGGGAGATTCTAATAATATTTCTACTAGTGGTAGATCTATAGCTGATAACGACTTAGGTCAAGGAGATGGAGCAACTGGTGTTAGTCCGTTGGCTGCGTTAAACCCAAGTGATATTGAATCTATTAATATTCTTAAAGATGCATCAGCAACTGCAATTTATGGATCTAGAGGAGCAAATGGAGTTGTAATTATCACTACTAAAAGTGGTAAGAATAAAAAAGGGACACTTAGATATAACACTTACCTAGCAATTCAAAGACCAACTAATTTCTATGAGGTAATGGATTTGAGTCAATATGCGAGACTTCAAAATGAAATGGCTGAAATTTATGGGCTGAATCCGCAAATTGAATTTTTAAATCCTAGTCTCTTAGGACCAGGTACTAACTGGCAACAGGAGATTTTTGATGATGCAGTAATGCAAAGTCATGAAGTTTCGTTTTCAGGAGGTAATGAAGATGTAAATTACTTTTTGTCTGCAGGATATTTAGACCAAGATGGAACTGTAATTGGTTCTGGTTTTGATCGTATTAATGTACGAGCTAATGTTGGTGCAAATATTACCGATAAAATTAAAGTAGGTGCTAATCTAACTGCAAGTAGAACAAATGATAAATTAACATTGAATAATGCTACAAACGGTATCATTTATTTATCTTTATTAAATAACCCAGCCACAGCAGTTTATAATCCTGATGGGTCTTTTGCAGGACCAGACTTGGATGATGATTTTAAATTTGAAAACCCAATAGCAAGAGCACTTAGTTTAAGCAATAGATTAGAACGTAATAGGTTTTTTGGAAATATTTTTGCTGAACTTAAACTAGGTAAAAACCTTACTTATAGAACTGAGTTTGGTGGAGACTTTGGAAATAATGTAAGTGATAGATTTCAACCTACATTCTCTTATGGAGAAATCACTGGAGGTGAAAGTGCATTGAGTGTAAGAAGAGAGAATAATGATTTCTGGATTCTGAAAAACATATTAACCTTTCAAAAGAAATTTAATAATAAACACGATGTAACTGTTATGTTAGGTCAAGAAGCTCAAGAGTCTAAATGGCAAGGAGTAATTGCTTCAGATGGTGAGTTTGTTAGTAACGATGTGCCAATTTTAGGGACAGGAAATGCAATTGACAATACAGATCAGTACAAAGGTAGTACAGCATTATCTTCATACTTTGGTAGAGCTATTTACTCGTTCGACAACAAGTATAACATCACAGCTTCAATTAGAGCTGATGGTTCTTCAAAATTTGCAGAAGGCAATAAATGGGGATACTTCCCATCAGTTTCTGCTTCATGGAGATTGTCTAACGAAAATTTTATGGACGATTTTGATGCGATTCAAAACATAAAAATTTATGGTGGTTATGGTGAAGTAGGTAACCAAGCTATACCAAACTTTGCTTATGGAGCAAGATTAAATACAGTGTCGACTGGTTTAGGAACTGGTTTTGAGTTTGCAAACTTTGCAAACGAAGACTTAAAGTGGGAATCGTCAACACAAACCAATTTAGGACTTGACTTCTCAGTGTTCGATTCTAGGCTTAGCGCTACTGTAGAAGTGTACAATAAAGTATCTAAAGACTTCTTGTATCAATTAGCAGTTACTGATTTTATTACAGGAGGGAATTCTCCAGGAGCAATTGCAGCGCCTTGGGTAAACCTTGGTGAAATGGTAAACAAAGGAATTGATGTTACACTTAATTATAAAACAAAAGGTTCACAAGATTTCTCATGGAATTCGTCGTTAACATTCTCACATTATAAAAATGAAGTGAAAGAACTGTTAGGGGATTTAACCATTTTTGGTGAAATGACAATGAATACTTCTAACCAAAACGTAACCATTACTCAAGTAGGTCAGCCTATAGGTCTATTCTACGGTTACAAGGTAGAAGGTATTTTTAGAACGCTAGACGATATTAATGGTGCTCCAGTTCAGTTTGGAAGACCTTTTGAAGATGCATTGTTCTCTACTACTTGGTTAGGTGATATTAAGTTTAAAGATATCAATGGTGATGGAGTAGTAAACACAGATGATAGAACAGTTATTGGAAACCCTCATCCAGATTTTACATTTGGTTTCCAAAACTCTTTCAACTATAAGAATTTTGATTTATCGATTTTTATGCAAGGATCTTATGGAAACGATGTGTTTAATGCAGTAAACAGAAGTCTTACTGCAGGAAATCAAACTTACACCAATCAATTACCATCAGTGTTAGATTACTGGTCAGTTGATAATCCAAATGCTAGCAACCCAAGATTAGCAAGAAACGATACGCCAAATATTAATATTTCAGACAGATATATTGAAGATGGTTCTTATTTAAGAATTCAAAATGTAACATTAGGATATACATTACCATCTGATGCAACCAGCACTTTCGGTATCAATAGACTTAGAGTGTATGGTATGATTCAAAATCTTTACACATTTACTAAATATTCAGGATACGATCCAGAGATTGGAGTGTATAATCAAAATGCACTATTAATGGGAGTTGATAATGGTCGTTACCCTACGCCAAGGATTTTCACTCTTGGATTAAATGTAGAATTTTAAAAACATTAGCTATGAATAATATGAACAATTTATTTAAAACTAAACTCATTGTGATATTGGCAGTTGTGTTATGCATGCCATCTTGTAGTGACGACTTTTTAGACAGACCACCAGAAGATTCGTATAACGTTGCCGAGTTTTACGAAACTACTGAGCAGGTAAATGCTGCAACAAATGCACTTTATGTTAGACCTTGGTACAATTTTGTGACCAACGTGTCATGGTGTATTGGTGAATTAAGCTCAGGTAACGGAAGAACTTGGGATCCAAGAAATGCCGATTTTGTGAATTTTGCCATTACTGGTGAACATGGAACATTAACTCAAGCTTGGGAATCTCTGTACGCAGTTGTTGCGCAAGCCAATGCAGTTATTAATACGCTGCCAGATGCAGCAGGACCAAGTGTGCCTCAAGATGTTGTTGATAATGCTGTTGGTGAAGCAAGGTTTATTAGAGCATCAGCGTACTTCTATTTAGTTAGAATTTTTGGACCAATTCCAATTATTGCTGATAATAACGAATACGTATTAGAACCTGTTGTACCTCGTAACCTAGAGTCTGATGTGTATGAATTTATAAAAAGAGATTTACAATTTGCCGTAGATAATTGCTACGAAAAAATTAGAGGAGCTAATTATGATGCCAATGCTAAGGTGTCTAGTGGTTCAGCTAAAGCGATGTTAGCAAAAGTATATTTATATGAGCAAAATTATCCTATGGCTTATCAGCTAGCTAGTGAGGTTATCAACTCTGGAGAGTTTAAGCTTTATGGAGGCGATGCTGAAGATGGAGACCCATCAGGTAGTTATTACGATTTGTTTTTAACAGCAAACGATAACAACCCTGAATCTATTTTCGCTTTACAATGGACTAATACAGGTATTTATGCTGAAGGTAATGGAGTGCAGTCGCTTTTTGCTCCTGCAGGAGTTACAGGTTTTTCTGATGGTTGGTCAGCAATTGGGCCTTCAATAGATTTACAAGAAGCTTATGAAGATACTGAACAAGATTTAAGATACTACGCAACAATTATGGCACCTGGTGCTTTTTATCCAGACCTTAATGGAGGTTACACAGTATCTGAGACTATCGATCATCAAGGATGTAATGTAGGAGTGAAAAAATATGTAATTGGTTCAGCTGCTAGTAATGGTGGTGGAGCTTCTCAAAGTTATCCAAATAACACTTATGTATTAAGATATGGAGAGTTACTATTAATTCATGCTGAAGCTGCTCTTAATGGTGGAGGTTCAGTAGCTGAAGGTATTAACTCTTTCAATAAAATTAGAAGAAGAGCAGGCTTAGATGAAATTGCTAACCCAACACTTGAAGATGTATTTCAAGAAAGACGTATAGAATTGGCTTTTGAAATGGAGTTTTGGTATGATGTTGTAAGACAAGGACCAGACTTCGCATTAAATTTCTTAAGCAATACTGAAAGAGGAACTTTTAATGACGATACATCTCCTCCAACAATCAATTCTGAAACCTTTCCAGCATCAATGGACGATTTATTGTTCCCTTATCCTAGTAATGAGATTCAAAACAATCCAGCGCTATTGGAAGCACCAGTTCCTTATGAATTTGAATAAAAAAGATTATGAAAAAAATAAATTTTAAAATACAGCAAACAGGATGGTTCATTTTACTGATTTTCTCATTAGTTCAATTGACATCTTGTGAAAACGATTTTAGAGATCCTTCTTCTCCAGATGCGTCGAAGCCTCCTGTAATACACAGTGTAAGCGAAGCTACTGAAGATGTTGCGGTTACTCAAGGTGTGCTTCAAGGCACTTATATTATAAGAGGAGAATATTTAGGAACACTTTCAAAAGTATATTTTAATGGGTACCAAGCAGGTTTTAATCCTGCATTCGTTACTGATAATATTGCTTTTGTGACGGTTCCAGTCAATGCACCTTATGTTGGTCAAGCAAATATTTTAAGACTAGAAACCTTGGGAGGAGCAGTAGAGTACGATTTCTCTCTTTTAACAATAGAAGAATTTACAGAAGAAACTGTTGATGGTGTAAAATTAGTACATCTTTTTGGTGGAGATTTTACTGATACGTCTACAGTAACTTTTGTAAGTGGATCAGAAGAAAACGGAAACTTAGTAGAGTTACCTGCTGAAATAGTTTTTGTTTCTGAAACTATGGTAACAGTTGAAGTTCCTGATGGAGTAGAGCAAGCGTTTATTTACTTAGCAACAAGTAGAGGAGCTATTGCGCAATCAGACTCTTATGGATTTTCGTATTCAATTTATATAGACGAATTAAATCCAGAATGGACTACAAGTGAATGGGGAGGAACACATGATTTGGCCTCTACCGAAGTTGCTTTAGGTCAATATTCAATTAAGAGTATTAGAGAAGGTTGGTCTGGTTTAACATTTTTAGCACCTAATATTCCTTTTGATGAATATGATGCTATAACAGTTTCAGTTTATGGAACAGGAGCTGCTGGAGATTCAGTAACCCTTGCAATTAATGATTTTGATGGAGCTGCATCTCATCAACCAATAGAACTAATTCCAGGAGAGTGGAACAAAGTTGTAATTCCATTATCAGATTTTTATCCAAATGGAGGTGAGCCAAGTACAATTTTTAGATTGGATTTTCAAGAATCATCAAATACAGGATTGTCTCAATACATATTTTATGTAGATGATTTTGGATTCCTATAATAACTAAACAAAATTAAAATTTACCGTAATGAGAGTTTTTAAAATATATTACTTGGTTATGATTGCTGTTTTGGCGAGTATAACATCATGTAAAGAAGATGATGATTTATACCCACAATTAGGCAACGACCCTAGAAACCTTACCGAAATAATTTCTGAAACATCTGATCTTTCAACTTTGTCAGGTCTTTTAGTTCAAGCAGGATTAGACGAAACCTTAAGAACCACCACAACATATACAGTATTTGCGCCTAATAATGCGGCAATGTCTGATGCTGGAGCAGGCTCTTTAACTGATGAAGAATTGCAAAACGCATTGTTAAACCATGTTCTTAGTACTGTGACTGCCGATTTTGTATCGACTTTCACTACAGGATATTTAACAACTTTAGCAACAGGACCAGATGGAAATAACTTAAGTTTATATGTAAATACAAATGCCGATTTGACACTTAATGGAGTTGCTTCTTTAGTAGATAACGCTTACGATTGGGGAGCAACAAATGGAGTGTTGCATACTGTTGATAATGCCTTATTGCCACCAACAGTTACGGATCATGCAATGGCAAACCCTGATTATTCAATGTTTGCTGCAGCTCTAGAGGCTTCTGGTTTAGATGCGACTTTAGCAGGAGCAGATGTTTATACCGTTTTTGCACCAAACAATAGTGCTTTTGAAATGTTTATGACAGAAGTAAATGGTGCTTTTGGTTGGGCTACTTTAGATGATATTCCTACTGATGTGCTTCAGCAAGTATTAACTTACCATGTAGTAGCTGGAGAAAATGTTGTTGCCGAAGAAGTAGATGGTACTGTTCAAACATCTGTTCAAGGAGAATCGTTTTCAATTACAGGTACTGTTATAGATGACGCTAGTTATACCAATGCAAATATTGTACTTACTGATGTGCAAGCTGTAAATGGTATTATCCATGGTGTTGATAAAGTATTGTTGCCAGAAGGTGTTTTTCAAGATGTTTTAAGTGCAACACTTAACATAGTAGAAAGATGTAACGACAGAGGGTTTACTACGTTTTTACAAGCTGTTGATATGGTTGGTTTAACAAGTAGTTTATCTAGTGATGAATTAACAGCGCTTGCACCAAACAACGATGCTTTTGTTGCGTTATTTGCTACTGTAAATAATTTTGAAAGTTTAGACGAGTTTGATACTCCAGAAGAATTAGCTGTATTAACCGATTTGGTAAACTATCACCTTCATTCAGGAACATTACTATCTAGTAATTTAACTGATGGCGGAACAATCTCAACCTTATATGGTGACGATATTACCGTTGATTTAAGTGGTGATAACCCTAAGTTATTACCAACATTTTCTGAAGCAATCCCTTCTCAAATTATTACATCAAATATTGGAGCTACAAATGGAGTCATCCACGAAATAAATAGAGTTTTAGTGCCAGATGCATTAGTAAGTGCACTTGGTATAGAAACAGGAGAAAGTGGATTGTGTCCTGTGAGTGACCCTTCATTGGTATTCTTTGATTGGGATGCAAATGGTCCTTGGTGGGGAAATGTAAATGCTGAAAATGATGCATCTTTGTCTATAGATGGTTCTAGTTATGGTAGAGCAAACTTCCAAACAGGTGGAACTGGATGGCAAGATTTATTCTGGAGGAATGATGCAAGCACGTTTAATGGAGCTGCTACAGTTGGTTCTAACTTAAGCGAGTATTCTTTAAAATTCGATATTAATGTTATTGAACCACTTACTGCTGGTCAATTTAGAATAAGATTCCACAGTGATGCAGTTGACGCATTTTACGATTGGGCACCTTGGAACGATACAGGAGAACCTTTTACAACTGATGGCTGGGAAACTGTTGAAATTCCACTATCTGTATTAGGAGTACCTGATTTCAGCTTAGTAAACCAAGAGTTTGGTATGGCATTCGAAGGCGCTGATGTATTGTTGAACTTTGCTATTGATAATGTTCGATTTGATTCTCCAGGATGTGGAGGTCCAGATCCTGTTGATGATCCATCTTTAGTATTCTTTGATTGGGACGCTAATGGTCCTTGGTGGGGAAATGTAAATGCTGAAAACGATGCAGCTATAAGCTTAGACGGAACTAATTATGGTAGAGCAAACTTTCAAACAGGAGGAACTGGATGGCAAGATTTATTCTGGAGAAATGATCCAAGTACCTTTAATGGAGCTAGTACTGTTGGTTCTAACCTTGGAGCTTATGTGCTTAAGTTTGACATTTATACAATTGAACCTTTATCTGCAGGTCAATTTAGAATTAGATTTAATGATTCTGATGGAGTAGACGCCTTTTACGATTGGGCACCTTGGAATGATACAGGAGAACCATTAGATACTGAAGGAGGCTGGACAACAATATCCATTCCTTGCTCTGTGCTTGGAGTTCCGGATTTTAGCTTAGTAGATGCTGAGTTTGGTATGGCATTCGAAGGCGCAGATGTGTTACTGAACTTTGCTATAGATAATGTTCGATTTGAAGAATTATAGATTTCATATTTGATTATTAGTAATAAACTTAATTATGTCAATTAGTCTAAATTCCCTGTAAAGTTTTTACAGGGAATTTTTTAAAAAACAAAACCAATGATAAAGAACACTTTACTTGCACTTTTATTTTTAATCTCAATAACAAGCCATGCACAAAAATTTGAAGGATTAGCAGAAACACCTCCTCTAGGTTGGAATAGCTGGAATACTTTTGGAACAGATATCAATGAGAAATTGGTTATGGAAATTGCTGATAAGTTTGAAGAATTAGGTTTTAAAGATGCAGGATACGAATACATTGTTTTAGATGATGGTTGGATGGCTAAAGAGCGTGATGCTAATGGTAATCTTGTTGCTGACCCAGTAAAATTCCCAAGAGGAATGAAAGCTCTTGCAGATTATATACATTCAAAAGGATTAAAGTTTGGACTTTATAATTGTGCAGGTTATACTACATGTGCTGGTTATCCAGGGAGTAGAGGATATGAATATCAAGATGCGAGAAGTTATGCGTCTTGGGATGTGGATTATCTAAAATATGATTGGTGCAACACGCCTAAATTAAATGCTGAAGGTGCTTATATGACAATGCGAGATGCGCTTAAAGCAGCTGGTAGACCAATAGTGTTCAGTATATGTGAATGGGGAGACAATAAGCCATGGGAATGGGCTGAAGATGTAGGGCATTTATGGAGAGTAACAGGTGATATTATTAACTGTTGGGATTGCGAAGTTGGCCATGGTTCATGGTCGTCTTCTGGAGTTTGGAAAATTATCAATATGAGAAAGAATATTAGAAAAGCAGCTGGTCCTGGTCACTGGAATGATTTAGATATGATGGAAGTTGGTAATGGAATGACTGATGCAGAAGATAGAACCCATTTTGCTATGTGGAGTATGTTGGCTTCTCCACTTATTATGGGTAATGATTTAAGGACAGCTTCTAAAGAAACTATAAAAACACTAACGAATAAAGAAGTTATAGCTGTTAATCAAGATAAGTTGGGTATTCAAGGATTTAGGTTTTCAAACGAAAATAATATTGAAATTTGGATAAAACCACTAGATAACGATGCTTGGGCTTTAACCTTTGTAAACATGAGTGATCAACCAATTCAATTAGATTATGATTGGGAAAAACATAACATTGGTGACGATTTAAATGGTAAATACGTTGATATGAAAAAGACCAAGTTTACAATAAGAGACTTATTCAATCATAAAGATTTAGGAGATACTTCTAAGCATTTACAATCTGTTATACAATCTCACGATGTACTAATGGTTAAACTTGATAAAAAGAACTAGTACTTATAGCTTTTTAGCTTCTTTTTAAAGTATTTACCATGTCTTGAAGGTGTGTAATCATCATCAATAAAAAGACGAGGAGCCCATTCTTTATCAAACACCCAAATCATATAAGAAATGCCTTTTTGGTCGCAATAATTTGTGATGGCATCTCCATAAGATTCATCGCTAATTACTGGTGAGTGTGCTCCTGGATCTTCAGGACCACAAAATCCTATTTCGGTTAAAATTAAAGGATGAGTTTCTTTAATAAAACCCCAATCATTGTCCCATTTGGCTTCCCAAGGTTTTTCTCTCTTTTGAGGATATGGATGACTCACAAAAGCAATACCTTCAATAGTAAGTGGGTTAGTTTTTAATGGTGTTAAATCATAAGCCCAATTAAATCCAGCTACCAACGGAACTCCTTTTCCGCCATTAGCTCTAATAATAGTGATTATTTCTTTATTGATATCAGCCCATTGTTCCCAATTAATTGTCCCAAGTGTATGGTTATAAGTTGTAGGCTCATTAAAAATTTCATAAAAGGCAACAGTAGTGTTGTTACCATACCTAACAGCAATTTTTCTCCAGAAGTCAAAAGTTTCTTTTTGGGTAGTATCATAAATATCAGATTGATACATCTCTGTTCTTAAATTACCTATACTGTGCCAATCTATAATGACATGCATTCCTAGTTCTTCAGCCCATTTAATTCCTTTGTCTAAAAGCTCAAAATAAGCATCGTGTCCTCGTTCTCTCCAATTTGGAGGATGTATAGGAAACCTCACTAAGTTAGCTCCCCAATTTTTCATCTCTTTAAAATACTCTAAGGTCCAATAGCCTTGGTTATCTAGTTTATGAGGGTCACTTGTGTTGAGTCCTCTAAAAACAACAGTATTTCCTTTGTCGTCCACAAAATTGTTGCCTTTAACGTGTATTCTACTTAAAGTGTTTTGAGCAAATAGAGTAGAAGTGATTAAAAATGCAATTATAAAGATGTTTCTAGTCATTTTATTTTTTTGTTTAAAGTACTCAATTTACAAGGCTTTTAGTAGTATTATTTTGTCAAAAAAATGTACAACTTTTAATTGTTGAATAAGGTTTCAAGATCAGAATATTTTGAAGCTTGTTTAGGATGAAAATTATCAGAACTCATATAATTTAAAATAGATTGATAAAGTTGAACTGCCTCAGGAGTTTTAATGGTATTCAAAGGAGACATACATACAAGTAAATTGCCTTTTCCAACATTGAACTCAAAAATTAAACCTAGTTTATGATTTCGTTCTAAATTGTCAATAACCTGAACTGTTGGTAAAAATGCTTTGTTGAGCTCATCTAAAATTAGTGGTCTGCTTTCTTTAAGTATTGAAAACCATTGCCAGTTGGTATGATAATCTGTAGGGAAATTATTAAAAATCGGATGCTTTGGGTTTGTGAGAATGCCCAAAGTTCCTGGTGAAATGGGTTTTTTAACAGATTCACTTATACTTTTAAACATTCCATAATTCCAGAAATCAGGAGGAAAATGTCCAGCGACACTTTTAGTTTCTAAAGTACTGAAGTCTGGAAAAAGCAATACGTTTTTTCCGTTTTTTAAACTAGAAAGAGTTGTTGAATTAAACGTGTTGGTTACTAAAACAGTTTCAGGAATAACAATTTTTTGGTTTGAAGGGTAAACCCAAATAGGATACGAGTTGCTATATGATGTATTTGGAATAGTAATATTAAGCGTTAATTTTTTTGCAGTATCAATACCATCTAATTTTAAGGTTAATGTGCCAACATCTAATAATTCTCCATTAATAAAAGATTGTTTGTCAAAACTGTCTTGTTTAAAAGTGTTTCCGTTTTCATCTTTAATTATCCAGTCAATAACTGTATCAACTATAGCATCAGAATAGTTTGCAATCTTAATTTGTGCCTGAAAACTTTCAGTATTGGTCCAACAGTATTTTGAAAACTCAGCCAGCAAAGTAATATCGTTACAAGATTGTTTCCATGATTCAGTAGTTATAACATTTTTACTTTCCATAAATGCATCTAAAACACCTACAAGAGCAGTACCTTGACCAGGAAAATCTTGTAAGTCCAATAACTGAAATCCAGCCATTCCTTTAGTGCGCAATGCAGCTTCCATTTCTGCTTTATAGCAAATAGCAGACCACGCACCAGATGCTTTTTGAAAACTACTATCCAAATGCTCCATTCCAGCTTTTTCTAAGCGTTTTTGAAACACTTGTAAATTTCGAGGTTTTAAAACACCAGTGTATTTATCAATTTCATCATAATTGGGATAAATTTGATACTGACCAATCTCATGACTTACTAAAGGAAGTGGCATGTTGTTTACAGCATAATTAAAATTTACCTGCGTTGATGGTGTTGAGGTATTTAATATTCCGCCTTGTTCAGCATCAGCAAAAGCGTGTGTTAATCTTGCGTGTCCTTTAGTAGAATGGCCATTGGTAGGAATTCGAGCTCCAACAAAAAACTGCGAATAAGCTCTGGGTTCAAGATATCCAATATTGTTGTTAGAGCCCATAGCATAAAGAGGCCTGCTGTCGTAATTTTTTAAAGCAAGCATTACATTTTCAACCTTGTCATGACCTCCCCAAATTTCGTTGCCAGGAGAAAACATTACAAACGAAGGATGATTTGCATAAGCTTTTAACATTGCTATGCCTTCTTCTTTTAAATTGTTAGCTATAGTATCAGATTCTAATCCACCCCAAAAAGGCAATTCAACTTGAAGGTATATTCCTGTTTTGTCGGCAGCTATAAATGCAGCTTCAGGAGGACAATAGGTGTGAAATCTATAGTGGTTGATGCCATATTGTTTTGCGATTTTATAAATACGTTCCCAATCCTCAACACTAGTAGGCGTATAACCAGTAAGTGGAAAAACAGCAGCTTCATGTTTACCTCTTAAAAATGTTTTAGTGTTGTTTATGGTGAATTGCGTACCATTAACTGAGAAATTTCGCATACCAAAGCTAACGGTTTTTGCATCGTTGCTTTCAGGGTTTAGAATAGTTGCTGTTAATTCATATAAAGGTTGTTCAAACTCACTCCATAGGCTGATAGAATCTTTAAAGGCGTATTCTAAAATAGCTTTGTTGTCTTTAATTTTGAATGTTTTGGGTGTTAATTGAGTTGTTTTTCCATCGTGTGATTTCTTAATGTCAAATTGGATGTTTAAGTCGGAAAGGTTAAGAGCATTTTCAATTTCAATAGAGACATCAATTTTCTTTTTGTCTATATTAGGATGTACTTGCAAATTGCTAATAAAAGTTTTTGGAGAAGCCTCTAAATACATTTTTCCAATAATGCCATTCCAGTTTGTTTGAGTATCGTCAGAATAGATATGTACATTTCCGTAAGGTGTTAATTTTAAACTGTTGTCTACTTGTATTGTAATAAAATGCTCACCAGGAGTTAGGACTTTAGAGACATTGAACTGTTGAGGAGATTGTAATAGTTTAGAAGAACCAATTAATGTTGAGTCAATCCAAACTTTTGAAAATTTTGAGCGTTCTAATACTAACTGTATATGTTTGTTTTTGAAGTGCTCAGGAACGACTATTTTTTTTCTATACCAAGCGATACCTTCATATATGTAAGGTCTGCTCAAGTGCAGAGTTGTACTATCATTATTAATAAATCCTTTTTGGTTAGTATCTGTTGTTCCTGGTAAATTGATGGAATCGTCAAGAGTTTTTAAAAACCATTTTTCATTAACACCTAGATTAGATGAGTCGGTTGCGAATTGCCATTGACCTTGAAGGTCCATTAGAGTTCTAGGAGTCTTTTTTTCGCTACAGCTTATAAAAAGTATTGCTACTAAAAGTAAGTAAAGGTTTTTCATTAAATGCGTAATGGTTCGTAATTCAGAAAATGATAGTAAAGTCCTAAATTACTAAATAATACTGCGTTTTGAAACGAAATGGAACCCTTTTTGAATTAAGAAAAACTGGGTATATTGAAGATGATATGTTGTTGTTTCAAAACTTCTAAAACCATATTAAAAGACATGTCATTTTTTGTGGCAACAGATTCTTTTTGTAATAAATCCTCAATTTGGTTTTTCATTGAATCGTTATGATATTCCAATAAAAATTCATTGTCGTATAACTTAATCAAGCAATCTTTATTGCTAAAATCAATAACTGCTTGAGGGTTAACTTTAAGAGTATTAGATAGTTCAGGGTATGTTTTTTGAAGAAGTTTATAAATAGCTTCCACAACTCTGTTGACTGTTATTGAGTTTAAACAAACTTTATGGTCGCAATTTAAAATCACATCGTAGTTACAACGAATATTACAAACACCTTTTTTGCCCCAAATAATCTCATTATTTTCAGAAAAACTTCCCCAGCTTCCAGGTCCAGTAGGTCCATAAATGCCAACGGTAGGTACATTGTAAGCACCAGCAACATGGGTGATTCCTGCATCATTTCCTATATGAAAAAGAGCTCCAGCCATTGCGTTGCCAACATCAGTCATTCCGCCTGTTATATATTCTACATGTGGCATTGGTTTGGTAAAATAGGACTCAATGTCTGGATCGTTTGGACCTTTTATAATTTTGCAATTTAATGTTGGAAAAAGCTCAGAAAGAGTTTCGATAAGTTGAGCATACTTTTCTGTAGGCCATATTTTTAATAGAAAACCAGCTCCATGGTGTAGCACATAATATTTAGAATTTTCTTTTGAAGTTTCAAAATAAGGAAACCCATCATAACTATTGTTTATGTCTTTGTGAAGCTTTGAAACTGTATCAATATAATGTGCAATTGAATGCTGTTTTACTTTTTTATGTGTTGGGTATTTTAGCGCATGAGGTAAATCGTATCCTCTAAAAGCGGGATAATTACCCAATTCGTAAATATTATCATAGTTGTCTTCTTGCTGTCTTGCAGCTTCTTCATTAACAACTGTAATGTCTTCAAGGTGGTTTGTGAAAAAATCAACCAAACGAGGAGCTACTGCAAAATGTAAACTATCAGATACTTTTGCTAGTTTTTTAATTGCAGGAATTGAAAAAAAGATATCGCCTAAGCCTCCATAGCTTTTGTAAACTAATACCTTTCCTAAGGTGTTGGTTTTTGTTTCAGGTTTTTTCTTGATATTTTGTTCTGCTCTATCCCAAAATTCATCCAAAATAGTTTTCATTTCATGAATGGCTTGGTCTCTATTATTTGGATAAAAATCAAATGAAAAAGTACCTATTCTGTCATTTGAAATAATATTACATCCTGATAAAAAGGCTTCTGCAGCCAAACGACCAGAAGGCTCTGGCCATACAGGTTGGCAAATAAACGTTTTAGTTTTTCCTAGTATTTTTAAAACCTCTTTGTTAGGTATTGGCTCATGGAAACTTATATTGCTGGGTAGCTCAGTACGCAACTTGTTTTCTCCGTAAACTGTAAAATTAATGTTGGGATGTTCTTTAGCATATTCTACATAGGCGTATCCGCCTTTTAAATAATTGAGGTCTCCAAAAAACGGAATCGTGTCTTCAATTTTTTCTTCACTAATTTGTAAATCTTCAACATGAACAGTAGGTGGTTTAATCATGTGGTTTGAAACTGCATCTCCAAAAAATTCAACATGTGCTCTGTAGTGGCTTGGTGATTGAAATGCATTAAACTTTGCATTGGCATATAAATTTCTGTAATGATGAAATTTATCAGGGTTGCAGCAGTTGGTTACTTTTCTATCAACTGTACATAAAATGTTTCTTCTCACGCAAAAATTATAATCGTATTCAATTTTTATATACAGTGCTTTTGAAGAAATTAAATAATTGATTAATTCTAGTTCATACTGACAACGTGTAATGCTACAAACAATAATTAAATCTGAATTTTGAATATTTCTTTTGGTTGTATCAAAATTTCTAAGGTAGTCTAACGTTACAGAATATTGTCGTTGCTCACCTAAACGGATTAATTGTTTAATAGTCAATTCTGCTCCTCTAGGCGTAGCTAAAGAAGTATCATGTAAAAACAGTACTGAATTCAAATTAGAGGAAAATAAATAAGAAACACTTAAAAGATGTCTATGGCAATATTAGTCGTCATAGTATCCATCGTCGTAATACCCATCGTCGTAATACCCATCATCATAATAACCGTCACCATAATATCCATCATCAAAACTATCATCATCAGACTCGCTACACGATGATGCTACAGAGGCTGTTATAGAAATAGCAGAAAGAGCTAAAATTGCTTTACCAGATTTTTTAATAAAATGTCTTCTTTTCATAGTAAATGGAGTTTACATTTCTAAATTTAACAAAAAAATTAAAATGCTTGTTAGTTATATATATAACAACTCATAATTCAATAATCCTTAAAAAAAAGTAATTTGATTTTAAGGGTACTAAAATAGCTGTCATTTTTTTATATTTATAAAACCTAAAATTATAGACTCCCTCACAATCTATTCTTATTAACAACGTTATTTTGAAGTGAATTTACTATTACTTATCGAACAACTAACAACAGGTGGCAAAATAGTCATTGGTATTTTCTTTGCTATTTTATTGGGAATGCTTTTTTACTTTGCTTTAAAAATGGCAGAATTAAGTTATGTGATGAAGCGTAAAAAACCTTTTTATGTTCATTCTCCTTTCTTTTTAAAACAACTTAATGAACCTCAAAAGTTAATACTGCAAAATCAATTTAAGTTTTACAATAAATTAAATTCTAAGTACAAAAAGTATTTTGAGCATCGTGTTGCTTCGTTTATAGCAGATAAAGAGTTTGTTGGAAGAAGCGGGTTGCAAATTACTGAAGAAATGAAAGTCCTTATTTCAGCAACAGCAGTAATGCTTACTTTTGGTTTTAGAGACTTTTATATAGCTTTGGTAAATAATATTTTTATTTATCCAGAAGAGTTTTACTCAACTATTAATGACGATTATCATAAAGGGGAGTTTAATCCTAAATTGCAAACTTTGGTGCTCTCTTGGAAAGATTTTAAAAAAGGGTTTGCTATTGATAATGATAATTTAAACCTTGGTATACATGAGTTTGCTCACGCTATTCATTTAAATAGTATAAAAGAACGTGATGTTAGCTCTACTATTTTTTCTGACTCGTTTAAAGAGCTTACCACATTATTATCTAATGAAGAAACACTAAGAAAAGATTTAATAGCGTCTAAATACTTTAGAGACTATGCTTATACCAACCAGTTTGAGTTTATAGCTGTTATTATTGAAACCTTTATTGAAACTCCTGATGAGTTTAAATCGCTTTTCCCAGAAATTTACGATAAAACCAAACAGATGCTTAATTTTAACTTTGCAGGATATTAGTAGGTTCCAATGACTTTTGTCATGCTTTTTTTGAATAATGGGTTTTATCTTTAATAGTGAATTTAAAACCTAAAAAGATGAAAAAAAGAGTGTTAATATCTGAAATAATGACAAAGGATGTCATTACCTTAAACCATAAAGATGATTTAGAAACTGCAGAAAGGTTATTTAAAAGTAATCGTATTAGACATATTCCTGTAGTTAGTGGAGAGCATATAATAGGAATGTTAAGTTACACAGATTTGTTACGAATTAGTTTTGCCGATGCTGTTGAAGATGATGAGACTTCTGTTGATACAGTAGTTTATAATATGTTTACTATTGAGCAGGTTATGGCTAAAAAGTTAACTAGTGTATCATCAAATACAACTATTAAAGAAGTTGCTGAAATACTAGCTGAAAAAGAGTTTCATGCATTACCAGTTGTTGATAATGATAAATTAGTAGGAATTGTTACAACTACCGATTTAATAAACTATTTAATTAATCAGTATTAGAGAATAAACTGTTAATAAAAAAGCTCCTAAATTCAGGAGCTTTTTTTATGTTAAGATTATGAGTTAGCCAACGCTTTCAAATCTTTAATAGTTTCAATTTGATTTTCGCTTTTAAATACATAACTACCTGCGACTAAAACGTCAGCTCCAGCATCAACCAATTGTTTTGCATTTTTATTGGTAACGCCTCCATCAATTTCAATTTTTGTTGAAGCACCTTTTTTGGTAATTAATTCTTTAAGCTGTTTTACTTTATTGTATGTGTTTTCAATAAAACTTTGACCACCAAAACCTGGGTTTACACTCATTAAGCATACTAGGTCAATATCGATTATAGTGTCTTCAAGTACGTTAATATTAGTGTGAGGATTTAATGCTACTCCTGCTTTCATGCCATGTGCTTTTATAGCTTGTAAAGTCCTGTGTAGATGTGTGCAAGCTTCATAATGAACCGTTAGAATATTGCTTCCTAAATCGGCAAAGGTTTTTATGTAGCGATCTGGGTCAACAATCATTAAATGTACATCAATGGTTTTTTTAGCATGTTTTGAAATAGCGTCTAAAACTGGCATTCCAAAAGATATGTTTGGTACAAAAACACCATCCATTATATCTATGTGAAACCAATCGGCATCACTAGTATTAACCATTTCTATATCTCGTTGAAGGTTGGCAAAATCTGCTGCTAAAACAGAAGGAGCAATTAATTTAGAATTCATTGTTGTTGTGTTGTTGAAAGTTTTTGCAAAGATAGAAAAGTCTTTTCATAGTCTCTTCCCTTTGGGAAGGGATTTAGGGATGGACTTAAAAAAAATGAACCCAGAGTAATCAGCTCTGGGTTCTTTCATCAATCAAAAAACGAACAGTTATGTGTAACTGTTTGTTACGGTAATTTAGTCGTAATTATCGAGAATTACTAACCTAAATATGTTTTTAATATTTTACTTCTAGAAGTATGTTTAAGTCTTCTAATAGCTTTTTCTTTAATTTGACGTACACGCTCACGAGTAAGATCAAAAGTTTCACCTATTTCTTCTAAGGTCATTGGGTGTTGATCACCTAAACCAAAGTATAAACGAATAACGTCAGCCTCACGAGGTGTTAAGGTTTCAAGCGCTCTTTCAATCTCAGTGCGTAAAGACTCGTGTAATAAATCTTTGTCAGGATTTGGAGACTCTCCACTTCGTAATACATCATAAAGGTTAGAATCTTCACCTTCAACTAAAGGTGCATCCATACTTACATGACGACCAGAGTTTTTCATAGACTCTTTTACGTCGTTAATAGTCATATCCAATTCCTTTGCGATTTCCTCAGCACTTGGTGGACGCTCATGACTTTGCTCTAAAAATGCAAATGTTTTATTGATTTTATTGATAGATCCAATCTTGTTCAACGGTAAACGAACAATACGAGATTGCTCAGCTAATGCTTGAAGAATAGATTGACGAATCCACCAAACCGCATACGAAATGAATTTGAAACCACGAGTTTCATCAAAACGTTGTGCAGCTTTTATAAGACCTAAATTACCTTCATTAATTAAATCTGGTAATGTTAATCCTTGGTTTTGATATTGCTTTGCTACCGATACAACGAAACGTAAATTAGCTTTAGTTAATTTTTCTAAAGCCACTTGATCTCCTGCTTTAATACGTTGTGCTAATTCTACTTCTTCGTCTGCGGTAATTAAGTCAACTTTTCCAATTTCTTGCAAATATTTGTCTAGCGAAGCCGTTTCTCTGTTAGTAACCTGCTTCGTAATTTTAAGTTGTCTCATCTAATGATCTCCTTTATTTTTAAGGGTGAATTTTAATGTTGCATATAGTTATACGTACGAAGTGCTTAAAATGTTACAAAAAATTAAATTTTAATTAATTTTTTATCATTTAAGTTAATATCGTCCAACATTTCATTAGTAAACTTGTAGTGACCTCTAGTGGTTATAAGTCTAAATCTGTGTGATTTAAGATTGCTTAAAGTATTTAGAAATAACCATTTTGATTTAAGTAAGTTTGGTTTAGAAGATTTTAAACCAATATCAAAAATGTGCTTTCTGCCTTCTTTTTCAGCAACAATATCAGGAGTTACAACAATGTCACTTCCTTTTTTTGCATAAGATTTTGGCGTCTCATAACCATCAATATCGGCTTTTATGTTTTCAAAACCGTGTTGTTTGAGATAAGTAACTGAGTCGTTTAAAAAGTCTGAATATTTATCTTTATCTGTGTAAATCATAACTAATAATATAATTTTTTTTGCGACAAATGCAAAATTTCAAACCATTTTAACTTTTAAGAAACGCTTGGAGTACATGATTTATACTCTTACTTGCCCATCACCAAACACATAATATTTATTAGTTACTAACTGCTTTAAGCCTAGTGGTCCTCTATGGTGTAGCTTATCTGTACTAATTGCTAATTCAGCACCAACTCCCATTTGTCCACCATCTGTAAATCGAGTAGAGGCATTATGGTAAACTGCAGCACTATCAATAGTATTCATAAAATTTAATGCTTCAGTTTTATCTTCGGTAATAATAGCAGCTGAATGTTTTCCTGAATATTTATTAATCATTCTTATAGCTTCATCAATAGTATCAACTGAAGCAATTAAAAGTTTTAATGCCAAAAATTCTTCATACCATATATTATCCTGTGAGACTTCATCTACATTTTTAAGGATATTAGAAACGCTTTTATCTGCAATGATTTCAACCTTATGTTGCTCTAATTTTTGTTTTAGCATCATTAATTTAGTTTCATACTCAGGAAGGTTTTTATTAATAAGTACTTTATCTAAAGCATTGCACCCTGAAATTTTATTGGTTTTGGCATTGATAATTACATTTACCGCTTTACTCCAATCAGCTTTTTCAGAAACATATAAGAAATTATTTCCTCTACCGCTAACCAAAACTGCACAAGTGGCATGAGTTTTTACAAATTCAATAAGTCGCTCTCCACCTCTTGGAACAATTAAGTCTAAAGGTTCTGTTGGGTTTCTTAAAAACTCTTGTGTTTCTTCACGTTTTAAGTGTAGTAGCTTAATCCAATCTTTAGATAAACCGTTTTCAGTTAATGCTTCGTGCCAACACTCTTCTAAAATAATATTACTATTATAGGCTTCTTTACCGCCTTTTAATAAAATTTTATTATTGGCTTTAAAGGCTAATACTGCAGCTTCAATAGTAACATCAGGTCGAGATTCATATATAATAAGAATGGTACCAAATGGAGCTGTAGTATTAACAATGTTTAGTCCATTCTTTAAGGTTCTATTTGAAATTTCTTGTCCAACAGGATCATCTTGAAGCCTTACTGAATTTACTGCTTCAATCATTTCATCGACTTTTTTGTTATTTACAATTAGACGTTCAAAAAGTGCTTGATCTTCTTTTTGAAAAGCGTCTAAGTCTTTTTTATTGGCTTCAATAATGGCATCGCGTTTACAATCCAGAATTTTTGCCATCGATTTTAATACGTTGTTTTTAATATTTGTGTTTAAAAGTTTCATTTTTTTGTTTTTTTAGGCACTAATAAATTTAGTTCCTACTTGTTTGTTATTAATTATATCTACAATTACATTTTCGCGCTTACCATTAGCTATGTAAGTTGGTATATCTTTTTTTGCTGTGCCTTTGGCTATTTTTAATTTTGAAGCCATACCACCACGACCTTCACCTTCTTTTTTGTTTGAAGCGCAGACGTATTTTTCTACGTTTTGGTTTGTTGTTACCAGGTTTAATTTTCGAGATTCATCGTCATCTGGATGACCAGTATATAAACCATCAGTATCTGATAAAATGATTAATCGGTCTGCATCTAACAATTCAGCAACTAAACTAGCTAACTCATCATTATCTGAGAACATTGACATGGTTAAGGATACTGCATCATCTTCATTAGCAATAGGAATAACTCCTTCTGCCAATAAACCTTCGTAACAATTAATCATGTTTTGTCTGTGTTTTCCTGGGTCAAAGTCTCGTTTTGTGGCCAATATTTGAGCGCAACGCATTCCGTAATCATGAAAAATACTGTAGTAATGACGCATCATCCTTGGTTGTCCAACAGCAGAATACACTTGCCTTCTTATTGATTTGTCTTTAATATTAGTGTCTCCTAAAACCTCCATTCCTGCAATCGCAGAACCTGAAGATACAAGGATTACCATGATATTTTCTTCATATAGTACTGAAATTTGACGTACTAATTCTCTTAGTACTGGTCCTAAAATTCTATTGTCTTTATTTGTTAAAACGTTGGTTCCTACTTTTACAACCACTCGTTTAATATCATCGTTCATTTTATTTGTTTTTTCCTAATTCAACTGCTCTGTCAAAGGCTGCATATGCTGCGTCTTGAATAAGCTGTTTTACATTATTATCTTCCATAGAGTCGATTGCTGCTTGTGTTGTTCCTCCTTTAGAGGCCACTTTGTCAATCCAGCGTTCTGGTGAAATATCAGATTGATTGAACAATTCAATAGCACCTTCAAAAGTGTTGCTTACTAGAATTTTTGAATCATAATCTGAAAAGCCCATTTTTTGAGCAGCTTCTAACATTGATTGCATAAAATAAAATACGTAAGCTGGTCCACTACCAGAAATACCTGTTGAGGCATCAATGAATTTTTCAGTATCTACATGTATGGATGTTCCTGTAGTATCTAATAAGTGTCTTACCATTAAAAGTTCCACTCGCGATATAGCTTTAGAACCTGTATATGAGGTTACACCTTTACCAACTTTTGCAGGTAGGTTAGGCATAGTACGTATTACTTTTTTTACACCTAAACCATTTTGGATGGTTTCAATGCTTACACCTGCCATTAGTGATACAAATATTTGTTCACTATTAATTAAGGGTTTCATGTCTTTAAAGAGATCTTCGCAGTGATAAGGTTTTACTGCTAAAAACACAATATCCGATTTTGGTAAACCATCTTCTAAAGAAGTGTATACGTCAAAGCTTGGGTTTTGTCTTAGTGTTTCAATTTTGTTCGGGTCGGTATCGTAGATTCTTAATTTTTGTTTTCCTAATAAAGAAGAATTTACCATTCCTTCTGAATAGGTTAAGCCCATATTTCCGGCACCTATTACTAATACTTTCATAATTTTGTTTTAGTTAAACTTTACTTGTCAGTGCTTATTAAGCCACAAACACTATGCGATAGTGCCAAACTAAAAACTTGATTTTGAGAATTTTGAAGTTTAAAAAGATTTCTGGGTTTTATTAACAGATGTATAATGTATTAGAAAGATGCTTGAGAATATGTGAATTTCAATAAACAGAAAAAACTATAAAAACTGACACCTTGTCGGTGACAAATAGTGTATTTGCAGGAAGAGAATAATTTAGTAAGGCTTGAAATTGTTTTCTTTTTAAGAAGAAATAGGAATTATCAAGCAAAGAACAAGAGCAATATAAATGGCTGAAATATTTATTAGGAGATACATTTCAGCCATTGTCTTAATTGAGATTTGATTTTTATTAAAACTTATATTCTATTCCTCCAAGTATAGAAATTGTATATGGATAAAAATCACCAGATTCTGAATATGGTTTTAAATGATATTTAAATAAACCTTCTGCATTAAAATAAAAGTTCTTGTATAGTCTGGTTTGAACTCCAAGGCCTGCATTTATAGATATTGTTAAATTAGAAAAATCATTCTTGTTTGAGGTGCTTGAGGTTATATTATTTTCGGTTATAGATAGTTCAGCATCGCTAATAGCTAAATAACTAGCGCCTCCAATAAAATAGGGAGATATGTTGTTTTGAGTGAATGAATATTTTACTTCAAAAGGAATTTCTAAATACTCAACAGCTTGTTTTGTTAAAGTATTGTTTTCGGTGAAAGTTTGTTGCAATGATAGTTTGTTTATTCCTAGCCTGAGACTTATTTTATTTGAAGGTAAGTAATTAAAGTAAATACCATAACTTAATTGAGTTTGGTCTTGAAATGATTGTTTAAATGCATCATAATAAACTATTGAAACATTAGGGTAAATACTCCATTTAGATTCTTTAGGCTCGTCTGTGATAGAGTCTTTATTAGTTGTTTTATCAGTATTTTCTTTTTTGTGATTTTTTTCTAGTTCTTTTTTAGTGTTAGTTGAATCTTTCAAACTACTAGCTAAAGTCTTGTCTTTTTGAATTTTTATTGAATCATTTGTATTGAAATTATAAACTTCGTTTTTATGATTATTAAAAAACTCACTTTTTTTATTGTTTGAAGAGTTTATTGTTGTGTAATTTTGATTTTGTTTAAAGTGTGGGTTTATAGTCTTAGCTGGTTTGTTGTTTTGAGTTTTATTTAATTTAGATTGAGTGGTTGAAGCAGAATGAGTAGAATCTTTATAGTTACTTAAAATGATTTCTTCACTTGCTTGATTGCTATTACTTACATTGGATTGGTTTGTATTTGGTGTACTAGAAAAGTTGGAGTTTTGTTCGTTTTTTTCAATAGTTTTATTATTAATTTCACTATTCTTTTCAAAACCTGATATGTAATCTCTGTTTAAAAATAAAAGAAGAAAAAGAGCAAGCATAATAGTTCCATACCTTAACCAAATTACAATAGGCTTATCTTTTTCTTTGTCTTTTTTTAACTCTACTTCAATTTGTTCCCAAACAGCATTGTTAGGTGAATCATTGAATTCTGATAAGCGTTCTTTAAAAGCTTGACCTATATCTTTTTTAATTCCCATGATGCTTTATTTTATTTTGAGAGCTGTTAATATTGTTTAGTTTTTCTTTCAAAATCAGTTTTGCTCTATGTAAATTCGACTTCGATGTGCTTTCAGTTATAGACAATAATTTTGCGATCTCTTTATGTGAATAATTATCTAATTCATAAAGGTTAAAAACTAACCTATATCTACTAGGAAGCTCTTGAATTAGGCTTAAAATAAAGTGTAAAGAGATGTTTAATTCGTCAGTATCTATATGTGTGTCAGGTAAAATTTCTTCTTTAATAACAATATTTATAGCGGTCTCCTTTTTGTACTTGTCAATTGCTTTGTTTATGGTTATACGTTTCATCCATCCTTCAAAAGAACCTTTATTATTAAACTTTTTTATGTTCTTGAAAATTTCTAAAAATGAATCTTGAAGATTGTCTTGTGCTTCTTCTTTATTTCTACAGTACTTTAAACTTAAAATGTATAAATTATCCTTGTAAAGCTCATAGAGTTTACTTTGAGCTTTAATGTCATTTTTTTTACAGGACTTTATAAGTTTATCTAGTTGATTCAATTTAGACTTAAATAGATTTTATTTAAATACCTAACGTAGGTATTTCTATTCATAAAAATAAACTCTTTCTTTGGTAAATCCTCCACAGTCATTGTAAGTGGAGCTCATAGGTAAGTTTTGGTTATTATAATCATAAACTGTGATTCGGTTACAATCTTCTCTATAAGTCATATTATTATTTGATATCCTTTTAATTTTGTTATAGGAAGAAGGAAATAACAAGCTAAAAGGATTTATCATATTGTCATAGTCGTAGCTTTCAAATATTTCAGATGTAGCATCATCTATTAAAGTTTTAATATTAGCATTAGCATCATAAGTTAATGATATTGAGCTGTTGTTTTGAGGGTTGTTAGGATAGTTGAAGAGCATTTGAGACACTAAATTGTTTGTGTAAACAAATTCTATATAACTATCATCTTCATAGGTTTCCATAGTAATTAATCCATTTTCATACATATAGTTAATTGTATAAGAAACACCATTTTCATTATTATAAGTTTCACTAATAACTTGATTGTTTGAGTTATACGTGAATTCTTTTATGTAACCTCCTGAAGCTGTTAGCACTGAAACAAAGTTGTTGGAATTATATTGATATGTAACATTACTTTCAGGACCAAAATCGGTTAATTCACCATTTTGTGTAATTAATTCTGTTACCATTATCAACTTTGGTTGGTTATCATTTTCATTGCTTTCGCTATTAGAGCAAGAAAAAATGACAGTGACTAATAGTAATAAAATTAAATTATTTTGCATGATTAATGTTTTTGTTGTTTACCTATAGTCTTGATATTAATACAAAGGTTGCGTCAAAAACACAATTTATTTATTAAGCTTTGAGAATGGTAAGTCTCTAAAAAAAGTATAATTTATTCAAAACCTAATAATTCTGTAGCCATAATAAGTTGTTTTAATGCGTCAATTTTAGCAAACAGCTTATTAAAAAATGTGTTTCTCTCTTTTTCTCCAGCAGTGTTTAATAATTTAGAATTCTGTAATTGCTTGTTTAGAAAAATTTCAGCTTCAGTACAAGTATGCTTATCACTAGTTTTATAATAAGAAAGTAAGGTAAATGGTACGTAGAGCATTTGGGTATTAGGTGTGTTGACTAAAACATGGTTATTCATTAAATGCAGCTCGTTGTAGTATAATTTAAATTGGTTTGGGTTTGCAATTAATTTATCTAGTATACGCTGTATCACATCTTTTAATAAATCGCATAATAGTATAGCAGTTTTAGTATTGACTTGTCCTGCTTGATGATAAAAATGAATTTGTTTTAAAGTGCTATTTATTGAGGTGATATCCCAAATTTCATGCGTGTTTAAATTGTTGTAAAGATTTCCTAGTTTTTTACCAGCTTCGATTAAGTTGGGTTTAGGCGCAAAGCTGTTAAAGCTTTTAGTGGCAAATTTAGGGTTTAATAATTTTAACCACACATAGTATTTAAAACAGCTTAACGTATCACCATTTAAATTATAAAATAGCGGGATGTCTTTAGCGGAATATAAAATGCTGTTCTCTTTTTGAGTGAGTAACGGTAAAAGCGAATTGTAGGAATCTTTAAAGTAGTTTTCAAGGTCTAGTTCACTTTCAATATGCTTTGTTTTTTCAATACTTACAAATTCTGAAGAAGTAGTTTCAAACAATCTGTCTAAAGACAAATTATAATATCTAGCTAGTGCAACACTTTCATCTAACGATAGTTTGCTTTTTAAACTTACTCGCCTGTGAGCAGCATCATAACTAATATCTAATGCAGTGGCAACAGCTTCAATAGTTGAAGTGTTTTTTGGTAATTCGTTTTTTAAATGCTCTAAAAAAGTAGTTTGAAACATACTCAAAGCTAATTAAATTTTGTGATTATCGCAAAAAATAGTTTTATTATTCGTAATTACATCAATTGTAAATGTGATTATAACAATAATTTTGACTTGAATTTTAAAACGATAATTATGAAAAATCACATTTTAATTGCTTTTACTTTTTTAGTTTCATTTCAAGGTTTTTGTCAAAATGAAATAGAAGAAAAACGAAACTTACGTTTTCCTGTTTGGATAACACATAGTAAGAATACAGATATTGTAGGATTGTCTTTAGGAGCGTTTCCTACTGATTATGGAAATGATAACAGATTAACAAGAACTTTTGGAGTGCGTTTGGAGGTTTTTCCATTATCCTTTTTTTATTTTTTAGCACCAAAAACACCCATTTCAAATAATGAAGAGACATATCAATCTTTTATGAATGGACATACAACTCAGCAAATTTATGGGTTAAACCTTTCTACAGGTACATTTGAAGGTATTGATGCTTATGGAGTATCTGTAACTGGTTTTATGCATTATAGTAGAAAAAATAACGGAATCTCTATTGCAGGAATGAGTAATTCTATTGAGAGGGCAAATGGCATAATTATAGGATTTGGTGGAAATGAAGTTTTTCAAGGTAATGGGATTATGCTAGCTAGTGTATGGGGAAATGGAGCAATGCGATTCAATGGTGTGCAAATTAGTGTTGAAAATGTAATTTTTGAAAAAGGTAGAGGTGTTCAAATAGGGTTTTTCAATAGAGCAAAAAACTTTAGAGGAATACAACTTGGTTTATGGAATAAAAATGATAAACGCTCTTTTCCTATTATTAATTGGCAGTTCAAATCATAGAAAAATAACAAAAGCCTATCATGATTGATAGGCTTTTGTTTTATTAAGAGATTGAAGAATTAATCTTCTTTCTTATCATTTCTAGGTTTTCTGTCATCACGACGGTTGTCACGATTACGATTATCGCGTCCGCGATTATCTCTGTTTCCTCCTTTGTTGTTGTCTCTTGGAGCTCTTTCTTTATAACCTTCAGGTTTTGGTAAAATAGCTTTACGAGATACTTTTTCTTTACGAGTTCTAGGGTCTATACCAAAGTACTTCACATCAAAAATGTCTCCCATGTTAACAACATCGCTAACATTTTCTGTACGTTCCCAAGCCAACTCGCTTACGTGTAATAATACTTCGTTTCCAGGAGCTTCAGTGTATTCTACAACAGCACCAAAGTCTAGCATTTTAATTACTTTTACTTCGTAAATGCTACCAACTTCTGGTTTGAAAAGCATTGCATCGATACGAGCTAAAACAGCATCAATACCTTCTGAACCTACACCTAAAATTTCAACAATACCTTCTTCTGTAACTGGGTCTTCGTTAATAACGATAGTAGTTTCAGTTTCCTTTTGAAGTTCTTGAATGTTTTTTCCACCTGGTCCAATAAGCGCTCCAATAAATTCATTTGGAATACGTCTTGTTACCATTTTTGGTGCATGACCTTTAACATCTGCATTTGGAGTAGCGATAGTGTCAGTAAGTTTTTCTAAGATGTGTAAACGACCATCACGAGCTTGCTTTAATGCTTTAACTAAAATCTCGTATGATAATCCTTTTACTTTAATATCCATTTGGCAAGCAGTGATACCATCAGCAGTTCCTGTAACTTTAAAGTCCATATCACCTAAGTGATCTTCATCTCCTAAAATATCAGATAAAACTGCGTAGTTTCCTGTTTCAGCATCAGAAATTAATCCCATTGCAATACCAGAAACTGGTTTTTTCATTTGAACTCCAGCATCCATAAGTGCCATTGTACCTGCACAAACAGTTGCCATAGAAGACGAACCGTTAGATTCTAATACTTCAGAAACTACACGTACTGTGTATGGGCAATCTTCTGGTACCATTTTCTTAAGTGCACGTTGTGCTAAGTTACCATGTCCTACTTCACGTCGCGATGTACCTCTAATTGGTCTTGCTTCTCCTGTTGAAAAAGGAGGGAAGTTATAGTGTAGGTAAAAACGCTCTTCGCCTTCAAAAGATGGCATGTCTATCATGTTTGCTTCTCTAGATGTTCCTAGAGTAACGGTTGCTAATGCTTGAGTTTCTCCACGAGTAAATATTGAAGAACCATGTGTTGATGGTAAGTAATCTACTTCACACCAAATTGGTCTGATGTCAGTAGTTTTACGACCGTCTAAACGTAAACCTTCATTTAAAGTTAAGTCTCTTACAGCTGCTTTTTCAGCTTTGCTGTAATATTTAGAAACTAAGTCACCAAAGTCTTCAAGTTCTTCTTCAGTAAACGTAGCTACAATTTCTTCTTTAATTTCAGCAAATGCAGCACCTCTTTCATGCTTTGAAGATCCTCCTTTTGCTACAGCATATACTTTGTCGTATGCCATATCGTGGATTTTCTTAGCTAAATCTTCATCTTCTCTTTCAGGCTCATATTCGCGAGTTTCTTTTTTACCAAAAGCTTCAGCTAATCTAATTTGAGCATCACATTGAACTTTAATAGCTTCGTGTGCAGCTTTAATAGCTTCAGTCATTTCTTCTTCAGAGATTTCTTCCATCTCACCTTCAACCATCATTACAGAATCTGCAGAGGCTCCAATTACCATATCGATATCAGACTCGGCTAATTGTGATAAAGAAGGGTTGATAATGAATTCACCATTAATACGTCCTACACGAACTTCAGAAATTGGTGCTTCAAAAGGAATGTCAGATAATTGAATAGCAGCAGAAGCAGCTAAACCTGCCATTGCATCTGGCATTACCTCTGGGTCGTGAGACATTAACTGTATCATTACCTGAGTTTCGCTGTGGTAATCTTTTGGGAACAATGGACGTAACACACGGTCAACTAAACGCATTGTTAATACTTCGCCATCACTTGGTCTTGCTTCTCTTTTAAAGAATCCACCAGGATAACGACCAGCAGCTGCAA
The DNA here is from genome assembly GCF_004328055.1 of Meridianimaribacter sp. CL38. Lineage (NCBI taxonomy): Bacteria > Pseudomonadati > Bacteroidota > Flavobacteriia > Flavobacteriales > Flavobacteriaceae > Meridianimaribacter > Meridianimaribacter sp. CL38. Next base: position 373,786 of record NZ_QKWS01000001.1, on the reverse strand, counting down.
ATTTTTCACGATAATCTACCGTAAGTGGTAAAAAATCAACATCGGCAGACTTGTAGTTGGAAACAACTGTACATAATAACATACATTTTCCAGATTGCACCACAACACTACCATGAGCTTGTTTTGCTAATTTTCCGGTTTCGATAGAAATTTCTCTACCATCACCTAGGTCTATGACCTCTTTGTAAGTTTTTGGAATCATAAAATTTTTAATTCTAATACTAATAATACTTGCGCATATTAGTACAATGTTAAACAATGGTCGTTGTGTTGTTGTAGTTGTTGTGTGACCAATGAAAAACCTTTTGCCCCAAACTTTATTTTGGGATTTAGCTTCTTATTTTACGAATGTTATACTCTTTCGTAAGAGTTGTTTATAAAACAAAAAAGAGGCGCGAAGCCTCTTAATTGTGATTATTTTCTTAATCCTAATTCCTTTACAATAGCACGATATCTCATGATATCCTTTTTAGTTAAGTAGTCTAGTAAAGCACGACGCTTTCCTACTAATTTTACTAACGATCGCTCAGTATTAAAATCTTTACGATTTTGTTTTAAGTGCTCTGTTAAGTGATTAATTCTGTACGTAAATAACGCAATTTGTCCTTCAGCAGAACCAGTATCGTTCTTTCCTTTACCGTGTTTTGCGAAGATTTCTTCTTTTGCTTCTTTTGATAAATACATGCTAATATTATTATAAATGATTGTTATGTATATGAAAGATTTTCTTTCAAGCGGCAAATATAGTGTTTTTTTGTGATTTGCAAGAGAATTAATTAAAAAAGCGAGCCATTTGGCTCGCTTTTTTTTATGCTCTTAGAGGTTGATTTGTAATCAAGTCTATGTAGAGATTTATTTTATTCTTTAAATCTTTTCTATGCGATATAAAATCTAAGAAACCATGTTCTAATAAAAACTCTGAGGTTTGAAAACCTTCAGGAAGTTCTTGTCCTGTGGTATCTCTCACTACTCTAGGTCCTGCAAAACCAATTAAAGCTCCTGGTTCACTAATGTTAATGTCTCCCAACATTGCAAAAGACGCTGTTGTTCCTCCTGTAGTTGGATCGGTACATAATGAGATGTAAGGAATTCCAGCATCGGCTAATTGTGCTAATTTTACGGATGTTTTAGCTAATTGCATTAAAGATAATGCAGCTTCCATCATACGAGCACCACCAGATTTTGAAATAATCATGAATGGTATGTTGTTTTTTAAAGCATAATCAGCAGCACGTGCTATTTTTTCACCCACAACACTTCCCATTGAACCACCAATAAAACTAAAATCCATACACGCTATAACCAAATCTTTTCCTTTAGATTTTCCTACAGCTGTACGTACTGCATCTTTTAGTTTTGTTTTTTCCTGAGCTGCTTTTAAACGGTCAGGGTATTTTTTGGTATCCTCAAATTTTAAAGGGTCTTTAGACTCTAATTTAGTATCTAATTCTTTGAATTTGTTATCGTCAAAAAGAATTTCAAAATATTCTTTACTACCAATTCTTACATGGTAATCATCTTCAGGACTTACGTAGAAATTTCTTTCTAATTCTTCGGTATCAACAATTTTTCCAGTAGGAGACTTGTACCACAACCCTCTGGGAGTGTCTTTTTTCTCTTCGGTAGTTGTTGTTATACCTTTTGTTTTTCTCTTAAACCAAGACATTAAAATTAATTTTAATTAGAAGTTAGTTAGAGTGCAAAGTTATAAAGTATTTACATTATTTAGGTCTTCAAACGCTTTTTTTAGACGTTCAACAAAAGTGTTTTCTCCTTTTCTTAACCAAACCCTTGGGTCATAGTACTTTTTATTAGGTACATCATCACCTTCAGGATTTCCAATTTGAGATTTTAAATACTCCGATTTTTCATCCATGTAATCTCTCACTCCACTCATAAATGCATACTGCATATCAGTATCAATGTTCATTTTAATTACTCCATAACCAATAGCTTCTCTAATTTCTTCTACTGTAGAACCTGAACCACCATGGAATACAAAATCAATGTGATTGTGTTCAACACCATATTTTTCAGAAATATACTCTTGAGAGTTTTTTAAGATTTTTGGAGTTAATTTTACGTTTCCAGGTTTGTAAACACCATGAACGTTACCAAAAGCTGCAGCTACTGTAAATTGGCTACTTACTTTGCTTAACTCTTCATAAGCATAAGCAACTTCTTCTGGTTGTGTGTATAATTTTGAATCGTCAACATCAGTATTGTCAACACCATCTTCTTCACCACCTGTAATACCAAGCTCAATTTCTAAGGTCATTCCCATTTTGCTCATTCTAGCAAGGTATTGCTTACATATTTCTATGTTTTCTTCTAGAGGTTCTTCACTTAAATCAATCATGTGAGAACTATAAAGTGGTTTTCCTGTTTCAGCAAAATGTTTTTCACTAGCGTCTAGAAGACCATCAATCCAAGGCAATAGTTTTTTTGCGCAGTGGTCAGTATGTAAAATTACAGGAACACCATAGGCTTCTGCCATTTGATGAACATGCTTAGCTCCTGCTATAGATCCAGCAATTGCAGCTTTTTGGTCTTCGTTGCTTAAGCCTTTTCCTGCGTTAAATTGTGCGCCTCCATTTGAAAACTGAATGATTACTGGTGCGTTTAATGCAGCAGCAGTTTCCAATACTCCATTTATAGTATTAGAGCCAATAACGTTTACTGCTGGTAGTGCAAAACCTTTTTCTTTGGCTAGTTTAAAAATTTCTTGAACTTCTTTTCCTGTTGCTACTCCAGGTTTGATATTGTGACTCATTTTTTAGTTTTTAAATTGAAATTGTTATTTCAAAAGTAATCAATTTTTGAATAAACAGAGGCTAATTTATAATTAGTTATTCAAAGAAATTAACTAAAACGTTGTAGATTTTAAGGCTTGTGTTTTTTTAGAAAGGATAGTTAATTCCTATGTTGTATACTGCGTTTCCAAAGTTGTAATCGTTAAACCAACGATTGCCTAAACTGTATGAAGGGTCGTAGGTTTTAAAGCCAATATCTCCTCTAAGAATAAAGAATTTGAAATCATATCTTAATCCAAAACCAGAACCAATAGCTATGTCTTTTAAAGAGCTAAACCCACTAAAAATAGCATCTTCGTCCTCAACATTATCAAATACATTCCAAATGTTGCCAGCATCAACAAATAAAGCACCATTTAAATTTCCTAAAATATTGAAGCGTTGCTCCATACTTAAGTTTATTTTAAAGTTAGCTTCATTAAACTCATTGGTGGTTTTTGAGCTTCCAGGTCCTAAGTTGTAGGCTGTCCAAGCTCTATTGTCATTAGGTCCACCAGCAAAGAAACTCTTTGAAAAAGGTATACTGTTTGAGTTTCCGTAAGGAACAGCAATACCAAAGTAACTTCTCACAGCAAATATGTTTTTTTTGCCTAAATCCCAATGTTTTACATAGTCGAACTCACCTTTGATGTATTGAGAAAAGGCAACTCCAAAAATCTCATATTGGTCATTTTCATTTTTATCTGCTCCTGTAAGTTTAGATAGGTTTGACAGTAGATTTCCTGCAAATTCTAACTTGAATCTTAAAATTGAAAAATCATTGTCAAAAATGTTTTCTCTTCGGTCTTTAGTATAGTTAAAGCTTGAAGAAAAAATAAGGTTGTCCTCAGTTAAACGTTGCTCTCGTTGTGAAATGTTGCTTACATCAATATAGTTATCATCATCAGGAGTTAATGCTGTGTTGTTGTTTAATACGTCTGAAATAAAACCATCTGTTCCTTCAGGATAGGTTAAATTTCCGTCTTCATCTAAATAAGAAGCATTTGAGTTGTAGGTTTGAGCAATTGTATTTAATCTATTGTATGAGTTTTGATATACACCAAAGTAGTTGGCAGTGTTTAGGTTTTTTACAAACTGAATATTAAAAAGGTCTAGGTTATTGGTAACTTTGGTTGAAGGATACCAATTGTAGTTAAATATTCCGTTTAGTGTTTGTTTGTCTAAACCTATATTACGCTGACTGGTTGCTCCAAAACTGATACGTGTACTTGGAGTCATGTATTTAGGGATTATTTTTTCGGTATTTGTTGGGAAAAATAATCTTGGTATGGTTAGTCTTAAATTTGCTCCAACCTCATTTATGTCAAAAAACTGGTCTTTTGAATTTCCTGCATCTTTTGAAGCTCCTATCGAACCAAGAGCAGAAATTTCTAGCGTTTCGGCGCCTCTAAATACATTTTTAATATTAAGTCCTGTACTGAAAGAAAACCCAATGGTTTGAATATTACTTTGTGTAACATCAAACCTAAACCCAAGTTTGTATTTTTTTTCAGGTGACAACATTATGTTTACCGTTAATGTTGTGTCATTAGCGTTTTCAATGTAGTCAATGGTTGGATACCTAAATGTGTTAAGGTTACTTAAGTACCTATAGGTTCTTGTTCTGTCAATATCTTTAAAAACATCGCCTTTTGTTATAAAAATAGCGTCAGTTAGTGTTTTGGGTCTGTATTTTAACTTGTCAAAACTGTAAAGGTTAAACCCGTTGTAGTCTGTAGAATCTTTTAAAGTTAAATCTTTGTTTTCAAATTTGTAGTCAGTAAATACATTAACTTCTTTTATCTTGTAAACTTTAAAAGGAACTCTGCTGGTAGAGTCTTCATTTCTTATAGATCTGTTTTTTATAACTAAATCGGTGTTTACTTTTTTATTTGTACCAATTGTATCAATGTCATAAGAAATGTAGTCTTGTCCAAAATGATAAAAGCCTGAGTTTCTTAAAGCAGTTGTCAATCGTTCTCGTTCACCACTAAAGTTGTCTTCAATGTAACGTTCGCCTTTTTTGATTAAAGATCCTTTTTTTAGTTTTTGTTGATAAAGAGAATCTATAATTGGAGTGCTAATTTTAGCATTTAAAGAGTCGATAATGTAAGGGTCTCCAGTTTCTACATTATACGTTACTTTAGCGCGTTGGTCTTCGCCTTTTGCAATTTCATAAGATGTTTTTACATCAAACCAACCATTTCTAAAGTAGTAGTTTTTTAGGTTTGTGGCAGTTTTTTGAGTTTTAACTTCATCAACTATCACAGGAGCTTCACCAGTTTCTTTAAGCCATCGGTTTAAGTTTTTGCGCGACTCAATATCTTTTTCAAGTTGTTTTCTGGATAGCAATTTAGTTTTCCAAGCTACTTTTCTTGGGTTGTTGTATATTTTTTCCTGTAAAATAGAATCAATATTAGGTCTTGCTAGGTTGTAAATATGAAGTCTTAAAGGAGTTCCTAGTAAAGGCAGTTTTCCGTTAGGTTTTTGGTAGTAAAGGTTGCTAATGTCTTCGGTATTGTTTTTTTTGCCATTAACAATTGTAGTGTTTTCTGTTAAAAGATAATCACTTTTTTTAACCCGTTTCATAACATTACATGACGTTACCAAGCAGGATAAACCTATATAAATAAATATATTTTTAAGTGTTTTATTCAATCAGAAACAATTAAGATTTATTACTTAACCAAATTTACAGTTTTTAATGTTGTGATAGCATAACAAAAATTAGTCCAAAAAAGTATTACTTTGTAATGCTTTAACAATAAAACAAAAGTAAATACATTTTAATGTTAACAAAGAGCCAAATAAAATTAATTACGAGTTTAGGTCAAAAAAAGTTTAGAATACAGCATCAACTTTTTATTGTAGAAGGTGTAAAAGGTATAAAAGAGTTTCTTAATTCTAGTTTAGAACTTCATACCTTATTTACTACCGAAACCATTTTTGAAGCACCAACGCAACAAACAGTTTTAGTAACTGATGCTGAATTGAAAAAACTAAGTGCTTTAAAAACACCTAATACTGCATTGGCTGTTTTTAAAATTCCTAAACCTAACCCTATAAATGAAAATGCTTTAATAGTGGCTTTAGATGATGTTAGAGATCCTGGTAATTTAGGAACTATCATTAGACTTTGCGATTGGTTTGGAGTTAAAGATCTTTTGTGTAGTAAAGCTACAGTAGATTGTTTTAATACTAAAGTAGTGCAAGCAACTATGGGATCGTTAACGCGTGTTAATGTGAGTTATCTTGATTTGGAAACGTTTTTAGTAAATTCTAAAATGCCAAAATTTGGAACCTTTATGGACGGAAAGAATGTTTATGAAATGGAGTTGCCAAAACAAGGCATTATTGTAATGGGAAATGAGGCTAATGGAATTTCAAAAGCTATTGAACAACTTATCGATCAAAAAATAAGCATTCCAAGGTTTGGAAATCTACAAACAACCGAAAGCTTAAATGTTGCTACAGCAACTTCAATTTTTTTAAGCGAATTTAAAAGGTAATTTATTGAAATGTAAAGTTAATAAACACACCTCTTGTTTTCATGGTGTGTACATTACTTGTCCAAGGACTATTTGGGTCAGTGTCTCTTACAATTTCATCATTAAAAGCAAAAACACCACGAATTGAAGGAGTGAATTTAAACCAGAACAAGTAAAAATCAATCCCAAAACCAAGCTCATAAAAAGCCATGTTTTTTTTGGTTCTAAACTGTCCTACACTATTATCGTCAGGGTTTTCTTCGTTACTAGATAGGTTTATTGCAGTGGATACTCCAGCTAAAACAAAAGGCTTAAAATTATTAATACGTTTTGTGGATACTTTAAGGAGTAAAGGAAAATGAACGTAGGTAGATTTAACTTCTCTTAATAAATCAGAAGAATTGTACTCTAACCCTTGAAAAGCACTTGGGCTATATTGCAAATTACGTTGCGTAATAAATAAACCTGGTTCAAACCTAAGGTTTAAGTGTTCATTTAATCTTAAGTCAGAAATTAAGCCAACATTAAACCCAGTAGTAGATTCTACAAGAATATCATCCATATCCTGCTCATAGTTGAACTGAAAATCATAACTATTCAACCCAAGAAAAAATCCCCAACTTAACCGTTGCTTATCAAAGTTCTCGTTGTTTTTTATTTTTTCTTTTGAAAAAAGCTGCGCAGAAGCCGTTTGGCTTACTATTAATAGTACTAAAATTAAAAGCGTTTTTTTCATATTAAGATTTAGATGCTATATAAATTGAAGCAACACCAAGTGTTTGAGGTTTATTACTGACATCTATAAACCCATTTTTACGTAAAATATTGTTTAAAGCTTCACCATGTGGAAAAATAGAAGCCGATTCGCTTAAATATGAATAAGCTGAACGGTCTTTTGAAAATATTTTTCCAATAGTAGGTAAAATATATTTAGTGTAAAATTTATAGCCTTGTTTAAAAGGCGTTTTAGTAGGAACTGATGTTTCAAGAATTACAAATGTTCCGTTAGGTTTTAAAACTCGTAAAATCTCAGAAAGTCCTTTATCAAGGTTTTCAAAGTTTCTCACGCCAAAGGCAACTGTAATGGCATCAAAAGTATTATCGTCAAATGGTAAGTTTTCAGAGTCACCAATAATCATTTTAATAGTGTCATCAAGTTGCTTGTTAGCTATTTTTTGCTTTCCAACTTCAAGCATACCTTCGCTAATGTCTAATCCTATAATTTCTTTAGCATTAGTTTTGGTTAGGCTAATAGCCAAATCTCCAGTACCTGTTGCAATATCAAGAATAGTGTTAGGTTTAGATTTTGATACAATATCAACTACTTTATTTCGCCATTTTATATCAATGCCAAAAGAAATAACTCTATTAAGTCCATCATAATCTTTAGAGATAGTATCAAACATTTTAGTAACCTGTTGCTTTTTGTTCAGGTCACTATCTTTATATGGCTTAATTTTTACAGTCATTATTTTTTTTGGCAAATATATGACAATACATTAGTATTAAATAATATGATTATTTGAGATTTTAATTATGCCTCAAATATCCGTACCTTTAAAGGGTAACACAATTATAAACTAAAAACAAACATTGCTAATGCAAATTTATACTATATTTGCTTGTTTTTTTGAATATTCAAACCAATGAAAATAATTATTGCTGGAGCAGGTGAGGTAGGGTTTCATTTGGCAAAATTATTATCCTATGAGTCGCAAGAAATTACACTTATAGATTCTGATAAGGAGAGTTTAACCTACGCCAATAATCACTTAGACATAAGAGTAATAAAAGGAGATGCCACTTCAATTGCTGTTTTAAAAGATGCTAGAATCAATACTGCAGAGCTTTTTATAGCTGTAACATCTTCTGAAACTACAAATATTACTGCTAGCGTACTCGCTAAACAATTAGGTGCAAAACGTACTATTGCAAGAATTTCTAATGCTGAATTTATAGACCAAAAAGAAGAAGTTGGGTTCTCTAAATTTGGTATTGACGAGTTGATTTCTCCAGAGTCGTTAGCGGCTTCTGAAATTGAGCTTTTGCTTAATCAGTATGCGTTTAATGACAGTTATGAGTTTGAAGATGGAGCGCTAACAATGCTAAGTTTAAGGCTTTCAAGAACTGCTGCTTTTGTTGATAAAACAGTAAAAGAAGCTGCCGAAGCGTTTTCAGAATTACACTTTGTACCAATAGCAATTCAACGCTTTGGAACACAATACACAATTATTCCAAGAGGAGATACTCAATTTAAAGAAGGTGATAAAGTAGTATTTATTACTTCAAAAGGAGGAGATCAAGAACTTTTTGAACTTTCGGGTAAGGTGAAAACCGAAGTAAAAAATGTAATGATACTTGGTGGTGGAAAAATTGGTTTTCAAACTACAAAAAGTTTATGTGTAGGTAAGTTTAAAGTAAAACTTATTGAAAAGGATAAGAAAAATGCTTTTGACTTAGCCGATGAGCTTCCTAATGCATTAATTATAAATGGAGATGGTAGAAATGTTGAGCTTCTTGAAGAAGAAAACATTGATAGTATGGATGCATTTATTTCTGTAACAGGTAATTCTGAAACCAACATCATGTCGTGTTTGGTTGCAAAATCTAGAGGTGTGAAAAAAACTATAGCTTTGGTTGAGAACATGGATTATTTTCAGCTTTCGCAATCTATAGGTATTGATACACTTATTAATAAAAAGCTTCTTGCTGCAAACAATATTTTTAGATACATACGTAAAGGCGAGGTTGTTGCTATGACTAAGCTCAACAATATGAATGCTGAAATGTTGGAGTTTGTTGTAAACTCTAATTCTAAAATTTGCAATAAGTTAATTAAGGATTTAGATTTTCCTAGAGCTGCAATTATTGGTGGAGTTATTAGGCATGGTGAAGGACTGATACCTCTTGGTAGTTTTAAAATTTCAGAAGGAGATAGAGTTGTAGTGTGCTTTTTGCCAAGAGTAATTGCTGAGGTTGAAAAATTCTTTTATTAAGCCAAAACAAAAAACTACTGATGAAACTTAACTATAAAATCATTTTTCACTTTTTTGGATTATTACTGTTATGTAATGGTGGTTTTATGCTGTTGGCTGCATTGGTAAGTTTAATTTGTAAAGATGGCGTTACAGTAAAGCTATTGTTATCTGGTGCTTTAGTGCTTTTAGTAGGTGTGTTTTTAATGGTTGGCACCAAGAATCACCGAAAGGAAATGAACAAACGAGAGGGTTACATTGTTGTAGCTTTTGGTTGGATAGTAATGGCACTTTCAGGGTCGTTACCTTATTTGTTAACCAGTACCATTCCACAGTTTACAAGTGCTTTTTTTGAAACCATGTCTGGTTATACCACTACAGGAGCCACAATTTTAAATGATATTGAAGTTGTGCCTAAAGGTGTGTTGTTCTGGAGAAGTACAACGCACTGGATTGGAGGTATGGGAATTATAGTTTTGGCAATTGCTATTTTACCTTTATTAGGAATAGGAGGTATGCAAATGTTTGCTGCTGAAGCTCCAGGACCAAGTGCAGATAAGCTACACCCAAGAATTACTGATACAGCTAAGCGTTTATGGTTAATTTATTTTGGATATACAGCTGCTGAAACTATCTTACTTAAAGTAGCAGGAATGTCGTTTTTTGATGCGTTAAATCATTCTATGTGTACGTTGTCAACAGGTGGATTTTCTACTAAAAATGCTAGTGTTGCTTACTGGAATGGACAACCTATTATTCAATACATTATTATTGTGTTTATGTTTTTGGCAGGGACAAACTTTGTGTTGAGCTACTTTGCATTTAAGGGTAAAGTGCAAAAGGCAATTCAAGATGAAGAGTTTAAATTGTACTTTAAATTCATTGCTATTTTTACAATTATCGCAGCAGTAATCATCTATTTTAATGCTGATGCATCATTGTCTTCTATTGAGCATCCAATGGTTTGGGGAAAGGCTGAAAGCAGTTTTAGGCATGCGTTGTTTCAGGTATTGAGTGTTGTGACTACTACAGGTTTTATTACAGCTGATTATACACTTTGGTCGCCATTTTTGGTAGTCTTCTTTTTTGGGTTAATGTTTTTAGGTGGTTCAGCAGGTAGTACATCTGGTGGTGTTAAAGTGGTTAGACATCTTATCTTAATTAAAAACGGTTTTTTAGAGTTTAAACGCGCATTGCATCCTAATGCGATTCTTCCTGTTAGATATAATAAAAGATCAATACAAGGTGAGATTGTATTCAACATACTTGGTTTTTTCATTTTGTATATGTTGTCTTTTATTGTTGGTGCTTTGGTCTTCTCAATGTTTCAAATAGATTTTGAATCTTCCATTGGTTTGGCAGCTTCTAGTTTAGGTAATGTTGGACCAGCTTTAGGAAATTTTGGTCCAGTAAATAATTATGCAGCTTTACCGCTTTTAGCACAATGGTGGGCATCTTTTTTAATGCTTATTGGACGTTTAGAACTGTTTACAGTTTTAATATTACTAACACCTTTTTTCTGGAGAAATAGATAAATTTCATAAAAAAATAAAATTCTAAAAACATTAGATTTTATAAGGCTTTTAATGAGTTTTATGTGTTGAATTTTAAGGTTTTAAGGTTTTGTAGTGTAACAAAATATTTTGTCATGCGTCATATATGTGTAACCAATTAAACCAAAAAATTATGGAATTAGTTTTAACAGTACAAGATTTAGAACCTCATCCCAAACAGGGTTTTGAGAAACAAGAAGGATTACTTAATTCTAACTACAAACAAATAGTAAAGAGAAATTTAAAAGCGCTAAACTCTAATACTATTTTCGGAAACAAACATCGTATCAAAACACGACAGTTTATTAAAACTTCTAGCGTAGCGACAATATTAAAACTTTCTGTTTTTGTTGTTCTTCTAACAGCGATTCTGTAGGCTTAACGCAGAATATGAACTTTACAGCTTTTGTAAGCTAAACACAAAACTGACTTTTTACCCTTTATATATTCAATAGTATAAAACTATTGAAGAGGGATTGTATAGTTTAGTATTAACATTTTAAAACCTAGAAATTATGGGCTTTGGAGGATCTGCGCAATCTATGATTACTATTCTCAAAAATAATGAGAAAATGCGCAACAAACGTGATAAGTTTAAGAAAACCTTAGGAGGTTATGATAATAAACGCAAAACTGAATATGATTTCCCTGAAGCTACACCTGAGGTTTTAGAAGAGATAAAAGAACGATTAATAAAAGAACGTAAACAGCGTTTTATTAAGATTGCAATACTTTTTACTATACTGTTGAGTTTGTTTATATACTTTATAGTAAGATGAAAAAAATCCGCTTAACAAGCGGATTTTTTATTAATTGTATATTTTGTCAGCTATTATTAGCTTAATGCAGTTTTAATGCGTTTTATAGCTTCTTTTATTTGTTCTTGTGAAGCAGCATAAGATATTCTAATACAATCAGAATTTCCAAAGGCTTCTCCTGTAACGGTTGCAACGTGAGCTTCTTCTAATAGGAATAAAGAAAAATCTGTTGCATTGTTAATTGTCTTTCCTTTTAAAGTCTTCCCGAAGTAGTAAGATACATTAGGAAATACGTAAAAAGCGCCTTCTGGCACATTAGTTTTAAAACCTTCAATATCATTTAATAAGTCTAGCATTAGGCCTCTTCTGGTTTTAAATTCATCAACCATATACTGTACTCTTTCAGGAGACTCTGTAAGCGCAGTAATTACAGCACGTTGAGCTATACAGTTAGCGCCTGATGTAATTTGACCTTGCATTTTGTTACAAGCTTTAGCAATCCATTCAGGAGCTCCAATATATCCTATTCTCCAACCTGTCATTGCAAATGCCTTAGCAACACCATTTACGGTAATTGTTCTATCGTACATGCTTGGTATAGCAGCAAAACTAAAGTTTTTTGCACCATAGCTTATGTGCTCATAAATCTCATCAGAAAGGATGAAAATATCTGGGTATTTTTCAAGAACTTTAGCTAAAGCTCTATATTCTTCTTCAGAATAAATGCTACCACTTGGGTTATTAGGAGAGTTGAAAAACACCATTTTGGTTTTTGGTGTAATTGCGTCTTCTAACTGTTGAGGAGTGATTTTAAAATCGTTTTCAATAGTAGAAGGAATCTCTTTATAAGTTGCTTCGCAAAGTGTTGCAATTGCAGAGTAGCTTACCCAATAAGGAGCTGGTAAAAGTATTTCGTCACCAGGATTTAAAAGTACTTGAGCTACATTAGCAATTGATTGTTTTGCACCAGTAGAAACTACCACTTGGTTAGGTGAGTAGTTTAAGTTATTATCTCTTTTGAATTTTAAGCAAATAGCCTCTTTTAACTCTACATAACCGTCTACAGGAGTGTAGGAATTGTAGTTGTCGTTTATGGCTTGTATTGCTGCTTCTTTGATAAAATCTGGAGTATTAAAATCTGGTTCTCCAAGACTTAGCCCAATAACATCAATACCTTTGGTTTTTAGTTCTCTTGCTTTTGCAGCCATTGCCAACGTTGCAGAAGTTGGTAGGCTGTTAATTCTGTCGGATAGTTGGTTGTTCATTTACGTTTTTTAATTAAGCTTGCTGTAATGAAGGCTTCATTCCCATTTCTTTTAAAAATTTAAAATGAGCAATGATCGCTTTTCTTGTTGTCTTATATTCTTTGTATGGTAAATTGAATTCTTTTGCTGTTTCCTTTACAATCTTAGAGATTTTGGTGTAATGCACATGGCTAATGTGAGGAAAAATATGATGCTCAACTTGATGGTTTAATCCACCTGTAAACCAGTTTACAATTCTGTTTTTTGTTCCAAAATTAACTGTGGTTTTAAGTTGATGAATTGCCCAAGTATTTTTCATGGTTCCGTTTTCTTCAGGAAGAGGCATTTCAGCTTCATCCATAACATGAGCTAATTGAAATACTACACTTAAAATTAATCCTGCAACATAGTGCATTACAAAAAATCCGATAAGTATTTTCCACCAAGCAATATCCAAAATCAACATAGGTAATACAATCCATATGCTAACATAAATAATTTTTGAAATTACAAGTTTGCTCCAGTTTACTACAGGGTTTGGAAATTTACCATAAGACAGTTTACGTTTCATATAACGTTTCATCTGTTGCCAATCGGTAGTAATTGCCCAATTTATAGTAAGTAGTCCATATAGTAAAATAGAATAATAATGCTGAAATTTATGGTGCTTGTACCACTTTGCATGTTTAGAAAATCTTAAAATACGTCCAGCTTCTAAGTCTTCGTCATGCCCATGAATATTAGTATATGTGTGGTGTAATACGTTGTGTTGAACTTTCCAGTTATACACATTACCTGCTAAAATGTAAATACTACTTCCCATTAAGCGGTTTACCCACTCTTTGTTAGAGAATGAACCATGGTTACCGTCGTGCATTACGTTCATTCCAACTCCTGCCATACCAATTCCCATAACTACAGTTAATAATAATTGAGCCCAACCAGGAATGCTGCTTATTGTGAGAATTAAAAAATAAGGCAGTAAGAATAGAGTGAACATCACCACAGTTTTAACCCAAATTTTCCAGTTACCAGTACGTTTTATATCGTTCTCTTTAAAGTAGTCGTTTACGCGCTTGTTTAGGGTTCTAAAAAATTTTGCGGGATCTTTTCTTGAAAATGATAATGTTTGATTTGTCATGCTATTAGTTTTTTTTGAGTATGCAAAGTTTAGGGCCAACGCATATCAAGGAGCAAATATAAATAATAAAAGCTGCGACATAGTTATATAAATGCTAAAAATATCCACACAAAAATGTATACTTTTGTTGAAAATTGAATAAAATGCAGTTAATACTGAAATATTTTCCAGATCTATCTGAAGATCAGATTCAGCAATTCCAAAAACTAGAATCATTGTATCAAGATTGGAACCTTAAAATAAATGTAGTTTCAAGAAAAGATATTGATGAACTGTATTTAAGGCATGTGCTTCATTCTTTAGCTATTGCAAAGGTGATAGAGTTTAAAGCAGGATCAAAAGTTATGGATGTTGGAACAGGAGGTGGATTTCCTGGAATTCCTTTGGCAATTATGTTTCCTGAAACTCAATTTCATTTGGTAGACAGTATTGCTAAAAAGCTTAAAGTGGTTGATGAAGTTGTGGAAGGATTGGGATTAACTAATGTGAAAACCACTCATACTCGCGTTGAAGAAATTAATGATACCTATGATTTTATTGTAAGTAGAGCTGTAGCTGCTATGCCTACTTTTGTACATTGGGTAAAAGGTAAAATTGCTAAAACACAGAATCACAATTTGAAGAATGGAATCTTATATCTTAAAGGAGGTGATTTATCAGAAGAGTTAAAAGATTACCGAACGGCAACCTTGTATGATTTAACTGAATTTTATTCTGAACCTTTTTTTGAAACCAAAAAAGTGGTGCATTTGCCAATGAAGTTTAAAGGATAAAAAAAAGCCGAACGCAACGTTCGGCTTTTTTTTTATTTCTATAAGTTTTGAAGTTATTTAACTGCAATTTTTGTTTTGTAACTGATACCTTCTTTATTTTCAATATTTAAAACATACACTCCAGAGTCTAAATTTAAAGGAATAGTAGTTCTGCTATTTAACGTTGTGTTTGTGGTATTATAAACTAATTTTCCAGTAATATCAATTAAAGATATTGTAGCGTCATTAACGGTTGAATTGCTTAAAATTAATAACTCGTGATCAATTGGGTTTTTACCAATTTTTAGTGTAGCTACATTATCAAATTCAGAGTTTGATAATGTTTCAGGCATAATTTCATCTAATGCAAAAAGTACATTTGCTTCAGTTAATTGAACATGATTTTCATTATCTGTTGGCATGTACCAGTTAACAAAAGGTGTGCTGTTTGTAGTGTCTTCTGTACTGTCGTTGCTTAGATTGATGTTGTGATACCAGTTAATTTCGTTGTTGGTTGACTCTAAAGCCATCGCACTTACAGATGGTATAAAGTTGAATTTATCAATTTGTAAGGCAGCAATAAAATCGCCAACTAAACCTTCAGAGCCTAAACCATCAGTAAAGCCACCTAAGTCAAAAAGCCCACCAGAAGCAGCATCAACACCATCTGAAAAGCTAGGAGCTTGTGCATTCACTTCGATATCAAAAATTGTTATGGTTCCAAAGAAATTAGCTTCAACTAATATTTTACTAATTAATTGACTTCCATCAACTGTTGCTGGAGTTAAGTTAACGCCAATTTGTGCTGTCGTAGGAAGAGGTGCGTCAGGAACATTAAAAGTATCGTCAATTACCGTAAATCCTGGAGTAACATTAGTAACACCATCTTTTGCTTTGTAAGGAGATCCTATTCCGCTACCGTTTATAATAGATACATTTCTAGTGTTTTGAGGAAATCCTGTTGGAGTTAAGCTGTTTATATTGGCATCAAATATTATTTTAAAAGGATGTGGCTCAGGAAGAAGCTTTGTTGGGTCAAACTCTACGTCGCTACCTGATGCTAAATGCGGTTCTAAATGATCAACCAATAATTGTCTTGCGGCTGATGATTTTAATAGACCATTTACTACTGGTTGTAATTCAGCAACGTTTAAATCTTCTCCAAGACCAAAAGCTAAAAAGTTAAATTGGTGTTGAAATCCTAAAGGAACATTAGCTCCATGGTGTGGTGCGTCAAAAGAAATCCAAAGTCTTGTTTCGTGGTCAATAGTTTGGTTTTCCATGTAGTTTAATGCGTATCTTGAAATTAATCCTCCCATGCTTGGACCAATAATAACCAGTTCTTCTTCGCCTACTTTATTAGCGTTAAGTGTATTGATTAATTCCACTAGAAGCATAGCGTTACGTTCCATAAAATCAGCTCCACCATCAATTAATGTGCTTCCAGGGTAATCTAACTCATCAATAACCATATCAGCATTGGTATCGGTAGCATCATCAACATTTAGCAATGTATTATCAGATAATCTCAAATATTGTGGAAAGTTTAAAACTACAACATCAAAACCTTCAGCTCTAACAAGATCAGCAAGATTTTGAGCACCACTAGTTCCTGTGAAATCTAATAAGCTGTAAAGACCATTAATATCTCTTGTGTCTCCTGGATCAAATCCATCTACAAGAATAATGGGTTTATCAAGTATTCCGTCAACAAAATCAGGAAATATTTCATATTCACCTAATCCAGCAAAACTTGCAGTTCCTGAATAGGCTGATAAATCGGCAGTAATTGAAGATTCAAACTCTACAGTTTGAGCTTGAACAAAGAGAGGAAATACTAATAATAGCAAAAAGTAATTTTTCATCATGGATAATTAATTTGAATTAATGCCTTCAAGATACAAAGTTACATTTGGTTAAAGAGGTGTTATTTAATGTTTTAGGATGAAGTGCAAAAAAAATCCTCAAACGGTAAGGTTTGAGGATTTATAGTCTTGAAAAATAGTATTTCTTATCCTAAAAATGGATACCTGTAATCTGTAGGAGTTACAAAAGTTTCTTTTACCATTCTTGGTGATACCCAACGTAATAAGTTTTGAGCAGAACCAGCTTTGTCATTGGTTCCTGATGCTCTTGCGCCACCAAAAGGTTGTTGACCAACAACAGCTCCTGTAGGTTTGTCATTGATATAGAAGTTACCTGCACTATTTTGTAATGCTTTTGTAGCCTCATCAATAGCATATCTGTCTGTTGCTAAAATGGCACCTGTTAATGCGTATTCGCTAGTTTCGTCAACTAATTTTAAAGTTTCAGAATATTGGTTTTCATCATATACATAAATTGTAATTACAGGACCAAATAATTCTGTACACATGGTTGTGTATTTTGGGTTTGTAGTCACTATAACTGTTGGCTCAATAAAATATCCTTTAGACTTGTCATAGTTTCCACCTACAATAATTTCAGCGTCTGCATCAGCTTTTGCACCATCAATATACTTTGCTAATTTATCAAACGAGCCTTCGTGAATAACAGCTGTAATAAAGTTGCTCATATCTTCTGGAGAACCCATTTTAAATGATTTAACATCTTCTATTACAAAGTTTTTAACGTCTTCCCAAAGGTTTGAAGGAATATAAGCTCTAGATGCTGCACTACATTTTTGTCCTTGAAATTCAAAAGCACCACGAACAATAGCAGTTGCTACTTGTTTAGCATTTGCAGATTTGTGGGCAACGATGAAATCTTTTCCTCCAGTTTCACCTACAATTCTTGGATAGGTTTTGTAGTTGTGAATGTTGTTTCCTATTTGTTTCCAAAGGTCTTTAAAAACGTGTGTAGAACCTGTAAAGTGTAATCCAGAAAAATCAGGACTAGCCATTACTGTATCAGTAATCATAACAGGATCTCCAAACACAACGTTGATAACACCATCAGGAACACCAGCTTCTCTAAATACATCCATGATAACTTTTGCAGAGTAAATTTGGCTATCACTTGGTTTCCAAACAACAACATTTCCCATTAAAGCCATACAAGCTGGTAAGTTTCCAGCAATAGCAGTAAAGTTAAATGGTGTAACTGCGTAAGTGAATCCTTCTAACGGACGGTATTCAATACGGTTCCAAGCATCGCTTGTGCTTTCTGGTTGGTCCATATAAATGTCAGTCATAAACTGAACATTAAAACGTAAGAAATCTATCAGTTCACAAGCCGAATCAATTTCTGCTTGGTGAATTGTTTTAGATTGCGCTATCATTGTAGCAGCATTTATTTTGGCTCTGTAAGGACCTGCGATTAATTCGGCAGCTTTTAAAAAGATACCAGCACGATGTTCCCAAGGTAGTTGAGACCACGTTTTTCTTGCTTCAAGTGCAGTTGCTATAGCTTCTTCTACGTGAGATTTTTCAGCTAAATGATACGTTCCCACAATATGTTGATGATCATGAGGAGGCGACATGGTTCTGGTGTTACCTGTTTCAACATCTTTTCCGTTGATATATAAAGGTACATCTACTTTGCTACTGAACATTTCTTTGTATGCTTTTAAAACAGCTTCCCTTTCAGGAGATCCTGGAGCATACGATTTTACAGGTTCGTTTACAGCTATTGGTACGTTAAAGAATCCTTTTCCCATGATTTTATTTTAATGATTTATGGTATAAATTTTTGATGTGCAAAGTTACAATTTTTTAAGGACTTAAATGAAGATGCTTTTTTAAATCGAAGTTAAAGTATTGGTTATTTTTTTGTAAGTTGTTTGCTTTATTTTTGACAAATGTGTTCATGTTTCAACAGAAATCCCTAATGAATGATTAATAGCGGAATAATTTTAACGCTTGCTTATCCTGAAACCATTGTATCTCATGCAGAAGAGTGGTATTCGCCTCTTTTAAAATATATAGGAATAGGAAGTAAAACACATGTGCGTGCTGGTCATGCAGCCTTGGTACTTATTGACAAAGCTACTGGAGTATTGGAGTATCATGATTTTGGTAGATATATTACTTCTGAACCTAATGGTAGGGTTAGAGGGATGGATACCGATCACGAACTAAGATTTCCTTTAGAGGCTATAATAGAAAATGGTACAATAGTTAACCTAGATGAGATTCTTCAATTTTTAGGAACACATCCTAAGCTAACTCATGGTGATGGAACATTGTATGCTTCGGTTTGTGATGAAGTGAATTATGATTTGGCGCGAACACATATTACTAAAATGCAAAACAAACATTTTATACGTTATGCTGCTTTTATTAAAGAGGCTTGTAATTGTGCGCGTTTTGTGACCGATGCACTAATTGCGAGTGTCACTAATAAGTCAATTAAAAAGAAATTGATAAAATCTAAATGGTTTACACCAAGCACAATAGGTAATGTTGTACTTGCTAAAACTGTTGGAGATGTGTTTTTGGTTTCAGAAACTGGAGCGATTTCAAAGTTTAATTCTACAGTAGGTAAAGAAAATAGACGTTTGTTTTTAGATAGGCTGAAAGGTTATAATCCTAGTGTAATAGGAACTATAGAACCTAAACACAATGCTGAAAAAGAAGATCATGCGCAATGGTTAAGTGGTATTGCAGCTGGAGCTTGGTTTGAATTACATGATTTCACTAACGAGATGGAATATCGTTTTAGAAGAATTTCGCCTTACGGAACTATTGATGTTGATGGTATTTATATTATTAACCAAAAAGGATTTGATTCTACCTTAGAATATGAATTTATACATTACTCAAACTGTAAGTTTTTTCATGTTGAGCAAAACCAAGTTGTTTATAAATTTGATTTTCTTAAAAAGTACTAATTAAGAGCAAAAGGAGCGCTTAGCTTAAAAGAAGGAATAATAACTTTAAACTTATTGGTGTTGGTAAAGTTTACCATGTTGTAGTAGCCTTGCATTGCGCCAAAAGGAGAGGTTAGTAAACATCCAGAATTGTATGTGTGCGATTCTCCTGGTTTTAAAACAGGTTTCTTGCCAATAACACCTTCACCTTCTATAATTTCGGTATTGTTTAATGCGTCCATTATTTTCCAGTATCTGGAATTAAGCTGAACTGAATCTTTACTTTGGTTTTCAATAGTTACTTTGTACCCAAAAGCAAAATGCACTTTATAATTTTTATAAAAAGTGCCCTCAAAGGTTGTCTCTACTGAAATTTTTATTCCGCTTGTAACTTGTTGTACCATGTGGGGATTAGAACAATGATAGTTGTTAAATATAATAATATTTTCTTTTAGTCGCTATTATTTCACAACAAATAGACTAATTTTTAACAACTTAACACTATTTTTTCTTTGTTATGCTAAATTTTCAGTTTTAACGAACGTTTCTAAGGATTTGAAAAAGTTTGAGATATCGTTTTTATCAATAGAACTGTTTATGGTAACGAGCCTAATAAAGTCAGTGTCGTTAAAAGAACCATAGCCTACCATTAATTCTGCACTTTCATAAAGTTTGGTACAAAGTGTTTTGGCATCAATAGTTTTGTAATTGAAACAAACTGATATGGAGTCTTCAAAACTATAAAGTGTATAGTCAGGATGCGCTTTTATATAATCTCTAGCATAATCGGCTATTTCAAATTGCTTATCAACTATTTTTTCTAAACCAGTAGTGCCAACCGATTTCCATAGTGTCCAAAATTTTAAAGCATCATTTCTCCTTCCGCATTGCAATGATGTTTTTCCTAAATTGAAATCATCACCATCAGTTTGGTATAAATATTCTGCATCGTTAGAAAATGACTGATTTAAATATTTTTTATCCTGAACAACAATTATCGAACAGCTTAGAGGTGTCCCTAGCATTTTATGAGCATTGATGCTAAACGAATCTGTTTTTTCAATACCACTCACTAAGTGTTTGTACTTTTTACTAAAAATAACCGATCCTCCATAAGCACCATCAAGGTGTAACCATAAATTATATGTGTTACAAATAGGGCTTATTTCCTCAACGTTATCAAAAGCACCTAAAACCGTTGTGCCTGCTGTAGCATTGACAAAAAAGGGTTGGTTGTTGTTTGCTAAATCTTCTTTGATTTTAAGTTCAAGGTCGCTAGCAAGCATTTGTCCTTCAGCATTAACCTTAACTTGTCTTACTTGGTCTCTTCCAATTCCCATTAATGCAGCATTTTTATTAATGGAGTAATGTGAAACTTCTGAAGTATAAACAATCATTTTGTTGTTTACGCCAGCAGTTCTTACAGTGCTGTTATGTTTGTCTCTAGCCATTACCATAGCCATAAAATTACTCATAGAGCCACCAGGAGCAAAAGTGCCATCGCTGTACTTGTCATATCCAATTATATCGCAAATGTTATGTAATATGGTTTTTTCAATACCAACTTGCGGTCCTGCAACTTTATAAGTGTACATACTGTTGTTAAGCATAACAGCTAACAAATCACCTAATGTAGCTTTACTCATTCGGCCGCCAAAAAGCTGATTGAAAAACGATGTTGAAGCAGTTTTAGGAGTACTTTTTATAATTTCTAGTAATGTTTTTTTTAAGTCTTCGTCTAAACTTGGGTGTTCATTGAGCGAAAGGTCTAAAGTTTTATAGAGCTTATCAGTGTCTATAGGTTTTGCTACAGGTTGTTGTTTTTCTTCTTTAAGAAGGATTTCTGCTAACTCATTAAACAATTTTAAATCTTTATTCATAAATTGGGCTAATTGGCTTTAAGGACTTCAAGAAACATTAAAAATATTAAAATTTAAATTTATAGCTATTGAAACCTATATTTACTTTAAATGAATTAATAAATGCTTTGTCTCAATCTTCAAAGGATAATTACAAAACCATTTTTAAAAATTTAGTTTTAGATAAAAATGTGTTAGATGAATATCTAAACTGGTCAACTAAAAAGTATGTTAGAAATGGTATTTATAAAAGCGACAATTTTGAATTGATTTTATTGTGTTGGGAAGCTGGTCAAGAAACACCAATACATTGTCATAGTGGTGAAGAGTGCTGGATGTATTTAATAGAAGGCGAAATAGAAGAAGTGCAGTACCAGAAGCATGAAAATGACGACGTTGAACCTAAAGGAATTCGAAGAATAGCTAATCAACAACAAGCTTATATTAATGATGCAATTGGTTTGCATAAGTTAAAAAACAATTCAAAAGGAAGAACAATTAGCTTGCATCTTTATGCAAAACCTATAGAATCTTGCAGTTATTTTGATGAACAGTCAAAGACCTTTATCAAAAAAAATCTAAGCTACGATACTTACAAAGGAGAAATCCTTTCTAGCAAAAGAGTGTCTTCTATTTAATTGGAAATATTCACTGAAGTACCTTCTCCTAAACCAATCAACCTATCAAAACGCGCACCCAAATCTCTATAATACACTAGTACTTTGTAGTTGTTTTCGGTTTGGTAAAAGTTTCCACTTATTGCACCTTCATCTAGAGTTCCTTTGTCGTCAACTACAACATATTTATAGTTGTAGAATCCTTGTTTAAGCTTAAATGAGGTTTGGTAAACTTCAGCTTCAGGATTGTAAACCATTTTATTCATGTTGTCTAACGCGTAGTTGTTGAAATTACCATAAACGTATATGGATTTTCCGTCTAAAAGCTCAGGGTAAAGCAATGAAAAATGCATCATAGTGTAATCGGCTTCAATGGTAACATTGTCAGTATTTACAGCTGTTATAAGAAAATTACCGTTAATATCAGGATTATAAGTGTATGGTCTGCTAGCTCTCTCTTCATTTGTAAACAGGTAGTTGTGGTAAATCTCCTTGAGGTCAATAAACTGTACGCCAACGTTGGCAACCCTAACATCTTTGTTTTCAAAAAACAAATATTCATTTCCAGCCCAAAAGCTAGATTCTGTATTGTATCTATACATGAGTTCATTTCCTAAAACATATTGTGGTTTTAGGTTTGAGATAGCTGTATTTAAATTATTATTTTGAATGACTAGCGTTTTTATGGTTTCCATTGGGTTGTTGAAATTGACATTATTGGTCGCAATTACAAAATCAACCGATTGTTTTTCGTTAATGAATTTTACATCTCTTGAGCGTTTTATAGTAACACCAACGTTTACAATATCTTCATAAACCATAAATTTTCGTGAAAACATCAACTCATCATAATCATCATATATAAAAATCATGTAGTTACCACTTTTTAAAATACCACGAGTTTGCGCGTTTGGTATTTGAAGCTTGTAGTGCGAATAAATTTGATACGTGTTAAAAGAGTTTTCATAATCGCGAATACGCTGGTTGTCAAAACCACTTAGGTATTCAGACTTTACCAGTTGAGAAGGCGTCCAATCAAAATTATAGTGCACTATTTCGTAGTAAAAATCGGCCTCATCACCATTTAAAGCATCAAACTCTAGTATTAAAGGCTCGCCTAAACGGAGTATAGGCAGTTGACTTTCAGAGGTGTTTCCTTTAAAAGTTATAGTGCTAATATACTCAGGAGGATTGGTTTCTTCAATTTGCCCAAAAGTTAAAAGAGGTAGGCAAATTAAAAATATTAAAAGCTGTATGGTCTTTGTCATCAAAATTATACGGTTGTCTCTGTAAAGATACACAAATTTTATGCCTAATTAATTTTTGTTATTTAGAATTGATATAAATAAATAACTTGAGGTGTTTTCAAATTATTTTTAGCTATTAATTCGTAAATTTGCAGCGATTTTTTAGACAATTAATTTCAATATCAAACATATGTCAAACGACATTAAGATTAAAAAAGGTCTGAACATAAACCTTAAAGGTGACGCTGAGAAAACGACAGAAAATGCCATTATCAGCAATTACTGCACTATCAGGCCAGAAGATTTCCATAGCATAATTCCTAAACTTGTAGCAAAAGAAGGCACTAAAGTTAAAGCAGGTGAAACTGTATTTTACAACAAAGATGCCGAAGACATGAAGTTTGTGTCTCCTGTTTCTGGTGAAGTTGTTGAGGTTGCTCGTGGAGAGAGAAGACGAATTATGGCAATTAAAATTCAAGCAGACAAAGAGCAAACGTATGTTGACTTTGGTAAGTTTAATTTAGATGCTGCCGATGCTGATAAAGTGAAAGCACACTTGTTAGCTTCTGGTTGTTGGCCATTTATTAAACAACGTCCTTACGATGTTATTGCAAACCCAAACAAGTCGCCTAAAGCGATATTTGTATCAGGTTACGCATCAGCTCCTTTAGCAGCAGACTACGATTATGTACTTCAAGGTAAAGAAGCTGAAATGCAAGCAGCAATAACAGCTTTAGGGAAATTAACTGAAGGACAAGTACACGTGTCGGTTGGTAAAAATTCCAATTCACCACTTGCAGGATTATCAGGTATTACACTACATAAAGTGTCAGGACCACATCCTTCAGGAAACGTTGGTACTCAAATCAATAAAATTGACCCAATAAACAAAGGTGAAGTAGTTTGGACGATTAATCCACAAGATTTAGTTGTTATTGGTGAATTGTTATTAACTGGTAAATTCAATGCAGAGCGTATTGTTGCTTTGGTTGGATCATCGGTTAAAAAACCAAGATATTTTAAAACAAAAATAGGAAGCGAAATAGCAACTATGGTTTATGACAATGGTGTTGATAAAGATGGTAATGACCGTATTATATCAGGAAACGTATTGTCAGGAAAACAAATTAAACCAGATGGTGCTCTAGACTATTACAGTAATACAGTAACGGTTATTCCTGAAGGTGATGACTACGAGTTTTTTGGATGGAATAAACCTGTATTCAATAAGATTTCTACTTCAAGAGCGATGACGTTTTCTTGGTTAAACCCTAAGAAAAAGTACGATTTAAATACCAACACAAATGGTGAACATCGTGCGTTTGTAGTAACAGGAAGTTACGAAGAGGTTTTTCCTTTAGATATATATCCAATGCAAATTCTTAAAGCATGTATGTATCAAGATTTAGACGAAATGGAAGCTTTAGGAATGTATGAAGTTGCACCTGAAGATTTTGCCTTAACAGAGTTTATTTGTGTGTCTAAACAACCACACCAAAAAATAATTAGACAAGGTTTAGACTTAATGCTTAAAGAGATAGGATAATGAGCTTAAAAAGTAATTTACATAACTTAAAAGAAAAGTATAAAGGCACCAAAATGGCGCCTGCGTTTAACGCATTACATACGTTTTTATACTTACCTAACGAGACTACTCATGGTGGTACTCATATAAAAGTAGCTGACGATTTAAAGCGTACCATGAACACGGTTATCATGTCATTGATTCCATGTTTAATTTTTGGTATGTTCAATGCTGGTTACCAACATTATTTAGCTTTAGGAGAAATTAGTCAAGCTACAGGTTTTTTTGACTCTGTATTTTGGAGTTGGGATAACTTAGTAATAGGACTTTGGAAAGTATTACCACTGGTAATTGTGTCTTACGGAGTTGGTCTAGCAATTGAGTTTGTTTTTGCAGTAATTAAAGGTCACGAAGTAGAAGAAGGTTACTTAGTTACAGGTATGCTTGTGCCACTAATTGTACCAGTAGATACACCATTATGGATGTTAGCAGTTGCTGTAGCTTTTGGTGTTGTAATTGGTAAAGAAGTGTTTGGAGGAACAGGAATGAATATTCTTAACCCTGCATTAACTATTCGTGCCTTTTTATTCTTTGCATATCCTACTTGGATGTCTGGAGATAAAGTATGGGTTCATGGCGCTGTAGCAAGAGATAAAGCTATTGCTGCAGGTGAGAATCTTGATGCTATTTCGGGTGAAACTATTTTAGGAAGTTTAGCACAAGGAAAAGAAATAACCTATTCTGTTTGGGATATGTTTACAGGATTAATTCCTGGTTCAGTAGGTGAAACTTCAGCAGTATTAATTCTTTTAGGAGGTTTATTCTTAATCTTTACTAAAATAGGAAGCTGGAGAATTATGTTGTCATCTGTACTTGGTGCATTGGCAATGGGATTAATTTTCAATGGTGTTGTAGATGCAGGATGGATAGGAGAAGGAAGCAAGTTTTATGGATTAATGAGTACTGAGTTTTGGCATCACTTACTAATTGGTGGGTTTGCGTTTGGTACTGTGTTTATGGCAACCGATCCTGTAACGGCTTCACAAACCAACAAAGGAAAATGGATTTACGGATTCTTAATCGGATTCATTTCAATATTAATTAGAGTATTCAACCCAGCATATCCAGAAGGTGTAATGCTTGCAATTCTATTAATGAATGTGTTTGCACCAACAATTGATCACTACGTGGTTCAAGGAAATGTGAAAAGAAGAATGAAACGTTTAAAAGCAAAAACAGCTTAAAATGAGTAATAAAACAGATAGCAACGTATATACAGTATTGTTTGCCATAGGAATGGTAGTAGTAGTAGGTGCTTTGTTAGCTTTTACAGCAGCATCACTTAAACCTACAATTACAAAAAATGTTGAGTTGGAAATGCAGCAAAACATCCTATATGCAATGGGTGTAAATGAAAATGACGAGAGTAGTGCAAACTTTGTATCTACTGATGTAGCACCAGAATTATTTAACAAATACATCACAAAACAATATGTTATTTTAAATGGTGATGTAACCGAAAATGATGAAGCTTACTTAATTGATATCAAAAAAGAAAAAGCTAAAGGAGATGCTTCTAAAAGAAGATTGCCATTATTTGTAGGAGAAAAAGACGGTAAAACGTACTACATCGCTCCAATAAGAGGTAAAGGGCTTTGGGATGCTGTTTGGGCATATATAGCTATGGACGAAAACATGGTGATACAAGGTGCTTATTTTGACCATAAAGGAGAAACTCCAGGTTTAGGTGCAAACATTAAAGAACGTTATTTTATGGACGACTTTATTGGTGAGCATTTATTGGATAGCCAAGGAAACTTTAAAGGTGTTGCAGTGTCAAAAAGTAATGCTGACCCAACTAACCAAGATAAGACAGATAATGAAGTAGACGCTATTGCTGGAGCAACAATAACTGGTGATGGTGTAGCAGCAATGATTAAAGGAGACTTGTCGTTGTATGTACCTTATTTTAAAAACTTAAACAAATAATCTTATGGGATTACTTTCAAAAAAAGACGCAAAATTAATAACAGATCCGTTAGCAGATAACAACCCAATTACTATTCAAGTATTAGGTATTTGTTCTGCTCTGGCTATTACAGCACAATTAAAGGCATCTATAGTAATGTCATTGTCTGTATTATTTGTAATGGGAGTAGGTAACGTGGTTATTTCATTAATCCGTAATATTATTCCATCAAAGATTAGAATTATTGTTCAGCTTACAGTTGTAGCAGCATTGGTAATTATTGTTGACCAAGTGTTGAAAGCATATGCGTATTCTTTAAGTAAAGAGCTTTCAGTATTTATTGGATTAATCATTACCAACTGTATCATTATGGGACGTTTTGAGGCTTTCGCTTTAGGTAATGGACCATGGAAATCATTTTTAGATGGTATTGGTAACGCTTTAGGATATGCTGTAATTCTTGTTATTGTAGGTTTCTTTAGAGAACTGTTAGGTTCTGGTACTTTATTAGGATTTAAAGTATTAGGAGACCCAATTGAAAAAACAGGATTATACGCTATTGGTTACGAAAACAACGGTTTTATGCTATTATCACCAATGGCATTGATAGTTGTAGGTATCATTATTTGGGTACAACGTAGTAGAAACAAAGATTTAATAGAAGACTAAAATTGACTTGTCATTCTGAACTTGATTCAGAATTTCATCAAAATATAGAATATGGAACATTTAGAATTATTTTTCAAATCAATTTTTATAGATAACATGGTATTTGCCACGTTCTTAGGAATGTGTTCTTACCTTGCAGTATCTAAAAAGGTAAGTACTGCAGTTGGTCTTGGAGCAGCTGTAATATTCGTATTAGCAGTAACTGTACCTGTAAACTGGTTATTGGACCAATACATTTTACAACCAGGAGCATTAACGTGGTTAGGAGCAGAGTATGCTGATTACGATTTAAGCTTCCTGTCATTTATCATGTTCATCGCTACAATTGCAACAATGGTACAATTAGTAGAAATTGTGGTAGAGAAGTTTTCTCCATCATTATATAACTCTCTTGGTATTTTCTTACCACTTATTGCTGTAAACTGTGCAATTCTTGGAGGATCGTTATTTATGCAGTCAAGAGAAATTGAAAGTATTGGATTAGCGTTTAATTATGGAATTTCTTCAGGAATTGGTTGGTTTTTAGCAATTCTTGCTATTGCAGCTATTCGTGAAAAAATACGTTATTCAAATGTTCCTGCTCCTTTAAGAGGATTAGGAATTACATTCATTATTACTGGTTTAATGGCAATTGGGTTTATGAGTTTTGGAGGAATGTTAACTGGTGGAGATGATGAAGCAACAAAAGAGCCTGAAACTGCACAAGTTGAACAGGTAAAAGAAAAAGAACAAAAATTAGCTGAAAACACGACTACAATAAACGAGTAATATGATATTAGCAGCAGGTACATTAGGAACAATTTTAGCAACCGTAGCGGCCTTTTTAATAGTAACACTACTATTGGTAGGTTTGTTATTATTCGTAAAACAAAAATTATCACCATCAGGTCCAGTGACCATTAAAATTAATGGTGAAAAAGAAATAGAGGTTGCCTCAGGAGGAAGCTTACTTACAACTTTAGGAAGCCAAAAAATATTTTTACCATCAGCTTGTGGTGGAGGTGGTACATGTATTCAATGTGAGTGTCATGTATTATCAGGTGGAGGTGAAGCACTTCCAACTGAAACGCCTCACTTTACGCGTAAAGAGTTACAGCATGGAGCACGTTTATCTTGTCAGGTAAAGGTGAAACAAGACATGGAAATTACAATTCCAGAAGAAGTATTTGGTATCAAGAAATGGGAAGCAGAAGTTGTACGTAACTATAACGTAGCATCTTTTATTAAAGAGTTTGTAGTTCGTATTCCAGAAGATATGAACTATAAAGCAGGTGGATATATTCAAATTGAAATTCCACCATGTGAAGTAAAATATGCTGATATTGATATTACTGCACATCCTGAAGAGCACGAAACACCAGATAAGTTTCAAGCAGAATGGGATAAGTTTGGTCTTTGGCCATTAGTAATGAAAAATGACGAAACAGTTGAAAGAGCTTATTCTATGGCTTCTTACCCAGCTGAAGGACGAGATATTATGCTTAACGTTCGTATTGCTACTCCACCATGGGATCGTAACAAAAACGGTTGGATGGATGTAAACCCTGGAGTTGCTTCGTCTTATATCTTTAATCAAAAACCAGGAGATAAAGTAACTATTTCAGGACCTTATGGAGAGTTCTTCATCAATGAGTCAGAATCTGAAATGTTATATGTTGGTGGTGGAGCAGGTATGGCACCAATGCGTTCACACTTATATCACTTATTTAAAACCTTAAAGACTGGACGTAAAGTTACGTATTGGTATGGTGGACGTTCTAAACGTGAGTTGTTCTACTTAGAGCACTTTAGAGCTTTAGAAAGAGATTTCCCTAACTTTAAGTTTTACTTAGCTTTATCTGAACCATTAGAAGAAGATAACTGGAAAGTAAAAGAAAATATTGATGCACCAGGAGACGGATTTGTAGGATTCATTCACAATTGTGTTATTGATAACTACTTAAGTCATCACGATGCACCAGAAGATATAGAGTTATATTTCTGTGGACCTCCATTAATGAACAAAGCAGTTCAAAAAATGGGAGAGGATTTTGGTATCCCAGATGAGCACATTAGATTTGATGACTTTGGAGGTTAATAAACCTTCTGAATTAAATAAAAAAACCAGCATCAAGTGCTGGTTTTTTTATTTGTATTCCATTATTAAAAAAACAGCTGTACTGTCACCAATATTTAAAACTTCGTGAGTAGTTATGCTGTCTTTTTTAAAGCTATATCCTGAGGGTACATTCACTTCGCGAGTACCTTTGTAATCGGTAATTCTAAATTTACTGCCTTTTAAGGTATAACCAAAATGAGGATTATGATAATGTTTTTCATGTCCAACTCCTGGAGCAAAAGTACATTTTAATACTCTTAGCTTTGGGTTGTTTTCAATAACTTCACAAACAGCTTTTCCTTTCCAACCAGCTTCCAAAGGATCAGGTAGGTTTTGTTGTTTTTCTTTACAAGAAAGAATCAATGCTTGAGACAGTAATAAAATTTGAGTTAATCGTTTCATCCGTTAAGAAAGATACACAATTTAAAGTTTTGCATACCAAAATAAAGACAAACAGCGTTATTTCAATATGAAAAAAATACTACTTGTCATTTTAGCTTTAGTGGTTGTTGGTGCTTTTGCGTATCAGTTTAAGCCAGTGAAAAAATCAGTAGAGATTATTTCATCAGCTATTAAAACTCCAGATTTAGTCAATAAGGATAGTTTAACAATTCAATCTAGAGTTAATATACCTGTAGGTTTTAAGCGTGTTGAGTATGCCAAAGGGAGTTTTCAAGAGTATTTAAGAAATTATGAATTGAAGCCTTTTGGGAGTAAGATTATTAATTATGACGACTCTCAATATTTTTGGCAAAGTGGACATGTTGGAGTGCTAGAAATACCTGTTCCAAAAAACGGATTGCAACAATGTGCTGATGCTTTAATTAGAGTAAGAAGTGAGTATCTTTGGGACAATAACCGAAAAGATGAAATTGGGTTTAATTTTACTTCTGGACATTATTGCTCATGGTTAAAATACGCTGAAGGCTATAGACCAAAAATAGATGGTAACAAAGTAAGTTTTCATAAAACAGCAACTAAAGACCATTCTAAAACAAATTTTTATAAGTACTTAAATCTTATTTATACCTATTCAGGAACTTTATCGCTTTACAATGAACTTCCTAAGATTAATGACGTAAGTAAGCTTCAAATTGGAGATATGCTCATTAAAGGTGGTACACCAGGACATATAGCTATTATATGTGATGAAATAGTAAACGAAACAGGAGACAAGTTGTTTTTGCTTTTTCAAGGAAATACACCAGCGCAAAGCGTTCATTTGGTAAAAAACTTAGAAGATAGTACTATTTCACCTTGGTATAAACTGGAAAAAGACGCAGTGATTCCTGTCTCTAACTATACATTTTACGATTCAAAATTTGTGAGGTTTAAATAGCAAGTTCGTATCTTTGTGTTATGAGTAAACCACTTACCAAACAAGAACTTCATAATTTAGCAATGAACCATGTTGGCAAAGATTTAGAGCAACGTGGCTTTGAGTTTGTTGCTATAAATAGCAAATTAAAAAAGCATCCACAGTTTGTGTGTATTGATAAAAACAGTCAATACTATTTTGTGATTGTAAGAGCTGTAATGTTGCCAGAAAACCCAAATAACTATGACATTGTTTGGATGGAAACTTTTAAAAAACACGCAGCAGATAAGGATGCCAAAGTACTTTATGCTGGTGTTGGTTTAGGAAATCCAAATGGTGAAGATTTACCAATATATTTTAACGAAGAATATCTTATAGAGTATAATGGTATTCAGGTGATTGAAACACATCTTAACTAATGAAACAAGTTTTAATTTTTTTACTGATTGCATCAGTTTTTTTTACATGTGAAAAAGGACCTTCAAACACTAAATTATCAGGTGATGTATTTGGTACTAGTTACTCAGTTATTTATGATAAAGACGTTGACTATACCAAGTCATTTGATAGTCTTTTTGCGGTAATTAATACCTCATTATCTACCTATATTCCAGATTCTGATATTTCTAAAATAAACCGAAACGAGAGCAATTCTATTGACGACCATTTTATAACCGTTTTTAATGCATCTAAAGTTATTTATAACAACACTCAAGGCGCTTTTGATCCAACCATAGGTGTTGTTGTAAACGCATGGGATTTTGGTCCGCAAGGAAAAATAGTTGCACTAGATAGCTTAAAAATTGATAGCCTTATGCAATATGTTGGTTTTGATAAAGTGAATAGAGTTGATAATAAGATTTTGAAACTGAAAGGTGCATTTATAGATTTTAATGCTATAGCAAAAGGTTATGGAGTAGATGTTATTGCTAATTTTTTAGAACAGAAAAAAGTTGATAATTATCTAGTTGAAATAGGAGGTGAGATAAGAAGTAAGGGTATAAATGCTGAAAAGGATAGTAATTGGAAAGTTGGCTTAGATCAACCTAGATTTGATGGTGAACAGTCTATATTAAAAGCAATAAGTATTAAAGATGAAGCTATGGCAACTTCTGGTACCTATAGAAAATTTAAAGTTGATGAAAATGGTAACAGATATGCTCATATTATTGATACAAAAACAGGTTATCCATCTAAAACCAATGTGTTAAGTGTGTCAGTTATTGCAAAAGATTGTATGACAGCTGATGCTTATGCAACAGCTTTTCAAGCTATGGGAATTGAGGGTGTAAAAGACTTTCTTCAATCACATCCTGAATTTAAAGCATTTTTAATTTTTGAAAATGATAAAAATGAGTTTGAAACTTTAAATCTAAATGGTTTTCCCGAGGAGTAAATAGTTTGCTTTTTGTTATTTCAACTGAAAGGAGAAATCACATCATACTATTTAATTTATAGCGCCTGAATACAAATCAACAACCAACCAATTACAAAAAGTAAACCTCCAATAGGCGTAATTGGTCCTAAAAAGCGTAATTTCTTTCCTTTGGCATCACTTAAAATTAAGCCATAGATACTAAAGGAAAAAAGGACAATTCCAATAGTAAAACACCAATACATAGCTGATGTAGAGAACTCTTGATTAAAACCAAGTATTAACAAAACAATAGCATGATACATTTGGTATTTTACACCTGTTTCAAAACTTTTAAGTTGATCTTCAGATAGTATTTTCTTTAATGCATGAGCGCCAAATGCACCAAAAATTATGGCTAACATTCCAAATAAAGCACCTGTAATAATAAAAACTTGTTGTGTCATATTAAGAGTTATTTATAAACAACCGGAATAATTTCACCTTTTGCTAAACAGTATTTATGTATGTCTGCATCAGATAACGATGCGGTGTAATCTACTTCTTCAACCTTGAAACCAATACGTCTTAATTTGTCAAAATAATCACGACCATAAATACGCACATGATCATATTGACCAAAAATTTTAGCACGTTCTTTTTTATCAGTTATACTATCGTCTTCAAACGTAGTTTCACGGTTTAAATCTTGCGGAATTTGAAAAACACCAAAACCACCAGGCTTCATAACGCGATACAATTCCTGCATGGCTTTAGTATCATCAGGAATATGCTCTAAAACATGATTGCAAAAAATAACATCATAGCTGTTATCAGCAAATGGAAGGTTACAAATATCAGCTTTTATATCAGCAATAGGTGATAGTAAATCTGTAGTTGTATAATCTATATTTTTTAGTGCTTTAAAACGTTTTAAAAAACACTGTTCTGGAGCAAAGTGGAGCACTTTGTTTTTTGCTAAAAAGAAATCAGTTTCATTCTTTAAATACAACCACAACAACCTGTGACGCTCTAAACTTAAGGTCGAAGGCGACAAAACATTGTTGCGTTGTGTTCCATAACCATAAGGTAAAAAGGTTTTAAAGCTTTTACCATCAATAGGATCAGTGTGGTTTTCTCCTTTTAAAAATGTTGCTATAACAGGACGTACTAAATAACTAAACCTAATTAATAACGGTCTAGGTATGAGGTTTAGTAGTATTTTAAAAAGGTTTTTCAAACAGTTTAAGCTAATATGGTTTTGTTAGAAAGTATATTTTCATAAATGCCATCCCAAAGTGCAATACGTTGTTTTAATGCATCTTTAGCCACTTGTAAAACATCTTGCCATTTTTGGTCGTCATTACCACAAAGTTCTTCTATCATTTTTAATGATAAAGGTCCGTGCTCGTCTCCATCAAGCTCTATATGTCTGTTAAGATAATAGGTTAACTTGCTGTAAGAATGATCACTGGTTTGTGACTGATTGATAATTTGAAAAAACATGTCAGGAATCACATCTTCACGACCAAATGTAAATGCCGATGCTATTTTGTGAGGTTCATTTGTGCTGATAATTTCAAACGTATAGTTGATAAAATTTTCGGTAGCAGTATCTAAATTACAGTTTTTAATAGCATTTTCAAGAGAATCACCATTATTTAAAAACTGTACTAATTGATGCATTTGAGATGTGCTAGCACCTATTTGATTCATGGCGTCTAGATACATTTCGTAATGACTTTTAGGAGCTCCTAGTTCGTTAACATCACTTTCTTCTCCTAAAACAATTTCATTGATAAAACGTGCAGTTGCAGGGTTTTTTGCAGGTAACCAAGGTAACGATGTTGTTGTTAAATGGTTTTGTAGCGCTTTTAAAAGTGACATAAAATCCCAAACAGCAAATACGTGCTGTTCCATGAAAATTTTAATATCATCAGGTGTTGAAAGTGCTTTATATAGGTCGTGATTATTTAAGGAATCTCTTAATGATTTAAGTTCCTTTTCAATAAACTCAATGGTGTTCATAATGAGAAATTAAAGAATTAAAGCTTGTTGTCTAAACTCATTTTCTTCGTCAGACGTAATGCCTAATGCTTCATAAACATAAGCAAAGGTTGATAGTATTTCTGGTTTGCCATCAACTAGAGCTACGTCGTGTTCAAAATGTACACTAGGCTTTCCGTCAAGCGTTACAATTGTCCAACCATCTTTAAGTTGTTTTACGCGATGTGTGCCACCATTAATCATTGGTTCAATGGCTACAACCATACCTTCTATAAACTTTTTTCCTCTACCACGTCTACCGTAATTTGGCATTTCAGGGTCTTCGTGCATTTTACGTCCAAGTCCATGTCCTACTAATTCACGCACTACACCATAACCTTGAGCTTCGCAATGGTTTTGAATGGCATAACCTACATCGCCTACACGGTTTCCAGATTTGAATTCTCTAATACCAACGTAAAGCGATTCTTTAGTAACTTCTATAAGTTTTTTAGTTTCAGGGTCAACTTCGCCAACTTCAAAAGTGTAAGCATGGTCACCATAAAACTCGTTCATTAATGCGCCACAATCTATAGAAACTATATCGCCATCTTCTAGTGGTCTGTCTGTAGGTAAACCATGAACAACAGCTTCGTTTACACTACAAAGTAATGTAGAAGGGCAGTCGTAAAGACCTTTAAAGCCAGGTAATGCACCTTGAGCTCTTATAAAATCTTCTGCAAGTTTATCTAATTGATTTGTGGTAACGCCAACTTTTACTTCTTTAGCAAGCATACCAAGTGTTTTTGATACCACCAAAGCACTTTGGCGCATCAATTCTATTTCTTCTTTTGTTTTTACTATAATCATCTTATTTTCTTAAAAATGAAAACAAACCTTTTTTCTTTTGGTTTGATTTCATGTTTGGAGTTTCGTTGGTTATCAATTGGTATACTTCTCCCCAACCTAAAACACCTCCAATGTTTCTGTCGTCAATAAAAATGTCAGCATATATTTTTCGACTCTTTGAATAGTCAAATTTTTCTTCAGGAAAACTCTTGTTTACAGCGTAAAACTGTATGCCTTTATCCTCACAAAATTTTACTGCTTCGTCTAATTTTGATCCACTTCTATAGGTCCATAATATTAATCGATGACCATCATCTTGAAGTCGTTTTAAGGTTTCAAACGCAAAAATTCTAGGTTTTCCTATTTTAGGATAACCGTCTTCAACGATTGTACCATCAAAATCTACAGCTATAATTAACTTATCCTGAAAATTCATCTTTCATTTTTTAACGTTGCAAAAATACATAAAATAATGGCATTGACTTAATTATACCAATGGATGTTGTGTCATGGCTTTTGGCTGCTCAACACCCATTAATTTTAATATTGTTGGAGCAATATCTCCTAAAATACCATCTTTAATTTTTGTTTTATCGTTGTCAATTAAAATTACTGGAACAGGGTTTGTAGTATGTGACGTGTTTGGTGAACCATCAGGATTTATCATGGTTTCACAATTACCATGGTCTGCAATTAATAATGTAGTATAATTGTTTTTTAATGCAGATGTAATCACATCTTCCACGCATTTATCTACAGCTTCACAGGCTTGTATTGCAGCTTCCATAACTCCAGTATGTCCTACCATATCACCATTTGCAAAATTGAGACATACAAAGTCTACTTCGCCTTTATCAAGTTCTGGTATTAAAGCATCTCTTAGTTCGTAGGCACTCATTTCGGGTTTTAAATCGTAAGTCGCTACTTTAGGAGAGTTGCGAAGTATTCTAGTTTCACCTTCAAAAGGAGTTTCTCTTCCGCCTGAAAAGAAGAATGTTACATGAGGATACTTTTCGGTTTCAGCCATTCTAATTTGAGTTTTATGGTTCTTTTCAAGAATTTCTCCTAAGGTTTCAGTAAGGTTGTCTTTGTCAAAAACAACATTAATTCCTTTAAATGAATCGTCATAATTGGTCATTGTTACATAATGTAAATCCAATTTATGCATGTTTTGTTCATGAAAATCCTTTTGAGATAAGGCTTCAGTAAGTTGACGTCCTCTATCTGTTCTAAAATTGAAGAAGACAACCACATCACCTTCTTTAATTTTTGCTACTGGCTCATTATTAGTATCAAGATTAATAATTGGTTTTATAAATTCGTCAGTAACATTATTGTCATAGCTGTTATCGATAGACTTTAAAATATTTGTTGATGTTTCACCAACACCATTCACTAAAGCATCATAAGCTAGTTTAACGCGTTCCCAGCGTTTGTCTCTATCCATAGCATAGTAACGACCAGTAACTGTTGCAAGTTGGGTGTTTGTGTTTTTTATATGTGACAGTAACGATGTGATAAATCCGTAACCAGATTTTGGATCAACGTCTCTACCATCAGTAAATGCATGGACATAAGATTGCTGAACACCAAATTCTTGGGCTGCATCAATTAACCCAAACAAGTGATTAATGTGTGAGTGAACACCACCATCGCTTACCAAGCCTAAAAAATGAACAGGCTTGTTATTGCTTTTAGCATAATTAAAGGCATTAACCAAAGCAGCTTCTTGACCTAATGTTTTATTTTTAACAGCAAGGTTTATTTTAACCAAGTCTTGGTAAACAATTCGTCCTGCGCCAAGATTCATGTGTCCAACTTCGCTATTTCCCATTTGGCCTTCTGGTAAACCTACGTGTAAACCGTCAGTTCTAAGGCTAGCATGAGAGTAATTGTGGTATAGTGAATCTATATAAGGCGTTTTTGCATTGTCAATTGCTGAAACTTTAGGGTCAGGAGATGTTCCCCAACCATCAAGAATCATAAGAATAACTTTTTTGTTCATAGTGGAATGGCTTTAAGTTTCAAAGATAAAAGTTTAAAGTAGTAACCTTAAATTTTAAGTACCAAAAAAATGAATTTAAAGATTTATTATATGATTAACGACTTATTGTTAACCATTTTTTTCAATTTAATAAAGCCTTAACATATTTGTTTGTAAAGCGTTAAATAAATGTTATTTATAATTTTTATGTGTAACAGAACGAGAAATATGTCGTCTCTTTAGTATAATCAAAAAACAATCAATTAATTTAAATCTTTCATCATGAAAAAAACAGTAATTATTTTAGCAATTGCATTAGGCTTTTCGTTTAGCACTTTTGCAACAACTACGACATCTAACAATTTTAAAATTGTAAAAGCAGAAAACTCAGTTAGCCCATTTTGTGCATCAATTGCTAAAGGAGATTTTGAAACCGTAAAAAAACTTATTGAATTAGGTGCTGATGTAAATCAAAAATCTAATGGAATGACACCGCTTATGTATGCGGCAAAATTTAATAGAGTTGAAATTTTAAAGCTTTTAGTTGAAAATGGAGCAGATTTAAAAAAGAAATCTGATAAAGGATATACTGCTGAAAAGTATGCTGAATTATCTAATGCTCAAGACGCAATAAAAGCTATCAATCATTTCGAATCTCAAAAGAAAAGAAAAGCTTAACTTATGTATTAATAAGTTGGTTGGTTAGTTAGTTGTAAAAAGACTCCTTGTTTAGGGAGTCTTTTTATATTTAGTGATAGCTTCTCTAATTTTTTCTATTCTATTGTCTGGGTCAGGATGTGTACTTTGAAACTCAGGGACTCTGTTAGGTCCTGCAGCAGCTTTTAATATTTCCATTACACCTATCATTTCTTCAGGATTGTATCCTGCTTTAATCATGAATTTTACGCCTAAATCATCACTTTCTAGTTCGTCTCCACGACCGTTGGTTAGTAAAGTTTGTTGACCAATTCCACTTACTAATCCACCCATATCAGCGCCAACCGAAGCTCCAGTTGTAACAGTGCTCCAAAATTCTGATTCTGCAATACGCTCTGCTGAATGTCTACCTAAAACATGACCAATTTCATGACCCAATACACCAGCCAACTGGTCTTCATTTTCTAATTTAGAAAATAAAGCATAGGTGATAAAAATTTGGCCTCCTGGTAATGCAAATGCATTTATAGTATTTGGGTCTGCCAATAAATGAAATTCATACTGGTAAGGTGTTTGGTTGGCAATACTATTACTTACCAATTTATTTCCAACATTATCAACTAAGGCTTGATAACTTTCATTAGGGTGTAAACCTCCATGTTGCTGTGCCATTTGTGGAGCACTCTGTAAACCAATTGCGATTTCTTGGTCAGAAGTCATATTTATAGTTTGAACCCTTCCTGTAAATGGATTGGTTTCTTTACTACTACATCTTTTAATAAATGCAAAAGCAACTATAGCTATGCCTATTAAAAGTCTTATTTTAAATTTGTTGCTTCTCATGTTAGTTAGGTATTAGTTGTAATAAATTTACAAAAAAAATAGCTTAATAATTCTAGGTGATTTTTAATGTGTTTTAAAAATAAGCGCATGAAATTTATTGAATATCTTTTTGCATTGTAAAGTGTAACCCTATTTTTTCAATATTAAAAGGTTTGCCAATAATTGAAAATCCATTTTTTTCATAAAATGGAACAGCAATTTCTCTTGCGTTACACCAAATAGTAGTAATGCCTTTTTCTTTAAGTAGGTTTTCTCCATAATGTATTAAAGCATTGCCATATTTTAAACCTTGAAATTCTTTCAATACAGCCATTCCTCTTAATTGATATTGTTTTTTAGTTTCAAGTAAAGGTGTGTTGTTTTTCATATAGGTCACTACGCCTACAAGCTTGTTTTGAGAATATAACCCTACGTGGTAAGTGGTTTCTAAATCGTCATTTTCAAAAATACAATCTTCAATAGGTCGTCCTTCTCTTAAAACAGGGTGTCTTACACTATAAGTGTCTTTAGATGCGATAAGCTTTATGGAGTAATTAGTTGTGTTTTTAGACATAAATTATTGGTAAAGTGTAGCGGCAAATTAATTATCTTCACGAAATATTTCAAGAAGATGACTCCAGTATTTAAAATTATTAAAAAATCTGAAATAAACACGATTATTCCTTTAGTTAAAAAGTTGAATAATAACACCGTTTCAGATGCTGTTTTAAAAGAACGATTTGCTGAAATGATAACGCAAAACTATGAGTGTGCTGTAATTTATGAAGGTGAAAAGCTAATAGGAATGTCGGGAATGTGGTTTTGTACACGACATTATGCTGGTAGAAGTGTGGAAATTGACCATGTTTATATTGATGATGACTATAGAGGCAAAGGTTTAGGAAAACAATTTTTAAGTTGGATATACAAATATGCCGAAAGTAAAGGTTGTAAAGCTGTGGAACTCAATACTTATGTTCAAAATTATCCTTCGCATAAGTTTTACTACAACGAAGGGTTTGAAATACTAGGATATCATTTTTTTAAAAAGCTTTAATTTTTTTCTTTATTAAGAAAAAGAGTTTACATATATTTGCATCCGCATTGCGGGAGTAGCTCAGTTGGTAGAGCGTCAGCCTTCCAAGCTGAATGTCGCCGGTTCGAACCCGGTCTCCCGCTCAAAAGACTTTACTTTAAGTAAAGTCTTTTTTATTTTAAAGTGTTTAGTTCTGTACCAGTTTCTACTTCAAAAGGGGCTTTGTCATATTCAAAAACACGAGCATTCAATTCTCCTTTTAAAATAATAGAATCGCCTTTTACTTCAAGCCAGCTACCTTCTCTTAGTCCTACAACAGGTTGTGTGTTGAATTTATGAAATTCTTTTATTCGTGTCTCTCTGGTTTCTCCCATGTGAGTACTGCTTGGATCAGGATCTAAATAATGCGGATTGATATTAAAAGGTACAAAACCAAAGGTTTTAAAACTTGGTGGATATACAATAGGCATATCGTTGGTAGTATTAACTGTAAGACCGCAAATATTACTTCCTGCACTTGTTCCTAAATAAGGCGTGCCATTATTTACAACAGCTTTTATGGTTTCAATTAAATCATTTTTATAAAGCTGATTAACCAAAACAAAAGTGTTTCCGCCTCCTGTAAAAATCCCTTTTGCATCTTGTAATGCTTCTTTAGGGTTTTCAAATTCATGAATACCTTTAACAGATTTTCCAATCTTTGAAAAAGCATCATTTACTTTAGCTGTATATTCATCATGAGTTATGCCTCCAGGTCTTGCATAAGGAATAAAGAGTATTTCATTAGCATCCTTAAAAAAAAGTTTCAATTCTGGTAAAATATATTCTAAAGTGCCACTACCATGTACAGTAGATGTGCTGGCTATAATTATGTTTTTCATTAATGTTGTGTTTATACCAATTTTATTTTTTTTGGTATTGATTATTTTGTTGTAAATTTAAGTAAACATAGCTTTTAACAAAAGTTTATGTGTGTTTTGGAATTAAATTAAGATATGAAAACTTTTCTTTATAACATAAAACCAACCCTTATGCAAAAGTACCTATTTGTTATATTCATGTTAGTGTCTGTATTTCAGATGAGCGCCCAAAATCTCAAGCGTGTTGAGGTTAAAGGTAAAGTTGTGGTAGATAGTGATGATGTCATAGGAATTACGGTTTTTAATTCATCTTCAAATAGAGGAACGACTACTGACGAAAATGGAGAGTTTACCATTGCTGTGGCTTTAAACGATAGAGTTGAATTTGGAGCACTACAGTTTAAAGATTTTGAAATTGTAATTGACGAATATGTTATAGCATCAAAAAAGCTAACAGTTTTTTTGGTTGAAGAAGTAAACAAACTAGACGAAGTTGTTATTCTGCCTTATGACCTTACTGGAAATTTAACTTTAGATGTTGAAAGTGTAAGAACTTTTAACCCAAATATGGATCCAATTTATTTTGGTATTGACAACGTACACGAATATGAGTTTTCTGACGATATAAGATCACAGTCAGATAATATAGCAATGCATTCGCAGTCTCAAACGATGCAAAACGGACTTAACGTTATAAATGTGGTAGGGTTTTTATTAAAACCACTTTTT
The DNA here is from genome assembly GCF_004328055.1 of Meridianimaribacter sp. CL38. Lineage (NCBI taxonomy): Bacteria > Pseudomonadati > Bacteroidota > Flavobacteriia > Flavobacteriales > Flavobacteriaceae > Meridianimaribacter > Meridianimaribacter sp. CL38. The sequence continues at coordinate 332,715 of NZ_QKWS01000001.1, read as the reverse complement.
AAGTCTAAAGGAGAGAGAGCATCGACTCGCTCCAATGTTCCTGACATTCCAACAAGTACGTTTAAAGACCATTACACCGAAGAATTCTTATATCAAAATTTCAAGATTCCAAAGGATAAAATCAATGAATTTATAATTTATGTTGAAGACCATGGTTTAGACTATAGTTTGTTAGATAAAGGTAATGAACTTGAGTTTTTAGAATTTATAAGCCAAAAAAGTAAGCAGTTTTTAAATGAAACACCTCAAAAAGATTAAATTTAGTCTGTTTGAAAACTATTTATATGCTCCAAATTTTGCTGTGAAATCAAACTTGTTTTCTGCTAGAGCATCTATAGATGTATTCAGAAGAAGCTTACTTGTTTTTTCTCTTTTAACCGCTTTTGTAATGCAGTCGCAAACTGTTACACTTTTTGGTAAAGTGATAGCAAATGATGATGTTGAAGGTATTCATATTATAAATAAAACAGCAAGTAAATATACTACTACAGGTGAAAAAGGCGAGTTTGAAATTCCTGCAACGCTCAACGACACCATTATTGTTTCGGGTGTTAAATATTTAAGAGAAGAAATTGTCATTTCACAAAACCATATTAATTCCAAGTTGCTTGAAGTGAATCTTACTGAAAACGTTAATGAGTTAAACGAAGTTGTGGTTGGAAAAATCTTGTCAGGTGATTTAACTTCTGATATAAAAAACTCAGGTGTTGAACGAGATATAAACTTTTATGATGTTGGAATTCCTGGTTACACAGGAAAGCCAAAAACGCAAAGTGAACGAAGACTTTACGAAGCCCAAACTGGTAGTGGATTAATTCCTTTAAATCCAATTTTGAACTGGATTTCTGGTAGAACAAAACGATTAAAACACTTAATTGAATTGGAAAAACAAGATGTTCAAATGAATAGAGCTATATCAGAGTTTTCAGAAATGCTTTTTGAAATAGATGATTTGGATGAAGCCCAAAGAATGGAGTTTTTCTATTTCAGTTCAGAAGATCCAGAGTTTATGCAAATTGCAAAAGAAAAAAATGATATAAAACTGCTTGAGTTTTTACAAATTAAGCTTAAAGCTTACAAAGCAAACGTTAATTCTTCCCAAGATTAAAATTCAATGTTAAATAGTACGTTCTAATCTAACAACTCATTATATTTGCAAAGTGATACAAGCAGCTACATTTTTATTCATTGGTACTACAGAAGTTATGTTTATACTTGTTGTAGTGGTTTTGGTTTTTGGAGCCGACAAAATTCCTGAGATTGCCAAAGGCTTAGGAAAAGGTATGCGAGTTCTTCGCGATGCGTCAAACGATATTAAATCTGAAATTACTAAAAGCGCTGAACAAAATGGTATTGATACCAGTATTACTAAAGATGTTCAAGACGAAATTAACAAAGTGAAAGACGATTTAGAAGATTTCACAGGTTCGGTAAGGCGTAAATTGTAAATGTTATATTCGTAAAATTGTATTTAGTTTTTTATCGAAAACTAAGTTTTTCAATTAATTTTTTTAAGATTATTTAATATATTTAGAAAATCATTAACCATCTAAATATATATTTACATGAGAAGACTCTACGTTAAAGTCATTTTACTTTTGGCTATTACTGTGGTTTCCTGTTCTAAGGAAGATGCCACATTTCAAGAAGAAGACATTCAACAAGTATTTCCTGAAAATCCTTTAACCATTGAAGAAATTAATGCAACCATCAATGCAACTATTACCAATACAGGTGATTTTGATTGGAATGCTGCTGATACCCATTTTTTATGGAGTGCAGTAAAGCATGGGCAAAATTTACTTACTATTGGTTATGGAAGTGAAGGAGAATATTTTTCAGAAATTAGAACAAGAGACATTGAAAATAAAAAGGAAGCAGTATTAAATATTGTTTTGGAGCAAGAAGGTGTTGCTAAGGAAGATTTAAAACTTGTAGAACACGAAATTATTAATGTTATTGATGTGTATGTTGACAATATTAATACAATTGTAGCCCTTAAAAAGAGTCCTTATGTACGCTATTTAGAACCAAATGGTTACAATCAATTTGGAATGAGTGCAACTGCAAGATCAAGTTCAGGATGTAGCAAAAACGGAGAGTCAATAAACACCTCGCATTACACTACAGTTAGTCCTAACAATGCGCAAGTGTCTTGGCATTTTAGTGAGCATAACATTCCGCAAGCATGGAATTTAAGTACTGGCTCAGGAGTAACTATTGGATTGATTGATACTGGAGTATCACAATCACAATCGCTGTTGAATTCTAGTGGGTTTAACGATGGAGTTTCCAATGGACGTTTTGTTCAAAAGTATGGTACGTTTATAGATTCTGCTTGGTGGTGGAGTAGTAATTATGATGGACCACATGACAAGTGTGGGCATGGAACAGCAATGGCGTCTACTATGGCTGCTCCAAGAAACGATAACGGAATGCCAGTAGGTGTTGCTTATAACTCAAATTTGGTAGCTTATAGAGCAACTGAAGATGTGCTTTTAAATGATTACCATGAACGTAAAGGTGTGTCAGCTGCGTTAACCCAATTGGGAAATAGAAGTGATGTGAAAATTATTTCAATGTCTATTGGTTATGTATGGTCAATAGGAAATATTAAAGATGCTGTAAAATATGCTTACAGTAAAGGCAAACTTATTTTTGCAGCAGGAGGAACGTCAACCAGTTTTACTAATGGCTTTGGTGTAATTTTTCCAGCAACAATGAGCGAGACTGTTGCTGTAACAGGAGTTGATGATGGGAGTAATTATGAGCGTTGCGACACTTGCCATAGCGGAAGCAAAATAGATTTTACCATTATTATGGAAGGTGATAACAATACTAGTAAAGCACCACCAGTTTTAGGGTTTTACAATGGTGAGCGTCGTTATACAGGAGGTTCATCGGTTGCCACTGCAACAACTGCAGGTATTGCTGCTTTAGTATGGTCAAGATATCCTAATTGGAGCAGAACACAAGTACTAAACCGTTTAAAGACTTCATCAGATTTTTACCCAAATAAAAACGGAAGTTTTGGTTATGGTAATATTGATGCTTTACAAGCTGTACAATAATAAAAACACTTTATAAATTAAAAAAACCTCTCAGTATTGAGAGGTTTTTTGTTTGTATTGTTAGCTATAATACGTGCTTTTCAAAAATTTTATTTAATTCTTCTTCTGGATTATCGGTTAAACCAGAATGTGTTTTAGAACTTTGTATTACTGTGCTTCTTGAGGCTGCTAACCAACGAAATCTATCAGAAAGTTCAAATTGTCCAATTGCTCCAGATGAAGGTGAGCCTTTACAAATTAGTTCCCAAGATTTTAAGTGATTATTGATGTCTTCTTTGTCAAGTTCGCAAGAAAAAGCCTTTAACTTCTCATTGTCGACATGATATTTAACATTAAGAAATTTTTTTCGTTTAGAGTATAAAATGACTCCAACATTAAAAAACTCTTCACGTTCAACCTTTGGAACGAGTCTAATTATGGCATATTCAAAAGTGACTTTATCTTGCATTTTCGATTTCGTTTATTAGAGCATCAATGTTTGATAGTCTAGAAATTAAATAGCTCAAATAGGCTGTTCTTGTTTGACTTGGGTTTAACACATCAGATTCATTTAGTAGCCAATTTTCGGGTATTGTGTTAATAATGGTTTCTAACGTGTCTTTATTTAAAGCTTCAATGATTGTTTTTGAAGCTTCATCAAGACGTGTTGCCTGTTTAACTAATACATGGTCTTTTATAAGAGGAAATGTTCTTGTTAAATGACTTTCCCAAGTAGCCCAATTATGATGAAAATAGAAGCTAGCTCCATTATCAATAACCCATAATTCTTTATTCCAGTTAAGCAGATTTGTGTTTTTGGCTGTTCTGTCTATATTGCTAATAATACTATCTAATAATACAATTTTTGAAGCTGTTAAACTATCAACGTCAAACACTAAAGGATCGTAAGTAATAGAACTACTTAAATAATGTAATCCTAGATTTAAGCCTACACTAAATTTAAGTAAGTCTTGTATCTCTTCGTCAGGTTCTGTTTTGCTAAACGAATCGTCTAAATTCATAAAAACTAATTCAGGAACTTTTAAACCAATAGCACGTGCTATTTCACCTCCAATTAATTCGGAAATTAGTGTTTTTTTTCCTTGACCAGAACCTCTGAATTTTAGTACATAGAGAAAACCGTCGCTAGCTTCAACAATAGCAGGTAAAGAACCACCTTCTCTTAAAGGTGTAATATATTTTACAACATCAACAGTTCTTATGTCTAATGTGTTCATACTATTTATGATGGTAGTTTTCTACTTATTGTTAATCCGTCTCTTATTGGTAATAAAACGGTTTCTACTCTAGGGTCATTTTTTAAAAGCGCATTGTACTCTAGCAATGTTTTAGTTGAAGCATCATCAGGTTTTAGTGCTTCAATAACTTTTCCGCTCCACAACACGTTGTCTGATAAAATGATGCCACCAACGTTGAGTTTGTCAATAATGGTGTGAAAATAGTTTACATAATTTGGTTTATCAGCATCTATAAAAACTAAATCAAAAGTCTTATTTAGTTTTGGAATAATTTCCAGTGCATTACCTAAATGTTGATGAATTTGATTTCCGTACTCTGATTTGTCAAAATATTTTCTTTGAAAATCTACTAACTCTTCATTAATATCTATGGTGTCTAATTCACCATTACCTTGCATGCCTTCAGCTAAACATAAAGCCGAATAACCAGTGTAAGTACCTATTTCAAGGATGTTTTTTGGGTAAACCAATTTAGAAATCATGCTCAACACTCTACCTTGATAATGACCACTGAGCATTCGTGGTTGCAATATTTTTTGATAGGTTTCTCTAGTAAGTTGTTGTAGTAATTCTGGTTCGTTTTCAGAATGTGCAACTACGTAATCATCTAATTGTTGAGGTAAAAAGTGCATAATGTTTATTTGTAAATGTTAGGTTGACCACCACATTGAGTTTAGTCTAGTTTTGTCAGGTCGAGCGCAGTCGAGACCTTAAGGTTTATATTTTGAATGTGATGCATTTCTACATTCAGAAAGAATTTGTAATAAATTAAAATTTTCACTTGCAAGAGCTAATTTTTTCTTTCCACTCCATTTTTTAATTTTCTTTTCAAAATAGATAGCTTGATCAATATCATTAAATTTTTGATAAAAAATTAACTCTAAAGGTCTTCTTTTATAAGTGAAACAATCTTTATTTAAACCTTTTTGATGTTCTTCAAATCTTCTAGATATATTGTTTGTAATACCAGTATAAGTTAATCCATCAGAACATTTTAATATGTAAACATAGTATGATTTCATAATACCTCTCGACTGCGCTCGAGGAGACACGTTATCCTAAAATTCTATTAACCAATTTTTTCTTAGCATCTTCATCATCACCACATAACCATTGTATGACGTTATCTTCCCACATCGCATCACGTTCTTCTTCTGTAATTATATTTCGTTCTATAGCTAAATCCAAAATTTTACCAGGATAAGAAGACTGTTTAGCGCTTTCCATTTCTCCTAAAGGATAAGGGTCGTCTAATCCCATTAAAACCTGTTTAGAAGTTTGGTTTTTTATAAGTAATGATAAACTTCCTGTATCATGAACTAAGGTGTCAAAAAAGATGTTTTTGTGTCCAACTGCTTTTCTTGGGTGGTGTTTACCTTCAAATAAATCTGGTCGTCCATCAAATCCTTGTATACGTCTTCCTAAGTTTATCTGTGCCAACTGCCCACCATGAGCAAAACAAGTTCGCATATTTGGATATTTGTCTTGATAACCGTTTAAGGTTAAAAAGTGATACGCATCTGCACATTGGGCTAGCATCCAAATAAGGTGAAAACGCCATGAGGTGTTTTCTAGCTTTATAAATTTTTCACCATCGTAAGGGTGAATTTCTACAGCTAAATTATACTTGTTTGCAAGCTCAAAGATTGGTTCATTTTCTTCGTCAAAAATGCAACGCCAAGTACCTATTGTATCCATGTAGTGTGTAGGTAAGCATAGCAATTGTAGGCCTAATTCTTCTACACAACGTTCAATTTCCCAACAAGCACCACGTACAAATCCAGGATGCACTACAAAGCCACAAGTAAACTTGCTTGGGTTGTCATGTTGAATTTTAGCATTGAAATCATTTTGAAAACGTAAGGCTTGTTTCATTTCTTCAACACGTAATCCGTTTCCGTAGAGTTGAGAAAGGTTTAAAACGACTGCATGGTCTATTTTAAAACGCTCCATCCACGCTAATTTTTCATTGAGGAAGAAACTAGAATCAGTTACTGGTCGACTCCAATCTTTTTGAAGCATGAATTTTCGGTCTTTATCCACCCAAAAAATACCTTTGTCTTTCATGAACTTAGGGATTTCTTCAGGATAAGGAAGTAAGTGTGAGTGACCGTTTATACGAAGTTTACGTTTCATAAGTTATTCTTCTATCTGAACTTTTTTTGGTGGCTGCATTACATTTCCACAGTTAGGACAACTGCGTTTACCAGAATCACCATAATATTTATCAAAAATTTTAGGCATATCAGTTTCAATATTGTCTAGAGTAAAATCTTCTTCATACAGTTTTGTTGTGCAGTTTTCACAAAACCACAGCAAAGCATCTTTTACACCTTCTTCTCGAGGGTATTCTATAACCAATCCAACTGTGTTAGCGCCACGTTGAGGTGAGTGTGGTACTTTAGGTGGTAATAAAAACATTTCTCCTTCACGTATATGAATATCTTTAGGCTCGCCTTCATCAATAACTTTTAGTGTAATATCTCCTTCAACTTGATAGAAAAACTCAGGAGTTTCATTATAATGATAATCTTTTCTGCTGTTTGGTCCACCAACAACCATAACAATAAAATCACCATCTTTCCAAACTACTTTATTGCCAACAGGAGGCTTTAATAAGTGACGGTTTTCTTCAATCCATTCTTTAAAATTTATGGGAGGATATAATTTACTCATGACGTTTGATTTTATGTTATAAAGTTACAAAGATTTTGTTCGTCCACCATCAACAGGAAGGTTAATTCCGTTAATGTAACTCGCCTTTTCACTTGCTAAAAAGGTGATGGCTGCAGCTAGTTCTTCAGGTTTTGCAAACCGTTTTGCTGGTACAGCGCTTTTCATCGCATTAGCAGCATCTTCTTCTGTTTTACCAGTTTTAGCGCTTTTGTTTTTAATAATTTCAGTTAAACGTTCTGTTCCTGTTGCTCCAGGTAACACATTGTTTACGGTAATGCCAAATTGTCCAAGCTCGTTAGCCAAGGTTTTGCTCCAGTTGGCTACAGCACCACGAATGGTATTACTTACACCAAGTCCGTCTAATGGCTGTTTTACAGATGTTGAAATTACATTAATAATACGTCCATATTCTTCATCTTTCATAAACGGAACAACCGCTTGTGCTAATACATGATTGCATTTTAAATGCTGTGTAAAGGCATTTTCAAATTCTTCTATTTTAGCATCAAAAACTGGTCCACCAGCTGGTCCACCAGTATTGTTTACTAACACATGAAATCCGTGATTATTCTTAATATAGCTTTCTACTTTTTCTTTTAATTCCATCGGATTAGAAAAATCGGCTACGATATAATCGTGGTTTCTGTGTTTTGGTAATTCGTCTAAAACAGCTTTTAGCTTGTCTTCGTTTCTTGCTACTAGTGTGATATTTGCACCTTCTTCAGCTAAAGCTAAAGCAGTTGCTTTACCAATTCCTGCTGTGCTACCACATACTAGCGCGTATTTGTTGTTTAGTTTTAAGTCCATAATAACTTCCTGCGTAGGCAGGAATCTTTTTAGTTTATATTGTTAAATGAGATTCCTGCTTTCGCAGGAATGACATTAATACTTTATACAAATATTCTTAGCCTCAGTAAAAAAGCGTAAAGCTTCAAATCCACCTTCGCGACCAACTCCGCTTGCTTTTACACCACCAAAAGGTGTACGTAAATCGCGCATCATCCAAGTGTTCACCCATACAATGCCTGCATGTAATTGGTTGCTCAATCGCATTGTTCGATTTAAGTTATTGGTCCAAAGTGTTGCTGATAATCCGTATTTTACTTTATTAGCCATGTTTAAAACGTCATCTTCAGTTTTAAATGGCATAATGGTAACTACTGGACCAAAGATTTCTTCTTGGTTTACTCGACAATCGTCTGTTTTTACCTCTATAACTGTAGGTTGTAAATAGTAACCATTTTCGTAACCTTTAACAGTAACTTCGTTTCCGCCACATAAAATAGTTGCACCTTCTTCTTTAGCAATTTCGATGTAGCTTTTTACCTTTTCGAGATGCGGTTTTGAAACTAATGCTCCAATGTTTGTGTCTTTTTCAGAAGGATGACCAACTTTCAAACTTTTAACTTTTTCGACAAAATCAGTTTTGAATTTGTCATAGATAGTTTCTTCTACAAAAATTCGGCTTCCGCATAAACAAATTTGACCTTGATTGGCAAACGATGAACGTACGGTTGTGTTCAACATGTCGTCATAATCACAATCGGCAAATATGATGTTTGGGTTTTTTCCGCCTAATTCTAAAGACAGTTTTTTAAACATTGGTGCAGCGACTTTGGCAATATGTGCACCAGTTGCAGTTCCACCAGTAAAGCTAATGGCTTTGATATTTGGGTGCTCTACAATGGCTTGACCTGTTGATGTTCCTAAACCGTGAACAATATTTAAAACGCCTTTTGGTAATCCTGCTTCATTGCAAATTTCGCCTAACAAATACGCTGTCATTGGTGTGATTTCACTTGGTTTGGTAACTACGCAATTACCTGCTGCTATTGCTGGTGCGATTTTCCAAGTAAAGAGATATAGTGGTAAATTCCATGGACTAATGCAGCCTACAACACCAATAGGTTGGCGAAGTGTATAATTTACAGCGTTTTGACCAACGCTTTCGTGACTTTCACTTGCAAATTGTGTAATGGCATTTCCAAAAAACCTAAAATTACTTGCAGCTCTAGGTATATCAACCATTTTAGCAAGACTTACTGGTTTTCCGTTGTCTTTACTTTCGGCTTCTGCAAAACGGTCTAAATTGGCTTCTAGTAATTCTGAAATTTTAATTAGAATTCTGCTACGTTCTTCTAAAGTAGTTTGACTCCAACTAGGAAAAGCAGATTTAGCGCTTTGATAAGCTTGGTCTACATCGTCTTTTGATGAGTTTGGAATTTGTCCATAAACTTCACCGTTTGAAGGATTGTAGTTGTCAATCCACTGATTGCTTTCTGGATTTGTGAATTCGCCGTTTATGTAGTTTTTGATGTTCATTTTATTCACAGATAATAGAGAAAAGAGTATAGAAAATAGAGTTTTTGTCTTTCCTCTCTGTTCTTTACTCTTTTCTTTTGTACGCCATCACCTTAATCTCAACCACCAAATCTGGATGTGGTAATTGATGAACCGCAACGGTTGTTCTTGTTGGTCCAGTTTCTTTATCAAAAAATTCAGCGTAAGCTTTATTATAATCAGCAAAGTCATTCATGTTCACTAGAAACGATGTGACATCAACCACATCTTTTAAGCTCGCTCCAACGGTTTGTAGATTTTTGTCAATATTTTTTAAAACCTCTTGTGTTTGGGTGTAAGCGTTTAATCGTTTTGTACCCATTTCATCTATACTATCAACACCAGCAATAGTGTTGTCTTTTCTGCGCGAACTTGTACCTGATACAAATATAAAATCGCCTACTATTTTTACATGTGGATAAGCGCCTCTTGGTGTTACGTTTGTTCCTTCGTTCATAATGTGTTTATCTTTTTGTCATTCTGAACTTGATTCAGAATCTATTCATGTTTCTTTGAGGTTAAAATGGATTCCGCATCGTAGTGCGGAATGACAACCTACTTCAATCCAGCAATTCTATCGTCTTCTAAAATGTTTTCGGTTTCAGTTTTTACCTTTTCTAAATTCAATTTTAAATCGTCTTGAATATTCAATTTGCCATCTGCTAGCATATTAAGTATTGCTTTGTCTTGTGCGCGACCTCTTAACATGGCTTCTCTATAACCAATGTCTTCGTTAAAAGTTACTAGAGAATACTTTGAAGAATAGTCATTAGGAAAATGCTTTTCTAAAGCCATTTCTAAAGTGCGTTTTTCTCTAAAGTTTGCATGATTAACATGACCTTTCATTTCGTGAAAATTATCGATAGCTAAGTCAGCAATGGCATCAGTATCTTTTTTACGAGATTTTTCATAAATCTTGAAAATGGTTTCCCAATCGTCATGACCTTCATCTAGGACTTTATCAAATTCTACAACATCTTCAAAGGAAGCATTCATACCTTGACCATAAAACGGAACAATAGCATGTGCAGCATCTCCCATTAAAAGCGTATTGCCTTTGTAATGCCAAGGCGAACATTTTACTGTGCCGAGAGGTGATGTTGGGTTTTCAAAGAAATCGTCAACAAGATTAGGCATGAGCTCTAGAGCGTCTTTAAAATATTTTTCGAAGAACTCTAGAACACGCTCTTTTGTGGTTAGATTATTGAAATTGTATTCGCCTTCATCATAGCTTAAAAATAGCGTTACTGTAAAACTACCATCGAGATTTGGTAATGCTATAAGCATAAACGATTCGCGTCCCCAAATATGTAACGCATTTTTATAGGTTTTATAGCTTCCGTTTTCACCAGGAAGAATACTTAATTCTTTATAGCCATGTGTTAACCAATCTTGCGAAAAACTAAAGAGAAACTTTTTTCCCAAATAATAACTTTTTCGCATTGCAGAACCTGCTCCATCAGTAGCAATAATTACATCTGCGTCTTCAACAAATTCAGTGTTGTTTGTGTAATCTTTAAATAGAGCTGTCGTTTTTTCGAAATCTACCGATTTACATTTTCTGTTGAAGTAAATGGAAACATTTTCATGCTTTTCAGCTTCGTCAAGTAAAAGTGCATTGAGTTCACCTCTTGAAATAGAATTTATAAACTCATGTTCGCGACCACTATAAGGTGCTAAAACAGTATTGCCTTCTATGTCATGAAGCATACGACCATTCATAGGAATACAAAGGTCTTTTACTTTGTCTTCAATGCCAACTAGTTTCATGGCTTTGTTGCCACGATCAGAAAAAGCTAGGTTTATGGAACGACCTGCAGAAATATCTACTTTACGTAAATCAGGACGCATTTCCATAACAGTGACGTTAAAACCTCTTTGTCCTAAGCGTAATGCTAATAGTGAACCGCAAAGTCCTGCGCCAATAATGAGTATGTTTTGTTGTTTAGTCATGTTTGTCATTCCTGCGAAGGCAGGAATCTTTATTTAATTATTTAATTTACTTTTTAAATATTGGATTTCCTTATATGAAATTCTAAAATTATTTAAATTAATAAATTGTTTAAGGCTATCGTTATCTTCAAAACTTAAGTTGTGATTTAATGGATTGAATTTAATTTTTGAAAAATTAGTGTACTCTTTGTTTTTTATAACCTTGCTTTTTGATACAAGTAATATTCTCTTATTTGTTATTATTAAAATATCTTTTCTATTTGTTAAAAGACCTAGTAAAGTCAAATGTTCTAATAAACTTTCCTCTGATTTTTTAACAAGCTTTATTAGTATATCTTCATTTTTAATTATAGAATCAACTAATTTGTTTCTCATTTAGAATAGTCTTTAATTTCTCAACCATTCTATACACATCTTCAAATGTGTTGTACAATGGTACAGGAGCACAACGAATAACGTCAGGTTCTCTCCAGTCGGTTATAATATGAGCTTCGGTTAATTTTTTATGTAAACTTTTATCAGCATTTTTTACTTGAATAGAAAGTTGACAACCTCTTTCGTTTGGGTTAGATGGTGTAATGATTTTTATTTGGTCATTATTTAATTCATTCAATAAAAATTCAAAATAACCAGTTAGTTGTTCTGATTTTTTACGAAGCGCATCCATACCAACTTCGTTAAACATATCTAACGATGCTTTTATAGCAGCCATTGATAAAATTGGAGGATTACTGAGTTGCCAACCCTCAGCGCCTGGAATAACATCTAGCGGTTGGCGCATGTTGAATCGTGTAGATTTGTTGTGACTCCACCAACCAGCAAAACGTTTTAGTTTTGTATTGTGTGCATGTTTTTCGTGTACAAAAAGACCTGCTAAACTTCCTGGTCCTGAGTTTAAATATTTATAAGTACACCAAGCAGCAAAATCGACTCCAGAATTGTGTAAATCTGGTTGAATGTTTCCTGCACCATGCGCTAAATCGATACCAACCATACAGTTTTTGGTGTGACCTAACTCAGCAATTTTTTTTATGTCCAAATATTGTCCTGTGTAGTAATTTACACCACCAATAAGTAGTAATGCAATTTCATCACCTTGTTCGTTTAGTATAGCCTCTAAATCTTCAATGTTTAAAAGTTCTTCTCCTTTTCGAGGTTTCCATTCAATTAAACCTTCATTTGCATCAAACCCATGAAATTCTAATTGTGTTTGTACAGCATATCTATCGCTAGGAAAAGCATCACTTTCAATAACTATTTTATATTTAGTTTTTGTAGGTTGATAAAAACTAACCATTAACAAGTGAAGGTTGGTGGTAAGTGTGTTCATTACAACCACCTCAATAGGTTTTGCGCCTACAATTTTTGCCATAGAATCAGTTAAAAACTCATGATAAGGCATCCAAGGGTTTTTGGCTTCAAAATGACCTTCAACACCAAAATCAGCCCAATCATCTAACTCTTGTTGAATATACTTTTTTGTGTTTTTTGGTTGTAATCCTAATGAGTTTCCTGTAAAATATAACCAATCGTTTCCATGTTTGTCTTTTGGGATGTGGAATTGGTTTCTGTAGTGTGATATTGCGTCATTTTGGTCCTGTTCTCTTGCAAAATCAAGCCCTAATTTATAATTGGTCAATTGAATAAAATTTTGTGTTGTTAACAAAAATAAGAATTATTTTATGCACTTATGGTTATAAATACAGTATATAGCTTTAGAATTGAGTAGATTTGTATTAAATAGATTTGTTCGCCCCAGACTAACACCTCATTACAATGCTAAAAAATCTTTGGTTTTCATATAGAAAGTGGTACATAAACTACCTTGGGTTACAAAATCACAAGCTTGAAACCGATAGATTGTCTTATTATAGAGATAACCTTTTCATATCTATATTTACACTAACCATTGTGCTTGGAGCTATTTCTTATATCCCAAGTATTACTGCTGCGATTATTTTAGATAAATGGTTTGTGTTTTATGCAGATACTATTGCATTTGCTGTTTTATTGTTTGCTTTTTTTTATAAAAGTTTTAGTTTAAGTGTTAGAAAACAAGTGTTTACTGTAACTTTTTTCTTGCTTTCTTTTGGACTGGTTTTAGATTTAGGTCTGGGAGGTAATGGCCCAATTTTACTGTTTATGCTTAGTGTTTTGGTTACATTGTATAGTAGTACTAAGTCTGGAGTTAATTCGGTTTTGTTTACAGCTCTGTTTTATTCTATTGTCTTGTTGGTTAAGTATTTTAATATTGTTGAAATTACTTTTTTTCTAGAAGGACCTTTTGAAGGTCTAGTTATTGTTTTTACCAATAATGTTATTTTTAGTTTGCTTACAGTATATTCTGTTTCTTTTTTAATTAAGCAACTACATAAAGCATTTGTTAAGGAAAACCAACTTCAAGAAATGCTTAAAAAAGAGCATGAGATTACTATTAATGCAAAAAATGAAGCTGAACGCTCAAATAAGCTTAAAACAGCCTTTTTAAGCAACATGAGTCATGAAATTAAAACACCAATGTATGGTATTGTTGGTAGTGCAAATCTATTGAAATCTAATACGGCTTCTAATGAAGAGAATGATCAGTATTTCAGTATTATTGAAGATAATAGCAATTTGTTGCTAAACATGTTTAATGATGTTTTAGAGATTTCAAAATTAGAAAGTGGTAATGTGGCTCTCAATATTTCGAGCATTAATATTTACAAATTGATAGATGACCTCAGAAGTGAGTTTGCTAAGAAAGCTATGGAAAAAGATATCCAATTATCTGTAAATTTTAATTGTGACACTAACTATAGCCTAATGAGCGATGAAGAAAAGCTAAAGAAAACATTAAGCCATATTATCGACAATGCAATAAAATTTTCAGGACATAAGAGTAAAGTGATTATATATTGTAATTATTTAAATTCTAATGCAATTGAATTTGTAATAAAAGATAATGGTATAGGCATATCTAAAGATCAATTAAATCAAGTGCATTTGCCTTTTTTTATCACTGATTTAGATAATAAAGCAGGCATACATGGTACAGGGTTAGGGTTAGCTATAGCAAAAGCTTATATAGAAAATCTTGGAGGTCAACTACATATTAAAAGTGAATTAGGCGAAGGAACTGAAGTGTCTTTTCAGTTAATGGATTATAATAAAAAAGCGCCTTGAAGAAACAAGGCGCTTGCTGAATATATATAGACGCTTAAAGCGGGATATTTTATACAATGTATACGTATCAAAATTGTACTTTGGATGTTTTAAAAGCTGAAATATGGAAAACTTAACAAAATATTTTGAAACCAATAAGGCAACTTGGAATGAAAAGACCAAGATTCATGTTGAAAGTGGAATGTATGATCTTGAAGCTTTTAAAAATGGAGCATCTTCACTTATGCCATATGAGTTAAAGGCTTTAGGTGATGTGAAAGGAAAGTCTTTGTTGCATTTGCAATGTCATTTTGGTCAAGATACTTTAAGTTGGAGCAGGCTAGGAGCTAATTGTGTAGGTGTCGATATAAGTGATGAAGGCATTGGTTTTGCTCAAAAGCTAAATGAAGAACTAGAGTTAGATGCCGATTTTGTGTGCTGTAATGTTTTAGAAACCTCTAAGTATGTTACTGATACCTTTGATATTGTTTTTACAAGCTATGGTGTTATTGGTTGGTTACCAAATTTAGAACCTTGGGGACAAATGATTGCTGATCGTTTAAATAAAGGAGGTGTTTTTTATATGGCTGAGTTTCATCCTATAGTTTGGATGTTTGATTATTTAGAAGGTAAACCTATTATGAAATATGGTTACATGCAAGATGAAGTGATCTATGAGGAATATGAAGGTACTTACGCTAATACCGATTCAAAAATGATTAGTAAGGAATATGGTTGGAATCATGGATTGAGCGAAGTAATTAACGCATTAACTAAAGCAGGATTACGAATAGACTATCTAAATGAATATGACGAAAGTCCGTATAACGTACTACCAGATTTAGAACAAACCAAATCTGGTATGCATGCTACTAAGGATAAACTTTATCCTTTAATATTTGAGATAAAAGCAACTAAGGTTTAGTTCTCTTTGTTTATAATGTCTTTAGCTTCTTTTTTTACTAAGTAAGGACATGATCTTTTAAACTGCTCCAAACGTTTTCTAGATACATTTTGTATGTAAGCATTATTTGGATTGCGTTCTTCAAAATCTTGATGATAACCTTCAGCTTCCCAAAATTTTTGAAAAGGCATTATTTCGGCAGCAATAACAGCATTTAATTTGGTTGCCCATTTAGCTTTTTGGGTTTCAGCTATTTGTTTTTGCTCGTTATTTTGATAAAAAATAATAGAGCGATATTGCGAACCTCTATCAGGACCTTGACCATTAACTTGTGTTGGGTCTTGAGAGCTAAAATAGACTTCAACCAAATCAGAAAAACTTACAACCTTAGGGTCATAAATTACCTCAATACTTTCAGCATGACCTGTTCTACCTGTATTACTAGATTGGTATGTTGGGTTATTAGTATGACCTCCAGAATATCCTGAGATTACTTCGTCTACACCAATAACACTTTGGTAAATAGCTTCAGCACACCAAAAGCAACCACTTGCAAAATAAGCTTTAGCTTTTCCATCTTTTAAAGGAACTTCAACAGGCTCTAGAGTCATTAAAGCTTGTTGTTTTTTATTGGTTTGAGCAGTGTTTTGGCAACTAAATAAAAGGGTAATAACTAATATTGAAATGTAATTTTTCATAGGTAATTTTCTTTTTATAGTCGTATAAAGATAATTAACCTTAAAGATGAAGTGTGAAAATTTTATTAAATAAAAAACCCAGACGTTGAGGCCTGGGTTTAAATATGCATTTTTAAAATGGATTATAACTTAGCAAAAAGCTTTTCCATTTTTTCTTTTTGTTCTTCAGCTAAAGCTGCATCAACTAAGATACGACCACTGTGCTCATCAGTAATTACTTTTTTACGTGAAGCAATTTCTGCCTGTACTTGAGGTGGAATAGTAAAGAAAGAACCACCAGATGCACCTCTTTCAATTGGTACAACAGCTAATCCGTTTTTTACATTATTACGTATTCTTAAATACGCTTTTACTAACCTTTCATCAATTTGCTTTTGGTACTCTTCAGACTTTTTAATTAGAGCTTCTTCTTCTTTTTCAGTTTCAGCTAAAATAGCGTCTAATTCACCTTTTTTGTGTTTTAAGTGCGTTTGACGGTCTTTAAGTTTGCTTTTAGTTTCAGAAATAATTTCTTTTTTCTGTTCTATTTGAACCTTAAATTCTTTAATGTGCTTTTCAGCCAATTGAATTTCAAGTTCTTGATATTCTATTTCTTTTGTAAGTGAGTTGTACTCTCTGTTGTTTCTTACATTTTTTTGCTGCTCGCTGTATTTTTTGATTAAGGCTTTAGCTTCTTCGATTAAATTCTTTTTAGCTTTGATGTCCTCATCAATCATTTCAAGATTAGAACCTAATTTTTCTAGTCTTGTATTTAAACCTTCCACTTCATCTTCAAGATCTCTAACTTCTAAAGGGAGTTCTCCACGCACATTTCTTATTTCGTCTACTCTCGAGTCGATTAATTGTAAGTCGTAAAGGGCTCTCAATCGATCTTCAACAGAAACTTCAACTTTTTTTGCCATAATTATAAATACTTTACCGGATTTGTATTTGTCATTGATAAAACGACTGCAAAATTAGTAATTTTTTTTGATAGATAGTCAGCTAAAAATGTTTTTGTGTGTTGTTCGCTCTCATAATGACCAATATCCATTAAGATTATTTGGTCTTCTGCAGCAAAAAAATCGTGATATTTTAGATCAGCAGTTATTAAAACATCAGCATTTGCTGACTTTGCAGCAGATATCGCAAAACTACCTGAGCCTCCAAGCACAGCAATTCTTTTAATGCCATCTTTTACGATTTTTGAATGACGAATTGCAGTAACATTCATTTTTTCTTTCACATAATTAAAAAAATCAGTAGTTGGCATTTCTTTTTCAAGTTCTCCAACCATACCTATTCCTATGTTTTGGTTATAATTGTCTAGAGTTGTTATTTCGTAAGCTACTTCTTCGTAAGGATGATTTTTAAACAATGCAGTAACAATTTTTGATTCTAAATGTTTACTAAACGTAACTGAAATTTGAGTTTCTTCTTCAAAATGTAGCACGCCTTTTTCTCCAATAGTAGGGTTTGAAGATGCATTACCTTTGTAAGTGCCAATGCCTTCACTATTAAAGCTACAATGATCATAATTACCAATAGCTCCTGCACCAGAATTAAATAAAGCAGTTCTTAGCGCTTCAGCATTATTTTTAGGAACATAGGTTGTAAGTTTTTTAATTGTGCCTTTTTGAGGAATAAGAATCTTTTTCGATTTAAGGCTTAACTGGTTACAAATAATGTCATTAACACCTTGTAGAGCATTGTCTAATGCAGTGTGGATAGAGAAAATAGCAATATTGTGCTTAATGGCTTTAATTACTACACGTTCAACATAAGTGTTGCCATTTAGTTTTTTTAAGCCTTTAAATATTATAGGATGAAAACTAACAATAAGGTTGCAGTTTTTTTCAATGGCTTCGTCAACAACAGATTCTAGTGTGTCTAAAGTGACTAAAACACCAGTTAATGGTTCGTTTTTATCACCAACCAAAAGTCCAACATTGTCAAAATCTTCGGCATAGTTTAAAGGGGCTAGTTCTTCTAAATAATTAATTACATCTTTTATAAGCATAATGGCAGTAAAGTTTGTATCAAAGATAAAATATTATACTTTAGTTGCGATGAAGTTAATACGAAACATATTGTTGCCTGTTGTACCAATTTATTATTTGGTAACATGGTTGCGAAATAAGTTTTACGATGCTGGGATTTTTAAATCCACATCTTATAATTTTCCTTTAATAGCAGTTGGTAACTTGAGTGTTGGAGGAACAGGAAAAACACCAATGATAGAATACTTAATTAGATTGCTAAAGTCTAATTATGAAGTGGCAACCTTAAGTAGAGGTTACGGAAGAGTCACTAAAGGCTTTGTGCTAGCTGATAAAAATACTGATGCAATGCGTATTGGAGATGAGCCTTTTCAGTTTTATTCAAAGTTTGAAACTATTAAAGTTGCAGTTGATGCTAATAGGAGAGAAGGTATTGTCAACTTAAGGGCTTTAACCCCTAAGCCAGATGTGATTTTATTGGATGATGCTTTTCAACATCGAAAAGTAAAAGCTGGTTTTTATGTATTGTTAACATCTTACAATGCGTTGTATGTAGACGACTTTTTATTACCAACAGGAAATTTAAGAGAACCAAAGCAAGGAGCAAAACGAGCTAATGCAATAGTAGTTACTAAATGTCCATCTAGTTTATCTGAACAAGAAAAAAATGAGATTATAAAACGGTTGAAGCCAAATGCTAATCAAGATGTGTTTTTTAGTTCTATTGAGTATTCTAATACTGTTATTAGTTTAGCAGAAGAGCAACCTCTTGAGTTTTTTAAAGATAAAAAAATTACTTTGGTAACAGGTATTGCTAATGCGAACCCGCTAGTTGAGTATTTAAAATCAAAAGCATTAGACTTTAAGCATTTGAACTTTAAAGATCATCATTTGTTTTCGGAAAATGAGATTAATGCATTGAAAGAAGAACACATTATATTAACCACCGAAAAAGATTATATGAGACTTTCGCCTCATTTTAAAGGAGAAGGGAATCTCTACTACTTACCAATACAGGTAAGTATAGATGATAAATTGAGGTTTGATAGATTAATTAATAATTACATTGAAAGCTGTTAAATAGCCGTTGGACTTTGGTTTTGTACCAAGGCATTAAACAGTTTTCTTTCAAAATCTTCTTGTTTGAATGGTTTTGAAATAATATCATCAAAACCAGCTTCATCA
Source organism: Meridianimaribacter sp. CL38 (assembly GCF_004328055.1). NCBI lineage: Bacteria > Pseudomonadati > Bacteroidota > Flavobacteriia > Flavobacteriales > Flavobacteriaceae > Meridianimaribacter > Meridianimaribacter sp. CL38. Next base: position 313,527 of record NZ_QKWS01000001.1, on the reverse strand, counting down.
AACTCGTGCATTTTGTCTTCTAAGGTTACAGCTGTTAAGGCAAAAATAGTAAGTTCCTTATCAAAGGTTCTTATTATTTTAGTGGCTTCTAAACCACTAATTCCAGGCATGTGGATGTCCATTAAAACTACATTGTAGCTCTCTTCTTTTACCTTTTCAACAGCTTCTTCGCCATTATCAACAACATCACAATAAAGATTCATTTTATTCAGAATTTTCTTTGTAATCATTTGGTTGATTTTGTTATCCTCAACCACTAAAATTTTAATGTTACTTAAGTCCAATTCGTTGATGTTTTTAGAAAAATTCTCTTTTTTAACTTTTACAGTTTCTTCAGTGTAGGCAAGTGGTATTTCAAAAAAGAATGTTGATCCTTTCCCTAATTCACTTTTTAAATAAATTTTACCTTTTAATATCTCAATAAGTCCTTTTACAATGGAAAGCCCTAGACCTGTTCCACCATATTTTCTGTTGATTTGAATAGAGCCTTGTGAAAAGCTCTCAAACATATTTTCTTGCTTTTCTTTAGTAATTCCAATTCCGTTATCTTCAATTTCAAATCGCACATTAAAGACACCATTTTTTTCGTTGATCTTGTTAACTCTTACCCAAATGTCTCCATCTTTAGTAAACTTTATAGAGTTACCAATTAGGTTGATAAGGATTTGAGAAATCTTTAATTGATCAGCTTCAAACGTTGTTGGAAGGTCTTTGTCATATTCGTAATGCATTTGAATATTATTATCCAATGCCGAATTATTTAATGCTGAAATTACATTTTCAACTTTACTTTTAAGATTGAAAACCTCGGGATCTAACTCAACTTTGTTAGCTTCAATTTTATTAATTTGAAGAATATCATTAATGAAGGTTAATAAATAGTCTCCCGAAAATTTAAGCGATTTTAAATGTGGTATCTGGTCTGGTTTCGGGTTTTCATCCAATAACATGTTTGTAAGACCAGTTACAGCATATAAAGGTGTTCTCAACTCATGAGTTACGGTTGATAAAAAGTTTGCTTTGGTTTTTGAGGCTAACTCAGCTTTTTCTTTTGCGATTACCAACTCATCATTCTTCTTATGCAGCATGTTGTTGGTTTTTAGCCTTATGTTGTTGTTTTTGTATAAAGATAGAGTAAGTAAAGAAAGGATAGTAATTAAAGCAATACTCAATATAGTTGTGATTTTTGTAAGATTACTTTCTTGATCTTTTTCTTTTACTTGAGCTTTTAATTGTTGGTTTTCAGCGTCTTTGTATTCATTTATAAATTGTGCTCTTTTTTCAGGAGAAAGATTTTCTCTTTTAATATCTAAAATAGAGTCAGATAGCCTAATGTGTTTTTTAAGGAATTCATTAGCAAGCTTATAATTACTGCTTTTTTGATAAATATCGCTTAGTGTTAAATAGCTTTCGTTAATGCTTTCAACAATATTGTTGTCTTTTGCAATGTCTAAACCTTCTTTGGTCATCGAAAGTGCTAAGTTGTTGTTTCCAAGCTCTTGTAGTACTTTTCCGCTGTTTATTAAAGCACTACTTAAAATACTATTTTGCTTATACTTTTTTGAAAGTATTATAGACTTTTCAAGCAGAGATTTTGCGGTTTTATAATCTTCTAGTTTTATGTAAACTTTAGCTTCATTTAGGCATACTTCAGAAATGTATTCTTCCATATCCTCTTCTTCAAACTTAGTTTTAGCTGAATTAAAATAACCTAAAGCAGTAGTGTAATCTTTTAAGTTGTAGTTAATAATTCCCCAAACATTATAGGTAGTTGCTAAATTAGCGTAGTCATCAATGCTTCGTTGAATTTCTGCCGACTTTGATAATGATAATAGTGCGTTTTCAGGTTCGTCAACAGTAAATTGTAATCTGGCAATTTTAGTATGAATAATACCTTCACTTTTTTTATCACCTAATTTTACTGAGATTTCTAGCGCTTTTTCGAGGTTATCTTTGGCGCTGTAGTAATTACCTCTTTCGCTATCAAAAGATGCTTGGGTAATATGATTTTCTAAACGCAATTCTAAAATATCAGCATCATCTACAGCGTTTTGCGATGATAATTGAGTAGAAAAGCAAACTAAAAAAATAACTATGTAGTACTTAATTTGGGACATATTTAGACCACTTTAATTGAACAAATATAATTATTTATTCGATAAAAGTTATGATTTCTCCGATAAATTGCAAATTAAATCTAAAATTCTTGAAGAATAACCAGTTTCATTGTCGTACCAACCAATAATTTTAACCATATTTCCAATCACTGAAGTCATTTGAGAATCGAAGATGCATGAATGTGTATTTCCCACAATATCAATGGATACAATAGGGTCTTCAGTGTACTCCAAAATGCCTTTTAAGTAGGTTTCAGAAGCAGATTTGAAAGCAGCGTTTACGGCTTCTATTGAAGTGCTTTTTTTAACATTGAAGGTAATATCGGTTAAAGAGCCATTTGCAACAGGAACTCTAATACCACAACCTCCAATAACATTGGCTAAATCAGGGAAAATTTTAGTTAAAGCTTTTGCAGCACCTGTAGTTGTTGGTACTATTGACTGTCCTGCAGCTCTTGCTCTTCGTAGGTCTCTATGAGGCTGATCATGTAAACTTTGATCGGTTGTGTAAGAATGTACTGTAGTAATGTAAGCTTGATTGATACCACAAAGTTCATTAATAATTTGAATCATTGGAGCTGCATTATTTGTGGTACATGAGGCGTTGGAAAGTATAACTTCTTGTTGATCAACAATGCTGTCATTAACACCTAAAACTACAGTTTTTATGTCATCTTCATTTGGTGGAACTGAAAGAATTACACGTTCTGCTCCATTTTTAATATGATATTCGAGTGTGTTTTTATCTTTAAACTTTCCTGTAGCTTCAATTACAAAATTGACATTGTAAGGACTCCAATCAATATCTTTAGGATTGTTTTTATTTAGTAAAGGAATGGTTTTGTCATCAACGATGATGTTATTTTCATCATGAGAAATTTTTTTGTTGAAAATACCATGAATACTATCGTACTTAAGTAAGTGGCTTAGCGTTTTAGTATCAGCAAGATCATTGATAGCGACAACTTCAATGTTTTTGTAGTTTTGAATGAGCCTAAAAACACGTCTGCCTATTCTTCCAAAGCCATTAATAGCAACCCTTGTCATTTTAGTTGATGTGTTTTTGCGCTTTGTAAGACGATCTAACCAATGCGCTACTTTCTACATGACGGAAACCTAAACCAAGTCCTATTTCTTCGTATTCTTTAAATTGGTCTGGAGTAATAAATTGCTTAACAGGTAAGTGTTTTTTGCTTGGTTGTAAGTATTGACCTATTGTTACTACATCAACATCATTTTCTTTTAGGTCATGAAGCGTCTCAATAACTTCTTCTCTGGTTTCACCAAGTCCTAACATAATACCAGACTTTGTTCTGCGTTGTCCTTGAGCTTTTAAATATTTTAAAACACCTAAGCTTCTATCGTATTTTGCTTGAATACGAACTTCTCTTGTTAAGCGTCTCACAGTTTCAATATTGTGCGAAACAACTTCAGGTGCTACATCTATAATTCTGTCAATATGTTGTTCAATACCTTGAAAATCTGGGATAAGTGTTTCCATTGTGGTATTAGGGTTCATTCTACGGACTGCTTTTACAGTTTCAGCCCACATAATGCTTCCCATGTCTTTAATGTCATCTCTATCAACACTAGTCAATACAGCATGTTTAATATTCATTATTTTTATTGAACGTGCTACTTTTTCAGGTTCGTCCCAATCAAGTGTTTCTGGTCGTCCAGTTTTAACACCGCAAAACCCACATGAACGTGTGCAAATGTTACCAAGAATCATAAAAGTTGCAGTTCCTTCTCCCCAACATTCACCCATGTTAGGGCAACTTCCTGAGGTGCAAATTGTGTTTAATTTGTACTTGTCAACAAGACCTCTTAGTTCAGTATATTTTTTACCTGTAGGTAACTTTACACGAAGCCATTTTGGTTTTGGTTGTCTCTCAGTTGAAGTATTTGTAGCAGTTTCTGTATTCATTTATTATCAATTGCAGATGCAAAGATACAAAGTATAATCTTAAAATGATGTTATAATGTAGTGAGATACCAAATGCTGAATGCAAATAAAAATAGAATTCCTAACCAGCTTAAAATATGCATTGTAATAGATGGTCTCCACTCTTTTGGTGTGTTTTTGCTACTAATGAGTTTGTAGTTTATTATAGCGTAAAAAGGAGCTGTTAAAAAAGATAATATTGTTGCTACTTTAACAAGTAAAACCATTTCTGAAGCTAGCAGAAAAAAGATGCAAATAGTTCCTGTAGTTAATAGTAAAATCCAAAACAAATAACCTTTCTTTAATGAGTTTTTAAACAATAGCTGAGACGCCCTATCCATTGCTCTTGGTGAAGCATCTAATGTGGTTAAAGTTGTACTGAACATGGTAGTAAAAGCTGCAATTGCGATAATAATATAAGACCAATTGCCAAGGTTTTGCGTGTATAATTTTACCAATTGATTACAAAAAATATAGGATTTACTACTAAAGGTTTCACCAGATTGAAACATTACCAAAGCTCCTAATGCTATAAAACCTAAACCAATAATAATGGCAGCAGCGTAACCAACATTAAAATCGGTAAGTGATGATTTTACAGTAAGGTCTTTAGTTTCTTTTTGTTTTTCTATTGCCCAAAGCGAATGCCATATTGAAATGTCTAAAGGTGCAGGCATCCAACCCATAAATGCAATTAAAAAACCAACTTCAATGCTGCCTTTTGGTAAAATTTGAGAGAATGAAACATTATGTTCATTGTTAATTAATGCAATTATAACAGCTACAATAGTGCTTATAGTAAGTGTAACAACAATAACCTTCATTAATTTGTCAAGGAAGTTATAACGACCTTTTATTAAAATGCTTAAGCAGATAACTAAAATGATAATACTCCATACTTCAACAGTAATAAAATCTCCAAAAAGCGTAGAAGCTAAACCAGCAGTTACAATAGTTACAGCAGCTTGAATGGTAAACATTGTTGCAAATGTGAGTAAGAAATAGATGATGAGAACACCTTTGCCTAGTTTTTTGTAACCGTCTAAAAGGCTTTCACCTGTAGCCATTGCATAACGAGGACCAAACTGAAAAAAAGGATATTTAAATAGATGTACAATTAATAAAGCCCAAACTAACCCAAAGCCAAAATCGGCTCCAGCTCTTGTGGATTGTACCAAATGAGAAACACCTATTGCTGCTCCAGCAAACAATAAACCAGGACCTAGGGTTTTTAAATTAAATCGCATTACTTTTTAGTAATAATTTCAGCTAATAACTTTTTTGCTCTTAAGAGTTTTACTTTAACATTATTAATTGGTTCTTCAAGTTGTTCAGAAATTTCTTTGTAACTCAATTCTTGAAAATACCTAAGGTTAATAACTTCTTGGTAATGAGGCTTTAGTTTTTTTATGTCGCGAAGTAGCTTTGCTAAATTTTGTTCGGTAATTAATTTATCTTCAGGTGATGGAGACTCATCAATAATACCATAATATTCGTTTTCAACATCGCTATTTACAGTGTTTGAAATTGATGATTTTCGTTTTCGAATTAAATCTATATGAATGTTTTTTGAAATGGTAATTAACCAAGTTTTAAAAACATATTTATCATCATAAGTGTGAATTTTATCAAAAGCCTTTGAGAATGTTTGAATGCTAATGTCCTCAGCATCATTTTCGTTTTCGGTTCTTTTTAATTGAAAACCATAAACGTCATTCCAAAATTTATCCAATAAAAAGTTAAACGCCATTTGGTCATTTAGCTTAGCTTTTTCAATGGCTTCTTTTACTTCCAATGGTTAGGTTTTGATTTCAGATTTTTTATAAATATAAAGAATTGTACAACAATTAAAAACAATTCTAGAATAGGGAGTAGAGGGAGTAAATCTTTTTCGTCTAGCTTTTTGGCGTTACTACCCATTATAGCGTAAAAAAAGATAAGCCTAAAAGTAATTAACGATACTACTATTTGCCATTTAAACATAAAGCTTAAGAGTACAATTGCTAAAATCCAAAACAAGAATTGTGAACAGTAAAACAGTGTCAATAAAACTTTATGTTTTGTTTTATAACGATTAGCAGTACTTATATGTCTTCTTTTTTGAAGAATCCAATCTTTAAAGGTTGTTTTAGGTTTTGAAATGGTAAAACTGTTTTTTGATACACAAATTGTAGTGTTTTTTGAATTTCCAATTTCGTTTACAAATAAATCGTCATCACCAGAGTTTAAATCAATATGATTCATAAAACCTCTGGCTTCATAAAACGTTTCGCTTCTGTAAGCTAAGTTTCTACCAACAGCCATGTAAGGCAACCCTATTTTTGTGTAAGAAAGGTATTGAGTTGCGGTTAAAAGAGTTTCAAACCGTATTAACTTATTTAAAAACGAACCTTTAATTTTCTGGTAAGCACCATACCCAATTACAATAGATTTAGTATTTGAAAAATGACTACTCATTTCACTAATCCAATGCTTTGATGTAGGCTTGCAATCGGCATCAGTAAATAACAAAAAGTTATTTTTTGCAGCTTTAATACCTAATGTAAGCGCATATTTTTTGTTTCCCCAAAAGGCTTCAATGTTTTTTACATTTACAATTTTAATAGTGTTAAATTGACTTTTGAAGTGTTCCATTACTTCTAAAGTATCGTCTTTTGAGCTGTCGTTTATGAGTACAACTTCAAAGTTGGGATAGTCTTGATTTAAAATAGATGGAAGGAATTCCTTTAGGTTTTCAGCCTCATTTTTGGCACAAATAATGACTGAAATAGGACTATTCTTTGGTTTCTGTTCTTGAGGTTTTGAGAACGAAAACTTTCCAAATAAAATAATATAAAAAAATGCTTGAATAGCTGTAACTAATATAAATATATAGAACAGTATTTCTAGTATAAGCATTAAGGTTTATGAGTGTTGAGGTTCATTACAATTCTTGAACTGATCAGGCGTTTTTCCGCAAAAACCACAAGCTTCTCCACTTTTGTTTAGCATAGGGTTTTGACTAGCACATGTACCAGCAAATTCCCCATCTTTTTTTGCCCAAAGTTTTATAGCAATTCCAGCAATTCCTAAGCCTAAAAGAATTAATGTAATAAGTAAGAGTTTCATTGTAAAAATTTTTACAAAGATACTATTTTAATATAGAATGATGAAAGGGTTTTAATAAGCTTTTAACGGATTGTAAAGTGCTCATTTTGTGACTTATTAACAAAATTAGTGTCGTAAGCATAAATAGAATTACATTTATTTATCTAACTAATAAAATTTTTTAATCATGAAAAAATTATTCGCAGAGTTCTTCGGAACTTTTTGGCTTGTATTTGGTGGTTGCGGAAGTGCAATTTTTGCAGCTGCTTATCCTGATTTAGGTATTGGGTTTGTTGGAGTAGCATTGGCTTTTGGTTTAACAGTGCTAACAATGGCTTATGCTGTTGGTCATATTTCAGGAGCGCATTTTAATCCTGCAGTTTCGTTAGGGTTATGGGCAGGAGGAAAGTTTCCTGCTAAAGATGTGTTGGGTTACATTATAGCTCAATTAATTGGTGCAATTGCTGCTGCAGGAGTGTTGTATCTTATTGTAACAGGAAAATCAGATTTTGTGGACATTGGAGGTTTTGCTGCTAATGGTTATGGAGAGTTGTCTCCTGGAGGGTTTAGTATGACTTCTGTTTTAATGACCGAGTTTGTGTTAACAATGTTCTTTTTACTGATTATTTTAGGAAGTACCTACGTGAAAGCACCTGAAGGTTTTGCAGGAATTGCTATTGGTTTAGCTTTAACTTTAATTCATTTAATAAGTATTCCAATTTCTAATACATCAGTAAATCCTGCTAGGTCAACAAGTCAAGCATTATTTGCTGGAGGAGAATTTACCTCTCAGTTATGGTTGTTTTGGTTAGCTCCAATTGCTGGTGCTATTGTTGCTGGGTTAATTCATAAAGCATTATTCTCAAAAGAATAAGTTTTATAGAGATGATTGAATAAAAAAACCACCTGAATTCAGGTGGTTTTTAGTTTTATTAATGTGAAATTAACTAGTTGTTTTTTAAAGCTATTTCTGCTACGGCATTTTCTGCACTAGCACTGTTTTGGTTTCCTTTAGGCTCTATAGTTATACTTAAGCCTAAAGCATCTTCCATATAAGGTATTTGTTTTAATTTTCTATTAGCAACGTCCAAAATACCAAGGTTTACCATCTTGTCTTGTAACTCAGCCCAAATTTGATAGGTTTGGTTTTCAGGTAATTTTGGTAAAGACACCACATCAATCATTGATGTTTTTTCTTTTGCATTAATGTAAGCAACGGTTTTAAGGTCTTTAGCTCTTTCATTACCTCTTAATACATATTTTTCAGTATCAGGATTGTTAAGTTCCATAAACTGGCGCATAACATCATCTAACTTACTGTTGTTTTTTTCTATGTCGCTTCTTAAATCAAAAATCTCGTCTACAACTACTTGGTTTTCTTTTAATAAAGACTGATTTTGAAGGTATAACATTGTAGCTGCTCCAGCAAAAACAAATGCAGCAATACTTGCAGCAATACTGTATTTGTACCAAGGCGTTTTAGACTTTACCTTTTTTGGTTCTAAAGAAATTACAGGTTTTTCGTCAATGGCTTCATGAATTGAATCTAAAATAAACATAGGAGCTTCAACAGCATTAGCCTTAGCAAGAATTTCTAGGTTGTCTTGCAATTTCATGTACTCTTCTTCTGCTTCAGGATAAGTAGAAATGTAGTGTTCTACTTCCGTTATTTCAGAAGGAGTTGCTGTGCCTAATATGTACTTATCTATTAGACCAGATTGTAAAAAAGAATGTAGTTTTGTTTCCATTTCAATACTTTTTAATGGACATAGAGCTTTTTTAATTCTCGTAATCCAATTTTTAATCTAGACTTTACAGTACCTAACGGAATATCTAATTCATCACTAGCTTCTTGTTGCGTCATGCCCTCAAAAAACAGGGCTTTCAAGATAATTTGATACTTTTCGTCTAGTCTTGCAACATGCTCTTTTAAATCGATAACATCTTGATTTAAAGTTGCTGTTGGTAGAATATATACGTTTGATTTGTCGATTTGGACTTCTTTTTCAAATCTATTATTAAAACTTCTTAATTTATCTATTGCTGTGTTCCTTGCAATTCGGTATAACCAAGTAAATAATTTAGCCTTTTTAGAGTCGTATTTTTTAGCGTTTTTCCAAACTTTTACAAAGGTTTCTTGTAGTGCATCTTGAGCTATTTCTTCGTTTATGGTTACTTTTAAAATAACACCATAAAGACTGTCAGCATAATTTTCATACAGTAAATTAATTGCCGCTTTGTCTCCTTTCTCAAGGAGATTAACAATAGTTTGCTCAATCGACGTGCTCAAAATTTTTTAAAATTTAGTGTTAATTTAAAAAAAATGTACCTTAAAAAAATCCAAAGTACCTTTTTAAACGTATATAAATAAAGGTAGTAAAATTACTAAAATTACTACATAGTTGATAGATTGATTACAAATTAAATACTATAGAGTACTATTTTCTTAGTAAGAAATTGATTAATAGCTTTTTTCAAAAAATATTCTATAGCACGTTAAAGCCTCTGATTTAGAGGCTTTTTTTATTAGATGATATTGACTTCGGTTTCGATATCAATATTAAATATTCGTTTTATAGTATGCTGAATTAATTTAGCGAGTTTTAAAATGTCACTTCCTTTAGCGTTGTCGTAATTAACCAAAACTAAAGCTTGTTTTTTATGAACTCCATAATCTCCAAAGGTTTTTCCTTTAAAACCAGCTTTTTCTATTAACCAACCAGCAGGTACTTTAACTAACTTATCAGAAACTGTATAACTTGGTATTTCAGGAAAATTAGCTTGTAATTCATTAAAATGATCAGAGGAAATTACAGGATTTTTAAAGAAGCTTCCGCTATTGCCTATTTCTTTTGGATCAGGCAATTTGCTTTGGCGAATAGCAATAACTGCTTTTGAAATATCTTGAATAGTAGGATGGCTTACTTTCATGTCTTCGAGTTGACTAATAATAGCTCCATAACCAGTATTTAACTTATGCTCTTTTTTGGTAAGTTTTAAGTTAACACTTGTAATAATGTATTTCCCTTTAGCGTCTTGCTTGAAGATTGACTCTCTATACCCAAACTTACAATCTTGTTTGTTGAATGTTTTTGTGTGTTGTGTAGCAATTTCCATTACCTCACAGCTTTCAAAAACATCTTTTAACTCAACACCATAAGCACCAATATTTTGAATTGGAGCAGTTCCAATATTACCAGGAATTAAAGATAGGTTTTCAATGCCACCTAAATTATGCTCAAGACACCACAATACAAATTCGTGCCAATTTTCGCCAGCATAAGCTTTAACAATAGCATAGTTTTCATCTTCAGAAATTATTTCAATTCCTTTAAGATTCACATGAATTACTAGCGCATCAATATCTTTAGTAAGTAGCATGTTACTACCACCACCTAATATGAATTTTTCTGGATACTCATTTGAAGCCAAAATACTTGTAAGTTCAGCTAATGAGTTTACTGATGTAAAGTGTTTTGCTTTAGCATCAATACCAAATGTGTTATAGGTTTTTAAAGATTTTTGTTGCTCTATCAAGATTTAGTCTTTGTAAACTTTTAGTGCTTCTTTTAAAATATTTACAGCTTTTATAAGGCTATTTTCATTAAGTACGTAAGCTATTCTAATTTGGTTTAAACCAACTCCAGGAGTAGAATAAAATCCAGCAGCAGGAGCAACCATTACAGTTTCTTTGTCAATATCAAATTTTTCTAACAACCACTTAGCAAAATTATCAGCACTTTTTACTGGTAATTCAGCAATACAATAAAATGCTCCTTTTGGTTTAGCTACTTTTACACCATCAATCTTTTCTAATTCAGAGATAAGCGTATTTCTTCTAGATACATAATCATTTATAACACCATCAAAATAGCTTTGAGGTGTAGATAAAGCTGCTTCACTAGCAATTTGTGCTAAAGTTGGCGGACTAAGTCTTGCCTGAGCAAATTTAAGAGCAGTTTTAATAAACGATTTGTTTTTTGATACCAAGTACCCAATTCTTGCGCCACACATGCTGTAACGTTTTGAAACAGAATCAATCATTATCGCGTTTTCTGCAATACTTTCTTCTTGCATAATGGAGTAAAACTCGTTACCATCGTAAACAAACTCACGGTAAACTTCATCTGCAATTAAAAACAAATCGTGCTTTTTTACTATTTGAGCTAGTTTCTTTATTTCCTCTTTAGAATATAAATAACCTGTTGGGTTTCCTGGATTACAAATAAGAATTGCTTTTGTTTTAGGCGTAATTAGTTTCTCAAACTCTTCAATAGCAGGTAATGCAAAGTTGTCTTCAATTTTGGAAATTACAGGAACAACCTTAATGTCAGAAGCAGTTGAAAACCCATTGTAATTTGCATAAAAAGGCTCAGGAATAATAATTTCATCGTCAGAGTCCATTATGCTACCAAAAGCAAATAACAACGCTTCGCTTCCTCCAGTAGTAACTATGATATCATCATGTTCAACTTGAATATTGTTTTTATGGTAATATTCAGCAATTTTTTTTCTGTAGGCTTCAGATCCTTCAGATCTTGTGTAAGCAAGTATGTCTAAAGAATGTACTTTTACAGCATCTAGAGCCACTTCAGGAGTTTTAATATCTGGTTGTCCTATGTTTAAATGATAAACAGTTTTACCATCTTTATAAGCTTGTTCAGCGTAAGGCACTAATTTTCTTATTGGAGATTCAGGCATTAATTGCCCTTTTTTAGAAATTGTCGGCATTTTTTTGATTTAAAACGCAAAGTTCTGAAAATTATCTTAAAGTTTTTTTAAAAAACACATCTAAAAAAGAATCTTACTTCAAAGATTTGTAAATTGTATATAGTCAATCATTTAAAATGCTTAAAAGGATACTTGTCAATATTGGGCTTTTTTTGATGTGTACTTTGGTTTGTGCGCAAGATGATTTTAATCTGCCAAACAATAAAGATTACACAAAAATTAACTTTAAACTTATTAATAACCTAATAGTTTTTCCAGTAGAGGTAAATGGTGTTGAACTCTCATTTTTGCTAGATTCTGGAGTTAGTAAACCTATCTTGTTTAACATTATTAATTTAACAGACTCATTGCTGGTTAATAATGTAGAGCGTATTTACTTACGTGGATTAGGTGCTGATGGTGAAATTGAAGCGTTACGATCTAGAGAGAACTTTTTAAAAGTAGGTGATGCTATTAATATAAATCAAGACATTTATGTGGTTTTTGATAACTCAATTAATTTTACACCTAGATTAGGTGTAGATGTTCATGGAATTATTGGGTATGATATTTTCAAAGATTTTGTTGTAGAAATAAACTATAGGTCAAAATTTATAAAACTATTCAAACATAGTGAGTATAAGTATAAAAACTGTAGGAAATGCGAATCTTTCGATATGATATTAAATAAGAACAAACCTTATATAGATGCATATGCTGAAATAGATACAATTAAAACTCCAGTTAAATTACTCATTGATACAGGGAGTAGTGATGCTTTATGGTTATTTGAAGATCATGAAAAGCAAATATTACCACCTAATGAAAAATATTTTCATGATTTTTTAGGTAAAGGTTTGAGTGGAAATATACATGGAAAACGCTCAAGAGTTAATTCATTTTCTTTAGGTGATTTCCATCTAGAAAATGTAAACGTCGCATATCCTGACTCTGCTTCTATAAGTCATGCGCGAAAATTTGAGGAACGAAATGGAAGTATTTCAGGAGATTTATTGAAACGCTTTAATATAGTTGTAGATTATAAAAACTTAAAAGTAACATTAAAAAAGAACAGCAACTTTAGAAAGCCTTTTTTTTATAATAAAAGTGGAATAGTATTAGAGCAATATGGAGTAAGGGTTATAAAAGAATTAGGTGAAAAAAAGTATATAGATAGTTATGGAAGAGAAAATAGAGATAACATTATTGTTGATTTTTCTCAAACATTTCATTACAGTTTAAAACCATCGTATACAATTGTTGAGTTAAGAGAAGGATCTCCTGCTGCGAGAGCAGGACTTGAAATAGGAGATGTTATTTTATCAATCAACAACAAAGGGACTCATAAAATGACATTACAAGAAGCTACTTTATATTTTTGTGAAGAAGATAAAAAACTGATTAAATTAGAGGTCGAACGAAAAGGAGTTATAAAGACATTCACTTTTAGGTTAGAAAGCCTATTATAACTAAAAAAGCCCTCAAAAGAGGGCTTCAATTTTTTATTTAACAAAGTATTATTGTTCCATAACACTCTTGTCTTTCTTTTCTAAAACACTTGTCTTACTTGGGTCAACAACTAGACCTTTAATTTTAAGAGCTACAGTAGGTGTTTCAGCATTAGATGTTACTGTAATAGTTTTTCTAATTGGGTTTACTCTGTTAGTATCATACTTTACTTCAATTTCACCAGTTTCACCAGGCATAATTGGACCTTCAGGTTTTTTTGGTACAGTACAACCACAAGTAGACTTTACATTAGAAATTATTAAAGGCGCATTACCAGTGTTTGTAAATTCAAACACACGAACACCATTTGAACCTTTTTCAATGGTTCCGTAATCAATGACATCTGTTTTAAATTCAATTTTTGCAACTTTCTCTTGAGCGAAAGTTCCTAGGCTTAAAAGCCCTACAAATAAAATTACTACTAAATTTTTCATCATTTTAATTTTAAATTGATACTTCAAAGCTACTTACTTTTTATTGTTAAGCAAAATTTATTAGACGTATTACAGCAATATTAACATAGTTAAAAGCAAATAACACTATTATTTCGCTCAATAATTTCTAAAAAAAAGAAATATAAGTACTTTTGCACATCATTATTCAAAAACTATTCCAAAGATGAGTATTCCATCAAAATATGATGCACAGAATGTAGAGAGCAAGTGGTATGATTACTGGATGAAACATAATTATTTTCATTCAAAACCAGACAGTAGAGAACCATATACTATTGTCATTCCACCACCTAATGTCACTGGAGTACTACATATGGGACATATGTTGAATAATACAATTCAAGATGTTTTAATTCGTCGTGCACGTTTACAAGGTAAAAATGCATGTTGGGTTCCAGGAACAGACCATGCATCTATTGCTACCGAAGCAAAAGTTGTAGCAAAACTTAAAGATCAAGGTATAGATAAAAACGATTTAACTCGCGACGAGTTTCTAAAACACGCTTGGGATTGGACTCACGAATATGGAGGTGTAATACTAGATCAGCTTAAAAAATTAGGTTGCTCTTGTGATTGGGAACGAACAAAATTCACTATGGACGAAGACATGAGTGAAGCTGTGATAAAAGTATTTGTTGATTTGTATAACAAAGGACTTATTTATCGTGGTTACCGAATGGTGAATTGGGATCCTGAAGCAAAAACAACGCTTTCAGACGAAGAGGTAATCTATGAAGAAAAACAAGGAAATCTTTACTACTTAAATTATAAAATAGAAGGAGGTAATGATACGTTAACTATTGCTACTACGCGTCCTGAAACCATTTTTGGAGACACAGCAATTTGTATTAATCCTAATGACGAACGTTTTACGCATTTAAAAGGTAAAAAGGCAATTGTGCCTTTATGTAATCGTGTGATTCCTATTATTGAAGATGATTATGTGGATGTTGAGTTTGGTACAGGTTGTTTAAAAGTTACACCAGCTCATGATGAGAATGATAAAATGCTTGGTGATAAGCATAATTTAGAAGTTGTTGATATTTTTAATGAGGATGCTTCACTTAATAGTTTTGGGTTGCATTACGAAGGTAAAGATCGTTTTGTAGTAAGAAAAGAAATCACTAAAGAACTAGAAGAAAAAGGGTTTTTAATTAAAACCGAAACCCACATTAATAAAGTAGGAACTTCCGAAAGAACCAAAGCTGTTATCGAACCTCGATTAAGCGATCAATGGTTTTTAAAAATGGAAGAACTGGTAAAACCAGCAATAAAAGCTGTTTTAGAAACAGGAGATGTTAAGTTGTTTCCAAAGAAATTTGAAAATACCTATCGTCATTGGATGGAGAATATTCGTGATTGGAATATTTCTAGACAGTTATATTGGGGACATCAAATTCCTGCCTATTTTTATGGAGATGGAAAAGAAGACTTTGTGGTTGCTGAAACCAAAGAAGATGCACTAGAGTTAGCTAAGACTAAAACTTTAAACTCCGAACTTCAGGTTTCAGACTTAACTCAAGACCAAGATGCTCTAGATACTTGGTTTTCATCGTGGTTATGGCCAATGAGTGTGTTTGATGGTGTTAGAAACCCAGATAACGAAGAGTTTAAATACTATTATCCAACGAACGACTTGGTAACAGGTCCTGATATTTTATTCTTTTGGGTAGCTCGTATGGTTATTGCAGGTTATGAATATACTGATGAAAGACCATTTGAAAATGTATACTTAACAGGATTGGTACGCGACAAGCAACGCCGTAAAATGAGTAAATCTCTAGGGAATTCTCCTGATGCTTTAAAGCTAATTGAAGAGTTTGGAGCAGATGGTGTTCGTGTAGGGTTGCTGTTAAGTTCTGCTGCAGGAAATGACTTGTTGTTTGACGAAGCCTTATGTCAACAAGGTAAAGGGTTTGGTAACAAAGTATGGAGTGCATTTTACTTAACAACACTTTGGGAAGTATCTCAAGATATTGAGCAGCCAAATTCAAGTAAAATAGCTTTAGAATGGTATGAAGCCAAGTTTCAAAAGGCGTTAATTGAGATTGAAGATCATTTTAGTAAATACCGTTTGAGCGATGCTTTAATGAGTATTTACAAACTTATTTTTGATGATTTCTGTGGTTGGTTATTAGAGATTGTAAAACCAGCTTATGGTCAACCAATAGATGCTGTAACCTATAATAAGTTGATCTCCATTTTTGAAGAGAACTTAAAAATTATGCATCCATTTATGCCATTTATAACTGAAGAAATTTGGCAAGCCATGGGAGAGCGTTCACCAGAAGAAGCTTTAATCGTAGCAAAATGGCCTGAGCAAAAATCAGTAAACGAAGCTTTAATTACCGAGTTTGATTTTGCATCACAAGTAGTTTCAGGAATTCGTTCTGTAAGAAAAGATAAAAATATTGCGTTTAAAGATGCTATTGCATTTTCGGTTTTAAACAATGAGCAAATTCAACCAACATTTGATGAGGTAATTAAAAAGTTAGGAAACTTAGAAGAAGTCGCTTATGTTACTGAAGCTGTTGAAGGAGCTTTGACTTTTAGAGTAAAATCTAACGAGTATTTTATACCTATGTCTGGAGCTATTGATGTTGAAGCTGAAATTAATAAGCTAACCGAAGAGTTAAACTATACTGAAGGGTTTTTAAAATCAGTACAGAAAAAACTATCAAATGAGCGCTTTGTAAACAATGCACCAGAGCAGGTTGTAGCTTCTGAAAAGAAAAAAGAAGCTGATGCTTTAGCAAAAATTGAAACCTTAAAAGCAAGTTTAGCGAGTTTGAAATAAAACAGTGAAAACTATAGATAAAAGAAAAGGAACTGAATTTCAGTTCCTTTTTTGTTTTTTTAAAGAGGTTTTTTGACTTATTTACCACTCATTAATCTTGTTACTGTCTAGCTTTACAAAAATAAATAGTAGTATGGTAAAGCCCCAAAGCCCTGAGCCTCCGTAACTAAAAAAGGGTAGAGGAATACCAACTGTTGGTATTAAGCCCATTACCATTCCTGTATTAATTGTAAAATGCACAAAAAGGATGGATGCAACACAATAGCCATACACTCGGCTAAATTGGTTCTTTTGAGATTCGGCTAAGTACAGAACTCTAATAATTAATGCTACAAATAAAACAACAACCAATGCACTACCAGCAAAACCCCATTCCTCTCCAACTGTGCTAAAAATATAGTCTGTATGCTGTTCTGGTACAAACTTTCCTGTAGTTCTAGTCCCTTGTAAATATCCTTTTCCTGTTATACCACCAGAGCTAATTGCTTTTTCAGATTCGTTGAGGTTGTACAAGATGGTTTGCTTCATCTGTTGTAGCTTTTCAGGATCTTTTTCTAAGCGTAACCAAAGGCTAATACGGTCTTTTTGGTGAGGTTTTAAGATACTGTCATAAAACGTACGAACACCAAAAGCGAATCCAATGCATAAGACTAAAACAACAATGGGTTGCAAAAACGAAGCACGCTTTTTTCGTTTTAAAAAGTAAATGGTAAATATTAAAACAGCTGAGAGAATAGCTGTAAACAAGACACCAAACTTTAAGGATAGTACAGATAATAATAGTATTGCAACAGCAATAAGTAAGTAAATTTGTTGTAAGCCTTCTCTATAAAATACAAAGAAAAAAGAAGCATAGACTATGGTGCTTCCTGCATCATTTTGTAATAAAATAAGAATTGCAGGAACAACTATTATAGCTACAGTTTTTAATTGGTCTTGAAGGGTTTTCATGTTGGTTTGCAAATCGCTAATGTATTTAGCAACTGCTAGTGATGTTGCAAATTTTGCAAACTCACTTGGTTGTAATGTCATTCCTCCAATGGCGTACCATGAGGTAGCACCATTAACGTTTTTTCCAAAAATGAATAAACCAATTAGGGAGAGTAATGAAATGAAATAGATGATACTAGCAAACCGTTCATAGAATTTTGCTTCTATAGAAAGAATGATGACTATTAGCGCAAGAGTAAGCATTATAAACATAAGCTGTTTGCCATAAGGTTGACTCATGTCAAAATAACTAGTGATTTCTCCTGTGTGTGATGCCGAAACGATGTTAAGCCACCCAAATCCAACAAGAATTAAAAACAATGCTATTGTTATCCAATCAAATTTAAAGCCTCTGTGTTCTCTCTGCATTTATCTTGGTTAGTTAGCAGTTTGCGTATTGATATTAATTTTTCTTTGTTTCTCCAACTCATACTCATTAACTGTCATAATTCTTGATTCGCCATTAATTTTAAATGGTTTTCCAGAATGAGGTTTTTCATATTCATGCTCTAAAGTGTGTTGAAGTATCCAGTTTTCCATATCTGTTCTGGTGATTTCTCCTTTAATGTATTTTTCAATCATTAAACTAGCAATTCTACCAGCAAAACGACTTCCCCAATACCCATTTTCAACAAAAACAGCAATGGCTATTTTAGGGTCGTCTTTGGGAGCAAAAGCGACAAAAATAGAGTGGTCAGTAAGTTGAGTTTTTACGCCATCTATTCTTGTGAAGTTTTCAGCAGTTCCTGTTTTTCCACAAATTTCAATACCAGGAACTTGTAGGTATTTTGCTGTTCCTTTATTGTAAACATCATACATACCTTGAATAACAGGTTCAAAATTTTGTTTGTCGATAGTGGTGTGATTAGGAGTTGTATACTTGCTGTCTATGGTGTCGTTTTCAATTTTTTTAATAATATGAGGTGTGTAATAATAACCTCTGTTTCCAATAGCAGCAGCCATGTTAGCTAACTGAATTGGAGTAGCAAGCACTTCACCTTGCCCAATAGCATTTGAAAGTGTAAATGTGGTATACCATCTGTTTTTTCCGTAGGCTCTATTATAGGTTTCAGCATCTGGGATTTTTCCTGGTTGTCCAACCCTTAGGTCATAACCCAAATAATCCCCTAGTCCAAAACTCTTAACATGATTACTCCAAATGTCCATTCCTTCAGCAGGAGTATCATACTTGTCCATAATACGACGATATACATTGGCAAAATAGGCATTACAAGACTCGTAAATTCCCAAGTTCATGTCAGCAGGACTTTTATGACCATGGCAACCCATTTTTCGGTTTCCATATCTATAACCATGCGCACACGTAAACTTATCGTTGGTTGTAACTACATTTTCTTGTAAACCTATTAAAGCATTAATGACTTTGAAAGGAGAACCTGGAGGATACATAGCTTGTAAACCTCTATCGTAAAGTGGTTGTGAAAGCGAATCGTTATAAAGTTTAGTGAAATTTTTAGAGCGGTTTCTACCTACTAACAAATTAGGGTTGTAGGTAGGTGATGAAATCATAGTTAGTATTTCTCCTGAGCTAGGTTCAATAGCAATAATACCACCTCTTTTGTTTTGCATTAAAAGCTCGCCATAGGCTTGTAGTTCTGCGTCAATTGTAATAGTAATATCTTTTCCTGGTTCAGGTAAAGTATCATAAATACCCTCTTTATAAGGTCCTATATCTCTATTAAAACGGTCTTTTTGAATAAATTTAATGCCTTTAACGCCTCGTAAAGTTTCTTCGTAAGAAATCTCTATACCTTGTTTGCCAATTAAGTCTCCCATTTTATAATATGGTTGCCTTTGTATAATGGCATTGTTTACTTCTCCAATGTCTCCTAAAACATTTGCCCCAATACTGGTTTGGTAATCTCTAAGTGAACGTTTTTGAATGTAAAAGCCTTCAAATTTTCTCATTTTTTCCTGTAACAAGGCATAATCTTCTTTAGATAATTGTGCTACAAAAGGCGAAGGTAATCTAGGAGAATAGTGGTAAGCTTTATCATACTTTTTTTTGAAGTCTTCTTTTGTGATTTTTAAAAGATTACAAAATTCCAAAGTGTCTAAAGGCTCAACTTCTCTAGGAATAATCATTACATCATAAGAGGGTTGATTGGCAACTAAGAGTTTACCGTTTCTATCGTAAACATAACCACGTTTTGGGTAATCATATACTTTTCTAATGGCATTATCTTCATAAAGATTATAAGTACTTTGGTTGTAAACCTGTAAATAAAATAATCTTGCAATAAAAATAAGTCCAACAATAACAACTGTTGAAAGAAGTAAAAGTTTTCTCATCGACGTTTTTTGCTAAATAGAATTGTTGACATAAAACATAGTATTATAGTAAAAATACTAGAGAATAACGTCTTTTGAAGTATTAAAATTATTTTAGAAATGTTAAAAACTTCAAGTGAAAATAGCACGAAATGATGGATAACAGTAAAGAGTGAAATATATATCAATCGGTTTCCTAACTCAGTATTGCTAAATTTAATGCTTTGGTGTTCGTAAATCATTCCGAAGGAAAACTTAAGCAATACAGGTCTAATGTAAGCAATAGTAACTGCTGCAGCAGCATGAACACCACCAGAGTCAGAGAAAAAATCCACACATAAACCTAATAAAAAACCAAGAATAATAATAACGGTTCTATTGGTTCTTATCGGAAAAAGCATAATAAAAAGTATGTAAACATACGGATTTATATAGCCTAAAAAATTGATGTGATTACATACCAAAACCTGTACTAGTAATACAGTAATAAAAAGTAATGTAGTATTTACTGCAGAATTATTCATTTACTGGGTTTTGAAGTGTCTCTATTTCTTCTCTATCAAGATGTTCAATAATGTAAACATGTCCAACGTTAGTCATGTCGTTAAATAGTTTTACATTAATTGTATATGTGTCTCCACCAATGTCTAAAACAAAATCATTAACAGTTCCAATGGGAATTCCTTTAGGGAAAATAGTTGATTGCCCACCAGTAACAATAGTGTCGCCTTCGGCAACAGGTGCAAATTTTGAAACGTCTTTCAATTGCGCTAATTCAGGTGACTTTGTATCCCATCTTAAAGACCCAATATGGCTCGTTTTTTTAAGTTGAGCATTTATTCTACTATTTGTATTTAAAATAGATTGTACTCTAGCGTAACTATTAGATGTGTTGTCAATAATACCAATAATACCTTTGGAAGTAATAACTCCAAAATCTTGTTGGATACCATCTTTTTTTCCTTTGTTTATAGTTAGGTAGTTGTTGGTTGCTGAATAACTATTTTTATAAACAACTGCGGGAGTAAGTTTAAAGCGTTTACTGTACATCGTACTGTCAGCATAAAACGATTTTAAAGTATCAGTTTCTCTATTGAATAAGATAGACTTTAGCCTGTTGTTTTCTTCAAGAAGTTTTTGGTTCTCGCTTTTTAAATCAAAATACTGACCAATGTTGTTTACTTGTTTGTAAACTCCACCAGTGAAAAAATTAGCAGAATTTATAAACTTACTTCTATGGTAAGAGTGCGATTGAATTGTTAAAGCCAACGATACACCAAACAACAACAAAAACAAAAGAAATGTTTTGTTTCTAATAACAAAGTTGATGATTTGTTGCATTATTAATTACTTATTTTATCAATACACTTTTGAATTTAGAAAGGTTTTTGAGTGTAATTCCTGTTCCTCTTACTACAGCTCTTAATGGATCTTCAGCAATATAAACAGGTAAGTCGGTTTTTTGAGATAAACGTTTGTCTAAACCTCTAAGCATAGAACCTCCACCTGCTAAATAAATTCCTGTATTGTAAATATCTGCAGCGAGCTCAGGAGGTGTTTGAGATAAGGTTTCCATTACTGAGTCTTCAATTCTTAAAATAGATTTATCTAAAGCTTTAGCAATTTCGCGATACGAAATATTCACTTGCTTAGGTTTACCTGTTAAGAGGTCTCTACCTTGAACACTCATGTCTTCTGGAGGTAATTCTAAATCCTCAGTTGCTGCTCCAATTTGAATTTTTATCTTTTCAGCAGTACGCTCTCCAACATAAAGGTTGTGTTGAGTACGCATGTAGTAAATAATGTCATTTGTAAATACATCACCAGCAACTTTAACTGATTTGTCGCAAACAATTCCACCAAGAGCAATAACAGCAATTTCTGTTGTTCCTCCACCTATATCCACAATCATGTTTCCTTTAGGTTGCATAATATCAATACCAATACCTATTGCAGCAGCCATTGGCTCGTGTATTAAGTAAACTTCTTTACCATTTACACGCTCACAAGACTCTTTTACAGCTCGCATTTCCACTTCAGTAATACCAGAAGGAATACAAACAACCATACGCAAAGCAGGAGAAAATAATTTCTTTTTTAATGCAGGAATGTTCTTAATGAACATGCTTATCATTTGCTCAGAAGCATCAAAATCGGCAATTACACCATCTTTCAATGGTCTAATGGTTTTAATGTTTTCGTGAGTTTTTCCTTGCATCATGTTGGCTTCTTTACCAACTGCAATTATTTTTCCAGAAATTCTATCTCTTGCTACTATTGATGGACTATCCACAACTACTTTGTCATTATGGATAATAAGTGTGTTTGCTGTTCCTAAATCTATGGCTATTTCTTCTGTTAAGAAATCAAAAAATCCCATACGCTGTTGTTAGTTATGTGGGTTGATATTATTTAGTCTTTTAGACGTTGTTGTAAATGTAATAAAATATACATTAATTACAGTATTACAAGATACGTTTAAAATGAATTAACAGATTTCAATTTTTTTAGAAAAAATGTTAATGTTTAAAATGACGTGTTCCTGTAAATACCATAGCAACATTGTTTTCATTACAATAGTCAACACTTAGTTGATCTTTTATAGAGCCTCCAGGTTGTATTACAGCAGTAATTCCAGCTTTATCAGCAATTTCTACACAATCTGGAAACGGAAAAAATGCATCACTAGCCATTACAGCACCTTGCAAATCAAAATTGAAAGATTGTGCTTTATGTATAGCTTGGTTTAAAGCGTCAACACGACTAGTTTGTCCTGTTCCACTTGCACATAATTGTTTGTTTTTTGCTAAAACGATTGTGTTAGATTTGGTATGCTTACAAATTTTTGAGGCAAATATTAAATCTTCTAACTCGTTTTGAGTTGGTTTATTGTTTGTGGCTTCAGATAAATGCGAAACAGCATCAGTAACGTTATCTCTCTCTTGAACCAAAACACCATTTAAACAACTTCTTACAGTAGTTTTTGGTAGTTCAATATCATTTAAAATTAAAAGAATTCTATTCTTTTTTCCTTTTAAAATTTCTAATGCTTCAGCAGAAAATGATGGTGCAATAACAACTTCACAAAATAAGCTGTGAATTTCTTCGGCTGTAGCTTTGTCAATTTCAGAGTTTGCAATTAAAATACCACCAAAAGCTGAAACAGGGTCTCCTGCTAAAGCGTCAACGTAAGCTTTGTGCAATGTTTCTCTTTGTGCCAAACCACAAGCATTATTGTGTTTTAGTATAGCAAAAGTAGGAGCTTCTCCTTTAAACTCGTTCATTAAAGTAACAGCAGCATCAACATCTAAAAGGTTGTTGTAGCTTAGTTCTTTACCGTGTAATTTGGTGAACATTGCTTCAAAATCTCCAAAGAAAAATCCTTTTTGGTGAGGGTTTTCGCCATAACGTAACACTTGTCCTTTGGTTTCGCTTACTTTTAAAGCTGCAAGATCATGGTTGCTATTGAAATAATTAAAAATAGCCGAGTCGTAATGTGACGATACGTTAAAGGCTTTTGCAGCAAAACGTTTTCTATCTTCTTCAGATGTTTCACCGTTTTTAGCTTTTAAAAGTTCTAAAAATTCACTGTAATCTTCAACCGAAGACACGCAAACTACATCAGCATAGTTTTTGGCTGCAGCTCTAATTAATGAAATACCTCCAATGTCAATTTTTTCAATAATATCTTGATGTGCAGCACCAGAAGCTACGGTTTTTTCAAAAGGGTAAAGGTCAACAATAACCAAATCTATTTGAGGAATGTCAAAATCTTTTAATTCGGCAACATCACTTTCATTATTTTGTCTGTTAAGAATACCTCCAAAAACTTTTGGGTGTAATGTTTTAACACGACCTCCTAAAATTGAAGGATAAGAGGTTACATCTTCAACAGGTACAACATTAATTCCTAAGTCTTTTATAAACTTTTCGGTACCTCCTGTTGAGTAAATAGTTACATTTTGTGCGTTAAGTTCTTTTACGATTGGTTCTAATCCTTCTTTGCTAAAAACAGAGATTAAAGCAGATTTAATGGTTTTGTTGTTATTCATTGTATAGTTGTGTGTTTTTTTGATTTCCATTTTTATGGAAATAACAATTTTAATGTTTTTTCAATACCAAGTATTAAAAAGTGTTGTTTGCGAGTGCAAAAGTACGTATTCTTAAAGAGATTTTAAGGCTTGATAACGCAGATTATTTAAGTTTTTTGTAACAATAGATTGTTAAAAACGTCCTATCTTTAACTTTGATAAAATTTCGACCAATTCATGCTTGTTTATTTACGATTATTTAAGGAGAGTTTTACGTTTGCTATTAACGCATTACGAAACAATAAACTACGTACTTTTTTATCGCTATTAGGAGTAACAATTGGTATTTTTTCTATTATAGCTGTACTTGCAGCTGTTGATTCGCTTGATAGGAATATCAAAGAGCAGTTGAGCGGATTGGATAAAAACACCATGTATCTTACTAAGTATTCGTTTGGACCTACAAGTGTCCCAAGATGGCAACGAGATAATTTCCCTCAGGTAGAGCATGATGATTATGAGTTTATTGAAGGAAGTGTAGATGATATTGAGGCTATTGCCTATGTGATTTTTGGAGGCTCAGAAAATTTAAAGTACGAAGGAAAAACAGTTTCAGGAGTTAACGTCACACCTGTCTCTAACGGTATTTATGATATTGAAAATTTAAAAATTGAATCAGGTCGTTTTTATAACGAATCTGAATCAAATTCTGGAGCTCCTGTTATTGTGTTAGGAAGCTCAACTGCTACAAATTTATTTGATAATGATAACCCTATAGGTAAAACGATTAGGGCTTATGGACGAAAACTAAAAGTTATTGGCGTTTTAAAGAAAGTAGGTGGAGGTATTGGAGGTGATTCTCCAGATGAACGTGCCTATGTGCCTGCAAATTTTGTAAGACGTTTTAATAATGGAGGAGCAAATGGTTTACCAGGAGCTGTTGTAATTAAGCCTAAAAAAGATGTCGATTTTGATGCCTTTGAATCGGTTTTAAAACAAAAATATAGGGTTTACAGAGGTTTGAAAGCTGATGAGTCAGATAATTTCTTTATCAATAAATTGTCAGGTTTAACAGATGCTGTAGATAGTATTATTGGGTTTATGAATGGTGTAGGTTGGACCATTAGTGCGTTTTCATTATTAGTAGGTGGTTTTGGTATTGCAAATATTATGTTTGTGAGTGTTAAGGAACGCACCAACCTTATTGGAATTCAAAAATCATTGGGTGCAAAAAACAGGTTTATCTTATTCCAGTTTTTATTTGAAGCTATAGTACTAGCCTTTATTGGTGGAATTGTAGGATTGATATTAGTATGGATAACAACAACAGTGTTGTCAAACTTTACGGGCGATTTTGAATTTGTGCTTTCAGCAGGAAACATGATGTTAGGATTTGCGTTGTCAACTGCAATAGGGTTGATTTCTGGTATTGTACCAGCAATTTCAGCTTCAAAACTTGATCCTGTGGAAGCGATTAGAACTGGAATGTAATTTATGCTAAAAAGTATTTTAATACGGTTTTTGCTTATCCTTTTTGTGTGTTCATGATATGTATTGGTTTTCAAATGACTTTTGAAACACCTAATTATAAACATGAATTTCTTAAATCTAAAGCTATAATTTCAGGAGTTGGTTTAATTATTGTCGCTCTAGTTTACATTATTACTGATATAATTATTATTGTTAAAAAGAAATTTAAGCAATAATCTCAGCAACCTGTTTACAAACAAACTCTAAAAAGCGCTCGTCTGCTTCAGTAAAAGGATCTGGAGTATTAGAGTCGATATCTATTTGACCAATATTTTCACCATTAACAAAAATTGGGATTACAATTTCTGCTTTAACAGTAATACTGCAAGCAATGTAATTATCTTGAGCAGATACGTCTGGTACAACAAAATTTTGGTTACTCACAGCAACTTGTCCGCAAATGCCTTTTCCAAAAGGAATAATAGTATGGTCAGTAGGTTCGCCTACATAAGGACCTAATTTTAATTCGTTTTTATTTCCATTTTTAAAATAGAATCCTACCCAGTTGTAATATGTGATATTAGCTTCTAGCAATTCGCAAATTGCATAAAGTTTTTCATCTACAGTTGTACTCGAATTAGAAGTAATTTCGCTTACTTTAAGTTGTAATTGTTCAAACGTCATTTGTTCAAAAAGTTTTTGCAAAAGTATTTAAAAGGTGTAAATTCAAAAACTGAATTTATATAAATTTAACAGAATATATCAGTCGTTTACTTTTGAAAAACTTACTAAAAAAATACAAGTCTGTCATAAAGTTCATTCTCACGTTTTTAATAGTGTACTTGGTATTGTCTTTATGCTATAAATTGTATTTAGATATGTCTAGTGGTTCAAAATACTATCCTGATTTTATAACCAATTTAGTAGCTAAACAAAGTAGTGAACTTGTTGGAGCTATGGGCTATGATGTACACTATTTAGCGCATGAAAATGAACCTTCGCTTAAACTTATACTTAATGGCAAGTACGTTGCTAGAGTAGTAGAGGGTTGTAATTCGGTAAGTGTGATTATATTGTTTGTGGCTTTTATGGTAGCTTTTGCAGGAAGATTAAAACCAACATTTTTTTACACTTTAGCAGGAGGTGTTCTTATTTATGCTGTTAATATTATTCGAATTGCAATTTTGTCAATTGGCTTGTATAATTATCCATGGCGAAGAGAAATTTTGCACACTGCTATTTTTCCTTTGATTATTTACGGAATGGTATTTATCCTTTGGATGTTTTGGGTTAATAGGTTTTCATCAATAAACAAAAAGCATGAATAACATTTTTAAAATTGTTTTGCTCATGGTTTTGTTTGGGCTTCTTGTATTGATAAGAGTGTTCGAAAATGAGTTGTTTTATGATCCATACTTGTTGTTTTTTAAAAACGACTATTTGTATATGGATTACCCAAGACGCGAAATATTAAAGTTAACGCTGTTTACAACCTTAAGGTATGTGCTAAATGGAGTGGTGTCCTTAGCTATTATATATCTCTTTTTTAAAGATAAGTCTATCGTTAAGTTTTCGGTTATAGTTTATACTGTAGCATACTTAATTTTGATTTTAATTTTCTTGTATTTTGTCATTAACCCGAGACAAGAAGATTATTATCTGTTTTTTAATTTTAGACGATTTTTAATTCAACCAGTCATTCTTTTGCTCTTAATACCAGCATTTTATTACTATAAACTTAATAGGTAGAAATGTTAATGCTTTTTTAAAATGCAATACAACTTCATTAATTTTTATAAATTTGTGTTGTGATACAAAATGTTTTACATAAAACTTTTTCAGTTGCATTAGCGCTATTAGTGTTTTTTTCTACAGTTTCTTTTACTGTAGAGAAACATTTTTGTGGTGATGTGTTGGTAGATGTTTCTGTATTTTCTGAATTACAAAAATGCGCTATGGAAGCCTTTGAAATTGAAATGGCTGAAAAAACACAAGTACATTGTTGTAAAGATACAGTCGATTTAGTTAAAGGTCAAGACCATTTAACGATTAAAAAGTTTGAAGATTTAGATTTTGATCAGCAACTGTTTTTATCAACATTTGCGTTTTCATACATTAATCTTTTTGAAGGATTGCCACAACAGGTTATCCCTCATAAATATTATTCCCCACCAAACTTGGTTGCCGACATACAAGTGCGCGATCAAGTCTTCCTAATTTGATTTTTTTGAACAATTTCCGTGAAAACGGACAGTAAACTTTTATTGTTCAATCAAAAAATCAAAAATAATGACACATACATACAGCGTTACAGGAATGACCTGTAACGGTTGTAAGGCAAAAGTTGAAAATGTCTTACAAGATTTAGACTATGTTGATGATGCTAAAGTAAATTTAGAATTAGGTGAAGTTGCAGTAACCATGTCTCAGCATATCGCTACAAGTGTATTGCAAAATGCACTACCAGAAAAATATAAGCTGTCTGAAAAGCAAGAACGAAATGTATTTGCTTCAACAGTACAGCAAGAAGAACAAAAATCTGATTTACAGCAATTGTTTCCGTTGTTTTTAATATTTGGATACATCATTGCTGCTTCTGTATTAATCAATTTCAAGTCGTGGAATTGGAGCGATTTTATGCTCGATTTCATGGGCTTATTCTATATCGTTTTTAGTTTTTTCAAACTATTAGATTTAAAAGGATTTCCTGAAAGTTTTAAAATGTACGATCCATTAGCTAAAGCAATTCCTGCTTATGGTTGGGTGTATCCTTTTATAGAAACAGTTTTGGGTATCATGTTTTTAATGCGTTTTCAAATTCCGTTGGCATTAGTAATTACCTTAATTATTTTAGGAATTACTACCATAGGAGTAACCAAAACATTGCTGGATAAAAAAGCAATACAATGT
The DNA here is from genome assembly GCF_004328055.1 of Meridianimaribacter sp. CL38. NCBI lineage: Bacteria > Pseudomonadati > Bacteroidota > Flavobacteriia > Flavobacteriales > Flavobacteriaceae > Meridianimaribacter > Meridianimaribacter sp. CL38. The sequence goes on along the minus strand of NZ_QKWS01000001.1, from coordinate 285,214 downwards.
GCATGTTTGGGTACAGCATTAAAACTACCTATGACCAAAGCCACCTTTATTGAAAACAGTATAATGATTGTTATGGCAGTGATTATGCTTGTTCAAATCTACAGTTAAATAAATTTTTAAAAATGAAAAAACTATTATATATAATCCTCTTGTTTCCGCTTATTGGACTTTCTCAAGATACCCTTAACGGAACTATTCTAGAAGAGAATAAAGAAAACGAACCAATACCAGTTGTTGGAGCCAATGTATATTGGTTAGATACAACTGTAGGAGCTGTTACTGATATCGATGGGAAATTTTCGATACCTTATCAAAGTGAATACACAAAGCTGGTTGTAAGTTATGTAGGCTATAAAACCGATACTATAACCGTTAGTTCAGCTAAGGCTATAACACATTGGTTGAAACCAACAAGTGAGTTGGACGAAATAACAGTAACCTCAAGAAAGCAAGCAACTTCAAAATCATATTTACAAGCTACCAATACATTTACTGTAAGTAGCGATGAGTTGTTAAAAGCTGCGTGCTGTAATCTCTCTGAGAGTTTTGAAACCAATCCTTCTATAGATGTTAATTTTGCCGATGCAGTTTCAGGAACACGTCAAATTAAAATGTTAGGTCTTACTAGTCCATATATTTTAATAGCAACAGAAAACATACCAACAGTTCGAGGAGCTTCGCAAGCTTACGGATTAACCTTTACACCAGGAACTTGGGTTGAGAGTATTCAAATTACTAAAGGAATGGGAAGTGTGGTTAATGGATATGAAAGTATTGCAGGACAAATAAATGCTGAACTTCAAAAACCAACAAAAGACGATAAGCTATTTGTGAATTTTTACGGAGCAAGTAGCGAACGTATGGAATTGAATACACACTTTAATACTAAAGTAAGTGATAAGTGGAGTACAGGTTTGTATTTACATGGTAACACACATCAAAAAGAACATGATGTAAATAATGACAACTTTTTAGATATGCCAAAGTATCATCAAATAAATGTGATGAATAGATGGCAATATACTGACACTGAAAAAGGGTTTGTTGGGTTTTTTAATTTCAGGTTTTTAACCGATGAAAAACAAACAGGTGAGCTAGATTTTAACCCAGACACTGATAAGTTGACTACCAACGCTTGGGGAAGTGAAATTGATACCAAACGATTTGATTTCTCAGGGAAATTAGGTTATGTAAACCCTGAAATTCCATGGCAAAGTGTTGGTGTGCAATTTGCGGTTAGCAACCATCAGCAAGATTCTTATTTTGGATTACGACAGTACGATATTGAACACAATAGTATTTATTCTAATATTATTTATAATTCAATTATTAGCGATTCGCGTCATAAAATTAAAACAGGACTTAGTTTTACTTACGACCATTATGATGAGTTTGTTGAGGATACAGTTTATGAGCGTACAGACAACTCATTGGGAGCCTTTTTTGAATATAATTTTGATAATTTAGATAAGTTTAATCTTACAGCTGGATTACGTGTTGATAATCATAATAAACTAGGCTTTTTTGTAACGCCACGTTTTCATGCACGATACACGCCTTGGGAAAAATCTGCGTTTAGAGCCTCTTTTGGAAGAGGTAAACGTTCTGCTAATATTTTTGCTGAAAATCAAAGCTTATTTGCAACTTCAAGAACCATTAATATTATTGGAGCTAATGGTGGAGAAATTTATGGTTTAGATCCAGAAATTGCATGGAATTATGGTGTGTCTTATCTGCAAGGGTTTAATCTCTTTGGAAGAAAAGCCGATGTTACAGTAGATTTTTACAGAACCGATTTTCAAAACCAAGTGGTTGTAGATTGGGAAAATCCACAAGAAATAAGTTTCTATAATTTAGAAAATGATAGTTATGCTAATAGTTTTCAAACGGAATTAAACTATAATGCTTTTGAGCGCTTTGATGTGCGATTAGCTTATAAATACTATGACGTGAAGACTAAATATCAAACAGGAAAAGCTATAAGACCTCTTACGCCTCAACACAGGTTTTTTGCAAATGCTGGATATGAAACACATCCTAGTGATGCAGAAGGACGATGGAAATTTGATGCAACTTTTAATTGGTTAGGCGAACAACGTTTTGCGTCAACAGCTAGTAACCCTATACAATACCAATTACCTGAAAACTCTCCAACAGTAGCAACACTTAATGCGCAAGTTACTAAGGTGTTTTCTCCAAAATTTGAAGTATATTTAGGAGGAGAGAATATTACCAATGTACGTCAAGACAATCCTATATTAGGTGCAAATGACCCTTTTGGTTCAAACTTTGATAGTACATTTGTGTATGGTCCAATTTTTGGAAGTATGTATTACGCAGGATTACGATTTAGAATTAAATAAACTTTTAAAACAAAAATAAAATGAAGAAAATAGCAGTATTAATTACGTTTTTAATGGCAACAGTAACGTTTGCACAAAATAAAAATGCCAAAGCTTCTCTTGAGGTTGATGGAGTATGTATGATGTGTAAAGATCGAATTGAAAAAGCATGCATAAAAACTAAAGGTGTAAAAAGTGCGATATGGAATGTTGAAACACATGAACTGAAATTGATTTACAACGAAGGAAAAACGAGCTTAGATGATATTAAAAAAAATATTGTTGCAGTAGGGCATGATTTAAAAGATATGAAAGCTACTGATGAGGCTTACAACTCAGTACACCCTTGTTGTAAATATCGTGATGAAGAGGTGAGAGATGACCACAAAGATGAAAAAGATCCTAATCATAAAAAGCATTAAAAAACATATTCTTTAATTGAGAAAAAGCTCAAACTAAAAGTTTGAGCTTTTTTAGTTAAATTTTTGCCAATAAAAATATCACGAATCTATTTTCTGCATACCTTTAGTATGTTCTTTTAAAAACAATAAAGTTATGGGACAAGACAAGTCAAAAGGAAAGTCTACACTGCCTAAACAAGCAGTAAAAAAGACTCCACAGGCTCCTGCTAAAAAGAAGTAGTCTGTTTTTGGGCTACAAACTGATAGCCCTTCAATTTAAAGATGATTAAAGCAAATAGCCACCTCAAAAAGGTGGCTTTTATATTTTGTTAATCAATTAAATTTATTTCTTTGATTTCAGAAAGTAGCTTGCCGTCTGAACTAAAACCTTGTATGACGAAAATAGCTTTTTTAATATTAGTATTAAAAATTTTAAAATTAGCATTTCCTGATTGGTCAGTTTCAATGTTTGATTTCCAATCAATATTACTGTAGTTTATAAAGTCATTTTTTGATAACGCATAAAACTCAGGAACATAAAACTTTTTTTCTGTAGAGAAACCATTGTTTACAGTAAATTCATTTGCGATGGCTTTTTTAGTGTAATCTAACTTGTAACTCTGTTTTAAATATATTCTAATAATACCTGCACCACCTCTAGAACCATATCCATTTCCGTCAGGGTCAATAAATATTTCGTCTACATGCTCTAGTGTCATGTTATATAATATATCATAATTTCTATCGTAGCTTGATCCGTCAATGATAAGTAAAGGTTCATTACTTGCCATAAAAGTCACAGGGTTACGGTTTTTTATTTTTACAACTCCTGCACCTTGTAGTTGATCAACGACAAAGCCATGAGAATTAATTATATCAGTTACATATGAGTACATTCTTCTTAATTCATCGTCTACTTTAATTCCTTTACTATACCTGTTAGCTATATATTCTTTGCGGTTTTGTAAGATTGTATCACTATTTTTTTTGTGTACATAAGTAAGGTTGATAGTGTCTAATTCTTGTCCTAAACTGCTTGCGTGTTCTAGAGAAAAACTATTTGTTGTGGTTGTCTTACATTTATTTATTAAAGGAAGTGTAGGTTGTTTTAGCAGCTTACGATTGTTGTCAGTAATATCAATGTAAGGCTTTAAATTATTAATTACTTTGTCTCCTTTTAAAACAGTAAAGTTTATAGATGCAGAGTCTTTTAAGTAAAAGTTGTTAAAAGAAAAACTGTTGTTGACTAGCGTTGTTGATTCATTAATTTGATTAGTGATTGAAAACATTTGAATGGTGTAAGGCACACTGGATTTTGGAGGATTTAATGAACCTTTTATTGAAAGTCCAGCATCAAAATTGTGAGTTATTTTTGGGGTTCCGGTTTTTATATTTTCCCATTTATACTTGCTCCAGCCTTGAGTTAATAAAAGCAAGTCTAGCTCATATGTTTTTAACCTGTTAATATCAGTAAAATAATAATTAGGATTTTGAATATAACCTTTCACATAAGGCTTTAATAAAAAAGAGCTTATTAAATTCTGGTTATTGGTTTGTGTTAGAGTATCGTCTGGTAAAATAGCAATACTTAAATTAGAAGCTATTGGTGTTTTAGTATGGGTAAATGTTTTGATTGATAAAGGGATAGAATCATTAGTTTTAGTATTTACAATAATATCTGAGTTTAAAATTAATGAGTCGTCGTAGTTAAAAATTAAGCGTTCAATTAATGGTTCAGATTTTTCGTTAAATAATGTAATTGTATTTATTCCTGATACTAGATTTTTTTTGTTTACAGGAATAACATTGCTTGTTTTTAAATCGTCAACTTTTAAATCAATAACCACTACTTTGTTGTTTTGATTTATCACTAAGTAGTAAGTTAGTCCTGAATTGTTTTTAAGTGTTACGTCGTTTGTTTTTAGGGTTATATAAGTTAACTCTTGATTTGTATAATTATTAACCGAAATAGCAAACCCCTCTTCACTATCAATTACTATTTCCTTAGAATAGTCTATACCATTAACTGTATATTTAGCAGTGTATTTTTCGTTTTTCTCTGGTAATAAATCAAACTTACCTAAACCAAAAATGTTACTTTTAAAGTTGGTTATCGGTTCATTTTTAGAATTGACTATTGAGCCATCTATTTCTAATCCTCTAGCGTTACAATCAGTGATTTTGAAACCAAAAGTGTTTGTAACGCCTATAATGCTATAACCGCCTTCAGGTAAAAACTGTAAATCATGTTTAAGTTTTTTAGTTGTGGAATCTTTAGTTGCACTTGTGTTTAAATCAGAATTTGGGTTGAGGATATGTATAGGCATAGAGACGTAAGCTTCGTCTTCTTTAAAATTATTCATCCAGTTTGTATAAGCAACTATATAATAGGTGTCACCTGCAATTAAATTGTTGGTGTCTAGGCTTCCTGTGAAATAACCGTTTTGGGCAAAAAATAATTTGTTTGTTATCTCCTTACCGTTTGAGTCTAGTAACGATATGTAAACATTTGTTGTGTTTATAAAAGGAACTCCATTTTTTTTATCGTAGACATAACCTTTGAACCAAATAGGTTCGTTACTTATAAAGATGTTTTTGTTAATATGTAAATGAATAGTTTCTCTTTCAGTATTAAAATATGAAGTATATGCTTGCTCTATTTTTGACTTTTCATTAGTTTGTGATGCTATGTTTTTTGAGAAAAATAGAGCAATCATTATAGTTAAAACAAGTGTGTTTTTCATATTTTAGGTTGGGCTTAGTCTAATAGTAATTCTTTAGTTTCAGAAATCAAATTTCCATTAATTGAAAAACCTTCGATGATTAAAAGTAGCTTTTTTATCGACGTATTTTTTATGTTAAATTCAACTGAACCTTTTTCGTTTGTTGTAAGTTTTGGTTTCCAATCAATAGCTCCATATGACATAAAGTTACTAGGCGAGTTCAAATAAAAAAGTGGTATATAAAATTCTTTTTGAGGAGAAAACCCTCCAGTTGTTATTAGTGTGTTGGCATACCTTTTAAAATCTCCTTTAGCTCCAACTCCATAACTTTTCTTTAAAAATATACTTATTACTCCTGCACCTCCTCTTACTCCATATCCAAGACCAGATTTATTAAAATATATTTCATCAACTTGATTTAAAGGCATGTTATATATTATATCATAATTAGTTCCCATATTGGCACCATCAATTATTAATAAAGGGCTAGAACCAGCTTTAATAGAAATAGGACGCTTATTTATAATAATAACTCTTCCTAGTGCTTGGTAAGACATAAAACCATTTGCGTCTATAATATCAGATACGAAAGAATACATTCTTTCTTGGATAGAATCAATTTTTACACCTATACTATAAGCATCTCCAATATAGGCTTTTTTGTTCTTAAGAGGCGCTTTTTTATCAACTATTTTCGTGTGTAAGTTTATAGTATCTAGTAATTCGCCTTCAAACTCCATGTCATTGTAGCTGTTAACAGTATCTATTGGTAAAGTTTCAAAAACACAAGTATTAGGAATAGAAAATAATTGATTTAGTGAAGTTTTTCCTGAGCTTATTACTCTTGCATACAACTTTGGGTCGGTTATTTTTTTCCCGTTTTTAAGCACATTGAAATGTACTTTAGAAGAATCTGCTATGAAATAATTCTCAAAGTTAAATTGTTTATTATTGTCTATATATTTAGTTTCGTTAATGTTGTTAACTAGAGAAAACATATGAACTTGGTAATTAGAGTCTTTGTCTATTGGTTCATTAAGTGTTCCTGTAATTGAAACCCCTTTATCAAAAGGAATAATTAATTCTTGTTCGCCATTTTTGATATCTTCCCAACTATATTTACTCCAGCCTTGGGTTAATAATACTAAATCTAGGTGCAAAGCTTTTATTCGATCAAAATTATTGAAGTAATATTCTGAGTTTTCAAAAGAACCATTTATGTAAGGGTCAATTAATAAGTTGCTTATTATACTTTTATTAGTGTTTATTGCTTTGGTTTCAAGCGGTAAAACAGAAACACTTAGGCTAGTAGAAGTAGCAATTTTCTTGTTGTCTTTTAGGTTGATTTTTATTCCAATTGAATCTGAAGAGCTTGATATCTTTTCAACTGTAGCTCTCATAAAATCCTTGTTTTTAGGATTAAATATCATGCGTTCCAAAAGTGGATTTAATTCATCATCAAATAAAGTAATAGTGTTTACTCCATAAGGAAGAGTTTTTGATGAAATAGGTATAGTGTATTCAGTTTTTAAAACTGAAGTGTTTAATTCAGTAATTGAACTTTTGTTGTTTTGGTGTATAGCTAAATAATACGTTTTATTAGCTTCGAATGCTTGTGTTGCTTTATTTGTTTTAAGTGTTATGTAAACCATATTAGTATTGATATGGTTGTTAACAGAAAAAGAGTATCCTAAAGCTTCACTTTGAGGTAAAGGGGTTTTATAATTCTTGCCATTAATGTTATAAATAGCGTTGTAGGTTTCGCCTTTTTTCATCAATAAATCAAACTTACCCATTCCAAATGTGTTACTTTTAAAAGGCATTATGGTCTTGTCGTTTGAATCAGTTATTACACCTTCAATTTCAAGGCTTTCTCCATTACAATTAATAATTTTAAAACCTATTGAATTGGTAACATCTGCTATGCAATGTCCACCTTCAGGCAAGAACTGTAAATCATAGTCTAATATTTTATTATTAGTTGTTTCTTGATTGGAATGTTGATTTAAAATTTGAATAGGACTAGAGGTGAAAGATTCATCCTCTTTAAAGTTTTTCATCCAGTTAGTATATGCCTTAAAAAAATAATAACCTGTTGCTAAACTTGGACCTACATCAAAACTGCCAGTAAACATTCCATTTTCACAATAAAATAGTTTGGTTTCTATTTCTTTACCGTTTTTATCGTAAAGCGTTACATATACATTTGATGTTGTAATATAAGGAATACCATTTTTTTTGTCGTACACATAACCTTTGAACCATATTGGTTCGTTTGTTAAAAAAGTATGCTTGTTAAAGTGTAAGTAAATAGTTTCTCGTTCTGCATTAAAATATTTAGCATAGGCATTTTCGGTAGTTTCTTTTAGATTGGGTTTTTGGCTTAATGCTTTGGTTGTGTTTAAAATAAAAATGATTAAAACTAGTAAAGAAGTTAAATGTTTGGTGGTAAGATTTAAGCGATGAGAATAATTGTTTTTCATAATTATAAGTTTTAGAGTGAATAGCGATTAAGAGATTCAGTCACAATATTTATGCCAAAAAAAAGCCTCAAGATTGTCTTGAGGCTTTTTTAGTTTTTAAAAAACTTTGTTTTACATCATACCTGGCATTCCACCACCTCCCATTGGAGGCATTGCAGGAGCGTCTTCTTTAATATCAACTAAAGCGCATTCAGTAGTTAAAATCATACCAGAAACTGAAGCTGCATTTTCTAAAGCAATACGTGTTACTTTTTTAGGGTCAATGATTCCAGCTTTAAGCATATCTACGTAAGTTTCAGTTTTAGCATCAAAACCAAAATCTTTTTTACCTTCCATTACTTTAGAGATTACAACACTACCTTCACCACCAGCATTTTCTACTATGGTTCTTAAAGGTGCTTCAATAGCTTTGTTTACAATTTGTACACCTGTAGTTTCATCAAGGTTTTCAGTAGTAAGTTTTTCTAAAACCGATTTAGCTCTTACTAAAGCAACTCCACCACCAGCAACAATACCTTCTTCAACAGCAGCTCTTGTAGCATGTAAAGCATCGTCAACTCTGTCTTTCTTTTCCTTCATTTCAACCTCACTTGCAGCACCAACGTATAATACAGCAACACCACCAGCAAGTTTAGCTAAACGCTCTTGAAGTTTTTCTTTGTCATAATCGCTAGTTGTAGTTTCAATTTGTGCTTTAATTTGATTTACTCTAGCTTTAATATCAGCAGATTTACCAGAACCGTTAACAATTGTTGTATTGTCTTTGTCAATCATAACTGACTCAGCAGTACCTAACATGCTTAAATCGGCATTTTCTAAAGAGAATCCTCTTTCTTCAGAAATCACAACACCACCAGTTAAGATCGCAATATCTTCTAGCATTGCTTTACGTCTGTCACCAAAACCTGGAGCTTTTACAGCAGCAATTTTAAGTCCACCACGTAGTTTGTTTACAACCAAAGTAGCTAAAGCTTGTCCTTCAACATCTTCAGCAACAATTAATAATGGACGACCAGATTGAGCAACTGGTTCTAATATTGGAAGGATTTCCTGTAAGTTAGAAATCTTTTTATCAAATAATAAAATGTAAGGATTTTCTAAATCAGCAATCATTTTATCGCTATCAGTTACAAAGTAAGGAGATAGGTAACCTCTGTCAAACTGCATACCTTCAACAACGTCAACATAAGTATCAGTTCCTTTAGCTTCTTCAACAGTAATTACACCTTCTTTTCCAACTTTAGAAAACGCTTGAGAAATTAACTCACCAATAGTGTCATCGTTATTTGCAGAGATAGACGCTACTTGCTTAATCATTTCAGATGAGTTTCCTACTTTTTTAGCTTGCTTTTCTAAGTTAGCAGTAATGGCTTCAACAGCTTTGTCAATACCACGTTTTAAATCCATTGGATTAGCACCAGCAGCAACGTTTTTTAAGCCTTCTTTTACAATAGCTTGAGCTAAAACTGTTGCAGTAGTTGTTCCATCACCAGCTAAATCGTTGGTTTTGCTAGCTACTTCTTTTACCATTTGTGCTCCCATGTTTTCAAGCTCGTCTTCAAGCTCTACTTCTTTAGCTACAGAAACACCATCTTTAGTGACTTGAGGAGCGCCAAAGCTTCTACCAATAATTACGTTTCTACCTTTTGGTCCTAAAGTTACTTTTACTGCATTTGCCAATGCATCCACACCACGTTTTAATCCGTCGCGTGCTTCAATATCAAATTTTATATCTTTTGCCATTTTATTTGGTTTTTAAATGATGATTAAACAATTGCGAAAATGTCACTCTCGCGCATAATTAAATAGTCTTTGCCTTCAAGTTTTAGTTCAGTGCCAGAGTACTTTCCATAAAGTACTGTGTCACCAACTTTTACTGTCATTGCTTCGTCTTTTGTGCCTTTACCAACAGCGACAACTTTACCCTTTTGAGGTTTTTCTTTGGCGTTGTCTGGAATAATGATTCCTGAAGCTGTTTTGGTTTCAGCCTCTACAGGTTCTACTAGAACTCTGTCTGCTAAAGGTTTAATGTTTAATGCCATTTTTATATTTCTTTTTTTGGTTATTAAAATGTGTTTAACGCTTAAGCGTTATGCTAAAAATGTGCCAATACATTGTAACTGACATTTTTTCATTTTAGGGCAAAAAAAATGCCAACATAAAGTTGGCATTCTTAAATTGTATAATCAGAAATTACTGAACTGAATCTCCTACTGTTGCAGTATCATCAGCAGTTTCTGTACTGGTTGGTAATGCGTCTTGAGTTGTAGTTGTAGCTTCGTCTTGGTCTAATGCTTTAGATTCTGTACCATTAGCTCCTCCAATTGCAAAGTTTGACAAAAGGATTAATAGCAATAATACTGTTGCTAATGTCCAAGTACTTTTGTCCAAAAAGTCGGTTGTCTTTTTAACACCTCCTAATTGTTGAGTACCTCCACCACCAAATGAAGATGATAAACCACCACCTTTTGGATTTTGCACCATGATTACTACTATTAATAAAAATGCTACAATAACTATAAGAACTAAAAATATTGTAAACTGTGTCATTATTTATTGATTATTTTCTTGTAATTTTTTTACTGCTTTAATTTGGTCTGCAAAGAAACCACTTTTTTCTGGATATTTCAAACTTAAAATTTTATAAGATTGAATTGCCTTATCGTAGTTTTTTTGTTCTAGATAAATTCTAGCCAAAGTCTCGGTCATTAAACCATCGTTTTGCTCTGGTTTAGGTTGTGCTAAATTTTGTTGAGGTTTGGTGTCTTTTACAGGTACAATCTTAGGATTTTTACTTAAAAATTTATCTATAAGTTCAAACTTTTTATCAATGGTAGATTCTTGTGCTTCCTCTTGAGTGTCGTTTGTTTCCTTTACTTCGATTGAGGATTCTCGCTCAATAGGTTTAAAACTAGTAATCTTTAACCACTCAGTAAACGAGTGTGTTTCAGCCTTGTCAAACTCTAATGGTTTTCCTATGTTTAGTTGCTCTTTTGGAGAAGGTTCAATATTGTCAGTATCAATATCGATGATTGGAATTTTTGGAGCATCGTTAATGGCGGAAATAAATTGTTCAACATTTTTTGCGATGAATTTTTCCTCAAATAAATTTGGGTCCAAAACACCTTCGGTATCTTTTATATGTTGTTTAAGTGCATCGTCAATAGTTACACTTTTATTTACTGAAATATCGTCGGCATCTTTAACTTCAATAGTTTTTAAATGTTCATAGTTTTGCCTTATAATCTGAGATATTTCATTTTGGTTAAACGCATCACTGGTAATATAATCGAACAGAATACTTCTGTCAGTAGTGTAGGCTGCAGTAGTTTTTAATTCAAGATTGTATTTAAAACTTTGTTTGTTTTTTAAGGCTTTAAGGTATAATGCTCTTGCTGGTTGAAAATAAGGATACTCCTCAATAACCGAAGTAATACCGCTAATTTGATCTGTAGTGATATTTTGAGGGTTTTGAAGTAAATATGTAAAATCTTGCAACTGCATTAGTAATTTACCATTTTGCTAAAGTAGCATTAAAAATATCTTGTGTAAGACGTTCAAAAATCTCTTCATGTGCAGTGTCTTTTTGACTACCTATAAGTTGCGCATCACCATCATAATCATAGAAAAATGAAAAACGCTGCTCAAAATCTTCTTCAGGAGCATCTTTATCAAAAAAACGAACATTAACACTTATAGTAAGTCTGTTTTGAGCTGCAGTATTGTTGGCAGTAGCTGTAGTTGGAGAAATTCTATATTCAGTAATTTCACCTTCATAAATTAAATCTCCACCAGAGTTTACCAAGCTAAGACTTGTTTGGTTTTGAATAAGGTCTTGTAACGCTTGCGTAAAATCTCTATCTAAACCAGGTTCAATTAGTGCTGAGTTATTTTGGAAGTAATTAACTTGAAAGGTTTCGGCTTTTAAATCCTGCACACCAGTAAACGAATACTTAACCTTACATCCTGTGATTAAAACAGAAATACATATTAATAGACTATATTTTAATGCTTTCATTTACAAATCGTATTGCTTAATTTTTCTATAAAGCGTGCGTTCACTTATTCCAAGTTCGGCAGCTGCTAATTTACGTTTTCCGTTGTGACGTTCAAGCGATTTTTTAATTAATTCCAATTCCTTGTCATGAAGCGACAAGGTTTCTTCTTCTTCAATTTCTTCAGCAAAGTGGTATTTGTCTTGCACGTCTTCGATATTGCTTATCTCTTCAATTGAATCAATAGTTTTTTCGGGAATTGATAATACTTCTAAATCTTCAATTGTTGAATCGTCATCTTCATCGTTGTTGCCATAGATTTTTTGTATCAAACCTTGATTGTCTTTTTGAACGTCAGAGCCATTACCATGTTTCATCAACTCCATAGTGAGCTTTTTTAAATCATTTAAATCGCTCTTCATGTCAAACAACACCTTGTACAAAATTTCTCGTTCGTTACTAAAATCACTTTCTGATTTTGAATTGTTAATCACAGCAGGAAGGTTGCTGCCAGCATCTGGAAGATAATGGCGTAACGCTTCTGCATTGATAGTTCTATTTTGTTCTAAAACTGATGTTTGTTCAGCAACGTTACGAAGTTGCCTAATATTACCATTCCATCTGTATTTTAGTAAAAGATTAACAGCGTCATCTGTTAGCTTTACCGTTGGCATCTTGTATTTAAGAGCAAAATCGCTTGCAAATTTTCTAAACAATAAATGAATATCTTCTTTGCGTTCGCGAAGCGGAGGAATGTTTATTTCTATTGTGCTTAAGCGATAATAAAGGTCTTCTCTAAATTTTTCTTTTTTGATGGCTTCAAACATATTAACGTTTGTTGCGGCTACAATACGTACATTGGTTTTTTGTACTTTACTGCTTCCTACTTTAATAAATTCGCCATTTTCAAGTACACGAAGTAACCTTACCTGAGTGGTTAAAGGAAGTTCTCCAACTTCATCAAGAAAAATAGTACCACCATCGGCAACTTCAAAATACCCAGAGCGTGTTTGTGTTGCTCCTGTAAAAGCTCCTTTTTCATGACCAAATAGTTCACTGTCAATGGTGCCTTCGGGAATTGCACCACAGTTTACTGCAATGTATTTTCCGTGTTTGCGATGTGATAATTGATGTATAATTTTTGGAATACTTTCCTTACCAACACCACTTTCTCCTGTAACTAATACCGAAATGTCAGTAGGAGAAACCTGTATGGCTTTTTCTATGGCACGATTGAGTTTTGGGTCGTTGCCAATAATGCCAAAACGTTGTTTTATAGCTTGAACTGATTCCATGTTATATTATAGTTTGTCAGGTCGAGTGTAGTCGAAACCTAATAAAGACCTCTCGACTACGCTCGAGGCGACATGTGTTTAATTATTATTTGAATATCCAACAGCTTCACCAATAAGTGTAGCAGTTGTACAATCGGTAATTTTTACATTTACAAAATCACCAATTTTATAATGTTCTTTTGGGAACACAGCAACAGTATTGTGTTGTGTTCTTCCAGACCAATGGTTAGAAGACTTTTTAGAGTCTTTTTCAATAAGAACTTCAACAATTTTATTGGTTTCCTGTTGTGTTCTATATAAACTATGTCTTTGTTGTAAGGCTACAATTTCGGCTAATCTTCTTTTTTTAACTGGTTCAGGAACGTCGTCTTCCATTTTTCGTTCTGCTAGTGTTCCTGGTCGTTCAGAATAGGCAAACATGTATCCAAAAGAATATTTTACATGTTCCATTAAAGTTAGCGTGTCTTGATGATCTTGTTCAGTTTCAGTTGGGAAACCAACAATCATATCGTGACTTATTGTGCAATCAGGAATAATGCGCTTGATGTTGTCAATAAGTTCTATGTACTCTTCGCGAGTATGTTGACGATTCATTTCCTTTAATATTCTGTCGCTTCCACTTTGTACTGGTAAATGTATATAGTTGCATATATTATCATACTTTGCCATAGACTCAACCACATCTAAAGTCATATCCTGCGGATTTGAAGTAGAAAAACGAATACGCATTTTAGGTTGTGCTTGGGCACAAAGCTCTAACAGTTTAGCAAAATTTACAGCTGTTGCTTTTTGCATATCAGTAGCTTTTTCAAAATCTTTCTTGAGTCCGCCACCATACCATAAATAACTATCAACGTTTTGACCTAGAAGTGTAATTTCTTTAAATCCTCTGTTCCAAAGATCGTTAACTTCTTCAATAATACTTTGAGGGTCTCTACTGCGCTCACGACCACGAGTAAAAGGTACTACACAAAATGTACACATATTATCGCAACCACGCGTAATCGATACAAAAGCGGTAACACCATTTGTATTTAAACGCACAGGAGAAATGTCTCCATAAGTTTCTTCTTTTGAAAGAATAACATTTATAGCGTCTCTGCCTTCATCTACTTCAGCAAGTAGATTGGGTAAGTCTTTGTAAGCATCAGGGCCTACAACAAGGTCAACTATTTTTTCTTCTTCAAGGAATTTGCTCTTTAAGCGTTCTGCCATACAACCTAAAACACCAACTTTCATTTTAGGGTTTACACTTCGTTTTACAGCATTATATTTTTCAAGACGTTTTCTTACGGTTTGCTCAGCTTTGTCTCTAATGGAGCAAGTGTTTACCAAAACCAAATCGGCATCTTCAAGGCTTTGAGTAGTATTAAATCCTTCATTTTGTAAAATTGAAGCAACAATTTCACTATCGCTAAAGTTCATGGCACAACCATAACTTTCAATAAAAAGCTTACGTGTGTTTCCGTCTTTAGTTTCTAAAATAAGGCGTTCACCTTGTTTGTTTTCGTCTATAATCTTTTCCATATTCTATACTGAAAATTTCTATCAGTCAATAAGTGTGCAAAGATACAATTAATTTGCAATTTGTGACAAAGTGACAGTGTGTATTCTGTTTTTGCTAAAGATGAATTTTAGTGTACTTTTACAATAAATCAACTATAAAAAATTATGACATTCACAGAACTACAATTAAAAATCCAAAACGCTAAAGATTTAGATTTTGGTGATATTTTCAACAGAAGTATTGAGCTTTTTAAAAAGGTTTGGGTGCAAGGACTTGTCATGACCATTCTTACTATGGCTTTAATGATTCCGTTTTACATTATAATGTATTTGCCTTTAATAGCTATGGGCTTGTTTGACCCTCAAGCGCTAGAGTCTGGAGAACCTAATTTTGCTCTTATGATTCCATTTTATTTAATGATGATGGTTTTCTCGTTTTTTGCAATGGTAATTGGGTTTGCGTTAAAAGCAGCATTCTTAAGAATTTGTAAAATGAAAGACCTTGATGAAGTTGGTAAAGAGGATTATTTCTACTTTTTGAAAAAACCATATTTAGGTAAAGTGTTTTCATTGTCCCTCATCTCTTTCGGAATTACGTTTGCGGCTACACTTTTATGCGTTTTACCGTTATTTTTTGTTATGGTTCCTATTACATTAATGAACGTAATATTTGCATTTAATCCGC
Source organism: Meridianimaribacter sp. CL38 (assembly GCF_004328055.1). NCBI lineage: Bacteria > Pseudomonadati > Bacteroidota > Flavobacteriia > Flavobacteriales > Flavobacteriaceae > Meridianimaribacter > Meridianimaribacter sp. CL38. The sequence continues at coordinate 269,784 of NZ_QKWS01000001.1, read as the reverse complement.
ATCTTTCACCTTCTGAAATTACTAAAGCTGCATTTAATTTAGGAAACAAAAAATGGCTCATTACTTTTGGACTTATTTTAGTTTCTGGTATGTTGGCTCAAGTAGTAGGTATTCTAATGTGCTTTATTGGTGTATTAGTTACAGCATCATTTACAGTGTTGCCATTGTATTACATTTATAAAGATTCAGTGGGACTAGATGAAAAAGAGATAGATAAAATAGGTGAGGGTCAGCAGTTTTAACAAAAACTCACGCAACCTTTTTATAGATTTTGCATCTAACTTGTAAAACTAATCAATCTATGAAAAATCTTTTATGCCTCTTGTTGGTGTTTGTGCTTTGGTCATGTAATGATGACGACATTCAGTACGAAACAGTAAACGTTGCTATTCCGCAAGTAATGAGTAAAGCAGAGTTTAGAAACTCAGTTGAAATATTACCTTCTCAAACCATTGATGAAGCTGGTAAAATTTATATGTACCAAGATTATATTTTTGTTAATGATGAGTTTAAAGGAGTGCATATTATAGATAATAGTAATCCTGCTTCTCCTCAACAAATATCTTCAATTAAGATACCAGGAAATGTAGATATTTCAATTAAAGATAATTATTTGTTTGCCGATAGTTCTATTGATTTGTTGGTGTTTGATATTTCAAATATTAACAACATCCAAATGGTTGAGCGTTTAGAGGATGTGTTTTCATATTATAATTACCAAATTCCTGTAGGAACCGATGTTGCTGAGTTTGGAGATTATAACCCAGAAAACGATGTTATTGTTGGTTGGGAACTTGTTCAGCAACAACGCGAAGTAATAAATGATGATGCAGTGTTAGAGACTTTTAATGGAGGAGCATCTGGTGATGTTGGTACAGGAGGTTCGTTGGCGCGTTTTCAAATTGTAGATAATTATTTGTACACGGTAGGAGTGTCTGAAATGTCTATTTTTAATATTGAAAACCTCGCTCAACCTAACCTAGTGACTACACAATATTCTGGTTGGAATATTGAAACTATGTTTCATGCTGATGGCTATTTGTACTTAGGAGGAAGTAACGGAATGTATATTTATAGTTTAGAAAATGCAGCTAACCCAAGTTATGTGTCAGAGTTTATACATTGGGAAGGGTGTGATCCTGTTGTGGTTGATGGAGACTATGCTTATTTAACACTTAGAGGAGGTAATGAGTGTGGTCAACAAGAAAGTGTTCTGGAAGTTATCGATATAAGTGATAAAACTTATCCAACTCTTGTGGCTACATACTTTTTAGAGAATCCTTATGGGTTAGGTTTTAAAGGAAATAGTCTTTACGTGTGCGATGGTACTTCGGGCTTGAAAATATATGACAAAACTGATCCAATACAGCTACAATTATCACAAACATTTATTGACCTGCAAGCAAAAGACGTAGTGCCTATGGAAGATGTGCTCATTATGATAGGTGATAATATTGTGTATCAATATGAGTATGGTGAAGGAACTTTACAGCAAATTAGTGCGCTAGACTTAAACTAAATACAGTGTAGTTATGATTTTAAAAAAGTACATGTCGTTTGTTTTTCTACTGTTGCTTTTAGGGTGTAATTCCGATGATGACAATGGTTCAAATAATGAATGTGGAGACCAAATGATTTTTGATGAAGAATTATTTAATCAAGAGTCGCCATCTAGTTTTTCTATTCAAAATGCCGAAATAGATGATGATTGTTTAATGGTTACCTTATCAGCTAGCGGATGTGATGGAAGTTCTTGGGAAGCATATTTAGTTACTGATGGTTTGGAAACAACATCTGTTCCTCCTAGTAGGTCGATACGTGTTGATTTTACCAATATTGAAGTCTGTACAGCTGTTATCACTAGAACATTTCAATTTTATTTAGGAAGCAACAATAATGAGACTGCAATATATTGGCTTGAAGATTGGGATGGAGGTGCTCTGATTCATAACGAATAGCATTAAAAAAGATATAATTTAAGCCTGAATGTTTTCAGGCTTTTTTTATTGAAAGAATGAAAAATTAGGTGCATAAAATTTTTTTGACATACATTTGTAGCCTTAAAAAATGATTTATGGCGAAGAATCTAGTAATTGTTGAGTCACCTGCAAAGGCTAAAACTATCGAGAAATTTTTAGGTAAGGATTTTAAAGTTGAATCTAGCTTTGGTCACATTGCCGACTTGCCTTCAAAAGAACTTGGAGTAGATGTAGATGGAGATTTTAAGCCTAAATATCAGGTGTCTAGAGATAAAAGAGATGTCGTAAAAAAACTAAAGGAGCTAGCAGCAAAAGCCGAAACGGTTTGGTTGGCAAGTGATGAGGATCGCGAAGGAGAAGCTATTGCGTGGCATTTAGCTGAAACGTTAAAACTAGACAAATCAAAGACCAAACGAATCGTTTTTCATGAAATTACCAAAACAGCTATTCAACGTGCAATAGAAAATCCAAGAGGTATTGATTACGATTTGGTTGATGCACAACAAGCACGTCGTGTATTAGATAGAATTGTAGGTTACGAATTATCTCCAGTACTATGGCGAAAAGTTAAAGGTGGTTTATCTGCTGGTCGTGTGCAGTCAGTTTCAGTAAGACTTATTGTAGAGCGCGAACGCGAAATTCAAGAGTTTTCACCTGAAGCATCTTATAGAATCGACGCTGAATTCACTAACGAAGACGGTCAAGCTTTTAAAGCAAAATTACCTAAGAACTTTTCTAGCAAAGAAGAAGCGTATAAGTTTTTAGAGCAGAATATTTCAGCAGACTTTAAAGTTGCTAACCTCGAAAAAAAGCCTGCTAAAAAATCGCCAGCAGCACCATTTACAACATCAACCTTACAACAAGAAGCTGCTAGAAAATTAGGATTTTCAGTAAGTAGAACCATGTCAAATGCACAACGTTTGTATGAAGCTGGATTGATAACCTATATGAGAACTGATAGTGTTAACTTATCAGACGAGGCGAGAAAAGGTGCCGAGGCCGAAATTAAAAATGCTTATGGTTCTAGCTATAGTAAACCTAGAAATTATAAAGGTAAAGCTAAAGGAGCTCAAGAAGCGCATGAGGCTATTAGACCAACCGATTTTTCTGCACATTCTGTTAATGCAGATAGAGACCAAGCAAGATTATACGATTTAATTTGGAAACGTGCCATTGCTTCTCAAATGAGTGAAGCGCAATTAGAACGTACCAATGTAAAAATAAGTGCTTCAACACATAACGAAACCTTTACAGCTAATGGAGAGGTAATTACTTTTGATGGGTTTTTAAAGGTTTACCTTGAAGGTACTGATGATGAAGATGCAGAGCAAGACGGAATGTTGCCAGCAATGAAAGTAAACGAGACCTTGCTTAATAATTACATTACAGCTACTGAGCGTTATACAAGACCACCTGCTAGATATACTGAAGCATCTTTGGTAAAGAAATTAGAAGAGTTAGGTATTGGTCGTCCATCTACATATGCGCCAACAATTTCAACAATTCAAAACAGAAATTATGTTGAAAAAGGAACTGTGGATGGTGTTGCAAGAGACTATTCTCAATTAACCATGCAACAAGGTGCAATAAAAGATAAGAAACTTACAGAAAAAGTAGGTTCAGATAAAGGTAAACTAGTGCCTACTGATATAGGAATGATTGTAACGGATTTCTTGGTGAATCATTTCGAATATATCTTAGACTATAACTTTACAGCAAAAGTTGAAGAAGATTTTGATGATATTGCTGAAGGTAAAGTAGACTGGTCTAAAATGATGAAAGACTTTTATAAAGATTTTCATCCGCAAGTTGAAGATGTTCAAGAAAATGCCGATAGAGAATCTGGTGAACGTGTTTTAGGAACCGATCCAAAAACAGGTAAGCAAGTGAGTGTGCGTTTAGGTAAGTTTGGACCTATGGTACAAATAGGAACTGTTGATGATGAAGAAAAACCTCAGTTTGCGAGTTTAACACCAGACCAACAATTAAACACTATAACTTATGAAGAAGCAATGGATTTATTCAAGCTTCCAAAAAGTTTAGGAACTTATGAAGGAGAAGAGGTTGAAGTTAACAACGGACGCTTTGGGCCTTATGTTAAGTTTGGTAAAAAGTTTGTGTCATTACCTGCAGGTGTTGACCCTCTAAGTGTAGAAATGGATGACGCTATTGTTTTAATAAAAGAAAAACAAAAAGCCGATGCTCCTATATATATGTATAAGGAGTTGCCAGTTCAAAAAGGTAAAGGACGTTTTGGACCATTTATAAAGTGGAACAACATGTTTATCAACGTAAACAAGAAGTATGATTGGGATAATCTTTCCGATTCTGATATTATTGAGTTAATAGAGGACAAAATTCAAAAAGAAAAGGATAAATTAGTGCACTCTTGGGAAAGTGAAGGTATACGAGTTGAAAAAGCACGTTGGGGAAGACATAATGTTATAAAAGGTAAAACTAAAGTTGAGCTTCAAAAAACTGTTGACGTAACTGATATGACTTTAGAAGAAGCTAAAGAAATTTTAGAAAAAGCTGCTCCTAAGAAAAAAGCCACAAAGAAAAAGACAACCACAAAAAAGAAATAATACATGAACTTTAATTTTCTTTCTCCTGTTTCCGATACTGTTTTAGCTCATAACGAGTTGCTGTCTCAACAAGCACTAGGAAGAAAAATAAAAGTTCACTCTGCTCAAAAAGGAATTCCAGATTTAAGGGATGTCAAAATTGCTATCATTGGTGTATTAGAAAATCGTAATGATGTCAATTACATTGGTGACATGGTTGATTTTACCAATGTAAGAAAAGCACTCTATGCACTTTTCCCTGGAAACTGGAATACCAAACTTGCCGATTTAGGCGATATTCATCAAGGAGATTCAGTAGAAGATACCTACTTTGCTCTTAAAACAATAATCACTGTATTACTTGAAAAAAAGATAATACCTGTAATATTAGGAGGAAGTCAAGATTTAACCTATGCTAACTATCGCGCTTACGATAATGTTATACCAATGGTTAATATTGTAAATGTAGATAGTAATTTTGATTTAGGCGATTCAACACAGCCAATAAAGAATAATAGTTATTTAGGTAAGATTATATTAGAGCAACCATTTAACCTCTTTAATTATTCTACAATAGGATATCAAACCTATTTCAATCCGCAAGAAGAAATTGATTTAATGGATAAGCTTTATTTTGAAGCGTATCGTTTAGGAGAGGTATCTAATAATATAAGTTTAGTAGAACCAGTAATGAGGGATGCTCATTTAGTAAGCGTCGATTTAAAATCTGTAAAAGCATCTGAAGTTGGTGAAAAGCAAAAATACTCTCCTAATGGACTTGACGGAAAGGAAGTTTGTGCTATTTCAAGGTATGCTGGTATAAGTAATAAAGTATCTTCATTTGGGATTTATGAATATAAACTATCAAGAGAAGATGAAGTCACTGCAATGTTAGTTGCACAAATAATTTGGTATTTCGTCGAGGGTGTAAATTGTCGAGTAAAAGACGACGATTTTAAAGATGACAATAACTATCAAAAATTCAATGTGTTAGTAGAAGATGAAGATCTTATTTTTTATAGGAGTATAAAAACTGGACGTTGGTGGATAGAAATACCTTTTTTGCCAAATGTTAATAATAAATTAAAAAAGCATACGTTATTACCATGCACGCATGAAGATTATGTAGAGGCAAGTCATGGAAAAATACCTGAAAGATGGTATAAGGCGTATAAAAAGAATAGTTTTTAGTATATTTACTTTTTTAATCCTAAAAGTCAATTTCATCGACGAAATGCATTCTTTTTGGGATGAAGTGCAAAAAAAAATAAAAAAAAATTGTTTTTTTGAAAATATATGGATATGTTTACTGCCTCAAAATTGGGAAAACAAATTTTTTTTAAAAATTTAACATTTAATAACCGAACAATTTTAAACTAATTTAACCTCGAGTTTCTATGAATATGAAGAAGTTTGCTTTATTAACCGCTGTGTTAGCTCTATTAGTTAGTTGTGGCTCTGGAGACAGAGGAGAACTAGTTGGAGTTAAAGGAAAGAAATGGCATCCTGAAAAGCCCTATGGAATGACGCTTGTTCCAGGTGGAGCATTTATTATGGGTAAATCAGATGATGACCTAGCTGGTGTACAAGATGCACCAACAAGAACTGCTACAGTTAGAGCGTTCTACATGGACGAAACTGAAATCACTAATAGTGAGTATCGTCAGTTTGTTAATTGGGTAAGAGACTCAATTATTAGAACTAATCTTGCAATTATTGCAGATGATTTTGGATTAACACCTGACGATGGTGGTACTGGTGAATTTGCCTTTAAAGATGCCGATACTACAAACATGAGTGTTTATGAAAAATACATGATTGATAATTATAGTGGACTTGGACCAACTGGTTATGAAGGAAGAAAATTAAATCATGATGTAGATTTGATTTTTGATACTTCTGAATATCCAGATGAGTACTATGCTGAGGTTATGGATACAATGTATTTACCAATTGAGGAATCTTACAATGGACAACGTACTTGGGATGTGAAAAAATTCAAGTTCCAGTATACTTATATGGACATTAAAAAAGCAGCTAAAAACAAAAACCTAAGACGTAAAGATGTATTAATTACTGAAGAGGTTGAGGTGTATCCTGATACTACTGCTTGGATTAGAGATTTCGCTTACTCTTATAATGAGCCAATGCATAACGATTATTTTTGGCATGATGCTTACGGAGATTATCCTGTAGTAGGTGTGTCATGGAAACAAGCAAATGCTTTCTGCCAGTGGAGAACATTAAATAAAAATGGTTACCAAAAGAGTAAAGGTAAAGCTTTTGTAAATTCATTCAGACTACCTTCAGAAGCAGAATGGGAATATGCTGCAAGAGGTGGATTGCAAGGAGCAACTTTCCCTTGGGGTGGACCATATACTAAAAATGACAGAGGTTGTTTTATGGCAAACTTTAAGCCTTTAAGAGGAGATTATGCTGCTGACCAAGCTTTATATACTGTAGAAGCTGATGCATATGAGCCAAACGACTACAACTTATACAATATGGCAGGTAATGTGTCAGAATGGGTGTACGGTTCTTACGATCCAGGTTCTTATGAATACTCTTCAACAATTAACCCTAATGTAAACGATCCTGATAATGAGCGTAAAGTAGTACGTGGTGGATCATGGAAAGATGTTGCGTATTTCTTACAAGTAAGCTCAAGAGATTACGAATATGCTGATTCTGCAAGAAGTTATATAGGGTTTAGAACAGTACAAGATTACATGGGTACTGAAGTAACAAACAACGCAAGAAATTAAAAACAACAACAACTTAAATTAACAATTAATACTAACCTACTTAGGTAATATTTAACTTAAACTAAAAACACAAAAATTATGGCACAATCAAAAGCAAGTAAGAGGTTCATGAACATGGCTTACGGACTAGGAGCATCAGTAGTAATCATTGGAGCACTATTCAAAATTATTCACTTCGAAATTGGATTTTTAACTGGTAACGTAATGTTAGCAATCGGTCTTATTACTGAGGCAATTATATTCGCATTATCTGCATTTGAACCAGTAGACGATGAATTAGACTGGTCTTTAGTATACCCAGAATTAGCTGGAGGAGCTTCTTCAAATAAAAAGAAAAAAGCTGAAGAGCCAAAAGACGCTGAAGGTTTATTGTCTAAGAAATTAGATAACTTATTAAAAGAAGCTAAAATTGATGGTGAGCTTATGACTAGCTTAGGTGAAAGCATCAAAAACTTCGAAGGTGCTGCTAAAAGCATTAGCCCAACTGTAGATTCAATAGCTGCTACTAAAAAGTATGGAGAAGAATTATCTCTTGCTGCTGCACAAATGGAATCATTAAACAGCCTTTATAAAGTACAATTAGAAAGCGTTAACCGTCAAGCTGCTATTAACGAAGAAGCTGTTGAAAACGCAACTAAACTTAAAGAGCAAATGCAATCTTTAGCATCTAACCTTTCTTCATTAAATGGAGTATATGGTGGAATGCTATCTGCTATGAACAAAAACTAAATTAGTTTTTAATTTTCGCAATTAATTAAAACAATTAACAACAAAAAACTAATTTAAAATGGCAGGAGGAAAATTATCTGCAAGGCAGAAAATGATTAACTTGATGTATTTGATCTTCATTGCGATGCTAGCATTGAATATGTCAAAAGAAGTGCTATCGGCATTTGGATTAATGAACGAAAAGCTAACCGAGTCTAACGAAGCTGCTACTGAACGTAACGCTGCATTTATGGAAGGTTTAGCTGCTAAAGTAGACGAGCAACCAGCTAAGTATAGACCTTTAAAGGCTGACGCTGATCAAATAGACAAATTAGCGACCGATTTTAATAGTTATTTAGATGATCTAAAAGCTCAAATGACTGCTAAGGTTGAAGATCCTAAAGACTACGAAGTAATGGATAAAGGAGATTTCCTAGATAACCATTTCTTTAAAGGAGATAAACTAAAGCCTGAAGGAGAAGAATTTTTAAATCAAATAGCTAAGTTTAGAGATGGAGTGTCTAATATCTTAGCAGGTAACCCAGAGTTAGCAAGTATGGCTGATGATGTAAAGAAGAAATTTGCTACAGAGCCTGTAAAAAATAGAGATGGAAACACTATTGATTGGTTAGATTACCACTATAAAGGATTTCCTTTAGTTGCTTCTTTAACTAAAATGACTCAATTACAAGCTGATGTTAAAACTACTGAAACAGAAGTATTACAATCAATGCTTGGAGAGCAATTAAAAATTGAAGCATCGTTAACTAACTTTGATGCAATTGTTGTTCCAGACAAAACAGCTTTCTTCTCAGGAGAAAACTTTACTGGACGTATCATCTTAGGTAAAAATGACAAAACATTAAGAGCTGATAAAGTAATTATTAATGGACAAGAGCTTTCAGCTGAGTCTATGCAAGCTGGTCAAACTATTTTAGATTTCCCTGCAGGTGCAGTTGGAGAGCGTGAAATAGAAGGTGAGTTCCAGTTTAAAGAAGGAGATTCTATTATTAGCATTCCTGTAAAAAGTACTTACGCTGTAGTACCTAAACCAAACTCTGCTACAATATCTGCTGATAAAATGAATGTAGTATATAGAGGTGTTAATAACCCTATGACTATTTCTTTTGCTGGTATTTCAGATAACAATGTATCTGCAAGTGGACCAGGTTTATCAAAAGGTTCTGGAGTAGGAAAATATAACATGGTACCTACAAGTGGTAAAGAGGTAACAATTAATGTTACAGGTACTTTACCAGATGGATCTAAAGTTAGTGATAGAGCTACATTTAGAATTAAAGATATCCCTAAGCCTGTAGGTGTTTTAGCTGGTCAAGACGGTTCATTTAGTTTACCAAGAAACAACGTTGAAATAGGTAGAGTTGAAGCAAAATTATTAGACTTTGATTTTGACTTACCACTTAACGTAACAGGATTTAAATTTAAAGTTCCAGGTCAACCATCGGTTACTGTACAAGGTAACAGATTGAATAGTGCTGCTAAAAACGCATTACGTAAAGCTAAGCGTGGTGACACTGTTCAGATTTTTGAGATTAGATCAACAAGTTCTGGTCCTAAAATCAAACCAGCAGCTCCTATATTAATAGAGCTATCTAACTAATCTGTTGTATACAGACTACTTATGTAATAATGGTTAAATTAAAAATTAAAAAAATGAATAATAAATTCTTATTGTCAATTGTACTAATAGTAGGTTTTACTCTTAATACATTTTCTCAGGCAAACATCTTAAATGCTAAGAAACCTGAAGAAATTGGAGTGAAGACAGAGGCTCAGTTAGCATTGGATAACGATAAGCCATTGGAATATGGATATGTTGATGACAGAGACATACTATTTTCTAAAATGACTTGGGAAAAAATTGTTCTTGATGAAAGAGCTAACTTTCCACTGTACTATCCAGTAGATACTAATAATATTGGAAGTGAAAGACGTTCTTTATATCATGTGTTAATTAAAGCGGTTAGAGACGGAAAAATCAAGAATATCTATGATGATTCTTATTTCACTGCTAAAAGAACACTTAAAGATTTAGCTGATATTACAACAAAAGTAGATACTTTAGGTATTGGATACGACCAATTCAACGCTGAAGGATTCGTGGATCCTGAATATATTACTACAACTAGAATTGAAGCTTACGATATTAAAGCGTATTTAATTAAAGGTCTGTGGTATTTTGACAAGAGACAAGGTGAGTTAAAGTACAGGTTACTTGGTATTGCTCCAGCAGCACCAGACGTAAACTTTATTAACTCAAATGACGAAGCTAATAAAGTGCCTAATGCTTTGTTTTGGGTATTTTATCCTGAAGCAAGAGAGGTTCTGCATGAAGCAAAATCATTCAATAACAAAAATAGTGCAATGCCAATATCTTTTGACCACTTGTTAAACTCAAGACGTTTTAACGGTTACATGTACAAAGAGGAAAATGTATATGGAGATAGAGAGGTTAAAGAATATGTTGCAGATAACGCATTAATGCAGTTATTAGAATCTGATCGTATCAAAGAAAAGATTAGAAACTTTGAACAAGATATGTGGTCTTACTAAGTATAGACTTCTACATAAAACAAAAAGCTCGCTTATTAAGTGAGCTTTTTGTTTTTTAATAATTACCCTTCGCCTTACCTTTGTCACTCTTTAATTGTACATGGAAGTAGATTATATAATAGTAGGTTGTGGACTAGCAGGAATTGCCTTTTGCGAGCAGTTACGACAGAACAACAAATCTTTTGTGGTATTTGATAATTCATCTCAGCACTCATCAACTGTTGCAGCAGGATTATATAACCCAGTTATTTTAAAACGATTTACTGAAGTTTGGAGAGCTCAAGAACAATTGGATATTGCTTTGCCTTATTATAAAAGCCTTGAAAGTTTGTTAAGTAAGAAACTGGATTATAAATCGTCTATTTACAGAAGGTTTTCATCAATAGAAGAACAAAACGAATGGTTCTCAGCCGCTGATAAACCAGCCTTAGAGCCTTATTTATCTACAAAGATTGTGAAGAATACCAATGTGTCGATTGATGCTCCTTTTGGTTTTGGAGAAGTCTTACATACAGGTAGAATTGATACTAATGTACTTATTGATTCGTACAGGTTATTCCTTGAAGATAATAATAGACTATACAAAGAGTTGTTTAAATATGAAGATCTAATCATAGATAGGCAAGAGATAAAGTACAATACTATTAGTGCATCACATATTGTGTTTTCTGAAGGCTTTGGGATTTTAAAAAATCCGTATTTTAAAAGCCTTCCGCTTAGTGGAACTAAAGGTGAAATACTAACCATTAAAGCACCAGACTTAAAGCTAGACTACATCTTAAAGTCATCAGCTTTTTTAGTGCCTTTGGGAGGCGATTTATATTCTGTTGGAGCGACTTATAATTGGGATGATAAAACAAACTCAACAACTATTGAAGCAAAAGAAGAACTTGTTAGTAAATTGAAAAAGTTTATGACTTGCAGTTTTGAAGTTGTCAATCAAGTAGCAGGAATAAGACCAACGGTAAAAGATAGAAGACCTTTAGTAGGTTCGCATAATAATTACAGCAACGTTTTTGTATTAAATGGACTAGGAACTAGAGGTGTTATGATTGCTCCTTATGTTGCACAGCAACTCTTCAATCATATTGAAAAAGATGAGCCTTTAGAGCTTGAAATTAATATTTCGCGCTTCAATTAATAATTCTTTTCCTTTTGAAAGGTTAGGCTTTTACTTCTTAGCTAAAGTCTTATCATAATGCATAAAAAGATTAATCCATATATTTCTGGATAATCGCATTATTATTGGTCCAAAAGCAACCAAAGTCCCAATTATAGCCATAAAAGCAACTTTTAAGCTAGTATTTAAAAATAAGTAACTAATAACAAAAGCAGCAACAGCAAATGCAATACCTACACCGTAACTCACATACATTGAACCATAAAAAAACGAAGGTTCAATTCTGTATTTTGTGTTACAATTAGAACACCTCTCATTTATCTTTAGAGTATCACCTAAAACATAAGGGTTTTTTGTAGTATACATAGATTCTTCATGACATTTAGGGCATGCGCCTGTGAAAATGCTATATAATTTGCTTCCTTTTTTTATCATGATTAAAAGTTTATTTTTGCGTTTTGTATCTCTATACAAAAATACTCTTTAATCATTAATTCTTTGTAACAATAGTAGCAAATGCTCAATATTCATAATCTATCCATTTCTTTTCAAGGCGAATATTTATTCGAAGAAATCACCTTTAAATTAGGCTCTGGAGACAGAGTAGGATTGATTGGAAAAAACGGAGCAGGAAAATCCACAATGCTTAAAATTCTTTCTGGTGAAATGGAAGCCGATTCAGGTCAAATGGCAGCAGATAAAAACTTAAGTATTGGGTTTTTAAAACAGGATATCGACTTTGTTTTTGGAAGAACAGTTTTAGAAGAGTCTTACCAAGCTTTTGAAGAGATTAAATCGCTAGAAGCTAAAATGGAAGACATTAATACGCAATTAGCTGAACGCACAGACTATGAAAGTGAAGGGTATAACCAGCTAATGATTGATCTTAACGATGTACAACATCAATATGAGATTATTGGAGGTTATAATTATCAAGGCGAAACCGAAAAAATACTACAAGGTTTAGGGTTTAAACGCGAAGACTTTGGTAAACTAACCGATACATTTTCTGGAGGATGGAGAATGCGTATTGAACTCGCTAAACTATTACTTCAAAACAACGATATATTATTACTAGATGAGCCTACTAACCATTTGGATATCGAATCTATTATTTGGTTAGAAGGATTTTTGAAAAGTTATAATGGAGCAGTGGTTATTGTGTCTCACGACAAAATGTTTTTAGACAATGTAACCAACAGAACTATTGAAATTTCATTAGGAAGAATTTACGATTACCCTAAACCGTATTCAAAGTTTTTGGTATTACGTAAAGAAATTAAAGACCAGCAGCTAGCAGCTCAAAAAAATCAAGAAAAGCAAATTCAACAAACTGAGAAGTTAATTGAAAAATTTAGAGCCAAAGCATCAAAAGCTTCTATGGCACAATCGCTTATAAAAAAGCTGGATAGAATTGATAGGATTGAGGTCGATGAAGATGATAACAGCGTAATGACACTTAATTTTCCGGTTTCCATTGCTCCAGGAAAAGTAGTTGTTGAAGCCGAAGGCGTTTCAAAACATTATGGAGATTTACAAGTATTGAATAATATTGACCTTACTATTGAGCGTGATTCTAAAACTGCATTCGTTGGTCAAAATGGCCAAGGAAAATCTACCTTAGCAAAAATTATTGTTAATGAAATAAAGCATCAAGGACATCTAAAACTTGGACACAATGTGCAAATAGGGTATTTTGCCCAAAACCAAGCAGAATATTTAGATGGTAACAAAACTGTGCATGACACCATGATTGATGCTGCTAACGAAACTAACCGAACTAAAGTAAGAGATATTTTAGGTGCTTTTTTATTTAGAGGAGAAGAAGTTGATAAGTATGTACGTGTGCTTTCAGGAGGTGAACGTAACCGTTTGGCAATGGCAAAATTAATGCTTCAGCCGTTTAACGTTTTGGTAATGGATGAGCCTACAAACCATCTCGATATTAAATCCAAAAACGTGTTGAAGGAAGCGCTAAAACGTTTTGAAGGGACTTTAATTTTGGTGTCTCACGATAGAGATTTTCTTCAAGGTTTAGTAGATAAAGTTTATGAGTTTAAAGACCAGAAAATTAAAGAGTATTTAGGTGATATAGACTATTACTTAGAGCAACGAAATGTTGAAAGTCTCAGGGAAATAGAAAAAAGAGATGTTGTTAAAGAAGCTCCTAAAGAAGCAAATAACAAACAATCCTACCAAGATCAAAAGAAACTAAAATCTTTAAATAATAAACTAAGTAATACAGAGTCTAAAATCAATTCACTTGAAAAAGAAATAAAAAACATTGATGTTGAGCTCGCTACCAATTATGATGAAGTCGTTTCAGATCCTAATTTTTTTGACACCTATCAAGCTAAAAAAGACCAATTAGAAACATTGATGTTAGAATGGGAAACTATTCAGGAGGAAATTGATGGTATGACCTCATAGAGAGTGTTCTTTTTAAGTTTTTTTTAACGGCTTACCACAAGCAAATAAATATTTTTGTAGGTATTACCATCAAAAATCATTTAATGAGAAAACTAATACTCTCAGCTATTGGGCTAGTTATTATTTTGTTAGCTGTTTTCGGAGCCTATTTAATCATTGAAAATAGCAATAAGCCAAAACCTAGAATAGAAAAAGTAGTAAAGACTGTTTTTGCTGAAACAGTAACAAATGCTACAGTTCCAATAACCATACCTGCAAATGGAACTTTGGTGGCAAAACATAAATTAGAACTATATTCCGAAGTACAAGGTGTTTTTCAAAGTAGTGCTCAAGATTTTAAAGCAGGACAACCATACCGAAAAGGCGAATCCTTAATTAGAATAAATAGTAGCGAGTATTATGCTTCAGTACAATCAGCAAAAAGTGATTTGTATAACTTGATAACTTCTATAATGCCAGATTTAAGACTGGATTACCCTGAAGTTTTCCCAGCCTGGGAAGCATATCTTAATAATTTTGATATTAGCAAAAGCGTTGCACCTTTGCCTGAAACCAATGATGAAAAAGCTAATTATTTCATTACAGGAAGAGGTATTGTGTCGTCTTACTACAATATTAAAAATTTAGAGCAACGTCTTTCAAAGTATAGTATTTATGCACCTTTTAATGGCATTTTAACCGAAGCTTTAGTAACTAAAGGTACTTTGGTACGTTCTGGTCAAAAATTAGGAGAATATATCGATACTTCGGTTTATGAGTTAGAATTGGCAATTAGTAAAACCTTTAGTGATTTACTTCAAATAGGAGAAAAAGTAGAGCTAAACACACTAGAAGGTAACCAAACCTATACAGGTAATGTGACAAGAGTTAATGGTAGAATTGACCAAGCTACTCAAACCATAAAAGTGTTTGTAGAAGTAAAAGGCGACAACTTAAAAGAAGGGATGTTTCTTGAAGCCAATTTGGAGGCTAAAGACGAACCAAATGCGATTAAAATTTCAAGAAAGCTACTAGTTGATGAATCTGAAATATTCATTATTAAAGACAGTATTTTAGATTTAATACAAGTTAAACCAGTTTATTTTTCACCAAAAGAAGTTGTGATAAAAGGTGTTCCTGACGGAACAAAAATTCTGTCTAAATCAGTCCCTGGAGCTTATGCTGGTATGCTAGTAAAAGTTAACCAAGAATCGACTTCACAACAAACCAATAACTGATTATGAGAAAAATAATTAGCTATTTCATAAAGTATGAAGTTGCAGTAAATATAATTATCATTGCGTTTCTCATCTTTGGGGTTTTAGGCGTTTTTCAATTAAAATCATCCTTTTTTCCGTTACAAGAATCTGAAACCATTTCCATAAATATTACCTACCCTGGAGCAGCACCTCAAGAGATCGAAGAAGGTATTGTTTTAAAAGTTGAAGACAACCTTAAAGGATTAGTAGGTGTTGAGCGAGTAACTTCCACCTCAAGAGAAAATGGAGGAAGCATTACCGTTGAAATTGAAAGTGATGAGGATATAGACGATATGCTCGCCGAAGTAAAGAATGCAGTTGATAGAGTGCCGAATTTCCCAACAGGAATGGAACCTTTAGTGGTTGCAAAACAAGAACGTATTAGACAAACCATTGATTTTGCCATTAGTGGAGATAATATTGAACTCGCTTCATTAAAACAAATAGGACGACAAATAGAAAACGATTTGAGAGCTATGGATGGGATTTCTCAAATCAGTATTTCTGGTTATCCTGAAGAAGAAATAGAAATTGCAGTACGAGAAAATGACCTTTTAGCGTATAACTTAACCTTTTCTGAGGTAGCAAATGCAGTCGCTCAAGCTAATATTTTATCCACTGGTGGAAATATAAAAACCGATAGTGAAGATTACTTAATTAGAGCAAACAATAGGTCTTATTATGGTAATGAGTTAAACCACTTGCCTGTTAGAGCAAGAGAAGATGGTACAGTAGTACGATTGCAAGATGTGGCAACTATAAAAGACCGTTTTTCTGAAACACCAAATGCATCCTATTTTAATGGTAATGTTGCAGTAAATGTTGAAATTACAAATACAAATAGCGAAGACCTTCTTTCTGCTGCAGAAAAAGTAAACGCGTACATTGAGGAATTTAATCAAAAGCATTCAGGAGTTAAAATAGATGTAGTTAGCGACTCTTCAATACGGTTAAACCAAAGAACACAATTACTTTTAGAAAATGGTGCAGTAGGTATCTTGTTAGTGTTATTCTTTTTATCACTATTTCTTAATACGCGTTTAGCTTTTTGGGTGGCGTTAGGTTTACCAGTAGCCTTTTTAGGAATGTTCATTTTTGCACCTTTGTTTAATGTAACCATTAATGTATTGTCTTTGTTTGGAATGATAATAGTTATTGGTATTCTGGTAGATGATGGTATTGTAATTTCTGAAAATATCTACCAGCATTTTGAAAAAGGAAAACCAAGAATACAAGCTGCAATAGATGGTACCATGGAAGTTGTACCTCCTATTTTATCAGCGATTCTTACAACCGTTTTAGCCTTTTCAACGTTTCTGTTTTTAGATGGTCGTATAGGAGCGTTTTTTAGCGAAGTTTCGGTTATTGTAATGTTGACCTTAGTTGTGTCGTTGGTTGAAGCATTAATTATTCTTCCTGCTCATATTGCACATTCTAAAGCGCTTACACATCTTTCCGAAGAAGAAAAGGCAAAGAAAAAAGGAATAGCAAAACTGTTTTTAAAACTTAGGAAGTTTAATGAGCTAGGAGACAAATTCATGGTGTATCTTAGAGATACGTTATACACTCCAGCATTACGATTTGCTTTAAACCAACGCTTTATAACATTTGCAATACTCTTAGCTATGATGATTCTTACCATAGGATCTTTTCAAGCAGGTCTTATTAGAAGTGCGTTTTTCCCAAGTATTGCGAGTGATAGAGTGAGTATAGACTTATTAATGCCTGAAGGAACAAACCCAAAAATCACAGACTCAATAATAACCATGGTTGAAACTGCTGCTTGGGAAGTTAACGAGGATTACACACAAAGGCAATCTGGTAATAAGCAAGTGGTTCAAAATATTATTAAACGTGTAGGTCCAGGAAACAACAAAGCAAGTTTAAGTGTTAACTTGTTACCAGGAGAAGAACGTGATTTTGGTTCACCTGAAATTACAAATTCTATTAGAGAAGCTGTTGGAGAAGTGTATGGAGTGGAGCGTTTAACTTTTGGTTCGGGAGGAAACTTTGGAGGCAATCCTGTGTCTATTTCTTTATTAGGAAATAATACCGAAGAGCTTAAATTGGCTAAAGATGAATTGAGGCTCGCCTTAGAAAATAATCCACTTTTAACTGATATTTCTGATACTGACCCAGAAGGAATAAAGGAAATTAATATTGAGCTTAAAGAATCGGCTTATGCACTTGGTTTAAATTTAAGAGAAGTGATGAGTCAAGTGAGAGCAGGTTTTTTTGGTTTGCAAGCACAACGTTTTCAACGTGGTCAAGATGAAATTCGTGTTTGGGTACGATATGATAGAGTTAATAGAGAATCAATTAACGATCTTGATGAAATGCGTATCGTTACACCTTTAGGTCAACGAGTTCCATTTGGAGAAATAGCAACTTATGAAATTAAAAGAGGCGACGAGAGTATTAGTCACCTTGACGGAAGAAGAGAAATTCAGGTTAATGCAGACTTGAAAGATATTAAAGGAAGTCCAACCGAGATTTTACAAGACATAAGAACCAATGTTATGCCAGAGCTGATGTCTAAATATCCTACCATTAGTGCATCTTACGAAGGGCAAAACAGAGAGAAAAACAAGCTCACCAATTCAGCAAGAATAGTAGTGCCAGTTGTTATATTCTTAATATATGTAGTTATTGCGTTTACATTTAGAAGTTATAGTCAACCATTATTGTTGATACTTATGATTCCGTTTAGTTTCATAGCAGTAGCTTGGGGACATTGGTTTCATGATTTTCCAATTAATATCTTGTCAGCTTTAGGAATTATTGCACTAGTTGGAATTATGGTAAATGATGGATTGGTACTCATAGGTAAATTCAATTCCTTTTTAAAAGAAGGAATGAAATTTGACGATGCCCTTTTTGAGGCAGGTAAAGCCCGATTTAGAGCTATATTCTTAACCTCATTAACTACAATTGCAGGTATTGCACCTTTACTTTTAGAAAAGAGTAGGCAAGCACAATTTTTAAAGCCAATGGCAATTTCAATAGCCTATGGTATTGGTATCGCTACAGTTTTAACATTGTTAATTTTACCACTTTTAATTTCAGTGACGAATAGCGCAAAAAAGAATTCTAAATGGTTGGCAACAGGTAAAAATGTTACTAAAGAAGAAGTAGAACGTGCTATAAAAGAACAAAATATTGAAGATGAACATTAAGTATTCTATATCTGTAATTTTTATTTTAATAGCGAGTTTAGTCAGCGCTCAAGATGTACTCACTACACAAGAAGCAATTGAAATTGCTTTGGAGAATAACTATGGTATTAAAATAGCGAATAAAAATGTTGAAATTGCCGAAAATAATACCAATGTTTTAAATACTGGATACTTGCCAACAGTAACAGCAAGTGGAGGAGCAACATATAATATTGATAATACAGAAGCAGAGTTTTCTGATGGAAGTGTTACAACTTTAGAAGGTGCCGAAAGTTCGCGTTACAATGCGTCAATTAACCTAAACTATACATTATTTGATGGATTAGGAAGACGATATAACTACAAAAGATTAAAGGAAGAAGAGCAATTATCAGAACTACAAGCAAGAGAAACAATTGAAAACACAATATTGCAATTACTCTCAGTATATTACAATGTAGCTCAATTGTCTGAAAATACTTCGGCTTTAGAACAAACCTTAAACATCTCAAAAGATAGGTTAACAAGAGCACAATACCAGTTTGATTATGGTCAAAGCACAAAACTTGGTGTATTGAACGCTCAAGTTGATATTAATAACGACAGCATTAATTACATTAACGCTAATCAGCAATTAAAAAATTCTAAACGCGATTTAAATGTTGTGATGGGTAATGTTATGAATTCTCAGTTTGAAGCAGATACTTTGGTAACGTTTAAACTTCAGCTTAATAAAGACCAATTGTTAGAACAAATGAAATCTAACAACGTTACATTATTACAATTAGAAAAAAACATTTTAATAAGCGAATACGATATAAAATTTAATAAGGCTGCATATTTACCAACCTTAGGGTTAACAGGTTCTTATGGATGGAATAAAAATAATAACAATGCCGCATCATTCTTAGCTGTATCAACTAATACAGGTTTGTCTGGTGGATTAAATTTAAGCTGGAATTTATTTGATGGAGGAAGCGCTATAACCAGAGTTAAAAACGCTAAAATAAATTTAGAAACTCAGCAGTTACAAAAAGATCAAATTATAATTGATATCGAACGAAACTTCAATAATGCTTGGGACGATTACCAAAACAAGTTAATGATATATAGGGTTCAGGAAGAAAATATAATCATCTCTAAAAATAATTTCGACCGTACTCAAGAAAAATTTAAACTCGGTCAAGTAACTTCTATAGAGTTTAGACAAGCTCAATTAAACTTGCTTAATGCTGAGCTTAGTAAAAACCAAGCAAAATATGATGCTAAATTAGCTGAACTTACCCTTCTTCAAATCAGTGGTGAGTTGTTGAATGTTCAATTTTAAAAGCGTGGTAAATGGAAGAACATTTTTTTCAATGTCCTTACTGTTGGGAAGAAGTTTCCATGCTTGTTGATACTTCACAAAGTAATCAAAACTACATCGAAGATTGTGAGGTTTGTTGCAACCCTATTAGGTTGAATATCAGTGTAAAAAACAATCAAATTTCTGGTTTTGAAGCAAATAATATAGAACAGTAGTGTTTTGTTAGTTTTCTGAAAATCAATTATTTGTGTTTTTTGGGTGTTGCGGATTTGTGCATTTCATCGAAAATAATTGGTGATTCAACGACTTATATCTATATTCGTTATATAAATGTGCTCCCTCAACAAAATCTACTATTATGAAAACCATAAAAACCACATTGTTATTCTGTCTAGTAACAGTTTTTTCATTTGCTAGTATTTCCACCAAAGAAAAAGATGCTTTAAAAGCACTATATAACTCTACAGGAGGTCAATCTTGGACTAAAACTTGGGATTTAAATGCGCCTGTATCTAATTGGCATGGAGTTGTTGTTAGAAATGATAAAGTTGTTGAATTGAATTTAGAGTTCAATAACTTAACAGGAAATTTACCATTTGAATTTGGTGATTTAGTTAATCTTGAAAAAATCAACTTTTTCAGAAATAACATCACAGGTAGCATTCCTTCTTCAATAGGAAAATTAAAATCCTTAAGATATTTAAACATAGCTTTCAATAAGCTTAATGGAGAGTTGCCACATACAATTACTGATTTAACATCATTAGTTTCATTGCAGTTATACATGAATAGTATTGAAGGAACAATACCTTCTCAAATAGGTAATTTAACAAGGTTAAGAACATTAGAATTATATAACAACAACTTAAAAGGTTCAATTCCTGCTTCTATTGAAAAGTTGACTAACCTGAGAGAATTTTTAGTTAGCAGTAATAACTTAACAGGAAAGCTTCCTTCAAGCATTTCTAATCTTAAAAAACTTAAAGTATTAAGCGTTTTTGATAATAACTTATTTGGAATAGTGCCTTCTTCAATTGGTGACTTAACTAATTTAGAAGAGTTAGTACTTGCTGATAATGCCTTTTATGGTGATTTACCATCTGAATTAGCAAGCTTAACAAATCTAAAAGTGTTATTATTAGGAAATAATGCATTTAAAGGAGACTTAGCATCTTTACAAGATAAGTTTCCAAATATTAGAAACTTTGATGCTCAAAATAATAACTCTAAAGGAAGCATTGCAACTTTAGATACTGAAGATTAAATTTTTAAAGTATTTTAATTAGTTATTTCTCCCAACAGATTTTTCTGTTGGGAGTTTTATTTTGAATAAAGTTTTGTAATCAAAAAAAACGTATTATATTTGCAGTCCAATATCGCGGGATAGAGCAGTAGGTAGCTCGTCGGGCTCATAACCCGAAGGTCACTGGTTCGAGTCCAGTTCCCGCTACAACAAGCCAAATACGAAAGTGTTTGGCTTTTTAATTTTATGAAAAGCCTGAGAATACCAATTATAAACTATATTTTAGTTACTTTTATAAATTAGAGGCATTGAGCATAGTTTTTTGCCCTTTATAACTAACTAATATTTAACGTAACATTATTATGATTGGAATTCTATCCTTTGTTGGGTTTACTGCGCTTGTGGCTATAATTTCCTATTATGCAACGCGTAAAACTGATGAAAAATCTTCCGATGGATACTTTTTAGGAGGACGAAGTCTAACTGCAGGAGTTATTGCAGGATCTTTATTATTGACTAATTTATCAACCGAACAAATTGTTGGTCTTAATGGTAGCGCATATACTGATGGTTTATCAGTAATGGCATGGGAAACCTTAGCAGCTATTGCTATGATTGTAACTGCTATTTTCTTGTTGCCAAGATACCTTAAAAGTGGACTAACAACAATTCCTCAGTTTTTAGCAAATAGATTTGACGTCTCTACTAAAACTATAACATCAGCTTTGTTTTTGACGGGTTATGTTGTGGTATTGCTACCTGTAATTTTGTACTCTGGTTCTGTAGCAATTAGCGGAATGTTTGATGTGCCAACACTATTAAACGTTTCAGATTCTTCAGCTTTGGTAATTTGTATTTGGGGAATTGGAATAATTGGATCTATTTATGCAGTTTTTGGTGGCTTAAAAGCTGTTGTAGTATCAGATTCAATTAACGCAATAGGTTTATTGATAGGAGGAATATTGATACCAGTTTTCGGATTAATGGCAATTGGTGATGGTTCGGTTTTTGGAGGTTTAGAAACACTTATGTCTGCAAACCCAGAGCGTTTTGATTCTACAGGTAACCCAGGACAAGAGGTTCCTTTTTCAACCATTTTTACAGGAATGATGTTGGTTCAGTTATTTTATTGGGGAACCAACCAACAAATCATACAAAGAGCACTTGGGGCTAAAAACTTAGCTGAAGGACAAAAAGGATTAGTACTTGCTTCATTTATAAAAATTTTAGGACCATTAATTTTAGTGCTTCCAGGTATGATTGCCTATTACTATTTTGAAGGTGGACTTGCTTCTAGTGATTTAGCGTATCCTGAATTAGTACGAGCTGTATTACCTAAATATCTTGTTGGATTTTTCGCAGCAGTGTTGTTTGGTGCTATTTTAAGTTCTTTTAATAGTGTATTGAATAGTTCGGTAACATTGTTTGGTATTGATATTTACAAACAACATATCAATAAAAATGCCGATGAATCTACAGTTGTAAAATATGGTAAAATCTTTGGTATATGCTTAGCATTGGCAGCAATGTTTATTGCTCCTATGATAGAAAATGCAGGAAGCTTATTTAAGTATTTACAAGAAATTAATGGTATTTACAGTATTCCAATTCTTACAATTATTGTTGTTGGATATTTAACCAAAAGAGTACCAGCCATTGCTGCTAAAATTGGTATTATATCAGGATCAATAATGTATATTGTTAGTCAGTTCATAATTGGTCCAAATAAAGTAGAAAAAGCATTAGAAGCAGCAAAAGCTTCAGGTGTTACAGATCCTGCTACATTAAAGCTGGTAGAAGCCGAAGCATATCCACACTTTTTGCACATTATGGCTATCTTGTTTGTAGCTAACATTATAATAATGCTTGTGATTGGATATTTCTTCCCAAGAAAAGAAGCTTATGTGCAAGAGTATACTGAGCAAGTTGATATTACACCATGGAAACATGTAAAGCTTGTAGGCGGATTAATTACACTTATAGTAATTGCTATTTACGTCTATTTTTCAAAGTAAAATAAACCTCAAATAATTTATAAAACCTTTCAAATAGTTTGAAAGGTTTTTTTATAATATTAAGCTGTATCTTTGCCAACAAGAATTAATGAAAATGCATAAAGCTGGATTTGTAAATATTATAGGAAACCCTAACGTTGGTAAGTCAACACTTATGAATGCGTTTATAGGTGAAAAATTATCAATAATAACTTCTAAGGCGCAAACTACTCGTCATAGAATATTAGGTATTGTAAATGGAGACGATTTTCAGGTAGTTTTAAGTGATACACCAGGAATTATAAAACCAGCATATGAGCTTCAAGAATCCATGATGGATTTTGTGAAATCTGCTTTTGATGATGCTGATGTGTTAATTTACATGGTAGAAATTGGAGAAAAGGAGTTGAAAGATGAAGCCTTTTTCAAGAAAATCACCAATTCTAAAATTCCTGTTTTATTATTATTGAATAAAATAGATACTTCTGACCAGCAACAGCTAGAAGAGCAAGTTCAATCTTGGGCAATAAAAGTGCCAAATGCTGAAATTTTTCCTATTTCCGCATTAGAAGGATTTCAAGTAAAAGAAGTGTTTAACAGAATTATAGAGTTGCTTCCTGAGTCGCCACCTTTTTACCCAAAAGATCAGCTTACTGATAAACCTGAACGCTTTTTTGTTAATGAAACCATTCGCGAAAAAATACTTTTACACTACAAGAAAGAAATTCCTTATGCTGTAGAGATTGATACCGAAGAGTTTTTTGAAGAAGAAAATATTATTAGAATGCGTTCGGTAATTATGGTAGAGCGCGATACTCAAAAAGGTATTATCATTGGACATAAAGGCTCTGCTTTAAAACGCGTAGGTATTGAGGCTAGAAAAGATTTAGAAAAATTTTTTGGAAAACAAATTCATTTAGAATTATACGTAAAAGTCAATAAAAATTGGCGTACAAATACAAATCAATTAAAGCGTTTTGGGTATAACCAAAAGTAAAACACTTTTTTATCTAAAAATACTGCAAACTAATATTATCTTTGCAGGCGCAAAAAAATAATCATAATGAGCAACATAGTAGCTATTGTAGGAAGACCAAATGTAGGAAAATCAACCTTCTTTAATCGTTTAATACAGCGTAGAGAAGCCATTGTTGATGCTGTTAGTGGAGTTACCAGAGACCGTCATTATGGAAAAAGTGACTGGAACGGTAAAGAGTTTTCTCTTATCGATACAGGTGGTTATGTTATTGGTAGTGATGATGTTTTTGAAGCCGAAATTGATAAACAAGTAGAACTTGCTATAGATGAAGCTGATGCCATTATTTTTATGGTTGATGTAGAAACTGGTGTGACAGGAATGGACGAGGACGTTGCTAAACTTCTTCGTAAAGTTGAAAAACCAGTGTTTTTAGCTGTTAATAAAGTTGACAATGCTAAGCGTGCTGAAGATGCAGTAGAGTTTTATGCATTAGGTCTTGGAGAGTACTATACTATTGCAAGTATTAATGGTAGTGGAACAGGAGATTTGTTAGATGCTCTAGTTGAAGCCTTACCTGAAAAAGAAGAAGTAGAAGAAGAAGAGTTGCCACGTTTTGCAGTTGTAGGTCGTCCCAATGCAGGAAAATCTTCTTTTATCAATGCCTTGATAGGTGAAGATAGATATATAGTTACTGATATTGCTGGTACTACAAGAGATTCCATTGATACAAAATATAATCGTTTTGGTTTTGAGTTCAATTTAGTAGACACCGCAGGAATACGTAAAAAATCTAAAGTAAAAGAAAACCTTGAGTTTTATTCAGTAATGCGAAGCGTTAGAGCTATTGAACATTGCGATGTGTGCTTATTGGTTTTAGATGCTACAAGAGGGTTTGATGGTCAAGTACAAAACATTTTTTGGCTAGCCGAACGTAACCGTAAAGGCATTGTTATTTTGGTGAACAAATGGGATTTGGTTGAAAAGGATAATAAAACAACTAGAGAGTTTGAAAAAATGATAAGACGAGAAACTGAACCTTTTGTTGATGTGCCAATTGTGTTTATTTCGGTATTGAACAAGCAACGTATTTTTAAAGCTATTGAAACAGCTGTTGAAGTTTATAAAAACAGAACAAAGCGTATAAAGACTAGTGTGCTTAATGAAGTATTATTACCAATTATAGACCATAATCCACCACCAGCATATAAAGGTAAGTATGTAAAAATCAAATACATTATGCAATTGCCAACACCACAACCGCAATTTGCATTTTTCTGTAATTTACCTCAATATGTAAAAGAACCTTATAAGCGCTTTTTAGAAAATAAACTTAGGGAACATTTTGATTTTCATGGAGTTCCTGTTAGCGTTTATATGCGTAAGAAATAGCTGCTATTTTATTAATTCCATTTTTTTATAATTGAATCTAGAGCATTATTAATGCCTTGGTAGTAATTCTCTTTTTTAAAAAAGGGAAGCATTGAAGTATCAATGATATCTTGACAGATGGAATCTGTAAGTGTTTTTTCAGTTCCATAACCTGTTGCAATTGCTACTTGTTTTTGTGGTTTGCAAATAGCAATAATTAATCCATTGTCTTTTTTGTATTGTCCAACTCTCCAATAATTCCCAATTTCAGTAGCGTATTCCTGTATACTTAAATGATTCGGAACTATTGAGTCTATAGTGATAACTACTATTTGATTGGTAGTTGTAGATTCATAATCGGCTATTTTATGAGATAAAGCGTTTTCTTCTTCAAAAGAAAAAAGATTTGAAAAGTCAGAAATAATATTCTGTTGTTCATTCTTGGGCAAATGTGAAAAAGGATTCTTCCTTTCTGGTTGATGTCCTTTGCACGAAATAAATATGATAAATAATAATAGAACCGCTTTTTTCATAACTACCAACTTCCTGAGGCTCCACCACCTCCAAATCCGCCTCCACCGAAGCCACCACTAAAACCACCTCCACCAAAGCTTCCACCACCTGAACTTCCGCCAAAAATACCTCCACCAGAACTTCTCCCGTAACTGCCTCGTCCCATATTACTTAAAATAATGGCTTCTAAAATATCTCTACTGTCTAAGTCTTTACCTTTGCCACCACTATTTCCGCCACCTTTACCACGACGATTACTAGAAATTGCTATTAAGAGCACAATAAACATCACAAACAAGACCACAAAAACACCAATAGGAAAACTATAGTCTTCTTTAGTAGATTCGGCTTTAAATTCACCGTTTAATACTTCAAAAATTGCGTCTGTTCCTTTGTCTAGTCCACTGTAAAAATTCCCTTTTTTAAATTCAGGAATCATGACTCTGTTTATAATACGTTCGGCTAAAATATCAGTAAGTCGATATTCCATACCGTAACCTGTATTAATATCTATTTGACGGTCGTCTTTAGCGAGTAAGATTAAAATTCCGTTATCCTCTTTAGCTTGTCCAATTCCCCATTTGTGTCCCCAATTTGCACCAACTAGCGTAATGTCATCTCCATTTAATGTGCTAATGATAGCAACTACTATTTGAGATGAAGTAGAATCGGCATATTTTATCAGTTTTTGCTCTAAATGGTCTTTTTGAGAGTTAGATAACAATCCAATATAGTCGTAAACGCTAGTTTGATCGCTACCTGTAGGTTTTTCAGGGATTTTAAATTGAGCAAATGAAAACTGAGTAGCAAAAAAGCATACAATCACAAAACATAATATGTAAACTCTATTGCGCATTAAATTTTTGATATTTCATTTGGGAGTTCATCAGTATCAAAATGATTCCAAGGGAAGTGATGCTGTAATTGCTCACCAGCAGTTAAAATGCCATAGATTAATCCGTCCTTATAGCGACCAGATTTAAAATGAGATTGGATAGTGTTTTTTGTGCTTTCCCAAAAGTCATTAGCCACAACATTATTAATGCCTTTGTCTCCATAAATAGCAAACGACTTGTCTTCTATAGCTACATAAATTAAAACACCATTTTGCAATTTGGTATTGTCCATTTTTAAATAATGAAACACTTCCATAGCACGTGCTTCGGCATTTCCATTATCGTTTTTTTCTAAATGAACACGAATTTCACCCGAAGTTAAACGTTCAGCGTCTCGTATGGCTTTAATAACCTCTTGTTCTTCGGTTTGTGAAAGAAAATTTTCAACGGTAGACATTAATTGTCAGATTTGTAATCGTTTATGTCAATACCTTTTTCAGCACCTTCGTCAGCTTCAAAACGTTCTTTTTTCTCAAATCCAAAAAAGCTTGCGTACAGGTTGTTAGGAAACTGTCTTACTAAGTTATTGTAAGGTGTAATAGTTTCATTAAAACGGTCGCGTTCTACTTTAATTCGTTTTTCAACACGATCAAGACTGTTCATCAATTCCTTGTAGTTTTCATTAGCTTTTAAGTCTGGATAGCGCTCAAAAACAGCTAGTAACCTGGATAAAGCTGAGGTCATAGTGCTTTGCACTTCTTTAAACTGGGTGAGTTGCTCAGGAGTAATATTTGATGGGTCAATTTGTATGCTTGTGGCTTTAGAACGCGCATCAGTAACTATTTTAAAAGTTTCTTGCTCATATTCGGCATAGCGTTCGGCTACTTTCATTAAGTTAGGTATAAGGTCACTTCTTAATTGGTAAGCACTTTCTACTTTGGACCACTGCTCGCCAATGTTTTCGTCAAGGCTTATAGCTTCGTTGTAAAAACCTTTTCCTTTAGTGTACAAACCTATTGCGATTATTGCAACAATAATCCATGGTAACCATTTTTTCATGATAAGAGAGTTTTAAAGTTGTGATTTAATTTTGATTAGTTGCGCCTTTATAGCTTCTAATTTACTAATTATTTCAAAATTACTTAGCGATTTTTTCTTTTCTTCTTTAAGATGAGTTTTTGCACCTTCAAGAGTAAATCCTCGTTCTTTTACCAAGTGGTAAATAAACTTTAGGTTTTTAATATCTTCTGGTGTGAATTTACGGTTGCCTTTTGCATTTTTTTTAGGCTTTAGAATATCAAACTCTTTTTCCCAAAAACGAATCAATGATGCATTGACATCAAAAGCTTTTGCAACTTCGCCAATGCCATAGTATCGTTTTTCTGGGAGTTCTATATGCATAAAATTAATCTAAAGATTGGTTTTCTAAAGAAGCTTTTTCTAGTAAGTCAGAGAATTCTTCAGCAGATAAATTTCCGTAATAAAAGTTAATAGGGTTGATGCGTTCGCCATCTTTAAAAATCTCATAGTGTAAATGTGGAGCTTCCGAACGTCCTGTACTACCAACAAAACCTATTAAATCACCACGTTTAACCTTTTGGTTAGCACGTACATTGTAGTTGTATAAGTGCGCATAAAGGCTAACATATCCGTAACCATGGTCTATTCTAATATGTTTTCCATAACCAGTAGCTCTGTTGTCTGCTCTGGTAACAACACCATCTCCAGAAGCGTAAACAGGAGTTCCGCGAGGAGCTGTAAAATCCATACCAAAATGAAATTTTCTTACTTTAGTAAAAGGGTCAGTTCTATAACCATAACCTGATGCCATGCGAGTTAATTCGGCATTGTTAACAGGTTGAATGGCAGGTATTGAGGCTAAAAACTTTTCTTTGTCTTTTGCTAAAGTTGCTATTTCGTCTAATGAGCGTGATTGCACAACAATTTGCTTTTGAAGAATGTCCATTCTTCGGTGGCTTTCAATAATTAATTTAGAGTTGTCAAATCCTTCTAAGTCTTTGTAACGGTTAATACCGCCAAAACCAGCTTTTCGTTGTTCTTCAGGAATAGGGTTTGCTTCAAAATATAGTCGATAAATAGCATTGTCACGCTCTTCAATATTGGCAAGTACATCTTGCGTTTCATCCATTTTTTTATTGAGCAACTGAAATTGTAGCTGCATATTAGAAAGCTCACGTTTTAAAGCCTTTTCTTTTGGAGATTCAATATACTGACTTGCGATAAACACAAATAAAAAACCAAACAAGGCAGAAGCTAATAAAAACAGTGAAATGTACTTAAATGTTCGTCTCTTCTTTCGTTCTATTTTTCTATACGAAAGTGTTTCAGAATCATAATAATATTTTACCTTACTCATTTCTTTATTTATACTATTTTTGCAATTGATAAAATCATTTCAATCAAATGAATTTTATTTGCAAACGACCAAAGATAAAAATTGTTTCGCAATTAATATAATTTTAACAAGAACGAGAATTAAACATACATGAAGTCTCAAGAGATACGCTCAAAATTTCTAAAGTTTTTTGAAGATAAAAAACATACTATTGTACCATCTGCACCAATGGTGTTAAAAGATGATCCAACTTTAATGTTTGTCAACTCTGGAATGGCACCTTTTAAAGAATATTTTTTAGGTAATGCCACACCAAAAAGCAATAGAATTGCTGATACTCAAAAATGCTTGCGTGTTTCTGGAAAGCACAACGATTTAGAAGAGGTTGGTTATGATACTTATCATCATACATTGTTTGAAATGTTGGGTAACTGGAGTTTTGGTGATTACTTTAAAAAAGAAGCGATTGCTTGGGCTTGGGAATTATTGACAGAGGTTTATAAAATAGACAAAGACATTTTATATGTAACCGTTTTTGAAGGTGACGAAGAAGATGGTACACCATTAGATACTGAAGCTTACGATATTTGGAAGCAGTATATTGCAGAAGACCGAATTTTAAAAGGCAATAAAAAAGATAATTTCTGGGAAATGGGAGATCAAGGTCCTTGTGGTCCTTGTAGTGAGATTCATGTTGATATTCGTTCTGCCGAAGAAAAAGCGAAGGTTTCTGGTAAGGATTTGGTGAATATGGATCATCCGCAAGTGGTGGAGATATGGAATCTGGTTTTTATGCAATACAATCGTAAAGCTAATGGTTCTCTAGAAAACTTACCAAACAAACATATAGATACCGGAATGGGCTTTGAGCGTTTGTGTATGGTATTACAAAATGTGCAAAGTAACTATGATACTGATGTTTTTACACCGATAATTCGTGAAATTGAAACCATTGCAGATAAAGATTACGGTAAAAACGATAAGATAGATGTTGCTATTAGAGTTATCTCTGACCATGTTCGTGCGGTTGCATTCTCTATTGCAGACGGACAATTACCAAGTAATACTGGAGCTGGTTATGTAATTCGTAGAATTTTACGTCGTGCTATTCGTTACGGATTTACGTTTTTAGACCAAAAAGAGCCGTTTATTTATCGTTTGGTGGATGTGCTTATCAAAAAAATGGGAGAAGCTTTCCCTGAATTAAAAGAGCAAAGACAACTTATTGAAAATGTTATAAAAGAAGAAGAAGCTTCTTTCTTAAGAACATTAGATCAAGGGTTATTATTACTTGATAGAATTATAACACATTCTAACACCAAAGAAATTTCAGGAAATAAAGTTTTCGAACTTAAAGATACTTATGGTTTTCCAGAAGATTTAACCGATTTAATTCTTCGTGAAAACGGATTTACCTATAACCACGAAGAGTTTGATAAAAAACTAAAAGAACAACAAGAACGTGGTAAGCAAGCTTCTCAATTAAAATCAGACGATTGGACAATTGTTCTTGAAGATGACGAGCAAGAGTTTATTGGTTATGATGTTACTGAAGCTAATGTTAAGCTTACCAAATACCGAAAAGTAACCTCAAAAAAGGATGGTGAAATGTACCAGTTGGTGTTTAATTTAACACCGTTTTATGCTGAAGGAGGTGGACAAGTTGGCGATAAAGGCTATTTAGAAGATGCTTCTGGTGATGTTGTATATATTGTTGATACCAAAAAAGAAAACAATGTTATTATTCACTTTGCAAAGAGTCTTCCTAAAAATGTACAAGGCACTTTTAAAGCAACTGTAGATGCAAAACAACGTTACAGAACGGAATGTAACCATACTGCAACACACTTATTACATCAGGCATTACGCGAGATTTTAGGAACGCATGTTGAGCAAAAAGGAAGTGCAGTACATAGTAAGTATTTACGTTTTGATTTTTCGCACTTTTCTAAACTAACCGTTGATGAATTGCGTGATGTAGAAAACTTTGTAAATGCTAGAATTGAAGGTAAATTACCATTGCAAGAACAACGTAATATTCCAATGCAACAAGCTATTGATGAAGGTGCAATGGCATTGTTTGGAGAAAAATATGGCGATACTGTACGTACTATAAAATTCGGTAAATCTATAGAGCTTTGTGGTGGAACTCACGTAAAAAACACTGCAGATATTTGGCATTTTAAAATTGTATCTGAAGGCGCAGTTGCTGCTGGAATTCGTCGTATTGAAGCTATCACAAACGATGCTGTAAAAGATTTCTATTTTGAAAACAATCGTGCGTATTTTGAAATGAAAGATTTACTTAATAATGCTAAAGAACCAGTAAAAGCATTACAGAATCTTCAAGAGGAAAATACAAACCTAAAAAAACAAATAGAGCAGCTTTTAAAAGATAAAGCTAAAAACCTAAAAGGTGAGCTTAAAAATGAATTGACCGAAGTTAATGGCATCACATTTCTAGCAAAACAAGTTGATTTAGATGCAGCAGGAATAAAAGATTTATGCTTTGAGTTAGGAAGTCAATATGATAACCTATTTCTACTTTTTGGTGCTGAAAACGATGGTAAGGCATTATTGTCTTGTTATATCTCAAAAGAATTGGTTGCTGAAAAAAGCTTAAATGCAGGACAAATTGTTAGAGAATTAGGGAAACACATCCAAGGTGGTGGAGGCGGACAACCGTTTTTTGCAACTGCAGGAGGAAAAAATCCTAGTGGTATAAAAGACGCTTTGGAAGCAGTGAAAAGTTATATAGCATAAATTATCATTCTGTTTTTAAGCAGAATTCATTATGAAACTACAAACCCAAATACCGTTACAATCAGAGCTGCATAATCAAATAGATTATCATTCTAAAATAGCGCTGTTTGGGTCTTGTTTTGTTGAAAATATAGGAGAGAAGTTTAACTATTTTAAGCTTCAGAATTTTCAAAATCCATTTGGTATTTTATTTCATCCGCTAGCCATTGAACGTTTGGTTGCTAATGCGATTAATTCTAAAACGTACACCGAAGAAGATATCTTTTTTTATAATGAACAATGGCATTGTTATGAAGCGCATTCCAAGTTAAGTAGTGATAATAAAGATGATTTGTTGCATGCATTGAACAATGCTATTAAATCAACAAATCAGCAAATACACCAAGTAACGCATGTTATTGTTACATTAGGAACTGCTTGGGTTTATAGATATACAGCATCAGATGTTGTTGTTGCCAATTGCCATAAAGTACCACAAAAACAATTTACAAAAGAGCTGCTAACGGTTGATGAAATTTCAGAATCATTACAAGCTATAGTGGCTTTAATAAAAAGCGTTAATCCTAAAGCGTCTGTAATTTTTACAGTATCTCCTGTGCGACATATTAAAGATGGTTTTGTAGAGAATACACAAAGCAAAGCGCATTTAGTTGCGGCTATTCATCAAGTTGTTGAACCAAGAAAGCAGCAGTATTATTTCCCTTCGTATGAAATTATGCTGGACGAGCTTCGCGACTATCGTTTTTATAAAGCCGATATGTTACATCCAAATGATATAGCAGTAAATTACATTTGGGAAAAATTCAAACAGGTTTGGATTTCAGAAAAGGCTCATAAAACATTAAACGAGGTTGATGTGATACAAAAAGGACTTCAGCATAGACCGTTTAATCCAAACTCTAATAGCCATAAGGCATTTCTTCAATCATTAAAAGACAAGCAAAACCAGTTGCAGCAGTCTTTTTCGCATATCGTATTTTAAAAATACGACATATTACGTATTTCTTTCAGTTTCTTAAAGTTGCATTTTTGAATCAGTTATTAATTAAAAATATTCAACAATGAAAGATTTAAGAAAATTTATGTTATTAATCATGGTAACAGCCATGGTAGGATTAACTTCATGTTCAAGTGATGACGATGGCGGAAGTGGTGGTGGAGCTGCATCAGGAACTTTATCAGCAAAAATAGATGGTAGTTCTTGGCAGTCTTTAGAAATTTCTTCTTCTGCAACTGTTGCAAATAATGGTAATAACCTTATTATTATAGCAACTAATAGTGATGGTAAAGCATTTTCATTTTCAATTTGGGGATATGAAGGTGTAGGAACTTATGAATTTACAGGTGCTACTACAGTTTTTAATACTGCTTCATATTCTGAAACTGATGTAGACTTAAACAATCCACAGAACTCAACAACAGAGCTTTGGCAAGCACCTTATGATGATACGCTTGCGGGAACACTGTCTGTTTCTGAAGAAACTGAAACTAAAATAATTGGAACATTCGAATTCTCAGGTAAGAATGTTAATGGAGACCAATCTGTAAAAATGATTTCAGATGGTGCTTTTAATTTAAATAAGCAAGTACAGTAATTGTTTTAGTTATGAAAACGCTATTAATTCAATTTAAGAGCTTAGTATTGGTTGCACTATTAGTTAGTGTAACCTTTGCTAATGCGCAAAAAGCAGAAGCACCAAGTCAAAGTTATGACTTAGGAGCTAAGATTAATGAAATGACATTGACTATTGGAGGTGTATTGGTAGTGGCAACAAATGATGGTTTAGTAGGGATAAAACCAACAGAAAGCCAACCAGTTTTTACCTTTAATAATTTTGGAAAACTAAAACCAGAAGAGACTGATTTTATTCCAGGTTCACCATATATAGTCGTATCTCAAGGAGCGACTTCAGGTTTTGCTGGGTTGTCTAAAACCAAAAGAGCAGTGATAGATTATGTTCAAGGTAAAGTGATTTTCAATTCAGATGATGATAGCTGGAATCAAATTTATACTTGTAATGTTATGTTGCCACAAAACAAGTTAGTAGTTAGTGGTATTCAGAAAATAGGCGATAAGTTTGAAAAAATGACTCCTAAAGTAGCAGTATACGATCTTAACACTTCTAAGCTAGACTATAGTTTCTTTTTGGATAAACCAGGTAGAGTAGGAATTGCAAAAGACTTTAGCGTTACAGGAACGCCTTTGCTCTTAAAGAACTCTTTAATTATACCAACAGCTCAAGGACTTATTGCTAAATCGCATTCAGGTGAAGATTTATGGCAAACTAAAATAAAAGGTGTTAACTGGATGGTTGCCGATGAAACTGAAAAAGAAATTTATGGTTTTGAAACTACTACAAATGGAAAAAACACCAGAATCCATAAAATTGGAAGTAATGGAGCTGAACTTTGGGAAGACGATAGAAAAGTAAAAGGTATTGTTACAAACTTTGAAATTCTACCTCAAGGTTTAGCTGTAGTTAGTGATGTTGCAGGAGGCACAGGAGCTTTAGGTGCAAAATCAGAATCAAAAATAACCATGTTTAGTGCAGCTACAGGAGAAGATTTATGGGATAAAGCACCAAAAACAAAAGGATACGTTCAGCATTTTTACATAATGGAAGATGGTATTTTATTCGGAATAGAATCAGGAGGTATCAATAAAATTTCATTTGACGGCAAACCCCTTTTCAAAAAGCCTCTTAAAACAGGAGAAAATATTATGGTAATGGCACACACACCACAAGGGTTACTATATATTACAGGTGAAGACGCTAATATTGTGAATTTAGAAACAGGAGAAGAGGTTTGGGGTAAGCCGTTAAAATATAAAAGAGCAGCTTCAGTAGCATCAACATTTGACGCTAAAAATGATAGATATTTAATTGCTGCTGATGGAAAAATCATGGCTGTTGATGCAAATTCAGGTGAAGTTAGTGATCTTGCTAAATGTGATTTTGAAGAAAAAGAAGATCCTAATCATATGGAAATAAGAGATACTGGTATCTTTTTGTCATCAAGTCAAAATATGACCTCTTTAGCATTTGACGGAAATGAAAATTATCACACTTACCATAAATCACCAGGAAGAAGCACTTTTGGTAAAATTGTAGGAGGTATTACAGCAGTAGCATCTACAGCAATGACAGTTTCTATGAGTATGAAAGCTGGTGCTAATAGAAGTGCTTTTGGTAGTGTAAATGACCTTGATAGCTATAACGATTATGGTAAAGATGCTAAAAGAGCTGCCGATATGTTTGCAGGAATAGCAGGAGCTTCTTTTGACTATTTATCTACTAGATTTAAATCAACTGCAGCCACCGAAAATGCACAGTTTATTTTAACTAAATTAGATAATGGTGTTGGGTTAGTTAAAGTAAATAAAGACACTGGTAATACAGATAAAGAAATTGTTTTAAACGACAAAAAACCTGAGTATGAAGTAGATGAATTTGGAGGGTTTCTTTTCTATAAAGCCAATGATAAAACGATTTATGCTTACAATCTTAATAATTAAATCTTGTTGTTGAGATTTCCTGATTGAGCGTAATTTTTGTAGGATTACGCTTAATCTTTTTTAATTGCTTCTTATCGAAAAAAAAGATGATGAACTTCAATATGTTATATATTCGTAATGCTATTAATCAATTTTTTAAAAAGGCGTCAGTTATATTATCTGGTAAGGACAGGTATTTTCTGATGCTTTTTTTATTGCCAAAAATGAGGATACTTTTAGTCACACTTCTATTCATATTTCAATCATCTTATACCTATTCGCAAAACTTAGATAGCTTACTTACAGCTGCTAAAGAAATAAAGAATGATTCAGTAAGAATCAGGACGTTTAATAAGATTGGATTCAGTTATATATTCAACGATTCAGATAAAGCACTTCAAGTCATTACAGAAGGGAAAACGCAAGCCAAAGAGAGTGGGTTTAATTTTGGTTTAGCCGAATTAACAAATACACATGGTATCTATATGGATGTCACTGGTAAGTCCGATTCAGCTAAATACTACTTCACTAAAGCGTTAGATTTAAGTCATGAACACAACTTCAAAAATATTGAAGTCATGTGCATTAATAATTTAGGAATGTTTCATTGGAACAGAAGCGAATATGATGACGCATTGAGGTTCTTTTTTGATGCTTTAAGAATGAATGATGTCATTGGCGATGAAAAACAAAGTCATACATACCTTAACAATATAGGTCTTATATATCAAGAAATGAATCTTAATGAAAAGGCATTGAGTTATCATGAAAAGGCGTTAAAAATTCGAGAAGAGCATAACTTAGAGAATGACCAGATTACGTCATTAAATAACATTGGCATCAACCTAAAAGATTTAGGACGCATTGATGAAGCTATAATGACATATAAAAAAGGGTTAGTAATAGCTAAACGCACTAATAACCTTATAGAGTATTACAGGTTGTTAGATAACCTTGCAAATGCCTATAATGAAAATAATAACTATGATTTGGCTATCAAAACCTATTTACAAGCTTTGGATAAGCCTGAAGGTTTTGAGTCTGATGAAGCGTCTGAATTATCAACATACTCCAATTTAACAGCGTTGTATAATGAAATTAATGAACCACAAACCGCTTTGGGTTATGCTGAAAAAGGATTTAAACTGATTCAGAAATATCCTCAAATAAAAGCCAATTCAGGAGATCTTAACTTAAATACAGCAGAGAGTTATTACATGCTTCGAAATTTTAAAAAAGCACGAGAGCACACTCATAAATTTAGAATTTTAAAAGACTCTATTTTTTCTGAAAAGAATGCGCAAGCTATTGCTGATCTTGAAGTGAAATATGACACCGAAAAAAAGGAAAAAGAAATACTGATACAACGTGCTGAACTTGCTGAGCATAAACTAACTATTCAAAAACAAAACTATCAACTTTATGGAGTGGTTTGCTTAGCAATAGTTTTAGGGTTGATAGGATACTTATTTTTCAATCAGCAAAAACTTAAAAACAAGCAGCTAAAAAAAGAAAATGAACTCAAAGATGCGTTGATAAAAATTGAAACTCAAAATAAGCTACAAGAACAACGCTTGAGAATTTCAAGAGATTTGCATGATAATATTGGTGCGCAGCTTACCTTTATAATTTCTTCTATAGACAATCTTAAGTATGGTTTTGATATTAAAGATGAAACCCTAAACAAACGACTAGAAAGCATTAGCAATTTCACCTCAGAAACCATCTATGAGTTGCGCGATACTATTTGGGCAATGAATAAGGAAGAGATAACAATTGAAGACCTTATTTTACGAATTACAAATTACAAGGATAAAGCAAGATTTGCGTCGCAGGAAATAGAGTTCAATATTAATGTTTCTAATAAAGTTGATATTGAAAAGTCGTTTTCTTCGGTAACAGGAATAGGAATCCATAGAGTTGTTCAAGAAGCTGTACATAATGCGATAAAACATGCTAAGGCAACTAAAATTGAAATTAGTATAGACAAACCTAAGAACTACAAACTATCAATAATTGATAACGGAAAAGGTTTTGATCTCAACACTATCGAAAAAGGAAACGGTTTAACAAACATGAAAAAACGTGTCAATGATTTAGGAGGTGAATTTTCAATTGATTCTAAATTAAATGAAGGCACAACAATATCACTTACGTTCCCAAATTAATTTCTAACTTTAAACAAATCAACCAACTACTTTTTAATATGAAAACATTTTG
Source organism: Meridianimaribacter sp. CL38 (assembly GCF_004328055.1). Classification (NCBI taxonomy): domain Bacteria; kingdom Pseudomonadati; phylum Bacteroidota; class Flavobacteriia; order Flavobacteriales; family Flavobacteriaceae; genus Meridianimaribacter; species Meridianimaribacter sp. CL38. Next base: position 232,177 of record NZ_QKWS01000001.1, on the reverse strand, counting down.
GCTGACAGTTTTTGGTATTCTTTATTTCTCTATTGGTTTTTCTCAAAACAATGTAGCAGTACTTAATGACTCTGCAATGGATATGTATAAAACCAATCCTCAAAAATCAATTGAGTTATTGGAAAAAGCATTGACAATTTCTGAAAAAAATAAAGTAGTTAACAACATTGCACTAAGCAAAAACAACTTAGGAATTGTAAAACGAGATTTAGGACTATTTACTGAAGCTAAATCGCTGTCAACTGCTGCTTTGGAAACTTCAACAGATTCTATAATCATTGCTTCAGCCTATAATAATGTTGGTGCGTGTAATCGTAATTTAGGATTGTATGAAGATGCTTTAGCGGCTTACCTGGAAGCCCTTAAAATTTACGATTCAAAAGGTATGGATTCGTATAGAGCAACTGTAACAAACAATATTGGAACAGTATATAGCTACCTTGGAATGAACCAACAAGCTATTGAAAATCATCTTAAAGCCAAAGATATTTTTGAGGCTGAAGACAATAAAAAAGGAATGTCTGAAGTCTACAATAGTATTGCTATTATTTATGCTAATGATGGTGACTTGCTAAAATCACTTGATTATTTTAAAGCCTCCTTAAAGCTTGAAGAAGACTTGAACAGTCAAAAAGGAATTGCGGAATCCACCAACAATGTTGGAGCAGTATATTATTATTTAGAAGAAATAGACTCTGCTTTATTCTATTTTAATAAATCAGTAAAGGCAGAGCGAGCTATAGGAAACCAAACTGGAATTGGTGCTACTTACAATAATATTGCTGATGTACTGATTGAAAACAATCGTTTGGAAGAAGCTAAAGTGTATCTAGATAGTGGTTACTATTATACCAGAAAAGCAAAATCGGCTACAGATATAGAAACAGCGTTACACAATTACTCTCAATATTATGAAGCTAAAAATCAACCTCAAAAAGCCTTAGAGTACTACAAAAGCTTCACTTTGTTTAGAGACAGTATTTTAAATATTGAAACCAATGGTAAGGTTGCCGAATTGGAAATTCAATATCAAACAGAAAAGAAAGAAAAAGAAATCTTGTCGCAACGTGCTGATTTAGCCGAAAAAGAACTCGATTTAAGTAAAAAGAACAACTACATTTTAGGTTTATTGGCATTGGCAATTGTACTATCGCTTTTGGGTTACTTAGTGTATAGTCAACAAAAGATAAAAAACCGACAGTTGCTTCGCGAAAATCAGCTTAAAGATGCTTTGGCAAAAATTGAAACTCAAAGTAAGCTTCAAGACCAAAGACTACGAATTTCAAGAGATTTACATGATAACATTGGAGCGCAATTAACGTTTATCATTTCATCTTTAGATAATTTAAAATACGGATTTAAACTCCCAGAAAAATTAGGCGATAAGCTTAAAAGTATAAGCACATTTACCTCATCAACCATTTATGAGTTACGAGATACCATTTGGGCAATGAATAAAAATGAAATATCTATTGAAGACTTACAATCTAGAATTTCAAATTTTATTGATAAAGCGCATATTGCTTCAGAAGGTATTGAATTCAATTTCAAAAAAGGAGAACAGATTAATGATGACTTACAGTTTACTTCTGTTGAGGGAATGAACATTTATCGTATCATTCAAGAGTCAGTTAATAATGCTATAAAATATGCTGAAGCGACTAAAATAACGGTTGAGGTAAATCAGGTAGATGATAAACTTTTAGTTCAAGTTTTTGATAACGGAAAAGGGTTTGATGCTCAAAAAGTTGAACTTGGTAATGGACTCAATAATATGAAAAAACGCGCTCACGAAATTGATGGAGAGTTAACAGTAACTTCTATTGAAGGTAACGGAACAACAGTTAAGTTACAAATGTAATATACGTCATGTATCGTATAGGTGAAATTCAATACGTTTACTATTTTTATAAAAATACCAGCCAATGAACATTAAAATAGCCATAGTTGACGACAACACATTTTTAATAAATGCAGTAAAAGAAAAGCTGTCTTTTTTTGAGGACTTGAGTTTTAAATTTTCAGCAATGAATGGTTCTGATTTATTGTCTAAATTGGAAAGCAATCACAATCTTGATTTAATCCTTATGGATATTGAAATGCCAGTGCTTAATGGTATTGAAACTACTGAAATAGTCAAGCAAAAATTTCCGCACATAAAAATTATTATGCTTACTGTTTTTGATAATGATGAAAACATTTTCAATGCTATAAAAGCAGGAGCTGATGGCTATTTGCTTAAAGAAATTAATGCCAAAGATTTACATAGTGGTATTCTTGAAACATTAAATGGAGGTGCAGCTATGAATCCTTCAATAGCATTAAAAACCTTGAAATTACTTCGAAATCCTATGAGTATTGAAAACGAAAAGGATAAAGAAGATATTAAACTTACTGCAAGAGAGACTGAAGTGTTAGAGCACTTGAGCAAAGGATTAAATTACGTGCAAATTGCTGAAAACTTAATTCTTTCAACAGGTACTGTAAGAAAGCATATTGAAAATATTTACAAAAAGCTACAAGTGCATAATAAACTTGAAGCGGTACAAAAAGCAAAGAAAAATAACCTTATTTAATGTTTACACTATCAGGAACCAAAACAGTGTAATCGCCATTATTGCGAATAACATCTCTAACAATTGAAGACGAAATAAACGATGTTTTTGCAGCAGTAAGCAAGAAAACGGTTTCAATTTTAGAAAGTTTACGGTTGGTATGTGCTATTGCTTTTTCAAACTCAAAATCAGCAGGATTACGTAAACCACGTAAAATAAATTGAGCATCAATCTTTTTACAGAATTCTATAGTTAAACCTTCATAAGTTACTACAGACACTTTAGGTTCATCTTTAAACGCATTTTCAATAAAGGCTTTACGTTCTTCAAGAGAAAACATATAGTTTTTATCAGCATTAATACCAATAGCTACAACTACTTCATCAAAAAGCTTTACACCACGTTTAATAATATCGTAATGTCCTAAAGTAATTGGGTCAAAAGACCCTGGAAAGATTGCGCGTTTCATAATGTAAAATTACAGATTTTATTTCAAAGCCTCTTCAATAGCATTTTCAAAAAGAGTGCTTAAGCTTATTCCTGCTGTTGCAGCTTGCTGAGGTAATATGCTGGCTTTAGTTAAACCAGGTACTGTGTTAACTTCTAAAAGATGAGGTTCTCCATCTTTAAAAATATATTCGCTTCGGCTAAACCCTTTTAGCTTCAAAATGGTATACACCTGTTTAGCAACAGTGTTTACCTTTTCTTCTTGTATTTTGCTTAATCTTGCAGGAGTTATTTCTTGCGATTCACCCAAATATTTTGCTTTGTAATCAAAAAAATCATTGTTGCTCACAATTTCAGTAATCGGTAAAACGGTTACTTCTCCTTTGTAAGTAATCACTCCAACCGAAACTTCAGTACCATCTAAAAACGATTCAATAATTACTTCGTCATCTTCTTTAAAAGCAACATCAAGAGCGTTTTTTATGTCTTCTTTGTTATAGACTTTTGTGATCCCAAAACTACTACCAGCTTTATTGGCTTTTACAAAACAAGGTAAACCAACTTTGTTGATAATGTCATTTTCATTAACTGCATCTCCTTGGTTGAGGTAAAAGGAGGTTGCGGTTTTAATTCCATAAGGTTTTAAGGTGCTTAAACAGTCACGTTTGTTAAATGTTAATGCGGCTTGATACATACCACAACTAGTATGCGGAATGTTTAACAGCTCAAGATATCCTTGCATATAGCCATCTTCACCAGGAGTACCATGAATAGCATTAAACACACAATCAAAAGTTATTTTCTTGTCTTCAAGAGTAATCGAAAAGTCATTTCTGTCAATAGGAAATTCTACATCATTGTCATTAACATAAACCCATTTGTGCTTAAAAATATGTATTCTGTAAGCGTTGTATTTTGAAGTGTCTAGAGTTTCATAAACCACTTGACCGCTTTTTAAGGATATTTCATACTCGCTAGAATATCCTCCCATTATAATGGCAATATTTTTTTTCATATAAAGTCCTGTGTTCACAGGAATTGCTGTTAATTAATAATCACTCGATAATCCGAAACAAACAATAAAACGTAACTAATAATAGTTAAGCTAAAATAGCACATTAAAGCAAAAGAAAAAACCTTTGAGTTTTTATATATTTGTCATAATCTAATTTCCATTTATGAGTTTAGTAAAGTTTCTTACCAGTAAAGCATTTTTAAAACAAATTGCACTGGCTATCGTTGCTCTTGTAGTATTATCGTTTTTAATATTACAATGGTTGAAAAGTTACACCAACCATGGTGAGTTTGTAGAAGTGCCAGATTTAAAAGGTAAGACTTTAGAAACCGTTCAAATAGAATTAGGTGATAATGACTTGCAAATGGAAATTCAGGATTCGGCTAACTACAATCCTAATTATCCTAAATATTCAGTTATTGAGCAATATCCTTTAGCAGGAACTCAGGTTAAAGAAAACCGAAAAATCTATCTTATTTTAAACCCGTCAGGTTATCGTAAGGTTGCAGTCCCAAATATTGTAAGACGTACTTTTAGACAAGCCAAACCAACTCTAGAAGCATTAGGGTTTGAAGTAGGAAAAATCACTTATGTTGACGACCTTGGTAAAGATGAGGTGATTGCTGTAAAATATGAAGGAGAAACTCTTAAAGCTGGAGATTTATTACCACTAACCACAAAAATTGATTTGGTTTTAGGTAATGGTAACCGATCAAACTAAACATGGCAGATCACGATACTTCAATAGACGACAATGATGATGAGTTGTACGAACATTATTCGTTTACCGCTGAAAAAGGTCAGCAACCACTTCGTATAGATAAATATTTAATGAATTTTATTGAAAACGCAACACGTAATAAAATTCAAACTGCTGCAAAAAACGGAAGTATTTACGTTAATGATACTCCTGTAAAGCAAAATTACAAGGTAAAACCATTTGATAAAATTAGAGTACTTTTTGAGCATCCTCCTTATGAGTATTTGTTAACGCCTGAGAATATTCCGTTGGATATTGTTTATGAAGATGACGAGCTATTGGTAGTTAATAAACCAGCAGGAATGGTTGTGCATCCTGGTCATGGTAACTATTCAGGGACTTTAATAAACGCTTTAACCTATCATTTTGATAATTTACCAAACAATTCTAGTAATCGTCCTGGATTAGTGCATCGTATCGATAAAGATACTAGTGGACTTCTAGTGGTTGCAAAAACTGAAGAGGCTATGACGCATTTGTCTAAGCAGTTTTTTGATAAAACCAGTGAGCGCGAATATGTGGCTTTGGTTTGGGGAAATGTAGAAGAAGATTCAGGTACTGTAGAAGGTAATATTGGTCGTCATCCAAAAAACAGACTGCAAAACACCGTTTTTGAAGGTGATGATGCCGATAAAGGCAAGCCAGCAGTAACTCATTACAAAGTAATTGAGCGTTTAGGTTATGTAACTTTAGTGTCTTGTAAGTTAGAAACTGGACGTACACACCAAATTCGAGTGCACATGAAACACATTGGACATACACTGTTTAATGACGAACGTTATGGTGGCGAAAAAATACTAAAAGGGACAACCTTCAATAAATACAAGCAGTTTGTGGAAAACTGTTTTAAAGTATTGCCACGACAAGCACTACATGCCAAAACACTTGGGTTTGAACATCCTAAAACTGGAGAGTTTTTACGTTTTAATACCGAAATTCCTGAAGACATGCAGCAGTGTGTTGAAAAATGGCGTAACTACTCCAAGCATCAAGAATTGTAATAAGTTTTCTCAATAGTTTTATTGAAAAGAATAAAATCTAAAGTTGATTTTATAATTAGGTAATTGTAACTTTGAAAAAGAACTATTGTTTAACTTTTAAAGAGATTCCTGCTTTCGCAGGAAATGATTATGAAACTCGTTTTATCACCAGCAAAATCTTTAGATTACGAAAGTAAAATTCCCACAACAAAAACTACTGAAGCTTGTTTTTTAAACGAAGCTGAACGCCTTAATAAATTACTTAAAAAGAAGTCGGCTAAAAGTTTGTCAAAGCTTATGAATATCTCAGATAATCTTGGGCAATTAAACTATGAGCGTAATCAAGACTGGAGTTTGCCATTTACCAAAGACAATGCAAGACAAGCTGTGTATGCTTTTAGTGGTGATGTGTATAGAGGCTTAGACGCTTACACTATTGAAAGTAGTAAGTTAGATACTTTAGAAGACACCGTTCGCATTATTTCAGGACTCTATGGTGTTTTAAAACCATTGGATTTAATTCAACCTTACCGTTTAGAAATGGGAACTAAATTTCCGGTAGGAAAAAACAAAAACTTATACGAGTTCTGGAAAAAGAAAGTTACTCAAGCACTCAATGACGAGCTGCAAGACGATGAGGTGTTCTTAAATTTAGCGAGTAACGAGTATTTTAAAGCTATTGACACCAAAGCATTAAAGGTTCCTGTAATTACTGCCAGTTTTAAGGATTTAAAAAATGGCGAATACAAAACCATCATGACCTTTGCTAAACTTGCCAGAGGTTATATGACACGATACATTGTAGATACCAATGCCAAAACCATTGACGACCTTAAAGGGTTTAACTATGAAGGTTATGGCTTTAGCGAAAGCATGTCTACTAAAAACGACTTGGTATTTATAAGATAATCAAGCCTTAGCTTTTTTATCAATATTTATTTTTTGCTCAGTAGTTGGACGTTTTTTTATTTTTTGGCGTCTAACACCTGAAGACCCTCTGTGTATTTTTCCGCGTCGTGTTTTTTTATCACCTTTTCCCATGTTTATTATTATTGGTTACTACAGTAAAATACAAATTTTTTATACTTTAGTCAAGCAATCGATAATCCTCTCAATTCTATATGGTTTACTATTTAATATTGGCTATTCAATTTTTTTGTGTGTATCACGTTTTCAAACATAAAAATGAATATTACTGGGTGTTTCTTATCATTTTTGTTCCAGTAATAGGTTGTGCAGTTTATTTAATTAGTAATGTTTATAATAAAAGAGATGCCGAAAAAGTAGCTAGTGATATTACGTCTATTATTAACCCAACAAAAAAAGTTAGGGATTTAGAAAGCAAACTTCAATTTTCTGATACTTATCAAAACAGATTAAATTTAGCTGATGCTTATTTTGAAATATCCGATTACTCAAATGCTAGTCTACATTATGAACAGTTGCTTGAAGATAAATCGCAAAGCAACATATTTGTAAAAAAGAAGCTTTTAGAAAGTTATTACTACGCACAAGAGTATGAAAAAGCAATTGAGATTGCTGAAACAATAAAAGACCACCAAGAGTTTGTTAATACCATTTCGCAATTTACTTATGGATTATGCCTTGAAAAGCTTAACAGATTTGATGAAGCTGAAACCAATATGAAAGTAATAAATCAACGTTATTCCCATTACAACGAGCGCTTGGTATTGGCTGAGTTTTTATTGAGTCAACAAAAAAATGATGCTGCTTACGATATTTTAAATGATATTAACGCAGAGTCACAACACATGACCAAACCTAACCGAAGAATTTATAGGGCAACCATAAATAAAGTTAAAGACTACTTAAACAAAGCATAGTTGTTTTTTCATAAACATCCATACCAACCTTTTATTCAAAATGACACTACAAAGTTAATTGTAGGCACATTACCACCACCAAGATTTTCAACAGGTGAGTTGCTAGAAAAAGATGTAGATTTTTGTTATGGTAGCTATTACAATAGCTTGTGGTTGTTTATTGATAAAATTCATAATTTGAATTTACGATACGATAATTCGCAAGATGCTATTGAAGAACGTAAACGCTTTTTAATACAGCATAAAATAGGTGTTTGTGATATTGTTGAAAGTGCTGAACGTGACAAAATTGATGCTTCCGATTTAGGAATGACTAATATTGTGTTGCGAGATCTTATTGGCTACATTAAGCAATACCCAACTATTGATACCTTACTGTTTACAGGTGGAAACAGTAAAAATGGACCAGAATATTTTTTTAGAAAACACATTAAAGACTATAATATTAAGTTGGAAGTGGTGTCTAACGAAGTTCCAAGAATACACGAGTTTGTTATTCCGATAGAAGGGAAGAAACCTACTGAAGCTACTCGAAAAATAAAAACCGTGTCCTTAACTTCTGGATCAGGAGCAGCAAATATTTCAATAAGTAGATTGCCATTGTATAAACAGTTAAAAGCTAAAAATCCTGATTTTAATACTTTTGATTTTAGGGTTATGCAGTATAGTGAGTTTTTTTAGGGAGTCTTTTTACCAGTCTAAAAGAGCATTATTTTAAATATTCTATCAATACATCTAGTTCGTCTTCAGTATAATTAAATTTATGTATTGTTCCATTGTTTCCCCACATTTCTTTTAAATCTAAAGCATATTTGTCTTTTGCTTTTAGCAAAGAGTCTTGCTTGGTTAAATATAATTTTAAATAACTAATTCCAACATTTTCAACGACTCCCTCAATATAGTTGTGATTCATTTCTTTTGAGACGTGACATTTTCTGCAATCCTCCATGAATATAGATTCGCCTAGTTTAAACTCAGGTGAAGTTTGTTTTATTATAACCACTTCTTGTTTATCATCATTAGTTATGGAATCAAATTCAGTAATTCCATTCTTTTTAATTACAAAAATGAAAACACCAATAGATAAAGCTAAAACGACACATGATGCAGTTATAATTTTAAGTATTAGTTTTCTGGGATTATTCATTTATTATAATTCAATCAGCATTTATATATTCATAAAGTCCAATTAATTCTGTTTGAGTTATTGAGTTGGCCCAAAAGCTTCTGTGATAATCAACTCCTAATTCTCTTATTTTAGAACTATCAATTTTTTGTTTGTTTAAGGTCATCCAATTCCAGAGTAAAGTAGAGTCTGTTTTTGCTAATGCAGGTCCAGTCATATTTCTGTTTAGCTTATGGCAAGCTGCACAATTTGCATTAAAAATTTGTTTTCCAATTTGCGCATTTTCAGTTAATTTTAGTGAAACAGTTCCACAAATTAATTGAGGTGTTTTAGTTCCGCAACCAGCAGTTTTTGGTATGCTAAAACTGTATAAGAAAAAAGAAATTACAATTGTTAACATCAAAAGTCCACTTGAAATTTTCAAAATTTGATTGATCAAATCTTTCATGGAATTTGATTTAAATTATAGTTGTTTAAAGTTACGAAAAACTATTTGTTTTAGCTTGAATTTACTGTGATTTAATTGTCTTTAGAGATTTTTTTTCTAATCAGTAAAAAAGTCATAATTAAAATAATACTTACTCCAATAACTAATAAGCCATACTTGAATAACCCTGTAATAAAAAAGGTTGCAAACCCTTTGTAGCGACCTCTTTTAGAATACTCAACAAGTTCAGGTATTAGGTCAGAGTTCTCTAATAAGAAATAGCAAATCATACATATTATACCAATTATGTAATGCCTTACTATTTTAAAGTTTCTCTTGTTCATTAGTTTGTAGAATATAAATACTGTCTTGTGTTAATTAAAGGTTGTAATTAAGATTAATATAGAAGTTTAGAACAGCTGTAATGAGTTATACAAGTGTTGTACGACGTTTTATTTTTTTTGATACTTTTTACTATCTAATAAAAAATCTACCAAAGTTAAAGTTGAATTCACAGCAAGTCTGGCGTGATGTTCTTTTGTATTAAATTTATTAGCATGTCTATCACCAGAATTATTACTTAAACCAGAAAGTCCACTAACGATGGAATCCAAACCGGATAAGATTTGAATAACTGTTTTAGGTAGAGTAGCAGGATCGATTTTTAAATTCAAATGTTTTTTTACTTTTTTATATAAGTTCTCCAACTTACCATCATTTTTTATTTCCTTTCCTTCTATATCTTCAATAATATTAATCATTACCGCTTCTGCTAAGCTTCTGGAATTTGTGATGGCACCATTAAAATCACCATTTTCAATTTTTGAATTACATTTTGATATTTGTTCTTTGATAAAATCCTGGTCAATTTTTTTTACTGAACTTCCTTGAACCAAAACTCCAGATAAATCAATTAGTTTATAAAGCATTCCATTTTTAATTAATTTAAATCCATCATATTGAATATATGCATTTACTTCTTCCACTGCTTCTTCACAAGTAAATACAGGTTCCTCCAAATAGTTTCTTGGATCAACTAAACTTTCAATAATATGCTTGATTTTCAAAGTATTATTAAATTCTCTAATTTTTGCTTCAGCATATCTCCATCTTGTAGGGAATCCTTCACCATATTCGTCATTTGCTCCAATTTCATTGAAAAAACTAACCAATTCTTGACCTGTTCTATATGGCATATTATAACTATCACCAGTTATTGATTTAGCTAATAGTTTTATGTTTTTGTCACTTAGTTTCATCAAAATATTGTACAACTAGTTTATAATAGCTAAATATATAAAAACCTATTAGTTATATCTTAAATAATAGGTTTTATCTAATTGTTTTTTGTGGGTATATAACCAAGTTACTTTACAGTGAAGTTTTAAATAGTATATCTTATTGCTAATTATTTTGTTTTAATTTCATTTTAGCAATTCTAACCAAATGCTGTTTAATAGGGTTTTTCATATTAGCCATACAATAGTCAAAAAGACTTTTGTTGGTATTTATTAAAGTTTCATAAGCAATAAAATTATCTACATAGTAGATTTCTTCTAAAACAGCTAAAAATTTAGGAAATAGTTTGGTGCCTTCAGGATAGTGATTTTTTAACACTACACCCAAATCGGTAATGTGTTGTGCAGCAGCACTAGGGTCGACACTGTAGGCTTCAAGATAGCCTTGAGCAAAAGAGGTTAACCCATAGTTGCTATAGTCTTTTTTAGGGTAAGTTATTTTTGTAGTATTGGTTTTACTGGTGTCGTTAGTAGTGCTGCTAGCAGTTGTAGCGCTTGTTGTATTGGAGGTAGTTGGTGTGCTATTGGTAGTAGTGTTGCTTTTTAGTACATCGGTAGAAGGGTTAAACAAACGCGCTTTGTAAACATGCTTTTCTAGAGCCTTATCATACTCTGGAAATACATAGGTTGTAGCACCATCTATCGAAACCACTAAGTTAAGCGATGTGGTGTTACCTAAAGTGCCAACCATAGCGTATTTACCACGTACATACTCGCCATTTTCAAAAAGGTATACGTTCTTTTTATCTTCTGCTGGAATATACCACAAATCGTTAATCGCTGTACCAGGAACAGCGACTACTTTTTCGTTGGTAACCGTAGGCATATTTAAAAAAGCATAGGCCTTATTTGCGGTTTTATTTGTGCCTACAAAAGCGCCAAGACCTTTGGTGTAGTTTATAAAGTTCCAGTCTTTTAATTCGCCTTCGTCACCTCGTTCTAGAGCTTTTACTTTAAGACCGTTAAACAAGAGTACATTTTCGGCACCTGTACTTAGTATTTCTACCGGAATTTTCTGATCTTTTTTGTATGTACCTAGATAGGCATTGCGAGCAATGTAATAGGTTTTTGAAAGGGGATCGTAAAACACAAAATCATTTATAAATCTTGAAAACAGCATTTTCTTAAACTCTTTTCCATTAATAAAAACCTTCGGAACAAGACGTGCATTGGCAACAGCTCCGTTGGTAAGGTCTGTCATTTGTACCGTTAGAGCTTGTAAACCCTTTTCATATTCGTTATGGTAAATAATGCTTCTGGTAGATGGAGGTGCTACTTTACCATCAAATTTATTTCGAAGCGGTTGTTTGGTTTCGGCATCTAGTATTGTGCGAACTATCCAATTACCTTGCGCATCAAACTCATACGTACATATAGTGGCAGGAAATCCTTGGGTGTATGCATATACTACGAGGCCATTTTCGTAGCGTATTTCTCGTACTATAATTTCTCCATCCCTGTTTGTACTTATTTCGTTTACGGTACACTTGGTGCCATCTTGTGTATAAGAGTATGTTATGGTACCAATACTATGTTTAGGATTGGTATAAGTGGTTTTTACCACTCTATTTTTTGAATCGTATTCAAAGACTCGGTAGGGATTGTTATCTTGTTTTTCTTCAAGCAGTTTGCCTTTGTTATCATATACATATTGATAGCTGCTATATCTATCTTTGAAGTAAACAACCCTCCCTTGGTTATCACGACGTATTTCAAATTCAGCATTATAAGGAAACCATTGCCCATCTTTGGTGTAGTAATCTGATATGCTTTCTTGAAAAACAGCACCTTTTAAGTTTTGATATTGCAAACTGCTTCCTCTAGGTATAGGGTTTTTAGGCGCATGAATCCAGTCAACATGTTGGGCAAAACCTGAATAGGTAGTTAATGTAATGACTATAAGTAGTAATGATAGTTTGGTGTTAAAATTTTTCATCTAGCTGTAAGTTACAGCTACAATGTTATTTCAAAATGAACTATAAAAAAATACGACAGTTGACGTATTTTATTTTTATTACCTACAACGGTTTTGGCTATGATTTCGTTGCGGAAAAATTCGAAGGGTTTTTCATTATCGGTAAAAAGATAGCAAAAACACGTTGAATTTTGATGGAAATTTTATGAGCAAAAAAAATATTGTATTTGTTATTTAACATCATTATTAATTTCTATCCAATATCCATTTGGGTCTTTAAAGTAAATCTGTTTGATTCCATCTTTTCGTACATAAATTGTATTAGGATTGTCTTTCCAATCAAAAAATTCAATTTTTAAGTTCTTTAGATTATCAATTAAGGCGTCTAAATTAGATGTAGATAATGCAAAATGTACAGCTTTATTTATTTTTATTTCTGAATTTGGACGAGGAATAAGATGAAGCTGTTTGCCTTCATTTAATGATAGCCATCTCGTTTCAGAATTAGAAGCCGTATTTTCAATTTCTTTAAGTTGAAGCACGTTTTGGTAAAACTGAACAGATTCGTCTACATCTTTTACTGAAAGCGCTATATGATTAAATGAAAAGGTGTGTGTCATTATCTTATTAATTCTTCATTAAGTTGTTAGTAAATGTTTATTATAGGTAATTAAAGAATAACTCAACAAAAACACCAAGAACAACACTTAATATTGCAGTTAAATTAGATAAAGGTTTTAATTTAAATGTGTTTGTAAATGCAAGCCATAAACACAGCAGCGCACAAATTGATAAAATTATTGTTCCGTATAAAGGTACTATGCTATTGAAAAGACCTATTAGGTTAAAAATAGGGTCTAGCAAAGCAGTAAACCCAAAAAGGGCTAAAGTAAAGTTTGTCTTTTTATGTCCTATAAAAAGGTAATAACTCGCAGCTAAAAGCTCAACACTAATAGCCAAAGGACCAAATTGGTTATAGTATTCTCTTTTAAAATACGCTTCTAATCCTTGAGGGAATTCAATTTTTGATATAAAAACAACACTTAAAGAAATCCCAACAATCAAAAGTGATAATGCAATAATTTTTCTTTTTTTCATAAGGTCTTTCTAAATGTTTTACAATGGTTTGGCTATGAGAGTTATGTAATTTAGTAAATATAAACCGAATAGAAAATCTGTGAGTCTAGTCGTTTCGAAATTTAGGGTAGACGAGAACCTATTTGCGGATAGGCAAGCAAGTAGTTATTAAAGGTCATTGTGAGCTACTGCTTTAGTGTTTGTTTTCAGTTTGCAATAACTCTTTTAAAGGTCTTCTTAGTTTTTTATAGTCCTCTGGCATTTGAAGAAATGGCTCAATGGTAAAAGTAATTGTGTTTTTTGCATTGAAAACCCAATAGTTTCCTTTTAATTTTCCGTCATCAGTTTTAATATTATCCCGAGGAATATTGTTAATTGAAAATTCATTTTTTTCTTCACTATACCAAATTCCTAATGCTTCTAAATCTTTTTCTTTAATATAATTGAGTGTTAAATGTGGTTGGATTACATTGTTGATAGTTTTTAAATTAAAGCTTTTAACAGGAAAATTATTTAATTCTTTTGACCAAGCTGTGTTTTTTCTTTTCACATCAAGAATTTTATTCCACTGTTCCAGTACTAGTGTACTATCCTTTTTTGTCTGTATAACTGTAAATAATCCTTCTTGGATAATTTCAATTTCTTTATTTTGAGGGTATATAGTTATGGTGGTTTTCTCAGAAGCTATTCTACCATCTTCAATTCCAAAAAAAGAAGCCAATGCAAAGAATAATATTTTTATTTGTTCCATTTATCGTTCGGTTTTTTAATTAGCGGTCAAGGGTATCAACTATGAGTAGTTGTATGTTTAAGCAACTAATTTAGAAATACAAGCTGAATAGAAAATCTGTGAGTCTAGTCGTTTCGAAATTTAGAAATAGCAGGCTGAAGACTAGCATTAAATTATGTAAGCGGTTGGTGTCTAAACCGTTTCCTGATTTGTATGGCTTATATATATTGTTAGTCTTTGGTTATTTTTTATTTAGAGCTTCAATTCTTTCTTTATAGTAATCGTCACCACTGATTTCATAAGCCTTTTTTAAGTATTTTAATGCATTCTCTTTGTCATTTTGAGATTCATAATACTCAGCCATCGAATCATAAGCATTTGCACTTGTTGGATTGTATTTAATATTCATTTCAAAAAACATTAATGCCTTCTTAGGTTGACCCATTTGCATATTCATGTAGCCATAGCCATTTAGCATTTCGTCTATCATTGGTGCAGTAGGAACACCAAAATGTTCAGTGTAGATTTGTTCCTGCTCCTTCAATAGCGAAACCAATTCTTCTATTGGTGTTTCTGGATTATTATATTTTTGAGGAGATTTAAACTGATACCATTCAAAAAGAAAAATCAACCCATCTTTTATAGATGGTAACGGAACTGTACCATGTAAATCTTCATTATAAACCTTCCATGAAAAATTTAATCCATTCTGTTTTTGAGATTTAGCAAAATTTGAAAACTCAATGATTGAACGCGCAAACAAAGTAAATTCTGAAGAGTCATTCATAATATTCTCCATGGTTATGTCTTCATTCCACATATGTAGCTGCTCTGCTGCTAAAGACACAAAGAGAGATTTGCCTTCATAACTTTCTGTACTCAATTTTGCTTTTGCTTCCTTCAATAATTTTTGGTCGTCCCAATCCAAACTTGGATCTATAGCTATATAATTTTGAAAGAGATGTTTATGATTAACCAACATATTTAAAGTAAACAAACCAGCATAAGAATGCCCAATTAAGGTACGATAAGGAATGGTTGGATACTTATTATCAATATGTGGTATGAGTTCCTTTTCCATAAATTTAGTAAAGGTTTCTGCGCCTCCAGTTTCACGATCAAATGCGCTACCACGTCTCATTTTTATTTGTGAAGGAGTTAAATCTCTTGTTCGGTTGTTGCGATTAGAAATCCCAACAAGTATCATGTGTGGAAGGTAATGTCCCCAATAATTATCATAAACAGTTTCTAAAGTGCTTTCTAGTGAAAATCCGTCCATTAAATAAATAACAGCATATTTTTCATCACTATCTGGTTGAAAATTATCTGGTAATCTTACCCAAAAGTCACGGCTTTCATCTAAAGTTTTAGAAAATATGGAATCTACTATTCGGTTTTGAAATTGCGCTGTTTGGGACTCAGCTGTTTGTGCAATTGCACCTTGATTTATTATTAAAGGAGATGTAATAAATACTAATAAGTAGAGGTAATACTTCATTATTTTGGTTTGAATTTAAATGCTAATAAATACATACACTAAACTAAATGTTTATTTTGATTACTTGTTGTTGGTAATAAAGGCTAACGTGTTTGTATAAGATTAGTTACTTGGTTTAGGATGTAATTTAGCAAATTTTCATAAGTAGTCTATAATTGGCAATTAATTATATACTTTGTTATGTGCTGGGTTTTTTCTTTTCTAACTTTTTATTTATTATTTCAGTTATTTTTTCACTTCCGATTATTACACTTCACAGAATTTAAATTCGTTCCTACTATCAATTTACCTTCACAATGTTCAGTTGAATTCATTCCGATTTTGAGCTAAAACTGTTTCTCTAGGATTTACTAAATTGGTTCCAGTAAAAAGTTGATGTCCAGATGCCAGCATTTTAGTAAAATTAAGTTCCAAATGATGACAATATCCATAATTTACTGGTGTTTTTCGTCCACCTTGTTCTGTTGTTCTATATTTTAATCCGCAATAAAATCAAATTTATTGTTCATTTTGATGAATACTTTTTAATTAAAAAACCAATAAAAACAAGGAATAAAACACAAAAGATAACTGCACTTGTTTTCCAAGTATAAATGCTGTAAATAAGAAAAAAACAACCTCCAATAAAAATTGTTTTCCAAATGATTAAAATCATTTTCAAAAATGAAATGTTAGAATTTTGATTCATTCGAGTTGTTTTTTCAGCTTGCCCCTAACTAGTTTATAATAGCTAAATATATAAAAACCTATTATTTATATCCTAAATAGTACTAATGTTACTAGTTTTAGTTGAGTTGTTTCCTAATTTGGTGTAAAAACCGTATTATGTTTTTAAGAGCCTAATTGTCTTAAGCCTTCATAAACCACTACGCTTACCGCATTGGCTAGGTTTAAACTACGTATGTGCTTGCTGTACAATGGAATTTTAAATAGTGAGTCTTTATTGTTTTGGGTGATGTGTTTAGGGAGTCCAACCGACTCTTTTCCAAAAACCAAAAACAAGTCGTCTTTAAAAGGAATGTCCCAATGCTGTTGCTTGCCATGACTAGACAAATACACCATATTTGCAGTTTTGTTTTTAGTGAAAAAATCGTCAATATCGTCATAATAAACAATATCCAAGTGTTGCCAGTAGTCTAATCCTGCACGTTTTAATCGACTGTCATCTATTTCAAAACCAAAAGGTTTTACCAAGTGCAATGTAGAGCCAGTAGCTAATGCTAACCTACCAATATTACCTGTGTTGTTTGGAATTTCAGGTTCTATAAGAACAATATTTAAAGACATTAAAATGATTTTTTTTGAACTGTATAAATATAAAATAACCTATTCTTAATCGAATAGGTTATTTTTACTTTTTATAAAAAACTACAACAATTAGTTTTTGTTTTGTTGTTTCTTTATAGTGCTTTCATCAATATCAAACTGGTTGGTGTTTTGGTTAACATCGCCAGTTGGATTTAACGGATTGCTTTGTTTTTTCTTTGGTTTAAATTTTCTTTTGTCTTCAATAATTCCCATAATTCATTTGATGTTTTATCGTTCATCATTAATATAAGAAATTGAAGCCAAAATTCTATTAAAATTATCTTAAAATCAGCTAATTATAGATTTTGTAAAGTTTGGAATTGTACTAATGCTGTTTTGGTTTAAATGCTTTATAAACGCACTACCAATAATAGCACCTTTAGCATAAGTGGTTGCTTGCGTAAATGTTTCACTATTACTTATTCCAAACCCAACAATTTGAGGGTTATTTAGAGTCATGTCATTTATGCGTTTAAAATAGTTTAATTGCTCCTCGCCAAATCCTGTTTTTGCTCCTGTCGTACTTGCGCTACTAACCATATAAATAAATCCATTAGACACCGAATCGATGTAACGAATGCGTTCATCACTAGTTTGAGGTGTGATTAAAAACACGTTTGTTAGTCCGTATTTTTCAAAAGTAGCTTGATATTCTTCATGATAAACATCCACAGGAAGATCTGGAATAATTAATCCATCAATGCCAATTTCATGACATTTCTTACAGAAGTTTTCCACACCATATTGAAGCATTGGATTGAAATAACCCATAATAATTAGTGGAATAGAAACCGTTTTTCTAATATCTTTTAACTGATTAAAAAGTATTTCGGTAGTCATTCCGTTTTTTAATGCTTGGGTAGAACTTGCTTGTATGGTTGGTCCATCAGCTAAAGGATCGCTAAACGGTAAACCAATTTCAATCATGTCTACACCACTGTTTTCAAGCGATTCAATAATAGAAACTGTATCGTTAAGGCTTGGATATCCTGCTGTAAAATATATGGATAGTAACTTTCTGTCTTCGTTTAGTTTATGTTGAATTCTGTTCATCATTATAAATTAAAATGCTTAATATAGGTTTCTAAATCTTTGTCACCACGACCAGACAAACTCACAACAACAATAGCATCAGGTTTAAAGGTTTTTTGTTCAAAAACAGCCAAAGCGTGAGAGCTTTCAATAGCAGGAATAATGCCTTCCAGCTTACAAAGTTCTAAACCTGCATTCATTGCTTGATCGTCTGTTATGGCAATAAACTCAGCACGACCAGAAGCATACAAATGTGCATGCATTGGTCCAACTCCAGGATAATCTAATCCAGCCGAAATAGAATAAGGCTCAGTAATTTGACCATCGTTGGTTTGCATAAGTAGGGTTTTGCTTCCATGTATAATTCCCATCTTACCTAATACTGAAGTTGCTGCACTTTCACCAGAATTTACACCATGACCAGCAGCTTCTACAGCTATAAGATTCACATTTTCATCATCTAAAAAATGATAATAAGCACCAGCAGCATTACTGCCACCACCAACACAAGCAATAACATAGTCAGGTGTTTCAGTGTCTTCGTGTGTTTTTAGTTGCGATTTTATTTCCTCTGAAACCACACTTTGAAATCTTGCCACCATATCAGGATAAGGATGTGGACCAACCACACTACCAATAATATAGTGCGTATTTACAGGATTGCTAATCCAATCTCTGATGGCTTCATTTGTAGCATCTTTTAAGGTTTTGCTTCCTGAAGTTGCAGGAACAACAGTAGCACCAAGCATTTTCATTCTGGCAACATTAGGCGCTTGTCGAGCAATATCAATTTCTCCCATGTACACAATACATTCTAATCCCATTAATGCGCAAACCGTTGCAGTTGCAACACCATGTTGTCCTGCTCCAGTTTCGGCAATAATTCGGGTTTTGCCAAGGCGTTTTGCCATAAGAATTTGACCAATAGTATTATTGATTTTATGTGCTCCTGTATGGTTAAGGTCTTCGCGTTTGAGGTAAATTTTAGTATTGTATTTTTCTGAAAGTCGCTTAGCAAAATAGAGTGGAGAAGGACGACCAACGTAGTCTTTTAAAAGCTGATTGAACTCTGCTTTAAAATCGGGTTCGTTCATTACTTTAAGATAGTTTTGGCGTAACTCTTCTACATTTGGATATAGCATCTCAGGTATGAATGCGCCTCCAAATTCTCCGTAATAGCCTTTTTCGTTTACATTATAACTCATAGTTGTTTTTTTTGGTCATGCTGTTTCGCACTCAGAATGACAAATCAGTTTTAAATGTTGCTAGTTTTTCTACATTTTTTAAGCCTGCTTCAATCTCGAACTTGCTATTAACATCAAGCGCATAGCAGTATTTAGATTTTGGACTTCGCAGGAATGATTTAATATCTTCGGTTTCGTTTAAACCAATACCACCACTTAAAAAATACGGTTTTTGTGATGGATAATTGCTTAATACTTCCCAGTTGAAAGTGTAACCATTACCTCCTGGTAATTGCCCTTTAGTATCAAAAAGAAAGTAATTGCAAACTGCTTCGTAGGGTTTTAAAACGTCAAAATTAAATTCGTTTTTTATTGAAAATACTTTAATGATTTCAATAGGATTGTCATTTGGTTCTCGACTGCACTCGAACTGATATTTAATTTCATTGCAAAAATCAGCAGATTCATTTCCATGAAGCTGTATAGCATTAAGCTTGTGTGTTTTTACTTTTGATAAAATATAATCTATTTCAGCATCTACAAAAACACCTACTTTTTTAATCGCTTTAGGAAGTTCAGGGATGTTACCATCAAAATACCTTTTGGATTGTTTATAGAAAATAAAACCAAGATAGTCAGGTTGCAAGTTGGCAACTTGAGTAATGTTATCTTGATATTTCATTCCGCATATTTTGAGTTTCATGCTTCCAATGTTTTAATAAATTCTTTAGCGATTACTCCAGGATTATTAGTTTTCATAAAGTTTTCACCAATTAAAAACCCTTGATAACCATACGTTTTAAGCGTTTGTATAGACTGGATGTTACTTAAGCCACTTTCTGAAACTTTTACAAACTCGTCAGGGATTTTAGTGCTAAGAGTTTTACTAGTTTCTAAACTTACTTCGAAAGTCTTAAGGTTGCGGTTATTTACCCCTATCATATCAAGACTAGGCATTATAGATTTTTGCAATTCATCTTCATTATGAACTTCTAACAGTACATCTAAGTTTAGGCTTTTCGCTAATTGAGAAAATTGTTTAATCTCTTCTTGGGTTAAAATGGCAGCAATAAGTAAAATTACATCTGCACCATAAGATTTAGCTTCAATAATTTGATATTCGTCAATAATAAACTCTTTTCTTAAAAGTGGTAGGTTGCAGCTAGCTCTAGCCACTATTAAATCGTCAAGAGAACCACCAAAATATTTTCCATCGGTTAGTACAGACATTCCGCAAACACCAGCATTTTCATAACCAGTTGCGACGTCTTGTACATTTAAACCATTGTTGATAATTGATTTTGAAGGTGAGCGACGTTTGTGTTCAGCAATAATACCTGAAGAGCTGTTTTTTAGTTTTTCGGATAATGAAACCGTTGCTCTGTTAAACAGTTGTGAGCTTTCCAATTGTTGTGTACTTATCAAGGCTTTTTTTAAATCAACCTCTTTACGTTTATCAAATACTATTTTATCGAGTATATTCATTACTTGCTCAGTTCTACTAATTTGTCAAAACTTTTCTTTGCTTTACCACTCATAAGTGACTCTTTAGCTTCGCTAAACGCCTCTTGAATGGTGTTGTTTTTTACTGTTGAAATAGCAATAGCTGCATTGGCGCAAACCACATTGTTTTGGGCTTCAGTACCTTGACCAAGAAGTACATGGGTGAATATTTTTGCCGATGTTTTTACAGAATCACCACCATGTATTGCATCTTGATGCAATTTTTCAACTCCAAAATCTTTTGGGTTAATAACAACATCTCCTTTGTTGCTTGACAGTTTTGATGCTCCTGTTAAAGAAATTTCGTCATAACCATCTAAAGCATGTACAATGCTATAATTTTTATCAGTGTTTTGGTACAGATAACTATATTGTCTCAACAGCTCCAAACTAAACACACCAACCATTTGGTTTTTTGGAAACGACGGATTTACCATTGGTCCAAGCATATTAAAAAATGTTTTTACACCAAGTTCGCGTCGTATTGGAGCAACGTGTTTCATTGCAGGATGAAATAATGGTGCATGAAGCACACAAATACCAGCTTTATCTAAACAGGTTTTTAAAAAGTCGATATCGTTACTAAATTTTACACCTAAAAACTCAAGTACATTTGAAGAGCCGCAAGCCGAAGACACACCATAGTTACCATGTTTTGAAACGTGAACTCCAGCTCCTGCAGTAACAAACGATGCTAGAGTGGAAATGTTAAATGTGTCTTTTCCGTCACCACCTGTTCCACATAAATCAATAGCGTTAAAGTCATTTAAATCTACAGGAATACAAAGGTCTAAAAGCGCATCTCTAAAGCCCAATAACTCTTGGGTTGTAATACTTCGCATCATATATACAGTTAAAAAAGAGGCAATCTGACTTTGGTTGTACTCTCCTTTAGAAATGTTAACCAAAACATTTTTAGCTTCTTCAGTAGAAATGCTTTCTTGGTTTATTAATCGGTTTAAAATGGTTTTCATATTTGGATATTCTGTCCTGAAATGTCAATGCGTTCAGGATTTTATAGTTTTATTTTTAATAGATGATGAATTAATAGAAAAACGGCAATATTAACTTTTAACCCAGTTTTCTAACATTTGCTTTCCGTTAGGTGTTAAAACAGATTCTGGATGAAACTGAACACCTCTTACATCATACACTTTATGTCTTAAAGACATCACTTGTCCGTTGTCATCAAAAGATGTGGCTTCTAAAACATCAGGAAGCTTTTCATCTACAACCCAAGAGTGGTAGCGACCAACAGCAATGGTTTTGTCCATGTTTTTAAAAAGAATTTCATCATCTGCAGTAATATTTACCTGAGTAGAAACGCCATGGTATACACTTTTAAGATTGATGAGTTTGCCTCCAAAAACTTCACCTATAGCTTGTTGACCCAAGCAAACACCTAGAATGCTTTTTGAAGCTGCATAGGTTTCAATAATAGGTTTTAATAAACCAGCTTCATCAGGAATTCCAGGTCCTGGAGATAATACTATTTTGTCAAACGCTTTTACGAAATCCAACTCTAGTTGGTCGTTGCGTTTTACAGTCACTTCACAATCTAAATCCTCAAGATAATGCACAAGGTTGTAAGTAAAACTGTCGTAATTATCAATAACTAATATTCTTTTCATGGCTATAAATTTTCAGCAAGTTCAATGGCTCTTGTAAGTGCGCCTAATTTGTTATATACTTCTTGTAATTCATTTTCAGGATTTGATTTTGAGACTAATCCAGCTCCTGCTTGCCAATGCAGCGTATGGTTTTTACTTAAAAAAGTCCTAATCATAATGGCATGATTAAAGTTGCCTTCAAAATCCATAAACCCGATGGCTCCACCATAAAAGTCGCGACTTGTTTTTTCGTATGTTTCAATAAGTTGCATTGCTTTATGTTTTGGAGCTCCACTTAAAGTTCCTGCAGGAAAAGTGTCAGCTACTACTTGCATAGTTGTGGTTTTGTCGTGTTTGTTACCAGAAACTTTACTTACCAAATGAATAACATGAGAGAAAAACTGAACCTCTCTGTAGGTGTCAACCTTTACATTGTTTCCATGTCTACTCAAATCGTTACGCGCTAAATCTACGAGCATAACATGTTCTGAGTTTTCTTTGATGTCTTCAGAAAGTTGCTTAGCTAGTTCGGCGTCTTTTTCATCGCTACCTGTGCGTTTAAAAGTGCCTGCTATTGGGTGAATTTCAGCTTTTCCATTGTTTACAATCAATTGTGCTTCTGGCGAACTTCCGAAGATTTTAAAATCACCATAATCAAAGTAAAATAGGTAAGGAGAAGGGTTGATGCTACGTAAGGCTCTGTATACATTAAACTCGTCACCTTTAAAATTTTGAGAGAATTTTTTTGAAAGTACTAATTGAAACACATCACCTCTAGCACAATGTTTTTTTGCAAGTTCTACATGCTCCTTGTATTCATTGTCAGTAAGGTTTGATTTAGTTTCGCCATCAGTTGAAAAATTAAAAACGGCAAAGTTTTTAGATTTTATAAGCTGATGAATATCGTCAATATTGTTTTCGGTATCAAAGCAATGTGCAAAAATATAGGCTACGTTTTTATGGTGGTTAATAGCAATGATATTTTGATACACAGCATAGTAAATATCTGGAATGTCTAGATGGTCTTCTTTTTTTGAAATTTTAATATCTTCAAAGTAGCGTACAGCATCATAAGCCATATATCCAAAAATACCATTGTTGATAAACTTAAATTCCTTATCAGAATCTACTTTAAAACGCTGTGTGAATTTGTGAATTTTTTCAGTGACATTAACATCATCTTTTATCTTGTTGATAATGCTGCTGCCATCAGGAAACTGTTCGGTAATGGTTTCATTTTTTACTTCAATAGAAGCAATTGGGTTACAGCAGATGTATGAAAAACTATTATCGTTTGCATGGTAGTCGCTACTTTCAAGTAAAATACTGTTGGGAAACTTGTCGCGTACTTTAAGGTAGATGCTAACAGGAGTAATTGTGTCGGCAAGAATTTTTTTATAATGTGTGTAAAGGCTAAAGGTTTTCATTGGTAAATAAATTAAAAAAGGCTTGTCGTGAATGACAAGCCTTTTTGATATTTTTAGTTTTAAATATACTAATAGGGTTAGTTCACGAAAATTGAGTTTCGAGACATCCACCACCAAGTATTATTTAAAATTGTGTTCATGTTTTTGTTTGTTGGGTCAAAGATAGAAATGAAAATTATTTTTTCAAATTATTTGTAGAAATATTTGTGTGGGAGCATTTTAATTTAAATTAAGCCCTATAAAGTTTTGTTAAAGATTAAAGGTTTTTCAGTGTTATGCTTACTTTTATAATATGAAATATACACTGTTAATACTAACAATGATCTTGTGTTTTTCCTGTAAAGAGGAAAAAAAAGATGCTATTACCGAAACACAAATTGAAACTCCTAATACCTTAGAGTTAGAAGTTCACGATTTTAATGGTATAAAAAAATATCTAACAGCTACTGATGATAAAACCTATGTAGTTAACTTTTGGGCAACGTGGTGTGCACCTTGCGTTAAGGAGTTGCCTTATTTTGAAACATTAAATTCTGAATATAAAACTAAAGATGTTGAGGTGATATTGATAAGCTTAGATTTCCCTTCTAAATATGAATCAAAACTTAAACCTTTTATAGTTGATAAGAAATTACAATCTAAAGTTGTGGCGCTTGACGATGCTGATGCTAACTCTTGGATTCCTAAGGTAGATGAAAGCTGGTCAGGAGCAATTCCTGCTACAGTAATTTTTAATAAAAATAAACGTAAGTTTTACGAAAAATCGTTTACTTATGACGAGCTAGAAACCGAATTAAAACAATTTTTAAACTAAAACAAAACACTATGAAAACATTAAAACTAGTATTTGCTTTTGTAGCTATGTTATCACTTTCAGCATTCACAACTGTAGGTGATGGTCATGGTTATCATGTTGGTGATATTGCAACAGATTTTAAACTTGAAAATATTGATGGTAAAATGGTGTCTTTAGCAGATTATAAAGATGCTAAAGGATTCATTGTAATATTTACATGCAATACTTGCCCTTATGCTGTTGCTTATGAGGACAGAATTATTGAATTAGACAAAAAATATGCTGATAAAGGTTATCCTGTTATAGCTATTATGCCTAATAATACCGATGTTAAACCTGGAGATAATATGGAAGCTATGCAAGCAAGAGCAAAATCAAAAGGGTTTACATTTCCTTATTTAATTGACGAAGGACAAAAAATCTATCCTCAATATGGAGCAACAAAAACACCACATGTATATGTGCTACAAAAAACTGCAAAAGGGAATCAGGTAAAGTACATTGGAGCTATTGACGATAACTATAAAGACGCAAGTCAAGTAAATACTACCTACGTTGAAAATGCTGTTGATGCATTATTAAAAGGAAAAGAAATTAAAGAAACACAAACAAGAGCCATAGGATGCTCAATTAAAGTGTAAATAAATACATTTTAAAGCTTAAATTAAAATCCAATTGTAACAGATTGGATTTTTTTTCGTCTATATCATAAAGAAAAGTTAAATTTGTTATAATCAAAAACTAAAAAATGGCAGATTTAACACAAGAAGAATGGGCAAAACAACTATCAGCGGATACTAATGCTGTGGTTTTGGACGTTAGAACACAAGACGAAGTTGATGAAGGTATAATACCTAATGCAGTGCATATTGATATTTATGGAGGTCAAGAATTTATTTCAAAAGTAGAAGAACTTGACAAAGCCAAAAACTATTATGTGTATTGTCGATCTGGAAACAGAAGCGGTCAAGCTTGTGCTATAATGAATCAATTAGGTTTTGATAATGCCTATAATCTTGTTGGAGGTATTACCGAGTGGGAAGGTGATATAGTATAACTTTAAATTGTATTAAAAATGAAACAGGTATTAATTGTGTTGACTTTAATGTTAACATTTACAGTAACAAGCTGTAAAGACGATTCGCAAAGCGATGTTAAACTGGTATCACCAGAAGAAATGCAAACACTTTTAGAATTAGAAGATGTGCAATTAATAGATGTTAGAACACCTGAAGAATTTAAAGAAGGTAACATACCTACTGCTCAAAATATAGATTACAACTCACCAACTTTTGATGAGGATATCACAAAGCTAGACAAAACAAAACCAGTAATATTGTATTGTAAGTCTGGAGGAAGAAGCGCAAAATGCGCAAAAAAAATGGAGGAAGCTGGCTTTGTTAAAGTATATGATCTCGATGGAGGCATTTCTAAATGGCAGCATGAAGGCTACGAAGTAGAAATCAAATCTTAACTCACCAAACCGAACATTATGTTCGGTTTTTTTATATCTAAATTTTATTAGTAAAACTTTAACGTCTTTATCAGTTAGTGGTTTGTTAGTATCAAATTGAAGCGTCGACTAAGCAGATTTAAGAAAGCTTTATAATATAATTCTAACACAAGTGTTACATTTGTTAATTCTAACTACTAGACTAATTTTTAAAGAATGAAGAACATCGTTTTAAGTTGTTTGATGCTCATTATGCCTATTGTTGCATCCCAAGCACAAATTTTAGAACCAGTAAAATGGTCAACCTCAGTTGAAAAAATTTCTGATACCGAATATAATTTAGTATCCATTGCCACCATAGATAAAGGTTGGCATTTGTATTCCCAAAATGTGCCAGATGATGGTCCAATCCCAACAACATTTACTTATGCAGAAGATGGTTTTCAGTTGTTAGAAAACACTAAGGAAGAAGAAGGGCATACTGTTGATGATCCTGTGTTTGAAATGAAAATTAAATTTTTTGAAAACAAAGCAGAGTTTAAACAACGTATAAAAGTATTAAATAACGAACTCTCTATCGTAAAAGGAGAAGTAGAGTTTATGGTGTGTGATGATGCTAGATGTTTACCACCAAGCTATGTCGATTTAGAGTTTAACTTGTCAAATTCAGAAAGTGTTTCTAGTAATAGTGGAAAAGATGAAACGGTTCAAAATATTTTTGAAATACCTAAAGACAAAGAAGAAGTAAAGCAAGAAAATACTATTTCTAAAACTTCATCTAAACCTGAAAATGAAGAGCAAAAAGGACTTTTTACAATTTTTATAGTTGCGTTTTTATCAGGTTTCCTTGCATTATTAACACCTTGTGTGTTCCCTATGATACCAATGACGGTAAGTTTCTTTATTAAACAAAGCAAATCAAAGTCTAAAGGAATTAGAAATGCAGTAATTTATGGATTGTCTATAGTTGTAATCTATGTGCTTTTAGGAACTATTATCACAGCTATTTTTGGAGCTGATGCTTTAAATGCGCTAGCAACTAATGTATGGTTTAACGTTATTTTCTTTTTATTACTAATTGTATTTGCACTATCCTTTTTAGGAGCTTTTGAAATTGTGTTACCGAATTCTTGGGCAAATAAAGTAGATAGACAAGCAGATAAAGGAGGTATAATAGGTATCTTTTTTATGGCTTTAGCATTAGCAATTGTGTCTTTTTCTTGCACAGGACCAATTGTAGGAACATTATTGGTTGAAGCAGCTTCTAAAGGAGGTTTAGCTCCAGTGATTGGGATGTTAGGGTTTTCATTAGCTATTGCATTACCATTTGCTTTGTTTGCTGCATTCCCAGGATGGTTAAATTCTCTGCCAAAATCAGGAGGATGGTTAAATACTGTAAAAGTTGTATTAGGATTCTTAGAGTTAGCCTTAGCATTTAAATTTTTATCGCAAGCCGATTTGGTATTACAACTACATTTGTTAGAACGCGAAGTATTTATAGCTATTTGGATAGCTGTATTTGGTACGCTTTCACTGTACCTGTTCGGAAAAATTCAATTGCCACATGACTCACCTTTAAAATATATTTCAGTTGGTAGACTTTGTCTAGGTTTAGTAACATTGTCGTTTACAATTTATATGATACCAGGACTTTGGGGAGCACCACTTAATTTAATAAGCGCGTTTCCACCTCCATTAGATTATAGCGAGTCACCTTATGGAGTTGGTAACTCTAAAACTGGAGGAGCAGCTATGTCAAGTGATCATAACGACTTGCCGGAAGGTGCACATTTATTGGCTCCACATCAAATATTAGCATTCAATGATTATGACAAAGGCTTAGCCTATGCAAAAAAAGTTGGAAAACCTGTGATGATTGATTTTACAGGTTGGGCTTGTGTAAATTGTCGCAAAATGGAGCAAAATGTATGGGTGAAAGATAAAGTGCTAAATGTTTTAAAAAATGACATTGTTCTTATATCCTTGTATGTTGATGATAAACGTCCTCTGCCAGAAGATGAAGTCGTAGAATCACAATTAAGACCTGGTAAAAAACTCAAATATATTGGGCAAAAATGGAGCGAGTTCCAAACCATAAAGTATAAAACCAATACACAACCTTTTTATGTATTGATGGGTCATGATGAAGAAAACCTTATTGACCCTGTGGGTTACACTCCCAATGTTGATGAATATTACAATTGGTTAAAAACAGGATTAGATAATTTTAAATAATATTAAAAACCGCTTAAATAAGCGGTTTTTTTGATTTTTACTATAAAGGTTTACGATTTCATTAAAAATTAGTATTCTTTTTTGATG
Organism: Meridianimaribacter sp. CL38; assembly: GCF_004328055.1. NCBI lineage: Bacteria > Pseudomonadati > Bacteroidota > Flavobacteriia > Flavobacteriales > Flavobacteriaceae > Meridianimaribacter > Meridianimaribacter sp. CL38. Next base: position 203,870 of record NZ_QKWS01000001.1, on the reverse strand, counting down.
ATTTTTTATTAGAATCTAAGATAATTTTAGTTTTTAAAATAAATTATTCTATATTTGTGTAATCGATTACAATTAAAAATTAATTATGTCAAAATACGATACAAGATACGCTTCAAGCCCACAAGCTGTAAAAAAATATGACACTCAAGAATTGCGTGATGAATTCTTGATTGAAAATGTAATGAAAACCGATAAATTGGAATGGGTGTATTCTCATTACGATAGGTATATGGTTGCAGGAGTTGTTCCTGTTAATGAAAAAGTACAATTAGAAACTATTGATCCTTTAAAGTCATCTTATTTCCTAGAAAGAAGAGAATTAGGAATTATTAATGTTGGAGGTTCTGGAGTAATAGTTGTTGATGGTACTACATACGATATAGACCATAAAGAAGCTTTATATCTTGGTCAAGGTAACAAGGAAGTTCAGTTTTCTAGTAAAGATGGAAGTAATCCAGCAAAATTTTATTTAAACTCTACACCTGCTCACAAAAAATTTCCAAACAAAAAAATTGGAACTAACGATGTTGAGGTTATAGAATTAGGTTCTGCAGAAACAGCTAATGCCAGAACACTTAGAAAATACATCGTAAATAGTGTTGTTGATGTTTGCCAATTGCAAATGGGAATGACAACCATAAAAACAGGTAGTAGTTGGAATACTATGCCTGCTCACGTGCACGATCGTAGAATGGAAGTGTATTTCTATTTTGAAGTTCCAGAAAATCAGGCGGTAAGTCATTTTATGGGTGAGCCTCAAGAAACAAGACATATCTGGATGGGTAACGAAGAAGCTGTAATCTCACCACCTTGGTCTATTCACTCTGGTTCTGGTACAGCTAGCTATTCTTTTATTTGGGGAATGGCAGGCGAAAATCTAGATTACGGAGATATGGATGTTTGTAAAATCAACGAATTAAGATAAGCATAAGATTATGTTCGATTTAACAGGAAAAACAGCACTGGTTACAGGCTGTAAAAGAGGTATTGGCTTTGCTATGGCAGAAGCTTTAGCAGAAGCTGGAGCAGATATTATTGGTGTGTCAGCATCTCTGGAAAAAGAAGGCTCTGCAATAGGACAACGTGTTGAAGAGCTAGGGAAAAAGTTCTCAGCTTATCAATGTGATTTTTCAAGAAGAGATTCATTATATAGCTTTATTAAGGCTGTTAAAGCAGACCACTCTAAAATAGATATTTTAGTTAACAACGCAGGTACTATTTTAAGAAAGCCAGCAGCTGAACATCCTGATGAGTATTGGGATAAAGTGATAGAAGTAAACTTAAATGCACAATTTGTATTAAGCCGAGAAATTGGAAAAGACATGGTTGCTAATGGTTCTGGTAAAATCATTTTTACAGCATCATTACTGACTTTCCAAGGAGGAATTACAGTTCCGGGTTATGCAGCTTCAAAAGGAGCTATTGGTCAGTTAACGATGGCGCTTTCTAACGAGTGGGCTTCAAAAAATGTACAGGTTAATGCTATTGCGCCTGGTTATATAGCAACAGATAATACCGAAGCATTGCGCAACGATGAAGACAGAAGTCAATCCATTTTAGCAAGAATTCCTGCTGGAAGATGGGGAACACCAAAAGATTTTAAAGGACCTATAGTTTTCCTAGCTTCAGAAGCAAGTGACTACATGAGTGGTTCTATTTTAACCGTAGATGGCGGTTGGATGGGAAGATAAATTAAGAAAGAATGAAACAGTTTATACACGATAATTTTTTGCTGGAAAACAAATATGCTGAAGAGTTATATCATAACTATGCAAAAAATCAACCTATAATAGATTACCATAATCACTTGCCTCCGCAGGAGATTTTAGAAGATAAAGTTTACAATAATCTAACTAACGTATGGATTAATGGCGATCATTACAAATGGCGTGCTATGCGAACTTTAGGAATCAATGAGCGATTTATAACAGGTGACGCATCAGAGAAGGAAAAGTTTATGCAATGGGCAAAAACAGTTCCTTACACAATGCGTAACCCTTTGTATCATTGGACGCATTTAGAATTAGCACGCTATTTTAATGTTCAGGATTTATTAAATGAAAAATCTGCAGAACGCATTTTTGAATCTACTTCAGAGCAGTTAAGTTCTTCAGATTACAGTTGTAGAAATTTACTTCGTAAGGTCAATGCCGAATTGGTTTGTACCACCGAAGATCCAATTGATACACTTGAACATCACCAAGCACTAGCAAAAAGTGATTTCGAAATTAAAGTAAGCACAGCGTTTAGACCAGATAAGGCTATTTTAATAGCAAATGATGGTTATAACGATTATATGGATGCGCTTGGAAAAGCAGCCGATAAAGAGATTTCTAATTATCAAGATTTAAAAGACGCACTACGCAGTAGAATTGAATATTTCCATATTAATGGATGTAGATTGTGTGATCATGGTTTAAATCAAATTTCTTTTGTTGACTATACAGATAATGAAGTTGAAACGATTTTCAAGAAGAAAAGAGCTGGAGATACATTAACAAAAGATGAGGTGCTTAAGTTTGAAACAGCTATTCTTTTATACCTGTCGGAAACGTATCATGAATTTGGTTGGGTGCAGCAATTCCATTTAGGTGCATTAAGAAATAACAATGCACGTATGCATAGTATTCTTGGGCCTGATACAGGTTGGGATTCTATTGGAGATTATCCGCAAGCTGAAAAATTATCTGCATTTTTAAACGCATTAGACGGAAAAGATAAACTCACAAAAACCATAATTTATAACTTAAATCCTGCTGACAACGAAGTTATGGCGACCATGATTGGTAACTTTAACGATGGTAGTGTAAAAGGAAAAGTTCAGTTTGGTTCTGGTTGGTGGTTTTTAGACCAAAAAGATGGTATGACCAAGCAAATGAATGCCTTGTCTAATATGGGATTAATTAGCTGTTTTATTGGTATGCTTACCGATTCGCGTAGCTTTTTATCATTCCCAAGACACGAATATTTCAGACGTTTACTTTGTAATCTTTTAGGAGATGAAATTCAACGTGGTGAGTTGCCAAAAGAAGAGTTGGAATGGATTGGTAAAATCGTTTCAGACATCAGTTATTTTAACGCTAAAGCATATTTTAATTTTAGTAGATGAATAAAGTAGTTGCATTTGGAGAAATAATGTTACGATTGTCTACCGAAAGACATTTGAGGTTTTCGCAAGCGAAATTTTTTGCGGCTTCTTATGGTGGTGGCGAGTTTAATGTAGCAGTGTCTTTAGCGAACTATGGAATTTCTTCAGAATTTGTTTCACGAATTCCTGATAACGAAATAGGAGCTTGCACACTTAAAGAAATGCGAAAGCTTAATGTAGGTTCCGATAATGTTGTTTTAGGAGGAGATCGTTTAGGTATTTATTTCCTAGAAACAGGTGCAGGAACACGTGGTAGCAATGTGGTTTATGATAGAGCCAATAGTGCTATTGCAACCGCAAGTAAAGACGATTTTAATTGGGAAGAGATACTTAAAGATGCAACTTGGTTTCATTGGAGCGGTATTACACCAGCAATTTCAGAAAGTGCTGCAGAGGCATGTTTAGATGCTGTAAAAACAGCTCATAAAATGGGATTAACCATTTCGTGTGATTTAAACTACAGAGCAAAACTTTGGCAATATGGTAAGCAACCTAAAGACGTTATGCCAGAGCTTTTAAAATACAGTCATATCATTTTGGGAGATATAGATACTGCTTACTTTATGTTAGGCAAAGATAAGGTGTCTCCAAACTATCAAGACGAAGCTTCGCTTCCTGTATTGTATGAAAAAATATTTGAAATCTGTCCAAACCTAAAAACCGTAGCAACAACTTTGCGTTATTCTGTGAGTGCTTCTCATCAACGTATTGGTGGTGTTTTGTTTGACGGAAAAGGCTTGTATCATGCCGCAGTAAAAGAAGTAACGCCTGTGGTTGATAGAGTAGGAAGTGGCGATGCCTTTATGGGTGGATTAATTTACGGACTATTAAAATATAAGTATGATACACAAAAAGCATTAGATTTTGCTGTGGCAGCTTGCTGCTTAAAGCATACCATTTCTGGCGATTATAATTTAGTGTCTGTACAAGAAGTAGAAAATATGGTAAACGGAAACGCTACCGGAAAAGTATCAAGATAGTATATGATGACCTTAAAGCAAATATCGCACATTACAGGGTTTTCAACCTCTACGGTTTCAAAAGCCTTAAACGATAGGTTTGATATCAATGTTGAAACCAAAAAACTGATTCAAGATATTGCTTTAAAAAACAACTATGTTCCTAATAAAAATGCCATTGCTTTAAGAAAAAGCAAATCAAATATTGTGGCTGTAATATTGCCGCAAGTAAATGATAAATGGTATAGCGATACGTTATACGAAATTCAAAAAACGGCATCAAAGGCTGGTTATCGCGTTATGCTTTTTCAGTCGTTTGATGATACTTCAAAAGAAGATACATATCTAGATGAAATAAACGATGGTAGTATTGATGCAGCCATTGTACTTTCAGCAAATAACAATATAAAAAAGAATAAGTTTACTGTAATGCCTATTGCCTTTGTTCAAATTACAAAAGAGCAATCTGCACAAGAGTTAATTCAACTTTCAGTAAACAGTTTTAAAACATTATTAGAGCGCATATAATTATGGCACAATATACAAGAATAGACGTTGCAAAAACTATGAAAGAAACAGGGCTAGTTCCCTTGTTTTACAATGCTGATATTGCTGTTTGTAAGCAGGTATTAAAAGCCTGTTATGATGGTGGAGCAAGGTTAATGGAGTTTGTTTCAAGAGGAGATTTTGCTCACGAAGTTTTTGGTGAACTAAATAAATACGCTATTGCAGAATTACCAGGAATGATTTTAGGCGTAGGATCAGTTACAGATGCTGCTTCAGCGTCGTTATACATGCAATTAGGCGCTAACTTTATTGTAACGCCTGTACTTCGAGAAGATATTGCTGTTGTTTGTAATAGACGTAAAGTATTATGGTCTCCTGGATGTGGCTCGCTTACTGAAATAGCTAAAGCAGAAGAGTTAGGTTGTGAGGTTGTAAAATTATTTCCTGGTGATGTTTATGGGCCAAAGTTTGTAAAAGGAATCAAAGGACCACAACCATGGACATCTATTATGCCAACTGGAGGCGTAGCACCAACCGAAGAAAATTTAAAAGCTTGGTTTGAAGCAGGTGTAACTTGCGTAGGTATGGGATCAAAGCTAATTTCAAAAGAAATTATCGCAAATAATGATTTTAAAGCGCTTGAAACCAATGTTAAAAATGCATTGGATATAATTAAGACCATAAAAACACAATAACTATGAAACGACTTTTTACAGTACTTACTTATGTTATGGTTTTTGCGCTTTACTCAAGCTGTAATACCATTAGCGATACACGCACTATAAAGTTAGCACATAGTTTAGATGTTAATCATTCTGTGCATAAAGCCATGGTTAAAATGGGTGAAGATTTAGCCAAAATTTCTGACGGGAAAATGCAGTTGGAAATATACCCAAGTCAGCAATTAGGTACAGAACGTGAATGTATAGAATTACTTCAAATAGGAAGTTTAGATATGACTAAAGTATCTGTTGGTGTGATGGAAAATTTTGCACCAAGAACTAAAGTTTTCGGATTGCCATTTTTGTTTAGAGATAAACAGCATTTATTTAATGTTTTAGATGGTCCTGTTGGAAAAGAATTACTAGATGAAGGCACCAAGTATTGGATAAAAGGTATGGGCTATTACGATGCAGGTAGTAGAAGTTTTTATACAAAAGACAAGCCTGTGAACTCTCCAGAAGACTTAAAAGGACTTAAAATTAGAGTAATGGAAAGTGTTACTGCTATGGATATGGTAAAAAGTCTTGGAGGTTCGGCAACACCAATTTCTTGGGGAGAACTTTATACATCTTTACAACAAGGTGTAGTTGATGGAGCTGAAAATAATCCACCTAGTTTTTACCTGTCAAGACACTATGAGGTTTGTAAATACTATTCTTTAGATGAGCATACATCTTTACCTGATGTATTGATTATAGGAACACATATTTGGAATGATTTATCTGAACAAGAAAGAACGTGGTTACAAGAAGCTGTAGATAAATCGGTAACCTATCAACGTACTTTATGGGCAGATGCAGAAAAAGAAGCTTTAGATGCCGTAGAAGCTGCTGGAGTTACTGTGATAAGACCTGATAAAACATTGTTTTCTAAAGAGGTTGAGGGAGTGTATGAACATTATGGTCAAGATGCCGACATGAAAAGTTTAATAGACAGAATAAAAAACACCCAGTAATATGACTTTGAGAGAAAAAATAGATAAAGTTTTAGGAAATATTCTCATTGTCATTATGGGAGTTATGGTGGTAAATGTAATTTGGCAAGTATTTACAAGGTTTGTTGTGGGTACGCCAAGTTCATTTACTGATGAGTTAGCACGTTATTTAATGATTTGGTTAGGAATACTTGGAGCAGCTTATGTTTCAGGAAGAAATATGCATGTTGCTATAGATGTGCTTCCGCTTCGTTCAAGTAATAAAACACAAAAAAAACTTAAGCTAATCGTTTACATTTTAATTATTTCATTTGCCTTATTTGCAATGGTTGTTGGAGGATTACGATTAGTGTATATCACTTATGTATTAGATCAGCATTCACCTGCATTACAAATACCATTAGCATTGGTGTATTTAGCTATTCCATTAAGCGGATTACTAATCATTTTTTACAAAATTTCAGATATTAAAAATATTAAATAGCCATGGATTATATACCAATTTTAGTTTTAGTAATTAGTTTTATTGGCTTATTGTCAATAGGAACACCTGTGGCTTGGAGTATTTCTATTTCTTCTGTATTAACTATGTTAGTTAGTATTCCTGCAATGCCTGCGTTTACAACGGTTTCTCAACGTATGGGAACAGGATTAGACAGTTTTGCACTTTTAGCAATTCCGTTTTTTATTCTTTCCGGACAGCTCATGAACAAAGGAGGTATTGCGCATAGGCTCATTGCATTTGCAAAAACACTAGTAGGAGCATTACCAGGAGGTTTAGCATTAATTAACGTTATTGGAGCTATGTTGATGGGAGCAATTGCTGGTTCTGCAATGGCATCAGCTTCAGCAATGGGAAGTATTCTTGGTCCAGAAATGGAAAAAGAAGGTTATTCTAAAGAATTTGGCGCTGCTGTAAATATTACATCTGCCACAACAGGATTAATTATTCCGCCGAGTAATGTGTTGATTGTATATTCATTAGCAAGTGGTGGCGTTTCTATTGCAGCTCTGTTTTTAGCAGGTTATATTCCTGGAATTTTAACAGGTTTATTCTTAATGCTTGTTGCTTCATTTTGGGCTAAAAAGAAAAAGTATAAACTAGGAAAACGTAGTTCATTAAAAGAGGTTTTTAAGACGTTTGTTGATGCTTTACCAAGTTTGTTTTTACTAGTTATTGTTATTGGTGGTATTGTAACCGGAATTTTTACAGCAACAGAAGCTTCGGCAATTGCAGTGCTTTATACGCTTATTTTAGGGTTTGCTTACAAAGAAATCAATATAAAATCATTACCAGAAATTTTATTAGACTCTTCAGCAACAACTGCGGTTGTAATGTTACTTATTGGAGCGTCTATGAGTATGTCTTGGGTGATGTCTTATGAAAATATTCCACAGAATATAAGCTCAACGTTATTAGCGATAAGTGACAACCCAGTAGTAATACTTTTAATCATCAATTTAATTTTATTATTCGTTGGAATTTTCATGGATATGACGCCTGCTGTATTGATTTTTACTCCAATATTTTTACCTGTAGTAACAGGTTTAGGTATGGATCCTGTGCAGTTTGGTATCATCATGGTACTTAATTTATGTATCGGACTCTGTACGCCACCAGTTGGATCCGTCCTCTTTGTTGGTGTTGGAGTAGCGCAAACAACAATTCAAAAAGTAATGAAACCATTACTACCATTGTTTTTAGCAATGATTGTAGCCCTGTTTTTGGTTACATATTTCCCACAGTTAACCCTTTGGTTACCTAAAATATTTGGACTTTAATTAAATAAGTTATGTCAGAACTAAAAGAACTAAACGTATTAAATAGAGAGCACCTTGGTTTATCAAAAAAGAATCCAATCAAGGTTGTACAATTTGGAGAAGGTAATTTTTTAAGAGCCTTTGTTGAGTATGCATTTCAAAAATTAAATCAAAACGCTGATTTCAATGCTGGTGTTGCTGTGGTGCAACCTATTGATAGAGGTATGGTTGATATGTTGAATGACCAAGACGGACTATATACATTGTTCTTAAAAGGAATTCAAAAAGGTGAAGAAATTCAGACGAAAGAGCTCATCACAAATATTGTAAAAGGTGTAAATCCGTATGCCGATTTTCAACAGTATTTAGACCTTGCGAAAGAAGAAGGGTTACAATTTATTATATCTAACACAACTGAAGCTGGCATCGCTTATGTAGAAAGTGATACTTTAGAAATGCAACCACCAAGTTCTTTTCCAGCAAAGCTTACTGTGCTATTATATGAGCGTTTCAAGCATTTCAATGGTGCTTCAGACAAAGCATTGACGATTATTCCGTGTGAATTAATCAATTATAATTCTGATACTTTAAAAGAAATAATTTTGAAATATTGTGCAGACTGGAAGCTTGAAGAAGGGTTTAAAACTTGGTTAACGCAAGACTGTTCATTCCACAATACATTGGTAGACCGTATTGTTCCTGGTTATCCAAAAGACCAAATTGAAGAGTATAACGCGCAGTTAGATTATAAAGACAATTTAATTGTTTCGGCTGAAGCATTTTTACTTTGGGTTATTGAAGGAGGCGATGATTTAAAAGCCAAATTACCTTTCGATAAAACCGATTTAGACGTAAAAATTGTTGCAGATATGCAACCATATCGTACTAGAAAAGTACGTATTTTAAATGGTGCGCATACCTCAATGGTGCCATTTTCGTTGCTTTACGGAAATGAAACGGTAAAAGAAACTGTTGATAATGAATTTACTGGAGCCTTTGTAAACAGTACCATTTTTGATGAAATCAATCACGTGTTGCCAATGGATAAAGCAGAATTAGACAGTTTTGCTGAAGAAATCCTAGACCGTTTTAGAAACCCATTCATCAAGCATAAGTTAGCTGATATCGCTTTAAATTCCATTTCAAAATTTAAGGTGAGAGTATTACCAAGTTTATTGGAATACAACGAGAAATTTCAAAAGTTACCAGCGCATTTAACCTTTGCTTTCGCGTGTTTAATTCGTTTTTACAAAGGCGAATGGAATGGCGAAGCATTGCCTATAAAGGATAGTGAAGATATTGTAAATGCATTCAAATCAATTTGGTCAACTGATGATTACAAAACTGTTGCTACAGTAGCATTACAAAACACGACGTTTTGGGACGAAGACCTTACAAACGTAAACAACCTTGTAGATGCTATTGCATTGGCATTAGAAGAAATTGAAGCTAATGGCGTTGAGCAAGGTTTGAAAAATTTCAAGAATAAATTATAAGATTAATAAACCGAGAGGTGATGCAGAAGAAGTTAATAAAAGTACATCCAACAGATAATGTCGCAGTGGCTTTGGTAAATCTAAAAGCTGGTGATGTTATAGCGTTTGAAGGTCAAGACATCAAAGTGATTTCAGATGTTAAGGCGAAGCATAAAATCGCGATGAATGATTTTGGTGCTGGCGACCGCATTATGATGTACGGAGTTTTAGTAGGTAAAGCGAGTGAAGCTATAGCAAAAGGTGATGTGCTTACCACTGAAAATGTAAAACATCAAAGCGCAAAAGTCACTCAAAAAACCGATACCATCGGTTGGTCTGTTCCTAATGTAGATAAGTGGAAAGACAAAACATTTATGGGTTACCATAGAGAAGATGGGCAAGTTGGTACAGCCAATGTTTGGTTGTTTTTTCCTTTGGTATTCTGCGAAAACAGAAATATTGAACTACTAAAAGATATTTTTGAAAAAGAATTACTGACTCAAAAGTCTAATAGCCACAGAATGTTATTACGTTCGTTGGTAAATGAAGATAACGGAACTACAGCAGTTGAGCCAGAGCAAACCACGAATGTGTTTGATAATATTGAAGTAAAATTCATTACACATCCTGGAGGCTGTGGTGGTATTCGTCAAGATTCTGAAAGTCTAGCACGTTTGTTGGCTGGTTATGTGAAGAATCCTAATGTGGCAGGAGCAACGGTATTAAGTTTAGGTTGTCAAAATCTTCAAATTGATATTTTCAATAAAGCATTAGAAGCGATTAGTCCAAACAACAAAAAACCAGTGTTGATGTACGAGCAACAACAAATGGGAACTGTTGATGAAATGCTAACAGCGATTATAAAAAATTCGTTTGAAGCCATTAAAGAGGCTAATAAAATAGAACGTCAACCAGCACCTTTATCGAAGCTTAAAGTCGGTTTAGAATGTGGTGGTTCTGATGGTTTTTCAGGGATTTCAGCAAACCCAACTTTAGGTTATACTTCAGATATGTTAGTTGCACTTGGAGGAACGGCGATTTTAGCTGAATTCCCAGAGCTTTGTGGTGTAGAGCAGGAGTTGGTAAACAGATGTGTAGAAGAAGACAAGGCGAATAAGTTTTTAAGCTTGATGCAAGCCTTTGAAAAATCGGTTGTAGATGCTGGTTCTGGTTTTGATATGAATCCATCGCCAGGAAACATCAAAGACGGATTGATTACTGATGCTATGAAATCTGCAGGTGCTGCTAAAAAAGGTGGTACGTCACCAGTAGTTGATGTTTTAGATTATGGCGAATATGTTACAAATCCAGGTCTTAATTTATTGTGTACACCAGGAAATGATGTCGAAAGTACTACAGCAATGGTAGGTTCTGGAGCAAACATTGTGTTGTTTACAACAGGTTTAGGAACACCAACCGGAAATCCGATTACACCAGTGATAAAAGTATCTTCAAATTCGGAGTTAGCAGCAAAAATGAGCGATATTATTGATGTAGATACAGGCGATGTGATTAAAGGCGAAAAGACTATAGAAGAAATGGCAGAAACAATGCTTCAGTACATAGTTGATGTCGCAAGTGGTACCATAAAGTCTAAAGCAAGTATTTTAAATCAAGATGATTTTATTCCTTGGAAACGAGGCGTGTCTTTGTAAGTGGAATTACTGCTTTTTTAAGGATGATTTTCTCACGATGAGTTCAGGAGTAAGCACTATTTGTTTCTCCATTTTTACGTTTTTTCCATTATTAACTTCCTCAAGAAACACTTGAGCAGTCATTCTACCCATTTCAATTGGCGACTGATCAACAGAAGTAATTGACAATTCCATAAAACGTGTAAACGGTTCGTTACTGAATCCTACTACGCAAATATCTTCTGGTATTTTTAAACCATTTGCTTTTATTTCTTGTATGGCACCTAAAGCGGTAAAATCACTGGAAGAAAAAATAGCATCAGGAGGTCTTTCCATGCTAAGTAAAGCTTTTGCTGTTTTTCTTCCTTCTTCAACTTTACTATGGGTTTCAATAACTAAACTTTCGTCAAGCTCAAGACCATGGTCTAAAATAGCTTGTTTATAGCCTAAATAACGATTTTTAAAGATTTCTAAAGACCTGTCATTAGATAAGTGAGCTATTCGCTTGCAGCCTTGTTCAATTAAATGTTTGGTAGCTTCATAAGCACCATTAAAGTCATCAATAGTTACAGAGCTTACTCCGCTTATGTCTTTTTTTCTATCAAAGAAAATTAAAGGAACGCGCTTACGTGATAAACTATTAAATATTTGATTTTTGGTTTTAGAGTTTGAAATTGACATTAATATACCATCAACCTGAGCATTTAACAATGAGTTTATGTTACCAGTTTCTAAATTTTCTTGATCATGGGTTTGACAAATAATAACATGGTATCCTTTAGGATAAAGCTCTTCTTCAATACCTCTAATTACTGAAGCAAAAAAGTTACTATCCATACGTGGTACGATAACGCCAACATTGTAACTTTTACCACTTTTTAAAGCTCTAGCGAGCGTGTTTTGCTCGTAGTTCATTTCTAAGGCAGTTTCCTGTACTAGCTTACGTGTGTTTTCGCTTATCTTCTCATTGTTGTTTAGAGCTCTTGAAACGGTTGCAGCTGTTAGGTTTAGCTTTTTTGCAATGTCATATATGGTTGTCTTTTTCTTCATTGAAAATAATTAAAGTCAGAATTATGGCAAAAATACACTATTTGTAAAATTTCATTCTATTTTAATTGGATAGCATTATTTCATTTAAAAAATTAACAGTATGATTCAATGTGGTTTCAAACCATGGATGTAGTAACCAGAATGAGTGAGGACTATCTTCTAAAGTGTGGGTTTCGCTATAAATTTTGTATTTGTCGAGTAATAAAATCATATCATCACGTCCAGCGTGAAATCGTTCTTGTGAACTGTTTATAAATAGAGTAGGTGGAGTAGAAGCATTAACATACTCTAGTGGAGATGCTTCTTTCCAGTTTTTAAAGTTTTCTGATTTAGTACCATTCAACCATATACTTGCCATTTTGCCTTCTGCAGAAGCCTCTGGATGAATGAAAGACACAATACCATCAATATTTATAATGGCTTTTACACTTTTTGAAATCTCTGAAGTATCTCCAAAAGTATCATTCTTTGGAGCTACTCCAATTAAAGTCGCTAATTGCGCTCCTGCCGAAGTTCCTAAAACAGCTATATTGTTTGGTTCTATATTGTAGGTTTTTGCGTTTTTGCGTATCCATAATATAGCATCTTTCAAATCTAAAACTGCTGCAGGATAAAGTGCTTCCAATCCTAATCTATAGGATACTGTAATGGCTACATAATTTTTTAAAGCTAAATGTTGAGCCATCACTTGCTGGTTTTCTTTGCTTCCGGTTAACCAACCACCACCATGAATAAGTAAGACAGCCGGATAAGTTTGAGTTTCATCAGTATTAGGTGAGTAGATGTCGACTTTTAGTTGAGAACCATTAATAGTTTTGTAAACTACATTTGTTTCAGCTTTTATTTTATCTGAAACTATTGGTTCAATTGGAGAAACGTCAGGATAATATTTTTTTAATTTTTTATAAGTGGTTTCAATGGTATAGGGCTTAAACTCTTGTTTGTTGTCTTGAGAATAAGAACTAAACATTAGTAACAAAAGAAAAGTGAAACTAAGTATGTGTCTTTTAGGAACTATCATTTTGTTATTCTAAAAAATTCCACATCAGCATAACCACCACGTTTTGCTTCTTGAGTACTTATTGAAAATAAACCTACTTTAGCACCAATCCATTTTCCTTCTTTGGCTTTAAATGGGTTTCCAATTTTTTTGAATTTTTTTCCATTTTCGGAATATAAAAACTGACACATAGCATTTGGAGACGACACTTCAACTTTAAAGTAAGCTGAATTTGATTTCAGTTTTACTGATTCGTTAACAACTTCAGGACTACCATCAATGGCTTTTAACGCTTCAGTTTGATTCAAATAGAATCCGTTTTCATCATGCGAAATGCTTAAAGTTGCATAATCGGTTCCCATAACAATTAAACCAGCGGTTTTACCTTTTTTAGCTTCTTCAGGAAAGAGAGAGATTTTGGTACTTACTGAAAAGCTTGGAGCAGGAAATTTTTGTAATAATAAATTAGGGACTAACCACAAATTAGAAAGGTTCTCAGGTGGTTTTATTGAAAACAATCTTAGGTGATTTTTACCTCTCAATTTTGCGTGCCATAAAACATTTGGATTTGCATTCCATTGCCACTGTAAACCAATCTTGTCACCTTCAAAATTATCAGTTTCTTGAGGTGTTACAATTGGATAGGATTGTTGAATATTTGGTTTTTTATTTTTAGTAACAGGTTCTCCAATTCCGTTACCATCAATATCTTTTCCCATAATAGGCCAGTTGTCTTTCCAACTCATTGGCTGTAAATGCACAATTCTACCATAGGCTTCCAAATCCTGAAAATGATAAAACCAAGATTCTCTATCAGGTGTATCTACCCAAGCACCTTGATGAGGTCCGTTTATGGTTGTGCTTCCTTGCTCTAAAACTACTTTTTCTTCGTATGGACCATAAATATTTTTTGAACGTAAAATAAGTTGCCAACCAGTTGCTACTCCACCAGCAGGCGCAAAAATGTAGTAATAACCATTTCGTTTATAAAATTTTGGGCCTTCAACAGTGTCATGGTTATCATGACCGTCAAATACATGAACACCTTTGTCTATAACCTGAGTTCCTTCTCTATTCATTTTATTAACTGAAAGTAAGCTTTTAACACCAGCTCTACTTCCTGCGTAAGCATGAACAAGATAAGCGTCACCATTATCATCCCAAAGCGGACAAGGATCGATTAAACCTTTTCCTTCCATAACCAATATTGGTTTATCCCAAGCTTTACTTGGGTCTTTGGTTTTTACCATATAGATTCCAAAATCTGGATCTCCCCAATAAATATAAAATTCATTATTGTGATACCTTATACTTGGAGCCCAAACACCATTTCCATGCTGAGGAACATTAAAAACATCAACAGGAACTATTTCTTGTAGAGCATGATTAATTATTTTCCAATTTACCATGTCTTTTGAATGTAAAATAGGTAATCCTGGGACAGCATTAAAGCTAGATGCTGTCATGTAATAATCGTCACCAACTCTCACAACATCAGGATCTGAATAGTCTGCATAAATAATAGGATTGGTGTAAGTGCCATCACCATTATCAGAAATCCAAACCTCAGAATTGTTTTGAGAAATAGATAGTTGAATGCTAAAAATTAAAAGTACTAAAGGGCTAAATTTCATTGGTTTTATTGATTTAATTCCATACTCGCTAAAATAAATGGACCAGTACCTTTTGGATCGTTGGAACGAATGATTTCGTTTACATAATAGTCAAAAGAACCATCTCTGTAAGGATTACCACCTAAACCAGCAACACCACAACATTTGTTAAGACTAACAATACCTTTTTCATCCACAGAAATAAGATTGTCGATTAAGCCTTTATAGCCTTTTTTGGCCACATCAAGATAGCTTTTTGGTAAATAGCCTTTGTTGGCACCTTTGGCAAACGTATAGGTAAACATCGCTGTACCTGTAGCTTCAAGATAATTGCCTTCTCTGTCGCCTTGATCTAATACTTGATACCATAAACCAGAGTCGTGTTGCACTTTGGTTACAGCTTCAGCATATTGGTTGAGGTATTCAATAATACGTGCTCTTCCTGGATGGTTTTCAGGTAAAACATCTAAAACATCTACCATTGCCATTCCATACCAACCCATGCCACGAGACCAGAAATGTTGCGAGTTACCTGTGTCTTTATTAGCCCAACGTTGCTCTTTGCTTTCGTCCCAACCATGATAAAGTAATCCACTCTTTTCATCACGACTATGCTTTTGAATCAAATCAAATTGCAAGACAACATCGTCATATATTTTTTGTTTTGTGGCTTCATCTTCGATATAATCCCTTGCGTATTTTGCGTGAAATGGTTCAGCCATATACAAACCATCTAACCACATTTGATACGGATAAATTTTCTTATGCCAATAACCACCATCAGATGTTTTTGGTTGTGATTCCATTTGGCTGTTTAAGGTTTCCATTGCTGTAAGGAAACGTTCTTCTTTTGTTTTAGGGTAGAGGTATAGCAGTACATCTCCAGATTTAATCATATCAAGATTTTGATTTGACAACTTATAGGTTTTTATAGTTCCTGTGCTGTCAATCATAGCATCTGCATAGGCATAAACATAATCGTAATACGTTTCGTTTTCGGTTTGCTCATAAAGTTTTGCGCACGCGCTCAAGACTAGTCCTGGTGTGTAGCTCCATTTAGGTTTTTCCCTGAAATCTAGAAGTGTTGGATCTGGAAAACGTTCAATTTCTGAAAGCATCATGCGCTCAGACCACTTTAAGTCTTCAGAAATTAAAAGTTCTGTTGTCGTGTTTTCTGAAGTTGTTTCAGTTGTATTGCTTTTGTCTTTACAGCTGAAGCTTACCAAACAAGTTGCAAGGGTTAATGAAAAAAAGGTTTTTTTTAGAGTCATGATGTTATATTTTATAAGGCGTTTGAACGGTCTAACTGTTCAAGTTTTTGATCCATGTCTTTTATGAAATCTTCTTGATTGGTGATACCATTAGGTTCTTGTTCCCAAGCTGCCAAGAAGTAATAGGTAAGGGTTTCGGTTGTTGGTTTGAAAACGACCAAATGATCATCCTTACCAGTGTTTTGATTAGCGACTTCATCTTTTTTGTAGAATAAAGCCATTCCTAGATTGTCTGGAGGACTTGCAAGTGTTTGTGTTCCATAAGTGGCAATATAAGCCCATTGTTGTCCTTCCTTTTTGAAAAACTCTACATTATGGTTTACAATTCCTGTGCAAAGTCCTTCAATAGCTTTAGACGGACTTAACTCTGCTTTGGTGAATCTGTCGTGAGGATAGATGGTTAATTTGGAATTCAAATCAATCACATCAGAACCAGATTTCCAACCTGTGTATGAAATATTTACTGATGAACTTTCGGAAGTATTTTCAATTTTAGCCACTGTGTTCTCCACTTCTTGAAAATGGACAACGGTATCTGATACTACGCGTCCGTAACCTCCAATTCCCATAGATTTTCCTGCTTTCAGAATATCTTGTCCCCAAGCTGAAGGCTCATGATACGAATCAAATCCGTCTTGACCAACTTGAGGTAACACCATTGAATCTACCTTTTTTCCGAAGACATCAATCGCATTCCTCCAATCGAGATACAAGCGATAACCAACCTGACTGTTTTCCCAACCTGGTCCTTCATAGCGAATAAACCACGTGTGATCGGTATGTTGTTCAGGTAATTGTAGTGTATTGACATTTTTAAAGGATGTACCATTGGCATATTCTTCATGACCTCTAGGACCATCAATCCATTCGCCACCTTCCGCTACGGAGATTTCGGCATAAGTTTGTTGTGCTGTTTCTTGAGTTTCAACACCATCGTAACTAGGAGTTTCCTTACTTTCAGTTTTGTCCTTACATGCCATCAAGCTTAATGCGATGCCTAGTGCTAATATCGATTTTTTCATTGTGTAGGTTTTAATACGTTTTACCGTTAATGGTTGTGTTTTCAAATGTTATAGGTTCAGAATTTTCTACAGACAAATCTGTTTTAGCACCTTTAATGTGAACGTTTGTAAGTGTGACATTTTTTACGAAACTTTCAGGTCGTCCTTTAATGAGTACACCATATTTTCCGCCGTTTTCAACAGTAATATTTTCAAGGTGAATATTTTTTATCGTTGGCATGTAAACACCTTCTTGGTTAGCATATGTGCCGTAGTACGTGTTTATTTTTAGAACCGCTTCCTTAACCTGACCAACCTGAACGTTTTTAACGTAAACATTTTCCACAAAACCACCACGAAGCGTATTGGTCTTTATTCTGATGGCTCTATCAAGTTCGGGACTATCCATTTTACAGTTTCTAACATACACATTTCTTACTCCAGCTGAAATTTCACTTCCCATAACAACACCACCATGGCCATCTTTCATATCGCAATTTTCAACCACGATGTTTTCACTTGGAATATTTACTTGTCGACCATCATTATTTCTACCAGATTTTATAGCAATACAATCGTCTCCTGTGTCAAACACACAATTTTTGATAAGTACATTTTTTGCATATTCAGGATCGCAACCATCGTTGTTTGGTCCATGACTTTTTACAGTGATACCATCCACAGTAATATGGTTGGATTTGATTGGATGAACCACCCAAAAAGGCGCATTGGTAAACGTGACACCTTGAATTAAAATGTTTTCGCATTCAAAAGGTTGCATGAATTGTGGACGCAATTGGTAGCCTTCTCCAAATACACGTTCAGAAACAGGAATGTTGTTGTCTGACATTTCCCATAAACGTGGTAAGTTGTGTTCGTCTTGTTGGCGTGGTTCACCTTCGGTATACCCATAAACATCTTTACCACACCAAGCCCACCAATTGTCATTACTAGCTTGACCGTTAAATGTGCCTTTTCCGGTTACAGCAATATTTTTTTCTTTGTAAGCATAAATAAGAGGGGAGTAGTTCATCAATTCTTGACCTTCGTATGAAGTATGAACCACTGGTAAATAATCTTTTGTGTTGGTTGAAAACAGCACTTCAGCACCTTCTTCCAAATGTAAATTCACATTGCTTTTAATATAAATTGGTCCAGTAAGAAATTTTCCAGAAGGAATAATCACTTTACCACCTCCAGAGTTGTGGCAGCTATCGATAGCTTTTTTGATGGCTTCACTATTATTTGTTGTTCCATCTGAAACTGCACCAAAATCAGTAATGTTAAAAGTTTTATCAGGAAATTGAGGCACAATGATACTTTTTATGATAGCATCTGCTGCTTCAAAATGATCAGGTGTTGCATCTTCTTTTTTTTCTTCTGCTTTTTCTTTGCAGCTAAACGCAAGTAAAGTTAAGCATAGACTCAAGAGGGTGAGTTTTACAAAGTTTGTAGGTGTCTTTTTCATTTAATTTATATTAGTTGTTGTTTAATATTGAAAAGCTATACATTTCAATATTTGAATAATTTTTATCTAGTGTAAATAGAGAAGCATCATCTTTCATGCAGTCTAATTTATGCTGTCTTTCCCATTTGTTAGGAATACCATCATTATCTGAGTCTTTTTCAGGATGTTCAGTTTTTAAAGTTGGCCATCCGCCAACATCGTCTTGCGAGTCGATAATTCCTTTTTTATAATCCGTTTTACCTTTAATGACATTGTTTACAATACGAATGTCAACAGCATCTCTGTTTTTGCTTGCTCCAGCATGATCTAAAACTGTTTGGTAAGCAGTTTGAGCATCAGTTGTAATGATATTTTCTTTAATGTCGATTGGGCTGTATAATACTGTTTCTAGAGGGTTGTCACATTGTACGCCACCTTTCCAGTTGTTTTTGGAAATAGTATCAAAACCTTCAATATAGTTGCCGCTAACATAAAATTTACCATAAGGTTCAGAAGGATTTACGATGCGATTTTTTTTAGAATCTTTAGTAGCAGGTCCAGACTTGTAATAATTATTGATAATATTATAAGTACCTTTTTCTCCTCCATAAATACTGTTATCTCCCCAATTGTAAATGACGTTGTTTCTAAAATCTACAAACTCGTTTTCAGAATTTTCTGTGGTAGAAGAACCGCTAAACCGCGGATTTCTGCTATTGTTGCTTGCAATCAAATTGTGATGAAACGACACATTGACTCCTCCCCAGATGCCTCCATAACCATGTTTGCCTTTATGGTGAACCGATTGGTTGAGCGCTTCAGAAATGATACACCATTGCAGTGTGAAATTCTTGTTATTGTAAAAAGAAGCGTTTTCATCTGTTCCCCAGCTGATAGAGCAGTGGTCTATAATAACGTTTTCGGTATTTCTACAACCCAATGCATCACCTTCAATTTTATTTGTGTCTCCCATTCTAAATCTTAAATATCGTAAAATGACATTGTTTGATTTGATGGTTACCGGAAAACCTTTTAGTGTAATGCCATCACCAGGAGCTGTTTGTCCTAAAATGGTTAAATCTCCTTTGTTTATGTCTAATTTTGATTTGAGTTCTATGGTTCCCGATACATCAAAAACGATTATTCGAGCACCACTTTTTAAAATCCCTTTTCTTAAACTGCCTTCGCCATCATCATTTAGATTGGTAACTTTATATACAAATCCGCCTCTACCACCAGTAGCAAATTTACCAAAACCTTCAGCTGAAGGAAAAGCTAAAGGTTGGCAAAAAACAAAACTGTCTAGTAGTGTTATAATGATAAATAGGATGTATTTTTCTTTAGACATTAGTTTAATTACTGAATTATTAGCTCAAAGTTTGTTTTTAATGTAAAAAGGAGGAATGCTATCTAAACACGCCTCCTCTTGATGACTAATTCAAATGTATGCTTTTTATTGTAACCATCGTGGATCGCCTACATTATTGTCTACTACAGTTTGTGTTGTAACTGTGAAGTCGCCATTTTCGGCATCAACAAATCCAGGATCCAATGTATTATATGTTGTACTATCGTCATAACGAGTTACTGATGAATCATAAAAAGTTGGTGCATTGAAATAATTATTATTTCCAAATGTCATAAACTCATCTGTTTCACTTCTATCAGAGTAACCTTCGCACTCTGTATCAGTAATTAAATTGTTTTGGCTTGTAATGTCGTTAGCATCAAATCTTACATAGAATAATCTTCTGCTTGATGAATTTGAACAAGCATAAAGTGTACAGCTTTCTAAAGTTATATTACAAGTTAATCCAGTTCCAGCTGATGACCCTGAATTGTCAATTCTAAAAAAGTCTCTACCAGGAGCACAGTTATCAAAGGTGCTTGTGTTTACATTTATATTTAAAACGTCAGAGTTTCTAAAATCTATAAAATCTCCACCGCTTGTAAGAATATCAGTTACTATACAGTTTTCAACTGTTAATGATTGAAGAATAGCGTCTGTTTCATTTCCAGCAATGAATGATCTATTATAGTCATGAATGTTACAACCACTTACAAGTAAAGAGTCAAAATTACCCGCACCTGTGTAGCGTACAGCATCAGTTAATTCTAATGCAACATCTCCTGTTAGGTCTAAATCAACTAAACCAACATCTGTAGCGCCTCCAACGATAGCAAAACTAACTTTTAATAAAGGTTTGTCAAAGTTGTATAGGCCTCTAATAGTGATAGACTTGTCTAAGGTTATTGTTCCAGTTTGATCAGTGTAATCTCCTGCGTCTAATACTAACACAGCGCCAGCTTCTGCATCGGCAATCATTTGAAATAAGTCGTCTTCAGGTGTTACTAAAACACCATCTCCAATATCAATTCCAGTAGTAAAAGTTGTAACACCTCTCACAGTTGTGTTGTTCAATAATTGTGCAGTGTATTCTGTTTCTCCGGTTAAACCTGTTACAACAGCAATTCCAGCTGCTCTTTCTTCAGGAGTTATAGTATGCACAATGTTTCCTGGATTTAGTGCAATTTCAGTAACTGTACTATTTGCTACCCATCTAAGAGTTGCTTCGGTTGCTAATATATCTCCTGGTTCTTCAGGTAAAAATAATTGTTCAGTTAAAGTTTGAGCAGTAACATAAGCATAGTTAGAATCTTGAAGACCTCTTGAGCTTATTGCTTTAACTCTTATGTAGTAAAGAGTTTCTCCATTTAGCTCTACTTGAACAGGTACTTCATTGGATGCGACATCAACTGAAGCTACTAGTGTAGAGAATTGTTCATCTTCACTAAACTCAGCTAAGTACATTTCTACATTTTCATCTACATTCCAATTAAGCTCAACTGTTGTTTGCGTTCTAATTATAGAAGTAAGGTCAACTGGAGCAAACTCTCTGTCAATTTGTAATTCTTCTATTAGTTCATCTTTTTTATCGCAACTAGAAAAGGAAAATAATAAGCCCAGTACTATTGCAATTGCTTTTAGTGTATGTTTTGTTTTCATAATAACTTTATGCTTCTTTTTATAGTTTTTTCTAGTATCCATAGTCATTTACTAACAAGCCATTACTTGAGTCAAGAAATACTTGCCAAATAGGCCAGAACTGTCTGTCATCTGGATTTACTCCTAGTTTAAATAGAGAGTTTATCATGTCATCTTCAATTGTTGTCCATTCGAAAGCAGAATATTCTGGTCCAGGGTTTACATCTTCATTTCTGTTTAATCCATAAATCTCGAGTGTTTCAGCATCTTCTTCATATTTGTAATATAATGTAGAAGGTACATCAGCATATTCGCCAGTACGATTCTTTAGGTTGAACATTTTTATTTTAGCTTCTTCTAGATTAGCTCCTAATAAATTCCAACGAATTAAGTTTTGTTTACGTTCCATTTCACCAGTAAATTCATACATATGTTCTTTAACTATTGCGTTAAACATATCTTGAGGGCTTGATAATCCGTCAACATAACTGTCTACTTTTTCAGCATGAAGTTCAGAAGGGAATGCTCTCATACGTACTTCTTTTAAATAAGGAGCAGCAGCACCAGGTCCTTGTAATTCATTTGCAGCTTCAGCAGCAATTAGTAATACTTCTGCAAAACGCATATAAATTTTATTTACACCATCATCGTTAGTGGAAGTAACATACCTATTCATCCACTCATAACGGTATTTTCCAAAATACCAAGTGTCTAAACCTACAAGCTCTTGTACTGAAAATCCATCAGCATCAGGATTTCCCCATTGGTAAGGTACACAAGTAACGTCTCTACGAGTATCATCTTCATCAAAATCATAGAAAACGGTTGGTAATGGACCCGCAATACCACCTCTAGCTTGACCTGTGTGTTGGTCAACACCACGATGTCTTACAGCGAAAGAGAATAATACTCTACCACGACCAGCTGAAAATGGTATTTCCCAAAGTGATTCTCCACCAGCACTAACGTTTTCTTCGTTGTAGCTTCTCCAAAAATCTTCAAATGATGGCTCTAAATGAGCAGTACCACTTTCAATAACATCAGTAGCTTCATCTAAAGCTAAAGTGTACATGTTTTGAACAGAAAGCGCAGGATCGTTACTTCTTCTTACTCCATCAGGGTATTGTTGGTATCCACTAGCAATCATTGCTAAACGAGCTCTAAATGATTTAACAAATGCTTTGTTAACTCTTTCTACACTTGTTGTTGATGATGTTTCGTTAGGCCATGCAACTAAGTCAGAAGCTTCACCTAAATCAGCAATGATTTGTTTGTAAATAATATCGCGATTAGATTTTGCTAAGTATATAGTTTCGGAGTTTATAGGTTCAAAACGTGCAGGTACATCTCCCCAAGCTTTCATTAAGTCGGCATAGTATATGGCTCTTAATGTTAATGCCTCACCTAGTAATTGTCCTAGTTCAGTACCTGGTTCAGGATTACCGAATTCTCTTAAACCTCTAATGCAAATATTGGCTCTTTCAATACCTAAATACATCATAGCCCAAGCATTGTTTGAGGAGTTCATTTGCGAGTTGTTTGGTTTTGCATCATAAATGCAAAGGTCTCCTTGAGAGCTACCTACATCATCAGAACTGTAGTTCCATTCAGCATCAGTATTAAATCCATAAAAAGGTATGAATCTACCTCTATAGGAGTTAGTTTGTCCCATTGGTTCCATAATTCCATCAACAGCACCTCTTGCAAGTCCAGGTGTTGAGAAAATTATAGATTCATCTAAAGTTGATTGAGCTGGTGCATCTAAGAAATCGTCTTCAAACTCTTGGCAAGAAGTGAAAACTCCAGCTATTACTATTATTCCAGCAATTATTATTTTTTTCATCTTTTAAAAAATGTTTAATTTAGAAATTAAGGTTTAATCCAAAAAGTAATTGTCTACTTCTAGGGTATGGAGAATAATCTACTCCAGGTGTAAGAGGCGTTCTTCTTCTTGTAGACACCTCAGGATCAAGACCAGAATAGTTTGTAATAACGAAAACATTATTAGCAGTAGCGTAAAATCTTAATTTGGTAACACCTATTTGTGATACTATAGATTCTGGTAAAGTATAACCTAATGTTAATGTGTTTAGTCTTAAAAATGAACCATCTTCAACAGCCCAGTCACTAAATACAAAGTTTTGCATAAATGGAGACCACATTGTAGTATTAGCATTTAAAGCTTCTAATTGAGCAGGGTCTGTTACTAGTTGTCCTGTTGAAGGGTCAAGGTTAGTCCATCTGTTCCCATCAGCCATTATAGTGCTTAGGTTTCTATATTGACCATTTTGGTTAGAGGTATTAAACTCGATTTTATTTGCATTATAAATATCATTTCCAACACTCCAGTTAAAAGCAGCAGTAAGGTCAAAACCATAAGCACGAGCATTTAATGACATACCACCTGTATGTTTAGGGTTGGCATTACCTATAATAGTCTGGTCATTTACATCAACAATTCCATCACCATCAATATCTTTTAATTTCATGCTTCCAGGCATTACGTTGCCTATTACTGCGCTATTATCAGCAACACCATCTAATAAAGTGTAAGTACCAGTACTTGAGTCATAACTGAAGTCAGAAACTTCATAGCGACCATCACTTTGGTAACCATACATTATACCAACAGGTTGTCCAACTTGTACAACATAGTCATTACCTATTTGTGTAGAAGCCCAATTAGTGTTATCACCAAAATCTTCCATAATACCTAAAGAATTGATACGGTTTTTGTTCATCCCAATATTGAATGAAAAGTCTAAGCCATAGTCTTCTTTGTCTATAGCAATTACACTTAGAGAAGCTTCAATACCAGTATTTTGGATTTCTCCCATATTTCTATATTGGCTATCATAACCAGTTCCAGGAGTTGGGAATCTAATTAAAAGGTCTTCAGTAATGTTTTTATAAGCTTCAAAAGCACCAGTTACTCTTCCTCTAAATAAGCTAAAGTCTACACCAATATTTTGAGATATAGTAGTTTCCCATTTTAAACTAGGGTTTGCTAAAATATTTGAAGCAGACCAATAGTTATCAATATCATTTAAATATGAAGTAGTTGATGATTCAAAGTTTTGTACTGTTTGTCCTGCAGGAATGTTATTGTTACCAGCTTGTCCGTAACTTAGTCTAAGTTTAAGAGTGCTTAACCAATCAACATCTTTAAGAAAATCTTCTTCCGATATTTTCCATGCTACAGCAGCAGAAGGGAAGTAACCCCATTTGTTGTTTCCTAAGAATTTACTTGAACCATCAATACGATAAGTAGCGGTTAAAAGGTAACGGTTTTTGTAATCGTAATTTAAACGACCAAAGAATGATAACAACTTGTCATCAGGACTGTAAAAGTTATCTACAGATAAAGGTGTACCTTGAGTTGTTAGATTAAGAGCTGTTTGAAAATTGAAATCAGCAGGAAACCCTTGTATTTCGCTAGTTACTCTATTGTCTTTAGAGACAATCATTTCTTGTCCTACTAATAGTTTTAAACCATGATCATCACCTAGTATGTTTTTGAAATCATAGTTTAAAGTATTTGCATTTCTAAAGCTTTCTCTTTTTCTGTCTCTAGATAGTATTGCAGGTAAGCCTTGGTTTTCTGCTGCAGGTCTGTTGTTTGCGTAATATGTTGATCTTCCGTAAAAACGGTAGTCTAAATCATCTCTAGTGTTTAAACCTAAATCTGATTGAAATTTAAGATTGTCTAAGATTTTCCAAGAGAAGCTACCTAACATATTAAAGTTTTTTCTCAATTGTAAACGTTGGTTGTCATCTACAGCAACATAAGGATTTACTAAATAACTAGATAGTGCTTCATCAGTATTTGTAGTAGTTAACCCAGGAAGAGGAATAGGTGAGTACCCAACACTGTGCCTAAGTCTTGCGTCAGCAGATGATATTTCATTTTGTTCGTTTGCTCCACCTCCATTAATTTCGGTGTCTGAATATCTAAAAGTAAAAGATAAATCTACTTTTTCACTCACTTCA
Source organism: Meridianimaribacter sp. CL38 (assembly GCF_004328055.1). NCBI lineage: Bacteria > Pseudomonadati > Bacteroidota > Flavobacteriia > Flavobacteriales > Flavobacteriaceae > Meridianimaribacter > Meridianimaribacter sp. CL38. The sequence goes on along the minus strand of NZ_QKWS01000001.1, from coordinate 178,371 downwards.
CTTTTTAATGCTAATGAAAGGTTAGTTCTCTTAAAGTCTGAACCAACCATAATTGTTTTTTCATCATATAAAGCGTAATTGAAGTTATAGTTAATTTTTTCTGATCCACCTCTAATTGATAAATCACGACTTTGAACCTCACCAGTTTCTCCGTATATCTGTTTTTGCCAGTTGTTTCCTCTCATTCCTATATATTGATCATAGTCATCATATAAACCGAAGTAGGTTTCGTAAGATTCTGGTTGCTCATCTAATAAAGCATATTCATATTGCCATTTAACATAATCTTCAGGCGATAAAACATCAATAGTATTAGCTAGTTTTTTAATACCATAGAACATGTTATAATTTACAGATATTTTTCCTTCTTTACCACTTTTTGTTGTTATGATAACAACTCCATTAGCACCTCTAGAACCATATATAGCTGTAGAAGAAGCATCTTTAAGTACACTTATAGTTTCAATATCAGTAGGAGAAATATCACTTAAACTATTGATAGGGAAACCATCAACAATTACTAATGGAGAACTATCTTGCGTTAGCGAACCAGCTCCTCGTACTCTAATGTTTATTTCTGCATCAGGCGAACCTTCGGTAGATAAAACCTGAACACCAGCTAAACGACCAGTAAGTGTTTCAGCTACGTTAGATATACCTTGCTCTTTTAAATCATCACCACCTATAGATACTACTGAGCCTGTTAAATCAGATTTTCTTGCAGTTCCATAACCAACAACAATTACTTCATCCAAAGCTTCAAGGCTTGGTTTAAGGACTACGTTAACAGTGCTTTTTCCTGATACACTGACTTCTTGAGTTACGTAGCCAACATAAGAAAATACCAAAATAGCATTAGAGCCACTAACACTTATTGAATAATTTCCATCAAAATCGGTTACTGCTCCTGTTGAGGTTCCTTTTACTTGAACTGTTACACCAGGAAGAGGACCTCCCATATCCTCTGCAGTTACTGTTCCATTTACTGTGCTATTTTGAGCATAAGTAAATGTGCTACTAAATACAAAAAATGCGAATAGCATTAACGAAAAAGGTTTTATAGAATAAAACCTTGATGTTTTTCCTTTCTTAGATTTGAAAAACAAAAAATCTATTAAAATGTTACACATGAAAACTGTTAGTTTAGTTAGTATTAAATGTAATCGATTGCACAAATTTATCATTATTTTTTAAATACGCAAATAATTCACTCCTATTTTTTTAATATGCTAATTTTTTGCACTAAAAATTGCGGATTATTAACTAGTATGTTCTGTTTTCTTCGTTAACGAATTAAATTAATGCTTGATTTAGGTTTATATTTTATTAAAAGACAATAATTATGTAATCGATTGTTAGTTTGGTTTTCATGCTGTTTTTGTATAGGTAATTTATAGTTGTGATTTTTTATTTCATCATTTGTACGTTGTTATAAATCAGTCGTTTTATTTGGCTTCATCTGAGGTTTTAAATGTTTTATGTTTACTGTAGTTTAGTACATTATCTTTCTTCTGTAAAATGTTAATTAATGATCACAACTTTGCATTTGATAAATTAATAAATATATTTATGCAATCGATTACAGTTTTTATGAATATTATATTGGTGGTTCAAAACTTCATTTTACTATCTTAATTCTATCAAGAAAATATGAAAAGAATAAGTGCTTTTTTAGTTGTTGCTTTAGCTTTAAATACTACGTTTTTTGCTCAAAATAACTCGAATAAAGAGTTGACCATAGAGCAATGTGTTAATACTTTAAATGTAGAGAATTCACAGAGTACAAAAGTTGGTTATCAATATTGGTTTGCTGATAAAGAATTTCTTGATGGTAGAACATTAAAATTAAGTGTTGTAGAACCACACAAGGCAACACATGAGCCACATAAACATGAAGAAGATGAGTTCTTTTTTGTCTTGGAAGGTACAGCTGAATTTTTTCTAAATGGAGAAACTGTAGTTGCTGGCCCTTATACTAGCTTTTATTGTCCACCTAACTCATTGCATGGTATTAGAAATGTTGGAGACACTGAATTAAAATACCTGGTAATTAAAAAATATAATTTAAGCGATAAATGAAACCAATCAATACAGCCCTTTGTTCATTTGGGATGAGTGGGCTTTTATTTCATGCGCCTTTTGTGAACACGAACAAGGGGTTTAATCTTTATGGAGTTTTAGAGCGGACTAAAAACCTTGCGCAAGAAAAGTACTCTAAAATAAAAACATTTAGAACTCTCGAGTCTCTTTTAAAAGATGATAATATTGAATTGGTTATTTTAAATACGCCAAATATTACTCACTATAATTTTGCAAAACAGATTATTCAATCAGGCAAGCACCTTGTGGTTGAAAAGCCTTTTACAACTAGTGCTGAAGAAGCAGATGAATTGATACAATTAGCAAAGGTTAATAATGTTAAAATGGCTGTGTTTCATAATAGAAGATGGGATAGCGACTTTTTAACAGTGAAAAAAATTGTAGACAATAATACACTTGGAGATATTGTTGAAGCAGAATTTCATTATGATAGATTTGATCCTGAGTTGAGTTATAAAGTTCATAAAGAAACACCAACCGAAGGCGTAGGAAGCCTTTATGATTTAGGTTCACATATCATTGATCAAGCTTTAGTGTTGTTTGGAAAACCCAAAGCTGTTTTTGCTAACATAGATAGTTTTAGAGAACAATCTAAAGTAGCAGACTATTTTGATGTAAAACTTTTTTATAGCAATCATAAGGTAACTTTAAAATCAAGTTATTTTGTTAAGCAGCCTATTCCATCTTATGTTATTCATGGTAAAAAAGGCTCGTTTTTAAAATCAAAAGCAGATGTTCAGGAAGCTGAACTTCAAAGAGGCATTTCACCAGATGTAAAAAACTGTGGAATTGAGCCTGCTTCGGAACAAGGTTTGCTACACACTCAAAAAGAAAATGTTTCTGTTAAAGAATATATTACTTCAGAAGCTGGTAATTACATGGTCTTCTACGATAAAATTTACGAATCCATAAGAAATGATAAACCATTACCAGTTTCGGCAGAAGAAGGTAAAGCAGTCATTGAAATTATTGAAGCTGCTTTAAAGAGTAATACTGAAAGGCGAATTATAGATTTATAGATAATTAATTCAGAAATAATAGTTAAAAATACAAGCACTTATAAATGAAAACATACTTAGTAATTTTAATAGCATTAATTACTCTTAATGTTCAGTCTCAGGTACACGATAAATCTTGGAGGCATATTATCTACGGTAAAGAGGCTTCTTGGTTTGCTACAGATGAAGCCAAGGAAGTAGCTCAAAATGTATTACTGTATCAAAGAGATGTTGGAGGTTGGCCAAAAAACATACAAATGCACAAGCCACTTTCAGAAAAAGAAAAGCAAGAGCTATTAAACTTAAAATCGGTAGGTGATAATGCTACAATAGATAATGGAGCTACTATACAAGAAATGCTTTTTTTATCAAAAATGTTTAGGCAAACCCAAGATGAAACCTATAAAGCAGCTTTTTTAAAAGGTTTAGGTTATATTTTGGAAGCACAGTATGACAATGGAGGTTGGCCACAATTTTATCCATTAAAAAAAGGATACTATACACATATTACGTACAATGATGATGCAATGTATAATGTGATGAAGCTTTTAAGCGAATTAAAGTTAAACACAGGATTTTATTCAATCACTCTTGAAAAATCTCAACTCGAAAAAGTAAATCTTGCTTATCATAGAGGCATTGATTGTATTTTAAAAACCCAATACAAACAAAACGGAGTTTTAACGTCTTGGTGTGCGCAACATGATGAAAACACATTGCAACCTGCTAAAGCAAGAGCTTATGAACTACCTTCGTTAAGTGGAGCCGAATCTGCTAATGTAGTTCTACTTCTTATGTCAGTTGAAAACCCTTCCAATGAAATTATCAATGCAGTGAATAGTGCTGTGAATTGGTTTGAAAAAACAAAAATTACAGGTTTAAGAAAAGACAGGGTTTATGATGATGTTGGTAAAATAGTTGATAAAAGGATGGTGCCTGATGAAAAAGCACCTGCTATTTGGGCTCGTTTTATGGAACTTGATGATAATACTCCATTTTTTTGCGATAGAGATGGAATTAAAAAAAGTACACTTGCCGAAATAGGAGAAGAACGTAGAAATGGTTATGCATGGTACACTAATAAACCACAAGCTGTATTGGACCAATATCCTGAGTGGAAGAAAAAATATGATTTACAATCACAAAAGTCTCCCAAAAACCCTATGAAAATTGTCGTGGCACAAGATGGAAGCGGAGATTATACAAGTATTGTTGAAGCTATCAATAACACTAAGGCTTTTCCGTATGAGCGTATTACAATTTTTATCAAAAATGGAGTTTACAAAGAGAAAATAAAAATTTATGAGTGGAATGAAAACCTAGCTTTAGTTGGAGAGAGCAAAGAACAAACGGTCATTACTTATGATGATTATTTTAATAAAATGGGCTTAGGGAGAAATAGTACTTTTCACACCTACACACTTTTAGTTGAAGCTAATAATGTAATTTTGAAAAATCTCACCATTGAAAATTCTTCAGGTGAAGTTGGGCAAGCTGTGGCTTTGTCTATATTTTCTGATGAAGTTGTTGTTGCTAATTGTAATCTTTTGGGTAACCAAGATACTTTGTATGCATCAGGAAAAGGAAAGCAGTATTTCAAGGATTGTTATATTGAAGGGACAACCGATTTTATCTTCGGAAGTGCAACAGCGTTTTTTGATAATTGCCATATTCACAGTAAAAAGAATTCCTATGTTACTGCTGCCTCTACACCACAAGATGCTGCATTTGGTTATGTATTTAAAAACTGTAAGCTTACTGCAAGTGAAGACGTTGATGAAGTGTATCTTGGAAGACCATGGCGATTGTATGCGCAAACTGTTTTTATAGATTGCGAATTAGGAGAGCATATCTTGCCAATAGGTTGGCATAATTGGTCAAAACCTGAAGCTGAAAAAACAGCTTTCTATGCAGAATATAGTAATAAAGGAAAAGGCTTTCAACCTAAGGAACGTGTGGATTGGTCACATCAATTATCTAAGAAGGAAGCAAAAAAATATACATTGAAAAATGTATTAGGAAATCATAAAGACAGTTCAGAAAAAGAATGGTATGAAGCATTATAAATTTGCACTTATTTTACTCATTGTACTTTTTCAGTCGTGCAATGAGCAGGTTGAAAAGGAAAAGGTTGAGGTTGCACAAAACCCTATTACAATTTATAGCATTGGCGATTCCACAATGTCTAACAAACCAAATCCTGAAGACAACCCAGAACGTGGTTGGTGTCAAATGTTGCCTCAATTTTTAAACGATAATGTTACTTTGGAAAATCACGCGGTTAATGGTCGTAGTACGCGAAGTTTTATTGATGAAAAACGTTGGGATTCAGTTTATGTAAAATTGAAAAAAGGGGATTATGTGTTTATTCAATTTGGGCATAACGACCAAAAAAAGAATGCGCCTAAACGCTTTACCAATCCGTTTACAGCCTACCGAAATAACCTTATAAAGTTTGTTGAAGACACTAGAGCCAAAGACGCAAACCCAGTACTGTTTACGTCTATTGTTCGACGAAATTTCAATGAAGATTCAACCTTGGTAGATACACATGATGTGTATCCTTTGGTAGTTCGAATGGTAGCTAAAGAATATAATGTACCACTTGTTGATTTACAGTATTTAACCGAACAGTTGGAAGAGTCGTATGGTGTTGAAGACTCTAAGAAATTGCACCTGCATTATGCGCCTAATGAAATTCCATATTATCCCGAAGGTAAAGAAGACAATACACATTTATCAGTTTTAGGAGCAACTGAAGTGGCAAAATTAGCAGTACAAGCACTTCAGGATAACCTTCCAGAAAGCACAACTTTTTTCAAACAGTAATTTATGAAACGTTTCGTATGTCTTATTCTGTTTTTGATTACTGTTCACATCAAGGCTCAGGAGCAATACAATAGAGATTCAATAGTTGCAAGTATTGAACGTCAAATTCTTCTGCCAACAATTCCTGAATATACAGTACAAATTACTGATTTTGGCGCTAAAGGTGATGGCGTCAAAGATTGTAAATCCGCTTTTGACAAGGCAATGAAAGTATGTTCAAAACAAAATGGAGGTACGATTGTCGTTCCGAAGGGTATTTATAAAATTAATGGTCCAATTCACTTTGTAAGTCATGTAAGATTACATTTGGAGGAAGGTGCTACTTTGGTTTTTGGAACAAACCCTAAAGATTACCCCATGGTTTTAACAAGTTGGGAAGGTACGACGCTGTACAATTACAGTCCGATGATTTATGGTTACAACGTCAATAACGTGGCGATAACTGGAAAAGGTACTATTGATGGCGAAGGTCACTCATTGTGGAGCGCATGGAAACCTAAAGAAGCAAAAGGAAAGCAGGTGAGTCGCGATATGAATCACAAGGAATTGCCTGTTGAAGATCGTGTTTTTGGTGGTGGATTTTTTCTTAGACCACAACTGGTTCAGTTTGTGAATTCGAAACACATTTTAATTGAAGATATCAAAGTTGAAGATGCACCATTTTGGTGTGTGCATTTACTGAAAAGTGAAAGTGTTACGCTACGCGGAATTCGGTATGATGCGCATAATAAAAACAATGACGGATTGGATATTGAGCAGTCTAAAAACGTGCTTATTGAAAATGTAACCTTCAACAATGCTGATGATAATATTGCCATTAAAGCAGGAAGGGACAATGATGGTCGAAATACTTCCGAAATGCCTTCAAAAAATATCATTATCAGAAACAATAATTTTAAAGGCTTGCATGCCATTGTAATTGGTAGTGAAATGTCTGCTGGTGTAGAAAATGTATACGCATACGATAATAAGGCCGTCGATTATGTGAAACGTGGTATTTATCTTAAAACCAATTCAGATAGAGGTGGTTTTATCCGAAATATTTACGTAGAAAACACTCAGTTTTTAGATGCTGAAGACGCTATTTATGTGACATTAAACTACCATGGAGAAGGTAGCGGATTCTTTCCGTCCAAAATATCAAATATTTATATTTCCAATGTAAGCTTTGGTGAAATTTCAAATACTGCAATCGTCATTGAAGGCTATCCCAAACTTAAAGTTGAAGATGTTTGGTTGGATCATATCACAATCAAATCGGCAAAAAACGGAATGACCTTGACTAACACTAAAAATGTTCGGTTTAATGAAGTTGTGATTGGAGAAAAACAAACTGTTCCAAGTGCAGTAAATTAAATCGATTATGAAAAAAACAATAGGTGTCTTGTTGCTGATATTAGTTTCTGTTGCGATGCATTCTCAAACAACGGTTGCATTGTGGGAAAACGATATTCCTGATGCTATTAATAACTCAAATTACCAAGAGAAACCCGTTTTAGATAATGGTGTTTTAGTAAAAATCCAAAAAGTTGTAAAACCAACGCTTACAATTTATAAACCTAAAAAACCTAATGGTACAGCAATTGTGATTTGTCCAGGAGGTGGTTATCGTCATTTGTCTATGGATAAAGAAGGTTTTAAAGTTGCTGAATGGTTAAATACGCTTGGTGTTACTGCTATTGTGTTGAAGTACAGATTGCCTTCAGATAGTATTATGAAAAATAAATCTGTTGGGCCTTTACAAGATGCGCAAGAAGCTATGCGTTATGTAAGACGTCATGCTGCAGCATTGAATATTGATCCTAGTAAAGTAGGTGTTTTAGGGTTCTCTGCTGGAGGTCATTTAGCTGCTACTTTGTCAACACAATATGATTTAGGTGTCTATAAGCACGATAATACAAGTGCTAAACCTGATTTCTCAATCTTAATTTATCCAGTCATCTCAATGGATGATAGCGTTACGCATCAAGGTTCCAAAACGAATCTGTTAGGTGAAAGTCCTTCTTTTGAACGTATGCAGCAATTCTCAAACGAATTACAAGTTGATGAGCATACACCAATGACATTTATAGTTCATGCAACGGATGACAAATCGGTTCCTGTAGAAAATAGCTTAAGATATTATATGGCTTTAAAAAAACATCAAGTACCTGCTGAACTTCATATTTATGAAAAAGGTGGACATGGTTTTGGCTTGGGACGTAAATATACAAGTCAATTTTGGACTTTTACTTGTGAAAAGTGGTTGTTATCCCATACTTTTACAACTTCAAAGCATAATTAAAATACTTTTTTGAGAAAAGCCATCCAATTTATGATTATTAGTGCATTGGCATTTACATTGCTAAATGTTGGTGTGAAGTATCTTGGGAAATTCAACGTGTATCAAATTGTGTGTTTTAGGGCTTTAGGATCGCTTTTTTTTACATATCCATTTCTGATTAAACATAACATTTCAATTGTTGGCAATAAAGTAAAACTTTTATTATTAAGAAGTGCTTGCGGATTAATTGCAATGACCTTGTTTTTTTCATCCTTAAAATTATTACCAGCAGGAACTGCAGTTTCCATTCGATATGTAGCTCCAATATTTGCTGCAATTTTTGCCTTATTCATTTTAAAAGAGCGTATAAAACCTTTGCAGTGGTTGTTTTTTATATCTGCATTTGTAGGTGTTTTAATGCTAAAGGGATTTGACTTAAGCATGATTGGATTGGGATTTTTGATGGCTATTATTTCTGCGGTTTTTACTGGTTTAGTGTTTGTTGTTATAAGACAAATTGGAAATAAAGATCATCCTATTGTGGTTGTCAATTATTTTATGACTATGTCTTTTGTGGTTAGTGGAATTCTTTGCATTAATTATTGGATAACGCCTCAAGGTTGGGAGTGGTTGGTCTTGATTAGTTTAGGAGTTACGGGCTACTACGGACAAGTCTATATGACCAAAGCAATGCAACAGTCTGAAACACGATTGGTAGCACCTTTAAAATACATTGAGGTTATTTTTACAATGCTAGTAGGTGTAATTTGGTTTCAAGAAGGTTATACTTTTATGAGCGTTTCAGGAATATTGTTAATTCTTGTAAGCTTGGTGATGAATGTTTATGTGGTTAATCAGAAGAAAAACCTCAAATGAGTTAGAATTTTTTAAAATACACACTTTATTTAAACACCACTAAAAGCGTTAAACCCACCATCCACTGTAATAGTTGATCCTGTCATAAATCGTGAAGCTTCACTTGCTAGTAAATGTACAGCTCCATTAAGTTCCTTAGCTTCACCAAAACGTTTCATAGGTGTGTTTTTAATGATAGTCTCACCTCGTTGTGTTAAAGAACCATCATCATTGGTTAATAAACGTCTGTTTTGATCTGCAATAAAAAATCCTGGAATAATGGCATTGACTCTTAATTTGTCACCAAATTTTAAAGCCATGTCAACGGCCATCCAGCGCGTAAAGTTTTCCATAGCAGCTTTTGATGCCGAATAACCAACAACTCGAGTTAAAGCTTGTGCAACAGCTACAGATGAAACATTAATAATTGAACCACTATCTTGAGTAGACATGTGTTCTCCAAAAACTAACGAAGGGATTACGGTTCCCATAAGATTAAGATCTGTGACTTTGCTGAAATCTTCAACGGAAATATTAAAAAGCGACTCGTTTGGAGCTAATGTGGCTCCAGGCATGTTTCCGCCAGCAGCATTGATAAGAACATCAATTTGTTTCCACGTCTTTATAATGGAATCTTTTACACTAATAAGATTTTCTTTGTCTAAAACATCGGCTTTTAAACCAATAGCGTGTGTTGAGGATAGTGCTTTAGCAAAGTCCTTGGCTTTAGATTCGTTGCGACCTAAAATAACAACTTTGGCTCCAGAATTTATCATGTGTTTAGCAATACTAGATCCAAGAACACCATAGCCACCAGTGATTACAATTACTTTGTCTTTAATATCAAAAATTTTCATAGGATAGTTAGTTGATGGTTTAATAAATAACATCTTTGTAAAATTACAATGATTTTACTGATAAGAAAACTGAATGAACTTAGTGTTTTGTTAAAAATATAGAGAGCTGAAAGTAAAAAATAGAAAAGGACAATTTCAAAACACTATGAAATTGTCCTTTTTTGTGGAGTCGGAGGGACTCGAACCCTCGTCCAAACAAGCTATCAAAGGGCTTTCTACACGTTTAGTCTGTTATTGTTTTTTCGATTGTAAGCTGGCAAAAGACAGCCTACTTACAACTTAGCTTTTGTATCTCGAAAGTGCATCAAAGCGCTACACTATCTTAGTTAATCTTTACGATGCCTCTAATTAGAACGCCATTAACCAAGGCTTTCAGGAGACATTTAGCTTTCCTACCTTGTAGGACGAGGCCTGATCTTACTATGATTCAGATTAAGCAGCTAAAGCGTAGTTATTCTCGCCGTTTAAAAAGTTGACCTAGCCTTTTACGTGTATCATGGTCGTTACACGACGTGCTTACCGTTTAATGAGTCTCGCTGTCAAAACCAGTCGACCCCTTTATTGTCTTAAAAAGACAGTTTGCAAAGTTATTAAAAAGTTTGTATAACCCTACTTTTACTCTTATTTTCGTACAAATTTTATACCAATATTATAATTGACCAAAACTGTCAGTTATCATCATAACATACTTATTTATATGAAATTCGCAATCATTAAAGAACGTAAAAATCCACCTGATAGACGTGTTGTATTTTCACCAGAAAAACTAGCTGAGGCAAAGTCTTTGTTTTCAAAATCAGAATTTAAGGTAGAGTCTTCAGATATTAGAGTTTTTCCTGATAAGGATTATGCCTCAAAAGGGTTTGATGTGTCTCAAGACGTGTCTGATTGTGATGTGATGATAGGTGTAAAAGAAGTGCCTATTGAGGCTTTAATTCCTAATAAAAAATACTTTTTCTTTTCGCATACCATAAAAAAACAACCTTATAATAGAAAATTGCTTAAAGCTATTTTAGAAAAAAATATAGAGCTATATGACCATGAAACTATTGTTAGAGAAGATAATGCGCGTTTAATTGGTTTCGGTCGTTATGCAGGTTTGGTAGGTGCTTACAACGGTTTTAGAGCTTTGGGTTTAAGAGACAATTTATTTGATTTACCAAAAGTTGAAACCCTTGCTGATTTAGATGAAGTCAAAGCAGAGTTGGATAAAATTACAATTCCTACTGTAAAAATACTGTTATCTGGTACAGGTAAAGTAGCTTATGGTGCTAAAGAAATTTTAGACCATTTGGGTATTAAACAAGTTAGTGATGCATTGTATTTAACTTCAGAATTTACAGAGCCAGTATATTGTATGGTTGATGTTATGGAGTATAATAAACGTAAAGATGGTAAGGTTGGTGATAAATATGAGTTTTACAACGATCCATCAGGATATGAAAGTAATTTTATGCCTTATGCTAAGCAAACCGATTACTTTATTGCTGGACATTTTTATGGTAACAATGCACCATTTTTATTCACTAGAGAAGATGCTAAACATAAAGCGTTTAGAATTAACCTAGTTGCTGATGTGTCTTGCGATATTGATGGACCAGTGGCTTCAACTATAAGGCCTTCTACTATTGCAGATCCGTTTTACGGTTATAATCCGCAAACCGAAAAAGAAGTAGCATATAACGCCGAAGGTGCAATAACAGTAATGGCAGTTGATAACTTACCTTGTGAGTTGCCAAAAGATGCAAGTGAAGGTTTTGGTGATATGTTTTTAGAACATGTGATACCTGCATTTTACAACAACGATGCTGATGGTGTATTGCAACGTGCAAAAATTACTGAAAATGGTCAATTGACTGAGCGTTTTAAATACCTTCAGGATTATGTTGATGGTTTGGAATAGTTAAATAACGGTTGCTTTTTCTTTTAAAACTTTCAGCATCCAAAAAGAAATCGCTAAAAAACTACCAAAGGTTATTGTAAATACCCAAGCTTCAATATTGGGTTTAAAAATGATTTCAAAAATATCAGTAAATATTGCAGAAGGTTGATGTATGATTTCCCATGAATTATAGCGTAAAAATCTACCAAGATAAATGCCAAATGCAGTAAGACCGAAAAGTAATAACAGTATTGATGTAATGTACTTTTTGTTGATATACTGATGCAATAGTTTTTCCATATCAGATAAAGACAAAAAGAAAAGCATTAAACCGTTGTAGGCAAATGAGGTTACTAGTAACACGTCTAGCCACAGCATTGGGTTTGAGCTTATTTTTAGGTGCAATAAATCGGTAACAATATAAGGTGCGTTTGGTAAAAAGAGCAACCAAACTAAAAACCAAAATACGAACACAAGTTTTTTAGGTTTAGAAATACTGCTTAAATAGGTTGTGATACCATACGGAATGATAGCCAAAAAGAGATTCCATACTAAAAATAGGAAGAAGAAGGAATGCGTTATTTTAGCTCGAATCATTAACAAAACAATGCTTAACCCTAACGAAGCTGTAAGTATTAGAATAAGTTTGAAACGATTGAATAGTAAGCTTTTTATGGTGTTCATGATTTTGATGTTTTTAAATGTTCAATACATAAAATGGTTAAGACTCCAAGAGTGTAGGCTATTAAATCACTAATGTGAAACGTACTACCAAGTATGAGTTTTGCAAGGTGACTGTCTCTTAAGTTTAAGACATCCAACAAATTGAAGAGCTGCAAAAATTCAATACTAAAAGCAAAAAGTAATACACCAACTGCAGCAGCAAGTGGCTTTATATTACTAAAACTTTTAATACATGTATACATTAAAATAACCACCAAATAATCGCCAAAAGTGTGACGAATAAAACCTTCTTTTAAGAAAATAGCAATAGCAACTTCAACTACTAGAAGTAAGGTAAAAAACGCAAAGTATGTTTTGTTGAATTTTAGTGTCATAACGCTAATATTTAGTTGGGAAAATAGAAATAGAAAGTAAATAGATATATCCAATAACAATAGGAATGTTAAGTAATAGAATTCCGCAAGTTAGTACTAAATCTATTCTTTCTTTCGGATTAAAAATTGCTAAGTATATTAAGTGAATTATAACAAAAGTATTTATGAAAAATGATACTAAAATGTAAATGATTCCTGTTTTTAATAAGAGCATTGATTGTTCTAAAAAGAAAATCATAAAAAGAAAAGTGCCAATTATAAAGCTTAAAAGTGCACATTGTTTTCCTATTAGTATTGATTTCTGTATCATAAAAATGTTTTAATGAAACCTCGCTCATTTCAAAATAAAAATTGAAAGAGGAGCGAGGATTCACTCACCAACTAATAAAACTAACCGTTATTCCAATCAATTTTTCTAGACACAAACATTACAATAGCAAGTATTATGAACAAGCCAACGCTACCAACCAATAATGCATAGTTTTCTAACTGAATTATCACGTATATAAACGTGTATAATGCGGTTAAAGACAAGCCAATAAACAGTGGGAATTTTAACGTTTTCAATATTGATTTAGAGTATAGTGTAATAAGTGCAACTACCGAAACTCCTGCCACTAAATAGGCTTTTAAAAAGTCACTGTGTTCTGAAATGGAAACCAATAAGGTGTAAAACATAGTTAGTGCTAAACCAATCATTAAATATTGAAACGGATGAATATTTATTTTACTCATAGTTTGTATCAGGAAAAACACTAAAAATGTAAGACCAATAACCAAAAAGCCATATTTAGCTGAACGTTCACTTTTTTGATATTCATCAACCATTACAACAAACTTGGTTCCAAACGCAAACTTGTTGAGGTTTGGTATTTTGTTAAGGTACTGTTGCGAAAAGGCTCTATTGATATGAAGCACTTTCCAGTTGGCTTTAAAACCGTCTTTTGTAATTTCTTTTGTTTCATCATCAGGTAGATAGTTACCTGTAAAACTTGGATCTGCCCAATTGGAACTCATGTGCATTGTAGTGGTTTTTCCTATAGGAACAACTTTTATGCTTTTACTGCCATTATATGCAATACTGAAATTGAAATTGATATTGGCATATTTTGGTACGTCGCTTTCTTTTAAGAAACCAGATTCTAACTCATCTAAATAACCACTATAGTTTTTGGGATTATCGCTAAAGTTGGTTTCAAACGTGTAACTACTATCATTAAGCTTAAGATTCATTTCATTTTTAATACCTTTTAAGTTTGAAGTTTTAATAAGTACTGTGGCTTTGTCCCAAATAATATCTTCGTCTTTTATGTCTTTAAGTTGAAGTTGCGGTTTGGTGTAAAATCCTTTAAAATCCATAGCAGTTGTGTAAACTGCAGATTCAAAGTTGCCTCTTTTTAAGGTTTTTGAATTTACATTGGAAGCAACATCTAAACTCTCAGGAAAAATGTAAGCATAATTAATATGCGTAGTGGTTTCGGTAAGATAAGTTTTTGTCTTATCGTTATAAGTTTTTGTTTCAGAATAGGTCTTGTAAGGGAGTTTTAAAATAGGACCATAAACGAGTACTTCATTTCCCCATTTTTCATTGATTTCATTAACTACATCTTGTTGTCGCATGGAGCGTTCAGTAATTAAACTATTGATGTACGCTAACGGAATAAGTAATATAATTACTAAGAAGCCAACCATTAGCATTCTAGCAGTGATTGAAGTTTTAATCCAATGTCCAAATTTGTTCTGTTGTTTTTGTTGATGTTCCATGTTGTTTGTATTTAAAGTACTTTGAATTTCAAAGTAGATTAATAAAAAATATATTTATTGTTTGTTAATTAATTTTTCGAGAGCTTCAATATGCTTTTTAAATTCTGCTTTACCAAGTGTTGTGGTAGAGTAGCGTGTGTTGGGTTTTCGTCCAATAAATTGCTTTTCAACCTTAATATACTCTGCAGCTTCCAATGCTTTTGTATGGCTAGCAAGATTACCATCGGTTGCACCCAAAAGCTCTTTAAGTGTATTAAAATCTGCATATTCATTTACCATTAAAATAGACATGATGCCTAATCTAATTCGGTGATCAAAAACTTTATTTATGTTGTTAATTATGCTCATCACTTTCTTGCTAAGGCAAGAATCTTTTTTTTAAATATTTAAAAAATTTAAAGCTTAAATAAATTATAATTAAAATGTTTATAACAATTAAAATATAATATGAAATATATGCTACTTTCTCTCTTAATGTCATTCCTCCTAAACTCCAATAATAACCTTTTGTAGAGTCCCAAGTATCTTCATAATTTAATAGAATTAAACCAATAATAATATACAGAGCTACGTCAATTGATATAAATACAAACCAGAATAATAATTTTTTAATCATCAATCATGTTTTTGGTTTAGTTTGTATTTCGGTTTCAATTTCATTTTCTATCATACTTAAAATGCATTAGTGTACCATAAATAATATGCATTACACCAAAACCTAAAACCCAAAACCAAAATCCGTAACTAGGCATTAATGCACAAATTAAACCTAAAATTATTTCGGTAAATCCTAAATATCTAATATCTCCAATACTGTATTTTGAAGCACTTATTAATGCTAATCCATAAAAAATAAGCATTAAGGCAGCAGTATGACCATAACGTTCTTGTTTTAAAATAATGAGTATATAAATACCTCCTGTAATTAACGGAACCAAAAAGTTTAGCAATAAGCGTTTTGATGAACTATCCCATATTTTCTCATTGTTTTTTTTGGCTTTTTTTGTGGTTAAATAAATACCAGTAACAATACTTAAAAATGCAACGCCTAACAGAATTGCAAAACAGATATTAAAGATAGTACCATCAAGAATAAGATAACCTCTTACCGAATTTGATACAATATAATATGCTATTGCAGCTCCAACAAGCGCGTAAACACCAGCGAGAATCCCTGAGAGACCGCTAAGTGAAATAAAACGAGACGACTTGTTCATCAAGTTTTTAATCTCGCTTATGTCTTTTAAATAATCTTTTGACTCCATATAAAAGTACTTTGAATTACAAAGTAAGTAAATTTATTTTAGTTTTTGGATATAAATTTTTGTTAATTTTGAAATGAAACTAGAACCAAGTGAAACCAGCAGAAGCTTATATTTATAACCAACAAGAGCCTTTTAAGTCTATATTAATGCACGTTCAAATATTAATAGAGCATACATTTCCTGAGGCGCATTTGGAGTATAAATGGAAAATTCCATGCTATTATATTGGCACAAGACCAATTTGTTATCTCAATAAAAGTAAAGATTATATTGATGTTGGGTTTTGGCATGCTAACCACATTACAAAACATGCAGATTGCTTAGTTTCGGAAAAACGAAAGAAGATTAAATCGTTACGTTATAAACAACTTGACAATATCGATGACAGCATTTTTATTAGTATCCTTAGAGAAGTAGAAGCCTTTAAGAATTCGTCATTTATGAAATAACTATAGCTCTTTATAAACTATATAGTTTTCAAACACGAGTCCTTTGAAAGACTTTTTTTGTTTTTTCTCAACAATATAATATTGGTCTTCAAAAAAAGGTAATGCAGTAATGCTAACATCAGACTTAATTATCTCATAGCCATTGGTGATAACTTTAGACTCAATAATTCGCATAAGCTTTATAGCTATACCTTGACGTTGGTAATCTTTATGAACAAACAAACCATCAAAATAATTGCCATTTTTTAAATAAGCAAAGCCTACAATGCGGTCTTCATTTTCAGCAACAATAAAGTAGTTGTTTTTTATCCTGTCTTCCCACTTATCAAGATCATTTGCTCCAGAAGCCCAAACTTGTATTTGCTTTTCAGAATAGTCTTTAGAGTTTATAGCTCTTATGGTGTCTCTGAAAACAGAAGTAATTTCAGGTATGTCTTCTAGTGTAGCTTGACGTATTTTAAGTTCCAAAATTAAAGACTGTTTACAGTTTTTCTAATTGCAGTTAAGTTGGTAAGCAATTGTTCTAGATTATCTAAATGTAGCATGTTAGCACCATCACTTTTTGCATTTGCAGGATCAAAATGCGTTTCAATAAACAAACCGTCTACATTGTTTACAACTCCAGCTCTAGCAATGGTTTCAATCATATCTGGTCGTCCACCAGTTACACCTGCACTTTGGTTAGGTTGCTGAAGGGAGTGAGTAACATCTAAAACAACAGGAGCGTATTGCTTCATGGTAGGAATTCCTCTGAAATCTACAATCATATCTTGATAGCCAAACATAGTTCCTCTATCCGTTATCCAAGCTTTGTCGCTACCAGAATCTTTAACTTTTTGTACAGCGTGTTTCATGGCTTCAGGACTCATAAACTGTCCTTTCTTTAAGTTTACCACTTTGCCAGTTTGTGCTGCAGCAACCACTAAATCGGTTTGACGAACCAAAAAAGCAGGGATTTGAAGTACGTCAACATATTCGGCAGCCATAACAGCATCAGAAACCTCATGTATATCTGTTATTGTAGGAATATCAAACGTTTCAGATACTTTCTTTAAAATCTTAAGAGCTTTTTCATCACCAATTCCTGTAAAACTGTCTATTCTACTTCTGTTAGCTTTTTTAAAACTACCTTTAAATACATAAGGGATTTCAAGTTTATCTGTAATAGAAATTACCTTTTCAGCAATACGTAAAGCCATGTCTTCACCTTCAATGGCACATGGGCCACAAAGCAAGAAAAAGTTATCAGAATTAGTGTGTTTTAGTTTAGGAACTTCGTTAAGATTCATCTGCTTTTTGTTTGAAAATTTCAGCAGCAAAGATAATCATTTAAAAGCTTCTTTTTAAACTATTTCTTATAATCCATAATGCCATTATAAAATTGGCAATTGCTAAAAAGCCACCATACAAAATAAACTTTTTGGTAGTGTATGATAACGACACAATGTTAAGCACATCAGACAGGTATGCTAAAATCATGTACGATGACAAGCATACAAAGGTAATTCCTAATGTAAAATTGAGTTTGCGGTTTGGTTTTAGTACTTGCCATAAAAATGGAATACCAAACAGTAAAATAGGGTATGCGCTTATACCTTCACTACGGTTTACAACAGTAAACCAGTAGGCAATTATTGCTAGAAAGTATAGGTAAGGGACAAATTTTGAATATTTGCTAATTATTTTCATCTGTATTAATTTAAGGGTTCAGATGTAAAATCACCAATATGTATAGCACAGTTGGTTAAATTGGCTATTTACTATTAATCATAATCTTTAACGTAATATACGAACAGAAATTATGGCTAAGATGGACTATAACATTTAATTAACTAACGACTCCTTAAGTGTTAAAATGTGTGGTTTGTTTTTAAATTGCTGAAAATTAGTTTTTTGAATTTCATAGGAGGCTGTTTTTATAACTCAAGGTTATTTTTTCTTTAACATTAAAGAATTATCTGTATAGATGTATTTTACAAAAGATTTTAGCGTACATTTGCACGCTTAAAATAAGACGTCATTATGGCTAGTATTAAAAACATTGCAATCATTGCTCACGTTGACCACGGAAAAACTACTTTGGTTGACAAAATTATGTACCATTGTCAGTTATTTCGTGAAAACGAAAATACAGGAGATTTAATTCTTGATAACAATGATTTAGAACGTGAAAGAGGTATTACAATTACTTCAAAAAACGTTTCGGTAACTTATAAGGATACCAAAATAAATATTATTGATACTCCTGGTCACGCCGATTTTGGTGGAGAAGTAGAGCGTGTGCTTAATATGGCTGATGGTGTGTTATTGCTTGTAGATGCTTTTGAAGGTCCTATGCCACAAACACGTTTTGTACTTCAAAAAGCTATTGACTTAGGTTTAAAACCATGTGTGGTTGTAAATAAAGTTGATAAAGAAAATTGTACACCAGATGAGGTTCATGAAAAAGTATTTGATTTAATGTTTGAATTAGGTGCTGAAGAGTGGCAGTTAGATTTCCCAACAGTTTATGGTTCTGCTAAGAACAACTGGATGAGTGAAGACTGGAAAAAACAAACCGAAAATATCGAACCATTGTTAGACATGGTAATTGAGCATATACCTTCTCCTAAAATTGAAGAAGGAACTACTCAAATGCTAATAACGTCTCTAGACTTTTCATCGTTTACAGGAAGAATTGCTATTGGTCGTTTAACAAGAGGAGAGCTTAAAGCTGGACAAAATATCTCATTAGTAAAAAGAGATGGTTCAGTTGTAAAATCTAAAGTAAAAGAACTTCATGTTTTTGAAGGATTAGGACGTAAAAAGGTAGATGCTGTAGAGGCAGGAGATATTTGTGCATTAGTTGGTTTAGAAGGATTTGATATTGGAGACACTGTTGCTGATTTTGAAAACCCTGAAGGTTTAAAAACCATAGCTATTGATGAGCCAACAATGAGCATGTTATTTACAATTAACGATTCACCATTTTTTGGTAAAGACGGAAAGTTTGTAACCTCTCGTCATATTAAAGAACGTTTAACCAAAGAGCTTGAAAAAAACCTTGCATTGAGAGTTGAAGAAACTGATAGTGCAGATAAATTTATGGTTTTTGGTAGAGGTGTATTGCATCTTTCAGTATTAATCGAAACGATGCGTCGTGAAGGTTATGAGCTTCAAATTGGTCAGCCACAAGTAATCATCAAAGAAATTGATGGTGTAAAATGTGAGCCAGTTGAAGAAATGACTATTGATTTACCAGAAGAGGTTTCAGGGAAAGCTATAGAAATGGTGACCATGCGAAAAGGTGAAATGCTAAGTATGGAAGCTAAAGGTGAGCGTATGGTATGTGAGTTTATTGTACCTTCTCGTGGTATTATTGGTTTACGTAACCAATTATTAACAGCTACTGCTGGAGAAGCTATAATGGCACATCGTTTTAAAGAATATCAACCGATAAAAGGAGGAATTCCTGAGCGTCAAAACGGAAGTTTAGTGTCTATGGAAAAAGGTACAGCAATTCCTTATTCTATTGATAAATTACAAGAAAGAGGTAAGTTTTTTATTGATCCAGGAGAAGATATCTACGAAGGTCAAGTTATTGGCGAAAATTCTAGAGGAGACGATATGGTAGTTAACGTTACAAAAACTAAAAAGCTAAGTAACGTACGTAGTTCTGGAGCCGATGATAAAGCTAAAATTGTTCCAGCTATTAAGTTTTCGTTAGAAGAAGCTTTGGAATATATCCAAAAAGACGAATACGTAGAAGTAACACCAAATCACTTACGTTTACGTAAAATTTTATTGACTGAAGTTGAGCGTAAGAGAAGCAAGAGTATTTAATAATTACTGATATATTTTTAAAAAAAAGGAATTCTATAAAAGAGTTCCTTTTTTTATTTAATAGTAGTAAATAATAGTTTGTTCAAATTATTACAATTAAATTGAGCAATTACTTTTAAAGATTATATATGAAATTTCTTGATAGGTTTTTAAGAGATTATAGAATAAATGTAGCTAGTCGATATGTTAGAGTTAACGACAAGATATTGGATATTGGATGTTTTGATGGGTATTTGTTTAAGAAATTAGCGAAGAAAAATATTCAAGCTAGTGTAGGTTTGGATCCTTTGTTGAAAAACGATTCTAAAAAAGGAATTCATACACTTTTGTCAGGAAAATTCCCTGAAGCTATTCCTGATAATGAAACATTTGACTGTATTGTGATGTTAGCAGTGTTAGAGCATATTCCAAGAGAAGAACAAAAGCAATTTAATAGTCAATTTGATAAGTTTTTAAAATCTAAAGGACGAGTAATAATTACAGTTCCATCTCCATTGGTTGATCATATACTTGTTGTGTTATCTAAGCTAAGATTAATTGATGGTATGTCTCTAGACGAACATTATGGTTTTGAAATTAAAGAAGTGTTTGATTTGCTTGATAAACAAAGCTTTAAGTTGGTGAAACATAAAAAATTTCAGTTCGGCTTGAACAACTTATTTGTTTTTGAAAAATTAAACTGACTCGTTTTTTTGAGTTTGACTTTTTAGACTTAAAATGCTAAAAAACAGACTAAATAAAATAATTTGTATGCCTAGTAATATTGTAAATGCAGCAGGAATTACAATACGCAATGTGTCAGACGGATTTAGATTTCCAAAGTTTAAATTCTTCCAAACTGTAGTTCCGTAGACACTTAAACCAAATCCTAATAGTAATAACAGGCTCCCAACGATTAAACCAGATTCTAAATTAAGATATTTAAACAGTTTGTTGTAACGATTACTTTTAGGTAAAAGCCCATTTTCAACAGCAAAAATCTTGGTGAGAGCATAAAACACAAAAAATTGAAATCCAATTAAAAAGATACTTGCAGTGTATAGTAGTGTGTGTACGTCAAAACTAATATTGTAGATGTGAACAGGTTTTATAACGAGCAATGTAGATGTTGTAAACCCTAAGAGCATTAATAAAATACTTGGGTATAAGAAAAGCCAGTTAGGAGCATAAAGCATTAAAAACCTAAGATGCCTCCAACCGTCTCTCCAAGTGTTTAAGTGAGGAGGTCTAGATCTACCGTCTTTATGTAAAATTGTTGGGACTTCTGTAATCGATAAGTTATTAAGCTTTGATTTTACAATCATTTCAGAGGCAAACTCCATTCCTGTTGTTTTTAAATTCATTTTCAAATAAGCTTCTTTTGAAAAACCTCTTAAACCACAGTGAAAATCACCAATTTTAATATTAAAGAATAAACGACCTATAAACGACAGTACAGGATTGCCTAAGTATTTATGAAGAAAAGGCATCGCGTTTTTTTTAATACCACCTTTAAATCGGTTACCCATAACTAAATCATAACCTTCTCTAAGTTTTAGTATAAAAAGATCTAAAGCTTCAAAGTCATAGCTGTCATCAGCATCAGCCATAATAATATATTTTCCTTTAGCGGCATCAATACCTCCTTTTAAAGCGCTTCCATAACCTTTGTTTGTTACATGAACAACATTAGCATTAAGATTTTGAGCAATAGCAATAGAACCATCAGTACTGCCATTATCGGCAATTATAATTTCTCCGTTAATATTATGTTTTTTTATGAATGATTGTGCTTTAGTGATGCAAACCTCTAAAGTTTCTGCTTCATTTAAACATGGCATTACTATAGATAATTCAATGTTTGATTCCATGTTTAATTTGTTTAAATAGAATAATGAATATTAAAAAATACAAAGCGTAATTATAGAATAAATACCTAATAATTGAATGGCTTGCTAAGCAAACTAAAAGTGTGTTTGATAGTATTAATGCAGACAACATGAATAACAAATAATAATTGTTGTTATTGCTTGTAAATAATTTTATTAGGCTTAATGAAAATACGGTAACAATAATAATAAGTATGACTATGCCATTGAACGCATGAATTAAATTGGCAAAAAACAAGTTAAGCCATTTATTGAAATTTTGATTAATTAGTGAAAATGAAATATTTCGTAATGTATTTTCTATAGATAAATGTGCTTGAGCTATTTCTAAATGGGTTGAGTTAGATAGTTCGTCTTCCAAAAAAAAAGCTCTACCATAATAATGTACTGTTCTATTACAAATATTAGGAATATGATTATGAAAAAAACTGTAGTAATCTTTGTAAGAACCTTCTTTTTGGTTAGTTAATAAAAGCTTTTGCTTATCTAGTTTGTTGTAGCAAATATCAAATACCTTTTTGTCATTTCCAGTAAGTTGGTTGGAGTCACTTTTTTCAGATACATAAAATGCAGCTGTAGATATATTTACAAAACTAAAAGGAGTGGACATAAAAATACCATCTTTTAATTTGTGGTAGCTTTTATCAGCTAAAAGGACTACTACAGGTAATAGTAGTAAAACTATAAATCTATTTAAATGTGGTTTTTTAAACAGTGTTTTTTTATGTTTCAAAATATACATAAAAGCAATAGGGACTATAGCAATAATAAATTGCCCTCTGGTTAACGCCAATAATAAAAATACTACAATGAAATACTTAAAAGACTTAGTGTTACTAAAGAAAAAATCTATCCCAAAAGCTACAAAAAGTAAGTATAAAGGGTAGCTCAAACCTTCGGAACAAATATTGTTAGCAACTTCTAATGGAGGAAGAAAAGGAAATAATAGAAAAGCGAATAATCCTATTTTAGTGATTAAGTTAAACGTAATCAGTTTTGAAATCTTGGTGTAAAAAACAAATGTTGCTAAAAGCCCAAAAATAGCTTGAAAAGTAATAACTAAAACATCGAAAACTTTACCGCTAAAAAATAAATCAAAACATTTGATAAAAATTACATATCCAAGATGTCTGTATGGCATTGCTTCTAGGTAGCTGCGAGTATCAGGAGAATATATAGCAGGTTGAAAAATCAGATATAAGAAAACAACTAAATAAACTATTAGAAGTAGCTTGTTTTCACTTTTTTTGATTTTTACTATCAAGGTCTTGATTTTAGAGTATAAATATAGAATAATTGAGTATAAATGTAACTTGAAGACTAAAAATTATTGTATTTTGGTAGCCAGATGATAATGACATTATTAGAGATTAATCTTACACATTGAGCACTTACAAAGTAGTTAAATACCAACCAGAATATAAACTTGTTTGGGATGCTTTTGTTAAGCATTCAAAGAATGCTACTTTTTTATTTCATAGAGATTTTATGGAGTATCATCAAGATAGGTTTGAGGATTATTCTTTATTAGTTTTTAAGGATGACAATGTTGTTGCGTTATTACCTGCGCACATTAAAGATTCAGTAGTATACTCGCATAAAGGATTGACATATGGAGGTTTGTTGCTTTCTAAGAAATCTAAATTATTAGAAAGTTTTGAGATTTTTAAAGGTCTTCTAGAGTACTTAAATACTAATGGATCTCCACGTTTAGAAATAAAAATTATTCCTCCTTTTTATAATCAACAGCCATCTGATGAGTTAGAGTATTTTATGTATAAGGCAGCTGCAGAACTAGTACATCGAGATGCGTTAATGATAATTGATTTTTATGATAAGTTACCTTTTCAAAAGAATAGAAGAGAGGGAATCAATAAGGCAAAGCGTCATGGAATTTCCATTGAAATAGATAACAATTATGAAGGGTTTTGGAATGAGGTTTTAATACCCAACCTTTCAAAGAAACACAACGCTTCACCAGTTCATACTTTAGACGAAATAAAATTGCTAGCTTCACGTTTTCCTAAAAATATAAAGCAAATTAATGCTTATAAAGAAGGTAAAATAGTTGCAGGAACAACACTGTTCTTAACAGAAACAACCATACATCCACAATATGTGTCTGGTAATTCTGAAAAAAATAAATTAGGTAGTATTGATTTACTTTATGATTTCATGATCAACCATTTTAGTAAAGGAAGGCGTTGTTTTGATTTTAATATTTCTAGTGAAGAAGCAGGAAAAAAACTAAATAAGGGATTGGTTTTTTGGAAAGAAAGTTGTGGAGCTAGAACAATAGTAGCTAATACATATTCTGTAAATACTTCAGTTTATAAAACATTAAATTTACCACTGGTATGATGATATCGTTTTTAGATTTAAAAAGTATAAATAAAAAATACGAGTCTAGTTTTAAAAACTATATAGAAACTTTTTTTGATACTGGTAAATATATTTTAGGAAAAGAAGTTGACTTATTTGAACAAAACTATGCAGCATACTGTGGTACAAACCATTGTATAGGGACAGGAAATGGATTAGATGCTTTAGTACTTATCTTTAAGTCTTTTATTCATTTAGGCAAATTGAAATTAGGAGATGAAGTTCTTGTGCCTGCAAACACTTATATCGCATCAATACTCTCAGTAATTGAAGCAGGGCTAAAGCCTGTTTTTGTTGAGCCAGATGCTAAAACTTTTAATATTTCTCCTTCAGAAATAGAAAAACACATATCAGTTAATACTAAAGCCATTATGCCAGTGCATTTGTATGGACAATTGGCTGATATGGAAAAGATAAATGCTATTGCTAAAACACATGGTTTAATTGTAGTAGAAGATGCAGCCCAAGCTCATGGAGCTGAAAATAATTTAGGAATTAAAGCAGGAAATCTTTCAGATGCTGCTGCTTTTAGCTTCTATCCAAGTAAAAATTTAGGAGCTTTGGGCGATGCTGGTGCAGTAACAACCAATAATGAAGACATCGCTAATTGCATCAGACTTTTAAGAAATTACGGTAGTAAAGAAAAATACAAAAACGAAATTATAGGTTGTAATAGTAGGCTAGATGAATTACAAGCAGCCTTTTTAAGTATTAAATTAAAAGGATTAGATAGTGAAAATAAAAGAAGACAAGAGGTAGCTACACAATATCTTAATGGAATTAAAAATGAGAAAATTATCTTGCCTTTTTATGATGCTACTAAAAACCATATATTTCATGCGTTTGTAGTTCAGGTAAATGAACGCAAAAAGTTTACTGAATATTTAACTAATAATGGTGTAGGTTGGCTTATTCATTATCCTATTGCGCCTCATAAACAACATGCGTTTAAGAAGTACAGTGAGTTAAATTTACCAATTACTGAAAGCATTCATAATACTGTTGTAAGTATTCCAATGAGTCCAGTCATAACAGATGCAGAAGTTAAAAAAGTTATTGAAACATTAAATGCCTATTAATTGAAAAAGTTATTCGATTATATAAACACCAATGTGTTGGTTAAAGTTGCTCATCTAAATTCAGCAACTATAATCACAAAAATTTTAGCAGGATTATTTACATCCAAAGCTATTGCTGTTTTTATTGGAGTTGAAGGGATGGCTTTAATAGGTAATTTAAGAAATTTCTTAAGTGCAATTCAGTCACTCGCAATTTTAGGGTTTTATAATGGAGTGGTAAAATCAATAGCAGAGTTTAAACAAGATGCAGTAAAACTGAGTAAAGTGTTATCAACTTCATTTTATCTTGGATTTACAGTCACTATACTATTGTGTTTCTTGTGCTACTACAATGCAGAAACCGTAAATAACTTTTTATTTTCAGACAATTATAATTATGCCTATGTAATAAAAATATTGGCACTAGCATTACCATTTTATTCATTGAATATGTTTAGCTTTTCAATAATGAATGGGTTTGCCAAATATAAAATCCTGTTGATTATAAATATAATTGGGCAAGTTCTTGGGTTACTTGTAACCTTGCTACTAATTTATCAAAACAATATTGATGGAGCATTGGTCTCTGCAGTTATTGCACCTTCTTTAATTTTTTTAATTACTGTTGTTGGGTTTATAAATCAACGTAGTTTGGTGTCTTCGGTTAAAATATCAAATGTTAGTATTGATATATTAAAAAAACTAGGTCCTTTTGCTCTTATGGCATTAGTTTCAGCAGTAGCATTACCATTAATTTCTATTATGATTAGAAATTATATTAGTGATTCTATAGGAATAAAAGAAGCAGGTTATTGGGAGGCAATTAATAGAATATCAGATTATTATTTAATGTTTGTGACCTCGTTGATGTCGTTATATATCCTTCCAAGATTTAATGAGATAGATAACAAAAAAGAGTTTAGAAATGAAGTGTTTAGTTTGTACAAATCCGTAATCCCAATTTTTGGTATTGGTCTCATACTTATTTATCTATTAAGACCGTTTATTGTGCAAATTGTTTTTTCTAAAGATTTTGAACCAGTAGAAGACTTGTTTTTATGGCAATTGTTAGGTGATTTTGTAAAGGTGTTATCTATAGTTATAGCATATCAGTTTATTGCTAAAAAAATGTTCACTCACTTTATAATTATTGAGGTGTTTTTGGCGATAGTACTTTACCTATCTAGTGTATATTTAATTGATAGTTTTGGTGTTAAAGGAGCTGTAATTGGGCATTTTGTGAGTTATTTAATGCATTATGGTGTTATTTTATTAATATTTGGAAGTTCGCTCTTTGGGTTGGATTCTGATAAGTCTTTGGATTAGAGAACACAAATGGCTAATAATGACCAATCATACAGACAAATTTTAAAGGCTACTTCGCTCTTTGGAGGAGTTCAGGTTTTTAGTATAATTATTTCAGTTATTAGGTCTAAAGCTATTGCAGTTTGGTTGGGACCATCAGGTGTTGGTATTATTGGGTTGTTAACAAACTCATTAAAAGTTATTGGAGAGTTTACCAAACTAGGTATTGATGTTACTGCTGTAAGGGAAATTTCAATTGCTAATGAGCATGAAGATACTGATAAGATACCGACAATAGTTACTTCATTAAAAAGAATTGTTTGGGTTACAGGTTTGTTTGGAATGCTGGTAACGATAATTTTGTCTCCTTTGTTAAGTAAAATTGCCTTTGGAAATTTTGAATATACTATAGCATTTATTTGGATTTCAGTCTCTTTACTTTTTAATCAATTGTCTAGTGGTCAGTTAGCTATATTGCAGGGTTTGAGGAAGCTAAAGTATTTAGCAAAGGCTAATGTATATGGCAACTTTTTAGGATTATTAATAGCATTGCCACTTTATTACTTTTTTAGGGTTGATGCAATAGTACCTACAATTATTGTAACCTCAGTATGTGGATTCTTGTTTAGTTGGTTTTTTTCAAATAAAATAAAAATAGAAAAGAAAAACATCACTAATTCACAGGCGTTCAAAGAGGGTAAACAAATGCTAAATTTAGGTTTTATGTTAAGCCTAAGAGGGCTAATAACATTAGTAACACTTTATGCTTTACAGGTATTTATAAGCCATTTTGGAGGTGTGGATGAAGTTGGGTTTTATACAGCAGGATTTGTTATTATAAATTCTTATGTTGGTCTTATTTTCAATGCAATGCGAACGGATTATTTTCCTAGATTATCTGCTACCATTAATAATCATGAAAAAATGGGAATTGCTGTTTTTCAACAAGCCACAGTAGCGGTTTTAATTTTAACTCCAATTATAATAGTCTTTTTAACCTTAGCTCCATTTATTATAAAGGTTTTATATTCAAAAGAGTTTTTGGTTATAGAAGGTATGATAACTTGGGGAATGATGGCAACCTTGTTTCAAGCTATATCATGGTCTATGGGTTATATTATTCTAGCTAAAGGAAATTCAAAACTCTTCATTAAAACTTCGATTTTCTTTAATATGTTGTTACTGGGTTTTGGTACTATTGGTTATTATTTTGGAGGGCTTAAAGGAATAGGGATTTCTTATCTATTATATTATATAGTACATACTATAGCTATTAATATAATTCTTAATTATAAGTATCAGTTTAAAATGTTAAAAGACTTTTTTAAGCCTTTTTCAATCTGTTTTGTGTTTTGTGCTTTGGCTTTTTCTGCTCTATTATTTACAGTTGGAATATTAAAGTTTTTCTTATTAGGAGGTATAATATTAATTTCTAGTATTTTTACCTTCAATGAGCTAAATAAACGAACAAATTTTATAATGTTTATAAAGAAAAAGTTTAGTAGTGAAGATGATTAAAATTTTAAAGATTATATACTTTAATTTAAGATTAATGGTGAATAGAATAAGGTTCTTTTTCTCCATTAATTGGATTAAAACCTTATACTTTAATTTTAAAATGTTTCCTTTTAAAATAGCTAAACAATTACCTGTATATTTTTATGGAAAAGTTAAGTTTTCTAATCTAAAAGGAAAAATAAGTATTGAGGCTCCAATAAAAAGGGGAATGATAGGTTTTGGGCAAAAATTTGAAAGAATGAGTGTTTCAAAAGGTATTTCTGAACTGTTTTTGGCTGGCGAATTAGTTTTTAAAGGACATGCTCATATAGGAAAAGATTTTTTCTTTTGTGTTGATAAAGATGCGTATTGCGAGTTTGGTTTTATGGGCTGTTTAGGGTCTGATGTTAAACTTGTATGTTCTAAAGAAATTATATTAGGTAATTGGGCTGGTATAGGGTATGAATCGCAAATAATTGATACAAATTCTCATCCTATGATGAATACAGAGACAGGTGAATACTACCCTATGAAGAACAAAATTAAAATAGGAAATCATAATTCGTTTTCAAACAGGATCTCAATAATGGGAAATACGAAAACACCAGATCACTGTGTTGTAGCTTCTAATAGTATATGTAATAAAGATTATACAAGTTTAGGGAGTTATATTCTTATTGGAGGTCAACCAGCAAAACTCATAAAAAACAACTATGCAAGAGATTGGGAGTCTGAAAAAGAAAGGCTAAAAAAGCACAAAAGAGTTAAGGAGTAAATTTTAAACGCTTTTTTTGTATTTAGCAGGATTTCCAAACCAAAGTTCATTATTAGGTACATCTTTATTTAGGTAAGAAAGTGCTCCAATAATACTATTGTCACCTATTTTTATTCCGTGTTGTAAAACACAACTAGTACCAATAAACACATTAGCTCCAATTTTAGGTCCACCAATTTGTTTTTTTTCAGTATCAAGGTTGTTAGTCATTACTTTTGGGCAAATGTATGTGTTGTCACCAATTACAACTTGTCTAGCAATAATGCTATCATACCTAATAATAACATTGTTTCCAATTGTACAATTTCCTGAGGACGAAACTCTAGAGTCTATATAGCAATTTTCACCAACAATGGTTCCATTTCTAAGCTCAACATAATTCATTATAACTGTATTGTCACCAATTACAACATCGTCTTCAATAATACAAAAAGCGCCAATTTTAACATTTTTACCAATTTTTGCTTTTTTAGATATTAAGTTTAAGTCCATATTGTATAGTGGTTTGTTGAGCATTCAAATCTAAGTAAAAAAAATATTAATTATTACTCCATGCATTAGAATACTTCTTTGCTATTTTTTTATAGTCATGGTAGTCTTCAATAAAAGTTCTTGCACTCTTACTTATGTTAATAATTTTTTCAGGGTTTTCGATAAGGTCAGATAAGGCATTAACGATTTGATTAACATCAGGTTTAACATTAACAGCTACTTGGTGTTTTAGGTCATAAAACTTCTCAAACTCTTTTTCGGCTCCAGTAAGCACCACCTTTCCTTTTGCCATGGCTTCAAGTGCATTGTAGCCTTGGTCGTAACCATAAACTTGATCTAGTAATATGTGGCATTCGTCATAAAGCTTAATATATTCATTGTAAGGAATACTATAAGTGGTTTTTATTTCAACCTTATCACCATATTTTTTCTCAATGATTTTTAAGGCGTCAGAAAAATATTGATTTCCTTTTTTAACAATAGCTTTTGTGTTTACACCATGAAATATTTTAATCTTATCATCAACCTTTAAAGGAGTATATTTTATTTTTTCAATATTAATAGGGTTTGGTATTAACCCTAAATAATGTTTGTTGCCCAATAATGGAATGTGGTAATCCATATCAGTTGCAATTACTCCGTTACTATTGTTGTAAATAAAATTGTGAAGTTTTGTGTAGTCTTCGTTTAGATATTGTAACTGAAATTTATAAAGATCAAAAAGCGATTTGTCTTCTAAATAAGGACTCATAATACTGTACTCAAATTTTCCTTCCATCATATATTTCATACATTGATAGTCAATACCGCAAGACAATAAGAAGAGTTTTTTGTTTTGCTTTAAAATACGCTTTAAAAATTTGATTTCTAGTTTAGGAGTGGCTTTAATAGACGATTCATTAATAAGTTGAACCACATCAAAACCTTTTAGTTTTTTGTTGATTAAAAGTGTTTTAAAGTAGATTTCCCAAGACCCAATATCAATAGAGGTGAGTCTATAGAAACCAATTTTAATTTTTTTAAGGAATTTACTATGAAAGGAGTGGTCTAACCTAATGTCAACAGGGTAGTTTTTAAATCCGTCACCATTACCAACTAGTAATACTTCATGCCCCAAAGCGGTTAAACCTTCTTTTAAAGAATTGTGAAGTCTACTGTATTCACCAATCAATAATATTCGCATAAAAACACTACTTTTAAGGCAAAAATAAGAAATACCTTTACATAGAGGCTATTTAAACACAATCGATGACTTTACAAATTTTAATCTCAACGATGTTTAGGGAAAATCTCGATTTCCTAAAGCCAATGTTTTCCAAAAATAACCTCAAAGATTTTGACATAATTATAGTTAACCAAACTATAGAAGATAAAACTTTATCGTCGCCGTTTTCTAATGTCAAAGTCATTAATTCTTTAGAAAGAGGCTCTCCTGCAAGTCGAAATTTAGCAATAAAGAATGCGACTGCAGACGTTTGTTTGATGGCCGATGATGATATTGTTTACGAGCCCAATTTAAAGCAAACCATTATTAATGCTTATCAAGAGTGTCCTAATGCTGATATGATTTCTTTTGAGGCTATTAATGAAGATGGAAATTTATATACAAATTATTTTCCTGAGGGTATTCATAATAAAAAATCCTTAAAAAAGATTTTTACTTGGGTTATCACGTTTAAAAGAAAAGTATTTAAAGAGCATAAAGTGTTGTTTAATCACCATTTTGGAGTTGGTTCAACATTTAAAGGTGAAACAGAGTATGTGTTTTTAAGAAATGCTTTTGACAAAGGCTTACAAATGCAACATAAAGGTGTGACTATTGTAATGCATCCAAACATAAGCTCAGGAGTTTTAATGGGAAGTGATAATGCGTTTGCTGCCAAAACTGCATTGCGACAACGCTATCTAGGTAATTTAAGTTACCTTTGGTTGTTGAAATATACTTTGTATATGTGGAGATATAAGTATATTAAATTCAAAGAAATTCCACATAAATTTATAATAGGACTGCAAGCCATACAACAATATAAAAAGCTAAAAGCATCTGGTGATATAGATAGAATTTATGATAATTAAGCTTATAGACATTCCAAAAATAGAAGACCCAAGAGGAAACCTTTCAGTTATTGAAAAAAACTGTGTGCCTTTTGAGATAAAACGTGTGTATTATTTATATGATGTGCCAAGCGGAGCATATAGAGGAGGACACTCTCACAAAGAGCAATTAGAATTTTTAGTGGCCTTGAGTGGAAGTTTTGAGGTTATTTTAGATAATGGAACAGATAAACACAGAGTTATGCTTAATAAACCTAATCAAGGACTTTTGATTTCTAGTGGAGTTTGGAGAGAACTTGAGAATTTTTCATCCGGAGCAGTATGTTTGGTCTTGTCTTCTGGTGAGTTTGATGAGGCTGATTATATAAGAGATTACGATACATTTAAATTATCTAAAAATCCTTAGGTCAATAAATCGCTGTATTAAATTTCTGCATTTTAAAATTAAAATAACAATCCATTTAGGTAATGCCAATAGAAGTTTTTGGAGATTACTAATACTGTTATAGTCAATGTGTGACTTTATATCTTTTTCAAGGGCTTTTTCGCCTTCAATTTTGTACTGTAAAGCCATTGAAACCCTATTCAGGTTAATGTAGTTTTTTAAATCAATATTGTTTTTAGTAGCTTCGTCATAGGTAGAAAAATCAATGTGTTTTCTGGCGCTTAGTTTAGTTTTTGTGATTTTATTTTGAGCATTTAATAAATGTATTGCACTCACTTTGTTGTAAAAAGCAACAGGTAATTTAAGAGCAATTCTTATCCATAAATCAGTATCTTCACCAGAGTTAAGAGACTCATTAAAACATCCCACTTTTTCAAAAGTTGTTTTAGGAATCATAACTGCTGAGGTCCAAGCTATACTATTGGCTAAACTGCTTTTAAAATAATTGTCAACTATACCTTTCCAGTTGTTTTCTTGAGGTATGTTTTTATATATTGATTTTAGATTAATTCCGTTTTTACGTTTTGTGTATGCTTTAGCGTAAAGGCCACAATCAGGGAATTTTTCATAGAGTAATTTTAAATCCTCTAGATGATGACTCTTCCAGTGGTCGTCGGCATCAAGTAAAACGATAAGGTTAGATTTTGCATGCTTAATTCCATAATTTCTAGCATACGAAACACCTCTGTTTTCAATACTGTAAACCGTAATTCTATCATCATTTATTTTGATTGCCTCTTCTAAACTT
Source organism: Meridianimaribacter sp. CL38 (assembly GCF_004328055.1). Classification (NCBI taxonomy): domain Bacteria; kingdom Pseudomonadati; phylum Bacteroidota; class Flavobacteriia; order Flavobacteriales; family Flavobacteriaceae; genus Meridianimaribacter; species Meridianimaribacter sp. CL38. The sequence continues at coordinate 145,604 of NZ_QKWS01000001.1, read as the reverse complement.
TTATCAGTAGAGCCATCATTCACTACAACAACTTCAAAGTTGTTATACGATTGATTAATTACACTTTTTAAGGTTTGCGCAATGTGCTTTTCCTTATTGTAAAGTGGTATTACTATTGAGAAATAGGGTGTCATAAATTATGCTAAGTATTTATAACACATATAAGATATGCGATAGGTTTGAAGCAATGTAATTGACGGGTTGTTGCTTAACAAGTTTTGTCTCATTATTTTTTTGAAAAGCTTAAAAAATAAAGCAAAAATATAATGAAGATAAAAACGTTTTAAGTTTAGAAATAGAGCAAGTAAGTTGTTATCATGTTTAATGTTTTTGTTTTCTTGGTCTAGTTTAAGTAATGTTTCAGCAGCAAGTTCTTTTTTTGTTAGATAAGTATCGCTTTTTTCAATTCCTAAATGATAGACTTCGTTATTTATGTGATAAACGCTAATGTTGTTTTCTTTAAGTAATGCACCAAAGTAGTTGTCAAAGCCATAGCCTTCATCTTTAATTTTTAAATGTATGTGATTAAAGCAAGTTTTAGTAATTAAAAAATTTGCAGAAATGATGACTTTATAAGGTGTTCTATTTCTAATTTGAGCATCGACTTCTTCATGTTTTTTTCCATATTTCCATCGCAACATGAATTGTGGCTCTGGTGTTGTTTTGTAATAAGCAAAACCACCATAAATAGCTTTGTATTCTTTGTTTAAGAACTCTAAATATTTTGAAATAAAATCATCGCTTTTTGGTAAAACATCAGCATCCAAAAATAAAAGCCATTCAAATTTGGCTTTTGAGCTTAGCAGTTGACGGGTTTTTACTCTTCCATTATTAACTTCAGAAACAATTAAATTGGTATATGGTAAGTTGTTAATTTGTAGATTTTTTTTGGTATAACTCTCTTTTGAAGCATCATCAATACAAATAATTTCAAAAGCAACATTGGCTTTAGTTAATTGACTATGAAGCCTGTTCACTAAGTCAACAATGTTATAATTATATATAGGAATTAATACCGAAATCATTAATACATAAAAATAGAGTTTAAAAATACATTTTTTTAAAGCTTTAAATAAGGCTTTAACTGAAAAGGTTTAAATTGCAACTGAAAAATGTTTTTTATGGGAGTTCTAAGTACTGAGGAAATTTCAAAGCTTATTTATAATAAAATTCTTGAGGAAAAAGATGAAATAAAGAAATCCTATTTAACTTCAAAAGAGCAAATAGGGTACTTTTTTATTGATGATTTGTTACCTGAGAATTTAGTAAAAGAATGTTTTAAGGTTTTTCCTGATAAGTCTGAAATGAAATGTCTTAAGAGCATTAGAGAATATAAGTATGTGTCTGCGCAAATGAATAAGCACAATCAGCTTTTAGAAAATGTTATCTATGCGTTTCAAGACAAAAGAGTAGTTGAGTTAATTGGTGAAATTTGTGGTATAAATTCTTTATATGCAGACGAGTCTCTTTATGCAGGTGGTTTATCATTAATGGCAAAGGACAATTTTTTAAATCCGCATTTAGATAATTCTCACGATGCTGAACGTGAACGCTGGAGAGTACTTAATTTATTATATTATGTAACTCCTGATTGGGATAAAGAAAATGGTGGGCATCTTGAACTTTGGCCTAATGGACCTAAGAAAGAACCAATACTTATAGAAAGCAAATTTAACAGGTTAGCAGTTATGGCAACTCATGATTTATCATGGCATTCAGTTAATCAAGTGACTGTTGATAGAAGTAGGTGTTGCATATCAAACTATTATTTTAGCGATGAGTCGTTAAAGAAGACAGATAAATTTCATGTCACAAAATTTAGAGGAAGACCAGGAGATACACTTACAAATATTATTTTAGATTTAGATGCTAGTGTAAGAATGGTGGTTAGAAAAGTATTTAAAAAAGGAATTAGAAAAAACCCTCATATTTATAAAAAAGATAATTAATCGAACTGTTTTTTATTCCCTTCAAATTTTAAATAAGGATTATCTAAAACATACGCTTTGCGGTTTCTTTTTAGGTTAGATCTATAGTCGTGGTCTAACACATGAAAGTAATACATCTGTTTTACCCAATTAGCGTTTTTAAATAGGCGTTGATTTTCAAAAAAACGATGATAAGAAATGTTTCTGTAAGGATTATTGTCGTTAAACTCTTTTATGGCCAACAATTCGCCACATTTATCATTGTGATGAGGCATAAAAATATCATCAAAATAAACATGTGTAAGTGGTAAAAAACTATGGGCTTCAGCAGTGAAAAGCTCTAAAACTTCTTTGGTTGAGCTATAATAATCAACATCAACAGATATAAATCCAATAGGACAATCTTCAGATAATGATTTTTTAAACGTTTCTAAAGTGTCTTTTATTGGGCCATAAATTAGCTTTGCTTTTCCGGTTATTTTTTCTTCTAATGCAGCTTTGTTCATTGGGAAATCACCAGTATTGTAGTATTCAGGGTGATCTCTAAAGTCGATAGGATCAGGCATTCCAGTTCCTGTGTCGAAGCCATAAATATCAACATTAATACCTGTGGATTTTGTCACTTTTTTAGCAATTTCAATCATGTTCATTAATCCACCTCCATTAGCTACACCAAATTCAATTACAGAAATAGTGGTGAAGCCTAGTTTTTTGGCACTAATTGCAGCTTCTAAAATGCCATAGGCATATTGAGGACGTATAACTAAATCATAAGCTACTTTTTTTCTAAAAGAACCAAAAAGAAAAACAAAAAGTGCAATTAAGTTTAAATGTAATGGCTCAGATAAACGTTGTTTAAAAAGTTTATTCCATTGGCGTTTGTCAGAAAGTCTTTTGGTCAAGTAACTCATGTGGATAATTATAATGTTTCAAAACTAAACAATAATTTATATTTTGATATAGAGTTTTGAAATTGAATTTCAATTAGGATAAAGTTCAATAGAAAAATCTGGATGGTTTGGTCGATTGTTTAAGTGGCTTGGTTTTTAAAATTTTGAAACAATTAAAACCGTTTCAGGTTTAAAACCATTTCTTGTTGATTCACTGGAGTTTTCAAAAGTTAGTATGTCAACTTTAAAACCTACATCTTCCAGTCTTTTTACTAATCCATTTACTGAGTATACTCTAACATGGTCTTCTTGTCCAAAATGTTCCTTTCTTGCCTCTTCAGTAGTGATTGAATAATCTTCATAAATAGCACCTTCTTTAAAAGGAGTTTGTATGAAAGCTTTTCCGTTGGGCTTTAAAACTCTATAAATTTCTGACATCGCCTTTTTGTCATCAATAATATGCTCAAGTATATGGTAACAAATTATAGTGTCAAACTTTTGGTCTTCACAATAAATGTTGGTAATGTCAAAATTATAGTCAGCAATAAACTGGTTCTCAAAATCAGAGCTGTAATAATGTATTGAAGGATTAGATTTTAATTTTCGGTATATGTTTCTTGAAGGCGAAAAATGTAACACATTACCTTTAATGGCTTTGTTTGCTTCCAGTAAGTGCCATAGCCTTCTGTTTCTTGATAAACTACCACAAAATGGACAGATTAAATCTCTGCCATTATAGTTAACAAAAGCGCTTAGGTTGTTGGAACATACATTACACTGAAATTTTTTTCCGCGATAAAACAAACCATAAAAGCGTCTAAAAACGAGCTCGTTTTTAAACAAGAACTTTTTGGGTACAATACGTTTTAGGATTTTTTTTAGGCTGTTATACACGTCTTTGCACTACTTCAAATACTTTGTTCTCATCACACTTTAAAGTTTTGCTAGGATATTTTAGCAATAAAGCATAATCGTGAGTAGCCATTAAAATAGTATTTCCGTTTTTGTTGATTTCCTGCAAAACTTCCATAACCTCAATACTGGTTTGAGGATCAAGATTTCCTGTTGGCTCGTCGGCAAGTATAAGTTCAGGATCGTTTAAAAGTGCTCTAGCAATAGCAATACGTTGTTGTTCACCACCAGAAAGCTCATGAGGGAACTTAAATCCTTTGGTTTTCATACCTACTTTATCCAGCACTTTTTCTATGCGTTCTTTAATTTCGGTTTTGTCTTTCCAGCCTGTAGCTTTTAAAACAAACTCTAGGTTTCCGTTTACAGTTCTATCAGGTAACAATTTAAAATCTTGAAAAACAATACCTAGTTTTCTTCTTAAAAAAGGAATGTCTTTCTCTTTAAGTGTTCTTAAGTCAAAATCTACAATAGAACCTTCGCCTTTTGTAAGGTGCAAGTCGCCATAAAGCGTTTTCATAAAACTACTTTTTCCGCTTCCGGTTTTACCAATAAGATAAACAAAATCACCTTTAACCATTTCAAAATTCACATCGCTCAACACCATACTGTCTCCTTGGTATATAGAGACATCTTTTAATTGTAAAATAGTTTCAGACATTTAAGAGTAGTTTTTATTTAAGTGCTGTAAATGTATTATTTTAATAACACTTTTAAAAGGCTGCAATTATAAACTCCCAAATATTTTTTTTAGTATTTAATAACTTCTTTATAATTATAAATAATTTCTGGCGTTATAAATTTGATATTGATTTATCTTTGAACATCAACAAAACAACGAACTTAATGACTAATAGTAAATTAGTAGTATTAGTAAGTTTTCTAATGCTAAACGTATACATACAAGCGCAACAATCGGCAACCTATACTAACGATTTGGTAGCGTATCAAAAAGCCTTAACGCTGTATAATAACAAGCAGTACCAAGCAGCACAATCAGCGTTTGACCAAATTAAAGATGAAACCCAAGACGAGCAGGTAGAGTCCAACTGTGCCTATTATATAGCAAATTGTGCAGTGCGTTTAAATCAGCAAAATGCCGATGATTTAATTCAAGATTTTGTAGATACTTACCCAACGAGTACAAAACGAAATACAGCATTCTTAGATGTAGCAGATTACTATTTCGATAATGCAAAATATGCGTATGCAAGAAAATGGTACGAAAAGGTAGATGAAAACAGTATAGCACGTTCTGAAAGAGACCGATTTAACTTTAATTACGGCTACGCTTTATATTCTACAGACAACGAAACTTCAGCCCAAAAATATTTAAATAGAGTTGTGAATTCTGAAGAATATGGCTCGCAAGCTAAGTATTATATCGGGTTTATGGCTTACGAAGGTGATGATTATGATACTGCTAACGAGTATTTTGATCAAGTAAGTGATGAAGAAAAATACAAAGAGAAACTATCGTATTACCAAGCCGATTTAAATTTCAAACTTGGAAATTTTGAAAAAGCCATTTCACTTGCTAAAGAACAACTACCAAATAGTGATGACAATGAAGTGTCTGAACTTTCAAAAATTATAGGTGAAAGTTATTTTAATTTAGAACAGTACACTGAAGCAATTCCTTATTTACAAGCCTATAAAGGCAAACGTGGAAAGTGGAATAATACAGATTACTACCAACTAGGATATGCTTATTACAAGCAAAACGATTTTGAAGAAGCCATTTCAGAATTCAATAAAATCATAGGAGGAAATAATAGTGTTGCTCAAAACGCCTATTACCATTTAGGAGAAAGCTACATTAACTTAGACAAAAAACAAGAAGCTTTAAATGCCTTTAGAAATGCCTCTCAAATGGATTTTGATTTAAAAATTCAGGAAGATGCCTGGTTAAATTATGCCAAAATAAGTTATGAAATAGGAAACCCTTATCAATCGGTTCCACAAGTTTTAACTGGTTATCTCAATAAATATCCTGATACAGGTTACAAAGAGGAAATTGAAACTCTATTGATTGACTCATACATTACTTCAAAAAATTACGAAGAAGCTCTAAAACTATTAGAAGGTAAGCGAAGTTTTGAAAACAGAGTTGCTTATCAAAAAGTAGCGTTTTACAGAGGAATTGAAGTGTATAACACTATAAATTATAACGAAGCTCGAGCACTTTTTGAAAAGTCGATTGACGAGGCTAAAGACCCAAAATTTACTGCGCGAGCTACATTTTGGAAAGCAGAAACCGATTATCATTTAACCAACTACAACGATGCTTTAGTTGGCTTAAAACAGTTTCAGCAAGATGCAGAATCTGCTACAACACCTGAAATTGAAAACATCGACTATAATCTCGCTTATACCTATTTCAAACTTAAAAACTACAGTAAAGCTAGTGAGCATTTTCAAAAATTCATCAATACCAATAGTGATGATAAGCTAAGAGTAAACGATGCTTACTTAAGGCTTGGTGATGGCTATTTTGTATCAACCGATTATAACAACGCAATTAGTTCTTACAATAAGGCTATAGAAATTAACGAGATCGAATCGGACTACCCATATTTTCAAAAAGCAATGAGTTATGGTTATGTTGGGCAAGCTTCAAAGAAAATTGAAGAGTTAGAAGCCTTTATCAATGGGTACCCAAAATCGTCTTTACGAGATGATGCTATGTACGAGCTAGCAAATTCATACGTAAAAGCAAACAACACTAGCAAAGCAATGCAAATGTATGACAGGTTAAATGCTGAGTATAAAAATTCGGTATTTATCTCAAAATCCTTGTTACGTCAAGGGTTGTCGTATTACAATGAAAATGACAACGAGCGTGCTTTGGCTAAGTTTAAACAAGTAGCAAGAGACTATCCAAATTCCGAAGAAGCAGTACAAGCAGTGTCTACTGCACGTTTAATTTATATCGATTTAGGTCGCGTAGATGAGTATGCGTCTTGGGTAAAAACGCTTGATTATATTGATGTTACTGATGCCGAATTAGATAACACTACCTATTTGGCTGCTGAGAAGCAATACCTTGACAACAACTTGCAAAAAGCGGTAAAACAGTTCAATAATTATTTGAATGAATTCCCTAACGGAATGCATGCACTTAAATCTCATTTTTATTTAGCTGAATTATATACTAAACAGGATTTGCCAGAAAATGCGCGTCCACATTATGAGTATGTAGTTGCTAAACCAAGAGGCGAATATACCGAACAAGCTATTGTGAAGTTATCTGAAACCTATTTAAACATTTCTAACTGGGATAAAGCAGTTCCGTTATTAAAGCGTTTAGAAACCGAAGCCGATTATCCTCAAAATATTACCTATGCGCAATCAAACCTTATGAATGCGTACTATCAATTAGAAAACTATCAGGAAGCGGTTGCCTATGCTGAAAGAGTTTTAGAAAATTCTAAAATTGATAATAAAGTAAAAAGTGACGCTCAAATTATCATTGCGCGTTCTGCAATTAAAACAGGAGATGAGGCTAAAGCAAAATTGGCTTATGCAAAAGTTGAAAGCATAGCTACAGGAGCATTAGCAGCCGAAGCATTGTATTACAACGCTTACTTTAAACACAAAGAAGGCAACTATCAGTCGTCTAATACAACGGTTCAAAAACTAGCAAAAGACTATTCTAGCTACAAATATTACAGTGCAAAAGGTTTGGTTATAATGGCAAAAAACTTTTATGCACTTAAAGATGCATTTCAAGCTACATACATTTTAGAAAGTGTTATTAAAAACTTTGCTGAGTTTGATGATGTAGTTAGTGAAGCACAAGACGAGCTTAATAAAATCAAAGCTGAAGAAGCTAAAACCAATTCATCAATTCAATCTGAAAATTAAAATCCTTGTTGATTTCAATTAAAACAATTCCTATGCAAAATCAAATAAAATATATAATCACTTTAGCATTTCTAGTAGTTGCAAGTAATGGGTTTTCACAAGAACGTGAAACGGATACTATCGATACAGATGTGGTAAATGTTGTGAAACCTTATACGCCAACAATTTCTGATGCGTTTAAAATTAAGGAAACACCAACTTTAAACGATTCAACTACTGCGCAAAAAAAGGACGTTAAGTACAATATTTTCTCCATTCCTGTGGCTTCAACATTTACACCTGCAAAAGGAAAAGCTGCAACAGTTGATAAAGCTAAGCCTATAAAACTGTATGATAATTATGCGTCTTTAGGTTTTGGAACTTACACTACTATTTTAGGTGAAGTGTATTTAAACCATGCACTAAATAGAACAGAGCGAGTAGGTGGTTACTTAAGCCATCATTCATCACAAGGAGGTATTGATGGTTTGTTATTGGATGACAATTTTTCAAACACCAATCTTAATGCCAATTTCAGTAAGCAATTGCGCGATATGTCTTGGACTGTTGATGCAGGTTTTGGACTTCAAACCTACAATTGGTATGGATTGCCACAACCATTGTTTGATGAAACTACAGCTGATATGATTAACGAAGGACATTCGTTTTACAATGTTCATTTTGGAGGTAAATTAAACTTTGAAGATGCTATTATCGATAATCTAAAAGTAAGGTTTAGACGTTTTGGTGACGATCAGGATTCTGGTGAAAACAGGTTTGTTGCGTCTTCTGAATTTACAGTTCCAATTAGAGGAGAAGAAATAAAAACCGAAGTAACTATCGATTATATTGGTGGCGAGTTTGATAGAAATTTCTACACCGAAGATGCTATAAAATATGGAAATATCAATTTTGGAATTGCTCCAAGCTATCAGTTAAAGCAAGATGACCTTACCGTAAACTTAGGTGTTAACTTGGTATATCTTAATGATACAGAGTTTAGCGATAACAAGTTTTACATTTACCCAAATATTTCAGCAAGCTACCGATTGGTTGATGAAATACTTATTGCTTATGGTGGAATTGAAGGCGGTTTGATACAAAACTCGTACTATGATTTTGCTAACGAAAATCCTTTTGTGTCGCCTACATTGTTTATTGCGCCAACTGATCAGCAATACAATGCTTCAGTAGGTTTAAAAGGAAAATTATCCAATAGCATGAGTTATAATATTAGTGGACGTTATTTTGCTGATAGAAACAAAGCGATGTTTATGTCAAACAGTGTGTTGGGAGGAGCTACCGAAGATTATCAATATGGTAACTCGTATGGTATCGTGTATGACGATGTTAACACATTATCGGTTGCAGGAGAATTAAATGTTGATATAAATAGAAACTTTAACCTTGGTATAAAAGCTGAATATTTTAATTACAGTACTGATGCACAATCTGAAGCGTGGAATTTACCAGACATTAAAGGATCATTGTTTTTAGATTATCAAATAGACGACAACTGGTTTGCTGGAGCAGGATTGTTTTTTGTTGGCGAAAGAAAGGACCTGTTTTACGAAGAAGGAACACTTGTACCAACAAGTCCTGTAACTGTAACTTTAGATAGCTATTTTGATGCAAACGCACACGTAGGTTATAGAGTTACTGATAGATTGTCGGTATTTGTTAAGGCAAATAATATTGCAAATAACGATTACCAGCGCTGGATGAATTTCCCAGTACAAGGCATTCAGGTGTTAGGTGGAGCTACCTATCAATTTGATTTTTAGTCAAGACATTACAAATTATAGTAAAAGCGTTCTTTTTAGAGCGCTTTTTTTATTTTTACAGTAAACTAACTATTACCAAATGAAAAATTTATACCTCCTTTTAATACTTGCAATTTGTTTGTCTTGTCAAAATAAAGAGCAAGTAGATACAATTGTTACCAATGCAAACGTCTATACTGTTGATGATAGCTTTACTAAAGCACAAGCATTTGCAATTAAAGATGGAAAATTTATAGCAGTAGGAACCAACGCTGAGGTAAATTCTAAATATACTTCTGAAAATATTGTTGATGCTAATGGAAAGACAATTGTACCAGGATTTATTGATGCGCATTGTCACTTTTTAGGTTTAGGACTCAACGAGCAACAAGTTGACCTTGTTGGGACGACGAGTTTTGAAGACATGATGAAACGTGTTTTGGACTTTAGTAACAAAAATAACGTCGATTATATTTTAGGAAGAGGTTGGGACGAAACCGATTGGGATGACAAAACAGTACCAGATAATGTACTATTGTCTAAACTATTTCCTGATACACCAATACTGCTAAGAAGAGTAGATGGTCACTCAGCATTATGTAATGAAGCGGCTTTAAAATTGGGTAACATTACAGCAAATACTAAAGTTGATGGTGGAGAAGTTGCATTAAACAACGGAAAACCATCAGGAGTTTTACTCGATAACGCACAAGCTTTGGTGTTAAAACATTGGCCACAACCTACCAAAACTGAAATCACTAAAGCACTTTTAGCTGCTCAAGACATTTGTTTTGATTACGGATTGACCACAGTTGATGATGCAGGTTTAAGCAGAGAAAGCATTGAAATTATTGATAGCTTACAACAGTTAGGAGAACTCAATATGCGAGTGTATGCTATGGTGTCTGCTAAAGATACATTAGCGGTAGATTACTACTTGAAAAAAGGTATTTATAAAACCAATAAATTAAACGTAAGATCATTTAAGGTCTATGCTGATGGCGCTTTAGGATCGCATGGTGCATTATTGCGTCAACCTTATACTGACCAACCTCAAAAATACGGACTGTTAACCACTTCAATTAACGATTTGGATGCGTTGGCACAACGTATTTCAAATTCTGAATATCAAATGAACACGCATGCTATTGGCGATTCAGCTAACCATGCAGTATTGACTATTTACAATAAAGTATTACAAAGCAAACCAGACAAACGTTGGCGAGTAGAGCATGCTCAGGTGGTTTCACAGCAAGATTTTGAAATGTATAAAACCATTGTACCTTCAGTACAACCTACACATGCTACTAGCGATATGTATTGGGCGGAACAACGTTTGGGTAATGAACGTGTAAAAGGTGCTTATGCCTACAAACAACTATTGAATGCACATGGTAAAATTGCATTAGGAACCGATTTTCCTGTGGAGCATGTAAGTCCGTTTTTAACTTTTTATGCAGCAGTAGCACGACAAGATACAAAGCAATTTCCTAAAGACGGTTTTCAAAAAGAAGATGCCTTAACCAGAGAAGAAGCCTTAAAAGGAATGACTATTTGGGCAGCCTACTCTAATTTTGAAGAGCACGAAAAAGGAAGCATTGAAATAGGAAAGTTTGCCGATTTTATAGTTTTGGATAAAGATATTATGACAGTTGATGTTTATGATATTCCTAACATAAAAGTAGAGCAAACCTTTGTTGATGGTGTGATACGGTAAGAGTTAGTCAGAAAGGAATATTAATAACTAGTAGTAAAACATTTGATAAAATCCCTAAACATATCGATTAGAAAGTTTTTTAACTTAAGACCTAGTTGGAAACAAGTCCAAGCAGAAGTCTATCAAAATTTAGGAATTAATCAATCACAAATATTTACTTGGAAACCACATAGAATAATCCAAATTAACTCTGAAAAGAATATTGTTACCCTTGAAACGAAAGAAGGTAAACACATTTTAGTAGAATCGGATAAAATAACAACTCAAAAGCTGACTCAAGGAATTAACGCAAACAAATTTTTAAGGAAGTATGGAACGGAATTTATTCACGAAATAAAGCATTGGAATTTCTCTTATTCTCGTATAAAGCCACCTGAATTTTATATTGACTTAAGAACCAGATTAAAACTAGAAGATCAAACGACTGAAAAGAGAAGAAAAATGTATCACAAACGAAAAATAGTTGTTTCGGAATACTTTATAAAAAAACTGATTGAAAAAACGTTTTAAAACAACGTATATAATTGCTTGTTCTTGCCTACTTCTGAAAATCCTCACGGATTTTCCGCAACAAGCCATACACAAATCAGTTGCCATTAATACTAAAAAACCAACAAATTGAATGATAAACAAATTTTTAAACGCTAAACATTGGCAGTTATTTACCTTAATGTTCGGAATTCCGATTTTATTACAAATAATTACTATGATATCAATGTTTGCGAATATTGACTCAAACGGAAACTCTAACCAAACAGGAATGCTGAATATGATGAAAATATTTCCAATTATAATGTTCCTTTATGTTGGACTGTTTTTTGGTTGGTTTTGGTCTATTGGAATTGGATTACAGAAATATATTCCAACAGACATAAATATGAAAATTAAAAAGTTTAAAATATTCTTCTTTATTCCTCTAATTTATATTCTTTTTCTTTTAGCTGTAATCGGAACTACATTTTACGGAATTTCAGCTGGAAGTAATGCTGTTGGTGGAATTATTGGGAAAATGTTATTTGTTGTTATTCCAATGCATTTATTTTCAATGTTCTGTATATTCTATTTGCTATATTTCGTTTCAAAAACAATCAAAACGACTGAATTAAAACGAATAGTAACTTTTGGTGACTTTATAGGAGAGTTTTTTATGATTTGGTTCTTTCCAATTGGAATTTGGTTTATACAACCGAGAATAAATAAAATAGTATCTTTAAAATCATAACTAACGGTTGTGCAAGACCGTTGTGCAACAATTAAAGAAACATTGTGAAAAGAATAATCTTTATATTTCTAATTTTAATTTTGTCTTGTAACGGAAATAAAAAAACGGACGAAACTGCAAACGAACAAAATACTCAATCAGAATTCAAATTAGCAAAATCTGATTATACTGTTTTAACATATCAACCTGAATGGTATTGGATGTTTAAAAATGTTGAACCTGCCGAATTATCGGAATCAGAACTAATTGATATTGAAAAAATATTAAGAATTGCTATTAAAGAAAATAACGACTCACGAAAAATTGCACTAAAAAATAATCCAAACAAAGAACTATTTGAATCACGTTATTTATTGAAAATTGATGGATTTAAAAGACAATATGTTCCAATAATCAACAATGAAGGACAAAAAGAAGTATGGATAAATCTTTTTTGTGATGAACATGGAATGGAATATTGGAAAAATGAATTATTTGAAGTTGAAGATGGTGGAAATTGTTATTATAATCTAAAAATCAATTTAGAAACGAAAAAATATTATGATTTAAGTATTAACGGATATGCATAAATGCCATTGTACAAAAACTGCTATAATTCATTTTAGTTGGGTTCATAATTGAAATCCAATCTTATTCGCTATCTTTCTGGAATAAGTCATGCACAAGACCGTTCCTCATAATAGTGGAACATCATTCTGAAAATGAATTATTAAAAACATAAAAAATGAATAAACTACTTCTGATTTTATTTCTATTCTCAATTAGCGCAACAGCACAAAAACTTGATAGAAAAGCATACTATGAATATTCTGAAGATCTTGAATTTCGAATATTTGGAATAAACAAACAAAGAATAATTGATAGAGGAAATGGATATTATACAAATAATATTGTTGCTGAAAAAGGAAGAAGGTTTATTACAATAATTTTTGAATTTAAAAATAACTCTTCCCAATCTCAAGAAATAGATTTTAATGAAATTTATATTCGTGATAACAATGGGGAATTACATAAAATTGATTTTGTTGTGATGTCTATGAAACTGACTGCAAGAACAAATAAATTAGAACAAAAACTAAAAGCCAATACAAAAAGAAAAATAGTTGCTCAATTTAGACCTTCATTTGATAAAGATGAAATTATTGACGAATTAGTAATCGGAGAAAAAATTATTAAGCTGAATTATAACTAAAACTATTGTGTGCAACAATCCACAACCGCATTTAAGATAGATTCAACTAAAATATCCTCGCCAAATAATCAAAATGCACACCTTCCATAACGAGTTCGCAGTGTAAACCCAAAGTATCGCAAGCGGTTTTTAGTGTGTCAAAATCTAGATACAACCATTTCATAGGCTGTTCTTCTTCACCTTTATAACTTAAAAAATAGTCTAACTCGCCAAAGTAATTGGCATTGGTGTCAATCCATAAACCACCATCGTCGTCTTCATACATATATGAAATATCTGAGGAGTCAATTAAAATTTGTCCGTTAGGATTTAATAACGATTTTAAATGCTTTAAATAAGTGGCAACCTGAGAAAGCTGTTGGAAAATTCCTGTACCATTCATAAGTAATAAAATGGTGTCAAACGTTTCTGTAACATCTAAAATAGCAGTTTGCGATACATTGTTTACACCACGTTCTTGAGCTACTTTTACAGCACCTTGGGAGATGTCTATAGCTTTTACGTTAAACCCTTTCTCTTGAAGATACAAGCTATGGCTTCCTGCACCACAACCTACATCCAAAATGTGTCCTTTGGCAAGCTGTAAAGCGTGTTGCTCTAGCTTAGGCATATCCTTATAAGCCCTAAACAAATAAGGAAGCGGAAGCTCATCTTCATCTGAGATATTGGTCCAGGTTATAATATCTTCAGAATAGTTGTTATTCTGATAATCCAGTAAAGCTTTTCCAAAGATATCTTTCATTTGTTACTACTTGTTGAGTCAGTTAGAGTAATTTTATTGAGTTGGTTTCAATAACTTATGTAAAATTATTTTGTCATGCTGAACTTGATTCAGCATCTCATTAAAATTTATATTTTTACACTATGCAAGATGTTATAAATAATCTCCCAAAGCTCGCCAAAGATAAGCATAAGGAAAACAAAACCTTCTTTACCAAGCTTAAAAAAAAGCCACCAAAACAATTGGACTACATCATGCAGGAGCTACACGAAGATGAGTTTGAAAAAACCGATTGCTTGCAATGTGCTAATTGCTGTAAAACGACAGGTCCTTTGTTTACCGATAAAGATATTGATAGAATTGCAAAGCATTTTAGGTTAAAACCCTCTCAATTTATTGACCAATATTTGCGTATTGATGAAGATAACGATTATGTATTGCAGAGTGTACCTTGTACGTTTTTGGATGCTGATAATTATTGCGCTATTTATGATGTAAGACCAAAGGCGTGTAGAGAGTTTCCGCATACTGACAGAAAAAAGTTTCAGCAAATTGCTAATCTTACCATGAAAAATGTAGCGATTTGTCCTGCAGCATACAATATTGTGGAGGAAATGAAAAAAAGAATTAAATTGTAAAAAAAATAGAATTGATGGAACAAATCATTAATTATTTTGAAACCATACCTTCTCTACATAGAAGTATATTGCTGGTAGGAGGTATTACCTTGTTTTGGCTTTTGGAAGGCGCAATTCCCTTGTTTCGATTTAATTATAAAAAATGGCAACATGCCTTACCTAATTTCTTTTTTACTTTAACCACTATTGTTATCAATTTCGGTTTAGCATTTTTGTTATTAAAAACTGCCGATTGGGTTAAAAACAACGACTTTGGTATTATCAATTGGCTACCAGAAATGCCTTTGTGGTTATATGCAATACTAGGTGTTATGTTGTTAGACTTTTTTGGAGCTTATTTAGCACATTTGGTTGAGCATAAAGTAAAACCTTTGTGGATGGTGCATTTAGTGCATCATACAGATCATAAAGTGGATACAACCACAGGTAACAGACATCATCCTATTGAGAGTGTTATTCGGTTTAGTTTTACTTTGCTAGGTGTTTTTATTGTTGGAACACCAATTGCTTTGGTGTTTTTGTATCAATCGCTTTCAGTTATTTTTACACAGTTAACGCATGCAAATATTAAATTGCCGAGACGCGTAGATAAAGCGATAAGCTACTTTTTTGTATCTCCTGATATGCATAAAGTGCATCATCATTATGTATTGCCATATACCGATTCTAACTACGGAAATATCTTTTCAATTTGGGACAGACTTTTAGGAACTTATATGGAATTGGATAGAGATAAACTTGTGTATGGAGTTGATGTATTTCCTGATGAAGCTGAAAACAGCCGAATTTCAAATTTATTGACACAACCTTTTCAGAAGTATAAAAAACCAACAATTAAACCTTCAAATGAACAACGTTAAAAGCGTATTCTGCATATTAGTTTTACTGTTTACAATGAGTTGCAATACAAACACAACAATAGGAGTGCAAGGTCACAGAGGCTGTAGAGGATTGCTTCCTGAAAATTCGTTACCAGCTTTTGAAAAAGCAGTTGCGCTTGGTGTTAACACACTAGAGTTGGATTTAGCTATTTCTAAAGACAAGCAAGTTGTAGTATCTCATGAGCCATTTATGAGTCGATTTTATTGCTTAAAACCTAACGGAGAAGAGATTTCCATCAATCAGGATTTGGCGTTTAATTTTTATGAAATGGATTACGATTCCATTAAGTTGTTTGATTGTGGTACAAAGCAACATCCAAGATTTCCTCAGCAAAAAAACATGAAAACCCATAAACCATTGCTGAGTGAAGTGTTTAAGTTGAGCGATGCTTTAAATTCTGAAATCAGATATAATATAGAAATAAAGGCAAAACCAGAATACGACAACATTTATACACCAGAGCCTAAAGAATATGTTGCTTTAGTCTTAAAAGTGATTGATGAATATAATATTGGAGAGCGTTGTAATTTACAGTCGTTTGATATAAGAATACTTGAAGAAATAAAACGACAAGCACCAAGTATGACACAAGCTTTATTGGTTGATGAAAACGAAGTTATTGCTGATAAGCTAAACGCGTTGAGTTTTAAACCAGAAATTATTAGTCCGTATTTTCAGTTACTGACTAAAGATGTGGTGACTCAATACCAAAAAGAAGGGTATAGTATTATTCCTTGGACAGTTAATGAAAAGGAAGACATGCATACTGTAATTTCTTATGGTGTAAATAGTATTATTACCGATTATCCAGATGTGCTTATTGGAATTTTAAATGATTGAAAATTCTTATTTTGAAGTGCTTCATCGAAATTTTTTACTGATTATTCCTATTTTTTTACCGTTCATAGATTTTTTAGGGTTATAAAAAATAATCCATATAGATTTATAACGAGGGTATTACAAAAATTTAAAAGCTATTAATTCAATATTAGTTGTAACTAATAGTATTTTTTTATGGGAAAATATCGCAGGTTTGTAATAGCTTCATTTATTGGGCTTGCTGCACAAAAAAACTACGGTCAAAAAGACTTTGCATTGCTCGAAAAGAACAATAACTACAGAGCAAACGGCTTATATCACGAGCTTAACAAAACCAAAGACACTTTAATTCTTAAAGGCGATAAAAAAATTACGTATGTGTATTCTATAAATAAAGAGTACAAACGCGAAATTGATACTTATGCAGGCACAAACGAATTTAAAGTATCCTTAAAACATCTTAGTAAAGGAAAACATATGTTTGTGGTTGATCAATCGCCATTAAAAATCATATTTGTTATAAAAATACTTCATGATAGACCAAAACCAATTGGTGATGGTGATATAAAAATAACTGCTATTGAAAGTAAAAAAGACTAGTTGTAAATTATATACGGTTTACGCATTTCATCATAGGCTTTTAAACTTCTAACCCAAGTTTTTTTAATCTCGTAAGCAGTGAGTTTGTTTTCAATTTGCTTGCGTAATTCAGTAGTTCCAGCAAGTTTTGTAAAGAAATCGTTGAAGAAAATAGGTTTGTCTATAGTATTGTTATAAGCTTCTATTAAGTAGTTTAAATCTAATCGGCTTAAATGATCTTTGCCACTTAAGTCTTCACCAAAACATAGCATACCTTCGTGTTTTGGATATTTAGCACCTGCATTTGGTTGAGGCAAAAATTTAAAAGTATACACCTCTTTGTCAAGATAAGGACTTCCGTAAATTTCAAAAGGTTTTGGAGTTCCTCTACCAGCACTCACATTTGTACCTTCAAAAAAGCAAAGACTAGGATACAGGTTTATAGCTTTGTCACTTGGTAAATTAGGCGAAGGTGCTATAGGTAAACTGTATGGTGTTTTGTGAGTGTAATTTTTAACAGGAATAATAGTAAGCTCACATTGAATACCATTATTCAGCCATTGTTCGCCATTAATCATTTTAGCGTATTCACCAATGGTCATTCCGTGTACAACAGGTACAGGATGCATGCCAACAAAACTTTTGTGCTCAGGTTCTAAAATAGGACCATCAGTATAATGTCCGTTTGGGTTTGGTCTATCTAAAATTAAAACAGGAATATTCAATTCGGCACAAGCTTCCATGACGTAGTGTAATGTTGAAATGTAAGTGTAAAAGCGAGCGCCAACATCTTGAATGTCAAAAATTATAACGTCTATGCCTTCAAGTTGCTCTGCAGATGGTTTTTTATTATTACCATACAATGAAATAATAGGTAAGTTGGTTTTAGTGTCAACACCATCTTTTATGAGTTCTCCAGCACTTGCAGTTCCTCTAAAACCATGTTCAGGAGCATAAACAGCTTTAATGTTGATGTTTTTGGCTAATAAAGAATCTACCAAATGCGTGTATTGGTCTTGCGTTTTGGTGTCTTTAAAAATCACCGAAGTTTGATTAGCCACAATACCTACGCTTTTATTTTTAAGTATGTCTAGATAAGCCTCGGTTTGATTAGCTCCAACTATAATAGTAGCATCGTCATGCTGAGCATGTCCAAGCATCTCATTAGAGCTTTGTTCTTTATCTTCAGACTTTGCTCCACTTCCACATGAAATTCCTATTAAAACAAATAATAAAACCGTATTTTTGAGGACCTTTAATCGCATATTTTTATTTTGAATTACGAGTTTTTTTTAGCAAAACGTATTATTGGTAGTAAAACGTATAAAAGTAGTGTTTCGGCTCCAATAATAAAAATAGGAATCACAGCAATTGCTATTGGTATTGTAGTGATGTTAATTGCTATTGCTACTGGTTTGGGCTTACAACAAAAGGTTAGAGATAAAATTGTAGCGTTTAATGGTCATGTGATAATTACCAATTATGACACCAATGTGTCTGACGAGTCTGAAACTCCAATTTCTACCAATCAAGAGTTTTACCCAAATTTTAATCAGGTTGAAGGCGTAAAGCACATTCAGGCAGTGGCTAAAAAGTTTGGTGTTATTAGGACCGAAACCGATTTTGAAGGTGTAGTTTATAAAGGTGTAGGAAGAGAGTACGATTGGAATTACCTTAAAGAGTTTTTAGTGGAAGGTGAGTTGCCAAATTTTGGTGAATCAATGAGTAATGAAGTATTGATTTCTTCGTATTTAGCCAATAGGTTGAAGTTAAAACTGAACGATACATTTCAAACCGTTTTTGCTAAAGAAGACATTAATCAAATACCAAATATAAGAGCCTTTAAAATAGTTGGAATTTACAATTCAGGATTTCAAGAGTTTGACAAAACTTTTGTTATTGGCGACTTAAAACATGTACAACGACTCAATAAATGGAAACCTGATGAGGTTGGGAATTTTGAAGTCTTTATTGATGATTATTCACAATTAGATGAAAAAGGAAGGGCCATTTTTAAAATAACGCCTTCAAATCTTGATACACAAACAGTGACTCGAAAGTTTTTGTCTATTTTTGAGTGGATTAAAATTTTTGATAACAACACCTACGGAATAATTGGTATCATGATTTTAGTTGCAGGAATTAATATGATTACTGCTTTATTGGTGCTTATTTTAGAACGTACACAAATGATAGGAGTTTTAAAAGCGCTAGGAAGTAGTAACTGGAGTATTAGAAAAGTGTTTTTGTACAATGCTACCTACTTAATTGGTTTAGGTTTGTTTTGGGGAAATCTTATAGGATTGTCTTTGCTTTTTGCGCAACACTATTTTGGGCTACTTAAATTTCCAAATCCTGAAGAGTATTACGTATCTACCATTCCTGTGTATATAAGCTTAGATTACATTTTGTTATTAAACATTGGTACGTTTGTAGTGTGTTTACTTATGTTGTTGGTGCCATCTGTAATTATCTCTAAAATAGCTCCTGTAAAAGCAATTAGGTTTGAATAAAAAAAGGCTTTAAGTTTTTCACTTAAAGCCTTTTTTAAAAATGAGTTAACTATTTGTTTTCTAGTACTTCATCGTCTTTTTGTGCATCTTCACAAGTTCCTAATGAGTCACCTTCATGTTGTATTAAGTGAGCTACTGCTGCCGGAAGCGCAATATTAATAGTGTGAGGGTTGTTGTTTACATTATGGCAAACATCTACTTTAATAGCTGAAAAGCCAGCAAGCATACCAATTAATAGAGTAGTGAAAAGAAAAGTTTTTGATTTCATAATCATTGTATTTTTGGGTTAATAACAAAGTAATATTAATTGTAAATTTTTGTTATAACTAATTGATTTGTAGTTTTTTCGATGTTTTTTATAAAAAAAGGGATTAACTGAAAAACCTTAAAGTTGAAATACGTATAACATCGTTAAACGATTACGAATCTTTTCCTTTTTATAAAACTATACTCATGCTTTTTGCTACTTTTGCAGAGTAAAATAAGAATATGGACTACGCTAAAAATATACTAGAAACCATTGGTAATACACCATTGGTAAAACTCAATAAACTTACTCAAGAATTGCCATGTTTGGTATTGGCTAAATACGAAACATTTAATCCTGGTAACTCTGTAAAAGATCGTATGGCTTTAAAAATGATTGAAGATGCTGAGGCTGATGGTCGTTTAAAACCAGGAGGAACTATTATTGAAGGCACCTCAGGAAATACAGGAATGGGTTTAGCATTAGCAGCAATTGTAAAAGGTTACAAATGCATTTTTGTAATTAGCGATAAACAATCCAAAGAAAAAATGGATATTCTTAGAGCTGTTGGTGCTGAGGTTGTGGTTTGTCCTACTGATGTTGCTCCAGATGATCCAAGAAGTTACTATTCGGTGTCTAAACGTTTGTCGCAAGAAACACCAAACTCATGGTATGTTAATCAGTATGATAATCCAAGTAATGCAAAGGCACATTATGAAAGTACTGGTCCAGAAATATGGAAACAAACCGATGGAAAAGTAACTCATTTTGTGGTTGGAGTTGGAACAGGAGGAACTATTTCAGGTGTTGGGAAATATTTAAAAGAGCAAAACCCAGAGGTAAAGGTTTGGGGAATTGATACCTACGGAAGTGTCTTTAAAAAATACCATGAAACAGGAATTTTTGACGAAAACGAGATTTATCCTTATGTAACCGAAGGTATTGGTGAAGATATTTTACCTGAAAATGTAGATTTTTCAATAATTGATGGTTTTACAAAAGTAACCGATAAAGATGCTGCAGTTTACACACAGCTTTTAGCTAAAGAAGAAGGGATGTTTTTGGGTAATTCTGCTGGAGCAGCTATAAAAGGTTTGTTGCAACTTAAAGACCACTTTACTAAAGACGATGTTGTTGTGGTGTTGTTTCATGACCATGGTAGCAGATATGTTGGTAAAATGTTTAATAACGATTGGATGAAAAAAATGGGCTATATTGATTAAATAGCCTGTTTTTACATGAAGCATGTATTAAATATTTTTCTATTTTAGTATATGCAAGAGGATTTTCTTCATTATATATGGCAACACAAAAAGTTTGATATTCAACAGTTAACTACTGTTGCTAATGAAGTTGTTACTATAAAATCTGTAGGACAGCACAATCATAATTCTGGTCCAGATTTCTTTAATGCTCAGTTGTATATTGATCAACAACTTTGGGCTGGTAATGTTGAAATTCATGTGAAGTCAAGCGATTGGTTTGTGCATTCGCACGAGCAAGACAAAGCTTACGATAATGTAATACTTCATGTGGTTTGGGAACATGATACAGATGTATATCGAAAAGACAATACCATTATACCAACGTTGCAACTCAAAGATTTTGTAAACACTAACCTTATCCAAAACTATAAAGCACTTTTTACACAATCTAATAAGTGGATTTACTGCGAAGATGACTTTGGAAATATTGATGATTTTACTTTAAGCGCATGGTTAGAGCGCTTGTTTTTTGAACGACTACAACGAAAGTCAAATGCTATTGATACACTGCTTAACACTTCAAAAAATGATTGGGAAGCAGTACTTTTTAAAATGTTGGCTAAGAATTTTGGTTTAAAAGTTAATGGTGATGCTTTTTTGAGTTTAGCTCAGTCTGTAGATTTTTCAATAGTACGAAAGTTGACTACAAACCAAACTCAATTAGAAGCTTTGTTATTTGGTCAATCAGCACTGCTCAATGATGATGTGCAAAACGCTTACTTTCAAAATCTAGAAAAAGAGTATAATTACTTAAAGCATAAATTTAAATTAAGTAACGAGCAGGTTTTACCCATTCGTTTTTTTAGGTTACGACCACCAAACTTCCCAACAATTAGGTTGTCACAATTAGCAAGTTTGTATTATAAACATCAAAATTTGTTTTCAAAAATTATTGAAGCCAAAACAATAGATGAGTTGTATGCTGTTTTTTCAGTTAGCGTATCGTCATTTTGGGAAACACACTATACGTTTTCAAAAACATCCAAAACAAGTAAAAAGGCGTTGTCAAAATCGTTTATAGATTTGCTTTTGATTAATACCGTTATCCCTATCAAATTTGCTTACGCTAAAGCAAATGGTAAATTTATTGATTCTGAAATAGTTGATATTACACAACAAATAAGTGCTGAAAAAAACACAATAGTTTCAGCGTTTAAAGCCTTAAAACAAATACCCAATTCAGCATTGTATTCTCAAGCACTCATTCAACTTAAAACCGAATATTGCAATAATAAAAAGTGTTTGCAATGTGCAGTAGGCAATTCGTTAATCATTAAATAAAATTATTACATTGCAGCATGAATATTTTTTACAAGGCATTGTTATATTTTCAAAAGCATGGTTACTATGTTTGCCAACGTATTGCTGACCGTATTGGTATTAGAGCAAAAGTGGTTAGAACATCGTTTATGTATCTTACTTTTGTAACATTAGGTTTTGGTTTTGCATTATACCTGTTTATTGCCTTTTGGATGAAAATTAAAGACTTGCTCTATACTAAACGCACTTCGGTTTTCGATTTATAATTATAGATGAATCCATTAATAAAGCTCTTTAGATCCAGAATTTACACAGCAGTATTAATGCTGCTTTTGGTTATACTTATAGGTGTATTCGGATTTAAAATGTTATCAGGCTACACATGGATTGATGCAATATACATGACGGTTATAACCGTTACTACAGTAGGGTTTGGTGAAGTACAACCTTTAGATACGCAATCAAAAATTTTTACGGTATTTTTAATTTTGGCAAGTATAGTAATTGTAGGTTATGCTATATCCATTATTACCGAATATATCTTAAGCAAAAGCAATTATGAAGAACTAAAACAAAAAAAGATGCAAAAAAAGATTGATAGTCTTAAAAACCACATTATTATTTGTGGTTATGGAAGAAACGGTTCTCAAGCAGCAAAAAAGTTAATAGCTTATGAAAAGGACTTTGTTGTAATTGAAAAAGATAAAGAAATAATTGACAAGTTTCAAAGTGAATTAGTTAGCTTTATTCAAGGTAATGCCAATGAAGATGAAATTCTATTGCAAGCAGGAATTGATAGAGCAAGTACGTTAATTTCGGCACTTCCTAATGATGCAGATAATTTATTTGTAGTGCTTTCAGCTAGACAAATTAATAAAGACTTGACCATTATTAGTAGAGCCTCTCAGCAAACATCCTACAATAAACTAAAGCTAGCAGGAGCAAATAATGTTATTTTACCTGATATGATAGGAGGAGACCATATGGCTTCTTTGGTTGTGGTTCCTGATTTGATTGAGTTTATTGATAACCTATCTATTGTAGGCAAAGCCAATATAAATATTGAAGAAATTGCAGTAGAAAAGCTTTATAATCCATCAACAATAAAAACACTTCGCGATTTAGACCTTCGTAAAAAAACAGGATGTAATGTTATAGGTTTTAAAGATGGACAAGGCGATTATATTGTTAATCCTGAAGCTGATATTGAATTGGTGCCAAAATCAAAAATCATTGTGTTAGGTAGACCAGAACAAATAAAAAAGCTTAATTCCTTATACAATATTCAATAACAAGACATTCAATTTAACCTTAGATGTTTTAAAAACTCATTTTTTTTTAGCATCTTGTTACCCAATTAACATTAAATTATACTTAAACTAACTAAATTTTAATATACCCATGAAGAACTATCTTCTTACACTAATGACATTAATTTTACCACTAGCCATTTCAGCCCAAGAAAAGGGTTTGGATGAAATAGTAAATGATGCTTTTATGCCAGTTGCTGAAGGTTGGGAAGGATTTATTTTAACGTCTGTCCCAATTGCAGGTTTAAATGTACCAATAGTGGTTATTCTCTTAGTTGTAGGTGCCACTTTTTTTACGCTTTATTTTAAAGTACCTAGTATTACTAAATTTCCAACTGCAATTAATACAGTTAGAGGACGATATGTGGATATTGAAAAGCATGGTGTTGATAAATTATATGATAATGACGAAGCGTTAGCTGAAGAAGATATCCAAGATACTATTAGGGACGAAAGTGCTCATGGTGAGGTGTCTCACTTTCAGGCATTGGCAACAGCAGTTTCTGGTACTGTAGGATTAGGTAATATAGCAGGTGTTGCGGTAGCTATTGCAACTGGTGGTCCAGGAGCAACATTTTGGATGATTGTATGTGGATTATTAGGGATGTCAACCAAGTTTGTAGAGTGTACACTTGGTGTAAAATATAGAGATGTAGGAAAAGATGGAACTATCTATGGTGGTCCAATGTACTACTTATCAAAAGGATTAAAAGCAACAGGCAAAGCAGGACTAGGAAAAGTACTGGGAATTTTATTTGCGATTTTGTGTGTTGGTGCTTCTTTTGGAGGTGGAAATGCATTTCAATCTAACCAAGCAACAGTTCAAATATCTTCATTAATTGGTGTTTCAGGTGGAGCAACGGGTTCTATAATTGGTTTAATCCTAGCTGTGTTAGTTGGTATTGTAATTATTGGAGGTATCAAACGTATTGCTAAAATCACTGAAAAAATTGTGCCTTTTATGGCTGGGATCTA
The DNA here is from genome assembly GCF_004328055.1 of Meridianimaribacter sp. CL38. Lineage (NCBI taxonomy): Bacteria > Pseudomonadati > Bacteroidota > Flavobacteriia > Flavobacteriales > Flavobacteriaceae > Meridianimaribacter > Meridianimaribacter sp. CL38. Next base: position 120,928 of record NZ_QKWS01000001.1, on the reverse strand, counting down.
TGTATTAGCAGCTTTAATTATCATTTTCGCAAACTTTAAATATATTGATGATGCCTTCGGGTTAATCATGGAAGGAGCATTTACACCAATGGCAGGACTAGGTGGATTTATAGGAGTGCTTATTGTTGGGTTCCAGCGTGCAGCATTTTCTAATGAAGCAGGAGCAGGTTCAGCAGCAATTGCGCATTCAGCAGTACGTACTAAATATCCAGCATCTGAAGGTGTTGTTGCTCTTTTAGAACCATTTATTGATACTGTAGTTATTTGTACAATGACAGCTTTAGTTATCATTTTCTTTAATATTGATGGTACAAATATGCAAAGTGTGTTTACTTATGGAGCTGTTGAAGGTAGTAACGTAATGATTAATGCTACTGGAGAGCGAATAGGAGGTGTTGATTTAACATCAGAAGCATTCGACTCAGTAATTCCAGGATTCTCTTATGTGTTAACTATTGCTATTGTATTGTTTGCGTTTTCAACAATGATTTCTTGGTCTTATTATGGTTTACAGTCTTGGAAATACCTTTTCGGAAGAGGTAAAGCGGCTGATTTAACTTATAAAATATTATTCTTATTATTTGTAATTATTGGAGCTGCTGCTACTTTAGACGCAGTAATTAAGTTCTCTGATGCAATGATATTAGCGTTGGTATTCCCTAACATGATTGGGTTATTACTCTTATTCCCTAAAGTAAGAGAGGAAATGAAACGTTACTTAGATGCTATTGCAATTAAAAAAGAAGCCTTAGAAGATGGTCATGAAGACATTACTAAGCACATGTAAAATACTATTATGAAAAATATTAAATCTCATTTCATGTTCACTAAGCAACAACGGAATGGGATTTTTTTATTGTTGCTACTCATCGTTGCGTTTCAGTGTGTTTACTTTTTTGTTGATTTTAGTGAAACTGAAATAAAAGTGGATGAAAACGGGTTAAGTAATTTTAAAGCTGAAATAGATTCGCTTCGATTAGTTGAAATTGAAAACCGAAAACCAAAACTATATCCTTTTAATCCAAATTTTATTACCGATTACAAAGGCTATACTTTAGGAATGACCAATGAAGAAATTGATAGATTGTTAGCTTACCGAAAACAAAATAAATGGATTAATTCGGTACAGCAGTTTCAAGAAGTTACTCAGGTTTCAGATTCTTTATTGAATGCAATTTCTCCTTATTTTAAGTTTCCAGATTGGGTTACTAATCCTAAGCCTAAAACTACTTTTCAATATCAAAATAATAATACACCTAAGACCTACAATCAAAAGCAAGATTTAAACAAGGCGACAGCTGCTCAACTTCAAAAAGTGAATGGTATTGGAGAAACACTTTCTGAGCGAATTGTTCAATATAGAAATAAGTTTCAAGGTGGTTTTATGGCTGATGTTCAACTTACAGAAGTATATGGATTATCACCAGAAGTTATTGAACGTCTTACAAATGAGTTTACCGTTAAAACGCCAAGAGTAGTAAAAAAGATAAATTTAAACACAGCTACAAGAGACGAATTGGTTGCCATTCAGCATATTGATTATGAGATTGCACATGCCATAATTGAACAGAGAACTTTACGAGAAGGATTCAAATCTTTGGACGATTTAGCAAAAGTTAAAGACTTTCCACTAAATAAAATTGAGATAATTAAGTTATATTTGACACTCAATTAATGACATAAAAAAAGCATATATGAATAGCATGTACTTCACGGAAGAACATCAATTGTTTAGACAAAGTTTACAAGATTTTTTAAAGAAAGAGGTCGTTCCACATATTGAAAAATGGGAAAAATCAGGAACCGTAGAACGTTTCATCTGGGAAAAGTTTGGAGAGATGGGATTTTTTGGTTTAGCATATCCTGAAGAGTATGGAGGCTTAAATCTCGACTTGTTTTATACTGTTATTCTTTTGGAAGAACTTCAAAAAATTAACTCTGGTGGTTTTGCAGCAAATATTTGGGCGCATGCGTATTTAGCAATGACTCATGTAAATGCAGAAGGTAGTCATGACATAAAAGAAAAATATTTAGCACCTAGTATTACAGGAGAAAAAATAGGTTGTCTTTGTATTACTGAACCTTTTGGTGGAAGTGATGTTGCAGGTATGCGTACCACAGCAGTTAAAAAAGGTGATACTTATGTAATCAATGGATCAAAAACATTTATTACTAATGGTGTGTATAGCGACTATTTGGTAGTTGCTGCTAAAACAAATCCTGAAGCAGGAAATAAGGGTATTAGTATTTTTATTATGGATAGAGATACTCCAGGTATTTCTGCAACCAAGTTAGATAAATTAGGTTGGAGAGCTAGTGATACTGCTGAGATAGCTTTTGATAATGTTACCATTCCTGCAAGTAACTTAATGGGAGAAGAAAACAAAGGCTTTCCATACATTATGCAGCACTTTTCTTTAGAGCGATTAATTATGGGAATCAATGCACATGCAAGAGCTGAATATGCTTTAGATTATGCTAAACAGTATATGAGTGAGCGTATCGCTTTTGGAAAAACGATTGATAGATTTCAAGCCTTAAGACATAAATTTTCCGATTTATACACAGATATGACTATTTGCAAAGAATTTAATTACTCAGTAGCTTACAGATTAAATAAAGGTGAATATGTAGTTAAAGAAGCAACCATGAGTAAGCTTAAATCTACTAAAATGGCCGATGATGTTATTTATCACTGCCTACAGTTTTTAGGTGGATATGGTTATATGGAAGAGTATCCAATGGCACGTTTACTTCGCGATAGTAGATTAGGACCAATTGGTGGAGGTACATCAGAAATCCTTAGAGAAATATTGGCAAAAATGATTTTAGATAATAAAGACTATAAGCCAGCAACATAAAATCCCAAACAAATGAACTTAACTCACTTAAAAAAAGGCGTTGTTTTAATTTTTGGAATATTCAGTTTAACTAGTTTTGGTCAAACTGAATTAAAAAATAAAATAGTTGACTTTGCTACTTTAATGCCATTAGAAAGTGCTAGTATTTATGTTCAAAATACAACAATTGGTACTGTGAGTAATGCAGATGGAAAGTTTGTATTGTTAGTGCCACAAGAATATGAAAAGGATACACTTGTAATTTCTTCAATAGGATACAAAACCTTTAAAACACCTGTTAACGAATTTGATAATGGTTTTGAAGTGTATCTAGAAGAAGATATAGCCTCATTAGATGAAGTCTTATTGGTTGCCGAAACAAGACCCAAAACAGGTAACGACATTGTGTTGAAAGCACTAGAGAAACTAAGTGTAAATTTACCAGATTCGGCGTATCTTCAAAAAGGATTTTTAAGACATAAAGAACGAAATACTAAGGAATTTAAATGGCTTGTTGAAAGTGCAATAACGGTTTACGATTCCGGATACCAAGCTAGCTCAAAAGACCATCTCAAAATTAATGTTGATGAAGTTAGAAAAAGCTACGACCTTAGAGATGTTGATAGCTTGTTGATTTATACCTCTTATTTAAAGTATCATCACAAGATGAGAAATCTTAAAGCTAAAAACCTAAAGCGAGATACCATTAAAACTGCGTCTTTAGTAAAAGCAATTAAGTGGAATGATACAAGGGTTAACGGACTGCAAAATCTTTTTCAAGGCAAACTCAATTTGTTGAGAAATTCTAACACTTCAAAATCGCTTTTTGGTGAGGATATATTAAGTAAACATCATTTTGATTTAGATACTATTTTGGTAGATAATGAAAGAAAAATCTACAAAATAAAAATTTCAAAAGGTACAGATTTTATAGGTTTAGATACCGAAGGGATTTTCAACGAAGGTTATGAAGCCGATGGATGGATATATATCTATTATGATAACTATGCTGTAAAAAAGATCGAGTACGATTTAATTGCAGCTTCACCTGCTCAAAAAAGCCGAAGCAAGGCATTGTTTGGGACACAGTTAAATCATAAACTTGTGATTAATTATATGGAGTATCAGGATAAAATGTATCCAAGTTATATTTATTATGAAACACCTAAGTTGGTTAATGTAGGTTCTAATACAGATGAAAAAATTACCGACGAAGAAAAAGAACGTTATAATAAAGAAGAACGCTACTATTATACAGTACAAGAAGTGTTGTTTACTGAAATTATTTTAGACCGAGAAGAAGTGCACAAAACTCTTGAAGGCACATGGAATAATGATATATTTATGGTAAAACCATATAACAAATCATTTTGGGATAACTACAACACTTTATTAGAAAGTGAAGAAGATGAAAAGTTAATTCAAGACCTTACCAAACGCTCAAAATTATTTAAGGATTAACAAGGTGTCATTAAGGCGATTAAAAAAAATATTTTTTTAATTGCCAGTAATAAATTTGTTTTTATATTTGCGCACCGAAATTTTAAAAGAGAGGAGGTTAAGACACTATGTTAATAATACCAGTTAAAGAAGGAGAAAATATAGATAGAGCGCTAAAGCGTTTTAAGCGTAAGTTTGACAAAACAGGAGCTAAACGTCAATTGCAAAATCGTAAGCAATTTACAAAGCCTTCAGTAGAGCGCAGAGCACAAATTCAAAAAGCGCAATACATCCAAAGATTAAGAGATCAAGAAAATATCTAATATTTACTTAATGATACAATAAAGTCCTGTAGAAATACAGGACTTTTTTTATTCATAACAAATATAAACTTTGTACATTTAGCATATATACGTATGCTAATGCCTTTCAAATCATTTACAGAATATCTTACCCACGAGAAAAACTACTCGCCACTTACAATAAAGTCATATAAAAATGATTTGAGTACGTTCTTGCAGTTTATTGTTGATGAGTTTGAACAAGACACTATTGATACTGTAAACTATCAACAAATAAGAAGTTGGATAGTACAACTCGTAGAGAGTGGTATATCCAACAGGAGTATCAACCGAAAAATTTCATCGCTCAATTCCTATTATAAATTTCTTATCAAAACCAAGACAATCACTGTAAATCCATTAGCAAAACATAAAGCGCTTAAAACAGATAAAAAAGTCCAAATTCCATTTTCGCAGCAAGAAATTGAAACCGTTATTAAAGAGTTGCATTTCGAAACAAGTTTTGAAGGATTAAGAGATAAATTGATTATTGAACTTTTTTACGCGACAGGAATTCGACGTATAGAATTAGTGCAAATAAAAATCACAGATATTGATTTATCTAATAAAACGTTAAAAGTACTTGGTAAGAGAAATAAAGAAAGATTCATTCCGTTAATTAATTCTGTAATTGATTCAGTAAAGGCGTATTTGCTGGCTAGAAATGATTTAGAAAAAATCGTTGATAAAGATTTTCTTTTTTTAACAAAAAAAGGGTTAAAAATTTACGAAAATCTTGTTTACAGAATTATAAATGATTATTTTAGTAAAGCATCTACTAAAGTAAAAAGGAGTCCGCATATACTAAGGCACTCATTTGCTACTCATTTGCTTAATCAAGGTGCAAATTTAAATGCTGTAAAAGAACTTCTTGGACATTCAAGTCTTGCAGCAACTCAAGTTTATACTCATAATAGTATAGAAGAATTAAAAAAAGTGTATTCAAATGCACATCCAAGAAGTAAAAAATGAACAAGATAAATTAATGTCTAACCACTAAAAAAGAAGAGTATGAAAGTAAACACGCAATCCGTTAACTTTAGTGCTGACAAAAAGTTACTAGACTTCATCCAAAAAAGAATGGATAAGTTAGATTTGTTTTATGATAAAGTTATACAAGCAGATGTATATCTTAAAGTAGAAAACACAAGTGAGAAAGAAAATAAAATCTTTGAAGCAAGGCTTAGCGTTCCTGGAGATCGCTTTGTTGTAAAAAAACAATGTAAAACTTTTGAAGAAGGTGCAGACACTGCAGTTTCATCGTTAGAAAGACAGTTAAAAAAGCGCAAAGAAAAATTAAGAGCACATATGTGATAAAAATTTTCAAAAAATGTTTTGAATAAATAAATAAATCTTTACATTTGCAGTCCGTTAGAAATAGCGGGCTTTTTTTATTGCAAAAAAAGTGAATAAAAGCCGATGTAGCTCAGCTGGCTAGAGCAGCTGATTTGTAATCAGCAGGTCGTGGGTTCGAGTCCCTCCATCGGCTCAAGTTCTTTAAAAAAAGTATTGATAAATTTTGGGGAGATACTCAAGCGGCCAACGAGGACAGACTGTAAATCTGTTGTTTTTTAACTTCGCAGGTTCGAATCCTGCTCTCCCCACAATTATTCTAAGACTAGACCTTTTAAAAATGCGGGAGTAGCTCAGTTGGTAGAGCGTCAGCCTTCCAAGCTGAATGTCGCCGGTTCGAACCCGGTCTCCCGCTCATTTTTTAGCCGGTGTAGCTCAGGGGTAGAGCGTTTCCTTGGTAAGGAAGAGGTCACGGGTTCAAATCCCGTCATTGGCTCATTTGAAACGTACAATTAAAATTGAACACTAATATTAAATAAGATTAAATAAATTAAACATGGCAAAGGCAACTTTCGATCGTTCAAAACCACACTTAAACATTGGTACTATTGGACACGTAGATCACGGTAAAACAACTTTAACTGCTGCTATTACTAAAGTATTAGCTGATGCAGGTTTTTCAGAAGCAAGATCATTTGATCAAATTGATAACGCTCCAGAAGAGAAAGAAAGAGGTATCACTATTAATACTTCTCACGTTGAATATCAAACAGCTAATCGTCACTATGCTCACGTTGACTGTCCAGGTCACGCGGATTACGTAAAGAACATGGTAACTGGTGCTGCTCAAATGGATGGAGCTATTTTAGTTGTTGCTGCAACTGATGGTCCTATGCCACAAACTCGTGAGCACATCCTTTTAGGTCGTCAAGTAGGTATTCCAAGAATCGTTGTATTCTTGAATAAAGTTGATATGGTTGATGATGAGGAGTTATTAGAGTTAGTAGATATGGAAGTTAGAGATTTATTAAACTTCTATGAGTATGATGGAGATAATGGTCCTGTAGTTTCAGGTTCTGCATTAGGTGCATTAAACGGAGAACAAAAGTGGGTTGATACAGTAATGGAGCTTATGGAAGCTGTTGATAACTGGATTGAAGAGCCACAACGTGATATGGATAAGCCTTTCTTAATGCCTATCGAAGATGTATTCTCTATTACAGGTCGTGGTACTGTAGCAACTGGTCGTATCGAGACTGGTGTTGCTCAAACTGGAGATCCAGTAGAAATTATTGGTATGGGAGCTGAGAAATTAACTTCTACAATTACTGGTATTGAAATGTTCCGTCAAATTCTTGATAGAGGTGAGGCTGGAGATAACGCTGGTATCTTATTAAGAGGTATTGAGAAAACTCAAATCTCTAGAGGTATGGTAATTACTAAGCCAGGTTCTGTAACTCCGCACCAAAAGTTCAAAGCTGAGGTTTATATCCTTAAGAAAGAAGAAGGTGGACGTCACACTCCATTCCACAACAACTACCGTCCACAGTTCTACGTACGTACAACTGACGTAACTGGAAACATTGCGCTTCCTGATGGAGTTGAAATGGTAATGCCTGGAGATAACCTTACTATTACTGTTGAATTAATTCAACCAATTGCAATGAACGTAGGTTTACGTTTTGCGATCCGTGAAGGTGGTAGAACAGTAGGTGCTGGTCAGGTAACTGAAATTTTAGATTAAAATTTTAATATAGAATATTAAATTAAGGTGTCTTGTTTTTAGCAAGACGCCTTGATTTATATTTACGGGTTTAGCTCAGTTGGTAGAGCACTGGTCTCCAAAACCAGGTGTCGGGAGTTCGAGTCTCTCAACCCGTGCAAATAAGAAAAACAGATGGCAGGAATTATTAATTATATAAAAGAATCCTTTGAGGAATTAAAGAATAATGTATCATGGCCAACTTGGTCTGAAGCACAAAACCTAACAGTATTGGTTGCAGTGTTTTCAATTATTTTCTCACTCGCTATTTGGGGTGTTGACACTGTTTTTAGTAAAGTTATTAAAGCGTATTTTGATTTAATTGGCTAAAACAAATTTGATGTCTGAAACAAAAGGAAATAAAAAGTGGTATGTAGTTAGAGCTGTAAGTGGTCAGGAAAACAAAATTAAAACTTATATAGAGAATGAAATTTCTCGATTAGGTTTAGAAGATTTTGTTGATCAAGTTTTGGTTCCTACTGAAAAAGTGATTCAGATACGTAACGGAAAAAAAACACATAAAGAACGTGTGTATTTTCCAGGTTACATTATGATTCAAGCTAATTTAAGTGGTGAAATACCACATATTATAAAGTCAATAACAAATGTTATTGGGTTTTTAGGCGAAACAAAAGGAGGAGATCCTGTGCCTTTAAGACAGTCTGAAGTAAATAGAATGTTAGGTAAAGTAGACGAGTTGTCTGTAGATGCTGATGCTAATATCGCTATTCCTTTTACTTTAGGAGAAACTGTAAAAGTTATAGATGGACCATTCAATGGATTTGATGGTACTATCGAAAAAATAAATGAAGAAAAGCGTAAACTTGAAGTAATGGTTAAAATTTTCGGAAGAAAAACACCATTAGAGTTAAGTTATATGCAAGTTGAAAAAGTTTAATAATTGTTACCATATATAGTATGTCTTTTTGCTTCCAAATTAAAAGGCGTACAAAACTAAATTTATTAAAATGGCAAAAGAATTAAGTAAAGTAGTTAAGCTACAAGTTAGGGGAGGTGCAGCGAATCCGTCGCCACCAGTTGGACCCGCTTTAGGAGCTGCTGGAGTTAATATCATGGAATTTTGTAAGCAATTCAACGCTAGAACTCAGGATAAACCTGGTAAAGTTCTTCCAGTTGTAATTTCTGTTTACAAAGACAAATCTTTTGATTTTGTAATTAAAACTCCACCTGCAGCTGTACAATTATTGGAAGCGGCCAAAGTAAAAAAAGGATCTGGTGAACCTAACCGAAAAAAAGTAGCTAAAGTAACTTGGGATCAAGTTAAAGCGATAGCTGAAGATAAAATGCAAGATTTAAATGCATTCGAAATTTCATCAGCTATGAAAATGGTTGCAGGTACTGCAAGATCAATGGGTATCACAGTTAAAGGCGGTGAAGCACCTAACTAAAAAATTTTTGAAATGGCAAGAATAACAAGAAAGCAAAAAGAAGCAAGAGCTAAAGTTGAGAAGAATAAATTATATTCTCTTGAAGAAGCTTCGGCTTTATTAAAAGAAATAACTTACACAAAATTCGATGCTTCAGTTGATTTAGCTGTAAGATTAGGAGTTGACCCTCGTAAAGCAAACCAAATGGTAAGAGGTGTAGTTTCTCTTCCACATGGTACAGGTAAAGACATGAAAGTGTTGGCACTTGTAACACCAGATAAAGAAGCAGAGGCTAAAGAAGCTGGTGCTGATTATGTTGGTTTAGACGAGTACTTACAAAAAATTAAAGATGGTTGGACAGATGTTGATGTTATCATCACTATGCCAGCTATTATGGGTAAGTTAGGACCATTAGGTAGAGTATTAGGACCAAGAGGTTTAATGCCAAACCCTAAAACTGGAACTGTAACAATGGATGTTGCTAAGGCTGTAGCTGAAGTAAAAGCAGGTAAAATTGATTTTAAAGTAGATAAAACAGGTATTGTACACGCGCCAATAGGTAAAGCATCTTTTAGTGCAGATAAATTGGTAGGTAACGCAAACGAGTTACTATCAACTTTAATAAAATTAAAACCAACTGCAGCTAAAGGTACTTACGTAAAAAGTATTTACATGTCTAGCACAATGAGTCCAAGTATATCAATAGATACAAAAATAGGATAGTAGTTAAACTTTAATATTATGACAAGACAAGAAAAATCACAAGTAATTGAAGAGTTAACTGCTCAACTAGCAGATAATACCAATATTTATATTGCTGATATATCTGGATTAAACGCAGGAAACACTTCAGATTTACGTAGAGCTTGCTTTAAAGCTAACGTAAAACTAGCTGTAGTTAAAAATACATTACTAACAAAAGCTATGGATGCTTCAGAAAAAGATTTTGGAGATTTACCATCTGTACTTAAAGGTAACACTTCAGTAATGTATTCTGAAACTGGTAATGCTCCAGCAAAAGTAATTAAAGCATTCCGTAAAAAATCTGATAAGCCTTTGCTTAAAGGAGCTTTTATTGAAGAAGCAATTTACATTGGTGATGAGCAATTAGATACTTTAGTTGATATCAAATCTAGAGAAGAGTTAATTGGTGACATAGTAACATTGTTACAATCACCAGCTAAGAACGTTGTTTCAGCTCTTAAATCAGGAGGTGGTAAACTAGCAGGTATCATTAAAACATTATCCGAAAAAGAAGGATAATAATCAATTAAGTACGCACTTAAACAAATTATATTATTTAAAAAATTATTAAAACGATAGAAAATGGCAGATTTAAAAGATTTCGCAGAACAATTAGTTAATTTAACAGTAAAAGAAGTAAACGAATTAGCTACAATTTTAAAAGACGAATATGGTATCGAACCAGCTGCTGCTGCTGTTGCAGTTGCTGCAGGTGGAGCTGCTGCAGGTGGTGAAGCTGCAGAAGAAAAATCAGAATTCGATGTAATCCTTAAAGCAGCAGGTGCTTCTAAATTAGCAGTTGTAAAATTAGTTAAAGAATTAACTGGTTTAGGATTAAAAGAAGCTAAAGAATTAGTAGATGGTGCACCAAGCGCTATCAAAGAAGGCGTTTCTAAAGACGAAGCTGAAGGTTTAAAAACTTCTTTAGAAGAAGCTGGAGCAGAAGTTGAGCTTAAGTAAGCTTAACCCATAGCCTACAAATTATGGTTTAGGTCTAGAGGTTGCCTCTAAGACCTAAACCCTTTTGTGTATATAAATGTATACGCAAACAAAATTATTTTTTTAATCAAAATCTCGTTCATCGATGTTAGCAAAAAAAGCTGAAAGATTAAATTTCTCTTCTATTGTAAATAGAACTGAATATCCAGATTTTTTAGATATTCAGATTAAATCCTTCCAGGATTTTTTCCAGTTAGAGACGAAATCAGAAGAAAGAGGGAACGAAGGTCTTTACAATACCTTCATGGAAAATTTCCCAATCACAGACACACGTAATCAATTTGTATTAGAGTTTTTGGATTATTTTATTGATCCACCAAGATATACCATTGAGGAATGTATAGAAAGAGGTCTAACATATAGTGTTCCACTTAAAGCAAGGTTAAAATTATATTGTACAGACCCTGAGCATGAAGATTTCGAAACTATTGTTCAGGATGTGTATTTAGGTACAATACCTTATATGACACCTAGTGGTACATTTGTTATAAATGGAGCAGAGCGTGTGGTTGTTTCCCAATTGCATAGATCACCTGGTGTTTTCTTTAGCCAGTCGTTCCATGCAAACGGAACCAAGCTATATTCGGCAAGAGTAATTCCTTTTAAAGGTTCTTGGATAGAATTTGCTACAGATATCAATAGCGTTATGTACGCTTATATTGATAGAAAGAAAAAATTACCTGTTACAACACTTTTCCGTGCTATCGGTTTTGAGCGCGATAAAGATATTCTTGAAATTTTTGATTTAGCTGAAGAAGTTAAAGTATCAAAATCAGGATTAAAGAAAGTAATTGGTCGTAAACTAGCTGCTCGTGTACTTAACACATGGCATGAAGATTTCGTTGATGAGGATACTGGAGAAGTTGTATCTATCGAGCGTAACGAAATTGTTTTGGACCGTGATACAATCATAGATAAAGATAATATAGAAGAAATCCTTGAAGCAGGTGTAAAAACTATTCTTTTACATAAAGAAAGTGCACAACAAGGAGATTATGCTATTATTCACAATACATTACAAAAAGATCCAACAAACTCTGAAAAAGAAGCTGTTGAACATATTTACCGTCAATTGCGTAATGCTGAGCCGCCAGATGAGGAAACAGCACGTGGTATTATTGACAAATTATTCTTCTCAGACCAACGTTACTCATTAGGTGAAGTAGGTCGTTACAGAATGAACAAAAAATTAGGTCTTGATATTGGAATGGATAAGCAAGTACTTACCAAAGAGGATATCATTACCATTATAAAATATTTAATTGAGCTTATTAACTCTAAAGCAGAGATTGATGATATCGATCACTTATCTAACCGTCGTGTACGTACAGTAGGAGAGCAATTGTCATCTCAGTTTGGTGTTGGTTTAGCTCGTATGGCTCGTACTATTCGTGAGCGTATGAACGTTCGTGATAACGAAGTGTTTACACCTATCGATTTAATTAACGCGAAGACTTTATCTTCAGTAATTAACTCGTTTTTTGGTACAAACCAGTTATCTCAATTTATGGATCAAACCAATCCATTAGCTGAGATTACTCACAAACGTCGTTTATCAGCTTTAGGACCTGGAGGTCTTTCAAGAGAAAGAGCAGGTTTCGAGGTACGTGACGTTCACTATACACACTACGGAAGATTATGTCCAATTGAAACTCCTGAAGGACCAAACATTGGATTAATTTCTTCACTTTCAGTTTATGCTAAAGTAAACTCAATGGGATTCATTGAAACGCCTTATAGAAAAGCTGAAGAAGGAGTTGTTGATATCAAAAATGCGCCAACATATTTAAGTGCTGAAGAAGAAGAAGATATGTTGATTGCTCAGGCTAATATTCAAGTAGATGATAAAGGAAAAATCCTTGAAGACAAGATTATTGCTCGTCAAGAAGGTGATTTCCCTGTAATAGACCCTGTAAACGTTCATTATACTGATGTTGCTCCTAACCAAATTGCATCTATATCTGCATCGTTAATTCCATTCTTGGAGCATGATGATGCAAACCGTGCATTGATGGGATCAAACATGATGCGTCAAGCAGTACCATTATTACGTCCGCAAGCTCCTATTGTAGGAACAGGTCTTGAGCGTCAAGTAGCTTCAGATTCAAGAGTATTAATAAATGCTGAAGGAAATGGAGTTGTAGAGTATGTTGATGCTAATGAAATTGTAATTAAATACGAGCGTACAGAAGAAGAAGCAATGGTAAGTTTTGATAGCGATACTAAAACTTATCCACTTGTAAAATTCAGAAAAACTAACCAAGGTACTTCAATCAACTTAAAGCCAATTGTAACAAAAGGTGATAAAGTTGTAAAAGGACAAGTACTTTGTGAAGGTTATGCAACTGAAAACGGAGAACTTGCTTTAGGAAGAAACATGAAAGTAGCCTTTATGCCTTGGAAAGGGTATAACTTTGAGGATGCGATTGTGATTTCTGAAAAAGTAGTTCGTGATGATATATTTACTTCTATTCATATTGATGAGTACTCATTAGAAGTTAGAGATACCAAGTTAGGTAACGAAGAGCTTACTAATGATATTCCTAACGTTTCTGAAGAGGCAACTAAAGACCTTGATGAAAACGGTATGATTAGAATTGGTGCTGAGATTAAACCAGGTGATATCTTAATTGGTAAGATTACACCAAAAGGAGAAAGTGATCCAACACCTGAAGAAAAACTTTTAAGAGCAATATTTGGAGATAAAGCAGGAGATGTTAAAGATGCATCACTTAAAGCTTCACCTTCATTACATGGAGTTGTAATCGACAAAAAATTATTCTCAAGAGCAATTAAAGATAAGCGTAAAAGAGCAAAAGATAAAGAAGATATCGAAGCTCTAGAGAACATCTACTACAAGAAGTTTGACGACTTAAAAGATGTATTAGTAGAAAAACTATTTGCTATCGTAAATGGTAAAACTGCTCAAGGTATCTTTAACGATCTTGGAGAGGAAATTATACCTAAAGGTAAAAAGTACACGCTAAAAATGTTAAATGCTGTTGATGATTATACGCACTTAACATCTGGTACTTGGACTACTGATGATCATACCAATGCACTAGTTGCAGACTTAATCCACAACTATAAGATTAAGGAAAATGATCTTCAAGGTTCATTACGTCGTGAGAAGTTTACCATCTCTGTTGGTGACGAGTTACCAGCAGGAATTATCAAATTAGCTAAGGTTTATGTTGCTAAAAAACGTAAACTTAAAGTAGGTGATAAGATGGCAGGACGTCACGGTAACAAAGGTATCGTAGCACGTATCGTTCGTCAAGAAGATATGCCTTTCCTTGAAGATGGAACTCCAGTTGATATTGTATTAAATCCACTTGGTGTACCATCACGTATGAACATTGGTCAGATTTATGAAACTGTTCTTGGTTGGGCAGGTCAAAAATTAAACCGTACTTACGCAACACCAATTTTTGATGGAGCTACATTAGATCAAATTAATGAGTTTACTGATGAAGCAGGTGTACCAAGATTTGGACATACATACTTATATGATGGTGGTACAGGAGATCGTTTTGATCAACCAGCAACAGTAGGTGTAATTTACATGATCAAATTAGGTCACATGATTGACGATAAGATGCACGCTCGTTCTATTGGACCATACTCATTAATTACGCAACAACCACTAGGTGGTAAAGCACAATTTGGTGGTCAGCGTTTTGGAGAAATGGAAGTTTGGGCACTTGAAGCTTATGGAGCATCAAGTACTCTACGTGAAATCTTAACAGTAAAATCTGATGATGTTATAGGTAGAGCTAAAACTTACGAAGCTATCGTAAAAGGAGAGCCAATGCCAGAACCAGGACTACCTGAATCTTTCAACGTATTAATGCACGAATTGAAAGGATTAGGATTAGATATTAGATTAGAAGAATAAATTTTAGGTGAATTCGTTTTGGTCTTCTTTTAATGGAGACCAAAGCGATTAACTATAGACTATAAAGTTATTATGGCTAGAAAACAAGATAAGAATACAGTACAGAGATTTAATAAAATCTCAATTGGTTTAGCATCTCCTGAATCTGTTTTAGCAGCTTCACGTGGTGAAGTTTTAAAACCAGAAACTATTAATTATCGAACACATAAACCTGAACGTGATGGTTTATTCTGTGAGCGTATCTTTGGTCCTGTTAAGGATTTTGAGTGTGCTTGTGGTAAATATAAAAGAATACGCTACAAAGGAATTGTTTGTGACCGTTGTGGTGTTGAAGTAACTGAAAAGAAAGTACGTAGAGATAGAGTAGGACACATTAACTTAGTGGTTCCTGTAGCTCATATATGGTATTTCCGTTCACTTCCAAATAAAATAGGTTACCTTCTTGGATTACCATCTAAGAGATTGGATATGATTATTTACTACGAACGTTATGTAGTAATTCAACCAGGTAATGCTAAAAATGCCGAAGGTGAACCATTACAAAAAATGGATTTCTTAACGGAAGAAGAATACTTAAATATTCTTGAAACGCTTCCACAAGAAAATCAATATTTAGAAGATAACGATCCTAATAAGTTTATTGCTAAAATGGGAGCTGAGTGCTTAATAGACCTTTTAGCAAGAATTGATTTAGACGAATTATCATACGACTTGCGTCATAAAGCAAACAACGAAACGTCTAAACAACGTAAAACTGAAGCTTTAAAACGTTTACAAGTTGTAGAAGCGTTTAGAGACTCAAATGCTAATCGTGAGAATAAGCCTGAGTGGATGATTATGAAAGCTATTCCAATCATTCCACCAGAATTGAGACCTTTAGTGCCTTTAGATGGTGGTCGTTTTGCTACATCTGACTTAAATGATCTTTATCGTCGTGTAATTATCCGTAACAACCGTCTTAAGAGATTGGTTGAAATCAAAGCTCCTGAAGTAATCTTACGTAACGAAAAACGTATGTTACAAGAGTCTGTTGATTCATTATTTGATAACACACGTAAGTCATCAGCAGTAAAAACCGATTCTAACCGTCCATTAAAATCGTTATCCGATTCATTAAAAGGAAAACAAGGACGTTTCCGTCAAAACTTACTAGGTAAACGTGTTGATTATTCTGCACGTTCGGTAATTGTTGTTGGACCTGAGTTAAAATTATTTGAATGTGGATTGCCTAAAAACATGGCAGCTGAACTTTACAAGCCTTTCATCATTAGAAAACTGATTGAAAGAGGTATTGTAAAAACAGTAAAATCTGCAAAGAAAATTATAGATAGAAAAGAGCCTGTAGTTTGGGATATCTTAGAAAATGTTCTTAAAGGACATCCAGTATTACTAAACCGTGCTCCTACATTACACAGACTTGGTATTCAAGCATTTCAGCCTAAACTTATCGAAGGTAAGGCAATCCAGTTACACCCATTAGTGTGTACTGCATTTAATGCCGATTTTGATGGTGACCAAATGGCTGTGCATTTACCATTAGGACCAGAAGCTATATTAGAAGCACAATTATTAATGTTAGCTTCTCACAATATTTTAAACCCAGCTAACGGTTCACCAGTAACAGTACCATCTCAGGATATGGTTCTTGGTCTTTACTACATGACTAAGCTTCGTAAAACTGACGAAACTTTTACTGTAAAAGGTGAAGGATTAACTTTCTATTCTCCAGAAGAAGTAACTATTGCTTACAATGAGAAGAAAGTTGATTTAAATGCTGGAATTAAAGTAAGAACTAAAGACTTCAATGAAAACGGTGAGTTAACTACCCAAATTATTGAAACTACAGTAGGTCGTGTATTATTTAACGAAAAAGTACCTGAAAGAGCAGGTTATATCAACCAGGTTTTAACTAAAAAATCGCTTAGAGATATTATTGGTAACATTTTAAAAGTTACTAGTGTACCTGAAACAGCTGAGTTTTTAGATGAAATCAAAACTTTAGGATATAAGTTTGCATTCCAAGGAGGATTATCGTTTAGTTTAGGTGATATTATTATTCCAGCTGAAAAGCATGCTATGATTGACAAAGCCAACGGTTTAGTTGATGGTATTATGGCTAACTATAACATGGGATTAATTACCAATAACGAACGTTACAATCAGGTTATTGATATTTGGACTTCTACAAATGCTGAATTGACAGAGTTGTCTATGAAGCGTATTCGTGAAGACCAACAAGGATTTAACTCGGTATATATGATGCTTGATTCTGGAGCTCGTGGATCTAAAGAACAGATTCGTCAGCTTACAGGTATGCGTGGTTTGATGGCAAAACCGAAAAAATCTAATGCAGGAGGTGGAGAAATTATTGAAAACCCAATTCTTTCTAACTTTAAAGAAGGTCTTTCAATTCTTGAATACTTTATCTCAACGCATGGTGCTCGTAAGGGTCTTGCCGATACAGCACTTAAAACTGCAGATGCTGGATACTTAACACGTCGTTTAGTTGATGTATCTCAAGATGTAATTATCTACAGTGAAGATTGTGGAACATTAAGAGGTATTGAAGTTTCTGCACTTAAGAAAAATGAAGAAATTGTTGAAAAACTTGAAGATAGAATAGTAGGTCGTACTTCATTAAATGATGTTTATGATCCTATTACTGAAGAGTTATTAGTAAGTGCTGGTGAGCATATTAATGATAGCATCGCTAAAGCTATTGGTAACTCTGCAATTGAGTCTATCGAAGTACGTTCAGCATTAACTTGTGAAGCTAAAAAAGGTATCTGTGCTAAGTGTTATGGACGTAACCTAGCTACTGGTAAAATGGTACAACGTGGTGAAGCTGTAGGTGTAGTTGCTGCACAATCTATTGGAGAACCTGGTACACAGCTTACACTTCGTACATTCCACGTAGGTGGTATTGCAGGTAACATTTCAGAAGAAAACAAACTTATTGTTAAGTTTGATGGTATTGCAGAAATTGAAGATCTTAAAACAGTTAAGAGTACTGATAGTGAAGGTAATGAAGTGGATGTAGTGATATCAAGAACTTCTGAGCTTAAACTTGTTGATGCTAAAACTGGTATTACTTTAAGTACTAATAATATACCTTACGGTTCGTTCATTTATGTTAAGAGTGGACAAAAAGTAAGCAAAGGAGATACAATTTGTCAATGGGATCCATATAACGGAGTTATTATTTCAGAATTTGCAGGTAAAGTAAAATATGAAAACATTGAGCAAGGTATCACTTACCAAGTAGAAATCGATGAACAAACAGGTTTCCAAGAAAAAGTAATTTCTGAATCTAGAAATAAGAAGTTAATACCAACACTTCATATCGAAGATTCTAAAGGAGAAGTTATTCGTTCTTATAACTTACCTGTTGGAGCTCACCTTATGATTGATGATGGAGAAAAAATTAAGGTTGGTAAAATCTTAGTTAAGATACCTCGTAAATCTGCAAAAGCAGGTGATATTACAGGAGGTTTACCTCGTGTAACCGAGTTGTTCGAAGCACGTAACCCTTCTAATCCTGCTGTTGTAAGTGAGATTGATGGTGTTGTGTCTTTCGGAAAAATCAAGAGAGGTAACCGCGAAATCATTATCGAGTCTAAAGTTGGTGAAGTAAAGAAATACTTAGTGAAGTTATCTAATCAAATTCTTGTACAAGAAAATGATTATGTAAAAGCAGGTATGCCTTTATCTGATGGATCAATTACTCCAGATGACATCTTAAACATCAAAGGACCATCCGCAGTGCAACAATACTTAGTTAACGAAGTACAAGAAGTATATCGTTTACAAGGTGTGAAAATTAACGATAAGCACTTTGAAGTTGTTGTAAGACAAATGATGCGTAAAGTACGTATTATTGATTCTGGTGATACGATTTTCTTAGAAGACCAATTAGTTCACAAATCTGATTTTATCGAAGAAAACGATAAGATATTTGGAATGAAAGTGGTAGAAGATGCGGGAGATTCTGCAACTTTAAAACCAGGACAAATCATTACTTTAAGACAGTTAAGAGACGAAAACTCAATATTAAGAAGAGAAGATAAGCAATTGGTAACTGCTAGAGAAGCACAACCAGCAACTGCAACTCCAATCTTACAAGGTATTACAAGAGCTTCGTTACAAACTAAGTCATTTATATCTGCTGCATCGTTCCAGGAAACTACTAAAGTACTGAATGAAGCTGCTGTAAATGCTAAAGTAGACGATTTAGAAGGTCTAAAAGAAAATGTAATTGTTGGTCATAGAATTCCTGCAGGAACAGGTGTAAGACGATATGATAGTATTATCGTTGGTTCTAAAGAGGAGTTTGATGAGATGATGAAAGCAAAAGAAGAAATGAACTATAATTAAATGATACCAAGACTTTAAGTGTTGTAAAACAAATTGAAGTCTTTAGGTTGATTTTATCCCAATATAAATTGGGAACTCTTTAAAAGAGTAAATTATATAAAATTTAAGAATCCCGTGACTATATCTCGGGATTCTTTTTTTAAATTGTAAAACGTAATAATAAGGTTTCCGCTTATGTGGAAATAAAAAATAAAATTTCAATGGCAGACGAACAAAATAAAAAGAAGCAAGGACAAATTAATATAGAACTAGACGAGAAAGTAGCTGAAGGCACTTATTCTAATTTGGCAATTATTAACCATTCGGTTTCAGAATTTGTTGTTGACTTTGTAAGTATTATGCCTGGGACTCCAAAGAGTAAGGTAAAATCAAGAATTATATTAACACCACAGCATGCTAAACGATTACTTAAGGCATTAGGTGATAATGTACATCGATTTGAAAAAGCCCATGGTGAAATTAAAGATTACGAGCAACCACCAATTCCGTTAAATTTTGGACCAACAGGTCAAGCTTAATTTAGAGATTTGAATTTGTTGTTGCTCGACATGTTTTACACCAGCAACCACCAATTCCGTTAAATTTCGGACCAACAGGTCAAGCGTAAATAATAAAAAAGCCTTTTGAATTTTCAAAAGGCTTTTTTATTAAGCAACTTCTTTATTATACGAATAGCTTAAAGCTCCCGAAGGACATTTCTTAACTTGTTTGATAATTTTTTTAGTGGATGCACCATCAAGATCTATCCATGGTATAACCGATTGCCTAAAAACATTAGATAATTCGTTAGCACAACGCTCAGCATGGATACACTTACATGGTTTGAAGGTTACAGTAATATCTTTATTACTGAAACTATTAGAAAAAGTTTCCATAAGTAGATCAATTTGGGGTTATCTGTAAATCAATGTAAAAATTCAAAACCGAATTTCAATGAAATTTTCGATAACTGACACATTTTTAACACTAAAAAAGCCTTTTCGTATAAAATTTCTTACTGAAAAACAGGGTTTTTAATTAAAATTCTGATGTAAAATGAAATTTAATACTTGGGTATTTTTGCTGTGTCATTTGTAATGAAAATGCCGAATCTGCTAAAAATACAAGTTGCCCTTGTTTGTCTTTTGCCAAAAAGCGTTGTTTTACCCTTAAAAATTCTTTGTACTCTTCATTTTTTTCATCTTCAGGGTCAACCCAACATGCTTTATGTACATTAAGGTTTTCATAAGTACACTTAGCTCCATATTCGTGTTCTAATCGATATTGAATAACCTCGTACTGTAAAGCTCCAACTGTACCTATAACTTTTCTACCATTTAATTCCAAAGTAAATAATTGGGCAACACCTTCATCCATTAACTGGTCAATACCTTTGTAAAGCTGTTTGGATTTTAAAGGATCAGCATTATTAATATACCTGAAATGTTCAGGTGAGAAACTAGGTATACCTTTGTAGTTTATAGTTTCACCTTCAGTTAAGGTATCACCAATTTTAAAGTTTCCTGTATCGTGTAATCCTACAATATCTCCAGGATAAGAAACATCAACAATTTCTTTCTTTTCAGCAAAAAAGGCATTAGGACTAGAAAACTTAAGTTTTTTACCATGACGCACATGTAAATAAGGTGTATTCCTTTTAAAAGTTCCTGATACAATTTTTATAAACGCTAAACGGTCTCTATGGTTAGGGTCCATATTAGCATGAATTTTAAACACAAAACCAGTAAAATCTTTTTCTTCTGGGTTAACTAAGCGCTCTTCACTTTGTTTTGGTCTAGGTTTAGGAGCAATTTCTATAAAGCAATCTAATAACTCTCTTACACCAAAATTGTTTAAAGCAGAACCAAAAAACACAGGTTGCTGTGTACCGTTTAAGTAGTCTTCTTTTTCAAAAGCAGGATAGATGCCTTCAACTAATTCTATTTCTTCTCTTAGTGTATTTGCCGATTTTTCTCCTATGAGTTTATCTAATTCCGAAGAGCTTAAATCGTTAATTTCTATGGTTTCTTCAATATTCTTTCTACTGTCACCACTAAAAAGATTAATGTTTTTCTCCCAAAGGTTATAAATACCTTTAAAGTCATAACCCATACCAATTGGGAAACTCATAGGTACAACGCTCAAACCTAGTTTTTGCTCAACTTCATCTAAAAGATCAAATGCATCTTTACCTTCTCTATCCAATTTATTGATAAACACAATCATTGGAATATTACGCATTCGGCAAACTTCTACTAGTTTTTCGGTTTGCTCCTCAACACCTTTAGCCACATCAATAACAACAATTACGCTATCAACAGCTGTTAGTGTTCTAAAAGTATCTTCAGCAAAATCCTTGTGTCCAGGAGTATCAAGAATATTAATTTTTATACCATCATATTCAAATGCCAAAACAGAAGTAGCAACAGAAATTCCACGCTGACGCTCAATTTCCATAAAGTCACTAGTAGCTCCTTTTTTTATTTTGTTACTTTTTACAGCTCCTGCTTCTTGTATTGCACCACCAAAAAGTAATAGTTTTTCAGTAAGTGTTGTTTTTCCAGCATCTGGATGCGAAACGATACCAAAGGTTCTACGTTTCTTTATTTCGTTGATAAAACTCATAATCTTGCAAATAGGCTGCAAAGATACTGTTTATATTAAGATTTCAGAATTACGATTTCAGATTTTGTATAGAGAATGTTATTATTAATTTTTTAGTGGTATTTTTGTAATATGATTGAAGAACACGTTATACTTGTTGATGAAAACGATAAGCAAATAGGCTTAATGCCTAAAATGGAAGCGCACGAAAAAGCATTACTGCATAGAGCTTTTTCTGTATTTGTTTTTAACAGCAACAACGAACTAATGTTACAGCAACGTGCAGCTGATAAGTACCATTCGCCTTTATTATGGACAAATACTTGCTGTAGTCACCAAAGAGAAGGCGAAGCAAATATAGAAGCTGGTAAGCGACGTTTATTTGAAGAAATGGGATTTGTTACTGAACTTGAAGAGACAACATCTTTTATTTATAAAGCACCTTTTGATAATGGCTTGACAGAACATGAATATGACCACATCATGATAGGATACTATAATGATACACCAAACATAAATCCTGATGAAGTTGCAGATTGGAAGTGGATGACTCTTGATGCTGTAAAAGAAGACATCAAGCAACAACCAGAAATTTACACAGCTTGGTTTAAAATTATTTTTGATAAATTCTACCAACACATAAACGTTGTAAAATGATTGTTACCGTAAGTAGAAAAGCACATTTTAACGCAGCTCATAGATTGTACAGAAAAGATTGGAGCGATGAAAAGAATGCCGATGTTTTTGGAAAATGTAGCAATCCAAATTTTCATGGACATAATTACGAGTTGATAGTAAGTGTAACAGGACCTATAAATAAAGAAACTGGTTATGTCATAGACATTCAAGACTTAAAAGACATTATAAAAGAAGAAGTTGAAGATGCCTTTGACCATAAAAACCTAAATGTAGAAGTTGAAGAGTTTAAAGACTTAAACCCTACAGCCGAAAACATAGCAGTAGTTATTTATAATAAGGTAAAACCTAGACTAAATTCAACACTAGACTTAGAAATTAAACTTTTTGAGACACCTAGAAATTTTGTAACCTATTCTGGATTATAACACATGAAAAATATTCTTTATCCTATAAAATTCACACCTATTTTAAAAGATAAAATTTGGGGTGGACAAAAACTAAAAACACTATTAAATAAGACTTCAGATTTACCAAATATTGGAGAAAGCTGGGAAATTAGTGATGTAGAAGGTGATACATCTGTAGTTGCAAATGGAGCATTAAAAGGTCAAACCTTAAAGCAAATACAAGAAACCTATAAAGAAGATTTAATAGGACTTCAAAACTATAGAGTTTTTGGTAATAAGTTTCCGTTACTTATCAAGTTTATCGATGCAAAACAAGATTTATCTATTCAATTGCATCCCAATGATGAATTGGCTGCAAAGCGACACAATTCATTTGGAAAAACCGAAATGTGGTATGTGATGCAAGCCGATGAAGGTTCGAATTTAATAGTTGGGTTTAACCAAAAAATGGATGCTGAAACCTATTTATCGCATTTAGAAAATAAAACGCTTACAGAAATTTTAAATTTTGATAAAGTTAAAGTAGGTGATACTTATTTTATAGAAGTTGGTCGTGTGCACGCTATTGGAGCAGGAGTGGTGGTTGCTGAAATACAACAAACCAGCGATATTACTTATAGAGTTTATGATTGGGATAGAGTAGATGATGAAGGAAACGAAAGAGAACTTCACAACGATTTAGCCATTGATGCTATTGACTTTGAAATGGAAGATAATTTTAGAGTTAGTTATGAAAAAGCTAAAAATCAATCTAATAAAATGGTTAGTTGCCCATATTTTACCACAAGTTATTTAGATGTTGATAGTACACTTAAAAAAGAAAATAATCACGATTCATTTTTGATTTACATGTGTGTTGAAGGAGAAGCACAAATAACTACAGATAGTGGAACTGAAACTATTAAAAAAGGAGAAACAATACTACTTCCTGCAGCAGTAAAGAATTATGAAATAACTTCGGAAAATGCGAAGCTATTGGAAGTTTATGTTTAATTTTGCGACAATAAAAATTTATAATTATGGCAAACGTTAGAAACCTTAAAAAAGACATTAATTACGTTTTAGGTGATATTATTGAAGCTGTTTATGTATGGGAATACAACAACACTGATAAAGACACTAAAAAAAGCGAAGCAATTATTGATGAAGCTATAGAAACTTTTGATTCTTTAATAGCAAAGGTGAACGATAAAAAAGTAGAAGATAAGAAAGCACATTTTAAATCTATCAACCAAGAGTTAGAAGATAAAGGAAGAGCTTTAATCGAAAAAATTAATAAACTAAGCTAAAACAGAAAAAAATGTTTGCAAATATAATTTTCGCGATTATATTTGCATCCTGTTTCGCCGATATAGCTCAGCTGGCTAGAGCAGCTGATTTGTAATCAGCAGGTCGTGGGTTCGAGTCCCTCTATCGGCTCTTAATATTAAACTCTAACTGTTTTACAGTTAGAGTTTTTTTATTTAAAACTATTAAATAGGGATGAGAAGTTTATCCTGAGCGAAGTCGAAGGGAGTCCCTCTATCGGCTCAAAAAAAAATCCCAAACGTTATGTTTGGGATTTTTTTTATTCAATGTTTTCTTCGTCAGTTTTCCGTTGCTCAATAGTTTCTTTTAATTGCTTACCGTACTTAGAGTTTTTAATATTTTCATCAAGCGAATCATATATGGTTTCTAAATACTTTACCGTAGTATTTGGTATTTCGCTTAACGCTAAATAAGGAGCAACTTCACTGTTTTTATTATTTACAGCAAAATTTATTGTGTAAAGGTATTTACGTTTTAAAAGGCTATTGTATTCTTTGTCAAAATCGAAACTAGTGGTATCGTTTTCTTTTTTAGCTTCAAAGTTTTCTTTTATAAGGTCAAGATTTTTGTCATTAAAACGAGACATCATCATTATGTATTCGTCTAATCGTTTTTGTTGCTCAGAGCCTTTTATTTGAGCATCATAATTAAAGTTTTTAAGTGTAGAACTTATTTCAGTAACACCTTTATCTGCAAAGAAAGCAATAACGCCTTCGTCATTGTCGTTTTTGTCTAAGGTTAAAAACAAAACTTCTGGCTCTTCTAAGTCGCTGTGTAATTCAAACTCAGAATTGCCATTAATAGCTAAGGAATCTAGCGTTACCATTAAGCTATCTTGTTGCTTTTGTAAATAAACAGTACCTTTTTTTAATCCTGTTACATGGCCTTTTAAAGTGAAGTTTGTGTCTTTTTTATTTTCTCCACAAGAAATAATTAGTAAAGCTATTACTAAAAGGCTAAAAAGTTTAAAGTGTTTTGTCATATTAAAATTTAAAAAATCATTAATTAAGTTATTGGAGCAACTATTCTCATAAGTTCTGCAGTAAGCATAGCACCATAGGTTCCAACAACATATCCAAATACTGCTAGAATAACACCTACAGTTGCAAGCGATGGATGAAAGGCTGCAGCAACCACAGGAGCAGAGGCAGCACCACCAATATTTGCTTTACTACCCACAGCTAAGAAGAAATATGGCGCTCTAATTAGTTTTGCTACTAAAAATAGTAAAGCAACGTGTATTGCCATCCAAACTAAACCAACAACAATTAGTCCTGGATTGTCAACTATTTTAGTAAGGTCCATTTTCATACCAATAGAGGCAACGAGAATATAAATAAATACACTACCAATTTTACTAGCTCCTGCACCTTCATATTTTTTCATTTTGGTAAAGGATAAGATGATTCCTAAAATAGTAGCTATTGTAATCATCCAGAAAAATTGAGATCCAAATGAAGACCAAGCGGATTTTTTATCACTTACAGCATCGAAGTTAGCTACTAAAAATTCAGAAATTTCATTAGCGCCAAAATGAGCAATTCCTACAACAGTAAAAGCAATACCTAAAATCACCATAAAATCGGCTAATGTTGGGTTTCTAGAAATACTAGCAGCATAACTAGATACTTTTTCTTTAAGGGTTTCAATAGAACTGTTATCAGCTTTCAGCCATTTATCAATTTTTTCTTGTTTACCAATTCCTAATAAAAGGATAGCCATCCATATATTAGCAACAACAATATCAACAATTACCATTCCTGCATAATTTGCTGTATTGTATTCATAAATTTCTAACATAGCAGCTTGATTAGCACCTCCACCAATCCAACTTCCTGCTAAAGTAGAAAGACCTCTCCAAACAGCGTCAGGACCAGCTCCACCAACAGTTTCAGGAGATACTAATGCAATTAAAAATACAGCAATAGGTCCGCCAATTATGATTCCTAACGTACCTGTTCCAAACATAGCAAGAGCTTTCCAGCCTAGGTTAAATACAGCTTTTAGGTCGATACTAATAGTCATAAGTACCAAAGCAGCAGGAAGCATAAATCTACTTGCAATGTAATAGGCTTGAGATTTACCTGTTACTTCTACTAATGAGCCTTCGGCGTTTTCAAATCCCCATTCTGGAGCAATTATCCCAAAAGTAGTTAAAGCTGCAGGCAGCATATATGCCATTAATAATGCAGGTATGTATTTGTAGAATTTTTTCCAAAAACTATTTTCACTTGTGGAAGTATAAAAAACAAAACCTAATGCTAGCATTAATAACCCAAATACTATAGTGTCTTGGGTGAATAAAGGTTTTACTTCGGTTAATTGCGTTGTGTCCATAAACTAAAATTTAAAGGCGCAAAATACCAAAATAAAAGCGCATAAAAAAGCGACATTGTTAAGTGTCGCTCTCGTTATTTTTTTTAGGTTTTGGTTGTCTGTTTTTTTCTTTAAGGTACTGCATGAGCATCCACTCAATTTGACCATTGGTACTTCTAAACTCGTCTGAAGCCCATTTTTCAATTGCTTTGAGCATATCTTCATTTATTCTTAGTGCAAAGGCTTTCTTTTTAGACATTGTTACTATGGTTTAACTGTGTTTTGTAATATGCTATAGTGTTTTCAGCTTCTATTTGCTTTTTTGTACCTATGAGTAGTTTTTTTCCATCAGCTAACTCTAGTTGAATACCAATAGTTCCTGAAACATTAATAGCTTTTCCTTTAGATTTATTCCAACCACCTTTTATTCCCCAACCACCATATTCGGAAATAGGTTCGTAAGTTCTAACATAGGCGTTGTTTATTGATTTCCAAGAAATGGTGTTGTATTTTAAATTCAAGGGAAAGAATTTATAATGAATTCCTAATTCGTCAATTTTAGTGGAGAGTTTAAATATAAATATGAGTCCTGAGAAAAATACAAGAAGCAGAATTATTAAAATAAGTTCTAGCGTTGAAATGGAGTTTTGGTTTTTAAAATATTCAACGCATATCAATATAATAGGAATAATTGCACTTATTGCAATAAGTGCAATTAACCATAATTGATTAAATCGTTGTTCTTCTTTAAAAACTCTCATTATCTATTTTTATCGCGTTCAAAAACTATAAATGAAATAATGTGTTGATTGGGTGTAATAGTTGTGACACGCCAACCTTCTTTGGCATATTTGTTTAATATTTCCTCAAGTTTTTCGGTTGGGTTTCTCCATCCTAATTTTGGTTTTATGACTTTGTATTCTTTCATAATCTTAATGACTTAAAGTTCCTGCATTTACAACTGGTGAAGCTTCTTTGTCTCCACATAATATAACCATAAGGTTGCTTACCATTGCTGCTTTGCGTTCGTCGTCTAACTCAACAATTTCTTTTTTGTTTAGTTCGTCTAGTGCCATTTCAACCATACTAACTGCGCCTTCAACAATTTTATGTCGTGCAGCAACAATAGCAGTAGCTTGTTGACGCTTAAGCATTGCATTTGCAATTTCTTGTGCATACGCTAGGTAACCAATTCTAGCTTCTAATACTTCAATTCCTGCAATGGATAGTCGCTCGTCAATTTCTTTTTCAAGAGCGTTGCTTACTTCATTTACACTTGAACGAAGTGTGATGTCTTCGTCGTGACCTTCATCGGCAAAATTGTCGTAAGGGTACATACTTGCCAGTTTACGAACAGCAGCATCAGTTTGTACACGTACAAAATTTTCATAATTATCTACATCAAAGGCCGCTTTGTAAGTGTTTTGTACTCTCCAAACTAAAATTGTACTGATCATAACAGGGTTTCCTAGCTTGTCGTTCACTTTTAAACGTTCGCTATCAAAGTTACTTGCTCTTAAAGAAATCTTCTTTTTAGAGTAAAATGGGTTTACCCAATAGAAGCCATTCTTTTTTACGGTTCCTACATATTTACCAAAAAGTAATAAAACTCTAGAGCCATTAGGTTGTACCATAAGAAACCCAAAGGCTAAGATTAATGCAGCAACAATACCAAAAGCTGACCATCCTGTTTCTGTAATAAATATTAGTGCAATGCTTCCAAAGAATAGTACTAAAAAAAGGAATAACATTAAATAGCCATTAGCTGGAACGATAATTTTCTCTTCTTTCATGATTGATTAATTTAAAATGATATTAAAATGATATTATAAAGATATAATTTATCTCATTAGTATGCAAAAATTAATTTTTGTTACAGAAGCCAAAAAAATAATTTTTGGCACGACTATTGTGTTTAAATAAGTGTAATTGATTAATAGCTTTAGAAGCGAGTTAAATATTACATTTGGTTGGTTAGTTAATAAGAAAAGCACCTGGTTTCAGGTGCTTTTTTGTTTGTAGTAAAATGTTGAAATTACTTTGTTATAAAACTAGAAATGGTATCAATAAGCTCTGGTGTTACTTTATGATGTGATTCGTTATACGATTTAAAATTGACCAAGTCATCACCTTCAATACTAAAAAGAACATGGTTCATTTTATCTATTAGCTTCAACTCAGCACTAGGATTTGAGTCTTTTAGTCGGTTAGCATCTTCAACGCCAACTTGCAAGTCGTTAGTACCATTTACAATAAGTATAGGTATTTGTAGAGATTTTAAAATGTCTTGTGGATTGTATTGCATCCAGTTTATCATAAACGGTTGTATGTCTTTACCTAAAAAAGAAGACAAAACAGGAGGGTAGTTGCTGGTGGTTTTACCTTCTTGCAATATCGAAAATATTTTCTTAGTGTCTTCTAAATAGGCTGGAGCAGTTTGCTCTACTTGTTTAATAATGATTTTATCAATGGTTTGACTTGCTCCAGCTATGGAAATAAACCCATCAACATCTTTTTCAGCAGCAATCATTCCTATTAAACTCCCTTGACTATGACCAATAATATAAATTTTTGAGTAGGTGTTTTGAGATTTAAAATAGTTTACTACCTCAATGGCATCAGTTACAAAATCGTCAAACATTATAGTGTTATCCAACTTTCCTGTTGCTATCAACTTTATGGTGCGTTTGTCATACCTAAAGGTTGCAATACCATTATTGGTTAAGCCTTCAGCAAGTTTTTTAAGACTGTTATTTCTTGCAAAGTTTTGATTACCATTTCGGTCAACAGGTCCTGATCCTGCGATAATAATCGCCAATGCAGGTTGTTCAACAGCGTTTGGAACTAGTAAAGTACCTTCAATAAGAGTATTTACAGCAATCTCTTTTGCAGTAAAATTTTGTGAAAATCCTTTTGATGAAAACAAAAGCAATACAATTGCAAAATTTATATAGTGTTTCATTGTGTTTTTCAATCTTGTCAAGTCTGTTTCAAAAGTATAGAAAATCAATATTTGTTTGATTGTATAACGACAAATTATTTAAAATATTAGAACCTAAACAGAAGTTTTAAAAGTGTGTTTCATCGGTAAAACGTATTATTTTATCGTTAAATGTTAAAATTTGATGCATTTCATCGATTTAATATGTATTTAAACAGATTTTTTAAAATATAATTCTACATTTGAAGTGTACTAAAATTTAGTTTTTAGTTCAATGGATTAATTAATTAATATTTGCATTATGTTGTTGGCTTAGAGACCCTAAATCTACAACCGTAATAAAAAGCAAATTAGGAAAACCGAGATTGAGGGATCTCGGTTTTTTCTTTTTATAGCTATACTATAGTTCTAAATGTTAAGTTGATGCGTTCTCCAATAATTTTTTTGGTCTTTGGAATTTGGTGTAGCCAATAGTGTTGCATTTCTCCTTTCATTATTAGCAAACTACCATGTTCTAAAATAAGCTTGTGTTTTTCGTCTTTTAGCTGTCTGTGTTTAAAATGAAATGCTCTTGGAGCTCCAAAACTCAATGAAGCTATTACTGGATTTTTACCCAATTCTTTTTCATTATCAGCATGCCAACCATTACTGTCGTTACCATTTCGGTATAAGTTTAAAAGTACCGATGTAAATTGATGTTCAGCAGTTTTCTCTACATCAGTTTTAATCCGTTTTAACTCGTCAGTAAAAGGTAAAGGAGTCATTGTTATGTTAGAGTAAGCGTAGGGTTTGTTATTGTTGGCATACAATGCAGTTAGTCTTGGTTGTTTGTAAGTTTTACCAAAAACCTTAATATCATCTTGCTGCCATGATATGACTTTTCTTAGTCTGCTAAAATACTGGTCGGCTTGAGAGTTGTTATAAAAATTAGGAATATAAATAAGTTCAGCATTTGGAAGCTGAAAGGTTGTTTTTTCGTTTAAAAACAAAGTCATAGCCTAAATTTTTTCTAAATTAGCTTATACATTATGAAAAACAAAATAATCATTTGTCTTCTATTGCTCATATCTTTTGGTTTTACCAAACAAGATACTACCAACTTGCCTGAAGGTTTTGTGTATGTAAAAACAATTATCCCAGATATTGATGTTGAACTACGCTACTATAGTACGCATAATTTTGTTGGAGATACCATAGTAGGTTACAAAGCCAATACACTTATTTTAACCAAGCAGTCTGCCGAAGCTTTGAAAAAAGTACAAGATGAATTACAACAGCAAAACCTTTGTTTGAGAGTATATGATGGTTATAGACCACAACGTGCAGTAAACCATTTTATGCGTTGGGCAAAAGATTTAAATGATACTATAAATAAGCAAGAGTTTTATCCTGAAGTTGAAAAACGCTTTTTGTTTAGAGAAGAATATATTGCCACACGATCAGGTCATAGTAGAGGAAGCACTGTTGATTTAACCATTATTGATGGTAATACCAATGAGCCATTGGATATGGGAAGTCCGTATGATTTTTTTGGACAACAGTCTTGGGTGAATTACGAAAACATAACCGATGAACAGAAAGCCAACCGACAGCTACTACAACAGGTTATGCTAAAACATAATTTTAGAAATTACTCAAAAGAATGGTGGCACTTTACACTGCGTTGGGAACCATTTCCTGATACTTATTTCGATTTTGAGGTGGAGTAGCAGTTAATGGCTTTATGCTCTTTTCCTGTTTTTTAAAATTATTAGCGTAATAATATAGATTATTACAATTGCAAAAGGAATAGCAACAAACCTAAGTTCTGGTAGTAAATACCATAATGCTAAAACCACAATAGTTCTTGTTACCGAATGAAAAATACCAACCCAATGATTGATAATCCATGAAAAAGGAAGCCACATTAATCCTGTTAAAATACCAACTGTAAGTGGTAAAGAAGTATAATCAATAAGAAAAAAGGGAATAGCAATAGCATAAACTAACACTGCTTGAGCAACAGTAAAAAAGAACAGTTTGTCAAACTCATTTTTCTGTTTTTGTTTATCCAGAAAGTTTTCACCTGTAAACTTTGAAATAAATATGCCTAAATATACAATACTACCTGTTGCAATAAATAATACCCAAACAGTGGTTTGCACTGATAATGTAAGACCAGAAATTCCAACTAGTAACCAAGCAATTAATCCTGCTAATGGAGTTGCTATAAACTTACCGTTTTTAAATTCAGTACGTTGCACTTCAAGTGTTCTTTCGGTTGGTTCCATTTTTTAAGTTTAGTTGGTCGTATATGTCTTTTTTGTGTCCAGATAGTTTCAATTATAATTGTCAGTTACGGATTAATATGCATTAATTTTAAGTTTAACACAGATTTTAGTAATTACGAGTTTCAGACCTAGTCAAATCCACTCGTAATTACGATCATACATTTTATGGATAGTTATTTATTCTTTATCTAAATTCAGATAATACAGTTTTGCAGCTTCTTGAATTTCATTATCTAAACTGTCGTCAAGTGAATATGAGTAAAGAACCCATTCATCATTTGGTTTGTAAAATTTAAAGATAAATCTAATCGGTTGACGGTCGTATTTTACAAGGTATGAATATAAAACAAAACTTTCAGCAAACTTTTTAGTTGTGATTAATTCATGACCGTAATACTTACCCATATAACTTTCAGTAAACCCATTTACTGTTGCAATAATTTTATCAATATCATCTTTTATTCTTTCAGTCCATTTATTTGTCGCATATAAATCTTTAACAGCTTTTCCAGCGTCTTTCTTATAGGTTTCAAAAAAAGTGTCAATCAATTTTTGCGGACTAGATTGTGCAAATAAGTTACTTGATCCTAAAATCATTATTATGATTAGTGTTCTTTTCATTTTATTCTATAATTTATTTAGAGTTCTGTTTAATTATTTGTAATTCTAAAATAATAATAATCAACTACAAATATGACCAAGCCCAATACATTAATACAAATTGTAAAGGAATACGTAGTATTAAAATCCATTTTGGGATGCCAGCACTTGCTTTTTCACCAGATAACATATAAAAATGTACTAGTAAAAACACTACTAACATTGCTATAATACCATATATAGCAGTAGTTTTTAAAACAGGAATACATAAGGCAATACCTAGAGCAATTTCTGCAATACCACTTAAAAGCACCAGTAATTTATGGTTTGGTAAATACCTAGGCATAATACGCATATACATTTTAGGTTTTATAAAATGCATAAAGCCTGCAAAAACATAAATTGCAGCCATAAGGTATAAGTGCCAAGGGTTATTCATCTTTAAATACTTTATAAGTGAGTCCTACACCATAATTGGTAAGGTCTGACTTTAATAAACTAGATTCAATACCACTTCCTTTTTTGAATTGTACCCACTTATTATTATCTAAAAACACACGTTTTATATAGGTGTTGTGTGCTTCAATTTCATCAGTAAATGGAAAAAGAGGTCTAAAATTAGTTGGGATTTTTACAATGCCTCTTGCTGTTTTTATTTCCTTGTATTTTTTATTAGGAAGTAATTTTCCTGTTTTATCTGTGTAACCTAAAACCTGTATGGATACAAAAAAACCATTTTCAGGAATGAACAAATTGTGTTTAGAGACATCCAGTTCGTATGCATCACCATGTTTTTCGGTAGCTACAAACACAATGTTGTCATAAGTGAGAACCTCTCCAGGAAAACCATTATTGTTCTTGTAAAACTTTACTTTAAACAGTGTTGAGAATTCACGTTTGTTGGCATTGGAACGTTTGCGTTTTTTCCAATCTTTAGACTCTAAAGTAATAGGAAAATGAACAGTGCTTATTTGTTTGAGTTGCGAATCGGTATTGTTAAAAAACACAGCAATTTCCGATTCAATTGTTGGTAACCAGCATTTGTAATAATCGTCATCCAAATACGGTTTAAGCGTTTCTTCCTTAAACTTTCTATTGATGGTTACATTAATGACTACTTCATCCAATTGGTCAATGTAAGGTTCTAAATTGATAGTTTCCGAGAGGTTGTTTGCTGCAATTGAAACATTTTTGTAACCTAATGCCGAAATAAACAGCGAGTCAACATCTGGATATAATTTTTTACTGAAAACAAACATACCTTCATCATCGGCAAAAATACCATGTCCATTACCAAAAGATACGGTTGCATAGGCAACAGGTGTTTTGCTTTGTGCATCCTTTATTCTGGTTTGCGATACTGCAAAACCAGAATAAAGAATACCTAAATATAGTATGAGTTGCTGTGTTTTAAACACCTTATTTTTTATTGGCTATCCAAGCGTTTATTTTGTCTTCTAACAATGCTAAAGGCATGTTTCCTGATTCTAAAATTTGATTGTGAAACTCAGCAATATCAAAAGCATCACCAAGTTCTTTTTCAGCTTTAGCGCGTAATTCTTTAATTTTTAACTGACCGATTTTATAGGATAAAGCTTGACCAGGAATAGCCATATAACGCTCAATTTCGGCAGTGATACTTGCTTCAGTTTCAGCTTCATTTTTTAATGAATATTTTATGGCTTGCTCTCTTGTCCATCCTTTGGTATGAATTCCTGTATCAACAACCAGTCTAATGGCTCTGTGCATTTCAGCACTTAACATTCCAAAATATTGATAAGGGTTTGTGTATAGTCCAAGTTCTTTTCCTAAGGATTCAGTATATAAAGCCCAACCTTCTCCGTAAGCACTGTAATACAATGTTTTTCTAAAGTCTGGTAGTTCTTTGTTTTCTTGTTGTAAGGAAATTTGATAATGATGTCCTGGAATAGCTTCGTGTAAAAATAAAGACTCGTCAGAGAAGTTATTATAATTTTCAGCATTTGGCACAGGAACATAAAAAATACCTGGTCGAGTACCATCTAACGATCCTGGGTTGTACTCAGCACTTGCCGATGCTTCCCTGAAAGCTTCAGTGCGTCTTACTTCAAAAGGTGTTCTTGGTTTTACATTAAATAGTTTATCCAATTGAGGTTGCATAGTCTCATGTATTCTGTTGAAGTGCGCAATAACTTCTTCTGCAGTTTTGTAAGGCATAAGCTCTTTATTGGTTCTTACAAAATCAAAAAATGCAATAATATCACCTTCAAAACCTACTTGTTCCTTTACTTTTTCCATTTCTGAAAGTATACGCTTTACCTCACTAAGCCCTAGTTGATGGATTTCATCAGCAGTCATGTTAGTGGTAGTGTAGCGTTTTATTAAATGCTGATAATAGTCATTACCATTAGGTGTAGCAGAAATGCCACTTTCAGTTTTACCAGCCGCTAAGTAATCTGTACTCATGTAAGTGTGAAGTTTTTTATAGGCAGGCACAACTTTGTTTAAAACCATATTTTTGTAAG
Organism: Meridianimaribacter sp. CL38; assembly: GCF_004328055.1. Classification (NCBI taxonomy): domain Bacteria; kingdom Pseudomonadati; phylum Bacteroidota; class Flavobacteriia; order Flavobacteriales; family Flavobacteriaceae; genus Meridianimaribacter; species Meridianimaribacter sp. CL38. The sequence continues at coordinate 86,281 of NZ_QKWS01000001.1, read as the reverse complement.
CTTCGGTTATTTTAGTCTTATCTTCATCAGAAAACGTATCAGGTAAATTCTTTACAGGAGCATAAAATAAATGCTCATCAAGATTGGTTGTGGTTGAAGCCTCAAGTTGAGGTAATACTTTTTTGATTAAAGATTTTGGCAACACATAACCTGCTTTAACACCTTCTTTCATTTTTTCTTCAGCAGAATTCATCCATTGTAAGTAACCGTCTAAACGACTTAACCAGTTGTTATAATCTTCAACTGTTTTAAACGGTTGCGAAGATGAACCGCTAGCCAACTGACCAATAATTAGGTGTTGTGCCCAAAACTGATTGATAGGCATTAAATCTTCATTAAATTCAAAACGCTCTAAGTTGGTATCACATTCCCAAATTAAAATGGCTTTACTTAATCGCTGACTTTCAGATAAACTATCATTATTAAAAGCACTAACTTGAGATTTGTAATTACTGTAATAGGCTTTTTCATCAGATTCAAACTGATTTGATAAGGTATTTGGTAGCTTATCATTATATCTATTGTCACCAGCTGAGGTTGCATTTAAAGGGTAAAGTTTAAGTCCATCTTCATGATAAAGCCTTAAAACCTTATCAAAAGCTTCATTGTTTACAACATCAACGTCTTCATTGGTTTGGTTACTTTTAGTATCCTCTTTACAGGCAATAATACTTAGAAATAAACAACTAAATGCTAGAATTTTTTTCATTGATTGAATTTTTGAATTAAACCTTAAAGATACATAATCTAATATTCAATCATAAAAAAAACTACTGCTCAATATTGAACAGTAGTTTTAGGTTTTTGGTTGGTAATTTTAATGTTTTATTCTTTGTCTAATTTTTTAGTCATATTAAAACCTGCAAAAAGCCCTAAACCAGCCATTGTAAAAATACAAGCAGGATAAATACCTCCATCATTAATGCTTGTGTAGGTTTCTAAAAGTAAAGCAATAAAAGAACCAAGACCAATACCCATTAATAATAAGGCTAAGTTTAAAATTAAAACTTTCCAAATTGGTGCTGCTTGTTGTCTTCCTTTTACAAAAATGCTTGCATCTGCTCCTTTTTCAATAAGTGCTAAACGCTCTTTGTTTCTTGTTGAAAAATAAAGATAAAAGATTCCAAAAACGGCCGCAATCATTAACGGCATAATTACAAATTCTGATCCCATAACGGTTTGTTTTTAATTGATTATTTTTAAGTGTTCATAGCCTATGACGATATGAATTGAATTATGGTTACAACTTTTCCAAAATATTTTTCAATTTATACTGTAACCTTTGGTTCGGATTTGTCGTCCAATGCAAAAATGACAACCAACAACGACCAACACATCATCAATCAAATACTTGCTGGAGATACCAAAGCTTTTGCTGTTTTGGTAAATCAGTACAAGGACTTGGTGTTTACGTTGGCGTTGCGAATGTTAAAGCATAGGGAAGAGGCTGAAGAGGTTTCGCAAGATACTTTTATAAAAGTATTTAAGTCCTTACATAAATTTAAAGGAGACTCAAAACTGTCTACTTGGATTTATAGAGTTGCTTACAATAATTGCTTAGATAGGTTGAAAAAGCAAAAAGCACAATATAATATTGTTGCTATTAATGAGTTTACTGAGCATGAGGTAAAAACCATTGATAATGCTTTTGAAAACTTAGTTGAAGCAGAACGAAGGCAAACCATACAAGAGTGTATACAAATGTTGCCAAATGATGATGCGTTTTTATTGACATTGTATTACTTTGAAGAACAATCTATCGAAGATATTTCGAAAGTGGTTGGTTTAACAGTGAATAATGTAAAAGTAAAATTGTTTAGAAGTAGAAAAAAACTAATGACAATTTTAAAACAGAAATTAGAACCTCAATTAATTGAATCTTATGAAAGAGAACGAAAATAAATATGTTGAAGCGTTTACTGACAAGGTTTTAAAAGATACAAAACTAGAGTCGCCTTCATTTGATTTTACAGATGCTGTAATGTCGCAAGTAGAGGCTATTCAGTATTCAAAAGCGACAAGATATAAGCCTTTGATTTCAAAACCTGTTTGGGTTGTTATATCTATTGGGTTTCTATCGTTTGTTGCGTATTTGCTCTTTCAAAAGAATACTAAGTCTAGTAGCGAATGGTTCACTAATATTGACTTCTCGTTAATTTTTGACAATGCGCTCGCAAAACTGTTTTCTAACTTACAGTTTTCAAATATTTTTGTTTACGCCATGTTGCTGTTTGCAATTATGCTATGTGTTCAAATATCTTGGTTAAAAAACTATTTTGATAAACGACTAAGCGTTTAGTATTCGGTTTTATCACCTTTACCAGCCCATTTATTAAAAACGGTAACACCTTCGTCTTGTAGCATTTGCTCAAACGGAATACTTCTAACTGTTATTGGTTTGTCAATTTCTTCGTATATAAATTGGTCATCAAAACCTATATTAGCAGCATCTACTTTGTTACAAGCATAATAAACTTTTTTAGGTCTAGCCCAATAAATGGCACCTAAACACATAGGACAAGGTTCGCAAGAGGTGTAAACAATACAATCGTCTAATTGAAAACTGCCTAGGGCTTCACAAGCTTTACGAATAGCAACAACTTCGGCATGTGCTGTTGGGTCGTTGGTAGACGTTACACAGTTATGACCTTCGGCAATAATGGTTCCGTCTTTTACAATAACACAACCAAAAGGACCTCCTGCGTTTGAGCTCATTCCTTTATCTGCCATAGCAATGGCACGTTTCATGAAAATTTTATCTTGTTCTGTCATAGTTACATTATGTATTCGTTATCAACAGCTTGTACAGGTTCTGGTATGTCTTTTTCTCCTAAAGCCTGTAGTAAATTGATTTCTATAGTTCTTGAAATTTGATTTAAAGGAATTCCTGAAGTAATGTCTTCAAAAGGGTTTAGTAGTGAATATCCAATTTTATAAGTAGTTAAGAATACATATCCAATTGATATTCCTAACACTATTGACCAAGGTCCAATACTTGAAGCCGCTACAAGAGTAGCACAAACTATAAAAATCCAAATAAAAAGTTTTGTGTAATAGTTATAGCTTGTAGGAAATACTGTGTTTGAAATACGTTCAGATTTTCCCATTTCGTCACAAAACTTAGTAAGTGTTTGGTTAAGTTGCATAAATTTAAAACCATCTACCAGACCATTTTTATAAAGAGATTCTAACAGGTTGGTTTGAAGGTTTAAAATAGCATTGGGTACATTACTTTCCAACTCTACTGCTTCAACATCTTTACTGGTAAGATAGTTGCGATATTCCATGTCAGCAGATGATCGAAGTCCTTTTTTAAGTGCATATACAAATGCAATATGATTATGAACAGCTTGTCGCTTTATTTTGTTAAGTTCATTTCCGTTGATGGATTCGTTAGGGTTTACATAGCTTAAAATGTTTCTTGTCCAAGTTCGAGAATCGTTTACCAATTCACCCCAAATTTTTCTGGCTTCCCACCATCTGTCATAAGCCTGATTGTTTTTAAAACCAATAAAAAATGAAAGTGCTGTGCCTAAAATGCTAGGTAAAAGCATAGGTACTTCAATACGATCATGAAATAAAAAATGGTACACTAAATAAGTGGCAACACAAATGATAATATTAAACACAAAGTGCTTCCAAGTACCAGAAATAATTCTAGTAATTCTTACAGTTTTTGAAATAAGCATAAGTAGTTTTTTCTACCGGACGAAGGTCGTGCTTTTTTATAAAAATGCCAAAATGAAAGACAACGCTTAATTACTCCACTTTTTTAGCTGGCATATTTGCACCATTTTGATGCAATGTTAAACCTGTAACGACTCCTTTATCATCAACATTAAAACTAATACTTGCAGCAACAACTTTTAGGAAGAAGCGATCTTTAGCTTCAGCAAAAACTTCAAACTTTGGTTGACCTGTTGCCTCTGCAAATAATTGTCCTTCGTTATTGGTTGTTATGGTTATTATAAATTCTGGTTGTAATTCATATTTACCAACGTACGTATTTAGTATGTCTTGTGAAACAGTGATGCTTTCTTTTTCGGCTGGTGGAGCTTTATCAGTTTCATGACCTAAAGTTTCGTTGTTATCATTAATCATAATAACTTGTTTCTTACCATTATCATCTTTGGAAAACTTGTAAGCAGTTGTACCAGATTCAAAAAAGAAATGTGTTTTTGATAACGGGAAAATTTCAAGTTTAACACTGCCTTCTCGTAAACTATAAACCTTTCCGTTTTCAACAGTAATGTGTCTTATGATGTTGCCATCAAATTCATAAGCACCAACCCAAGTGTTTAATTCATTTTCAGACAAGGTAATTGCATCAGCTTTTGATGGTATAGGTTTTCCAATGGCAATTGCTGCAATTCTAGTCGCTAAATCAGTTACATTTTTACAGTTGCAGTTGCTTAATGCAGAAACGAAAATATCTTCTTCAGGTAAGTAAATACCCATAGTGGTATATCCAAAAATTCCTCCTCCATGTTGAATGCTTGGAGAACCACTAATAGTGTTTTCTCCTAAGCCATAACCATAAGGAATATGCTCGCCATTGTTGAGTGTAGAACCATGAATGGCTGTTTCATAACTATCTTTAGTAATAAATGTATAATTGTTTAGGGCATTTTGCCATTTAAGTAAATCATTGGTTGTAGACATTAATGATCCAGCAGCATAAGGTAATGTCATGCTTAGATAATCTGCGTTTTCATAACCATTTTCACCTTCTTGATATCCTAAAGCTCTGTTTTTAATTAACTCTTTTTTACTTCCGTAATAGGAATTTGTCATACCTATTTTTTCAAAAATATTCTTTTCAACAAAGTCTTCGTAAGTCATTCCTGAAACAACTTCAATGATGTATCCTAAAAGGATATATCCTGAATTGTTATAGCTGTATTGCTCTCCAGGATTAAAATCCATAGGCTCATCCTTAAAAACATCTATAAGTTCTTTAGGACTCATGTCTTTAGCTGCAAATTGCCTAAAACTAGGAATGTTTGTATAACTTTTAATGCCACTAGTATGGTTTAATAAATTATGAATGGTTATTGTTTTGCCTTTAGTTGGGTAATCAGGTATGTATTTAGTAATGTCGTCACTAACCTTTAGTTTACCTTGCTCTTGTAGCATTAAAATAGCAATTGCTGTAAACTGTTTGGTAATTGAACCAATTTCAAAAACATGATTTGGTGTCATTGGCACATCTAATTCAAGACTTGCCTTACCAAAAGCTTTTTGATAAATGACTTTACCGTTTTTGGCGACTAAAATTGAAACTCCAGGTTCATTAGTTTTGTATGTCTCAGATGCTAAGACATCAATTTTAGGTTCAATATTCTCTTGAGAAAATAAATGTGGTACAGGAAGCAACATGCTAACTAAAAAACATATTGCTAAGGTGAAACGTTGTGAAATCATTGGTCGGTTTTTTTAAAGTGATAATTTACAGTTTATTATAAGACGACCAAATAGTTTTTTAGTTACAGTTTTACTTAATAACCTTTACTGTGTATGTTGCAACAATGTCGTTATTGACTTTTATATGCACATCATGATAACCTTTGTGTTTAAAGGTGTTGTTGAATGAAATGCTAGTGTCGGTTTTTTGTAAGTCTTCGATTTTAAATGAGTGTTCCTTTGAGCCAACAAATTGCACAAGCTCTACTCGGTCTTGAGGGTTAGATGCTAATGTCTTAAAACTAAAATGTAATGCTTCGTCTTTTTTAGTGGTCACATTAAGTGTTTTTGGATACGTAGGAATAATTTTGTGCTCAAACGTTTCACCATACACGATAGCTTGAGGTGTAAATTTGGTATTTGCTAACGAATCATTTAAAAACCATTTTTTATCCAACGGAAAATGATTTTTAGCAAAAAGAATAGGGTCTGTTAAAAAATAGCCATCATTATAATCTTTTATGAAATTTGTGTTTATAGAAAATCCGCTAGACCAAGTGGCATCACACAAGTACCATTTATTATTGAGTTTTACAGCATTCCAAGAATGGTTAGCAAAGTCTAATGCTTCAACATTGGCAGAAACTGATCTTCCGTAACCATCAACAATCACGCATTCAATGTCAGCTAAAAAACAAAGTTCTTTTACCAAATAGGCATAACCTGTGCACATGGTTTTTTTACGTTTAAGTAGTTTTTTAAAGGCTTTAACCTTAAACTCATTATTCCATTTTAAATAAGCTACAGTGTCGTGTGCTAGCTTACTTTTATATTTAAAAACTTTACTATCTTGGTTAGTATCTCCTTTTATATTTTGGCATACCCAAAGGTAAATAGCCCTAAATTTTTCAACATCAGTTTTAAGATTAGCGGTAAGCTTATGCGCAAGTACAGGAAGGTTGTCAAGATCTTCTCCTTCATTTAATTTCGCAATATTATCTGCACGTGTAAAATCGACAGTGTTAAAATCCGATACTTGCGCTACTGAAAAGCTTACAATACTAAAGGTTATTATAACGAGTGTTTTTCTCATGTTGTAGTTTAATTCCTTTTAGACTTGTAAACTTCTTTTGTTGCTACTTTTCCCATAATGATACAAGTGTCACCTTCCATCATAACTTGTAATGCTACACTAGAAGCAGAATTTTTATCATTAATAACCAATTTTTGAGATTTCATTCCTAAATAGCTAAAAACCAAAATATCTCCTTTTTTTAGTTTCTGCGGAAAAGTGAAGTTGCCATCAAAGTCGCTAGAAGTTCCAACTGTGGTACCTTGCAACACAATGTTTACTCCAGGAAGTGGCAACTCGCCATCAGTAACTGTGCCTTCAACGGTTATATTACTTTCTTGAGATTCTTGAAGCACTTTTGAATTGTTTTTATCTGAACTGTCAGACGTTTTTGATGTGTTTTGTGCTTGAGCAGTTCCAAATGAGAATAATGACAAACATGCTAAACCAACAGCGCTTATAAAGCTTAATTTTTTTCGTTTTGGAGTAGGTGAGTAGGTTTTTAACTGATTATTGTTAAATCTGCCACATACATTTTGAGTTTCTTTTGCCTTAAAAAAAGCAATAATTTCATCTGACGTCATTTTAGTGAAATCAACAACTTCTTTTTCACATGAGCCACAAAAACCACCTTTTACAGTTGGCGTAAATTTTTGAAAGTTTTCTTGACAAGGTGATTTAATACTTAAGTTGAATGGGTTTTTCATAATACAAAGTGTTAATGTTATACCTGTCAAACCTAGTAAAGACCAAGATGTTGTAAAATGAGGAATTGGTAAAAGGTATGTTTTAGTGAGGGAACATCACTTTTTGTTTAGGATAAAAAAAACCACTTCGTGTTAGGAAGTGGTTTTTTACTATAAGAACTACTAAATGAACTTCAGCTTGATAATTTGTTTACTTTATCATGTCGTAGCTACGCTTAATAAAGTTTGTAAGTTCTTCACCTTTAAGTAAGCCTTGACTTAAACGTGCTAAATCTAAACTTTGGTTTATTAAACGTTCTTTGTTTTCTTTGGTTTCGGTGTTTAAAATTTCACCAACCAATTCATGATTTGTGTTTACAACCAAGTTGTACATATCTGGCATGTTGCCCATACCAAACATACCGCCACCACCAGTTTGTTGCATCTCTTTCATACGACGCATAAACTCTGGTTGTGTAATCATAAATGGTGCAGCATCGCTATCCATAGGTTCTAATTGCACTGTGAATTTTTCAGCAGGAATTACTTCTTTAAGAAGTTCGTCTAGTGTTTTCTTTTCATCATCACTTAATTTTGAAATCTTGTTGTCATCTTTCTTAATTAAGTTGTCTATATGGTCAGCATCAACACGTGCAAACGAAATATTCTCTTTTGTCGTTTCTAGTTTTTGCATTAAGTGAGAAACAATAGGAGAATCTAAAAATAACACTTCGTAACCTTTTGCTTTTGCAGCTTCAATGTAGCTGTGTTGCGCATCTTTGTTTGATGCATAAAGAATAACAAGTTTGTCGTCTTTATCAGTTTGTTTTGCTTTTATAGCATTGTAAAGTTCGTCATACGTGTAGTGTTTACCATCTACAGTTGGGTACAATGCAAAGGCATCAGCTTTTTCAAAGAATTTTTCTTCAGAAAGCATTCCGTATTCAATCACAATTTTAATGTCATCCCATTTTGCTTCAAAATCTTCACGGTTGTTATTGAATAACGATTTTAATTTATCAGCCACCTTACGTGTAATGTAAGACGAAATTTTCTTTACAGCACCATCGGCTTGTAAGTAACTACGAGAAACGTTTAACGGAATATCAGGAGAATCAATAACACCACGAAGCATGGTTAAAAATTCTGGAACAATACCTTCTACGTTATCTGTTACAAACACTTGGTTTTGGTACAGTTGAATTTTATCTTTTTGGATGTTGAGGTCGTTAGTCATTTTTGGGAAATATAAAATCCCAGTTAAATTAAACGGATAGTCAACATTTAAGTGAATGTGAAATAATGGTTCCTCAAACTGCATTGGGTACAACTCACGGTAGAAGCTCTTGTAATCATTGTCTTCTAAATCTGTTGGTTGCTTTGTCCAAGCAGGATTTGGATTGTTTATGATGTTGTCAACCTCTTTTGTAGGTGCAGGATCGTCTTCTTTTGCATCTTCAGGTTTTGGTAAGGTTTCTGTTTTTGTTCCAAATTTAATTGGCACAGGCATAAACTTGTTATACTTTGTAAGTAGTTCGCTTATGCGGTTGTCTTCTAAAAATTCGGTAGAATCTTCTGCAATATGAAGAATAATTTCAGTACCTCTTTCAGTTTTATCGTGGGCTTCTAATGTAAACTCTGGTGAACCATCGCAAGTCCAATGTGCAGCTGGTTCATCTTTGTAAGATTTTGTAATGATTTCTACTTTTTCAGCAACCATAAACGCTGAATAAAACCCAAGACCAAAATGTCCTATAATTCCTGAATCTTTTGCAGAATCTTTGTATTTGTCAAGAAATTCTTCGGCACCAGAAAAAGCAACTTGGTTGATGTATTTTTCAACTTCGTCAGCAGTCATCCCCAATCCTTGGTCAATAATGTGAAGTTTTTTACCGTCTTTATCAACTTTTACTTCAATTTGCGGATTGCCGTATTCAACGCTAGCTTCACCAATACTGGTTAAGTGCTTAAGCTTTAAAGTTGCATCAGTTGCATTACTAATTAACTCACGTAAAAAGATTTCGTGGTCACTGTATAAGAATTTTTTAATGAGCGGGAAGATGTTTTCTACCGATACATTAATGTTTCCTTTTGCCATAATATATGTGTTTTATTGTATTTATAATTATGCTCTTTCTAAAGACAAAAAAAATACCAAGCCCAAAAAAGTGACAAAGTGACATTATATAAAATGTTATGCATGCATAACGATAGATTATTTTTTTTAAAGAGGTTTTATTTTGAAATATTTAAATTGCGAAGCTAATTTTTATGATATGTATAATTCAAAAATAATAGGTTTAGGTTCTTATGTGCCTGATAATGTGGTTACCAATGATGATTTAACCAAGTTGATGGATACCAGTGATGAATGGATTCAAGAGCGAACAGGAATTAAAGAGCGTCGTTGGGTAAAACCAGGAAGTGGTGATACCACATCTGCAATGGGTGTAAAAGCAGCTAAAGTTGCTATAGAACGTGCAGGAATTGATAAAGATGACATTGATTTTATCATTTTTGCAACCTTAAGTCCAGATTATTACTTTCCTGGACCAGGAGTTACCGTTCAAAAAGAATTAGACATAAAAACAGTTGGTGCATTAGATGTACGTAATCAATGTTCTGGTTTTGTTTATGGATTATCGGTTGCTGATAATTTTATAAAAACAGGAATGTATAAAAACGTGCTTGTTATTGGAAGTGAATTACATTCTCACGGATTAGATAGAACTACTCGTGGAAGAGGTGTTTCGGTGATTTTTGGAGATGGAGCAGGAGCAGCAGTTTTAACACGTGAAGAAGATAATAGTAAAGGTATTTTATCAACGCACTTGCATTCTCAAGGAGAACATGCCGAAGAGTTAAGCTTGATAGCTCCAGGAATGGGAAAACGCTGGGTAAATGATATTATAGCAGATAATAATCCTGATGATGAGAGCTACTATCCTTACATGAACGGGCAGTTTGTATTTAAAAATGCTGTAGTTCGTTTTAGTGAAGTAATTATGGAAGGCTTAATGAAAAACAAGTTGCAGGTAAATGACATTGATATGTTAATTCCGCATCAAGCCAACTTGCGTATTGCGCAGTTTATTCAAAAGAAATTCCAATTGGAAGACGACCAAGTATTTAATAATATTCAAAAATACGGAAACACAACAGCAGCTTCTATTCCTATTGCTTTAACTGAAGCTTGGGAACAAGGAAAAATAAAAGAAGGCGATACTGTAGTTCTTGCTGCCTTTGGAAGTGGATTTACTTGGGGAAGCGCTATTATAAAGTGGTAAAGGCTCAATAAAAAAGTAAAATTTATAACCATAAAAAAACCCGAAACGTTTTAAAGTTTCGGGTTTTTTCGCTATTAACCAACTTACTAACACTAAACTATAAAACAGTGATATTTTAATTGATTAACTTTAAAACTTATCACTATATCTTAGACGTAGAAAATTAAAATTTATTTCATTCGTTAACACTTTTAACTATCAATTAACAAAAATTAAAAAACCCAAAGCAATAACCTTGGGTTTTAAGTTTAACACTTACTACTATTTTTTGAATTTTGATTGATGAAGGCTAATTCAAATTAATCTAAATTCTTTAAGAAAGTAGCTAGTTATATAATAGACGAGTTAATTGCGTATGTATTACAGTTTTTAATAAATTTTTAAAGAAAAAAAGCCCAAAGTTTTCACTTTGAGCTTTTGTGTATAATGTGCTGTTTTCAAGCTTTTTATAGTTTATGAAGGCTAATTCAAATTAACTTAAACTTGTCGATTACATTATGACTGCAAAAAAATGACTTTTTGGTGATTTATCCTTCATAAATAATGAAGAATAACATTTTATTAACTTTATAAAAAGTAAAAACCCGAAACAAAAATGTTCCGGGTTTTCTTATTCAATAACCAAGCATTAACACTAACCATCAACTATTACGCTGGCTATCAAATATTTTTACATGAAACCACCACTTCCTTGGGTTTCATTATCATCTCTTTGTTTTCTGCTTAACGCTCTGTATTTTCCACCACCAAATCGGTAAGATAATCCTATGCGCCATTGGTTGCTTTCCCAGTTAAATTCGCCTTCAGTAGGAAAAGGTCTTGTACCATCAAAAGCAAATTTCATTGAGTTGAAAATATCATTGTAGCTAAAACTAAAAGTTGCTTTGTCCTCAAGGAACGTGTAACGTAAACCTGTGTTAACTAATGTCATTGGTTTTCTTGTGTTTTGAAGCCCTTTTTCTTGCCCTCTATACATTCCAAAAACAGATAAATTCAAGCTTTTAGTAACTTTAAAGTTGTTGTTCATTCTAAAGTTAAAAGTAGAGTTGTCTACATCAACGTTTTCTTGTTCTACAACACCTCTTACAGTTCTGTAATAAAACTCAGCACTTGCATTTAAACTCCACCATTTTGTTGGTCTGTAGTTTGTAGAGGCTTCAACACCATAAGCTGAATTGTTGTCAAAGTTATCGTAAGTTAATATTACGCTTTCTCCTGTTGGATCTTCTGGATCTATATAAACAGCTCTGTTAATTTCATCTTCAATATTTCTGTAAAATGTACCAGCGGTTATGCTACCACCTTTTATGATTTTAGTGTAGTTAATTTCAAATGAATTGGTGAACTGTTGTCTTAATTCAGGGTTACCAATTGAAGTTACTCGAGGTGTACTCCATTCTCTAATTGGGTTAATTTGCCCTAAACCAGGACGATCAACACGTCTACTATAACTAAATTGTAAAGTGTTTTTTTCTGAAAGATTATAGGTTGCAAATACCGATGGGTAAATACTGAATTGCTCATCAGTAAATTTGGCATTGTCTTGAGTGTCTTGAGCAAAGTTAGCTTCAACTTCATACTGCTCTAAACGCGCTCCAACTTGGTAAGACCATTTTTCGAACGTTTTACCATAAGTGGTGTAAAACGAATATATGCTTCTATTGTACTCATAATTAGAATCGAATAAATTAGCATTTGTAGTGTCATAAATATTATCAGAGTTATTAGATCTGTATTCTGCACCAATTTCTAGTTTAGCCTTTTCAGATAAAGGGTTAACATAGTCTAAATTTATAACAGTATTGTCTCTTTTGTTATCAACAACATCAATATAACCAGTGTTGTCATTAAACGCGAAGTTAGCAAACTCATCACTATCAAACGTGCTATAGTCAGCTTCTAAACTTATATTATGACCTTCTTTTTTGAAGTCGTGTTTATAAGCTCCATTGTAGGTTGAAGTGTTATTTTCATTTGAGTTATTGAACACCTGACGGAAATCAGGAAAATCATTATTTAAATATAATACATCTGTAGTTCCGTTACCTTTACCGTCGTATATATTTTGATTGGTGTAAAATGAAAGTGTATTACGATCGTTAATATAGTAATCTACTCCAATTTTATAAAGGTGCGATTTGTTGTTGTTACCAAAATCGAACAATTGCTCAGTATTGTTGTCAAATCGCTCTATCATTCCGTAGTTAGTACTTTTCCCAATATTGTTACCGTAGTTTCCGTAAAAGTTAAGCTTTCCATTTCTGTAGTTCATATCAATTGAACTGTTGAAGTTAGGACTGATTTCTTTAGCGAAACCTATGTTTACATTACCATTAAAACCAATGTTTGTGTTTTTATGAAGAATGATGTTGATAATACCACTCATTCCTTCAGGATTGTATTTAGCTGATGGGTTTGTAATTAACTCAACACTTTTAATTGATGTAGAAGGAATTTGTTTTAACAATTGAGCTGCAGGTACATTGGTTGGTTTACCGTCTACAAGTACACGTACATTTTCATTACCACGCAAACTAATGTTTCCGTTTTGGCTGTCAACACTTACTGCAGGGAGATTGTTCATGATTTCTGAAGCAGTTGCTCCAGTAGTAGTAAGGTCTTTACCAATAGTAATGACTTTTCTGTCAACTTTTTGTTGAATTGAAGATACTTCTGCTACAACAGTCACTTCGTCAAGGCTTGCAATATCTTCTTCAAGCATAATATTACCAAGGTCAATTCTGTAACTGCCTTTATCGACAATTATTTCTTTGGTTACTGTTTTGTAACCAATGTATTGAGCGCTTAAAAAACTTTTACCTTCAGGTATGTTTTTAATTTCAAAATTACCTTGGTCATCAGTAATCCCACCAGTAATAGTTGTACCAGCAGCATTTTTAATAATAATGTTTACGTAAGGTAAGGGTTGGTTGAGGTTTACGTCTAATACTTTTCCGGTCACGGTTCCATCTTTTTCAGTGTTAGCTAATGTAGCATTTGCAGTTAAAGATAGGGTAAAAGCAAATAGACAAAGCAATAATAACTTTTTCATTTTTTGATTGATTGATTAGTTTTGTTTTTTTACGATTGTATTTGATAGACGCCTTTATGAATTTTGTGTTACTCTTTTTAACACTACTTAACAACATTTTAACATATGAGCAAAAAAACCTTAGTATTTGGAGCCTCTATTAAGCCTAATAGATATTCAAACTATGCTGTAGAACGATTAGTGAATAATAACCATGAGGTAGTAGCTTATGGAAGCAAAAGTGGGACGATTTCAGGAGTAGAAATTGATACTGAATTATTACCTTATAAAGATTTAAATACTGTTACACTTTATCTTAACCCAACAGTTCAAAAACAGTATTACGATTATATTATTAGACTTAAACCTGAGCGAGTTATTTTCAACCCTGGAACCGAAAATGATGAGTTTTATAAATTATTAGATAAGCACAATATTCCTCATGAAGCGTCTTGCACTTTAGTGCTTTTGTCTACGAATCAATATTAATCCTAAATAGGTTAGTAACCCATTTATAATAAGGATTTCAAAGCCAATTTGATAACCGTTGAATAAAGTTTCGGAATAGGCGTTTAAAAGATAAGATACAATAGGAGCAATTATAGCAATAATCCATACATGTTTGTCTTTTATTTGAGATTTGGTTAGAATACCAAAAGCAAACAACCCAAGTAATGGTCCATAGGTGTAACCAGCAGCTTTAAATAATTCCCAGATAACAGAAACATCTTTAAAAATTAAATCAAAAAGTATAATTACAAGTACTAAAACTATACTTGTGAAAATATGTACTCTTTTTCTGATTTTCTTTTGTTGTTCTTTTGGTTTTTTGTCTAGCTCAATAATATCAATGCAAAACGAAGTCGTTAGTGAAGTAAGCGCTGAGTCTGCACTAGAGTAAGCAGCAGCGATTAAACCAAGAATAAAAAATGCTGAAGTTATGATTCCTATTTCAGGTAGCATAGCTATGGTTGGAAAAAGGTCGTCTTTGCTTGCAGTAATACTATTTTGTTGTGCATATTGAGTAAGTAAAAGACCAAGCACTAAAAAGAGAATGTTTACAAAAATTAAAACCACACTAAAGCTTACCATGTTTTTTTGAGCTTCTTTTAGGTTTTTACAGGTTAGGTTTTTTTGCATCATATCTTGGTCAAGTCCAGTCATGGTAATAGTTATGAACATACCTGCCAAAAAGCTTTTAGCGAAATATTGAGCATCATTTACATCTTCAAAAAAGAATACTTTACTCATTGTGCTTTCTTTTACATTACTATAAATATCAGAAACACTATTTAAGTCTAGTGCAGACGCTAAAAATACAATAGTAACAACTACTGAAACCAACATGAAAAGTGTTTGAAGCGTATCAGTAAATATGATGGTTTTAATTCCGCCTTTAAAAGTATAGAGCCAAATAAGCGCAATAGTGATGATAACCGTTATAAAAAAAGGAATTTCAAACTGATTAAAAATTAGTAATTGTAGCACTTTTGCTACTAAAAATAAACGAAATGCAGCACCAACAGTTCTTGAAATTAAAAAAGCAACAGAACCGGTTTTATAACTCGTGTTTCCAAATCTATCTCTTAAATAGGTGTAAATTGAAGTTAGGTTTAGCCTGTAGTAAATAGGTAATAATACATAGGCAATTACTAGGTAGCCAAACAAATACCCAAAAACAACTTGTAGATAACCAAACTGCTTACTCTCTACAGCACCAGGAACCGAAATAAAAGTAACTCCCGAAAGTGAAGCACCAATCATTCCAAAAGCAACAAGGTACCAAGGAGCAGATTTATTGGCTTTAAAGAACGCTTCGTTAGAATCTTCTTTACTTGTGAAGTAAGAAATTAAAATTAATACGACAAAGTAACCAATGATAAGTAGCGCTATTGAACTAGGAGACATAAAAATGAAATATTAACAATACTATTGTTTTTAAAATACTATTTTTGAAAAATTTAATAAAACACAATATTAACTAAATTAAAATGAAAAAAATTTACATTTCTTTAGTTTTCTCATTATTCATGATGACATCTTGGTCTCAAGAATATAAAAGAATGATGGATGCAGGTACCTACACTGTAGAAGAAATCATAGCTGAGGCTGAAGCTTATTTTGCAATAGAAGGAACTGGACAAGGTAAAGGTTACAAACCTTACAAAAGATGGGAATACCAAGCCTTGAGAAATATGGATGAAAACGGAATGCTTAAAACGCCTGAGTTTTATTTTGAAGAACTTGAAAACTACAATAATTATATTAATCAAAATTCAGGATTAGCAAGAACTACTGTTGGTACTTGGGAGCAATTAGGACCAACAAATTGGAACCAAACAAGTGGATGGAATCCAGGAGTAGGAAGAGTAACATCTATTGCTGTAGATGCTTCAAACTCTAATCATATTATTGCAGGAGCAAACTCTGGAGGTGTTTGGAAAACTCTTGATGGAGGCGCTACTTGGGAGGTGTTAACAGACAATATGTCGAATTTATATGTATATGCATTAGCAATAGATCCTAATGACTCATCAACATATTATTGGGGAACCACAAGCGGAAATATATTTAAGTCTACTGATGCAGGAGCTACATGGAATTTTTGGTCTGATACTGGAAATGGAAGTGTAAATAAAATCATTATTGATCCGGCAAATTCTAACAAAATGTATTGCAGTGTGCAAAGTGGAGGTATTTTTAAATCTTCAAATGCTGGAGCTAACTGGACATTAATAAACGAGTCTGCAACAAATGGTTATGATGTTGAGTTTAAACCAGGAGATTCTAATACCATTTATGCTTCAGGGCAAGGTGTATTTGTGTCAACAGATGGAGGAACTAACTTTTCTGAAATTACAGGTGTATTTTCAAATGGACCTAAGATGATAGGTGTTTCAGCTAATAGTCCTTCAACAGTATATGTTATTGAAGCCAGTGGAAGTGCATTCGGAAGCTTGTACAAATCGACAGATAGTGCTATTACTTTTAGTGAGTTAGACCACGATGGTAAAAATTATTTTGGATATAGCTCTGACCCTGAAGATCCAAGCGATGTTGGTTCTGGTCAAGCACCTAGAGATATGGATATAACAGTTAATCCAGCAGATGCAAATGAAGTACATATTGCTGGTATTAATACGTGGCGCTCTTTAGATGGAGGTGTTTCATTTAATATTTCTTCTCAGTGGATTCCGCAGAATGCTGCAGCACAGGGGATTGGGTATTGTCATGCTGATGTAGATATTTTGGAGTTTGTAGGTGATAAGTTATATGCAGGAACTGATGGAGGTATTTATGTTGCTAATAACCCTTCTTCAGCATTAACAGCAAATTTTTATACTGATTTATCTGCTGGAATGAGTATCAAGCAGTTTTATAAGTTTGGTATTACGCAGTCTGATCCTGTAATTATTAGTGGAGGTTCTCAAGATAATGGAACGTCAGCGTATTTGGCTAATGGAGATTGGATTGATTGGTTAGGTGCAGATGGAATGGAGTCGTTTGTTGATAAGAATAATAGCAATATAATGTATGGTACTTCTCAATATGGTACTACATACAAAACTATTAATGGAGGATCAAACATATCTAATTTAGTTAAGCCTGACGGAAAAGGAGGTCAAAATAGTTACAATTGGGTTGTACCTTTTGAGCAAGATCCACTTGTTCAAAATACTATTTATATTGCTTTTGACGAGGTTTATATGTCTAGTAATGGAGGTACAAGTTGGACTTCAGTGTCGCAAAACTTTGGTGCTAATATAGATAATTTAAAAGTAGCGCCTTCAAATAGTAGCTATATGTACTTGTCAATAAATGGAAACTTATATAAAAATACATTTGTAGGTATTGTTAACAGTTGGTCGCAGCTCTCTGGGTTTTCGGGTTCTGTAAATTCGATAGCAATTCATCCAACAGATCCAAATAAAGTAGCAATAGCTACAACATCTACTCAAAAAGTATATGTGTCTTCAAATGGAGGAATAACTTGGACGCCTTATGGATTTGATTTACCTAACTTTAGCGCTCAGGCTTTAACCTGGCATGACAATGGTGAGGATGGTTTATACTTAGGTATGAACTATGGTGTATATTATATTGATAATACTACAGGAAATAGCTGGCAACCATTTAGTAATAACTTACCTAATGTAATTATTAGCGAGCTTGAAATAAATACAGTTGAAAACAAAATTTATGCAGCTACTTATGGTAGAGGTGTGTGGAGATCTAATTTGTATGATGCTAGCTTAAGTGTTAGTGAGTTTGACTTACAATCGTTAAATATGTATCCTAACCCAGCAAAAACTCAAATTAATCTACGTTGGGATAAAGGAGATGACGTGTCAATAAGAATCTATAACTCTATTGGTAAATTAATGTACTATGCTAAGGATGAAAATCTTTTAGATACTTACACAATAGATGTTGCTCAATACGCTTCTGGTCTTTATTTTGTTAAAGTAAACACCTTAAATGGAGTGGTAACTAAAAAGCTTATTATAGAATAAAGCTTTATAAAACATTATAAAAACCCAATACTGTAAAAAAGAGTATTGGGTTTTTTGTAAGTAATAAACTCATAAATTGTAGTACCTTTGCTTGTATGGAATTTTCTTCAAAATTATTAGAAAAAGCTGTTGATGAAATGTCTCAATTGCCAGGTGTTGGTAAGCGTACTGCGTTACGTTTAGTACTACATTTATTGGGACAGCCAAAAGAAAATACATTTCAGTTAGCCGAAGCATTAAACACTATGCGTAATGATATTAAGTTTTGTAAAAACTGTAATAATATTAGCGATACCGATTTATGCGAAATTTGCTCAAACCCTAATAGAGTAGAAGATGTTATTTGTGTAGTTGAAGATATTAGGGATGTAATGGCAATTGAAAACACAAGTTCTTTTAAAGGATTGTATCATGTGCTTGGAGGCAAAATTTCTCCTATGGATGGTGTTGGTCCTAACGATTTAAACATTGAACCATTGGTTCAAAAAGCTAGAGAAGGAAAAATCAAAGAGCTTATTTTTGCCTTGGGTTCAACTATGGAAGGCGATACCACTAATTTCTATATTTATAAGCAAATACAAGAGTTTAATATCACTACATCTACTATTGCTAGAGGTATTTCGGTAGGTAATGAGTTAGAATATACTGACGAAATCACCTTAGGTAGAAGTATCATTAACAGAATTCCTTTTGAAACCTCTTTAAAATCGTAAAGTTATATTGAAATTATCAGTTGTCATATTAAACTATAATGTGCAATACTTTTTAGAATCCTGTTTAAAAAGTGTTCAAAAAGCTATTGATGGTATTGAAGCCGAAATAATTGTAGTAGATAACAACTCTAGTGATAGAAGTTGTGATATGGTAAAAACGCATTTTCCTGATGTTGTTTTAATAGAGAATAAAGAAAACTCAGGATTTTCCAAAGGAAATAATATTGGTGTATCACAAGCCAAAGGAGAGTACTTATGTGTTTTAAATCCAGATACGATTGTTGCTGAAGACACATTTAAGATACTTTTAGAGTTTGCTAATGGCATTGAAAACTTAGGTATTTTAGGTTGCAGGTTAGTAGATGGTACAGGTCACTTTTTACCAGAAAGCAAGCGAAACATCCCAAAACCCAATGTAGCGCTTAAAAAGCTGCTTGGTAAACCTCAATCGTATTATGCAACACAAATTGAAGAAGAAGCGGTAGGTGAAGTTCCTGTTTTTGTTGGTGCTTTTATGATATTGAAAAAAGAGGTGTATAAAGAAGTAGGTGGGTTTGATGAGGACTATTTTATGTATGGAGAAGATGTGGATTTATCATACAAAGTCCTAAAAGCTGGTTATGACAACTATTATAATGGTAACACTACTATTATTCATTATAAAGGTGAGAGCACATTAAAAGACCTTAACTATGCCAAGCGTTTTTATGGTGCAATGCAAATTTTTTACAAAAAGCATTTTAAAAGCAATTTTATATTCAATTCATTGGTTTGGTTAGGGATTAGAGGCGCTTATTTAATGCGATCTGAACCTTTAGTTGCTAAAAACAGAATAGATAGTTATACATTAGTTTCTAAAGATATTCCTAGAGGTTTAAAAGAAGCTTTAAATAAACCTATTACACAAGTGGCATCAATTGATACGGTTGAAGAGTATACCGAAATAATTTTTGATGCTGAATATGTAACCTATAAATCTATAATTGAGCATATTTCAAATCCTGAAATTAATAATAAGGCATTTTTTAAGATTTTACCAAAAAATGCTAATTTTATCATCGGAAGCAATAGCTCTAAAAACAGAGGTGAAGTTATCCATTTTAAAAAAGATTAATTGAAGAAACAACAACAGATTAGATGTTTTTTTATTAATTTTGCAAACGAAAAACCCAAAAACACTTTTTCATTATTAATATGGCAAAATTTGAATTAAAACTCCCTAAGATGGGAGAAAGCGTAGCAGAAGCAACAATAACATCTTGGTTAAAAGAAGTTGGTGATACTATTGAGGCTGATGAGGCTGTTCTTGAAATTGCTACAGATAAAGTGGATAGTGAAGTTCCAAGTGAAGTAGATGGTGTTTTAGTAGAAAAACTTTTCAATGCTGATGATGTTGTGCAAGTTGGTCAAACTATTGCTATTATTGAAACTGAAGGAGAAGTTTCAGCTGAGGCTCCTGCTGTAACTACTGAGCCTGTTAAAGAAGAAAAAGCTGAACAAGTAGCAGTTGCTGAAGTTGCAAAAACCGTTGAGGTTGCTAAAGAAACTGTAGCTCCTGTAGTATCTTCTGGAGACCGTTTTTATTCGCCATTAGTAAAAAATATGGCAAAACAAGAAGGTATTAGTCAAGCAGAGTTAGATGCTATTCCTGGTACAGGAAAAGAAGGACGTGTCACTAAAAATGATATGTTATCTTATATTGAAAATAGAGACTCACAACCTAAACCTGTTCAAGAAGTAGCTAAAGTAGCTCCAACGCAAAACAATGGAGTTGCACAACCAAAAGCTGCTCCAGTAGTAAGTAGTGGAGACGATGAGATTATTGAAATGACTAGAATGGGCAAATTAATTGCACATCATATGGTGGAGTCAGTACAAACTTCTGCTCACGTGCAAAGTTTTATTGAAGCTGATGTTACTAAAATATGGAACTGGAGAAAAAAGGTGAAAGATGCTTTCCTAAAGAGAGAAGGTGAAAACCTAACCTTTACACCAATTTTTATGGAAGCTGTAGCTAAAGCATTAAGAGATTTTCCTATGATGAATATTTCAGTTCAAGGTGATAGCATCATTAAGAAAAAGCATATCAATTTAGGTATGGCAGCTGCATTACCAGATGGAAACCTTATTGTGCCAGTTATAAAAGATGCTGACCAACTTAACTTGGTTGGTATGACCAAAAAAGTAAATGACTTAGCAACTAGAGCAAGAGATAATAAATTAAAACCAGACGATATACAAGGAGGAACCTATACTGTAACTAATGTAGGAACCTTTGGTAGTATTATGGGAACACCAATTATTAATCAACCTCAAGTAGGTATTTTAGCATTAGGAGCTATCCGAAAAGTACCTGCAGTTGTTGAAACTCCTGAAGGTGATTTTATTGGGATTCGTTATAAAATGTTCTTATCGCACTCTTATGACCATAGAGTTGTAAATGGAGCGTTAGGAGGACAATTTGTTAAGGCTGTAAAAGATTATCTTGAAGCTTGGGATTCTAACAGAGAAATTTAAAATTCTATAAATCATATAAAAAAGCACAATCCTAGATTGTGCTTTTTTTTATGTCTTAAGTGTTATTTAGTCCTACTTTGTAGGTTTCAATAGCACGTTCTCTAGCGTCTTTATGTTCTACCATTGGTGTAGGATATTCTAAAGAGTTTAGTTCTGGAATCCACGAATTGATATAAGTTAATTTAGGGTCAAATTTCTTTATTTGTGTTGTGGGATTAAATACTCTAAAGTATGGAGCAGCATCACAACCAGTTCCTGCAGCCCATTGCCAATTGCCATTATTTGAAGACAGTTCATAATCTAATAGTTTTTCAGCAAAATAAGCTTCTCCCCATTTCCAATCAATTAATAAATGTTTACATAAAAAACCAGCAACAATCATTCTAACGCGATTGTGCATGTAGCCTGTAGCGTTTAATTCTCTCATGCCAGCATCAACCATTGGGTAACCTGTTTGTCCTTTTTTCCACTTTTCAAATTCTTCAGTATTGTTTCTCCATTTTATGTTATCATACTTGCTTTTAAAGTTTGAGTCCACAACTTTAGGAAAGTGAAAAAGAATTTGCATGAAAAATTCACGCCATATGAGTTCGTTTAAAAAGGCTTGATGTTTTAATGTTTTTTTAATAACCTTTCTAATACTAATAGTGCCAAATCTTAAATGAGGTGATAAATGGCTCGTTTGGTCTAAAGCTGGAAAATCTCTTACTTTTTTATAATCTTCTAGAGATTCTAAATCGTAGTCTTTAACTGTAATAGAAGAACGTTTAAAACCTAACTCAGATAGCGATGGTAGTTTAAAATCAGAATCTAAAAAGTTAGTTTCAGAGTTTGAAGCGTAAGAATTTAAATGTTTAGTATTAAAATTTTCAAGCCACTTGTTTTTGTAAGGTGTGTAAACAGTGTAAGGTGTATTGTCGGCTTTTAATACTTCATTTTTTTCAAAAATAACCTGGTCTTTTAATAAGGTAAAGTTAACATCATGTTTTGCTAGCAATTGTTTAACGTTCTTATCTCTAGTAATAGCATAAGGTTCGTAATCTTCATTAGCAAAAACGGTTTGTACATCAAACGTATTTACAATCTCTTCCCATACTTTAATTGGATCTTCAACTTTGCAATACAAACTTTTTGAGTGCGATTTTAAGCTGTTGGATAGTTGAGTAAGTAAATTATGAATAAATGTAACTCTAGAGTCTGCTTCATCCAATTCTTCAATAATATTGGTGTCAAAAATAAAAACAGGAAGTACAGGATATTCGCTTTGTTGAGCTTTCCATAAGGCATGATTGTCTTCAAAGCGTAAATCTCTTCTAAACCAAAATAGTGTAACTTTTTCTTTGATAATTAATGTGTTAAATGCAATTTTGAATCATAAAATATCGTTTCAAAACTGTTTGTTAAGTATTAAAACGAATTTCGGTTAATTATTTGATAAAATCAAATACCATACTCAAGGTTTGTTTTATCTCATTATCTTTGCCTAAAAATTAATAACATGCAGCTTAATCTTACAAAACCTATCTGTTTTTTTGACTTAGAAACTACTGGAATAAATATTTCTAGCGATAGGATTGTTGAAATTTCTATTCTTAAAGTATATCCTGATGGTAAAGAGGAAACTTACACCAAGCGTGTCAATCCAACAATTCCAATTCCGCCAGAAGTTACTAAAGTTCATGGTATTTCAGATGCTGATGTAGCCAATGCACCAACATTTAAAGAAATTTCTAAAGAAGTACATAACCTTATTAAAGATGCCGATTTAGGAGGTTTTAACTCCAACAGGTTTGATATTCCATTACTAGCAGAAGAAATGCTTCGCGCAGATGTTGATTTTGACATGAAAGGAAGGGTTGCCGTTGATGTGCAAACTATTTTTCATAAAATGGAACAACGTACTTTAAGTGCTGCATATAAGTTTTACTGCGATAAAAATTTAGATGATGCCCATAGTGCCGAAGCTGATACTTTAGCTACATACGAAGTTTTAAAAGCTCAAGTTGCAAAATATGACGACTTAGAAAACGATACAAAGTTTTTAGCAGAGTTTAGTTCTCGTAAAAAGTTTGCAGATTTTGCAGGTTTTATTGCATACAATAAAAAGGGAGAAGAATGCTTTTCTTTTGGAAAACATAAAGGAAAAACTGTTGAGGCTGTTCTTAATGATGAACCAGGTTATTTTGGTTGGTTGTTAAATGCCGATTTTCCTTTGTATACCAAAAAAGTGCTTACAGCTATTAAGTTAAGAGCGTTTAATAATAAGTTGAGCTAACTTTTAAGGAAAGATAGAAATCCCATTTTTATAAGATGAAGTTTTTAATATTTCTTTTTCCATTTTTTGTTTTATCTCAAGAGCAATTAGCAAAAGGAGTGGTGGTTGATGGTGATACGAATTTACCAATTCCTTATGTTAATATAAGTGTTCTTGAGTCTGAAATAGGAACTTCAAGCGATGAAGAAGGAAATTATACACTTGCTATAGAGAATAATAACTTGCGTAAAAATGTTAAGTTGTCTTCGTTGGGTTATAAAGACACTACACTTTTAGTATCTTCATTTTTAAAGGTTTCAAAGCTAGTTTTACAGCCTTTAAACGAGCAGCTAGACGAAGTTGTAATTTCAAAAAAGTTTGAAGAAAAAACTTTAGAAATTAATAAAATTACCGAAGATGATTTGTGCCAAGGCTTTAGTTCATCTTTTAGAAACCCTTGGATATTAGCCTTATATTTTCCTTTCGAAGAACATTACGAAAATACAGAGTACTTAAAGTCTGTTAGGTTTCATTTTGGAAATTTTAAAAACAATAAAGCAAAGTTTAGACTTCGTTTGTACACTATAGGAAATGATGGTCTTCCGCAGAAAGATTTACTAAAAGAAAATGTAATAGTTACCCTAAAAAAGAAGCAAAAAACTGTAGATATAGATGTTTCTGACTACGCTATAATTTTTCCAAGAGAAGGATTATATGTGGCTTTTGAATGGTTGTACATACCTTTTAACGAAGAGGAGGTTACATTTCATTTTGGTAAAAACAATAAAAAAAAGGAAAAACGTATAAGGCATAATCCTATAATTTCTGGTATTTGTGCAGAAGAAGGCAAATACAAAATGGCAGCATATATTTCTGGAGAGTGGAAAGTCCATTCTTCAAATAAATTTCAAAGTGATTTAAAAACTGTTCCAGCTATAACATTAACTTTGTCAAACTAATTAATAAAAATCCCTTCTCTTGTAGAGAGGGTTTGGTAAGATGTTATGAAACTCATTTGCATAGGTCGAAATTATACTGACCATATAAAAGAACTAGAAAACGAAAAACCAACCGATCCTGTTGTGTTTTTAAAACCTGATACAGCAATTCTTTTAAAGAAACAGCCTTTTTTTATTCCAGATTTTTCCAACGATGTGCATCATGAAGTAGAAGTTTTGGTAAAAATTAATAAAGTTGGTAAGTATATTGATAAAAAATTTGCACATAAATATTATGACCAAATAGGTTTGGGTATAGACTTTACTGCTCGCGATTTACAAGCGCAATTAAAAGCCAAAGGATTACCTTGGGAGAAAGCCAAAGCCTTTGATGGAGCAGCAGTAGTAGGTAATTGGGTTGATAAACAGCAGTTTAAAGATGTTAATAATTTGTCCTTCACTTTAGAAAAAAATGGCGAAGTAGTACAAAAAGGTAATACAAACCTGATGCTGTGGAAAATTGATGAAATCATCGAATATGTGTCAAAATATTTTACTTTAAAGATTGGAGATATTATCTTTACGGGAACTCCATCAGGTGTTGGCAAGGTAATTGCAAACGACAAGCTTGATGGATTTTTGGAAAACAAACAAATGTTTTCAATAACTGTTAAATAAATGGAACAACATTATAAACTATTTAGAGTAAGAGAATTAGCAGGTGGTGACGAAGATTTTGTAAAGTCATTAGCCGAAGCTTTTCTCGAAGAAGTACCAGAAGATGCTGAGCGATTAAAGAACGCTGTAGCAGATAATGACTATTATACTACTTACCAGGCAGCTCATAAAATGAAACCAACAGTAGATCTTTTTGAGCTTGGTGTTTTACAAGATTTAATAACAGTACAAGATTGGGGGAAGTTTGAAAAAACTGGAGATGATATTTCCAAAGAACTAGAACTTGTTTTAAACGCTGTTGAAAATGCAACCGCCGAGTTAAAAACGGACTTCAACTTATAATGCAAGCAGAAATAATTACTATTGGTGATGAGATTCTCATCGGTCAGGTTATTGATACCAATTCAGCGTTTATTGCTGAACAATTAAATAAAATAGGAGTGTCTGTCTATCAAATTACTTCGGTTCAAGATGATAGAGCGCATATTTTAAAATCTTTAGCTGAAGCTGAAGAAAATGCAGACATCATTATTATTACTGGTGGTTTAGGACCAACCAAAGACGATATTACTAAAAAAACTATTGCTGAATATTTTGATGACAAATTGGTCGAAGACCTTTCAGTTAGAAAAAATATCGAGTTTCTTTGGGAGCATTACATTAAAAAACCACTATCTCAGGTTAATATTGACCAAGCCTTAGTGCCTACCAAATCTAAAGTGTTAATGAATAAGTATGGTAGCGCTCCAGGAATGTGGTTTGAAAAAAACGGAAAAGTATTTGTTTCGCTTCCTGGTGTGCCTTTTGAAATGAAGGCGTTAATTAAAGACGAAGTGATGCCAAGACTGAGAGAGCAGTTTCAATTTCCTTATATAAAGCACAAAACGGTTTTAACTAATGGGTTGGGAGAAAGTACTCTTGCAGAAAGAATTGAAGAATGGGAAGATAACTTACCTCAATTTTTAAAACTGGCTTATTTACCTAGTTTAGGTCGAGTACGTTTAAGATTGTCTGCTAAGCATCAAGATAAAGAGTTGGTGGAAACCACTATACAAGAAGAAATTAATAAGTTATTGCCTCAAATAGAAGATATTTTTGTTGGCTTTGAAGATGAAGGCTTGCTAGAAGAAATTATAGGTAAACATTTAGTAAAATTAAATAAAACCATTGCAACTGCTGAAAGTTGTACAGGAGGAAAAATTGCAGAATCGTTTACTGCAAATGCAGGAGCATCACAGTATTTTAAAGGAAGTGTGGTAAGTTATGCTACCGAAGCTAAAATAAACGTATTAAAGATTGATGAAGCTTTAATTAAGAAGTACTCTGTGGTTAGTGCGCAAGTTGCTGAAGCTATGGCAACCTCAGTTTTACAATTGTTCAATACCGATTATGCTATTGCTACAACAGGAAATGCAGGACCATCAAAAGGAGATGCCGATGCAGAAGTTGGAACAGTATTTATTGCAATAGCTACAAAAGACAAAGTATATTCTCAAGAATTTAACTTTGGAAACCATAGAACAAAAGTCATAAAAAAGGCGGTAAACAAAGCTTTTGAAATGATTCAAAAAGAAATTTAAAAAAAGTAACGATATTAGTTTGTTGATATTATAAAGATTTACTAAATTTGCAGCCTGTTTTAAAATAACAACATTTAAAGTTAGAAAGAATGTCAAGAGTTTGTGAACTTACTGGAAAGAAAGCGATGGTTGGAAACAATGTTTCTCACGCTATGAATAAAACTAAACGTAAATTTGATGCGAATTTAATCAAAAAGCGTTTTTATATTCCTGAAGAAGATAAATGGGTAACTTTAAGAGTTTCTACATCTGCGTTAAAGACTATCAATAAAATTGGTATCACAGCAGCATTAAAAGAAGCTAAAGCTAAAGGATTTTTAAAATAAAAGCATAACGCATAAAGATACGTTACAATGGCAAAGAAAGGTAATAGAATACAAGTGATATTAGAATGTACTGAGCACAAAGAGTCTGGACAACCAGGAACTTCTCGTTACATTACAACTAAGAACAAAAAGAATACGCCAGATAGAATGGAGATTAAAAAATTTAATCCTATCCTTAAGCGTATGACTATTCATAAAGAGATAAAATAATTGAATCATGGCAAAGAAAGCAGTAGCATCGTTACAAACAGGATCTAAAAGATTAACTAAAGCCATAAAGATGGTAAAATCACCAAAAACTGGAGCTTATATGTTCGTTGAGTCAGTTATGGCACCAGAATTTGTTGATGATTTTTTAAAGACAAAATAATTAAATAATCATATTTAATTCTATAACTGCTTTCATTTGAAAGCAGTTTTTTTATGTCTATATTTGACAGCCTATTATGACAGAATAGCAGTATTTATTTTAGGCTAGATTTTTGCATAGACATTACAAATTTTAGGTCATGAGTTTTTTTAAAAAAATATTTTCTTCTGAAAAAAAAGAAACCTTAAACAAAGGTCTCGAAAAATCCAATACTAGTTTTTTTGGTAA
This sequence comes from Meridianimaribacter sp. CL38, assembly GCF_004328055.1. Classification (NCBI taxonomy): domain Bacteria; kingdom Pseudomonadati; phylum Bacteroidota; class Flavobacteriia; order Flavobacteriales; family Flavobacteriaceae; genus Meridianimaribacter; species Meridianimaribacter sp. CL38. The sequence goes on along the minus strand of NZ_QKWS01000001.1, from coordinate 58,684 downwards.
GCTAAGTAAAGCTGTTGCCGGAAAATCTAAAGTTGATGATGAAGTTTTAGATAATCTAGAAGAGGTTTTAGTATCAAGTGATGTTGGTGTTAATACCACACTTAAGGTTATTGAACGTATTGAAGCTCGTGTAGCTAAAGATAAATACTTAGGTACTGATGAGTTAAATAAAATTCTTCGCGAGGAAATTGCTAGTTTGCTAAGTGAAACCAACTCAGGTGAAGAAACTGATTTTGTAATACCAAGCGATAAAAAACCTTATGTATTAATGGTCGTAGGTGTTAATGGTGTTGGTAAAACAACAACCATTGGTAAGTTAGCCTATCAGTTTAAAAAGCAAGGATTAAAAGTAGTACTTGGTGCTGCTGACACCTTTAGAGCTGCTGCAATTGATCAACTTCAGGTTTGGGCAGATCGTGTAGATGTGCCTATGGTAAGACAAGACATGGGAAGTGATCCAGCTTCTGTAGCTTTTGACGCATTACAGTCTGGTGTTAACCAAAATGCTGATGTTATCATTATTGATACTGCAGGACGTTTGCACAATAAAGTCAATTTAATGAATGAGCTGACTAAAGTAAAACGTGTAATGCAAAAAGTAGTTGGTGATGCACCACACGATGTGCTTTTGGTTTTAGATGGTTCTACAGGTCAAAATGCATTTGAACAAGCTAAGCAATTTACAGCTGCAACCGAAGTAACATCATTGGCAGTAACCAAGTTAGATGGTACAGCTAAAGGTGGTGTGGTAATTGGTATTTCAGACCAATTTCAAATCCCAGTAAAATATATTGGAGTAGGAGAAGGTATTGAAGACTTACAAGTATTTAATAAATATGAGTTTGTAGATTCGTTCTTTAAATAATTATAGACTTTTTATCTTTTTAAAGTAAAATGTCCTTTGTATGTTTTACCATTCTCTCTTGTAACGACAAACCAATAGTCATTAGTTGGCATTAATTTGCCATTGTATGTACCATCCCAACGAGACGTCGCGTTTAGGTGTTTTAAAAATTTTCCGTATCTGTCAAAAATTTTTATGGTCATTGATGGTTCTATGTAATAATTATTTATGTACCAATAATCATTTATGCCATCATTATTTGGTGTAAAAAACTTTGGATAGTTTATTATATATGCTTCTTCCGTAGTGAGTCCACAACCATACTTATCCCTTACATAAACAATATATTCACCTGGAGTTAAGTTTGTAAACACATTATTGTCTTGGAAATTGATATTGTCTAAAGAGTACTCATAATCACCAATGCTGGTGTCAGATAGAATAACAGTTATTGTGTTGTTATTACTTGTCCAATCTTGTATTTCAATAGAGGTTATAATTGCAGCGTTAGATGGCAATACTTCAAATTCTTTTGTAGAATTACAGATGTATGAGCCATAGTCTTTTTCTACTGTTACCCAATAACTGCCAATGTCGTCATAGGTTAAAGAAATAGATTGAGTTGTTTCTCCATTAGACCATAAATAGCTGTTAAACCCTTCTCCAGCATTTATAGTGATATATGCTTCGTTTTCACAAATGCTTAAGATGTCTTCAATTGGTATAATGGGTGTTTCTCCAAATTCTAAGGAGATCTCAGCAATTTGATAGCAATTGTCAGAAGAATCTACTCTTACGTAAATTATATGTTGATCTAAAGTATATTCATAAATATCAGGATTTGCTATGTATCCATCTTCATCAAAGTTTTCGGCATCGGAATACGTAAGAAAGTAGCTAAAAATACAATCGTTACAATTAGTAATTTCAGACTCATGTAGTGTCAAGTCTATTTCTTCAATATTGTCATTATTTGTGTCGCATACAATATCAGTAACATTATTAAGCATTAATGTTGGAAATACAATTTCTATTGTAACAGAAAAGCGTTCATCACTCTCGCATCCAGTATATGATAATTTACTGGCATAGTATGTTGAGCCATTTATTAGCAAAGTTGTTCCAGGTAAAGGATTTCCTCCTGATGCTTCGCTGTACCATATTGCAGAATCACTCACTTCAATATCATTAATAGTTGCATTTTGAGTTATGCAAAAAACTTGTTCTGTTTCACCATTAAGAGCCTCAGGTGTCTCTATAATTTCTATATAAAATTCATCAGATACAATTCGGCAATTTTCTGTATTAATATTGGAGCCATTAGCAGCTGTTAATCTATACAAAAAAATGCCAGGTGTGCTTGTGTCTGTATATGTATAGTTAGTATAAGTTTCTCCACTAATATCCGTCCAATTAATACCAAAGTCATTAGAGAACTGCCATTGATATTGTGGATTATCGTAACCAGAAGAAACATTAGCTTCTAAGTTATAACTTACAATTTCATCCTGACATACACTTAATGAGTTACTTAAGCTTCCGTCAATAGAGGTAATGATATCAGGCCCACAAGGTCTAAAGCTTATGTCGTCCAATGCAATATCATTACCAGGATGTGCGCTTGGAGCTGAGTTTAATATTGTAATAACAACTTCGGTATCTGCTTCTAATGTAAAGAAAAATCCATATTGAATCCATACGCCTGAAGAAGATTGAGCGATATCTCCTGTGTTGTAAGTTCCTAAAACATTACCAGAAGTATCACTAATTCTAAAGGTAACATCTGGATGGTATTGATCTGTGCCAATAGATGGATTCATAATATTCATTAACCAAGCAGAGAATTCATAAGTAGTATCAGCGCAAAGTCCGCTAACTGTTTTAGTGTAAAAAACACCTTCGCTAGCCAAAACAGCACTATTAATAATCATCATATAACCATTTGTGTTACCTGTATGATCTGTAGTCACATGCCATGCATTACCCTTTAATCCACTTGTTGTATTGTGTATAGTATACTCTCCTTCGTCGAGCTCTCCAGAAGCAACATAAGTAAACGCAGTAACCGAATTTCCTAAGGCATCTCCTCGTCCTTGACCAGAACCAAAATCAATTGAAACAACAGGATCTCCAAGGTTGCCTTCACATAATTGAGCATTGATAAGCTGATTTACAGAGAGAACAATTAAAATTGAAAATAAATAGTTTTTAAACAAAATATAATAGTAATTAACAGATTAAATTATGTGATATAACTTTTAGATGATAGTTAGAATAAAAACTTGTGCAATCATTTATTTTTTTAAGATAATTTAAGATTAAAGTGTTTTTGTATTTTTATTAAAAAATAGAAGTCATGAGATTAATACTTTCCCTTATTGCGCTTTGTATGATTTTATCGTGTAAAGAGTCAAAGTCTAATGTTGAAACAGATAAAAAGCCATCAACTGATATTAGTGACATTTCCACAAAAGAGTTTAGAGAATTTAAGGTCTTAGATTCAAAATACATTAATACTACTGAACTTTGGGAGGTTTTTAATTCAGAGTTAGAAGATTTTACTGAAGCGACTTACAATAGTCTAAAACCTTTTGTTCTTGAACAGGACATTCCAACATTGCATAAAAATGTGCAAGAAGGAAAGTTAACTTATGAGCTTTTAACTAAGTTTTATTTATATCGTATTAGAGCATTTGATAGAGAAAACGAATTATCTCTCAATTCAGTAATAGCATTAAATCCTAATGTAATTGCTGAGGCTAAAGCTAAAGACGAGCAACTGAAAAATATGGACATTACAGAGCAATTTAATTTCACAGTTTATGGTATGCCAATTCTTTTAAAAGACAATATTAATTCATCTGGAATGCCTACTACAGCAGGAGCAGTTGCACTTCAAAACAATACTACTGAAGATGCCTTTATTGTTTCGCAATTAAAGCGTGATGGTGCACTTATTTTAGGGAAAGCTAACCTTAGTGAATGGGCTTATTTTTTCTGTGGTGATTGCCCAAGTGGTTATAGTGCTATTGGAGGACAAACCTTAAACCCTTATGGACGAAAAATTATTGACACTGGAGGTTCAAGCTCAGGAAGTGGAGTAGCTGTAGCAGCTAATTTTTGTGTAGCTGCAGTTGGTAGTGAAACTTCAGGGTCAATTTTATCACCTTCAAGTCAAAATTCTATTGTAGGCTTAAAACCGACTATTGGTTTATTGAGTCGTAGTGGTATTGTTCCAATTTCTTCAACGTTGGATACTCCAGGACCAATGACTAAAAATGTTATAGATAATGCCATTTTACTTGCTGCTATGTATGGTTTTGATGAAGCAGATGATAAGTCGCTTAATCTAAAATGGCCTAAAGCGTATTATGTTGATGGTGATTTTAGTAAAGATGATTTAAAAGGAAAACGTTTTGGTGCATTTAAACGACTAATGGAAGATTCTCTTTATGTCAATGCACTTTCAGTTTTAAAAGCTCAAGGGGCTGAAATAATTGAAATTGAAGAAGAAGAGGTTGAGCTGCCTGATTTTATTCGCTTATTGAATTTAGATATGAAAGCCGATTTGCCAACATATTTATCAACGTCTGCCAATGCAAATGTTGGTGTTTCATCAGTGCAAAATGTTATCGAGTTTAACAAGAAAGACTCTATAAACACAATGCCTTATGGACAAAAATTATTTGAAGGTATTGTAGCTGACTCTGCTACTGATAGTGAATTTGAAAGTATAAAAGCAACGCTAAAAACTAATGGAAAACTGTACTTTGATGTGTCAAAAAAAGCGCATGATCTCGACGGATTTTTATCAATAAACAACTATCATGCAGGTTTTGCTGCTGTTGCTGAATATCCTGCTTTAACAGTACCAATGGGTTATACAATAGATGGTGTTCCTAAAGGGTTGACCTTTATAAGTACACCACTCTCAGAAAAAAACTTATTGAATTGGGCTTATGTTTATGAAGTGGCTTCAAAAAAGAGAGTTGCTCCAAAAAACTATAACTAGTTAGTTACAGCATTGATTTTTTCCCAAAGGTCATTATCAAAACTGGAGAGTGCAAAATTTGCTTCATCAGCTTCATTTCCCATACGTATAATCACCAGTTTTTTACTTGGTACAACATATACTTTTTGGTCGTTTAAACCTAAGCCTGCAACCATGTCGCTTGGAGCATTAGGAACCAGTTCTCCTGAAAACTCTAGCTGACTTTGTGGTAAGTGATATGAAGTTTTTCCGTTAAGCCACCAAAGGTAACCATAGGCTTTGTTAATGTCTTGTGAAGTATTTGTCGACTCGGTAATGTAATTCTCTGATACTATTTGTTGGTCTTCCCATTTACCATTTGCGTAAATCATTAACCCAAACCTTGCCATACTTCTAGTGTCACTCCAGTAAACGCTAAGACTGTTCAAATTAGTCCAAAAACCATTCATCCCAATTCTGTTTTTCAACTTATCGTTAAAATAATCATTCCATGTTTGTCCACTCGCTTCAGCAACCACATCTTGCATTTTTACATATACATTATGGTAAGCCCAACGTGTACCAGCATCAGCAATGTATTGTAGGTTTTCAGGAGAAACATCATCGCCTGTTGTATCGTCTAAACCACTACTCATTGATAGTAAATGTTTACAAGTAATTAGGTTTTCTTTTTCAAGAGAAGCACTCGTCCAACCTGTACCTAAATAATCAGACACTTTTGCATTAATATTTAGTAAACCGTCATCTTGTGCAATTCCTGAAACCGTTGCAGTTAAGGTTTTTCCTGCACTTGCCCAATACCAATTGGTAGTGCTAGAATGCTCGTTCATATAAGCTTCGAGAGCAATTTTTCCGTTGTGTAGTATTATAAAACTCTTGGTGTTTTTTTCTTCTAAAAAATCAAGAAGTGGTTGTATTTCATTTTCATTCCATTCCAATTCCGAAGGACTAACCGTTTCCCAAGGGTTATCAGTACTTGTAATTAATGGCGGAAAATAAATTTCATCAACAGGAGTTTGGTCTTCAGGACTGTCATCGGTTGCATCATCAGAGGATGAACAATTATAAAAACCTATTAAAACAAAGAGGCAAAAAAGGTATTTCATAATAAAAGCTTTGTATTTAAGACCATTAAATATACTAAAGGTTTAAATTAGATTGTATCTTTGCGGACTAAAAAAGAAGTAAAGTATAAAAGATTCCCGCTTTCGCGGAAATACATATGAGAACGAAATCGCTTAAAAAGAACAGAATTAATGTAGTAACACTTGGTTGCAGTAAAAACGTGTACGATAGCGAAGTGTTAATGGGACAGCTAAAAGCTAGTGGTAAAGATGTGGTGCATGAGCAAGAAGGTAACGTAGTTGTTATCAATACCTGCGGATTTATCAACAATGCAAAGGAAGAAAGCGTGAATACCATTTTGGAATTTATGCAAAAAAAGGAAGCTGGCGAAGTTGACAAAGTATTTGTTACAGGCTGTTTGAGCGAACGTTATAAACCAGACTTACAAAAGGAAATTCCTAATGTTGACCAATATTTTGGTACTACTGAATTACCTCATTTATTAAAAGCACTTGGTGCCGATTATAAGCATGAATTAATAGGTGAGCGTTTAACGACTACACCAAAAAACTATGCCTATTTAAAAATTGCTGAAGGTTGCGACAGACCTTGTAGTTTTTGTGCAATTCCATTAATGCGTGGAAAACACAAAAGCACACCTATTGAGGATTTAGTTACCGAAGCTGAAAAACTTGCAGCCAATGGAGTTAAAGAATTGATACTTATTGCTCAAGATTTAACTTACTACGGACTGGATTTATACAAAAAACGTAATCTTGCCGAATTACTTGAACACCTTGTAAAAGTTGATGGTATTGAGTGGATACGTTTACACTATGCATTTCCTACTGGTTTCCCAATGGATGTGTTGGAGGTTATGAATAGAGAACCAAAAATTTGTAACTATCTAGATATTCCATTACAACATATTTCTGATGCTATTTTAAAAAGTATGCGTCGTGGTACTACCAAAGAAAAAACCACAAAGCTGCTTAAAGAATTTAGAAAAGCAGTACCAGGAATGACTATTAGAACCACTCTTATTGTTGGATATCCTGGAGAAACCGAAGACGATTTTGAAACTCTAAGAGATTGGGTTAAGGAGATGCGTTTTGAGCGTTTAGGTTGTTTTACTTACTCGCATGAAGAAAACACTCATGCCTACAACCTAGAAGATGATGTGCCTGAAGATGTGAAAATTGACAGAGCAAATCAGATTATGGAGATACAATCGCAAATTTCTTGGGAACTGAACCAAGAAAAGATAGGACAGGAGTTTAAAGTGGTTATCGATAGAAAAGAAGGTAATTACTTTGTAGGTAGAACAGAGTTTGACTCACCAGATGTAGACAACGAAGTACTTATTGATGCCAGCACAACCTATTTAAAAACAGGCGAGTTTGCAACCGTAAAAATTATTGAAGCTGAAGATTTTGACCTTTATGCTGAGGTTGTGGGTTAAGGAGTAGTAGTCTTTTTATTCATTATCATAATGCTCTATAGTATTCAAGAGTTGTTTTTTTATTAAAAGATTATCTTATTTTCGTCGAATAGTATAGGAGTTAAATCCTTTTGTAGCATTCATTTGTTGATACCAAAAAAGAATAGGAATTACAACACTTACAGTTCCAATAATTCCAAATAAACTCCATAATACTATGGTAGATGCAATACCAATTCCAACTCCAATAAGAATTAAGACATTATTAGGTTCTGCTTGTATGTCATTTACATGTTTCTTTTCAATATTTCCGCAATTTTGACAATTCACATTAAACTCATCTCCTTTTTCCATTTGTAAATCTGGTCTAGTTGGAGCGTTAGACTTTATTTTAATATCCTTTTTACAAGATTGACAACGAGTAACTAATTTCATGTTTAATTTTTATGTTTAATGGGTTGATTAATATTTGGTTAGTTTTTAATAACAAAAGTTATTCAACTAATTTCGACTATTTTTCTAACAAACCCAATAAAAAAGGGAAAACAAAACCGCTTTCCCTTTGTGTTGTAAATGAAGTGTTTAAACTAGTCCCATTGTTTTAAGGTAGTGCTTAAACCTTGGTATAAAAATACAGCACCAACATTACCACTGGTTAAAAAGTCGGTGTCACCATCGCTTCCCCAGCCATAAGGTGAACCAGATATATTTTTATAACCAATACTATTATTGACATATATCGCCAAATAACCAACACTAGTGGTTGGTGTTGCATTGCCTTTAAGAACAAAATGGTTGTATTCAGCATTGTGTTCTGGTAGAGCTTCACCTAATGCCTCATAAGCACCTAGTTCAGTGCCTGTAGACAATTTTACTTTAGTTCCAGAAACATTGTTAGCCCAAGAGTAATGCTTAAAGGCATACACATAGCTAGATGCTGGTATATTGCTTCCGTTTAAATTTGCAATTAGAGCTTGCCCTGGGTTTGCGTTTATATTGGCAGAACTTAAAAGGTCGCTATCAGTAGCACCACTTTTGGTGACTTCAGCCATATAGTTTGCCAAATCATTGTATTCGCTTTCAGTCACCATAACCCATGTTCCGTCTGCGGCATTTTCATAAGCGTTTCTGGAGCTATTCAAGAACGCCCAAATATCATCTACATTAATAATGGATACGATAACATTTTTTTCTTCAGTGTCTGTTCCGTTAGTAATGGAAACAGTAAGCGTGATTTCAGTTGTAGTTTCGTAATCAAATTCTTGCCATGCCAATACACGTATTTCTCCACTATTGGAGTCAATTCCCATAGCTTGTGAAACAGACTGTGAGGCAATGCTAAAGCTAAGGTCGCCTATTAAGTTAGAGGTTATGGTCGTAACTAAATCGCCACTTGTAGGATATTCGTTTATGGAAACCTCAATAGTATTGTTTGTTGGTGCCTCTCCAGAAGTGTCGTCCTCATTGGAACAAGACACTAAAATGAAAGCCAATAAAAGAGTTGAAAGTTTAATTTTTGTGTTCATAATACTTTTGTTTTGTGGTTTGTATTGAGTTTTGCAGCGACTTGCAACTGGTTGAGTCTGCAGCCTTCACCAGAGCAAGACACCACAAAACTGGTTTGTCATATTAATGACATAACAAACATAATGTCAAGTTGCTATGAGCTAAAATTTTGAGTGTGGACAATTAGCGGACAAATCACTTTTGCCTAAAGGACAAAAGGTGGACAAGGTATGTGTAAATTATTGGTTTATAGCTCTATAATCAATTCTTGGAGCGATTCTTCGGTGGATAGACTTAACTTCTTGCGTAGACGATAGCGTGCTTTTTTGACACCTTCGGATGAAATATTTAAGATGTTTGCAATCTCTTTTGAAGATAGATTCATTTTAAGTAGAGACATCAATCTAAGGTCGTTAGAAGTCACTTCAGGAAAGGTGCGTTTTACCTTAGAGTTGAAATCTTTATGCACATCTTCAAAATAGGTTCTAAACTGTTCCCAATTGTTATCATTGTTAATATCAAGGTTGATGGCATTTATGACTTTTTGGAAGCTTCTAGAATTGTCTGTACCAGATTTAAGTTCCTTCAATTGCGATTTTAAATCGAGCAATACTTCGTTTTTATGAGCTAAATGTAACGCGTGTGTAGTGAGTTCTTTTTCTTTAAACTGAAGCGAAGCATCCAGTTTTTCGCGTTCTACTTTGTTGCGTTTCATTTTTTGTCGTAACCCATAAAACAAAGCGCTTGCAAGCAATACAATTGAAAATATGATGATACCCAAAAGTATTTGACGGTTTTTTGCAATAGCTTCTTTTTGTTTGAGTACTTCTATTTCGGCAGCTTTTAGTGCAATTTCTTTTTCTTTTTTCTCAGTTTCATAAATGGTTTTTAGTTCTGCAATATCTCTAGCATTGTTAACTTTTGAAAGACTATCTTTAATAATTGAATAGCGCTTTAAATTGTTATGAGCGTTTTGGTAATCTTTTTCCTCAAGATTAAGTATGGACAAGTAGTAATAAAATTCTTGCGATTCTCTTGGAGCATTTATGGTGTCAGCAATTAGTAATCCTTCGTTAAAGTAGGTCTTGGCTGCGTTGTAGTTTTTTGTTTTTGTGGCGGTTTTTCCAAGTACCAATAAAGCGGTGTAAATACTGTTAATGTTTTTACTGGAACGGTATTTTATTAGTGCTTCATTTAACAGAAAATCTGCTGTTTTATAGTTTTTTGTTTCGTAGTTTATTTCGCCTAAAAGGAATTCAGAACTTGAAATGACATTTTCAAAATTTTTATCTATAGCAAGGTTTAGTGCTTCTGTGGCATAAGTTTTAGCCGATTCGTATTGTTTTAAACTAATGTATGCATTGGCTATCCTATTAAGCGTTAAACCTTGGAAATTATAATCGTTTTCTTTTTTATACACGTCTAGCGCAATTTTGTAATTTTTAATCGCTTCGAAGTAATTTTCTCTGTGATATTCAATTTCACCAATAGATTTGTATGTGTCAGCTTTGTACAACGTTTTGCCTTCAATGTCCTCAAACAGTTTTTGAGATTTAATAATATTGGTATATGCTAAGGTGTAATTACCTTTATTTCTGTAAATACTACTTAAATTGCCAAGAGCAAGAGCTTCGCTAAAAGTGTCTTTAATACTTTTGCTTAAAACAATGGATTGGTTTATAGCAGCAATAGATTTATCGTAGTCGCCTTCGAGACGATATACATCTGAAAGTCCAATGTAACAAGAAGCTAGCCATTTTTTATCATCGGTAAGTTTCCAGAGTTTAAGAGCATTATTAAAATAATACTCAGAAGAATCTAAATATGACATACTCTTTTTTAATGATCCTAGTTGGTATAGTGAACCAGCAATACTAAGAGTGTCAGTTGTTGTTTTTGATAGTTTTAAGCTTTTGTGAGCATAATACTCAGTTTTATTTAAATCATAATATTTGTAAGCTTCAACTAAATTTTGAAGCGTTTTAACTTTATCAATAGTAGTTTTTTGTGAGCTAAAGTCTTTTAAAAGACTATCAATTTTTTGTTGATTTTGCGAAAATGACAATAGAGAAATTCCTATAGCAAAATACAGAACGACTAATTTGTCCACCATACTGCGGACACCTTTTGCAATTTTAAAGACAGGGACATTTTTAGTGTAATATTTAGACTCCATGTTTTGTGGTGGTTAGATTAGGTAAGATACTAACATTTATTTTTAACTTGTAAGAAACTGTTAATCAGTGTTTTGAAAAATTATTTATTAGTTGTTTATTTATGTTATAAATATCTTCAAATTATTAAACATCTGTTTTTTAAGGTGGTGGACAAAGGGTGGACACGACGTTTTTTCCTTTTTTAACCGCATTCTGCACTATACTTTAGTTGAAACAAAACTAGGTAGCCATGTCAAAACAAAACTGGATAATTACATTTTTTCTGCTCACTTTTTTTTCAGGATTTGGACAGATTTTAAAAAAGGAAACATTGGCATCACAAGGATCATCACATTTTGTGTATGCTAATAACAAAAGTTATTTTTTACAAGAAAGCATTGGGCAAGCCAGTGTAATAAGAACATTTAATACTAATAATTATAGCTTAAGACAGGGGTTTTTACAACCCATTTCGGCAACTGTTATTTCTGACCATTTAGATGCCAACCTACTAGGATATTTTTATCCCAATCCTTTTGAGGATAGAGTTTATGTAAGATTTGATGAACCAGTATATGATGTCATTTCAGTGACTATGCATGACATTTTAGGACGATTGGTGTACAGCAAAAGCTTTAACCCTATTCAAACATTAACCATCAATTTTGGTGATTTGAGTTCAGGAGGTTATTTGCTGCACATTCAAATGCGAACAGAAGTACTTATTGCAAAACTGATAAGAAAATAAGGTCATGAAATACATAATAATCATACTGTGTTTTGTGATGTCATGGCAGTGCAAAAGTCAGCAATTGTTTACCGAATTTGGTAAAGCTATGTCTGCTTTTGATTACAAAAATTCTTTAGGAGAACCTTTAGATAATTTACTGTCTAAACCTAATTTTTATATGAAAATGGGTTATAGAGATGTGTTGAATAGTGATGAAACATTACATATAACACTTGGAGCAACTTATAATGGTTATGGTGCAATAGGAAGCGATCGAACTTTGGATAATTTTTTTGAATGGGATGTAACCTATTTGGGTTTTGAAGCAGGATTGGATTATAGGTTGTTTAGGATGAGAGAATTTTCTTTTTATCTAAAAGGATTGGCTTCAGTTGAGTTTATGATCCAAGGTACACAAACCGTAAATAACCAAGTGTTTAATCTGGTTGGTGAAGAAGAATTTAATAACACCATCTTCTTTTTAAGAGGAGGTGTAATGATGACCTATCCTATTGCAAAAAACACATTGATCACTGCAAATTACACCTTAGGAAAAACAGCATTGCTTGATAAAGACAACTCCACCGATAATGAAGAATTAAAATTTATGTCACATCAATTTGGTTTTGGTATTATCATCAATTTACCAAGTTGTAATTGTCCATATTAAAATAAAACCCAACAGTTATGAAAAAAATTACACTTCTTTTAATATCATGCTTTTTAGCTTGTATTGTTACAGCACAAACCGACGGAATCAGTTATCAAGCAGTTATAATAGACAATAATCCGCAGGAAATTCCTGGTGTAGATATTCCTTCAAATAACTTGCCTAATGTGCCATTGAGAGTTCAGTTTTCAATAATTGATAACACTAATGCTATTGAATATAAAGAATCTCATGATACCACAACAGATCCTTATGGCATGATAAATTTAATGGTTGGTCAAGGAGCTTCAAGTATTGGTGAGTTCAATGAAATCTATTGGAATAATTCCAAATACCTTAAAGTAGATATCGATTTGTTTGATGGAAATGGTTTTGTGGAGTTCAGTTATCAAGAGCTTACCTATATTCCTTATGTAAAGCATAGAGAAATTATTGCGACTTCAACCTTAGATGTTGATGGAGCAACAAACCTAAACAATAGTTTTACGGTTAATAATGAAAGTCCTTCACACCTTACAGGAAGTTTAATAGTTGATGGAGAAACAAACTTAAACAACAATCTCAATGTAAATAATCAAGCAACAACAACACTTTCAGGCGATTTGTATGTTGAAGGGACAGCACATTTTACCGATGGTGTTTTTGATAATATAACGGTTAATGAACATTCAGCTTTAAACACGTTAACTGCTGATGGAGAAACCAATATCAATAATGCATTTAAAGTTAATAATGAAAGTCCAACTGAACTTACAGGAAGCCTTGACGTAGCAGGTGTTTCTCATTTACAAGATGTGGTGCGAATTGACGCAACTACAATACAAACCGATGAAAACCAATATGGATCTTACCCATTACAAGTTCAAGGAAGTGAACAAGGAATTGCCATAAAACTCAATGCTAATAATCCTGATAGAACTAAAAACTATTTGTCGTTTTGGGCAGGAAATAATCAGGTTAGAGGACGAATAGAAGGTAACAACTACTTAGAAACTGTGGCTTTTGATTTTTTAATTGATATTATAGATCCACCAGGAGTAACCGATTTAATTGACTTATTTATCGATTTTACTCCAGAACCTGAATTTGGTTTTGACCCAGAAGAGTTAATTGAAGATGTATTTGAAAATGAGTATTACCAAAATGATTTTTCATTTACAGCCTATCATTATACAATGGACTTTGTAGTGTCTATTCAGCGTTTAGGAGTTAATCTGGTAGCTGCTACAGGGTTTTGCGCTACAGGTGATTGTGATGATGCTATTTGGTCATTTATTGATATGGCTGTTGATGGTATGCAATTGGCTGAATGGTACTTGTATAATGCGATAAACATTGGAGTTGCTTTTGAATCTGGAAGTGCCGATTATGCGGAATGGCTTAAGAAATATGATGAAAACGAAGTTTTTGCTTTTGGAGATGTAGTAGGTGTAAAAGGCGGATTAATCTCAAAGTCGTTTGTTACTGCTGAAAACTACATGATTGTTTCTCAAAATCCTTTAATAAGTGGAGCAATGCCAAAAGAAGACGAAACCCATTTGTATGAGCGTATTGCGTTTATGGGTCAAGTTCCCGTAAAGGTTATAGGAAAAGCAAATAAAGGTGATTATATTCTACCTTCTGGTCATGGAGACGGTTTAGCAATTGCTGTGCGTCCTAACGATATGAAAATAAATGACTACAAAAGAATTATAGGAGTGTCTTGGGGAGAATCTTCAGGAGAAAAACTGTTTACCTATGTAAATACAGCTGTAGGAATTAATACAAACGATATGGCTGGAGTGGTTTCGCAAATGCAAGGATTAATGAATAATATGCAATTAAGTTTAGCAAAATTAGATACCAATTATAAACCTTATTTCTTTGAGGTTGAAGACGATTTTGAAGACGGACTTACTGAAGTAACTTTAGTAGATATCAACAATACTTATATGGTCGAAGGTAAAAACCAAAGAGAAAGACTGGAGAAGTTGTCGCAAAAAACATTCAATCAGTTTAAAAATAGTGACTTTGATTTTTCAAGATTTCCGTTTTTAATGGAAACCATACAAAATCCTACTAAGGAAAATGGCGAAAAACTAGTAGCATACTATTCAAAAGTCATTGAACGATTAGAAGCGATTAAGCCGAATAAGGAATGATGGAGAAACTCTTAACTTAATTTTTAGATTCTAAAAAATGGAATAACTGTATATTTACACTTCAATTGAAATGTATTTATGCCAACTGACTGTATTCCGTTTAGAGATACCCATTATTTTTCAGGTCTAATTTGTGACTATTTAGAGGAACAAGAGCCTTTAAAACCGTTTTATAACCGATTTCCGAAGCTAGAAAATTTCAAAGCGCAAATCGATGAAAAGCGGTTGTCGGTTTCATCTCAATCGAGAACTTTTTTAGTGAAAGCTCTGCAATCTCAGTATGAAAATGTTTCAACATCACAGTTAACAAAACAGAACATTCAGTTACTTGAGCACGATAATACATTTACAATTACTACAGGTCATCAGCTTAATTTGTTTACAGGACCACTTTATTTTTTCTATAAAATCATTTCAACTATCAATTTGTGCAAGGAGTTGAAACAACAATTTCCTGAGCAGCATTTTGTACCTATATATTGGATGGCGAGTGAAGACCATGATTTTGAAGAAATAAACTATTTCAATTTTAAAGGAAAAAAGGTACAGTGGAACAGAACTGCATCAGGAGCTGTAGGCGAATTGGATTTAGACGATTTAGGCCATGTTTTTGAAGCATTTGCAAGTCAGTTGAACACGTCGTCCAATGCTGAAACCTTAAAGCAATTATTCAAAGAAGCCTATTTAGAGCATCAAGATTTAACTCAAGCGATGCGTTATTTGGTGAATGCTTTGTTTAAGGAGTATGGACTTGTAATTGTTGATGGAAATGATGCAGCGCTAAAGCGATTGTTTATTCCTTATATAGAAACAGAACTCACGCAACAAACCTCTTTTACTAAAGTAACTTTGGCTAATGAGCAGTTGAATGCTTTGGATGGCAATTATAAAATTCAAGTTAATCCAAGAGAGATTAATCTATTTTACATTAAACAAGGTTTAAGAGAGCGAATTGTGGAGCAAGAAGGCGTTTTTAGAGTTCACAATTCTAACATTACATGGAACCAAACCGAAATATTACAAGAGCTTAACGAGTTCCCTGAGCGTTTTTCGCCAAACGTTATTATGCGACCGTTATATCAAGAAGTTATTTTGCCTAATCTTTGTTACATTGGTGGAGGCGGAGAGTTAGCGTATTGGTTACAGCTCAAATTAAATTTTGAAGCGCAAAACGTGGTGTTTCCAATGTTGTTGTTGCGAAATTCAGTATTGATAACTACCGAAAAGAAAAAAGAAAAACTTAAAAAGCTTGATGTTACTATCAACGATTTGTTTTTAAATCAAGACGATTTAATGACAAAAGTGACCAAAGCTATTTCGAAAGTGGATATCGATTTTTCTTCACAAAAAACACATTTACAGCAACAGTTTGAAGCCTTGTATGCTCTAGCTGAAGCAACTGACAAATCGTTTAAAGGTGCAGTTGCAGCACAAGAGCGTAAACAAATAAAAGGTCTTGAGAATTTAGAAAAGCGATTGCTTAAAGCCCAAAAGCGAAAACTAAACGACCACTTAGAGCGTGTAAAGGAAATTCAAAATGAATTATTTCCTAATCATAGTTTACAAGAGCGTAACATGAACTTTTCTGAATTTTACTTAGAATACGGAAACACATTTATTTCAAAACTAATAAGCGAATTGCAACCATTAAAAGGTGAGTTTTTGATCCTTGAATTTTAGTTGAAAAAAAACTTGGTTTCCTAAAACGAAATTCTAAAAACCTTGTTACTTTTGCACATGCAACACAACAAAGTACTTATTTTAGATTTCGGTTCGCAATACACACAACTTATTGCGCGTCGCGTTAGAGAGTTGAATATCTACTGTGAAATTCATCCATTCAACAAAATTCCAACTGATTTAGACAGTTTTAAATCTGTAATTCTTTCAGGAAGTCCAAACTCTGTGAGAGGAGAAGATGTTCTACATCCTGACCTTTCAGAAATTAGAGGAAAAAAGCCACTTCTAGCAGTATGCTATGGTGCGCAATATTTGGCTCATTTTTCTGGAGGAGAAGTAGCACCTTCTAACACTAGGGAATATGGAAGAGCAAATTTAAGTTTCGTTAAAGACAATGAAGCCTTCTTTTTTGGAATATCAAAAGGAAGTCAGGTTTGGATGAGTCATAGCGACACTATAAAGCAATTACCAACTAATGGTGTTTTATTAGCTAGTACTCACGATGTAGAAAATGCGGCTTATAAAATTGAAGGAGAACAAACCTACGCTATCCAATTTCACCCTGAAGTATATCACAGTACAGATGGGAAACAGTTATTAGAAAACTTCTTAGTAACTATAGCTAATGTTGAACAAGATTGGACACCTCAATCGTTTGTTGAAGAAACGGTTGATGCGCTTAAAGCGCAGTTAGGTAATGATAAAGTTGTGCTAGGGCTTTCAGGAGGAGTAGACTCTTCGGTAGCTGCAATTTTATTACACAAAGCCATAGGTAAAAACCTGTATTGCATTTTTGTAAACAACGGATTACTACGTAAAAACGAGTTTGAAAGTGTACTAAAGCAATACGAAGGCATGGGACTTAATGTAAAAGGCGTTGATGCTTCGGCACGCTTTTTGGATGCTTTGGAAGATGTAAGCGATCCTGAGCTTAAACGTAAAGCTATTGGTCACGTGTTCATTGAAGTTTTTGATGATGAAGCACATCTTATTGAAGATGTAAAATGGTTAGCGCAAGGGACTATTTATCCTGATGTTATAGAAAGTGTTTCTGCAACAGGAGGTCCAAGTGCAACAATTAAAAGTCATCATAATGTTGGAGGATTACCAGATTTTATGAAGCTAAAAATAGTAGAGCCATTAAAAGCTTTATTTAAGGATGAGGTTCGTCGTGTAGGCGCTTCAATGGGAATGGATAAAGACATTTTAGGTCGTCACCCTTTTCCAGGTCCAGGATTAGCAATTCGTATTTTAGGAAGTCTAAACAGAGAAAATGTTCGTATATTACAAGAGGTAGACGCTATTTTTATAGATAATCTTAAAGCTTGGGGTTTATACGATAAGGTATGGCAAGCAGGTGCAATCTTATTACCTGTAAACAGTGTAGGTGTTATGGGAGATGAGCGTACATACGAAAAATGTGTTGCGCTAAGAGCTGTAGAAAGTACTGATGGTATGACTGCTGACTGGGTAAATTTACCTTATGAGTTTTTACAAAAAACTTCTAATGAAATAATAAACAAAGTAAAAGGCGTTAATAGAGTAGTATACGATATTAGTTCAAAACCGCCTGCAACTATTGAATGGGAATAACAACGTCCTGCTAAGCAGGAATTCTTAATCTTTTTGGATTAGGATTTTAAAGTAAATTATATGAAGAAACTTGTTTTAATAGCCATCATTTTTTTTGCAACATGTATAACAGCATTTGCACAAGATTTTAAAACACACAAAGTAAAACAAGGAGAAACTATTGAAGACATTGCCAAACAATATTTGGTAACACCTTTTGATATTTATGCTTTAAATCCTGATGCTAAAAAAGGCCTAAAGGTTAATACGGTTTTAATAATTCCTACTTCAAAAGTAAAAGAAGAAGATCTCACTACCGAAACTAAAGAAATTATTGGTTTTAGAACTCATAAGACCAAGCGAAAAGAAACGCTTTACAGTATTTCTAAGGAATACGATATTGAAATTGATGAGATTAAAAAGCACAATACCTTTTTATATGCCAATAATTTAAGAAAAGGCGATAAGCTAAAAATTCCTAGATATAAAACTGTAGTATCTAAAGTTACTATTGATAATAGTATCAAAAAGTATAAGGTTTTACCAAAGGAAGGAAAATGGCGTGTTGCTTATAAGTTTGGAATAACTGTACCACAGTTAGAAGCTCTAAACCCTAATATGAATGAGGTTTTACAACCTGGAGACGAGCTTAATGTTCCTAATATTTCTAATAATGAAGAAAAAGTAATTGAGGAAAATTACAATTACTATACGGTTTTAAAGAGCGAAGGTTATATGGCTTTAAACCGAAAGTTAGGATTAACACAAGAGCAGTTAGAAACTCTAAATCCTGAGCTTAAAGAAAGCGGTTTAAAACTAGGAATGGTGTTAAAAGTACCATCAGATGTTGATACTACAATTTCAACTAATGATGTAGCAAATACCAATTTGACTAGTCATCTTAAAAACTTCAATACTAAGCGTATTGCTTTAATGATGCCTTACCGATTGAATCGAATAGATATTGACTCAATTGCTGATGTGAAAAGAGCGATTAGAACAGACAGTCGTTTGTCTATCTCATTAGATTTTCATGCAGGAATGCTGTATGCTTTAGATTCGGCTAAACGATTAGGAATTTCTACGTATTTAAAAGTGTTTGATACTAGAGATCATGCTAGTGAGGTTACTAAGATTTTAAATTCAAATGACTTTTCAGATTATGATGCTGTAATTGGTCCATTAATGCCAGATAATTTTGATCGTGTAGCTTCAGATTTAAAACGCGATAATATTCCTGTGATTTCGCCATTTACAACACCAAAGAACTTATATGATAACGTGTATCAAACTGTACCATCTTCTGATTTGCTACAAAAAGCAATGATTAATTTTGTGAAGTTAGACACATTACCAAAACACATTGTTATCATTTCTGATGCTAAAAATAAAGCGGTTAGTAGCATGATAAGATCTGAACTCGCTGCATCAAAACAAATCTTTTCAAGAAAGGATAAAGACGGAAAAGACTCAAATTATATTTTAATTTCTGATTTGGATGGTGTTTTTAAACCAGGAAGAAATATAGTTTTTCTAGAAACCTCAAACGAAGCTTTTGCATCTAATGTTATAAGTATGCTTAATGGTATTCATAACGATGAGCAACAAATAGTACTTATGACTACTAATAAAAATAATGCTTTTGAAGGTGAAAATATTTCAAACTACCATTTGTCTAACTTAAAGTTTCATTATCCTTCAGCTAACAAAACATTTAGCTCTTCAACTACAAATGGATTTGTGAATGCTTATAAGAGAGACCATAATGGTGTTGAACCTAACAAATATGCTGTAAGAGGTTTTGATTTAACTCTAGATGTGCTAATGCGATTAGCGTCTGAAGAAGACTTATTTGACGCTTCAGGAAGCGAGATAGAAACAGAGTATGTTGAGAATAAATTCCGTTATTCTAAAAAACTTTTTGGAGGTTACTTTAATGAAGCGGTTTATATTGTTAAGTACGACGATTTAACAATTGTAGAGGCTAAGTAAATACTTTATACTATTTAGAGTGTAACTAGCGTTTTAAAAACATGTTACAGCTTAAATCCATATTCTTATTTTTAAGTATTGTGTTATTATCTACTTCAAACGAGGTTACAATCTCTTGGAGAAATAACTACAAACTAAGTTGGGAACACTTTAAAGGTCAACCTCAAAAAAATACTGATGCTGTTGCTGTAACTGCGTCAGGAATTACATTTTCTTATAGTTTAAAACATAGAAATTCTGAAGTAATTGATTTTACAGCCAATGTTGAAGCGCATTTTTATCCTGAAAAATCCTGGTACATAAAAGAGCGAGCCAATCAATATATTTTGGCTCATGAGCAATTGCATTTTGATATAACTGAGTTGCATGTTAGAAAATTAAGACATCAAATAAGTCAAGTTAAGATTAATAATTTTCTAAAGAAAACACTGGATAGATTGCACCAAAACAGCAATGAAGAATTAGCTAAAATGCAAAAACTTTACGATACTGAAAGTCATAATTCCATAAATACCGAAGCTCAAACTAAATGGCAAAAGTTTGTTGCTAAAGAACTTGAAAAATACGAAGCTTATAAATCTGCAGATTAAGTGATACAACCCGATAAAGATTTTCTTATAAAATTAGCACATTACAAAATGCCTTACGGTAAATATGAAGGAAGAGACCTTATTGATTTGCCTGAGTATTATGTGGTTTGGTATCATAACAAAGGGTTTCCAAAAGGGAAACTAGGAGAGATGCTTCAAACCGTTTATGAGTTAAAAATAAATGGATTGGAAGACCTAATTAGGAATATTAAAAAGCAATATCCTAAGTAGTTTTTAAAACTCACCTTTATGCGCTAAAGCTTGCTTAATATGCGCTGTATGATGGTTGCTATGCCATGCGTAAATACCAATTGTTTCTTCTAATGAAAATCGTTTTCCATGTTCAGGATGAATAAACTCGCGCTTCAATTCTTCATTGTTTAATGACTTAAGTAGCTTAGTGAGTTTGCTATGTATTCCTTTTAAGAGTGTTATACTGTTAGAAAGGTCATCATCAGTTGAATCCGGTAATTCAGCCCAACGGTTTTCGAGGTAAGGTTTTATGGTTGGAGCGTCTTCGGTTAGAGCAAGCTTAAAACGAATAATACTATTTAAATGGCTGTCGCCACAATGATGAACCACTTGTTTTATAGTCCAACCATCTGGTCTGTAAACCCAATTAAGTTCTTCTTTAGTTAGGTTTTTAGTTAGTGCTTCAAGAGTGCTTGGTAGTTGTTCAATATCATTAATCCAAGATGTGATATGATCTTGGGTAATCAGTTCGGGCTTTTTAAAAGTCCCAATAGGATATTTTAGTTTTTGAAGTGCTTCAGTAGTCATAAGATTAAAAATTAAAATCGGTAACCAATTCTTAAATGTAAATTAACTGCTACATCACTAGTTTCAAGTATTCCACGATCAAAATCTTCAAGATAGTGAACATAACCAACACCTATTCCTGCTTCATAGGTAAAATGATTTCCAAGATGTCGTCTTATTCCCCAAGTAGGAATTATTGAAATATCACTAATAAAGTTAATGTTATCTTCATTAGCAATGATAAACCAATCAGGATGATAGCTTGTTTTTATTGAAACAAAATTTCCGCTGTTGCCATCAGTTCGTCTAGACTTATCAGCTCTCTTATTTAAGTTATAATACCAACGAGGTTCTAAAGTGATTACAGGTGCAAGTAAAAAGCCATAAGAATCATAAATGTCATTTCCCCAAATCCCAGCATCTAAACCTATTTCGCTTCGTAAAGCAATACTGTTTGAGAGCCTAGATTCATTGTGTACCCAAATACCTAAAAAGCCAGTTTGTACACCAAAGGTAGATTTTTCTACACTAGTAGTTTGGGATTGTGTTGAGAGTGAAATAGTAAAAAAGATTAAAATAAGTAAGGCTTGTTTCATTTGTTTATAGTATTGGGTGTTATTTAGAAATGAGTGTGTCTAATTCAAAATATTTTTCTTTAATAAGACTTAATGCAAAAGCTGCTGCAGCTGCACTAAATACAGAATAATCCAATGCGCCTTTAACTCCTGTTGAAAATGTCATTGATAAGGCAAAAACTAATAATAGTATTCCGCTAAACTTGGCTATAAGTTCTGTTTTAAAACCAATAATTAGTAAGATGGCAAAAATAATTTCTAAAGCAGTGGCAAGTGTTCCTAATGCAGGAATTACTGCTTCAGGAAGCCAAGGGTTGATAAGTTGCGTGTACTCTAAAAAATTGTTCCAGTTTCCCCAAGTAGAAATAGACTCAGGCCACCACCCAAACCTATCAAAACAAGCTGATAAAAAACCTGCAGAAATTGCAAACCGAAGAAAAAGCTTAATGATTTTAGTATTCATAAATGTTGCGTCGTTAGCATGAGCAAGATAATGAAATTACTTGTCAATAAGTTTAAAATTAAAGTAATAAATGCTAGAAATGAATTCTGAAATTAACATTAGGAGTAATGCCTAACGACCTGTTTTTTATAGCAGAAATTTCATCGTTTTCATCAATGATGTAATAGCTGTTAATAGTGTTTACTTTATTCAGTACATTCCAAATAGACAAACCAATAATAGCATTGGTTGTGTTGCCCATTTTAAACGTGTAATTAGCAGAAAAATCAGCACGTAAATAGTCTTCAAGGTTTGAGGCGTTAGGTGAATTGTATTCAATAATATTGTTAGAAGTATTTTGAACAGCATCAGGTAAAGTTACTGGTTTTCCTGAGTGCCAATTTACACCTAAAGCGAGTTTTATGCTGTTTATTTGATAAGTTCCTGCGAAAGTTAAAGAATGTCTTACATCAAGATTGTTTGGAAATGTATTGCCATTGTTTAAGTCGTCAAAAGTGTAATCGTTTTTACTAAACGAGTAGCTCAACCAAGCACTTGTATTAGTAAACTGTTTGTTTATTAAAAAGTCAATACCTTTTACTTGATACCTTCCAATTGCATCGGTAAACTGATATTGGTTTTGAAACCCTTGACTTCTGCTTGTAATACCATCAACATCCTTAATAAATGCTTCAGCGCTTATCAGTAATTTATTTTTATTATAATGAATTCCTGCAGAACCTTGCTTGCTTTTTATAATAGGAATATCAACATCGTTTGAGAGTACCCAACGTCTTTTTTCAATGCCTAAAAAATCGTTTTGAAGATCGATAATTTGTGACATGGTTTGACTTTTAAATTCTGCGAGAAACTCTAAACGAAAAAGATTACTAAGCTTATGGCTTACCGCTAAACGTGGTTCAGTAAATACTTCTGAAAGCTTGTCAATGTAGTTGGTTCTTATACCAATTCTGGCATAGGTGTTTTTGTTTCCTGAAGTAAACTCAGCTTCACCATAAATACTATGCGTTTGATTAATTTGTTTCGTGAAATTATGAAATTCAGGATTGTTAACGTCCTCAGAATTACTTACTACAACACCATTAAGTTGGTAGCCTGCGTGTATTTTTAAATTTGGGTCAATATGGTTGGTGGCATTTATTTTTAAAGTAAGATCGCTAACGTCATTTTCTTGAAGTAAACGTTGGTTGTTTGCCACATCATAATTAGTGGTGTTTAAGTTGTATTTGGAAAGATAAAGTTGAGCGGTTGTGGTTAATGAACTGTTCCAGTATTTTAAATATTCACCACCAAAAGCTAGATTGTTTTGTTTTAAGCTACTGCGTAATGTCTCATTCATATCGTCAGTCATGGTCTCTTCGTCATAGCTTAAATTGTTGTTTATGGTTAAAAAATTAAAACGAAGTTGATCAGTATCTGAAATATCATATAGCAGCTTTGTACTTATATCATAAAAATAAAAGGTTTCATTACTGGTAAGTGTATTGTTGGATTGGTTGTTTGATAAATCAGAATCCTGAAAGACACGTTTAAAGTATTGGTCGTAGGTTGGTGTAAAAATAAAATCGGTTATCGACCGTCTTGCTGAAACCTGAAGTTCGGTTTTTTTACCTAAAGGTACTTTGGCAAAACCATCAGCGCTAATAAGGTTAAAACCTGTTCCTGCTTTAAATTTATGGCTTAATGAGTTGGATTGCTGAATGTCTATAACGCTAGAAATTCCATCACCAAACATAACACTAGTACCATTTTTAGATACATTAACGGTTTTGGTTAAATATGGATTGAATGCAGAAACCAATCCGAAAAAATGACCGGATTGGTACATTTTAATTCCATCCCATAAAATAAGATTTTCATCATGAGAACCACCACGAACATTAATGTTTGATACCGTTTCATCAACACTTATAATACCTGGAAGCGCTTGTATGGTTTGTAAAATATCAGGTTCGATTAATCCTGGTAGAATACCAAATTTTTCGGTTTCAATAACCACTTTACCATCACTCTTTTTCAAAATACCTTTAGTAAGGTAATTATTGACGACTATTTCTTCTAGTTTTTGGGTAATGATATTACTAAAAGGGCTAGATGGTTTTGAAATAACTACACTATAATCATCAATAACGATGAAATCTAATTGTGTTTCGCGCTTTAGTTGGTCTAAAGCTTGAGCGAGTGAAAGTGTTTCGTCTGGTAAGCTAGCAGTTGCACCTTCAATAGTTTGATCTATGTAGTTAAAATGAATGTTGTAACGCTGTTCTAGAGCACTTAAAATATAAACAAGCGATTGAGTTTCTTTTGAGTTGTTTTGAGCCTTAATGCCAATAACACTCAAAAAAAATAAAGGTATGAAAAGATAAAAAACACCTTTTTTACTCACGCTTTAGTGTAATCGTATTATCCGTTTTTTTGTAAGTTAAATGTAAAGGTAAGGTAATAGATTTTAATGCATTTTCAATGTTATTGTGAGTAAAACTTCCTGTAAATAATTGAGAACTGTCTAAGTTAATAACATGAAAATTCACATCGTATTGACGCTCAAACTCTGCAATAACTTCTTTATAAGGCATACTTTTAAAGTAGCTTTCATTGTTTAACCAAGATGGTTGTGTTTTAAGTTCTTTTTCTTTTTCAATTAGTTTTCCATTTAATAGTAAAAAACTTTCACCAGCATGTAGTTTTGTCTCTTTTCCTTTGTAAGTAACACCAACAAGACCTTCGTAACAAATTACTTCAAAATAGCTTTCTCGTTGCTTAACATTAAACTGAGTACCATAAACGGTTACAGTTCCATAAACTGTGTTAACGTTAAAACTGCTTCCTTTTTCCACTTTAAAAAAAGCTTCTCCTTTTAAGTCTACAGTTCTGTTTTTATTCCATTTATGGGAATTGAATGTTATTTCAGAAAGTGAATTTAAAGCCACCGAAGACGCATCAGGTAGTTCAATTGTAGTTTTTTCAGCTAATTGCGTGTTAACCAATGTGTCTTGGTTAATGGTGAAAAAATAAATTCCAAAAGAAATAACAAATACAGCTGCAATACTCATAGCAATAGATAACCACTTTTTTTGTGGAGGTTGCTTTGAGGTATTAATGTGTTGCATAACATTACTTAAAGCTTCAGAAGTGTTATATTCAGGAGCCTTAAAATGCTGCATGCCATTTGATAACTTTACCAAATCATCATAATCTTCAAGCTGTTTGAAAGCTTCAAGTTCATCAGAGGTTAAGTTATGGTCTAGCCATTTTTGTATTAAATCTTCTCGTTTCATGTCTTCAATTACAACTATATAACAGTTAGGTGTTAAAATATCCTACCCTTAATTACAATTCTTTTATATCTTCTCTAAGTTTTTTTAGTGCACCATAAATTCGTTTTTCAACAGCTTTTACCGAAATATCTAGTAATTCAGCAATTTCTTTAAAACGTTTTCCTTCAACTCTGTTTAGTAAAAAGGCAGTGCGTTGTGCTTCGGTTAAGTTGGCGATGGCTTTTTCTAGTTTTTGTAAATATTCCTGTTCTTCCATTACAAAATCAGGAGACTCATTTGTATAATGCTTAGGTTTAATTTGCTGATGCTTTAATACTACTTTTTGATGAGCAGCTTCATTGAGCATTAAATTATTTGCAGTCGTAAATAAAAAACTCTTTGCTTTATTTGAAGGAATCTTACCACAGTTTTGCCAAAGTTTAATAAAAGCTTCTTGCACTTTGTCTTTTGGGTTTAACTGTTCACCAAATTTATAGTGTAAAAAGTTGTGCAGATTTTTAGCATGCTTCTCAAATAATGAAGTAAATAATATCTCGTCACAAATATTGTCATGTAATGGTTTGGGCATACAGAAAAATTAAGATCATAAAATTATAAAATTAAAATATATGGTAGGTGTTTTTTAAAATCATCTGTTGTATAAATAAAGACAACCTATAGAATTATGAAAATTAAACATTTATTAGTTTTAGCCTTTTTTGTCCTATTAGCCCCAATTATGGTTACTTCTTGTCAGGATGAAGAAATTGAACCAAACCCAGAAAACGAAAACATTATCAACTCTGAAATAGCTCTTGTAAGCCTTATGCAATCTACTTCGGCTTATGATGGTTCAGTAGATGATATTATGGATGAAGCCAATTGTTTATCTGTTAATCTACCTGTAACAGTTTTAGTAAATGGTATAACAATTACAATAAATACTCTTGAAGATTTAGGTCTTATTGAAGCGATTTACAATGAGTTTGATAATGATGATGATGTATTGGAATATATTTTTCCTATAACTATTATTTTAAACGATTACACCGAAATTACAATTGAAAACCAAGAGCAGTTGCAAGAGTTTATTGATGAGTGTACTGCTGATGAAGACGTGATTGAATGTATAGATTTTCAGTACCCAATTTCGTTTTCAATGTATGATACAAACTTTCAGGTTATAGATACAGTTGTTATTGGTAGTGATTTTGAATTATATGTGTTTTTACAAAGTTTAGAAACCTCCAATAGTGCTGTTGTTCTAGCAAGTTTAAACTTTCCAGTTACAATGGTTTATGCTAATGGAGACACGGTTGAGGTTAATAGTAATCAAGAACTTGAAGCTGCTATAAATGCTGCAGAGGAAGAGTGCGATTATGATGATGATAATGATTGCACACTACAAGAAGTGTCTGAAGCACTACAAGATTGTCATTGGGAAATTGTGTCTTACAATGGAGACGATAATTTCATAGATTTTGATTTAGTATTTGGAGGTGGTGGAGCCTTACAAATTAGTGAAGGTGATTTAACCGAAGTTGTACTAGGTAGCTGGAATCTAGAATCTACAGACCAAGGTATTGTATTGTCAATAGAGCAACTTACAGCTTTTTCACAAGATTTAGGTGGAGATTGGTTAGTTGTTGATTGTGCTGATGACAGATTTGAACTTGTTAGAACAGTTGAAAACACAACTACCGAAATTGTTATGGAAATCAACTGTGATGATAATCAAGTTAGCTGCGATTTTCAAGATGTAAGAGATTACTTAGTGGCTTGTCCACAAATACCAGCTCTAAATGGTTATACTCCATCATTTACAACATTTACATTTCATGACTCAAATGAAATATCTACTCTATACGAAAATGACCTTTTATATTCTGGTACTTGGGATATCGCTATGATTGAAGGAGAATTAAAGGTGTTTATAAACTTTAACGGACTTGAGGATTACAATGGAGAATATGCTGTTGTAGAGTGTAATGAAGACTCGTTAGTATTACAGCAAGGTGAAGATGTATTAGTGCTGACCCAGCAATGTACAAGTAACAATCCGTTTGAATGTTTTTCAAATACAGAATATGTAATCTGTGATAATGAAGAGCCTTTTAACGACGGAATAGCAACTTTTGATTTATATGAGATTTTCCCAAATTGTAGTAATGATAATATAGAAATGACATTCCATGAAACATTAATGGATGCAGAAACTGGAGTAAATGCTTTAACCTCACCTTATAGCAATGTTGTAAGTTCTTCGCAAACAATATATGTATCAGCAACATTGGCAGGAGGAAATACATTTGAAATTTTTGAAGTTAATCTTGTCGTTGAAGATTGTGGTCAAACTTGCTCAGAGCAAGATGTAGATGCATTTCTTTTAGATTGTACTTGGAATGTAGTAAACTACAATGGTAGTGATAATTTAATAGTTTGGAATTTTGATTTTGAGTCGTCAAATAATATTGTGGTTATTTATACTGAAACTGCAACTATAGATGCAACGTGGACGACCTCTCAAACAAACGATGGAGTTATTATTGAGTTTTCTAATGTAGCAGGATCAGATATTCAAGCTATAACTGGTCAATGGCTTGTAGTAGAATGTGAGGAAGATAGGTTGCAGCTACATCGAGAAAATGATATAATGGTTATTGAAAGAACATGTGATTGAGTCTTTATACATGTTGAAAAACCTCGTGTTTTTTAGTTTTTAGGTTAGTTAAAAAGGATTGTAATAATTTTACAATCCTTTTTTCGTATAGAATTATTGCTAATACTTCCTTAATACACTACAAATTCTTAACTTTGCAACTTTCTAAAAAGCATTGAAGTTTTTTACCGATATGTACTTAAAAAGTAGAGAGATATATGTTTAATAATTTAAGTGATAAGTTAGATAAAGCGCTACACGTATTAAAAGGTCATGGTAGTATTACTGAGGTTAATGTTGCTGAAACCCTTAAAGAAGTAAGACGAGCGCTTTTAGATGCCGATGTCAATTTTAAAATTGCTAAAGAATTTACGAATAAAGTAAAGGAAAAAGCATTAGGTCAAGACGTATTAACAACGTTACAACCAGGACAGTTAATGGTTAAAATCGTTAAAGACGAATTAACCGAACTTATGGGTGGAGATGCCGAAGGTATTAACCTTTCAGGAACACCAAGTGTTATATTAATGTCAGGTTTACAGGGTTCAGGTAAAACAACTTTCTCTGGTAAACTTGCTAATTATTTAAAAAACAAAAAAACCAAAAAGCCTTTATTAGTAGCCTGTGACGTGTATCGTCCTGCAGCAGTAGATCAGTTGCATGTAGTAGGTGAACAAATAAATGTTGAGGTATATAGTGATAAAGGTAACCAAGATCCTGTAGCTATTGCACAAGCTGGTATTGCTCATGCAAAAGCTAATGGACATAATGTGGTTATTATAGATACTGCTGGTCGTTTAGCTGTAGATGAAGCGATGATGACCGAAATATCAAACATCCACAAAGCCATTCAGCCACAAGAAACATTATTTGTTGTAGATTCTATGACAGGTCAAGATGCTGTTAACACAGCAAAAGCCTTTAATGATGTTTTAAATTTTGATGGTGTAATTCTTACCAAGTTAGATGGTGATACACGTGGTGGAGCAGCTATTTCAATTAAGTCTGTAGTAAATAAACCAATAAAGTTTATTGGTACAGGTGAGAAAATGGAAGCTATTGATGTGTTCTATCCTTCTCGTATGGCAGATCGTATTCTAGGAATGGGAGACGTTGTGTCACTTGTTGAAAGAGCTCAAGAGCAGTACGACGAAGAGGAAGCAAGAAAACTTCAAAAGAAAATTGCAAAAAACCAATTTGGTTTTGATGATTTCTTAAAGCAAATTCAGCAAATCAAGAAAATGGGTAACATGAAAGACCTTATCGGAATGATTCCTGGAGCTGGAAAAATGATGAAAGATGTTGATATAGATGATGACGCTTTTAAAGGTATTGAAGCAATTATTCATTCTATGACACCAGCTGAAAGAACTAACCCATCAATAATAGATGCAAGCCGAAAAAAACGCATAGGTAAAGGTTCAGGAACTTCAGTACAAGAAGTTAACCAATTGCTTAAGCAGTTTAACCAAATGAGCAAGATGATGAAAATGATGCAAGGTGGTGGCGGCAAACGTATGATGCAAGCTATGAAAAACATGAGGTAACTCATGTTTTTTTATTTCAAATAAGATTACAAATAACAACAATACAACACAACTAATAACATGACAATTCTAGACGGAAAAAAGATTAGTAACGATATCAAAGATGAAATTGCTGCTGAAGTAAAAAAAATGAAAGCTAAAGGAGAAAAAGTTCCTCATTTAGCGGCAATTATTGTTGGTAACGATGGAGCAAGTTTAACTTACGTAGGAAGTAAAGTAAAAGCTTGTGAACGTGTTGGGTTTGAGTCTACTTTAGTTAGAATGTCAAATACAACTAGTGAGATTGAATTGTTAGATAAAATTGAAGAACTAAATGAAAATCCAGATATTGATGGATTTATCATTCAGTTACCATTACCAAAACAAATTGATACTCAAAAAGTGCTTTTAGCTGTTGATCCTGATAAGGATGTAGATGGATTCCATCCTGCAAACTTTGGTAAAATGGCATTGGATATGAGTACTTTTATTCCTGCTACACCTTTTGGCATTTTAGAATTGCTTGATCGTTATGGTGTTGAAACCAAAGGAAAACACACTGTTGTAATTGGTCGTAGTCATATTGTTGGAAGACCAATGAGTATTTTAATGGGACGTAAAGGTTTCCCAGGAAACTCAACAGTTACATTAACGCACAGTCATACAAAAAACATTACACAAATCACTTCTCAAGCAGATATTATCATTTCAGCATTAGGAGTTCCTAATTTCTTAAAAGCAGAAATGGTTAAGGACGACGCTGTTATTATAGATGTTGGTATTACTAGGGTTCCTGACGAGTCTTCTCCAAAAGGGTATGTGATTACTGGTGATGTTGATTTTGAAAATGTAAGTAAAAAAGCAAGTTATATTACACCTGTTCCTGGTGGAGTTGGTCCAATGACTATTGCTATGCTACTTAAAAATACTTTATTAGCTAGAGAAAGACACGTAGGTTAAGAAGTTAATCTTCTTGCTTAGTACAATTGATTTTCCATGTAGGAAAAACGATGGTTTCGGTTTTGTCAACCCATTCACCAATCCATTTGTAACCAGACTTTGTCATGTCGTAAAATGTTAGTCTATAGAAGCCATCAGCTCCATTAGGTGCTTGTTGTTCTCTGTAGAGTACAATTTTATTGTCATCAGTTTTTGTGCCTTCCCACGCAGGTAATGTTTTAGGTAAGCTAGATGACGAATAGTAATGCACATACCATTTGCTACTGTCTGCATTAAACTGTCTTATGCTTCCTGAATGTTTTCCATCACTTTTCAAGGTTTCATCTTGTACTGCCATTCCATTCATAATATACTTGAATCTCCAAGTCATATCAATGGGTTCACTCCAAGACCCATCTTGATTTAGTGAAGTAGATTTGCAATTACATAAACCTATCATGGGTTCAAAATCTTTGATTTGTTGTGGAGCTTCAGGGTTTGCTTTTCCAAAAGGAAAGGCTTTTGAAGGTTTATATTCTGTTTGAGAAAATACAGTAAAGGAGCAGAGTAGAAGTAATGTAGTTAGCTGTTTCATTATGGTTGACTTTTCTTAAAGTTACCAATGAAAATTAAAAACCATCTGTTAATTAGTAATACCTTAACATTTTAAAAGCTATGATTTTCTTCGTTTTGAAGCTGTTTTAGATTGAAATGTTTTGGTTGAACCTTCTAATAACTCATTAAGTTCATCCATTTCATTTTGAGTAAGTTCGCGATAACTCCCAATAGGCATATCTAGCTTTATATTCATAATACGTGTACGCTTTAAGGTTTGTACTTCGTAATTTAAATACTCACACATTCTTCGTATTTGTCTATTTAGACCTTGTGTTAGAATAATTTTAAATTCGTAGGTGCCAACTTTAGTAACCTTACATTTTTTAGTAACTGTATCTAATATTGGTACACCATTAGACATCCTATTAATAAAAGTTTGAGAAATAGGTTTATCAACCGTAACAATATACTCTTTTTCGTGGTTGTTGCTAGCTCTTAATATTTTGTTTACAATATCACCATCATCAGTAAGTAGTATTAATCCTTCACTGGGTTTGTCCAGACGACCAATTGGGAAGATACGTTTATGATAGTTGATAAAATCGATAATGTTATCCTTTTCAACACGAGTGTCTGTAGTGCAAACAATGCCAACAGGTTTATTAAAAGCTAAGTAGGTAAAAGACTTTTTTTTGTTTTCTACAAGTTTACCATCAACATGTACTTCGTCATCAGGACTAACTTTTGTTCCCATTTCAGGTACTTTACCGTTTATAGTAACTCTACCAGCATCAATAAGTTTATCGGCTGCTCTACGAGAGCAATAGCCTACTTCACTTAGGTATTTATTAAGACGTTTAAGATTATCTTCCATAGTGCAAAGATAAAACAAGATTAGGCATCAATAAAATCATTAATGTACGAAGTAACAGTATCGTTGTTTAAAGAGTGACCCATGCCTTGTGTAGTAATTAATTTACTGTTTTTAAAACTATTTTTTATAAGCAATGCATCCTTGTAAGGGATAATTTGGTCTTGTTCATCATGAATTATTAACCCTTCGGAATTGTTTTGTTTGATATATTCTGAAGACGAAAATTCTTCAGGTTTTACCCCAAAACGTTCTAGAATTATTGAGTTAATCTTGGCGTTGATGCGTTGGTTGTAACCCATCATTTTTGTATACCTACCAAGAATATCTTTAAACTCTGAAGGCGCTCCAAGCAAGATAAACTTTTTTATAAAAGGAGTTTGATATTTGTACTGAAAGAAAATAGAAGCCATACCACCAACCGAATGCCCAATGATAATCTCGGGTTTAAACTTTAATACTGCTACATTAATAAACTCAGAATACAAAATCGCGTTAAAACTTGTGCCTCCAGATTTTCCATGTGCTGGAGCATCTATAGCAATAATGTTATAGTCTTTCTTTTTTAGGTTAAGTATAAGGTTTTTCCAACGTGCAGAGTTGCTTTCCCAACCATGTAATAAAAGTATAGTTTTGTTTTTTCCAACCCAACGGTAAGTCATTATTGGGATGTTGTCGTACATCAATTCTTCTCTAAATGATGTTTCTAAAAATTCTGTTTGCTCTTCTGTTGCTTTTCCTTTTAAAGGCATAGAAAATAAAGCCAAAGCTCTATTGGCAGCAAAAGACTTCGATATGTAACTTAGCACGTTTAAGCTAAATCCCAAAAATTTTGCAAGAAGTTGTTTCATTTATTCTCTATTTACTAAATCCATAGAAAATGCTGGTAAGCAAATAGCTAAATATTCACAAGGTTCAGTAAAAGGATTAGAATACTGCACTCTTACGTTTTTGTTAATTTTTATGGATTGACCTGCTTTTAAAATTACAACTTCATTTTCAATTATAAATTGTTTTTGCCCTTTAATTATAAACGTGTATTCGTCAAATTCAGGTGTTTGAAAAGGTTCGCTCCAACCAGGAGGAGCTGTCATGTGTGCAATACTTAGTTGCGAATTTCCATCGGTTGCTAATCCAAAATGTTCTTTAATTGTTTTTCCATCGGTAGTGGGAACTACAAAAGGAGAGTTTTGTACTGTGTAATTTTTCATTTGTGTAAAAAGTTAACCATATATAGCGTTGCTTATATAGTTATGTGCTATTGTTAATTATTTAGGTGCTATTTTAGGGGTTTTCGTTTTATCATACCTCCTTTTAAGTCTTTTACCAATCCCATTATGATAAAAGCATCTTTGTCTATTTTGTCAATTTCAGTGTGTAGTTTGGCGAGTTCTAATCTGGTTACTACTGTATAAATAATGTCTTTGTCATAACTTTGCCCTTTTCCTCCATAACCGCCTTTTCCAGCATAAATAGTGCAGGCACGTCTTAACTTTTCAATAAGCATTGTTCGTAATTCTTCATGCTTTTCAGAAATAATAGTAACACCAACATATTCCTCAACACCATCAACCACAAAGTCTACAGTTTTAGCAGCTGCTAAATAGGTTAAAATGGCGTATAATGCAGTTTCAATAGATAGTACATAAGCACCAAATGAAAAGATGATGATATTAATAAGCAAAAGAACATCACCAACTGTTAGGGATAATTTTCTGCTTAAATAAATTGCCAAAACTTCAGTGCCATCAATAACGCTTCCGCCTCTCATGGACATTCCTATTCCTAAACCGAGAAAAAAGCCACCAAAAACAGCAATTAGTAGTTTGTCTTCAGTAATGGTAGGATAGTCAATATAATGCACTACAAACCCTAGAAAAGCAATGGCAATAATACTTTTTATGGCAAACTTTAGGCTTAATGTTCTTGCTCCTAAGATAAGAAAAGGGATGTTGACCAGTATAAGCAGAAAACTTAATTCTATGTTAGTGATGTTTTCTAAAAGTAATGAAATACCTGTAGCACCACCATCAATAAAACGATTAGGTAGTAAAAACCCTTTAAGTCCAAAACCTGCTGAAAACACACCAATAATGATAAAAATATACTCTTTAATGGCATGAGATAACTCTACCTGAAGATTTCTTACTACAGGTACAATTTGTCGTTTACTAAACTCGGTAGTAGTCTTTTGGCTAGCTTTGAGTCGTTTGCGAGCAATATCAACTAATATTTTGGAAAAAAATGGATTCATTAATTAAAGTAAACCTATTTAAATCCTAATTCCAATGAACAAAAAAGTATTTAATTTTTGCTGTGTCAGGGATTTGAGATTTTTCAATTTTTAAGTTCATGTCAAATCTCAAATTAGCTGGTAATTCTTTTTTGTCAATTGTAAAGGATGCATTAATTTCATCAACCGAAATCACAATAGAATTAATTAAATTATTAATTCTTGATACAGTGTAATTGTCTTGTATATCTTTAAAAGTACTTAGTGTTGAAATGTTTTTATCTGTTTTGAATCTAGAGTCGATAATTTGAACACTGCCAATAGTTGATGTTGAGTCTAAAACTTGTTTAGGAGATAAAATCAATAATTTTTTACCACCTTTTTCAAACACTTCAATATCACTTTTGTTTTCAATAAATTCATCACCTTTTATATAGTTTACAATGGAATCGTTTACAAATAAAGCTTCCAAATCTTTGACTTGTGTAGAGTCGGTAAGTAACCCAATATGTTGTTTGCTAACTTGAAAAGGGTCTTGTTCTTTTTTACAACTTGTTAGAACTAAAGTGAAAATAATAAGGTAAAGCAGGGATTTGTTCATGGTTTTTATTTTAATGTTATAGTGTTTTTTAATGTATTGGTATTGAAGATTATTTTTTCATCACTTTAGTAAGGATGCCAAAAACACTTCTAATAAACGTTGCGCTTGTAAGTACTTTTACAACCGGATTCATTCTATTGCTTCTTGTGCTCGAAGTTCTTCGTTTTGACTCAGCTTTTTTAAGTGCTTCTTTTTCTTTTCGAGCTTTTTCCTTAGCTTCTTCAGCCTCAGCACGCTCAATTTTTTCATTTAATATTTCATAAGCACTTTCTCTATCGATAGTTTCGTTGTATTTTTTAACCATTTTAGAGCTAGACAATAAGTTGCTCAATTCAGAATCGGTTAAAACATCCATTCTGCTCATAGGTGCACGCATCATGGTTGCTGCAAGTGGTGTTGGTCTTCCTTTTTCATTTAATGCTGAAACTAATGCTTCTCCAGTTCCCAGTGAAGTTAATACTTCAGCAGTATCGTAATATTCTGTGTCAGGATAATTTTGAGCTGTAAGCTTAATGGCTTTTCTGTCTTTAGCTGTAAAAGCTCTTAATGCATGCTGAACTTTTAAACCTAATTGACTTAGGACAGCTTCAGGAACATCAGTAGGGTTTTGTGTTACAAAATACAACCCAACACCTTTACTTCGTATTAATTTTACAATACTTTCTATTTGATCTAATAAAGCGTCAGAAGCTTCATTGAAAATTAAATGTGCTTCGTCAATAAACATGATTAATTCTGGTCGTCCAGTATCGCCTTGTTCAGGGAAAGTAGAATAGATTTCAGCCAAAAGACTCAACATAAAAGTTGAAAACAGTTTTGGTCTGTCTTGTATATCAGTCAACCTAATAATGTTTATGTAACCTCTACCATCATCAGCAATTCTAAGTAAGTCTTGGGTGTCAAAAGATTTTTCTCCAAAAAACAAGTCGCCACCTTGTTGCTCTAGCTCAACAATTTTTCTAAGAATTGCTCCTGTAGATGCTGTTGAAATTCGGCCATATTCTTCTTGAAATTCGTCTTTACCTTCAGAAGTGCAATATTGTAGTATTTTTTTAAAGTCTTTTAAGTCTAAAAGCGGAAGTTTATTATCGTCACAATATTTAAAAATAACCGAAATGATTCCAGCTTGGGTTTCTGTTACATCTAAAATTCTTGAAATAAGTACAGGACCAAATTCGCTAACGGTTGCTCTTAGTCTTACACCATCTTGTTCAGATAATGTCATTACTTCAACAGGAAACGATTTAGCCTCAAAAGGTAAACCAATAGCATCATGACGTTCGTCAATTTTAACGTGTCCAGGACTAGGTTGCGCTAAGCCACTTAAGTCTCCTTTAATATCCATCAATAACACAGGAACACCTTTTTCGCTAAGATTTTCAGCTAAAACTTGTAGTGTTTTTGTTTTTCCAGTACCTGTAGCTCCAGCAATAAGTCCATGTCTATTCATGGTTTTAAGCGGAACATTTACATAGGCGTTTTTTATAGTTTCACCATCCAACATGGCAGAGCCAAGTGTAATGAATTCACCTTTATTGGTGTTTCCTTCGGTAATGTGGTTAAAGAATTCTTCGTTTCTGCTCATTATTCAAAAAATTTCTATAAAAATACTAATCTAGAATTAATCCTACAGAAAATCTTTTTAACATTTTAACACTAAACTTCTAATAGTAACTTATCTTTGCGGCAATGAAGACAGAGACACAAATATTGGTTGATAAAGGTGAGATGCTTCCTTTAATGGAAGAATTTTACACTATTCAGGGAGAAGGTTATCACAAAGGAACAGCTGCTTACTTTATTAGAGTAGGAGGTTGTGATGTTGGTTGTCATTGGTGTGATGTGAAAGAAAGTTGGAATGCAGACATTCATCCGCCAACTGAAACGTCTAAAATTGTTGAAAATGCCGCTAAGTATAGTGACACTATAGTTGTTACAGGAGGTGAACCGTTAACTTGGGATATGACTGCTTTAACATCGCAGCTTAAAGCAAAAGGACTGCAGGTGCATATTGAAACGTCTGGAGCTTATAAGCTAACAGGTACTTGGGATTGGATTTGTTTATCTCCTAAAAAATTGAAATTGCCAACTCAAGAAGTGTATGATAATGCTAATGAGTTAAAAGTGATTGTTTACAATAAAGACGATTTTCGTTTTGCTGAAGAGCAAGCAGCAAAAGTAAATAAAGGTTGTATTTTGTACTTACAACCTGAGTGGAGCAAACGCGATAAAGTTGTTCCTGAAATTGTTGATTATGTAATGAAAAATCCTAAATGGAAAGTGTCGTTACAAACACATAAATATTTGAACATACCATAAATAAAAAAAGCCTTGAGAAATCAAGGCTTTTTTAGTATTTCATATTTTTTACTTCATTGGAACAGCAACTCTTAGAGTTCCCCAAGCTAAATGCATACTGCCTTCGTCGTCAAATGCTATAGAAAAAGCTTCAAGGCTTTTCTTGCCTTCGCTAACAGGAACTTCAACTCTTGCTACATCATTGCCTTTGTTATAACTGTAAGCTCCCCAAACATCAACATCAGAATTTATAATAATAGTCCAAGATTTTTCACCAGGAATAGTAAACAGTGAGTAAGTGCCAGCTTTAACCTTTTTATCACCTACAGTAACATCTTTGTAAAACGTTATTTCAGTTGCTTCGTTGGCTCCAGTTCGCCAAACTTCTCCATTTGGAGCTAAAGATTGAACTGTTCTGCCTTTTAGTTGAGGTCTGCTGTAAATAACTTTGACAGTTTTTTCAGATACTCTATGGCTACTTGGAAATGCTGCTGCATCCATAGGGCTTTTGTCAAGATCTTTAAAATCTTGAGCGTTCATACTAAATGAGACTAATAAAATTGCTAAACATGCTAGCTTGGATAAATTCATTACTTTTTTCATACGTTGTTTTATTAAGTTTCTAAATTTAAGATTTCACTTATAAAAAATAGAGTTAAGATTGTTAATTTTTGTTAAACAAAAATCGTGCTAAGTTTATTGTTTAATGAATTTTAGAGACTGTCTTTGGAAATTATTATGGAAGTTTATAAAGTAAGTTCCAGATGAAAGTGCACTCACATCAAAGGTATAATGCTTTTCAATTTCAGTTGAAGTAATGATTTCTCTTGAAAGCTGTTTTATGTAAATTCCTTTACTATCGTATAGCTCAATTAGTAGATTGTCATTGTTGTGAAAGTAAATGCTAAACTCTAGTGTTGTGTCTACAGGATTATTTTTAATATGAATATCAAGTGTTTTTGAGTTGGATTCTACTTCGCTAATATTTAAAGAGGCATCGGTGAATTTATAGATAGAGGTTCCTGAGGCATAAGCTAAAGCTGGACTAATAATAAAAATCCTATTTAGATTCGAGCCAACATTTAGGTTCGTCCAAGTTTGTCCACCATCTACTGTTTCATAAAAACCAGTAGTATGTCCTCCCATCCAACCTTTATTTTCATTTATAAAACCAACCGCTTGTATTGAGGTTTCAGGAGCGTTGTAGCTATTCCAATTAGTACCAGCATCTGTAGATTTAATTAATTTCCCAAAATGTGGAGCCATTGATTCAACAGCACCAAATACAACATCATTATTACTTTCTAAGATTTGAAGTTTCCAAACATATTCTCCAGCAATATTGGAGTTGTAAATTTCATTCCAATTTAATCCACCATCAGTTGTCTTTAAAACAACAGCTCCAGTAGCATTACTTCCGCAAGCATAACCAGTCAATTCATTAATAAACTTAATTTCTACTAGTGCATTAGCATAAGCAGACATGTCAATGTATTGCCAATTTAAACCACTATCAGTGGATTTTATAATGTAAGCAGGAGTAAAATAGGCTCCACAACCATAAATTGTTGAACTACCTACAGCATTCAAACCACAAATAGCTTGAGGGTTTGGAGAAATATTGGTGACTTCATTCCAGGTTGTCCCACCATCATTTGTTGAGAAAAATTTACCATTTAAAGTCCCTAAAAAACCAATGTTTTCATTAATGAATTCAATATTTCTAAAGTAGTAGCTGCCACCTAAATCACTAGAACTAGCTTGTTCTATCCAAGTGTCACCACCATCAGTAGTTTTAAAAACTGCTGCATAATAACCATTCGCAGCCCAACCAATATTGTCGTTTATAAAGAAAACATCATCAAAACGTTGTCCATTTATGTTTGGAGTAATTGAAGTAGGTTGCCATGTTTGACTATATAGAATGAATGGCAAAAGGTAAACGAGTAGGCTTAAGTGTTTCATTTTGTAAATATAAATAACAAAATACAGTTGAATAACTTTTCTAATGATTATAATTTATAGTTTTTAGTTGTAATTTGTAATTGAAATGTTAATTATGTTTTTTATTTTGTAATCTTAAATGAATATTTGCTTCATAATATGTAACAATTGATATAAAAAAGAGAAATTATGTGTGGAATTGTATGTGCATTTGATTTAAAGCAGAAAACAGAAGATTTAAGACCTCAAATATTAGAAATGTCAAAAAGAATCCGTCATCGTGGTCCAGACTGGAGCGGAATTTTTGATAATGACAAAGCGATTATGGCGCATGAGCGTTTAGCGATTGTTGATCCTGCTTCAGGAAAGCAACCTTTGTTTTCGGAAGATAAGAGGTTTGTTTTAGCGGCTAATGGTGAAATATATAACCACAGAGAGTTGCGTAAACAGTTTCCAGATTATAAGTTTCAAACTGAAAGTGATTGTGAGGTTATTTTGGCGTTGTATCAAGAAAAAGGAACTGATTTTGTTGATGAGCTTAATGGTATTTTTGGTTTTGCAATTTATGACGTTGAAAAAGACGAATATTTTGTAGCTAGAGACCACATGGGAATCATTCCATTATACATTGGATGGGATCAAAACGGAACCTTTTATGTAGCATCAGAATTGAAAGCACTTGAAGGTGTTTGCACAAAAATTGAACTATTTCCTCCAGGTCATTATATGTCTAGTAAAGATGGTGAGTTTGTGCAATGGCATAAACGTGAGTGGACTGATTATGATGCGGTAAAAGACAACGAAACAAGTATTTCAAAAATAAAAGAAGCGCTTGAAGCAGCTGTTCACAGGCAGTTAATGAGCGATGTGCCTTATGGTGTTTTGCTTTCAGGAGGTTTAGATTCTTCGGTGACTTCAGCAATTGCAAAAAAATATGCTCAAAAACGTATTGAAAGTGATGATACTTCAGATGCATGGTGGCCTCAATTACACTCCTTTTCAGTAGGACTTGAAGGATCACCAGATTTGGCTGCAGCACAAAAAGTGGCAGACCATATTGGAACTGTTCACCACGAAATAAAGTTTACCATTCAAGAAGGTTTAGATGCGGTAAGAGACGTAATTTATCAGCTAGAAACCTATGATATTACAACTATTCGCGCGAGTACACCTATGTATTTAATGGCAAGAGTTATTAAGTCTATGGGAATAAAAATGGTGTTGTCTGGTGAAGGTGCTGACGAATTATTTGGTGGTTATCTGTATTTTCACAAAGCGCCAAATGCGAAAGAGTTTCATGAAGAAACGGTTCGTAAGTTGAGTAAACTGCATATGTATGATTGCTTGAGAGCAAATAAAAGTTTAGCAGCTTGGGGAATTGAAGGTCGTGTACCATTTTTAGATAAGGAATTTATGGATGTGGCAATGAGTATCAACCCGCAAGATAAAATGATAACACCAGAGCGTATGGAAAAATGGGTAGTGAGAAAAGCTTTTGAAGACATGCTGCCAGAAAGTGTAGCTTGGAGACAAAAAGAACAGTTTAGTGATGGTGTTGGTTACAGTTGGATTGATACTTTGAAAGAAGTAGTGAATGAAGAAGTAACCGATGAGCAAATGAAGAATGCGCATTTTAGGTTCCCGATACAAACACCTCAAAATAAAGAAGAGTTTTATTATCGTTCTATTTTTGAAGAGCATTTTCCAAGTGATGCAGCTGCATTAAGTGTACCACAAGAACCTAGTGTAGCATGCAGTACAAAAATTGCTTTAGAGTGGGATGAAGCATTCAAAAACATGAATGACCCAAGTGGAAGAGCAGTTGCAAAAGTACATACTGATGCATATTAATTTTAATAACCTATAAGAATGAAAGCCGGTTTTTAACCGGCTTTTTTATTTTAAAAATAACTACCTTTAAAGACTAGACT
This sequence comes from Meridianimaribacter sp. CL38, assembly GCF_004328055.1. NCBI lineage: Bacteria > Pseudomonadati > Bacteroidota > Flavobacteriia > Flavobacteriales > Flavobacteriaceae > Meridianimaribacter > Meridianimaribacter sp. CL38. The sequence goes on along the minus strand of NZ_QKWS01000001.1, from coordinate 17,692 downwards.
AACCCAATGTATTATTTTGAGTTTTCAGGTAAGTTTACTTAATGAAGGCTTAAAACCCTTATAAAACCTAACAATGACATATAGGTGACATTTAAATGTCGTGTTAAAATCCAATAACCTGAAGTAGATTTGTACCAGAAAAATAATCAAAATGAATAAAAATTCTTTAAGCGAAAATTTAACCTATCAGCGAAAGCTAAAAGGGTATACGCAAGAGCAACTTTCTGATAAAACTACTGTTACGGTTAGAACCATTCAGCGTATAGAAAAAGGTGATGTGCAGCCACATCTTCAAACGGTAAAACTGTTGGCAGCAGGTCTTGAAATAGAGATTGACGAATTACTAATTCTTGAAGACCCCAAGGAGGAAGTCATACATCGTAAATGGATGTTGTTGCTCCATGGTTCTCCTTTTTTAGGATTGATTATTCCGTTTGGAAGTATTTTGTTTCCACTGTTTCTTTGGATTCATAAAGCTGAAGATAGTAAGGTGTATGATGCTCATGGTAGAGCAATTGTAAATTTTCATGGGACAATTACCTTGCTGTTCTTTTTGTCGTTACTATCTTTTTTTATCATTCCTGGTTACAATTTTTTTATTTCAGGAGCGATTGTGCTTTTTGCTATTATCATTACGATATATAATATTTCAAGATCGCTACAAACGGGAACTTTTAAGTATCCATTTTCAATCTCTTTTTTGAAACCAAAAGAAGCATAACTTTAATTTAAACGTAATTTCAAATGTTAGGATTATTAATAATATTAGTAATCTCATGGGCACTCTTACGCTTTGTTGAGAAAAAAAATATCGATGTTTTAGGTCTCATTCCTTATCCAAATAGAATGCTTCAATTCTTCATAGGACTTGTGTTTATGGTGCTTCTGTGTCTTTTGATGGTAGCTGCTGAAACATATATTTTAAATGTGAACTGGAAACTAAAAGAGACTGTTGACTTCAGTTTAATATTTCAATCTTTCTTCTATCACATCAAATCAGCTTTGACCGAAGATTTAGTCTTTCGTGGAGCGTTGCTATATATACTAATTCAAAGAATTGAGTCAAAAAAGGCTATTCTGCTATCAGCATTGTGTTTTGGAGTTTACCATGTATTCTCGTATGGTATGATGGAAGAAAGAATAATACCTATCGTGTATGTGATTTTAGTAACAGGATTTACAGGCTATGTTTGGGCCTATACATTTTATAAAACAAAGTCAATTATGTTAGGTTTAGGGTTTCACTTAGGCTATAACTTTTTAATGACGTTCTTTTATGAATCCTATCCGTATGGCGAATTGATGTTTATAGAACTGTCAAAAACCGCTCCGCAAGATTGGAATTGGATTTTCTTTAATTTATTTAAAGGATTATTTCCATCTATCATAACATTGGTATTTGTTAATTATTTGATTAAATCAAGTTGTGTAATTAATTTAAGGAACAACAACTCAAAATCATGATTTATTAAGGTAATTCTAATAAACTATAAACGCATTAAAACCGCTCTAATGCATTTTAGTGTTTTATCGATTTTGAATGAGTCTAAAAAAATCCCAAAATCAAATTTAAGATGCTTTTTAGACGTTTTAAGGCACTTTTGAGTAATTAACAAATGTTGATAATTTATTAACTAACTCGTTAAAATACTTTTAAAAGGCATGATAATTTGTTATCTTTGTTAGTATCTCAAAAGAGACGCAATTAGCGTCTTTTTTTCTGTAAAATAAGAACTAAATCATATTAAAATAAAAATGAGCGAAGAAAACAAAAAACAGTATGGTGCAGACAGTATCCAAGCCCTTGAGGGAATGGAGCACGTGCGTATGCGTCCATCGATGTACATTGGAGACGTAGGTGTAAGAGGTTTACACCATTTGGTTTATGAAGTAGTTGATAACTCCATTGATGAAGCTTTAGCAGGACATTGTGATAATATCACAGTAACTATAAATGAGGATAACTCAATTACCACAGAGGATGACGGTCGTGGTATTCCAGTTGGATTACACAAAAAAGAAGGTGTTTCGGCACTAGAAGTTGTAATGACTAAAATTGGAGCTGGAGGTAAGTTTGATAAAGATTCTTATAAAGTATCAGGTGGACTTCATGGTGTTGGTGTAAGTTGTGTTAACGCATTGTCTGAACACTTAAAAGCCACAGTTCACAGAGAAGGAAAAATTTGGGAACAAGAATACGAAAGAGGTAAAACTTTATACCCTGTAAAAACTATTGGTGATTCAGATAAAACAGGAACCATTGTAACTTTTAAACCAGATCCACAAATATTTCAACAAACACTAGAGTACAATTACGATACTTTAGCTAGTAGAATGCGCGAGTTGGCATACCTTAATAAAGGTATTACAGTACATTTAGTTGACAAACGTCACAAAAAAGAAGACGGAAGTTTCGAAGGAGAAACATTCCATTCAGAAGAAGGACTTTCAGAATTTGTGAAGTTTTTAGATGGTAACAGAGAGCCTTTAATGAACGATGTTATTTCTTTTGAAGGAGAGAAAAACGGAGTTCCTGTTGAGGTTGCTATGGTTTACAATACGTCGTATGCAGAAAACTTGCATTCGTATGTAAACAATATTAATACGCACGAAGGTGGAACGCATCTTTCTGGTTTCCGTCGTGGTTTGACACATACTTTAAAAAAGTATGCTGACGAATCAGGAATGTTAGATAAGCTAAAGTTTGATATTGCAGGAGATGATTTCCGTGAAGGATTAACAGCTATCGTATCAGTAAAAGTTGCCGAGCCTCAATTTGAAGGGCAAACAAAGACTAAGCTAGGAAACAGAGAAGTGTCTGCTTCAGTAAGTCAAGCGGTTTCTGAAATGTTAACTGATTATTTAGAAGAACATCCTGAGGACGCTAAAACCATTGTTCAAAAAGTAATTCTTGCAGCTCAAGCACGTCATGCAGCACAAAAAGCGCGTGAAATGGTTCAGCGTAAAACTGTAATGAGCATTGGAGGTTTACCAGGAAAACTGAGTGACTGTTCAGAGCAAGACCCAGAAAAATGTGAAGTATTCCTTGTAGAGGGAGATTCGGCAGGTGGAACTGCAAAACAAGGTCGTGACAGAGCATTTCAAGCTATTCTTCCACTACGTGGTAAAATATTGAATGTTGAAAAAGCAATGACGCATAAAGTGTTTGAAAACGAAGAAATTAAAAACATCTTCACAGCACTAGGTGTTACCATTGGTACTGAGGAAGATAGTAAAGCGTTAAACCTATCGAAATTACGTTATCACAAAGTAGTTATTATGTGTGATGCTGATATTGATGGTAGCCACATTGCAACACTTATTTTAACGTTCTTCTTTAGATACATGAAAGAACTTATTGAGAACGGTCATATTTACATTGCAACACCACCTTTATATTTGGTCAAGAAAGGTCAAAAGAAAAGCTATGCTTGGACTGATAAAGAACGTGATGCAATTGCTGAAGAATTTGGAGGCAGTGTAAGTGTGCAGCGTTATAAGGGTCTTGGAGAGATGAATGCTGAGCAGCTTTGGGATACAACAATGAATCCAGAGTTTAGAACACTACGTCAAGTAAATATTGATAATGGTGGAGAAGCAGATCGTATCTTCTCAATGTTAATGGGAGACGAAGTACCACCTCGTAGGGAGTTTATTGAAAAGAATGCTATTTACGCTAATATTGATGCGTAATTAATAGTAGCTATTATATACTAAAAGCGAATGCATTTTGTATTCGCTTTTTTTTATGTTGTAAAAAAATAAAACATCGATAAAGTGTAATTTTTTAACGACAAAATACGTTATAATCATAAATTTTACTATTTTCACCAAAAATTTAATCTACTTAGTATTATGAAAAAATGCGTTCTGTTCATGCTGTTTGTAATTACAGCTACAATTACAAATGCACAAGAAAACGTAAATGACCTATTAACAGCAGGTGTTGAGGATGCCCAACGATTTACGGCAGATTATATAGGTCCAGCTTCTGAAGGAGTGGCTTTTGGAATCAACAATGGTTGGTTTAACAATGCAAAAGCACCAAAACGTTTTGGCTTTGAAATTTCTATTATGGGAAATGCTTCTTTTATTAAAGATGAAAAAAAATCTTTTGAAATGAATGTAGCAGATTATGAAAATATTAGATTTCCTGATAATAGTCCTACCAAAACCGTAGCTACAGCTTTAGGGCATAATGATCCTGATATTACAGTTATTGCAACCTATGACGATCCTATTTTTGGAGCACAAGAAGTGGAAATAACCTTACCTACAGGTATTGGTTCAGAAAACATAAACTTAATACCAACAGCATTTTTACAAGCTAGTTTTTCACCTTTTAAAGGTACTCAACTAAAAGGACGCTTTTTTCCTAAGGTAGATACTGATGATGTTAAAGTAGGATTCTATGGTTTTGGTATACAACAAGAATTCACATCATGGTTACCAGCAGACAAAGTATTTCCTGTTGCTATTTCTGGTTTAATAGCCTACACGCATTTAGATGGAAGCTATGATTTTACTGATGGTGAATATGTAGAAGGAGAAAACCAAAAAATAGATACTGAAGTTAACACAATGCTTTTTGAATTAATAGTTGGTACTAAATTAAAAATAATCAACTTTTATGGTGGTTTAGGGTATGTTACAGGAACATCAACAACCGATTTATTAGGAACTTATAGAGTAACCGATGGTGTTTTATTTTCAGAAGAAATAATTGACCCATTTTCGGTTGAACAAGATATATCAGGAATTAGAGCTACTGTTGGAGCCAATTTAAAATTAGGTTTTTTTGGTATCAATGCTGACTATACAGTAGCAGAGTTTGATAGCGCAAGTTTAGGTCTTAATTTTTCGTTTTAAACTTGGTTAATAATAGATTTAACAAAGGCACAAGATTATTCTTGTGCTTTTTTCATTTACAGTATAATAATTTGTAATTTTGCAGTCTTAAAAATCAACACAATTTTAAAAATTATTTATATATGAAAGTAACAGTAGTTGGAGCAGGAGCAGTAGGTGCAAGTTGTGCAGAATATATTGCAATTAAAAACTTTGCATCTGAAGTTGTATTATTAGATATTAAAGAAGGTTTTGCCGAAGGTAAAGCTATGGATTTAATGCAAACCGCATCTTTAAACGGTTTTGATACAAAAATTACAGGTGTAACTAACGATTATAGCAAAACAGCTAATAGTGATATTTGTGTAATTACTTCAGGTATTCCTCGTAAGCCAGGAATGACTCGTGAAGAGTTAATAGGTATCAATGCTGGTATTGTAAAATCGGTTTCATCTAGTTTAATAGAGCATTCTCCTAACACTATAATGATTGTTGTAAGTAACCCTATGGATACTATGACGTATTTAGTACACAAAACTACTAGTTTACCTAAAAACAGAATTATAGGAATGGGTGGAGCTTTAGATTCTGCTCGTTTTAAATACAGATTAGCTGAAGCTTTAGGAGCTCCTATTAGTGATGTTGACGGAATGGTAATTGGAGGTCATAGCGATAAAGGTATGGTGCCTTTAACTGCGCATGCAACAAGAAACAGTATTAAAGTATCTGAGTTCTTATCAGAAGAAAGATTAGACCAAGTAAAAGAAGATACTAAAGTTGGTGGAGCAACACTTACAAAATTATTAGGTACATCTGCTTGGTATGCTCCAGGAGCTGCAGTAAGTGGATTGGTACAAGCTATCGCTTGCGATCAAAAGAAAATGTTCCCATGTTCAGCTTTATTGGAAGGTGAGTACGGATTAAACGATTTATGTATTGGTGTTCCTGTAATTTTAGGACGTAATGGTATTGAAGAAATCGTAAACATTGAGCTTAGTGATGCCGAAAAAGCACACATGCAAGAAAGTGCTGAAGGTGTAAGTAAAACTAACGGATTGTTAGAATTATAATCAGAACTTTATTTTAAATATATTTAGGCTATCAAAATTTTGATAGCCTTTTTTTATTTGTCATTCTATCAATTTAATCTTTAAACACAATACTCATAATGAAAAAAATCTACTATTTAATTTTTGTATTATTAATTCTAGCTTGCAATCCTTCAAGGGAGAAAAAAGAGTTTGTTTTCTTTTATGAATTTGAAAATGAAGACAGTATATCTTCTGGGGAAGTTTCAGAAACCATTTTCGTTTTAAATAAAAGACTTAATCAATTTAGTAATCAACATGAAATTACTGAGTTTGAAAGAAATAAATTGAAGGTTAAAATAACAGATTATGAGTTAGACACTCTTAGGTTAAATAAAATCATCTTAAATAAAGGAAAACTTGAATTTTGGGAGCTGTATCATGTAGAAGAAATCTTTCATGAAATTTTAAAAATCGGGAGTTTCTATGAGGATAAAGCAAAAGACTCTCTTAAAAATAAACCATTCCTGGATATGTTTACTGCTTTAGGCCATCAGTATGGGCCAATTATAGCATTTTGTAAAGCAGAAGATACAGTAGCAATAAATAAAATGCTAAACGATAAAGACACAAGATTTCAAATGAAACCAGAATATATTAATACCAAGTTTTTATGGGGAATTGCTGATGAGAATAATAATCTTCCGTTGTATGCAGCAAAATCTAATAGAAATAATATACCTCCATTAACAGGTGAATCTATTTTAAAAGCAAAACAGGTGACTGATGTTGTGGATAGACCAGCTGTTTTAATAGAAATGAATAAAGAAGGAGCAATTACTTGGGAAAGATTAACTGAAAACGCATTTAAAAACGCTTCATACATTGCTGTTACCTTAAATGATTTGGTTTACTCAGCTCCAGGAGTTACTGTAGGGCCAATACAAGGAGGATTAACTCAAATAGCTGGAGATTTTACCCTATCACAAGCGCAAGATTTAGCAATAATTTTATCCTCGCAAAAAAGTATTCCTCAATTAAGACCTATTCAAGATGTAACGCAATAACACAATCGTTATTTTTTCATATATTTGGCGCATGAATTTGAGATGGTACATTAGTACTCTGGTAATCATTTTATCTGTATTAGGTGGTTTTTCTAGCCAGCAGCAATCGTCTGTACCTAATCAGGAAGTTGTTTTACAATTTACAGGAGAACATGTAAGTCATGAAGATACACAAAATGCTATAGCTAATGTAAAACAGCAGTTGCAACATGCAGGAGCTGAAAATATTAAGGTTGTAGAGCAAGATAACGGTCAACTAAAAATTACCTATTACAGCACTTCTGACGTTACCAATATTAAAAAGCAATTATCTCAGGATAATGTTCTAGATTTAGGTGTTACTGCTTTTGATGACAAATCAAAGAGTAATAAACTTCCATCAAGAAATGCATCAATTGACTACAATGTTGATGTTTACGAAATTCATAGTAACTACGACATTGGATTAAGCGGTAAACTTGCTGTAGAATTAAAATCTGACCACGACCGATTAATAAACCCAAATGTATTTGCGCCTTCATATTACCTTAATATTGATGCCACTGAGCAATTAAGAGCGTCTAGTTATGTGTTTAGAAGATATATTGCTAACGCAATAGATAAGTATTCCTACAAAATTCCTGAAGTTAGAGCAGGACCTTTAGCTTAATCAGTTATTAAAAGATAAGTTTCTATACCCAAAAGCTTATCACTCCTATTAAAGATAGTTTTTCGTGTTTTATCGAAAAGCGCATTTAAAACCACTTATAATCATAAAAAATAATTGTCAAATTCTGAGTAAATTCTATATTTGCTCGTTTTTAAAAAATTTGACCAAAAAATAAAGTAATGCAAAACAAAGGATTAGTAAAGCTATTTGCAGTGTTATTTGGTTTGGTAAGTATATACCAATTATCATTTACATTCAAAGCTAATCAAATTGACAGTACTGCTGAAGAATTAGCAATAAGTAAATTTGATACACCAGAAGAAAGAGCAGCCGAAGAGGTAAGATACCTAGACTCTCTTAAAACAAACAAAGTTGATGTAGACGGAAAACAAGAAAGCATTAAAGTTTTCGATATAGGAATTGCCGACTACACGTACAACGAGGTAAAAGACAAGGCCATGAACCTTGGTCTTGACCTTAAAGGAGGAATTAACGTTATCCTTGAAATATCTGTAAAAGATATCTTAGTAGGATTAGCAAACGACTCTAAAGACCCAGTTTTTAACAAGGCGTTAAGTGATGCTGAGGAAATTCAAAAAGACGCTCAAGAGCCATATTTAGAGTCTTTCTACAAAGCTTTTGATGCTATAAAAGGAGACCAAAAATTAGCTTCTCCTGATATTTTTGCTAACAGAACAATGTACCCAGACATTACAAATGACATGTCTGACGATGACGTTAAAGGTATTATCAAAACTAAAGTTGATGAGTCTATCGTTTCTGCATTTGAGGTATTACGTAAGCGTATTGATAAGTTTGGTGTTACTCAACCAAATATTCAGCGTTTAGGAAACTCAGGACGTATTTTAGTAGAGCTTCCAGGAGCTAAAGATGTTGAGCGTGTTAAAAAACTTTTACAAAGTACTGCACAGTTAGAGTTTTGGGATGCGTATAGAGGAGAGCAATTTCTTCCATTCTTAGCGCAAGCTAACGAAACGTTGAAGCCTATAGTTAATACTGAAAAAGATACTGAAGTAGCTGTTGATTCTACTGTAGCTGAAAAAACTGATAGTTTAATTGATGATTTAGTAGGTGAAACAACTACTGATTCTACAGATGTAGCAGTAAACCCAATTTTTGATTTACTAAGAGGTTATGGTTCAGGAGGACCTGTAGTAGCAACTTTTGAAGCAAAAGATAAAGAGCTTGTTACTTCATACTTAAACAATCCACAGGTAAGAGCATTATTGCCAGCTGAACAACGTTATGTGAAATTTGTTTGGGGAATCCAACCAAAAGATAGTGACTATGTAGATTTATATGCACTTGTAGGAAACAGAGAAAATCAACCACCTTTAAGTGGAGCTGTTATTTCTGATGCACGTCAATCTTATAGCCAAACAGGTAAGCCATCTGTAAGTATGCAAATGGATAGCAAAGGGGCTAAGATTTGGGAAGAAATGACAGGAAAAGCGTATCAGCAACAAAGCCAAATAGCAATTGTTCTTGATGATATTGTGTATTCTGCTCCAGGTGTAACAACTGGTCCAATTTCAGGAGGTAACTCTGAAATTTCTGGTTCATTCACATTAAACGAGGCAGTAGATTTAGCTAACGTATTAAGAGCTGGTAAATTACCTGCTTCGGCTGATATTGTTCAAGCTGAAGAAGTTGGTGCAACTTTAGGACAAGAAGCTATTGATAGTGGTATTAAATCATTCTTAATTGCATTATCATTAGTATTATTATGGATGATACTATACTATGGTAAGTCAGGTATTTTTGCTGATATTGCCTTATTATTCAACATTCTTTTAATATTTGGAGTACTTTCAGGGTTAGGAGCTGTGTTAACGCTTCCTGGTTTAGCAGGTATTGTATTAACAATTGGTATGTCGGTAGATGCCAACGTACTTATTTTTGAACGTGTACGTGAAGAAATAGCAAAAGGTAAAGGACAAAAAGAAGCTGTAAAAGATGGTTTTGCTAATGCGTTGTCTTCTATCTTAGATGCTAACATTACAACAGGTTTAACTGCAATTATATTATTTGTGTTTGGTACTGGTCCAATTAAAGGATTTGCTACAACATTATTAATTGGTATTGTTACGTCTTTATTTACTGCAATATTCATCACTAGATTATTAGTTGACTGGTATGTAAACAGAGGTGGTAAACTAGAGTTCTCTACTGCGTTAACAAAAGGATTATTTAAAAACTTGAATATCGATTTTATTAGTAAGAGAAAAGTAGCTTATGTGTTTTCAGCAATTTTAATTGTTGTTAGTATTGGTTCTTTAGCTACTAAAGGATTAGATCAAGGTATTGATTTTGTTGGAGGTAGAACTTACCAAGTACGTTTTGACCAAGATGTGAATCCTGAAGAGGTTAAAGCTGATGTAGAAAGCGTTTTTGAAAGTGCTGAGGTAAAAACAATTGGTAATTCTCACCAATTGAAAATATCTACAAAGTTCATGGTAAATGAAAATTCAGCAGAAGCAGATTCTATCGTTCAAACTAAATTATACGAATCATTAAGCAAATACTTACCACAAGGAACATCGTATGACGATTTCTCTAAAGCTAAAAACAATGTAGGTAAAGTATTCTCAGGTAAAGTAAGTCCAACAATTGCCGATGATATCAAAAAAGAGTCTTTCTGGGCTGTACTTGGGTCATTAGTAGTTGTATTCTTATACATCTTATTACGATTTAAAAAATGGCAATTCTCAACTGGAGCAGTTGCTGCGGTTTTCCATGATATTATTATTGTATTAGGAGTGTTCTCTATTACTTATTCATTTATGCCATTTAGTATGGAAATTGACCAAGCGTTTATTGCAGCTATCTTAACCGTAATTGGTTACTCTCTAAACGATACAGTAGTTGTGTTTGATAGAATTAGAGAAGTGATAGCAGAAAGAGCTGGTTTTAAAGGTGGAAAAAATATTAACTCTGCAATTAACAGTACTTTAAGTAGAACATTGAATACCTCTTTAACTACGTTAGTGGTATTATTAGCAATGTTTATTTTTGGAGCTGATTCTTTAAGAGGTTTATTATTTGCACTTATAGTTGGTGTGGTTGTAGGTACATATTCTTCTGTATTTATTGCAACACCAGTTATGTATGATACTTTAAAAAACAAAGGAGAAACAGCTGAAGATAAAGAGTAAGAATTATATACTATTCTGAATAACAAAAAGCCACTCTAAATGAGTGGCTTTTTTATTTTATAGTTGTTTAAGTTTTTATTTTATAGTTTGAAAATTTATAAAGTAGTGAATGAAATGCTATCACCAGCAGTAAGCTTCCATTCATCACTTAAACCTGCGTTTATTTCAAGAACATATTTTGCAGGTGCTTTTGACGGTAACGATGTTTCGTCATAAGGCTTAGCATTTTTTTGGATATTGATAATGGTTTTATCAGCATTTAAAAAAATAATATCCAAAGGAATTTTGGTATTCTTCATATAGAAACTATGGTATTTCTCATCTGGGAAAATAAATAGCATCCCTTGAGAATCTTTCATACTATCTCTATACATTAAACCAGTTTGTGTTTGGTAATCATCATCAGCTATTTCTATATCTAAGGTTTTAACTATAGAGTCTGAAGTGCCTTTGTAAAGTGTTAGTTCACCTTCTTTTTTAAAGGAAATAACTACTGGTTTAATCGCTTTTTTGTCTTCTTTACAAGATGTGTTTGCTAAACAAAATATGCTTAAACTAGCAACATATACTATGTTGTAAATTTTCTTTCTCATTAAGAAAGCTTTGATTTAGGCTTATAAACAAACATAAAGTATAGTCCTATTAAAATAAAAGGAATACTTAACCATTGACCTGTGTTTAAAGCCCATGTAGCACGTTCTTCAACTTGTGCCTCTTTAACAAACTCAACAAAAAATCTAACAGTCCATAATAACACTAAAAACAAGCCAAATAAAAACCCTTCTTGTTCACTTTTCTTAGTTTTCCAATAGAAATAAAATAGAATAAGGAACACGAACACATAACAGATTGCTTCGTAAAGTTGTGCTGGATGTCTTGGAAAATCTTCACCCAATTTTGTAAAAACTACTCCGTAATCAGAGTTGGTTGGTTTTCCTATGATTTCAGAATTAATAAAGTTCCCAAATCGAACAAAAACAGCTCCAGAAGCTACAGGAATTACAACTCTGTCTAATATCCAAAGCACCGATTTTTTAAGCACTTTCTTATTGTATAAATACATTGAGACAATCATAGCCATAGCAGCACCATGACTAGCTAGTCCTTGAAACCCTGTAAAATGAATACCTCCTTTAAAGCTAAAAGGTAAAAAGACGCTAAAGAAATCTTCTTTAAAAAGTTCAGGTTGGTAAAAAATAACATGACCTAATCTAGCACCAAGCATAATACCTACTACAGAATAGATAAAGAGCGAGTCTAAAGATTCGTTGCTTTCGTTTTCATTTTTATAAATGCGTTTCATGATGTAGAAACCAAGTATAAAAGCTACTATCCACATCATACTGTAATAATGTAGTGTGAAAAAGCTTAAGTCTATTCCTTTTGATGGGTTCCAGTCTATATGTAAAAAATGCATGTCTTTATTTTTTCAAAGGTAAATATACTACTTTGAGTGTGACTAAGTGTTAAGTATTTTTGAAAATTAGTTTTCCTTTTCAGGAACAGGGTCAAAACCAGAACCTCCCCAAGGATGACAACTAAAAATCCTTTTTATTGCCAGTTTTCCACCTTTTAATAAGCCATGTTTTAATAATGCGTCCTTTGTGTAGTAAGAACAAGTAGGTTGGTATCTACATGTTGAAGGTAGAAAAGGTGAAATTAATGTTTGATAGACCTTTATTAAAAATAAAAAAGGAGCTATTATAATTTTTTTCATGACTAGTTTGTCGTAAAAGTAGTTCCTTCTTTACCATCTTTAAGCTGAATTCCAGCTTCAGCTAATTCGTCACGTATTTTATCAGATAAAGCAAAGTCTTTATTAGCTCTGGCTTCTTGTCGTAATTTAATTAAAATATCAACAGCAGCAGATAATTTATCAGTACCAGATTCTTTCTTTGATTCGTTTTGTAACCCTAAAACATCAAATGTAAATGCGTACATAGTTTGTTTTAGAAGTTTTAAATCATCAGAAGTAATAGAGGCTTTACCGTCTTTTATTTGGTTGATGTATTTAGCAGCATCAAATAAATGAGCTATTAATATTGGAGAATTAAAATCATCATTCATAGCATCATAACAGTTCTGTTTCCATTCAGAAACATTAAATGTAGATGTAGAAGCAGACGATATGTTATCTAGTAAATTAATAGCATCCATTAATCTATGAAACCCTTTTTCGCTTGCCAATAAGCCATCGTCAGTAAGGTCTAATACACTTCTGTAAGACGATTGAGCATTAAAAAAACGTATAACACTTGGTGAATATGCTTTACTGAAAAATTTGTTGTCACCAGAAAGTAACTCGTCAGGGTTTACAGTGTTACCTGTAGATTTAGACATACGCTGTCCATTAAGATGAAGCATATTAGCATGCATCCAGTAGTTAACAGGCGATTGTCCTTTAGCAGCTTCGTTTTGAGCAATTTCGCACTCGTGATGTGGAAATTTTAAGTCCATACCACCACCATGAATATCAAAACGGTCACCAAGATATTTGGTACTCATTGCTGTACATTCTAAGTGCCAACCAGGAAAACCATCGCTCCAAGGAGAAGGCCAACGCATAATGTGTTGTGGTTCGGCTTTTTTCCAAAGGGCAAAATCTTGCGGATTTTTTTTATCGCTTTGTCCATCAAGTTCACGTGTGTTGTGGATTAAATCGTCCAACTTACGTTTACTTAACTTGCCATAATCATTCGTTTCATTAAACTTGTGTACATCAAAATATACTGACCCGTTTACTTCGTAAGCAAAACCATTTTTTATTATGGTGCTAATAAGTTCAATTTGTTCAATAATATGACCTGTAGCTGTAGGCTCAATACTTGGTGGTAAAAAATTGAAAATACTTAAAATGTTGTGAAAGTCTACAGTGTAGCGTTGCACAACTTCCATAGGTTCAATTTGCTCTAAACGCGCCTTTTTTGTGATTTTGTCTTCACCAGCATCAGCATCGTTTTCTAAATGACCAGCATCAGTAATATTTCTTACATAACGTACTTTATACCCTAAATGCTTTAGGTATCTAAAAACCATATCAAAAGACATAAAAGTTCTTACATTACCTAAATGTACATTACTGTAAACTGTAGGTCCACAAACATACATGCCTACATACCCTTCGGTAATAGATTTAAAAGGTTCTTTTTGTCCGCTTAATGAGTTGTAAATTTTAATGTGTTGCTGGTCGTAAAGATGCATTTGCTTTTTGTGTGATGTTTAAACTAAAATTGAGTGTCTAATTTAATATAATCTAAGAATTCTCTACGAGTTTCTTCATTTTTAAATTTTCCTCCAAATTCAGAAGTGACTGTGCTGCTTTCTATATCTCTAATCCCTCTAGAGTTAACGCACAAGTGTTTAGCATCAATAACACAAGCTACATCTTCAGTATTTAAAACACTTTGAAGTTCTTTTACGATTTGTATGGTAAGACGTTCTTGTACTTGAGGTCGCTTTGCGTAATAATCGACAATACGATTCATTTTTGAAAGACCTACAACTGTACCGTTAGATATGTAGGCTACATGAGCTCTACCAACAATTGGTAATAAGTGATGTTCACAAGTAGAATAAACAGTTATGTTTTTTTCTACTAGCATTTCACCATATTTATATTTATTGTCAAAGGTTGACGCGCTAGGTTTTTTATCAGGATTTAAACCTCCAAAAATTTCCTTCACAAACATTTTAGCAACACGCATAGGTGTGCCGCTAAGGCTGTCATCAGTCAGGTCTAGACCTAAAGTCTCCATTATGTGTCTAACGTCATCCTTAATAATGTCTATTTTTTCATCATTAGTAAGGTTAAAAGCATCAGATCGCATTGGAGTGTCGGCAGAAGTGCCAATGTGGTCATTACCAATAGAATCAAAATCTTCTATGTCTTTTTCTATTTTCATTACAATTTTAAAAATAAGGTCAATTTAAACAGAAGGCAAAGATAAGCAATTAAAAAAATTGAACACAAGGTAGGTGTTTTTTAATTTCAGTTGTTATATAAATAAGCTGTGTAAAAGTTAATTTCATTAACATATTAACATAGTCTTTATTAAAAAATTCTTAAATTTCACGTCTTTTAAAAATTGATAAAGCAATGAAAATTAAATTACCGTTTCTACTTGCTGTATGTGTGTGTTTTATGACATTTTACTCAGCAAATTCTCAAAACATTAAACCTTCAATTTCGCTCATTAAGTATAATGATAATGTTAATGCTCCTTTAAATAGTAAAGAGTTAAAACAAATTAATGAAGTCTATGGAGATAAGTCTAATGAGTATGTGTTAAACAGACCTCAAAGATTAAAGGACATTAAAAACTTATTAAGGAATAGAATTGAAATAAAACTTATTTCTAATCCTAACGACCAAAAACAATGTCCATTACTTTCAGAAGTACCATTGTTAAACTATTATGTTAGTGATTTACGAAGAGATACGGTTTTTAATCCTCAAACTTTTAATCCTTTAAAATACTTATTCAATGTTAATGGTCTGTCTGGTGAAATGTACCGAGTAGATAACACCAATTACTTTATCATAATTAAGTCTCAATTCCAATAAAAAATTGCAATGAAAAAAATTACATTTTTAATACTGTTTATATTTTCTTTTACAGCATACTCTCAAGATGTTTCAATGCAGAATGGTACAGTAAGCCAATGCTCTGGAACGTTTTATGACTCAGGAGGTGCATCTGGGCCTTATTCAAGTAATGAAACATTGGTGTTCACTATTTGTCCTGAAAATCCAGGTCAATTAGTTCAATTAAACTTTACAGCTTTTAACACCCAGTTAGGTGCAGATATAATGACTATTTATAATGGAGATAGTACAGCATCTCCTGCTTTTGGGTCGTTTGATGGAGTTAATAACCCAGGTTTTGTAAGTGCTACAGAATCTAACCCTACAGGGTGTCTTACAATTGAGTTTACTTCAGATGGATCTGGTACAACAACAGGTTGGGCTGCAGATATTTCTTGTTTAACACCTTGTCAGGTTATTACCTCTCAAATTGATTCAGCTACGCCAGCTCCAAATGGAGATGGTTATATAAGAGTTTGTCCTAATGAGGAAATTACACTTACAGGTAGTGGTAACTTTGAGTTTGATGGTACAGGAGCAACATATGAGTGGGATTTAGGAGATGGTAATACTATTGCAGGACAAACAGCTACGTTTTCATATGCAACACCAGGAGTGTATATTGTAAATCTTGATATTAGAGATGCAAATACAAGTGTTGATCCTGATGGGTGTCCAAATACTAATTTAATAAATCAAGTTATTCAGGTAGCTACTGAGCCAGATTTTACAGGTACTCAAGCTGCTGAAAGTACAATTTGTTTTGGAGAATCTACTACTATCGAAGGTGTGGTAAATGCAGTACCTTTTATAAACGACTGTACGCCTCCAGTAAGTGGTACAACATTCTTACCAGATGGTTCGGGTGCTGTTTATGAAACTTGCATCACTGTAGATTGTTTTGATTCAGCTCAAACATTAACAGATCCAAATCAGCTTTTGAATGTCTGTGTTAATATGGAGCACTCATATTCTGGAGATTTAGATATAACTATAATTTCACCGAATGGTCAAGAAGCCGACTTATTTACACAAGCAGGAGGTGGTACTTACTTTGGAGGTGCTAATGATGATGGAACCAATACACCTGGTGTTGGAGCAGATTATTGTTTTTCAATGTCAGGATCTGTTTTATTAGAAAATGCTCCAACTATTACAGCAGGATCTAACCCTCCAGGAAACTCATGGGCACCAGGTACATATTTGCCTGTAGAATCTTTTGCAAGTTTAGTTGGTAGCCCACTTAATGGAGATTGGTGTATTAGAATTGTAGATAATTTAGCTATAGATAATGGATATGTATTTTCTTGGGGAATGAATTTTGACCCAAATATTCAACCTCCTGAATTATCATTTACTCCAGTAATTACTTCTGAAGCTTGGGATGCAGATCCATCAATTACTAATACAGCAGGAAATGTTATAACAGTTCAACCTGCTACTGAAGGTACACATTGTTATACTTACAGAGTTACTGATGACTTTGGATGTGAATATACTGAGCAAGTTTGTATTAATGTACTACCTGAGATAGTTACAGATCCACCAAATGATTTATTCATTTGTGATACAGGAGTTCCTCCATATATATTTGATTTAAGTTCTAATACTCCTGTTGTTCTAGCTTCCTCTCCAATACCAGGAGATATGGTTGTCACTTATCATGAAACCGCTTTTGATGCCGATGATGATACAAATGCAATTGCAAACCCTGGAGCATATTCTGGTACTGATGGACAAGTGATTTACATCAGAATTGAATATTTAACATCAGATTGTTATGAAATATTGACTTTCACTTTAAATGTTTCTGGTCAGCCTATAATTAATCCAGTTTTAGACCTAGAAGTCTGCGATGATGACAGCAATGATGGATTTGAGGATTTTGATTTAACGGTTCAAGATTTAGGTATTTTAGGCGCACAACCTTCTACAGATTTTGTAGTGACGTATTACACAAGTTTTGCTGATGCCGATTCAGGGTCCAATGCACTAGTGAGTCCTTACACCAATACCGTTAACCCACAACCTATCTATGTACGAGTAGAGAGTGCAGGAGATTCTAATTGCTACATAGCCTCACCACTTCCGGTGTTCAATTTAGTAGTTAACTATAGAGCCATAGCAACAGAGCCATCAGATATGGTAGTTTGCGATGACGCTTCCAATGATGGCGTAGCTCAGTTTGATTTAACCACACAAGACGCTACTATATTAGGCGGTCAAGACCCATTGGTTTATACAGTAACCTATTACGAGACCCAAGCAGATGCAGAAGCACCTATGAATGCTATAGCAAACCCAGCAACCTATACCAATACAGGTAACCCACAGACGAT
>NZ_QKWS01000017.1:0-689 GCF_004328055.1 Meridianimaribacter sp. CL38 | reverse complement strand
ACATCAGCAGGTACAGTAAATGTAGGCGCAGTAGTATCTACCACATTAATAGTTTGAACAAGCGTAGCAGTGTTACCACAATCATCAGTTAGTGACCAAGTACGTGTGATCACAGATTCGTTAGCACAGTTACCATCAGCAACCGCATCTGAGTAAGTCGCTTCCAGACTAGAGTCACAGTTATCCGCTTCATCCGTTACATCACCAGTAAGAGTTAAGTTATTAGCATCTTGATCACACTCGATAGTTACATCAGCAGGTACAGTAAATGTAGGAGCAGTAGTGTCTACCACATTGATAGTTTGAACAAGCGTAGCAGTATTACCACAATCATCAGTTACTGACCAAGTACGTGTGATTACAGATTCGTTAGCACAGTTCCCATCAGCAACCGCATCTGAGTAAGTCGCTTCCAGACCAGAGTCACAGTTATCCGCTTCATCCGTTACATCACCAGTAAGAGTTAAGTCATTAGCATCTTGATCACACTCGATAGTTACATCAGCAGGTACAGTAAATGTAGGCGCAGTAGTATCTACCACATTAATAGTTTGAACAAGTGTAGCAGTGTTACCACAATCATCAGTTACTGACCAAGTACGTGTGATTACAGATTCATTAGCACAGTTACCATCAGCAACCGCATCTGAGTAAGTCGCTTCTAAACCAGAGTCACAGTTATCCGCTTC
>NZ_QKWS01000016.1:0-773 GCF_004328055.1 Meridianimaribacter sp. CL38 | reverse complement strand
GATGAAGACGTACTAGATGGTCAAGACCCATTAAATTATACAGTAACGTACTATGCGAGTTTTGATGATGCAGACGCAGGAGTAAACCCATTACCTACACTTTATGAGAACATCACTAACCCACAGGTTATTTATGTAAGAGTAGATAATGATACCACACCAGATTCTATCTGTTATGATGTGACAGATCTGACCCTTCAAGTGAATCCGTTACCAGTATTTGATTTAGAAGACAGTTATATACTATGTGTGGATACTAATGGGACAGAAGTATTAGATCCTTTAGTATTAGATACAGGACTGACCACACCAGATTACAGTTTTACATGGTACCTTAACGGAACAGAAATCGCAGGCGCTACAGAAGGTAGTTATATGCCAACAGAAGGCGGAACTTATAGTGTAACCGTTGTGGATGAAGTAACATCAACAGAGACCAACTGTGAGAATACCGATGAGACTTTAGTTATAGAAAGTGCACCTCCAACCTTGGTAGCCGAAGTGACTACACAAGCTTTTTCAGAAAATCACGTTATAGAAGCAGAAGCAACAGGACCAGGAGAGTATGAATACAGTTTAGATAACGGTCCATGGCAAGACAGTGGTTTGTTTGAAGACGTTACCTCAGGAGAACATGTAGTAGTGGCAAGAGATAAGAATGGATGTGGATTGACAGCGTTGGAGATAACAGTGTTGGATTATCCAAAGTACTTTACACCAAATGGAGATGGATATCATGATACATGGAACATTATAGGATTTGCAGGTAGAGC
>NZ_QKWS01000015.1:0-1364 GCF_004328055.1 Meridianimaribacter sp. CL38 | reverse complement strand
GATACTGTTGTCTTTGCTCTCCTGTCCGATAAGGCCATGTTGTATGATGCTGATCCTCTACTGTCTGTATGTGACGATACTGAGATAACCATCTCTGGATACTTTTGCATCACCTGTACCAACTTGTCCAACTCAAATGCTGCTTGTGAGGTAATGTTAGACTTGTCAAAATCAAAATAAATTGGGTCTAAGTTTACTCTGTCCACTGCCACTATCTCTTCTATTGGGTCTAGTGCTATAGCTACTGCTACTTCTTCTTCCTCTGAGCCTTCTACTGTTACTCTTTTACTCTCATATCCGTCCATAGACACCTCAAGGGCTGAACCTTCTCCGCACTCTACAATGAACTCTACAGTACCGTCCGAATCGGTTACTTTTGACAATACTTTATTCCCCTTACTATCATACATCGTTACTGATGCTGCGTTAATTGGGTTACCTGTCTTTGAATCGGTTACTGTTCCTGTGATAAGTACATCACATAATGGTTGTAGTTTCTTAATAGCATAAATATCATCGCTTCCTACTCCACCTTCTCTGTTTGATGAGACAAAGCCTTCTCCGCTTTCTTCATCTAATCTAAATGCAAAGTCATCAGCATTACTATTGATTGGCACTCCTATGTTTCTAACTGGTGCCATCTTACCGTCTATCTCCTTGGTATGGAATACATCTAGGTTTCCTAAGCCCAAGTGACCGTTTGATGAGAAGTACAGCGTTCCGTTACTGCTTATATAAGGAAACATCTCTTGTCCTTGCGTGTTTACCTTCTGTCCTAGGTTCTCTGCTTCTCCTAATGTACCATCATCGTTGATGCTTGCCTTGTAGATATCAAAAAGACCATAGCCACCTGGCATATTAGATGCAAAGTATAATGTCTTTCCGTCTGCGCTTACTGATGGGTTTTTTACTGAGTAGTTCTCACTGTTGATTGCAAAGCCTTCTACATTGCTCCACTTATCGCCTTCTTTGGTTGCTTTGAACAATTGCAGTACACTGTATCTGTTTTTGGTGATGGAATCTTTCTCGTACATCTTCTCAAAGAAACTTTCTCTTGAAAAGTACATTGTATTTCCATCTGGTGAAAATGATACCAGTCCTTCATGATACTTTGTGTTTACCTTATCTTCTACTAATGCTGCTGCTAGATAAGTTCCATCTGCATTCTTTGACATTTCATAAATATCTAAAAATGGCTCTTCGTTCCAGCCATAGGTTCTACGTGAGGTGTTTCTTGCTGATGTAATGTACAGCTTACCGTCTTGTAGCGTTCCTCCAAAGTCAGAATACTTGCTGTTAAAGCCCATATTTTGGATATTGAACTTCTTGCCTTTTTCTAATATCTTTGGTAGATAGTCTGGATT
>NZ_QKWS01000014.1:0-1654 GCF_004328055.1 Meridianimaribacter sp. CL38 | reverse complement strand
TCTAAACCAGAGTCACAGTTATCCGCTTCATCCGTTACATCACCAGTAAGAGTTAAGTCGTTAGCATCTTGATCACACTCGATAGTTACATCAGCAGGTACAGTAAATGTAGGTGCAGTTGTATCTACGATAGTAAATATAGCAGTAGTAGTACTTGAGTTACCACAACCATCAGTAGCTGTAAATGTTACAGTAGCTGAGCCAGTTGCACCACAAGCATCTGCAAGTTTATCAAAATCATTTGTCCAAGTAACATCTGAACATACATCAGAGGCAATAGCGCCACCATTATTAGTTAACCAATCATTAAGGTCATCAACATTACCAGCACCATCACATTCTACAGTTAAGTCAGAGGCTTCAGTATCAATAGTTGGGTTTAATAAATCTAATATCGTAAAGAGAGCAGTAGTACTTGATGAGTTTCCACATTCATCAGTAGCTGTAAAAGTTACTAAAGCACGACCAGTTGCACCACATTGATCTAAAAGACCTGAGTAATTATTAGTCCAAGTAATTGTTGAGCATTGATCAATAGCTACAGCTCCTGCCTGAGTATCTAACCAAGCTTGTAATTCATCAGTATTTCCTGAACCATCACATTGAACTGTTTGGTCAGCAGCTACCGTTGAGATTACTGGGTTTAAAGTATCTTCAATTGTAAATATAGCTGTAGTAGTTGAAAAGTTTCCACAGTCATCAGTAGCTGTAAATGTTACAGAAGCAGAACCAGTTGCACCACAAAGGTCACTTAATTCAGTAAAATCATTTGTCCATGTTACGTTTCCACATAAGTCAGATGCAATTGCACCACCATTACTAGTTAACCAATTATTAAGGTCATCAATATTACCAGCACCATCACATTCTACAGTTAAGTCACTAGCTTCTGTATCTATTGTAGGCGCAGTTATGTCTTCGATAGTAAATATAGCAGTAGTAGTACTTGAGTTCCCACAACCATCAGTAGCTGTAAATGTTACAGTAGCTGAACCAGTAGCACCACAAAGGTCACTTAATTCAGTAAAATCATTGGTCCATGTAATTGTAGAACAATCATCAGAGGCAATAGCTCCACCGTTATTAGTTAACCAATCATTAAGGTCATCAGTATTACCAGTACCATCACATTGTACAGTTAAATTGGAAGCTTCATTATCAATAGAAGGATTAGCTGTGTCCTGAATAGTATAAGAAGCAGTAGTACTTGATGTATTTCCACAAGCATCAGTAGCTGTAAACGTTACTAATACAGGAGTAGAACAATCTGATTGAGCTCCGTTGTAATTATTTGTCCAGGTAACATCACCACAATTGTCTGATGCTACAGCACCACCATTATTATTTAACCAGTTTTCTATTTCTCCATTATTACCTGAACCATCACATTCTACAGCGATATTTGTTGCATCAATATTAATTACAGGATCAGTAGTGTCAATTACGTTTATGATTTGATCTTGAGATACATCGTTACCACAATCGTCAGTAGCAGTCCAAGTTCTAGTAATAGTTTGAGTATTACCACAAGAACCAGCTGCAACACTATCAGAATAAGTTACAGTTACCGATCCACAAGAATCAGTAGCAGTTGCGTTACCAGTTTGTGAAGGATCTATGCTGTCACCACACTCTACATTAGCAGTAGCAGGAA
>NZ_QKWS01000013.1:0-3256 GCF_004328055.1 Meridianimaribacter sp. CL38 | reverse complement strand
TATCAAGTCCATACAACAATATTGTACCAAACACCCAAACCGTTTATGTGCGTTTGGAAGATGACGCTTCAGGCTGCCATGACACAGTAGAGCTTACCCTATTGGTAAACCCATTACCAGCCATAGGAGCGATAACACCATACGAGTTGTGTGACTATAACAACCCAGGCGACGAGCAAGAAACATTTGACCTTACGACCAAAGATGCAGAAATCATCAATGGACAGGTTAATGTAGCGGTAAGCTATTACGAAACACAGGCAGATGCCGAAGCAGGAATCAATGCGATAACCGTACCATATATTAATCAAACCAATCCACAAACCCTATATGTGGCACTTACCAATACAATTACAAACTGTGCTTCAGTAAGTAGTTTTGAGTTGGTGGTCAACCCACTTCCAGCATTAGTAGTTCCTACACCATTGGAAGTTTGTGATGATAATGTACCAGACGGCATAACAGACATTGATCTTACTCTAAAGAATATAGAGATTAGTGGTAACAACCCGAACTACTCGGTAACGTATTACCCAACACAGTTAGATGCAGACAATGCTACTAACCCATTACCAATACCATACACAGGGTTTGATGGAGAAGTAGTGTATGTACGTGTTCAGGATATCAACACAGGATGTTATGCTACTACAACCTTA
This sequence comes from Meridianimaribacter sp. CL38, assembly GCF_004328055.1. Lineage (NCBI taxonomy): Bacteria > Pseudomonadati > Bacteroidota > Flavobacteriia > Flavobacteriales > Flavobacteriaceae > Meridianimaribacter > Meridianimaribacter sp. CL38. The sequence goes on along the minus strand of NZ_QKWS01000013.1, from coordinate 2,597 downwards.
ACGTTGGTAGTGGAACAAGCACCAGTAGCTAATGTGCCAACACCATTGGAGTACTGTGATCCTGATAGTGATGGTTTTGGAGTGTTTACCCTTACCGATGCAGATAATGAAATAACAGGAGGCGTTCCAGGACTTACAGTAACTTACCATGAGACTATGGCAGATGCCAATAATAATGTAAACCCATTAGCAAGTCCATACAATAACATTGTGGTAAACACGCAAACTGTTTACGCTAGAGTAGAAAGCGCTACCATAGCTACCGATTGTGCTACGATAGTAGATTTAGTATTGATAGTAAATCCAACCCCACAATTAGGAGCAGGACCAACACCATTACAAGTCTGTGACGATGCCTCAGCCGATGGATTTGCACAGTTTGACCTTACTACCAAGGATGCAGAAGTACTTCAAAACCTAGCAGACCCAACACAGTATACAGTCACTTATCATGAAACAGAAGCTAATGCTGAAGCAGGAACAAACCCAATACTGAACCCAGCAGCCTATACAAACACAACAGCCTTCAACCAGACCCTATGGGTACGAGTAGAAGACAATAACAACGGATGTTATAAGCTTACAACATTAGAGCTTATCGTTAATGCATTACCAGTATTGGTACAACCATCACCATTGGAGTTATGTGATTATAACAACCCAGGCGATGAGCAAGAAGCCTTTACATTAGAAGATGCAGCTGATGAGATCTTGAATGGTCAAACAGGAATCAGCCTGACGTATTATGAGACCCAAGCCGATGCCGATTCAGGGAACAACCCAATCACAAGTCCATATACTAATACTGTAAACCCACAGACTATTTATGTAAGAGCGACCAATGATGTTACAGGCTGTGTGAGTACGATCACTTTAGATTTACGAGTAAACCCAATACCGTCACCAGCAGTACCAACAGACTTAGAAGAATGTGATGTAGACAATGATGGCTTTGCAAGTTTTGATTTAGACAGTAGTACAGTAGAGATCATCAATGGTGAATTGGATATTGCTGTGAGCTACCATGAGACTATGGCAGATGCTGAAAACGCACAAAACCCATTAGTAAGTCCTTACAGTAATATCGTACCAGATACACAAACCGTTTATGCAAGAGCAGAGAACACAATAACAGGATGCTTTACTATAGTACCATTGGTATTAAATGTATTACCATCACCAGTAGTTCCAACAAACATAGACGATTATGTTATCTGTGATACCAATACCGATGAGATTGCGCAGTTTGATTTAACCACCAAAGCAGCAGAGATATTAGGTACCCAAGACCCAGCAGATTTTGTACTGACCTACCATTTAACACAGGCAGATGCAGACTCAGGAAACAACCCAATAGCTAACACGACTAACTATAGTAACCAAATCAATCCACAGACCATTTACATACGCTTAGTAAGTGTAGCCAATGGCTGTGTAACTACAGGAGAGTTTGAAATACGTGTGGAGCTTCCACCAACAGCAATACAACCAACACCATTAGAGTTGTGTGATGATGAAGTGGCCGATGAGATTACAGTATTTGATCTTACCGTAAAGGACAGTGAGATTACAGGAGGAGAAGCAAGCTGGAGTGTAAGCTATTATGAAACCAATGCCGATGCACAGTCAGGAACCAACGCAGTAGACGCTACAGCCTATACCAATACATCGGTTAATGGCGCACCAGCTAACCCACAAACACTATATGTAGTTGTTACCGATACCGATACAGGCTGTGTGGATTACACAACGTTAACCATTAGAGTATTACCAAACCCAACTCCAAGTACAGATCCAGATAACCTAGAGTTATGTGATGACATCAATACAGGAGATGGACAAGAGGTATTTGATCTTACCGAAAACGAAGTATACATCATCAATGGAGAAGCAGGAGTAACAGCAAGCTACCATGAAACAGAAGAAGATGCAGAAGCAGGAGCCAATGCTATAGCAGACCCAACAATGTACACTAACATCCCAACCGATTACACAGCACAAACCATTTATGTGCGTGTGACTAATGATGTAACAGGATGTTATACCATAGTAACCTTTACGATAACCGTAAACCCATTACCAGATGTAGTAGCAGTAACGGACTTTATCATATGTGAAGACAATACCGATGGCTTTGCACAGTTTGATTTAACCAGTAAAGATGCAGAAGTACTTAATGGTCAAGATCCAACCCTATTTACAGTAAGCTATCATGCTACACAAGCAGATGCTGATGATCTAATGAACGGATTGGTAAGTCCATATACTAATGTGATCAATCCACAACCAATCTATGTAGCCATTACCAATACAGTAACAGGATGTTCGATAAGCACACAAAGCTTTAACATAGAAGTTCAGGAAGCAGCAGAAGCCAATAGTGATATGGAGCCAATTCTATATGAGCTATGTGATGACAATATGGAGATAGATGGAGACCCAACTAACGACAGTGTACAATTTGATCTATCAACATTAGATGAAGACGTACTAGATGGTCAAGACCCATTAAATTATACAGTAACGTACTATGCGAGTTTTGATGATGCAGACGCAGGAGTAAACCCATTACCTACACTTTATGAGAACATCACTAA
>NZ_QKWS01000012.1:0-3899 GCF_004328055.1 Meridianimaribacter sp. CL38 | reverse complement strand
TTAGTGATGTTCTCATAAAGTGTAGGTAATGGGTTTACTCCTGCGTCTGCATCATCAAAACTCGCATAGTACGTTACTGTATAATTTAATGGGTCTTGACCATCTAGTACGTCTTCATCTAATGTTGATAGATCAAATTGTACACTGTCGTTAGTTGGGTCTCCATCTATCTCCATATTGTCATCACATAGCTCATATAGAATTGGCTCCATATCACTATTGGCTTCTGCTGCTTCCTGAACTTCTATGTTAAAGCTTTGTGTGCTTATCGAACATCCTGTTACTGTATTGGTAATGGCTACATAGATTGGTTGTGGATTGATCACATTAGTATATGGACTTACCAATCCGTTCATTAGATCATCAGCATCTGCTTGTGTAGCATGATAGCTTACTGTAAATAGGGTTGGATCTTGACCATTAAGTACTTCTGCATCTTTACTGGTTAAATCAAACTGTGCAAAGCCATCGGTATTGTCTTCACATATGATAAAGTCCGTTACTGCTACTACATCTGGTAATGGGTTTACGGTTATCGTAAAGGTTACTATGGTATAACATCCTGTTACATCATTAGTCACACGCACATAAATGGTTTGTGCTGTGTAATCGGTTGGGATGTTAGTGTACATTGTTGGGTCTGCTATAGCATTGGCTCCTGCTTCTGCATCTTCTTCTGTTTCATGGTAGCTTGCTGTTACTCCTGCTTCTCCATTGATGATGTATACTTCGTTTTCGGTAAGATCAAATACCTCTTGTCCATCTCCTGTATTGATGTCATCACATAACTCTAGGTTATCTGGATCTGTACTTGGAGTTGGGTTTGGTAATACTCTAATGGTTAACGTTGTGTAATCCACACAGCCTGTATCGGTATCGGTAACAACTACATATAGTGTTTGTGGGTTAGCTGGTGCGCCATTAACCGATGTATTGGTATAGGCTGTAGCGTCTACTGCGTTGGTTCCTGACTGTGCATCGGCATTGGTTTCATAATAGCTTACACTCCAGCTTGCTTCTCCTCCTGTAATCTCACTGTCCTTTACGGTAAGATCAAATACTGTAATCTCATCGGCCACTTCATCATCACACAACTCTAATGGTGTTGGTTGTATTGCTGTTGGTGGAAGCTCCACACGTATTTCAAACTCTCCTGTAGTTACACAGCCATTGGCTACACTTACTAAGCGTATGTAAATGGTCTGTGGATTGATTTGGTTACTATAGTTAGTCGTGTTAGCTATTGGGTTGTTTCCTGAGTCTGCATCTGCCTGTGTTAAATGGTAGGTCAGTACAAAATCTGCTGGGTCTTGGGTACCTAATATCTCTGCTGCTTTGGTGGTTAAATCAAACTGCGCAATCTCATCGGTATTGGTATCACAGATAACATAATCGTCTATGTTTGTTGGAACTACTGGTGATGGTAATACATTTAATACCAATGGTACTATAGTAAAGCATCCTGTTATTGTGTTCTCTGCTCTTGCATAAACGGTTTGTGTATCTGGTACGATATTACTGTAAGGACTTACTAATGGGTTTTGTGCGTTTTCAGCATCTGCCATAGTCTCATGGTAGCTCACAGCAATATCCAATTCACCATTGATGATCTCTACTGTACTACTGTCTAAATCAAAACTTGCAAAGCCATCATTGTCTACATCACATTCTTCTAAGTCTGTTGGTACTGCTGGTGACGGTATTGGGTTTACTCGTAAATCTAAAGTGATCGTACTCACACAGCCTGTAACATCATTGGTCGCTCTTACATAAATAGTCTGTGGGTTTACAGTATTAGTATATGGACTTGTGATTGGGTTGTTCCCTGAATCGGCATCGGCTTGGGTCTCATAATACGTCAGGCTGATTCCTGTTTGACCATTCAAGATCTCATCAGCTGCATCTTCTAATGTAAAGGCTTCTTGCTCATCGCCTGGGTTGTTATAATCACATAACTCCAATGGTGATGGTTGTACCAATACTGGTAATGCATTAACGATAAGCTCTAATGTTGTAAGCTTATAACATCCGTTGTTATTGTCTTCTACTCGTACCCATAGGGTCTGGTTGAAGGCTGTTGTGTTTGTATAGGCTGCTGGGTTCAGTATTGGGTTTGTTCCTGCTTCAGCATTAGCTTCTGTTTCATGATAAGTGACTGTATACTGTGTTGGGTCTGCTAGGTTTTGAAGTACTTCTGCATCCTTGGTAGTAAGGTCAAACTGTGCAAATCCATCGGCTGAGGCATCGTCACAGACTTGTAATGGTGTTGGTCCTGCTCCTAATTGTGGGGTTGGATTTACTATCAATACTAAATCTACTATCGTAGCACAATCGGTAGCTATGGTAGCGCTTTCTACTCTAGCGTAAACAGTTTGCGTGTTTACCACAATGTTATTGTATGGACTTGCTAATGGGTTTACATTATTATTGGCATCTGCCATAGTCTCATGGTAAGTTACTGTAAGTCCTGGAACGCCTCCTGTTATTTCATTATCTGCATCGGTAAGGGTAAACACTCCAAAACCATCACTATCAGGATCACAGTACTCCAATGGTGTTGGCACATTAGCTACTGGTGCTTGTTCCACTACCAACGTTAAGGTTGTAGTAGCATAACATCCTGTGTTGATATCCTGAACACGTACATACACTACTTCTCCATCAAACCCTGTGTATGGTATTGGTAATGGGTTAGTAGCATTGTCTGCATCTAACTGTGTTGGGTAATACGTTACCGAGTAGTTCGGGTTGTTACCACTAATCTCTATATTCTTTAGAGTAAGATCAATGTCTGTTATGCCGTCTGGTACATTATCATCACAAACTTCCAATGGTGTAGGAACTACTAATGCTGGAAGTGGGTTGACCACCAACTCAAAACTACTTACTGAAGCACAGTTTGTAATTGTATTGGTAAGTGCCACATATAGGGTTTGTGGATTGGTTTGATTAATATATGGTACGGTTATCGCATTGATTCCTGCTTCGGCATCTGCCTGTGTTTCGTAATAGCTTACCGCTACATTAACCTGTCCATTGATGATTTCTGCATCTTTGGTCGTAAGGTCAAATGTTTCTTGCTCGTCGCCTGGGTTGTTATAGTCACACAACTCGTATGGTGTTATCGCACCTATGGTTGGTAATGGGTTTACCAATAGGGTAAGCTCTACTGTGTCATGGCAGCCTGAAGCGTCATCTTCCAAACGCACATAAACGGTTTGGGTGTTTGGTACAATATTGTTGTATGGACTTGATAGGTCATTGACACCATTGTCTGCATCAGACTGGGTCTCATGGTAGGTCACTGTCATTCCAGTTTGACCACCTAATACTTCCGCGTCTTTTAATGTTAAGGTAAAGCTTGCAAAACCATCGTTATCATCATCGCAGACTTCCAATGGTGTTGGTGCTACTGCTACTGGTAGTGGGTTAACCACTAGCTCTAATGTCGTAGTATTATAGCATCCTGTCGTTGCATCTTCTAAACGTACATATACCGTTTGCGTGTTGATGACAATGTTAGTGTATGGTGAGAAAATCTCATTGGTAGCATTGTCTGCATCGGCTTGGGTTTCATAGTAAGTGACGTTAACACCTGTTTGTCCGTTAAGTATCTCTGCATTCTTATCTGTTAGTGTAAATGCTGCAAAACCATCGGCATCGTCATCACAAACTTCTAATGGTGTTGGCACTAATACTTCTGGTAATGGGTTAACGATAAGCTCAAAGCTTGTGTATCCATAACAGTCTGGTGTGGTAGCATCTTCTACTCTTACATGTATCGTCTGTGGGTTACCTGTATTGGTATAGGTTGCTGGGTTTGCTATAGCATTCATAGGTGCTTCTGCATCTGCTTGGGTCTCGTAATAGGTTACTGTATAAACCAATGGGTCTTGACC
>NZ_QKWS01000011.1:0-2500 GCF_004328055.1 Meridianimaribacter sp. CL38 | reverse complement strand
AGTTCATTACGCATTAAATATCGTGGTCCTACAACCCCAGCATTGCCGTAACAATACTGGTTTGGGCTGTTCCGCGTTCGCTCGCCACTACTAACGGAATCACTTTTGTTTTCTTCTCCTCCGGGTACTTAGATGTTTCAGTTCTCCGGGTTCGCCTCCTTACGGATAACATGTCTTCAACATGCTGGGTTGCCCCATTCGGATATCTGCGGATCAATTTGTATGTGCCAATCCCCGCAGCTTTTCGCAGCTTATCACGTCCTTCATCGCCTCTGAGAGCCTAGGCATTCCCCATACGCTCTTATTTAGCTTATTGTACTTTTTGTCTTTTTAATGAGTTACAATTATTGCTCGTTACAATAATTTAATTTTATTAAATATTTCTATCTAATTTTCATGTATCTTTTTCAATATGTCAATGAACTTTTTAGCTTTCGCTATTGTGGAGAATATCGGAGTCGAACCGATGACCTCCTGCGTGCAAGGCAGGCGCTCTAGCCAGCTGAGCTAATCCCCCATATACTAGTCGTTAGTACATAGTAGTTAGTAGTTAGACTATAACCACTACTCAACTTCCAGAATTTCCTATTAATTTAGTAGTCTCAGGCAGACTCGAACTGCCGACCTCTACATTATCAGTGTAGCGCTCTAACCAGCTGAGCTATGAGACTCTACTATAATAGATCATTTAAATTAACAGCAAAAGAACAGACTATTCCTTTTTTGAACTTCCTTATTAGTCGTCTTTCTCTAGAAAGGAGGTGTTCCAGCCGCACCTTCCGGTACGGCTACCTTGTTACGACTTAGCCCTAGTTACTAATTTTACCCTAGGCCGCTCCTTGCGGTGACGGACTTCAGGCACTCCCAGCTTCCATGGCTTGACGGGCGGTGTGTACAAGGCCCGGGAACGTATTCACCGGATCATGGCTGATATCCGATTACTAGCGATTCCAGCTTCACGGAGTCGAGTTGCAGACTCCGATCCGAACTGTGATAGGTTTTTAGGATTCGCTCCTGCTCACGCAGTGGCTGCCCTCTGTACCTACCATTGTAGCACGTGTGTAGCCCAGGACGTAAGGGCCGTGATGATTTGACGTCATCCCCACCTTCCTCACGGTTTGCACCGGCAGTCTTGCTAGAGTTCCCGACATTACTCGCTGGCAACTAACAACAGGGGTTGCGCTCGTTATAGGACTTAACCTGACACCTCACGGCACGAGCTGACGACAACCATGCAGCACCTTGTAAGTAGTCCGAAGAAAGATCTATCTCTAAATCATGCAACTTACATTTAAGCCCTGGTAAGGTTCCTCGCGTATCATCGAATTAAACCACATGCTCCACCGCTTGTGCGGGCCCCCGTCAATTCCTTTGAGTTTCATTCTTGCGAACGTACTCCCCAGGTGGGTCACTTATCACTTTCGCTTAGCCACTCAGACCGAAATCCGAACAGCTAGTGACCATCGTTTACGGCGTGGACTACCAGGGTATCTAATCCTGTTCGCTCCCCACGCTTTCGTCCATCAGTGTCAGTACATTATTAGTGATCTGCCTTCGCAATTGGTATTCTATGTAATATCTATGCATTTCACCGCTACACTACATATTCTAACCACTTCATAATGACTCAAGATAACCAGTATCAAAGGCAATTCTACAGTTGAGCTGCAGGATTTCACCTCTGACTTAATTATCCACCTACGGACCCTTTAAACCCAATGATTCCGGATAACGCTTGGATCCTCCGTATTACCGCGGCTGCTGGCACGGAGTTAGCCGATCCTTATTCTTACGGTACCGTCAAGCTCCCTCACGAGGGAGTGTTTCTTCCCGTATAAAAGCAGTTTACAACCCATAGGGCAGTCTTCCTGCACGCGGCATGGCTGGATCAGGCTTGCGCCCATTGTCCAATATTCCTCACTGCTGCCTCCCGTAGGAGTCTGGTCCGTGTCTCAGTACCAGTGTGGGGGATCCCCCTCTCAGGGCCCCTACCTATCGTTGCCATGGTGTGCCGTTACCACACCATCTAGCTAATAGGACGCATGCTCATCTTTTACCGATAAATCTTTAATCAAATGCCGATGCCGACTCTTGATACTATGGGATATTAATCCAAATTTCTCTGGGCTATCCCCCTGTAAAAGGTAGATTGCATACGCGTTACGCACCCGTGCGCCACTCGTCATCAGAAAAGCAAGCTTTTCCATGTTACCGTTCGACTTGCATGTGTTAGGCCTGCCGCTAGCGTTCATCCTGAGCCAGGATCAAACTCTTCATCGTTAAATCTTAAATATTATTTAACAACTAATATGGAATTTTATTCAGTACTCAAAATGGTCTATTCTTTTGTTTAATTAACATCGTTTCCAATGCTAATTTTACGCTGTCAATTCAATATGTTAATGAACTTTTATCTTCTCTTCTAAACCGTCTTATCGGTTAAGCGGGTGCAAATATAAAACCCTTTTTTTTATCCCACAATCTTTTTTGATTTTTTTTT
>NZ_QKWS01000010.1:0-5611 GCF_004328055.1 Meridianimaribacter sp. CL38 | reverse complement strand
CAGCAAGGTTATCAATAAATATTTTTGTATGTTTTTCATCTTTGGTTTGGCTTGAATGGTTAGAAATATCTTGGTGATCGTGATACCTTCTTAGGGAAGTTAAGGTCAAACAATAACATGAACTCATGCGATGCTGGTGCATACCTCTTTATATCTGAAGTAACACTATCATAAGCATAACCTATACGTAGCGATGGGGTAATCGCAAAATTGATAAGCCCGGAAAATGAATCATCAAGTCTATAAGAGGCTCCTATCTCGAATTTATCATAAAACAACGCATTTAAGTTTACATCAAAAGAGGTTGGTGCATCAAAGGCTGACTTCACCAAAAACGATGGCTTCAACTTGGTGTTTTGTGATAAGTCAAACACATATCCTCCTGTTATAAAGTAATGGCTAACTTCTGAGCCTAACTCAAAACCATTGGCATCAAGGTGTACCGAATTTAATATATTCGGCACGGATACTGCCAAATAGTAATGGTCTGTATAATAGAATGCTCCTGCGCCTATGTTGGGTGTCACACTGTTGATGTTCTCCGAGAAGAAAGGATCGTTGGGATCCACTACATCAAGACCTGTGAGTCCTATATCATGGAACGTTGCGCCTGCCTTAACACCAAACGCCAAGCGGTGTTCGCCTCCTAATCGAAGTGTATACGAGAAATCCGCATAAGCATTGGTCTCGTTTACTGGACCTATGTTATCTGATATAATCGATAACCCTAATCCTACTTTCTCGCCTACGGGAAGGTGACCAAAGAATGTTCCTGTCTTTGGTGCGCCTTCTAATCCTGTCCACTGCGTACGGTACAGTAAACCAAAACTTAGATTCTCCCTTGAGCCTGCATAAGCTGGGTTAATGACGTTCATATTATACATGTACTGTGTGTACTGTGGATCCTGCTGCCCAAAGACCTGAAAGCCTACGAGCGTTAGTATTAGTATTGTGAGTCTTTTCATGTTCTTAGATTAATTTCGGTTAGTCTTATTTGTTGATGTATACCCAAGCACTACGCTTCTTTGCTCCATTCTCATAGATCATCGTATAGAAGTAAGTACCTACTGGTAACTCATCTCCACTATTGCTCTGACCATACCACTCATTTGTGTAGTTATCTTTAGAATATACTAATACGCCATTACGGTTGAATATCTCTAATCGTGTTACACCATAACTACTTAAATCAAATGTGTCATTCTGTCCTGGACTTACTCCTGGGGAAATACCCTCTGGTATTACACAACTCTCTAATTCAACGATATCAATACCTGCTATATAACTACATGTTGTTGTATTATTAATAACTTCAATCTCATAATATCCAGCAATCAATACTGGTATAGTTAATCCGTTTTCACCATCAATAAGACCTCCATCTTGATACCAATTAATTGTTACTTCAGATTCTTGATAGTTTTCAGGAATTGCTGTTATTTCTATTGGTATTGTTGCGTTAGGGCAAACCTCATAGTCAAAATCTGTTGGGAAAGATGTAAATAATGGGTCTTCAACAACTAAATTAAGACTAGTAGTAGAGTAACACTGTGTTGCATTGTTAGTCACTCTCACATAAACTGTTTGTGGGTCTGACACATTTGTATAAGGACTTGATAACTCACCTACATTATCAATAGCATCTGCTTCAGTTAAATGATAAGATATTGTAAAATCATCTGGGTTTTGACCTTCAGCTAAAACTTCAGCATCAGCTTCATATAAATAAAACTCTCCAAAACCTGATTCATCACAAGCAATTAAATCGGAAGGAGTACTTTCAACTTCAGGGTTTGGTAAAAACTCGATTACAATTGTATCAGAAATGATACATTGAGGGGAGAAAATAATTTGAGTTGTATATTCTCCAGCTTCAGTTACCTCTAATATAGAAGTTGTTGCTCCTTCAATTAAAAATCCATCTTTATACCAAACGTGATCTACTTGAGGAGCTTGAGTATCTAAAACAACAGGCTGCCCATCACAAACTGCAGTTCCAGCATCAATTGTTATATCAACACCTAAGTCTACTTCTCCAATATCAAAACTACCTGCTTTAAGGAATACTCCAGAATCTAAGGCAGTATCAAACCCACCATTAGAATCATCTCCTATTACCAATTTTATGTGATATGTTTCTCCTATGTTAACTTCTGAATATGCTGTAAATACAGTAGTTCTTCCATCAAAAGATGTAGGTGGTAAGTTATTTGGTGTATATCCTCCAAAGTACTCTTCATTTATAGCTGAACAACCAGGGTTATCTGGATGAATGTTTGTTACTAAAATCGGTGTATTTGTTCCTGGTAATACTGCTAAGTTTGTTGTTACACCATTTTCATCAGTTAATAAAAATGCAAACGCATCAGAATACGTACATTCAAAGGTTCCACCTGTACTTCCGTTATATTCTTCGGATGCCATAATGAAATCAAAACTAAGCTCATCATCTAGAGGAACGAAATCGAACTCAATTACAGTAGCATTACTAGATTGTATACCTACAGCTGCATCTAAATCTGGGTCTCCTAACCATGCTAATAAACCATCGCTCATTGCATTTTGATTAGGTCCTGCTGCTAAAGAAGCATCTCCTGTAGTTAATAAGATTCCATTTTCGAACGGGAATCCGTCACTTTCTCTGTAAAAATATCCTATTCCATTTACATCACCATAATCTGTTCCTGTTGAGTATGTAATGTTTGTTACTTGAGCACAAGGACTATCAATTAAAACATCTAGCACTAACTCTTCTATAGTATAAGTTGTTTGATCAACCAAAACATTACCTGGGGAAGGTCTTATACATAAATCAAACGTTGTTGTGTTATCTTCTCCATCAAAAGAAAATACTCTTACATAATATGTATTACCAACAACTAAGTTTGTTACCGCTCCAGCAGTTTCAGTTGTACAATATAATTCAGTTAAATTATCACATGTTCCTTCGTAAACACCAAAATCTAAATTAAATGTTCCTCCTGTAATATTAGCGAGAGAAATAATTTGTGCTTCACTATTAGCTGTAAATTCAAACCATACATCATCATGTGGGTTTCCAGCACATGTTCCAGATGGCACACCTGAGTCTGTTGCTGCTAGCACTGTTCCTGGAGTTACAACTGTACAAGAATCATCAGTATTAACTGAAGCAACTGTAGCATTACATGGATTGTCATTGTCTGGTGGACAAGCTAATTGCTGTATTGCAGGACTATTAATTACACAGTTTCCATCTTGATCGTTACTTATTGTTACTATTACATCTTGTAAGAAAGGGAATGGTCCAATTTGATAGGTTCCTTCAGCATTAGCTGGAACTGTATCAGCATTTATATTGTTTGATATTGTTAATGATGTTGCATCACCCATAGAGGTAACATTTACATCAATTAAAAACTGATCTCCATTATCACAATCATCAACTATAGCATACGTAGCTTGCGGATTAATACATGTAGCACAACTAACAGTTATATCAAGTGGTGTGTAACCTTCAGTTTCACAACTAAATACACCATCAGCAGTTACTGTAAATGATATTGTATCTCCTAAAGATTGATAGTTTACTCCAGAAACATCCCCATTATTTCCATAAAAATCTGGTGGTGTTAACTCGGTTCCATCAGTATCATAAATATGTAATTCATCCCAACCATTTTCTACTTGTCCTGAGTTAATTACAAAATTAAGCGGTGTTCCGTCACTACTAGTAAAAGTAAATACGTTGGTATCGTTATTTTCATAACAATACACAAAGTTTACTGGACCAGCTGTACAGTCTACTACATAATCCAAGCAAATTTCTTGGGTTAAACTTGGGCTTAAAAGAGCACAATTGGCATCATCGTCATTAACAACAAAAATTTCAACTCCTGTGTTATTAGCAAATGGTCCAAAAGTATATATACCTGTGGCATCAACATTTTGAGGTGTGCTACCTTGGTTATCACTTATTGTAATTGTTCCTGCCGATCCTAAATCGGTTAAATTTACATCAACAAAAAATTGTGGTCCATTAATACAATCACTAACTACTTCATAAGTCGCCACTGGATCTACACAAGTGTTTTCTGTAATTGTTAATGTGTAAGGAGTACTTTGAGGTGATGGCCATGTTGAAATTACTATATAATAGGTTGTTCCTCCAGTAACAGAGAAGTTATCAATTAACATATCTCCTCCGGCAAATCCATTTACAGCTCCTGTTTCACATTGTGTTCCTATGTTGGCACAATCTGTATATACAAAAATACCTGTATACGTACCAATTCCTGACAATTCAATATCAATTGAAGTATCAACTGCTGGTGTATATGAATATACTACATCATCTCCTCCTAAATAACCAAAACCTACACCACAATCGTCTCCAGGTCCTCCAGTATAATCATCTCCATAATTAGAAGTGTCATCTGTTGTTACATAAGGTAATGGAGTGGTTACCATTATTGGGTTACTACATGTTTCTCCAGGTCCACTAATTCTATAAACAAATGGTCCTGCCCAGATACTAAACCCATCTGCACCACAATCTGCTCTAACATAAAACTCGTAATCAGTACCTTCGGTTAAATCTGTTATTTGTAAACTGTTAGTCCCTACAGAAACTCCTGAATCGGCTTCAGTTGGCACTGGTCCTCCTGCAACTTGATTAATAACTTCCCATGCATCTTCGGTTCCTCCTTCAATCCAACTTAAATCAACTGTTGTTGCATTAACTAATGCATCTAAACCTGAAGGATTATTACATGTAGAATTATAAACATGTACATTATCTATCATCCAATACCAAGCCCAAACATCTCCATCATCATAGTAAAACCTAATTTGCATATTAGCATTTGCATAGGCTGTAATATCTATATGTTGTTCATCTGGTGTAGCAAAAGTTCCTACGTCTGCTGTTTGGTTTAATACTTCTACCCATGCAGAACCGTCATAAACTTCTACAATAGCAGCATCTCCACCAATACTATTAAAGTACTGCTGGAAATCTAAAAACAGTCCTGTTGCTGCTGAACTATCAAAAACAGGTGAGGTCAATGTCTCTTGAAGCAACGTTCCATTTCCGTTAGCATCACTGTCTACAATAGCTCCATTTGAACCATCTAAACTGTTAAAACCTCCCTGTAATCCAGATACCCAAGAATCTCCTGTTGCAGCTCCTCCATCTGTAATTGTCCAGGTTGCTGGTATTTCTGTATCAAAATTTTCTTGCAAATAAGTCTGCGACTGCATTGACAAGCAAATAATGAAAAACGAAACAAATAATGTAATTTTTCTCATTAGGCTAGTGTTTTATATTAGTTAAGCTTTATTTTTCAAAGCAATATTACATAGGTCCACCACTAACGATGATGAAGTCCGACCTTCTGTTCATCTGGTGTTGTTCCTCTGTACATCCTGATCCACAGTCTTCCTTAGGCTCACTCTCTCCTTTGCCTGATCCTGTTATTCTTGATCTGTCTATCCCTTTAGAGACTACATAAGATACTGTTGTCTTTGCTCTCCTGTCCGATAAGGCCATGTTGTATGATGCTGATCCTCTACTGTCTGTATGTGACGATACTGAGATAACCATCTCTGGATACTTTTGCATCACCTGTAC